>JAOARJ010000001.1 GCA_025210615.1 Candidatus Altimarinota bacterium | reverse complement strand
CTTAATTCAAGCGAATACACCACTAAATATTAGTGGGTGATTAGCTCAGTTGGCGAGAGCATCTGCCTTACAAGCAGGGGGTCATAGGTTCAAATCCTATATCACCCACCATTAATACGATACCAAAGCCAAACTCTTACTATATAAATGTGAGAGTTTTTTCTTTTGTGACCCCCTGCCGGGAGAAAGGTGCGAAAGATTTTATTTTTTTCATTTTTATTAATTTTTAATAAATATTTTTTTTATTATATTTGAACTGTTCGTTTTTTACGAACACTTTATTTTTTAAGCAAACATTTGGATTTTATTCATTTGTTCTCAAATCTTATGCGTGTCGACACTCAAATAAATTTTTGTAGTTTCCACCTTGCAATGTCATAAAATTTGTGATATATTATATATGTCAAAATTATTTCTTACAAGTTCTGTTGCAAAAGTATGGCGTAACATATGCCAAGTAAAATGAAAGGTAGTAAATAAACGGATTTTATCTATCATTAAACGCATATCGCGATTTTGCAATCTGTTTCAACTCATAGAGCTGAACAAATAATCTTTTTGACAATTTAAGCTAATTCTAGTTTGTAAAAATAGAAGTAGCTTTTTTTGTAATTCTCTTTTTAATGGTACAACTCTATCTTTAGAGCCTTTTCATTTGATGACTTTTAAATATCAATCTTCCAAATTTATATCGCTAATTTTTAGATTTAAAAGCTCGCTTTTTCTAAGTCAAGTATACAAAAGCGTAGTTACTAAAGTTTTATTTCTGATACTTATATAATTATTGTCATTATATAGAGTATTTATGGCAGTAAAAAGCTCCGTAACTTGATTGTGAGTTAATGCTTTAGGTAGTTTTTTATCTTCTATTCTTTTTTTAATTTCATCAATAGGATTTTCTTCTAAATAATGCTCACGAACTAGATATTTACAAAAAACTTTTAAATATTTTCTGTAAGTGTTATATGTTCAGCTAGTCCAATTTCTTTCTATTAAACAATTTCAAAGAAATCTTCTAAAATTTCTAGTTGTTAGAGTTGGAGTATCCCATATTTTTATAGTGTTATCTTTAATTAATAGGTTAAATAAGCTGTAATATGCTTCAAGACTTTTAAAACTTAATCAGTCATTTACTTGTTTTTCTAGTAGAAAATCGTCTATTATTAAATTTCAGTATTTTTTCATAATTTTTTATTATTAAGGAAATATAATCTTTTAAGTTTATACAAAGTCTATATTCTCTCAAGCTAGTTTATGTTAAGGAACTAATTAAATCCGAAGATTTAACTTTACGAAGATAGTATATAATATTATTTTATAAAAGTCAAATAAAAAACATTAAAAAAACATTATTTAAGTATGTATTTTGATATTAGAGCGAAAAAAACTTGAAAAAGTAAGAGAATTTGATATTCTTTTGTGTAAAATATTTACATAATAAATTTTGATTATGGTATATGATTTTAAACAAGCAATTGAAGATAAATTTGAAGAAATTGCAGAAAAAAATGAACATCCTGAAATTTTAGATAATTTATATATAAAGACCAATTATGATTTTTTAGATACTCATTTATGACTAATTAAATGATGAGATTTTTGAATAATAGTTTGAAGACCTTGAGAGTGAAAAACTTCAATAGCTCTTAATATTATGATGAATAATACAAAAAACAAGAAAAAAGTATTATATGTTTCTCTTTCGGAAAAAAGGGATACTATTATAAATAAGTTAATCTCAAGTATTACAGGAATTCGATATTTGAATATTGATAGTTGAAATATGTCAGATGATGGTTTTGCTAGGGTTTGATATGCAATAGAAGAATTATCTAAAATGAATATTTTTATAGAAGAATGAAAAGAAATAAATTGAAGTTTAAATAAATTAATTGAGAAAATAAAAGAATTAGTTTCTAAAGAAAGTATTGATTTAGTTATAGTTGATTATATTCAATTATTATATAATGATGAAAAGGAAAATAGAGTTCAAGAGATGTCTAATAAGAGTAGAAAATTAAAATATTTAGCTTTGGAATTAGATATACCAATAATTGTGGTTAGTCAAATGACGAGAAATATTGAAAATAGGCTTAATAGAGAGCCTAAATTATATGACCTAAGGGATTCTTGAAGTTTAGAAGAAGATGCAGATTTTGTTATTGCATTAAGTAGTATAGAACAAAAAGAAGAAAGATTTGAAGATAGTAATAGAAGTTTGTTAAATATACATATTTTGAAAAATAGAAGATGACCAATATTAAAAAAGGAATTTATCTTTGAAAAAGAATTTTTTAAAATAATAAAAAATGATGATTATTTTTAAAGTACACAAAAGCCCGCACTAGAGCGGGCTTTATTTGGCAAGCATTTTAAAGAATGTTATACAAGGGATGTTTATATATTGTAAAAAGTCTTCGGAAAATTTAACTTTAATAATTGTATTGTTTATGTAAGTTTTTTCAAATACTTTTATTTTATTTTTACTAATAGGTGGATATAGACATATATTCTCATCTCTTATAATGTGAGCTTCATATTTATCGGCATTTGCAAATTTTTTTCTTAAGTAATATTTATTATTTTTTTTTACATTTAATAATTTCATTAATGTATCTAAGTCTAAAATTATATGATATTCATTATTTGGGTCTTTGAAACTATTTTCAATAAAAGATTCGTCGGTTTCTCAAAGTTGTATTCTACTTAATAATAGTTGAAATACAGTAACAAAGAAATAAGTACATCGAGTTACATATGTTTGTTTTTCTTTAATCATAAAATAAAGTCCCTTTGGTAATAGATAACCCTCTTTTATTATAATTTCATATTTTTTATTAATCATATATTAAAATTATATAAATAAATTTTATTAGTAATAGTTAATTTTTTGATGTCTAGACATAAAGATTATATAAAAAAATAAAAATGAATAAAATAAAAATTTTTTATTCTACTATTTTTGTTACCTTTAGATTGTATATAAAATCAAAAAATTTAACCTCTTGCAAAATAATTTATAAAATGATATAATAAAATTGAAATAAAAATAAGAGGTAAAAAATGGCTGAAACTTTTTGATGACATAGCGAAACATTGACTATCCAAAAAGCTCCTGACAGAAAAGAAGTCGCAGGTGATTCTTTTTCGCCTCAAAAAATAGAACAAAGAAGATTACAAAGCCAAATAAACAATTTAAAAGAAGCTCAAGAAGACAAAAAAGAAATTTTGGAAGATTTGCTTATGAATTATCCTGATGAAGATTTTTTTTATTACGAGGATTGAGAACTGATGCCGTTTTCAGAGTATATTTGAGAAGAATGAAGCGATTTTGTGCATATAAAAACTAGAGAAAGTTTAATCACGAAAATATCCGCTATAAACGAGAGTTTAAGCGAAACTAGGATTGAAAAAGAAATAAAAAGATTAGACGATTTGATTATGTGAACGCATAAGAATAATCCGAATATTAGGCTGATTTTAATGGAAATGAGAAGCCAATTATCGTGATATTGAAAGATTGATTGATATGATTTTTATGGTGAGGAGTTGCAAGATATGTTATTTTTCCTTGAAAAAAATGATACTGAAAATTTAACTTCTGCCGATTATGTTCAATGAGTTTATAACACTTTTAATTTTTGTAGAAAACATTTAGCCGTTGATGCTAAAATGGTTTTGGCTTGAATAAAAGATTTAACTAGTAGCCAAATTTATCAATATTGAGATTGAAAAAATGATGAAGCACCTTTTGAAGCGTGGCTTGAAGAAAGTATAATTGATAATAATTATATTCCTGATTTTGCAGAACCTGCAGTTTTGGAAACTTGAAGAGTCGCAGCAGGAACGGTCGCTTGATGAATTGATTGAGTTTTGGATTATTTTTGAGCGGTGGTGGATTTGAATTTAGTGCCTGACGAAGTTATACGCTCTTTAATGGATTTAGTGCCTACGATTTTGAGGGAGTATAAGCAGATTTTTGACGAAATTTTAGATTGAATTGATGGACCTGCAGAGGTCTGATATATTCTTTGATATGTGGTTTGACTTCTTGCTTGAGCTCATTTTTTCCCCGCTTGAGTTGTTTGGTGATGACCTTTAAAAATGGTAATGGGTAAGATAAAAACTCTTAATATTTCTGAAAAAGCATTTGAAAAATTTAAGTCAAATATTGTTTTAATTAGAAATACTGCAGAAGATAAATTTTGAAAATATGCGCCTGAATTGGAAGCCTTTCAAGAT
>JAOARJ010000008.1 GCA_025210615.1 Candidatus Altimarinota bacterium | reverse complement strand
TTTTATAATGAATATTATTGATGTGCGGAGCGACTTTGTCGCTCCGCACGAAGGGGCGTCGTGTAATACGCGACGCCCCTATCTATAGTCCATCTTTATTATTTTTTTTAATTTTTCCAATCTATTTTTTCCTTATTATTTTGCTCTAAAATGTCATTTATTTTTGAAAAATGCTTACATCAAAAAAATCATCTAGAAGCTGACAAAGGAGAAGGATGAACTCATTCTAAAATAAAATGTTTTTCTAAATTTATTATTTTTTTCTTACTTCTTGCATAATTTCCCCATAGAACAAAAATTATTCAAGATTTTTTATCAGAAATATATTTTATAATTTCATCTGTAAAATTTTGCCATCAAATATTACTATGACTATTAGCTTCTCACGCTCTAACAGATAATGTAGCATTTAGCATCAATATTCACTGCTGCGCCCATTTTTCTAAGTTTCAATGCTCATTATTTTCTATATTTAAATCTGTTTTTAATTCTTTAAACATATTCCTAAGACTTGGTGGATTTTGAACTCATCTTTGTACACTAAAACATAATCCATGAGCTTGATTTGGTCAATGATATGGGTCTTGTCAAATTATTACAACTTTTAAATTATCCCAATCGCATAATTCAAAAGCTCTAAAAAAATTTTTTGGATGAGGATAAATCATTATTCATTTTTCAATATCATCAGTAATAATTTTTTTTATTTTTTTAAAATAATCTTTTTGAAATTCTTCTTGTAAAACATTTTCCCATTCTTGCGAAATATCCAATTTTTTTATCATTTTGTTTCTAAATTAGGATTTAATAAATTATAATACTGCGCTAATGTAAGGTTATTTTCTTTTAAAATTTCAGCTAATTCAAGTCATAAATATCTCCAATGCCAAGGTTCAGCTACATAAGTATCAATTTCTAATCATTTTTGATAACTATTATGAAATCAATATTTATGAGCATTTTCTTCTAACCATTCAAAATATTTTTTTAAATGAGGTTTACTTAAAAATTCTGTTTTAGTCGTCGCTTCAAATAAATCAACAGCCAATCAAGTTTGATGTTCACTAAAACCAGCTTTACTACAAAATTCATCCGGACATCATCAGTCTTTTATCGCTTTTTGAGTATTATAACTTCTATAAGTAGACACTAATAATAATTTTTTTCAAAACTGCTTATAAAAATCTTCTCACATTTTTTCTAAATTATAAACTGCTTCTGGTCTAAGTTTCATTGATGATTTTTGTTTTATTAAATTTTTACTTTTTATTTCGATTAAATTTTCTGGAACATAATTTTTATCATTAAAACTTTTTTTAGCGCTGACATATTTAAGCAAACTATTATCATCTTCTAAATTAAATAAATATTGCATATCTAATTTTTTATCTCAAGTTAATTTTATTTTATCTTGTTTCCATCATTTTAATTCGAAAAATAATTTTAAATAAGACTTTAAACTTTGCCCATATTTTAAATTTTTTGTCATTGTGTTATCAGCAATGTTCATAACTTTTTCTTTTGTAGAATCTCAAAATCTGTTAGCTAAAATTCAATTATGTCCAGCTCAGTCTAATTCTATAAATCTTTTATTCTTAAATCAACTTGCTTCAAAATTTTGTTCTCACATATAATAAGGGACGATACTATCTTTATTTCCATGAATAATTAAAGTAGGAACAGTAATGCTTGCTAATTTTTCTTTATTATTAAAACTATTTTTTAATCAGAATATTTTTTGCACTGACATTCAAAAATATTTTTCACTCATTCCATAACGAGAAGTAAATCCTGACATTATAACTAATGCTTTACTTTTTGGATTATTTTTAGCAAACTCAACAGCACTTCAACTTCAAACAGAATATCAATAAATAATTAAATTTTCTTGTTTTATTCCTCTTTCTTTAATTAATTTTTCAAAAAAAGCAGTATTAGCAGCATAAACATTTTCTTCATAAGGAAAACCTTCTGTTTCGCTATAAGAAGGATAATCTGGAGCTATTACATTATATCATAAATCCCCTAAATATTGCATATCTTGATAAAAATAATTTAGATTTTCTCAATTTCAATGAAAATAGATAATAGTATCTTGCACGCCATTATCTAAAAATAATCAAACAACTTTTCATTCGCTATAATCAGCATAAATTTTTTCCATTCAATGCTCTTGTAAAGTGTCTTTTCACATTCAAGGAAAAGTCATAAGAGTTTCAATATTAGATAAATTTAAGTAAAACATTAAAAATAAAATAATTAAAAATAATAATGTTTTAAAAGAACTTTTCTTTTTTTTATATTTTCTTTTTTTAACAAGTAAGACTTCTTCTCCTGTTCTACTATCTATTAGTGTCTTCGCCATTTTTTTCTTGATTATTATTTAAATTGTTAAAGTGATTTATAGTTTTTTCTAAATTTTTATTTTCTATATATTTATTTAAAATTTCTTTTGCCTGTTCAAACTGTCTATCATATAAATTCTTATAATCTTCTTTTTTGAATTTTATTTCTATATCTGGCTCTATTCCCTCTCAATCTATATTTTTATCTTTTGGAGAAAACCATTTTGCAATAGTTAATTTTAACATATCTCAATTATCTAAAGGAATTGGCGCTTGAACACTTCATTTTCCATAAGATTTCTCTCATACTAAAATCGCTTTTTTATAATCTTTCATTGCTAGAGCTAGTATTTCTGAAGCAGAAGCTGAATTTCTATCTATCAAAATAACAACAGGTTTATCAAAAATAATTCATCCATTTATACTTGTATAAACTTCATTTTGCCAGAATTTTTTATATTTTGTAGTAACAATTGTCTCATCTCACTTTATAAAATTAGAAGCAATTTGTACTGCTGAAAATAAATATCATCATCAATTTAATCTTAAGTCTATAATCAATCAATCTATTTTTTCTTTTTCTAATTTTGTTAATTGTTTTTCAAATTCCTCTGACGTATGGTCAGCAAATTTATTAATTCAAATATATCATAAACTATCTATTTTTTCAGAAAAAACAGATGGAACAGTAACAAGTCCTCTAATAACTTCTTTTGTTATAAAATCTTCTTCTCCTTGTCTATAAATAGTAAAAATTGCTTTACTTCATGATTTTCATTTTATATGATTCCTAGCTTCATTTATTTCTAATCAAGCTAATTCTATATCTCAAGATTTTACTAAAATATCTCAAGTTATTATTCAAGCTTTTTCTGCTGGAGAACCTTTCATTACTTTACTTATTCTTATTCATAACGGGTTTTCTTCTATATAAGCTCAGATTCATTCAAATCAAGAATTAACATATTTATCAAATTCTTTATTTTCCTGAGTGTTAAAATATTCACTATGAGGATCTCATAATCATTTTATAAATCCCCTTATTATTCCCTCTTGTGACTGTAAATCTGTTATTTTATCTGCGTCATAATAATTGTTTTTAACAATTGAATAAATTTTCCAAAATTCACTTAGGTTAAGTTTTTCTTTATTTTCTGCGATTTGAGTTTTTATGTCTACTTTTTTAACATCTTCGATTTTAGCTCTATATTGAGGAATAATAAACAATGTTCAAAAACCTGTTAAAACTCATGTTAAAAAAATCAAAATTGCTGACAAAAATATCACTCTATTATTTTTTGTGTTCATTTTTTATTATAAATAAATAAATTTTATTAAACAAGTTTATAATAACCGTTTATTAAAAAAACTCAAATCAAGTTAAAAAATAATTTTTATTTAAAATATTGTTAAAAACTATTTTTTATATATAATAAGCCGTAAATTATGTATTTTTAACAAGTAAAAAAAATAAAAAATATTTGACTTGTTTTAACAAAGCCAAAAAATAAATTTAACATTTTTTACTATATAATACTACTATAATTAATTTAATATATTTATAATAATAACTAATAAAAAGAAATTAAAAATTATAAAATAAAATTTTTATAGTCTAAAATTTGTTTTATTTTAAAAATTATGATAAAATAAAGTTGTGAAAATTATTATATGATAAATAAAAATAATTATGCTTTTTGATTTTTTTAAGAAACAAACCAAAAAGTCTAGAAAAATTCATCTTATAAAAAGCGTTTTAAATAATCTTAGAATTCCTGAACGCCAAAAAGAATTATACAGAGAATCATTAGATGTATTATGAGATGAAGAGCTAGATAAATTGTATGTTTCTATAACAAAATTTGTAAAACAAATAGAAATAGAAAACATTTGAGAAATATATAAAACAAATTTTTCTTCAGTAGAATGAATGAGAAAAAAAGATGCAAAAAATAAGCAAGAAGAAATAAATTCGGTGAATTTTTTACTTAATAACCTTTAAAAATTATGTCAGTAACAGGAAATGAAACAAATAATAATCTAGAAGGATTAAGTTTAAGTGAACAAGCTAAAGAACAAAAACCAAAAGTTCATGATATTTTAGCTACTGCTAAAAAAGTATGAGATACAGAATTAGTTAATAAGTTAACAACAAACATTAATTCAATACAAGCTGAAGCTAAAATTGAATCTCAAAAAATTCAGAATGAAGCAATTGATATGAGAGCAAGAGTAGAAATTTGAAATATAAATAATGAACAACATTTTAGAGTTGAAACATTATTTGCAGAAGCAATGCCATTTGCTGCTCAAAAATGAATAAAACATTGATTAGAAACTTGAGATTTATATGCTGCATAAAAAAATAATTAAAAACAAATAATAATAGTATCATGATGAAGAATTATAAGGCTTCTGTATCGAAATGAACGAAGAGATATAACATCATCGTAAAAGCGTCGAATATAGCAGAAGCAAAAGATAAAATACATAAAGAGTGATATACTATATTATCGCTTAAAGAAGTTGAAAACGTTGATATAAAATGAAAAAAATTTTATTTCGATGCTATTATTGATTGACAAAAAAAATCGTGAACTATTATCTGAAAAGATATTTTGAAAATTTATATAAAATTAGTAGAAGACTTAAAATATAATATAGTTTATCTTTATGATGACCAAAAAATAGATGAAAAACAAAAATGATTACTTATGAATTCGTTGTTAGAACAATATAGAATTTATAAAGAGAAAAAATTATGATGAACTAAACCTACTAAATCAAAATTTGAAAAAACTAAAAAACAAGATCCATTTTTTGCACAAAAAACATTAGAAAAAACTCAAAAAACAATAGATTTTGTAATATTTAAGTTAGAAAAAATATTAGCTCCAGATAGTCATATAAAACTAACTTCAGAAAAGAGAGAAACTTTAATGAAATTAAGAGAGGCTATAATTAAAATAAAAAAATCAACAAATATTGATAGACTAAAAGAAGTTTGAGAAAAAGCGTTATTAAAACTATGAGAAATAGAATTAATATGACTAGAACAAAAAAAATCACAAAAATATAAAGATTCGCTAAAAGAAACGAATTCTTTATTAAAACAAATGTGATCTAGAAAACAATTTATAGAAAAAGAAAAAGATATTAAGTTTATAGCTCAAAAATATTTTAATATATTAAAAGAATTTTTTAAACAAGAAAAGAAAGAGAAAAAACAAAAAATAAAAATAGATAAAACAAGTCATAATTATTTAAAAACATTATCTCTTTTATATAAATATAAAGCAAAATTAAGAGAAACACATAAGGAAATGTTAAAAGAATTTTATGTATTTTTATTGCCATTTTGAAAATTTTTAGAAACAAAAGATAAATTAGTTCTAAAAAGAGCTGTAATAAATCAAAATATAAGTTTATTAAAAAATAAAATTAGATGAAATAAATTTTCTTATACAAGAGTAAAAAAATGATATTTATACTTTTTAGATAAAGTTTTGAAATTTATAAATTTCTTAAAAGATCCATTATTACTTCTAACTTTATTATACTGAATTGCAATAATAATAGTGATGTCATGAAATTATTTATTTGATTCATGATTAACTTTTAGTAAGACTTGAATATTATATTTTATCATCACTCAAATATTCTTGATTATAGCATATTTTATAAGATGATTAATTTCTCTTGTTTTATGAGTTGCATTTTTCTGGTTTATAATTATATTTTTAGCAGTTAATTTTTAAAAATTACTGCTAATTTTTTCTTTATGTGATATTTATTTTTATTTATTAGTTTGATATATTCTTGAGTGTTTTATTTATTAAGCCAAGTTTATACTACTAGAAATTTGCTTATTGAAGCTGCTTGATTTTGAATATTTTGAATTTTAAGTTTTGTATATTTTTTATCATCTAATAAAAAAATAAAAAAATCTGAGGATGAAAATAATGAAGATGATGAAGAATTTTTAGAAGAATGAGATGAATTTGAAGAATTAAAAAAATGAAAATTTTCACTAGATAATATTATTTCAAAAGATTTTTGGCAAGACATTTTGTATAGTTTTTCTTATTATATTGGCTTTTGAATGCTGTATATTTGAATTTATTTTATTGGACAAACTTATAATATTAGTCTTTCTCAAATAATTTTTTGAATAAATATAATTACTATTTTGACATATTTATTACTGCCAAAAAATAAATTAATTTATGATTTTTTAAAAATTAATTCTATATTATTTTCGCTTATTTATCTATTTAGTTATTGAAATATTATATTAAATAATAATCAAGTTTTTGCTTGAGTAGATATTATAAATTCTTTTTTAATTATCATTTCTTTTTGAATTTTATTGTTTTTTTCTAATTTAAAAAATCAGGATTTATGATTTTCTGATTGAATAGATTTAGTTATTTTTAGATATTTTTTTATTTATTTATTTTCAATAATTTATTTTTATAGTTATTTTTATTTATTTAAACAAGATATTTATTTCTGGCTTAGTTTTATATCTGTTTTTTATTCTTTTTTCTTATTTTCTGTTTTTACCAGAATTAATTTATTTAAGAAATATTACGTTTCGCTTAGGATTTTATGAATAATATTTTTATATTTGTGAACTTTGGTTTGAATTTGATATTTAATTTTTATTTGAAAAAATTTAGCTATAATCTTATCTCTTGCGTTTTCAGCGGCGTTTAATTATTTTATACATTATAAGTACCAAAACTATATTTCGTTTGGGATATCGGTGTTCAATATAGTTTTTGTGTGGTATTTTATTCTGCTTAATATATTAAAATTAAATTATCAAGCTTTTGATTTTTTTGTAATTTCATTATTTACGAGTTTTATATTTATTTTAGCTAATTACACTATTAAATTTAAATATAGGGAAGATTATTATTTTATCAGTTTTTCTTCGTATTTTATAAATATAGTTTCACTTATTTTATTTTTTATGTATACTGAGTTTAGCTTGTTTAATTTTTGAGTTGTAATGGTTTTAGACTCATTGTATTTTTTTGCAAGCTATAATAAATTAAAGCAAATAAATTAATATTAAAATATAAAATAATTAGAAGAATATGCTAAAAATAACAGATAGTTTAACAAATGGAAAAAACACTTCTTTAGTAATTTTAATTGAATCAAAAGCTGATTTAAAAAATTATGAGATTTTTGATTGGGAAGATAATGTTGATAAAAAAATTACTAAAATTTTAGAAAACAAAAAAAATACAAGTTTTAATATTTTTGTATGAGAAGAAAACATAGAAAACATTTATTTTTTGTTTTATTTAGACAAAAAAGAAAAAACAATAGAAGAATTTTTATGAGAGCAATTTAGTAAATTACCTAAAAAATTAACTATAATTCCAAACAAAGAAGAAAGAGAAATACTACTTTTAGATATGGCTTTTTTAGCTAAATATGAGTTTGATAAATATAAAACTGGAGAACAAGTAGAAAAAAATAAATTAGAAGTATATTTTATTTCAGACAATAATGAAATTTTAGAAAAAAGATATTCTACTATTGAAAATATTATTTTAAATAGAGATTTAGTTTCTACTTGAAGTAATGATAAAACGCCTGAAAAAATCGTAGATTATGTAAAAAGTTTTAAATTAAAAAAGACAAAAGTAAAATATTTTGATTCTAGTGATATTGATAAAAAATGATTAAATTTAATCAAAGCAGTATGATGAGGAAGTGCAAATAAACCTGCTATGATAATTTTTGAAAAAATAGTGGATAAAAATGCGCCAACTCACGCTATTATTTGAAAATGAATTACTTATGATTCAGGATGATTAAATCTAAAAACAGCAGAATGGCTTCCTATTATGAAAGATGATATGTGAGGAGCTGGAGCGGTTATTCATTTAATGAAAGAATTAGATGATAAAGTTTTAAATGTGAATTTGATTGCAGTCGTTCCATTAGCTGAAAATATGCTTTGAAGCGAAGCTTATAGACCAGGGGATATTATAAAATCTTATTGCTGAAAAACAGTAGAGATTCTTAATACTGATGCAGAAGGTAGACTTATTTTAGCTGACGCTATTAGTTATGCGAGTAAAAATTATAATCTAGACTCTATAACTACTATTGCTACATTGACTTGAGCTTGTTTATTCGCTTTGGGACACAATTATGCAGGTATTATGTGAGATAATAGATAATTTATAAATAAATTTTTGAATCAATCTAAAAAGCATTATGAAAAATATTGGGAATTGCCTTTTGGAAATTATTATAAAGAAGCAGTAACGGGGGCAGTATCAGATGTAGTTAATACTAGTAATAAAAAAGTTTATGCTGGTAGTACAATTTGAGGATCATTTTATCACATTTTATATTGAATGAAGAACCGTTTATGCATTTAGATATTGCGGGAAGTGTTAGTAGGACTGATAATTATAGTGTATTTGCAAAATGAGCAGCTGGTTTTTGAGTGGATAGTTTGAGTAAATTTTATAGAGAGTTAGAAAAATAATTTTTAATTAACTTTTTATGTTAATAATAGGATGAATAATTGTATTTTTGATTATTTTTATAATATTTTTTATTGCAGGTTCTTAAATTAATATATTATGAAATTTGAAAAAATTATAAAATTTTTAAAAGACTTAATAGCTCCGAAAAAATGTATTTTTTGTTCAGTAGAATGAAAATTTTTGTGTGATAAATGTAAGGAGAAGGTAGAAAAATATTCTCCTTTTTGTTTTATTTGTGGGGATAATAATGAAAAATATAAAATACATAAAGAGTGTAAAAAGAAAGAAAATTTTTTATTAGATAGAGTTATTATTTTCACAAAATATAAAAATAAAAAAATAGCAAAATTAATAAAAAATGCAAAATATTACTCTAAAAAAGATATTTTTGAAGATTTTTGAGAGATTTTGGCTGAATTATTAGAAAAAAATATTAATATAAAAAATGATAATATAATATTGACTTTTGCGCCTATGCATAAGAAAAAACAATATAGAAGGTGATATAATCAGGCAGAAATTTTAGCTAGGCATATTTGAAAAAAGTTAAATATAGAAGTTGTAGAATTAGTGACAAAAATAGCTAATACAAGGGCGCAAGTAGACAGTTCTCCAGAGGAAAGAAAAAATAACTTA
This sequence comes from Candidatus Altimarinota bacterium, assembly GCA_025210615.1. Classification (GTDB taxonomy): domain Bacteria; phylum Patescibacteriota; class Gracilibacteria; order BD1-5; family UBA6164; genus JAOARJ01. The sequence continues at coordinate 46,273 of JAOARJ010000008.1, read as the reverse complement.
AATAAAGCCTTTGAAATTAATAAAAAATATGTACAATGTATGGACGGAAAAAAAATAGTGATAGTTGATGATGTTGTGACGACTTGAAGTACTTTAAATGAGATTAGTAAGCATATTATAAAGGGAAAACCTGATGAAATTATAGGTTTGGCTATCGCGTCCCATTAGTTTTTATTTTGTTATAATTTTTCGATGTCTAAGGAGTTAAAAGTTATTTGAGCGAAAACGCATAATTTAAAAAACATTAATGTAAATATTCCAAAGGATAAACTTGTAGTTATTACTTGAGTTTCGGGGAGTGGGAAGTCATCTTTGGCTTTTCATACTATTTATAATGAGTGAAAAAAGAAGTATTTGGAGAGTTTATCGACTTATGCGAGAATGTTTGTTTGAGGTATGTGAGAAGAGGCTGATGTAGTAGATATTCAAGGACTTTCTCCTACTATTTCTATTGACCAAAAAACGGTTTCAAATAATCCTAGAAGTACTGTTTGAACAATAACAGAAATTTATGATTATTATAAACTTCTTTATTTGCATTTATGAGAGAGAAAATGTATAAAATGTGGAAGTGTTATAAAAAAAGATAGTTTAGAGAGTATTTTTGAAGATTTATCAAATAGAAAAGAGTGAGAAAAATTTATTATAAAAGCTCCTATTTTGAGATGAGAAGAAAAAAGTTTTGAGCTTGTAAAAAAGACAGTTTTAAATTTATGATTCATTAGATTTTCTCTTAATTGAGAGATTTATACTATAAATGACAATATTAAAGTAGACAAAGATGATGAAATTTATGTTGTAGTAGACAGACTTATTGTAAAAGATTTTTCAGATGAAGAAAGTACAGATTATAAAAGAGTACAAGATTCTATTGAATTGGCTTTTAAAACGTGAGAATGACTACTTGAAATAGACTATATAGACAATAAAGAAAATGTGAAATATAGTAATATTTTTGTGTGTTCGAGTTGTTGACATATTCCTGAAGAATTGACAATATCATCATTTTCATTTAATTCTCATTATTGAGCTTGTACGGAATGTCACGGATTATGAGAGAAAGCAGTCTTTTTAGAGTCTAGCTTAGTTAAGCCGAATTTATCAATAGAGGAATGAGCTATTATTGCTCATGGTTTTTGAAGTTATTATATAAATTTGATGATAGAGGTATGAAAAGAGCATTGATTTAAAACTAATATTCCATATAAAAATTATACAAAAGAAGAGAGAAAATTGCTTATGTATGGTACTGGAGAACAAAAATATAGAGTAAAACATACGACAGATGATGGGAGAACAAATACTTATCATTCTAGATTTGAGTGAGTAATTAATACTTTATCAAGAAGATATTTTAGTGGTGATAGAGATAGTGATAGATTAAAAGAATTTACTACTTTAATGCCTTGTCCTAGCTGCAGCTGATGTAGATTAAAACCAGAATCTTTAAGTATTTATATTGAATGAAAAAATATTTGAGAACTTGCTGATTTATCTGTTGACAAAGCGATAGAATTTTTTAAAAATTATAAATATCCGAAAAATAAAGAGAAAATTATTAAATGAATTTTTAAAAATGTAGTAGACAGGTTAGAATTTTTGTCTTGAGTTGGTCTTAGTTATATTACTATTTCTCGTAAATCGGGGACATTGTCGGGTTGAGAAGGACAAAGAATAAGGCTTGCTACGCAAATCTGAACTAAATTAGAAGGGATAATTTATGTTTTAGATGAACCTTCTATTGGGCTTCATCCGAGAGACAATCAGATGCTTATAGATAATTTGAAGAGGCTTAGAGATATTTGAAATACTTTGATTGTTGTAGAACATGATGAAGATATTATGAAACAATGTGACCATATTATAGACATTTGACCTGGAGCTTGAAAACATGGATGATTGGTCATAGCAGAAGGGACACCAGAGAAAGTTTTAAAAAATAAAAAATCTATAACAGCACCTTATTTATCAGGAGAAAAAACTATTAATATAAAAAGGGAAGATAGAAAAATAGTAGATTATTTGAGTGTTTATTGAGCGGCTCAAAATAATTTGAAGAAAGTTAATGTAGACATTCCTTTGTCAAACTTGACAGTTGTAACTTGAGTTTCAGGTAGTTGAAAATCATCATTAGTTAATCATATTATTTCCCCTTACTTAGCGAATAATCTTAATTGAGCGAGGAGAAGTGTAGGGAAAGTAGACAAGATAGAATGACTAGACAAACTAGACAAAGTTGTAATTATTGACCAGTCACCAATTGGTAGAACACCGCGTTCTAACCCTGCGACTTATACTTGAGTTTTTACTTTTATAAGAGATGTTTTTTCAGAAACGCAAGAGGCTAAAATTAGATGATATAAGCCTTGAAGATTTAGTTTTAACACTAAATGATGAAGATGTGAAAATTGTGATTGAGATGGGGTTAAAAAAGTAGAAATGCACTTTTTACCTCCTGTTTATGTAACTTGTGAATCTTGTAAATGAAAAAGATTTAATAAAGAAACTTTGACGATAAAGTATAAATGAAAAAGTATTAGTGATGTGCTTGAAATGACAGTTGAAGAGGCGTTGGATTTCTTTTCTGCTCATCCTAAGATTAAAAAAATTTTAGAGGTATTAAATAAAGTATGATTAGGTTATCTTAGACTTTGACAAAGCTCTACTACGCTTTCAGGATGAGAAGCTCAAAGAATAAAATTAGCGACTGAATTATCTAAACGTTCGACTTGAAAAACTTTTTATATTTTAGATGAACCGACTACTTGACTTCATTTTCAAGACGTAGAAAAATTACTTAAGATTCTTCACTCTTTGGTTGATAAAGGTAATTCTGTGTTAGTTATTGAGCATAATATGGACGTGATTTTGAATAGTGATTATATTATAGACATTGGACCAACTTGATGAGATGCTTGAGGAAAAGTGGTAGACAAATGAGATATAAAAAAGATTGTAAAAAATAAAAAAAGTTATACTGGACAGGCTATAAAACAATATTTTGATAATAAATAATTATAAATTTTATGCTAGAATTTTTAGAAGAAAACAAGGATATAAGACATTTATCAGGTTTTAAAACACCAGCTAAAACAAAATATTATTTTGAAATAAATAATCTAGATGATGTAGACAAGTTAGTAGACATTGTGAATTTTTGTAGACAAGAAAATTTAAGTTATAAAATTTTATGAGCAGGGACGAATATTTTATTTGCTTTTGACGAATATAATTGAGTGATTATAAAAAATAATTTGTCTTGATATAATTATGATGAAAATAATAAAATTTTGGAAGCGTATAGTAACGAAATGATTTCTTATTTAGCTGAAATAGTTGAAGAAAAATATGATAATAAAGTTTGGCATAGATTTATTGGATTACCTTGAAGTGTTGGATGAGCTGTATTTTGAAATGCTTGATGTTTTTGACTTGAAGCTGAAAATAACTTTTTATCAGCACTAGTTTTAGATTTAGAAAGTGGACAAAGATTAGAGTTAAGTAGACAGGAAATGTTTTTTGAATATAGAAACAGTAAGCCTAAAAAAACTTGAAAATACTTTATTATAAGCGTAAAATTTGATTTATCTAAAGTTGAAGAAAAATATTCTTCGCAGGTAGACAATATTGAATTTAGAGAAAATAAACAGCCAAAGTGATTTTGTTGTGGGTCATTTTTTAAAAATCCGCAGTGAGATTCTGCTTGAAGACTTATAGATGCAGTATGACTCAAGTGATATAAATTATGATGAGCGTTTTTTTCTGAAAAACATGGAAATTTTTTAATGAGTGATTGAAATGCAACTTTTAAAGATTTATTAGATTTGATGAAATTAGCTCAAAATAAAGTAAAAAAGGAATATCAAATTGATTTAGTGAACGAAGTTCAAATACTTAAAAATAATTAGAAACAAAAAATATATAAAATCAATTAATTTATATTTGCAAAATTACATAAAAGTATTATTATTGAACCTTGTTTAACTTTAATATTGGGGAATATGAAGGAACAAAATACTTATGAAATGGCTTATAATAAAATAAAAGAGGCTAAAAAAATTTTAGCTATTTGACATGTTAATCCTGATGGAGATTCTATTGGCTCTTGTTTAGGATTTAAATATATTGTTGAAAAAAGTTGTTTTTTTAAAAAAGTAGATATTTTATGTAATGATAAAATAAGTGAAAAATATCATTTTTTACCTTGAGTCAATAAAATAAAAAATAATGCTAATATTTGAAGTTATGATTTAGTTGTTTTTCTTGATTGTAGTGATGAAACTAGAGCAGAAAGTGATAATTTTTCTTTTGATAAAAAACAGTTAAAAAACGTTATAAATATTGACCATCATTATACGAATACGAATTTTTGAAATGTGAATATTGTAGACAGTACATTTTCATCAGCAACAGCGATATTATACGATTTTGCTACAAAAACAGGATTGAAAGTAGACAAAAAAGCATGACTTTGTCTACTTACTTGAATTTATAGTGATACATTAGGATTTAAAAATGCAAATGTATTGGATAGAACTTATAAAATAGCTTGAGAGATAGTAAAATTAGGGGTAGACACCCAAATTATTATCAAAAATTTATTTAAAAACAACAATGTGAATAAATTAAAGGCTTGGTGAAGAGTTTTGTCAAATTGTTTTATTGATTGAAATAATGTTTTAAACTGATTTATAAGCCACGAAGAGATGATGATGTATTGAGTAGAATTGTGAGATATTTCTCCTGTTGTTTCTATATTAAACGAATGTGAAGGCGTGAATTATTCTATGCTTTTATCACAAAATTGAGAAAATATCAAAGGTTCTTTAAGAACAGTTAGAGAAGATGTTGATTTGACAGAGGTTGCTTCTAAATATGGTTGATGAGGTCATAAAAGAGCTTCTGGATTTACCGTAAAATGAAAATTAAAAGTGAAAACGACAATATCTATTGATTAAAAAAATAAAAAATTATGGAAGAAATGAGACTTCAAAAATATTTAAGTCAGGCAGGAATTTGTTCCCGTAGAAAAGCAGAGGAATATATCTCTAAATGATTAGTTAAAGTAAATTGAAAAATTGCTGAAGTTTGACAAAAAATTAATAGCAAAGTAGACAAAGTTGAATTACTTGACGAAGCTGTCAAAATACAAGAAAACTTTGTCTATTATAAATTAAATAAACCTAGATGAATAGTTACAACTTGCGCTCAATATAAGGAAAATGCTATTATAGACATTGTAGACATAAAAGAAAGAGTTTTTCCTATTTGAAGGCTTGATAAAGATACAACTTGACTTATTTTGCTTACGAATGATTGAAGATTAGCAAATTTTTTAATGCATCCAAAATATAATCATGAGAAGGAATATTTAGTGTCTACTTTTTGACCGATAAGCGATAAAGCTATAGATAAACTTAAAAAACCGATGTTTATTTTATGAAGTTATACTGCTTGAGCTAAAGTAAAAAGAGCATCCAGTTGAAAAGTAAAAATTACTATAACAGAGGGAAAAAATAGACAAATAAGAAGAATGATTGAACGCGTATGATATGATGTAAAGACATTAAAAAGAATTAGAATAGAAAATATTGAATTATGAAGTCTAGAGCCTTGAGAATATGTTCATTTAAGTAATAAAGAAAAGAAAAATTTATTTGAAAAATTATGAATTAAAGCTTAAAAAATTATGAAAAAAAAATTTTTGAAATTTTTTGTGATATGATGATTGACTTTTTGAATTAATTTATGATTAACATATGTACTTATTAACATAATATTTTTAAATAGTGATTTATCTTATTTCATAGCGCTTTTATTAGTATCTATTATTAATTTTTTATCAAGTTTAAAATTAATTTTTTGAGTAAATTATTATCATAAAACTTTGATTAGTTATTTAGTTGTTTTAATAAGTTTTATGTTTTGTAATTTTTTTATAACAACTTTTTTTATAAATTTGTTGTGAGAAAGCTTTAGATATGTCATAATTTTTTTTGTTACAAGTTTCTTTTTTATTTTGAAATTTTTTGTTTATAATAGATTTGTTTTTATTAAAAGAGTTTAGTTTATAATTTTTTTTTGATGTTTGTTTGTTTGGATTTGGAGACAACTTGACTTGATGCTATTGATAACGAAATTATAGAAATTGCAATCGTTAAATTTGATGAAAATACTTGAAAGGTTGTGGATACTTTTGAGACTTTTGTAAAGCCATTTGAACCTATTCCGGAGCTTATTCAAAATCTGACTTGAATTAGCAATGAAGATGTTGAAAAAGCACCTTTTTTTGATGAAGTTAAGACAAAAATAGAAGAATTTATAGGTGACTTGGTTATTGTTTGACATAATATTAAATTTGATATAAAATTTTTGGTTGCCGCATGAGTAGACATTGTAGACAACATTTATATCGACACTTTTTTTATGGCGAATATTTTACTAAGAGAAGAAAAATCTCTTAATTTAGAAGCTTTGGCTAAAAGATACTTGAATATTGAGTCTGAGAATTTTCATAGAGCTTTGGAAGATACGTTGGCGACAAAAGATTTATTCATTTTTCTGGTTAAATATGCTAAAAAATTAAAGATAAATCAAAGAAAAATTTTAAATTATACTTTATCAAAAAGTAGTGATAATAATGTTGCTTATTTGAGAAAATTTTTGGATTTAATAGAAGAAGATAAAAAAATAGACAGTGAAAAATTTGTAGATATAATTTTGAAAAGCATAAAAAAATTTCAATATAATGAGATAATCCAGGATGAAGATGCGAATAATTTTGATGAAAAAAACATTTTTGATAATAAATATATTAGTCAAATAGACAATTTTGAAAGTAGACAAAATCAAATTGAAATGTGACAAGCTGTTTGGGATAATTTATTTGAAAGTAAGAAAACTTTGATAGAAGCTCCTACTTGAGTAGGTAAAACTTACGCTTATACATTGCCATCAATTAAGTATTCAACGATGACTTGAAATAGAGTTATTATTTCAACTAAAACAAAAAACTTGCAAGATCAATTGTTTTTTAAAGACCTAGACAAGCTGTCTACCTTGGATTTAAAATTTTCTTATGCCAAATTAAAATGAAGAAGTAATTATTTGTGACTTTTCCCTTTTTTAGAGAAAGTTACTTTAGACTCAAATAATATGAGTTGGGAAGAATCTGCTTTATTTTGAAAGTTGTCTATGTGGTTACTAGACACTGTCTACTGAGAGCTTGACGAAATAAATATTTTTCCTCACGAATATCCTATTTTAAAGGAAATAACAGCAGACAATTATATTTCTGTAGAAAGTGATGAAAATCCGTATAAGAAAGAAGAATTTATTTATAAAGCAAGAAATAATGCGCAAAAATCAAATATTTTGATAATAAATCATTCGTTATTATTACAAGATATGCAAGCTCCAAAGCCGATAATTTGAGAATATTATAATTTAATAATAGACGAATCTCATAATCTTGAAGATACTGCAACAGATGCTTTGAAAAGTAATATGAATTATAATTATGTGTCAGAAATTTTTGATGAATTAGTAAAAATCTTAGAAAAAAATAAGAAAAATAAAAAAGAAATTTTAGAGATAAAAGAACAACTTTTATTCAATTTAAGGGAAATTTTTGAAATATTATCAGATTATTTGTCTACTAAGTTTCCTGTATTTTGAGAACAAAGATATGTTACAACTTTATTAAAAGATGATTTTTATAGTGATTTTTTAGAAAAATATGAAGAAGTTAGTCATATATTTGAAATAAAATTAGTAGAATTATTTGATATTTTTAATAATTATGATGATGAAGAATATGCTGCTATAATGGGACAAATTGAGAAATTAGAAGAAATTTTAAATATAATAAAAATTTCGAAAAACCCGCTTTCTAGAGAAGATTATATTTTAGTTTGTTTTTTTACTGAAAATACTTGAATAAATCTTTATTATACGCTTCTTAATCCTTGAAAGAGCTTAAAAGAAAAACTTTGGGATAAACTAGACAGTTGTCTACTTACTAGTGCTACTCTTAAAATAGGCGATAGTTTTGATTATATAGACAAAATGTTGTCTACTGATGATTTTGATAAAATAGCTTTAGAAACGGATTTTGATTATAAAAAGCAATCATTACTATATATCCCGACAGATTTATGAAGTATAAAATTTAATGATGTTAGTATTATAAAATTTTTAAAAGAATTTTTGCTGATAGTTTGATGACAGACACTATTATTATTAACTTCTTTTGCAAAAATTAAAGAATATTATTTGTGATTAAATAGTGAATTGAAAAATAATTGAATAACTTTGTTCTCTCAATCTATATGATGAGGGAAAAATAAATTAATTGAATTTTTTAAAGAAAATGCGAAAAATTCTGTTTTAATGTGAACAGATAGCTTTTGGGAATGAGTAGATATTTCTTGAGATGATTTGAAATATTTAGTTATTCATAAATTTCCTTTTCCAGTACCGACAGACCCTATTTTTATAGCAAGAAGTAAATTATTTAAAGATGCTTTTAGAGATTATTCAATTCCAAAAACTATACTTAAGTTAAAACAATGATTTTGAAGATTAATTAGAAATAAAAATGATAAATGAATTGTAATATTACTTGATGATAGAATTTATTCAAGTGGCTGGTGAAATGCTTTATATAAGGCTTTCCCAGATGAAATAACTGTAAGAAAATGACAAAGTCAAGAGTTTTTTCAAGCTTTGAATAAAAGGGTATAAATATATTACCCTTTTTTTTTGTTTTTAGTCAATTGATAAATCTTTGCGTTTTTTTTTAAAATGTGTTATTATGTACTAAATACTAATTTAAAAGTAAAAAATTATGAATTTTGAGGAAGAAAATAAAACTCCTGAAATAGTAGAGACTGATAACATTTTTGATGAGATTTCTTCTTGATTTGAGGATGATTTTGAGGAAGAAGAGCAAGAGTTAGAGTTAACTCCAGAGCTCAAAAGAATGAAGATTATAACGAATGTTTTATTGTGAGTTACTGTAGTTTTAATAATATCAGTTGTTTTAACTCATAGTTATGTTTGGTTTCAAAAAAGTGATGCTACAAACACGCTTTTGCCACCTATGACTTGTAATTTATTTTCAGGAGAGGCTGATGTTGATAATTCAGCAGGTTGTAGTTCTGTTACAGCACTTCAAGAAAAATATGAGAATAATCTTACTAATGAAAAATTTCAAATCTTAGATAAAACTTTAAGGCTTATTCCAAATACTTATAAAGTAGAGGATTTTATGAACTCTAAGGAAATTGTTTTTCTTTTAGATAAAACAAAAAATAAAGTTAGACCATTGACTATTTTAAGCGAATTTGATGATGTGAAGAGAGGTTTTTCATCGGTTTGAAAGTCTGACATTGAATGCAAAAACATTACTATTGATAAAGAAGAAGAAATAACGGCTGATTGTACAGTTTATTCTTATGATTGGCAAACGGATATTAATGGAACAAGTCAATCATTAGCTGCTTTATTTCAAGCAGAATTTGAAAAAAGTAATAAATTTAGTTTAATAGAAAAACAAAGAAATTTTTCTTCTTATCCTGTTTTTGATAAGCCATTAGTATCGAAAAAAACAGATTTAAGACTTCATTTAAAATATGAATGAGGTAACACTATTAATTTTTAAGAAATTATCATGAGACTAGAACAATATAGTAATAATCTGAAGCGTAGAATAATGTATTATGTTTATGCTATTATAATACTTTCTGTGGTGTTATTCTTTTTGTTACCGCAAGTTTTTGAGATTTGAGCAAAAAAATTAGATTTAGCTAAAACAGCAGATGAATATCATAAAATTCAAAAAGAAGGGTTTTCTTGGGAAGATTTTAAAGCTGAAATTTGACAAATAGAAACATATAGAAAAAAATGAATTTTATCTAAAAAAGTTGATGAATTAAAAAAAGAAGCTAAAAAAATTTATAATCAAAAACTGTTTGATAATTTATCAGAAAATTTTTATAATTTATTTTTTATAAGTAGAGTTTGAAATTATTTAGATTTTTTAACTAAAAAACAAGAAGAATTAGAAGCTAAAATTTTGTCAGATGATGTAAAAGAGAGAAGCGAGAGTTTAAATAAAATTTTACCTTTTTACTGAGATAAAAATTTAATTTGAAGAGATATTGAATGAGAAGAAAAAATAACTTGAATTTATGATGATACAGATTTTATTCTTTATATAGAAAGACTAGCAGAAGCTTTTAATTTGGAAAATAAATGAGATATTTGAATAGCAAATTTAATATCTGTTGATAGTGATGAAAATTATAATTTAGAAAAATTTTCTGAAATAGATAACGGAATATATAGTTTTGATATTAGTCTTGATTTAATAGGTTCAAAAAAAGATTTTTTGGATTTTGTAACCTATATAGAAAATGTTTGAAATATTGAAGTTATATGAGATGCTATAAAAATTAATCAAAATAGATATTTAAAAAATAGAATACCATGAGATGATGAAAAGAATATTTTTGCTCATCCAATTATGGAAATAAAATCTATTATAATGCCAGATTATCTTGATAATTCTTTGAATTTAAGATGAAGAAGTGAGAGTTTTACAAATTTCGTAAAAAGAACTAAACCAAGAGAAGAATTTAAAGCTCAAGTTATTGTTACATTTTTTGTAAGATGACAACCAGAGTATAAAAAAGAACAGTTTATTCAATTAACAAATCAAAAATATAAAGAATTAAAAAAATTAGCAGTTAATCAAATAGCCAAATTAAATAGTAGAAATGTTATAGCTAATTTAGATCAAGCAGTACTTTTTAGAAAAGATGCTCAAAAAATTTTTAATTACTTAAATAGTATAACAACTCAAATACAAACGGATTATAAGAATTATAAAAAACCTTGAAACATAAATTTGATGTACAATAAATTTGTGGATTATGCGGAAGTATTTAAAAAATTAGAATGAACACTAAATGATATTCAAGAAGGGCTTAATACGGCTAATGCTTGAAAATAATTAATTAAAGAATAATAAAAATAAAAATGGATTATAAAGAAATAGTAGAATCATTAAAAGATTTAATATATTCATGAGATGACATACAAAAAATATGTGATTATATTATATTAGGAGCTGTTTTATGAGATAGCTCAGATATTCATATTGAACCTTTGGAATCTTTTGTGAGGATTAGATATAGAGTTGATGGATGACTTAAAGAAATCTTAGAATATCAATCATTTTTACATCCGTCTATTGTTGCTAGATTTAAAATTTTAGCTAATTTGAAAATAGATGAATCTCGTGTTCCTCAAGATTGAAGAATTAGTCAAACAATAAACAGTAAACCTCTTGATCTGAGGGTTTCTACCCTTCCTACTGTAAACGGAGAAAAAATAGTGATGCGTATCGTGGATAAGAGTAAAAAAATTCCAAAATTAGAAGATTTATGAGTCGAATGACAAAATTACGATTTGCTTATGAAGGCTATTTCTATGCCAAATGGTATTATTTTGACAAGTGGACCTACTGGTTCTGGTAAGTCAACTACTCTTTATGCTTGTTTAACAAAATTAAATAAGATTTGAGTTAATATAATGACTCTTGAAGATCCTGTTGAAAATCAAGTTGATTGAATAAATCAATCACAAGTTAAGCCAGATATTTGATATACTTTTGCTTATTGATTGAGAACAGCTCTTAGACAAGACCCTGATATTATAATGGTATGAGAAATAAGAGATAAAGAAACTGTTGAAATTTGAGTAGAGGCTTCTCTTACTTGACATTTAGTATTATCTACAATTCATACGAATTCAGCTGCTGAAACTATTACTCGTGTTACTCAAATGTGAGTTCCTCCATTTTTAATTCCAGCTTCTTTTAATGTAGTTATAGCACAAAGACTAGTAAGAAGACTTTGTCCTCATTGTAAAGCAAAAGCTACTGCAAAAGATATTTGAGAAACAACAATTAAAGATGTAAAACATGCTATGTCTATAACCGATAAAAAAGAATTAGAAAATAGATGTGGAGAAAAGATAAAATCACCAGTTTTTTATAAAGCTGTTTGATGTGATAAATGTGATCATACTTGATATAAATGAAGATTATGATTATATGAAGTGCTTGAAATTACAGATAATATAAAAGAAATGGTATTAAATTGAGATTCAGCTTTTAATATAAATAGACAAGCGATAAAAGATTGAATGATTTCTCTTGAGCAGGACTGAGTTATTAAAGCATTAAATTGATTAACTTCACTTGAAGAAGTATATTCAGTAGCTAAAACTCAAAATGGATAAATTAATATTTTATAAAAATAGATTATGTCAGATTTTTTCATATTAGATGAGGATGAGAAGAAACAAGAATCCTCACTAGAATTAAAGACATCAAAACCTTTAATGGATAGGATAAACGATACCTTTTTAGACTTACAATCAATAAAAGTAAAGCAAAAAGTGATGTTTTATCGTATGCTTGCTACGATGGTAAATGCTTGAATAAGTTTATTAAAATCTATTTCTATATTAGAACAACAAGAAAAAGATGCTGTGATGAAAAGAATTTTATCACAATTTAGAGAAAAATTAAAAGAATGAGCAAGTTTATCAGATTGTTTATGATTATATTCAAAAAGTTTTGATGAAGCTGAAAGGTGAATAGTAGAATCTTGAGAAAAAACTTGAAAGCTTAAAGATGCTTTGATGACTTTAGCTTGACAAGTAGAAAAAGTTGCTTCTCTAACTTGAAAAATTAGGTCTGCTCTTATGTATCCAGCGATGATAGTTGTTGTTGTTATTTGAGTAGTTGCTGTTATGATGACTATGGTAGTGCCAAAGTTATTAGAAATATTTTCTGATAAATCAAAACTTCCTACTTCAACACAAATTTTAATAAAAGTATCAGATGCTTTTGTTTACCATTGGCCTCTAATGGTATGATGAGTAATTTTCATTATAGGTTCTGTTATGATATGGAAAAGAACGCCAAGATGAAAATATCAATTTGATAGATTTATGCTTAGAGTACCAGTTTTTTGATGAATTATACAAAAAGTAGTTTTATCAAAATTTGCTAGAGTGTTGTCTTGATTGTTATCATCTTGAGTGTCAATTGTAGAATCTTTAAGAATTACTTCAGAAGCATTATGAAATGAAGCATATAGAGATAAAGTTATGCTTGTGCGTGAAGATGTAAAACAATGATTAAAAATCTGGGAAGCGTTAGAATGAGATAAATTATTTCCTGTTATGTTTGTACAAATGATTCAGGTTTGAGAACAAACAGCGCAATTAGATAAAATAATTATAAAAGTAGCGGATTTTTATGATGAAGAAGTAGATAATTTAGTTTGAATGATAAATAAGCTACTTGAGCCTTTTATTATAGTATTTATGGCAGTGGTTGTATGATGAATAGCTATTGCGATTATGCAACCGATTATGAATTTAGCTGATACTATTTCAGAGACAGTTATTCTATTATAAAAATAATTAAGAAAATAAAAATATGGCAAGATATTTGTGTACAAATTGCAATTTTATTTATGATGAAACATTTTGATTTGAGGAAGAAAATATTCTGCCTCAAACTTTTTTTGATGACATTTCTAATGATTGGCAGTGTCCACATTGTGGTGAATGAAAAGAACATTTTTCCCTTATTAAAGAAGAAATTAATTATATAGACAAGTTGACAAAAGTTTTAAATAAAGTTGAACAAGAACACTTAATAAATTATGAAATCAATAACAATATTTTAGAATTATTTTGAAATATTTTAAATCATGAAATGGAAGATGAAAACCATTATATAAGTGAAATTGCTTTATATGATGAATATGGAGATTTAATTTATAATAAATTATTTAAATCATGAGAGAGTTTAGAATTTTCTAGTGATATAAAATTCTTAGATAGCTTTGAAATAAGGATTAGATGTATAAAACATTGATGGTGGTCTACTTGAATTGTAAATGTGTAGATTGTGTGAAGAAGTAAGAAAAGTTTGTTTTTATGTGAAGATTACGTGAAATGTGAATTATATTATTTGACCTACGTCTTTTTATGAATATAATGCGAAGCGTTTAATGAACATTGACATATTCTGCAATTACAAATCGCGTTGAATATTTAATATCAATTAAAAAACTTAAATAACAATGGGAATAATGATAACTAATTGGAAGAAAATTTAGTTGTTATTTTCCCTTTGTTATTGGTTATAACATTGGGTTAAAGCTTTAACCGATGTATAAGCATTGATTAATGTTTATTTATTTATTTTATTAATTACTTAATACATATGAGTAATTCTTTATTGAAAAAAATAGTTGCTGGTGTTAGCGCTACAGCAATTACTTTGTCAATAGTAGCTCCTGTATCAAGCGTTTCTGCTGCTGCAAGCGCTGAAATTGAAGCTGCTAATAAATTAGCCAGTCAAGGAATTATCAAAGATAATTCTGCTAATGTTGCTGAATATAAATTAACAGACAACATTACAAGAAGAGAAATGGCTAAAGTTATGATTAACCTTGCTGGTATCGAAGTTACTGATACTTGTGAAGGAAAATTCGCTGATCTTCAAGCTGGAGATTGGGGATGTAAATATGCTGAAGCTGCTTTAGCAAAAGGTTTCGTTAAAGGAAACCCTACATTTGGAGCTGATAGAAACATCTCTAAATGGGAATCATTAAAATTTATCCAAAAAGCTAGAGGGATAAATGTAGAAACTGGTGATAACTACCAAAAAGACTACGTTGAATCTGCTGTAGCTAATAAGATAATTGCTGAATCTTTTACAGATTATAATACTTCTGCTAAAAGAGGATGGATTTTTACAGCTGGTGCTAACGCATTAGAAGTAAAACCTACTGATTCAGAAGGTGGTGAAGTTAAATTATGTGAAATCTTTGGTACTTGTGGAGAAGAAACTCCTACTGAACCAACAGATCCAGTTAAACCAACTGAACCAACTGAACCAACTGAACCTACTACTCCTACTGAACCAACTGAACCTACTACTCCTACTACTCCATCTGATGTAGAAGGAAAAGTATTAGAAGTTTCTCTTTCTCCAGATTCTCCAAGAAAAGGTGAAAGAATTCCAGAACAAACTCCTAGAATCACTATGTTAAAATTAGATTTTGCTGCTGGTGATGAAGATGTAGAATTAAAAACAATTAAAATGGATTCTATCGGTTTCGGTGATGCTGGTAAAATCGATGATGTTGTATTATACAACGCTGAAGGAGAAAAAGTTACTAGACAAAGAAGTGTTTCTAGTTCTGACTTAAACGTTGAATTAGACTTCTTAGATAACTTTACAGTTAAAGCTGGAACTACTCAAACTTTAACAGTTTCTGCTCAAATTGCTGATACTAATAATGGTGATGTATTCGGTCTTAAAGTAACTGAAGTTAAAGCTTCTACTTCTGTAGAAGGAACTCCTGTTGCGGGTGCTGAATTAGAATCAGTTGAAATTAGTAATCAAGGTATCCTTGTACTAGGAGCTGATAAAGCTAGTCAAAAAATTACAATCGGTGAAGATGCTAAATTAGCTGGTTGGAAAATTAAAAATGATAATGATAAAGAAGATATCTCTATCAAAACTATCAGATTAAAACAAACTGGTTCAGTTAATGAATCAAATATTGAAGGAATGTATGTTGAAGCTGACGGTAAAAAAGTTGCTGAAAATTTAACATTCGCTAAAGATTATGTAACAATTAACTTTGGAGAAGGATATGTTCTTCCTAAAGAAAAATCTGCTTACGTTTACTTTGCACTTAAAGGTGTAGTTACTGGTGAACCAGCTGATACTCTTCAATTCCAAATTGAAAAATCAGATGATGTTTACGCTATCGGTGATAAAAATGGATTTAATGCTCCAGTTAGAAATACTTCTAACACTACATTCACAGGTAACTTAGATGTAAGTGAAGAATTAACTATTGAAGGTTCTGAAATTACTGCTTCTTTCACTAGAGCTGATAAAGATGCTTCAAATGTTGATGTTGATGATTTTGATTTTGGTACTCTTAGCCTAAAAGCTAATTCAGGTAACTATAACTTAGAATCATTTAAAATCTTACTAACAGTTGATGGTAAAAATGCTACTGATGTTGGTACTAAAGATTTAATTCAAGATGAATTATTAACTGATATTAGATTAGGTGGAATTTCTTCTGAAGATGAAGTTAAACTAGCTGATGCAGTTACTAAATTTGGTGGAGTTGATCCTTTAGCTCCTGCTGCTGATGCAGACCTTAAATATTTTGCTGTTGAATTCAAAGATATCACTTTAAGAAAAGGTGAAACTAAAGAAATGAAATTAACTGCTGATATTCCTAAAGAAGCAAGAAAAGGTACTAAATATAAATTCGTTGTTGATTTCCAAAACGGTGAATTTAAATTAGAAGATGAAGACTCTGATAAAACATATACTAATGTTACAGGAGCTGGAAGTCTTCTAGCTAAAGATGTTCTTTCTTCTTACTCTGGTTTTGATACTAGAAACGTAGAAATTAAAGCTGCTAGTTTAGAAGTTACTAATAACAAAATCGATTCTGAAGATGTTGTATTAGGAAACGTTATTACTCAAGCTTATAAAGGTACTATTGAAGCTGGATCTTCAGCTGATGTAAGAATTAGAAACTTAACATTCACTAATACTGGTGATAATAAAGTTAACTTAGATTTAGTTGTTGCTAAAGCATTCTTAAAGATTGGTACTAAAACTATAGAAACTACTGAAATTGATGGTACTACTGTTAAATTCACTTCTATGGATGAAATTATCAAAGCAGGTTCTTCTAATAAACAAAATATGGAAGTATCTCTTCAATTCAAATCAGCTGATGATGATGCAATTGATGGTGCTGATGATGATATAACTACTGCTAATGATAATACAGATAAGATTAGATTAGCTATCAACGCTGCAACTGATATTGATGCAGAAGATAAAGAAGTTGGTACTAACTTAGCTGCTGCTGATATTAGTGGTGACTTAACTGATAAATTCTCTAATGTAATTTCATTAACTAACAAAGGTGCTCTTACTATTGATGTTGATATCGTTAAAAACGATTCTTCTGAAGAAGCTGACCTTAACTACTTTGATAGATTCCTATTAGGTGGTACTGATAATGTAATGCTTGCTAAATTAGAAATGGATGCTAAGAAAGAAAAAGTTAAAGTTAAAGACTTAAACTTTGAAACTGCTTCATTCGCTTCTGCTGACTTAGCTACTGAATTCAGAGATTCTATCGAAAACGTTAGAATGGTTAAAGAAAACAAATCTACTGTTGTAGGTAATGGTACTGTAACTATTTCTTCTGATAAAGTTGCTGTTAAATTTGAAGACATGGAAAACTTAGTAGTTGATACTGAAAATAAAGAAGTATACTACTTAATTGCTGATGTTAAAAAAGTTGACTTAGATCCTGATGCTGCTTCTGCTGTTTCTGGACTAAATACTACTTTCACTCTTAAAGGTACTGTTGCTGGTGATATTGAAGGTGATGCTTCTAATAAAGACATTTCAGCTAACTTAAGTAATGCTACTTCTAAGAAAGTAACTCTAATTGCTTCTGATATTGCTGGTATTGATCTTAAGAAATTAGACAATACTCCTGCTGTTACTTCATTTATTGATGTTGCTGAAATCGTTATCACTCCAACTTCTACAGTTAATGTAGACGCTAGTGATGATCCAATCAAAGCGCTTCTTAAGAAAGTTGTATTTAGAACATCAGATATTGCTGTTTCTGGTATAACTAAACCAAATGCTCAAGCTGATGGTAAATTCTCTCTTAAATTAAGAGAAAAAGATTCAGGTGCTTCTACAGCTTCTGTTGAATTAAATGCCGGAAACTATACATTTGATAATTTAAATACTGGATTAGCTGGTGATGCTGCTAAGATTGATGGTACTACTACATTCGTATTATCTCTAGAAGTTAATGAAAACGCTACTAACGATGCTTCAGTTGATGCTGATGCTAAAGTTACTGTTAAATTAAACAGAGATACTGTTGAATTTAGAGATGGTACTGCTGATTACGCTACAGGAACATTAACATTCTCAGGTGTTGTTGCTGATGGTGAAACTGTTGTAATCGATGGTAGAACATTCGAATTCGATACTAATAGTGCTATCGGTGGTGATGTTGCTGTTGATGTATCTGGAGGTGTAACTGCTGATGATGCTGTTGCTGCCTTAGCTGCTGCTATTAATGGTGATACTACAACTGCTGCTAAAGTTAATGCTAAAGCTAGTACTGCTGATGATACAGTTGTTATTACTGCTGATGCTTCTGGTACTGCTGGAAACGCAATTACTACTACTGAAACTTGTGGTAATGGTGCATTTGGTGGAGGTACATTAACTGGTGGTCTTGCTGCTGGTACATCTGGTACTATCTTCACTAAAGTATACGCTACTGGTGCTGAAGTTACTGCTAAATAAACATTCATTGTTTATACATCAAACAAAAAAGACTTTCCTTTATAGGGAGTCTTTTTTTATTGTTTAAAAATTAATTAAAAATTAAATAATAAATTAATCTAGCTTTATTTAAAGGAAAAATTTGAAATAGTTATTTATTAATATATAATGAAACATAAGTTTATTTATTAAAAAAATTTTTATGAAAATACAAAAAATAATTTTGTCTTTTGTTTTGTTATTTTGATTATTTAATCTAACTTTAGCCAAAGATAATGAAATAAAGGAACCAAAAATAAAAGAAATAACTTATTCCTCAGAGTTATCTGAAAAGACAGTTGTTAATATTAAATGAGAAGATTTTTGAAAATGTACTCAGTTAAAAATAAATGATAAATATGTAAATTTTACTCAAAGCTGAGAAACAAGAGTGAATTACAATCATAGAGAAGCTGATAACGCTTATAATTGAAAATTGGAATTAACTTGTGAATGAGAAACATTAATAGAGAGTTTTGCTTTTCCTCATATAGAAAAAATAGAATTTACAAAAAAATGAAGTAGAGATATCTATATTCAGTGAGAAAACTTTTATCCTAAAATAAATGTTACTTTAGAATCTGGAAAGTTTGATTTAAAAAATTCTACGCTTACTTCATTATTTTGAACACTTCCAAACGATTTAAATAAATTATGATTATATGTAATAGCTGATGGTAAAAAATCAAACAAGATTGAAATTCCTCTTGACCTAATTCATATTGATTATTTAAAAACAGATACAAATTTTTGAGTGGGAGAGACAATGCAAATTTGTTGAAAATATTTTACTGATGAAGATGACCTTTATATAAATAATAAACTTTTTGAAGAAACAAAAGAATTAAAAAATAATTGTTTTTATATAAAAATTCCAGAAATAGATAAAAAAGAAGTGGATATTTATGTAGAAAATCAATATTATAAAAGTAATGAAATTAAATTTAAACCTCTTTGATATAAACCAGAAATAAAATATATCTGAGAAATTGTTGCTTCTACTAATTCAAATGGAGATGAAATTCGTAGATTAGTTATTAATTGAGAAAAATTTTGAACAGAAAAAGCAAATGTAAAAGTTATGGTAAATGGACAAACTACAACAGTATATAGTGTGACAGATAAGGAAATTGTATTAAGCAGCTATAAGGCAGGTAGAGAAATAAATTTTGCACAAGTAGAAATTTTGTGAAATTATAGCGATTTATTTGAATTTAATTCTTCAGATAAAGAATATAATATAAGCTCTTATGTTTTTTGAGATGTTATTGATAATAAGGTTGAAGTAACTTTAATGCTTAGTAATGGATTACCAAATAAAGCCAAAGAAGAAGTAAAAATAAGTAATTCAAAAGTTGAAATAGATAGCGTATTTAATAATACTATTAGAGTAAAAGTACCAGTTTCAAAATTAACTTGATATCTAGCGATTTATAGAGGATGAGAACAGGTTTCTAATACTATTTTTTATGATGCTAGAAGAAATAATAGTTTTTATGTAGATGAATTTGTCTTTACCTGAGATAGAAAACCAAACAAAACTTTTTATATTTCATGAGATAAATTGCATAATGCCGATATTACTACATCAAATATTTTAGATAAAGAAAAAGAAAAATATTCTAGAATAAAAAATTCTTGAACAAAAATAGAGTCTATTTTATGAAGAGATTATAATCCAACTGCAAATTCAAGCTTTACTTTGAAAAAAAACGGTATATCTTTATCAAGGAATTTTAAATCTAGCGATATTGTAAATAATAAAGTTTCTTTACCGCCTGAAATATACTGAGTACAAACGGATAAACCAGGGATAAAAGTATGAGATAAAATTAGAATAAATTGATCAGGATTCAAATCAGATGATATAATTTTATTTGGAAATATAAAAACTTACGCTTTGAAGGAAGAAAACTTTGATAATAAATATATTGAAACAATAGTCCCAGAATGAGTGAAATGAAAAATTAATTTGTCAGTACAAAGAGCTGAAAATAGCCAAAAGGCAAAAAACTACTCTATAATTGTATTATCTGATTTAGATGATAGAACAGTTTCTGTTTCTCTTAAAAACCCTTCTATGACAAAGAAATTTAAAACTTTTTCTTTAACAGATAAAATAGTAGCTGAATATAATATAGTTAATAAATTAGAAGATTTTTTTGTAGACAATATAAAATTTAAAGTAGACAATTTTGCTGATAGAAATGATATGTGAAGTTTTAAATTAGATATAAATTGAATAAAATATTCTACAAATATTATTGATCCAGAAGGATATTTAAAATTCAAAAATGTTATAATTCCATCGAAGACATCAGATCAAACTATGAAATTATATAAAGAATCTGTATTTACAAAACCTATGAATTTTAATATTTCTTTAATTGATATAACGGCTAAAGATTCAGATAAAAATAATGTTTCTGATTATATAAAAATTATTGATAATAAAAAATCTATTGAGGTTATTGCTGATTTATGAGATACTTGTATAGATAGTGAAAAAGACAAATCAAATTGTAATAGAGCTATATTAAATGAAACTCAAGAAATTAAAGAAGATAAAAAAATACAAGAAAAACCGATTAATAATAATGTAGACAAGTTAGACACGCAAGTAGACAAAAAAGAAGAAGTGTCTACTAAACAAGAAAATAAAACTCAAGAAGTCGATTCTAAAAAAGTAGAAATTATAATGGATAAACTAGAACAAATTGTAAACTCTAAATCTAAATGAAATCTAAACATAAAAATAAAAATTTATGAATGATTACAAGTTTGACTACAAGATATGTATAATCAATATAAAAACAAAGATATTTGACCTTTGATAAGGGAAGTTTTAAATAAAACTAGAGTAAAAACATTGTTATTAAAAAAATCTAAATAATAAAAAAGTTAGCTTTAAAGCTAACTTTTTTTGTCTACTTAATGTCTATTAAATTGTCTACTTAATCTTCAAATCATTCTGGATTTTTAGTATGCCAAGGCGTGTTTGTTTGGTAGACATTTGCTATTTCAAATAATGATTCTTCTTTCATATATGGAGTTACAATTTGTAATCATACTGGCAAAAGTTCTTTTTCTTCATCTTCACTTTCAGTAAATCAACAAGGAATACTTATTCAAGGTAATCCAGCTAATGAAGAAGGAATAGTATACATATCTGACATATACATTTTTAATGGGTCTTCTGATTTTTCTCAAATTTTCCAAGCAACCGATGGACTAGCTGGCGATACTATCGCATCTACTTCCTTAAAAGCTTTTTCAAAATCTTCTATAACTAAAGTTCTTACTTCAGCAGCCTTTTTAAAATAAGCATCATAAAATCAAGCGGATAATACATAACTTCATAATAAAATTCTTCTTTGAGCTTCTTTTCAAAAACCTTCTCATCTATTGTTTCTATAAAATTCATCTAAACTTTCTCTTGCTTTTTCTGAAGTATGTCCATATCTAATTCAATCATATCTAGCCAAATTTGTAGATACTTCAGCAGGCATAACTATATAATAAGCTGCTAATGCATATTTTGTCATAGGTAGAGAAATTGGTTTAATTTCCGCTCATAAATCTTTCATTTTTTCAATAGCTTCTTCTACTGTTTTTTTAACTCAAGCATCTATTCATTCTCAAAAAAATTCACTAGGCACTCAAATAACTTTTCCTTTCAAATCTTTTTTCTCCCATATTTTTGGGTCTAAAATATGTTTCCCCTCTAACATTGTTAAATCATTTTCATCTTCTCCGTTCATTATTTCATATAATAATCCAGCATCTTTTACCGTCTTAGTAAATGTTCCTGGAGTATCTAAACTTGATGCCATAGGTATAACTCAAAATCTAGAATTTCTACCGTAACTAGGTTTAAAACCAGTAACTGAGCAAACACTTGCTGGTTGTCTAATGCTTCAACCAGTGTCAGTTCAAAGTGCAGCAGGACACAATCCAGCAGCAACAGCAGCAGCACTTCAACCTGAAGAACCACCAGGAATTCTGTCTGTTCCCCAAGGATTTATAGTTTGTCTAAATGCGG
This sequence comes from Candidatus Altimarinota bacterium, assembly GCA_025210615.1. Lineage (GTDB taxonomy): Bacteria > Patescibacteriota > Gracilibacteria > BD1-5 > UBA6164 > JAOARJ01. The sequence continues at coordinate 23,732 of JAOARJ010000008.1, read as the reverse complement.
AATTTTCAGTTGATGACCCCATAGCAAACTCATCCATATTTAATTTACCTAAACTACTCATTCATTCAGATAATAAATTTTCAATAGTTGTCGCATTATAAGGAGGTTTAAAATCTTGAAGCATTTTTGAACTACAAGTTGTAGGAATTCCCACTTCACAATAAATATCTTTTATTCAAAGAGGAGCTCAAGCAAGTTTCCCTTCAGTATTATTATTTAATCAATTTTCATTAAGAAAATTATAAGATTTAATTTTATCATCATATTTTTTAGTTCTTGCCATAAAATAGTCAAAAACTTCTTTATTGGTCGTTTCACCTGATTTTATTTTAGAAATAATTTCTTCTAAACTCATATCTTTAAAATTCATATTTTCTTTTGATATAGAAATAAACAAGAAGTATTATATTTTTTGAGCAAAAAAAAGCAAATAATTTTATTTATATAAATATTGTAAATTTGACTTTTACTTAAAAAAGTTTATTATAAAGGTAAACAAAGGAGTAAAAAATGAGTAAACACAAAAAAAAATTGGTAAGATACTATGGTATTCATACCATAGAAACAATTAAAACAGAAGGATGGCGTCTTTCAGAAGGAAAAACTGCCCCTAAGGGAGTTGCTCATTGGATTCATTCTCATAAAATAATTTGGGTTGATGGAGTCGAAACTCCTATCCGCTCAGGATTATGGGGATGCGAATGGGGATACGCCTATTCAGACGGAGAAAAGTACTGGGGACGAGAAGAATTTTTCTCGCTGACTGACTTTTTAATTCAGAGAGGATGGCTTCCCCCTGGTATGAAAATTTGGCTATGGCCTCGCCGTTCTAAAATAATTAGGAAACATTTTCCCCACAAAAAGTGGTGGCAAATGTGGGCGTAAAAAATCACCGGTGAAAGCCGGTGATTAACTTTTATTTTGAGATTTATAAAAAAATAGATATAATAAGGCAGTAAATTTATTTTTAAGTTATTTAGATTTATTTAAGAAATATAATGATATTATTAATAGACAGTATAAATAAACCGAGTTTTGTAATTTTGTTTGATGAAAATAGGCAAAAGATAGATGAAATATCATGGGAGTGAATCTATAATGAAGCTAGTACTTTAATGCCAAATATAGATAATATTCTCAAGAAAAATAATATAAAATATGAAAATTTAGATAATATTATTATTGTAAATGGACCTTGAAGTTTTACTTGAGTTAGAACAACAGTATTAACAGCTAATACAATAAGTTATCTAAAAAAAATAAATCTAACAGAGATAAATTTTTTTGATTTATATGAACTAGAATATAATAAATATCCTATTATAAAAAATTCTAGTAAACGTGATGTTTTCATTTTAAAAAATAAAACTAGTGAGATAGAAATTTTATCTAATAAAGCGCTTGAAGATTATCTAAAAAATAATAACATTAGTGAAATATATTGAGAAATAAATGAAAATAATCTTGACTTAAAGATAAATAAAAATATAAATTATGATAAATTAATACATAAAATAGAGTTAGAAAAAAAAGAAAAAATAACACCATTTTATGTAAAAAAACCTAATATTTTTTAAAAAAAGATAAAAAATGCTTACTTTATTAAATTTGCGTAAGGGAGAAAAAGTTGAAATGGTAATAAGAAGACACTGGATTGTCTTTGCTATATTATGATTTTACTTTATTTTAGCTATTTTATTCACACTTTTAATTCTTGTTCTACTTTGAAATAATAGTGTAGGATATTTAGTTACTATTATGTTTTGGCTTGTTTATCTAATTTGGTTTTATATTCAATGGCTAAATCACGAACTAGATTTATTTATAATCACGAATAACAGAATTATCTGAGTTGAACAAATTTCTTTTCTTAATAGAACTGTTTCTGAAGCGAATTTATGACAAGTACAAGAAGTAAATTCTAAAACAAAATGATTTTGGGCAAATATTTTAGATTATGGTGATGTTATGGTACAAACAGCCTGAACAGTATCAAACTTTGATATAAATTTTGCTCCACAACCAATCCAAACATCAAGAAAAATTCTAAATGTAGTAGACAAATATAGAGATACTGACGGAACAATGATAGAACCTTGAGATGAAGGACATCCAGAAAATACATAAATAAAAAAATAAAACTTTAGCTAATAACTAGAGTTTTTTATTTGCATAAAAAATAAAAATAAATATTGTATATAAAATTTATTTATAATTATAAAATTATGACAAAAAGTCTAGACCTTCACTCTCAAGCTAAAAAAGTAGAAAATATTGAACAAGACGGAATTTTGCTAGCAAAAAAGATTTATTTAAATCCAAGAGACTCTAAGAAAGGAAGATATTTTATACCAACTTATGATGATAGATATAGTTTATTAGAAGAATTTTGAAAAATTAGATTTGTCTATAATTCAGTATTTTTTGAAGAAAATAATGCCTCTTGATGACATTATCACAAAGTAAAAAAAGAAATTTTAATTCCTTTAGCAGGAGAATTTGAAATTCATTTAATAGATGTAGAAACTAAAAAATCTATTGTTTTAAATATTTCAGCACCAAAATGAGAAGAGTGAGAAAATGTAATTTGAATATATATACCTCTTTGAGTTTCTCATAAGGTAATATCTAAAAATAAATGATGAGTTTTACAAGTCCTAGCCTCAACTCCTAGTGATTTATCTGATGAGATAGATTTTGAAATGTAAGAAAAATTTTGCATTTATGTAATAAATATGATATACTCTTTTTGTATATTAATTTTTAACTATTTGTTATGAGAAAACAAGTAAAAAAAGTGTTAGCATTAATGCTATTATTTTTTATGATGCCTATTAATCAAATGTTTGCTGCTAATTATGCTGCAAAATATTGATTCGGAGAAGAAGAAGTAGCTCTTATAGATACTTTAATGGACCAAAAAACAGACGATGAATTATCTACTATTACAAAAAAAATAGATACTTTATTACCAAAATTTACTAAAAGAGCCACTGTAAATTTATTAAAATGAGTAAGATTTTTAGTAAAAAAAGAATTACTCGTAAGAAAACATAAAAATAAAAAGAAAAAAGAAGAAGTTATAGATAACAAAAAACTTATTAAAGAGGTTTTTTCTACTAATACTAAGAAAACTCCTACTATTAATACCAATAATAATAAGAAGAAAAATAATGACAAAAGTACAAGTAATTCTAATAAAAAACAAGCAAAATATGGCGGCCTAACTCAAAAAGAATACGATGAATTAGATCAAGAACAAAAAGATGGGATATATTTGAAGAAAAAATATTCTTGACATATTGCAACAAACATTGATTGAATCACAGACTGAGGACTTGTCGTAGATTGAAAACAAGTAGCAGATTGTAATGAAAATATTGATTTTTATACTCTAAAAGAATTTGAAAAAGGGATTAAAGATTTAGGTCATAATAATTATTATATTACAGGAAGTAAATTCTTAGGTAAAAAATATAGAATATATGCATTTGGCGAACAATATTGTAAAAAAAATGAAGGAGATTTATTAGATTTATTTGGTACAAATAAAAAAGATTTTGCTTATCTTTTAAAAAAATATTCTAAACATGCAAGTAATGAAAAAATAGATTTTATTTGATGAGATTATTGAATTCTTTCAATAGGTTATGATAAAGTTTCTAACACTTGATATGTAGAAACGCGTTTTAATACAGTAGATGAATTAGAAAGCAAAATAGCAAATTTAAAACATGATGATTATTATATAAGTACTACCTGAGGAGAAACTGAATATATATTATATGTTGCTGACTTATTTTGGAGATGAAATATAGCTCTAGAAGATAAATATAGTTTAAAATATTATAGTTATGATTACATAAGTGTAGATAATTATTGAAATCTTGTTGATGTATTATGAGTTACTTTGTTAAAAAAATGACACTTTGAAGAAAAAATATTTGATAATATAAATGATTTAGATGATGCTATAATACATTTTGAATTATTTGGATGAAAAGAATATTATGTTACGATAACTAAAGAAACTAATAATGATGGTTCAATAAAAAAATATATTCTATATTTATCTAATGAAGAATCAAATGCAAAAACAAGTACAAACGAAATAAAAGTTGAAGATGTTTATCAAAATAAAATAGCTCATTCATATGATCTTTGAGGAAACAACAATATGCCAGAAATAAATGGAACTATATACATGGGGTACAATGATTATGAAATGATCCATATGAAAAATAGTGATGAAGCTTTTGATAAAATAGCAGAATTAGAAGATCAAAATGATATAGAATTCTTTATTACAACTTTTTCTTCAAAAGAATGATATGAATATGACATAATAGTTTTAAAAAATACTGAAACTATAGATGTAAGTGAAATGTTTAATAATGCATCTGAGGATGATAACAGTGATGAAGTAAAAATGGAAGATATATTTCCAGAATGAAACTGATGAACAAATGCTGAAGACATGAAAGTTGAAGATATATTTCCAGAAAAAATGGTTAAATCATATAGTGGATGAGAAGATAATACAGTTCTTCAAATAAACTGAAGACTATTTCCGTTTGCTGATTACGAAAGAATTAAGATGGAAGATACTAATGCTGTTTTAGATAAAATATCTGAAATCGATGATGACGAGAATATAGAATTTTATGTAGATTATTGAACTGAAGCTTGATATGAATATGAAATGATAATCATATACCAAAGTTAAAAAAATAAAAAACTACTTTATAATAGTAGTTTTTTTATTTTAAACGCTTCACCTTAAAATATCGTTTGTTGCTTTTGAAATTTTCTTTTTATTGTGTTTATATAAACTAACTTTATCAAGAAAATCTCTCTCGACTACTTTTATTCATCTTTTTTCAAAATCTTCTATTTCCTCATCTGTGATATATAAATAATCTCATCATTTTACTGAAATATCATTTTTAAATCTTTCTAATTCACTTCAAGTTAGATTTAATTTTTTATTATTAGCTATTAAATAATCAATGTTTTTTCATAAAAACTGTTCTAATCTATTCACAAAATCAGATACATTATATCAATCTGTTTCTCCTCATTTATTCGTAGAATTTAATACATAAATAATTTCAGCATTAGATTTTTTTAATATTTCTCATACTCATCAAATAATCAAATTTGAAATAATCGAAGTATACAAATCTCAAGGTCAAATCATTATAAAATCTGCTGTTAAAATAGCTTCTTTTAATGCTTCGTTATAACTCGCAGACTTTGAACAATCCATTAATTCTAAATCAGAAATAGCAGAGTTATAATCAGCAACATTACTGATTCTATCTTGAGTTTCTATAACTTTTCCATTTTCTAATTTTGCTTTTATTAATGCTCTATTTATAGTAACAGGAAGAATTCTTCATTTTACTTCAAGTAATTTATGCATTCCATAAAGCATTTCATTATAATCTCACAAATTATGATAAATACTTGCCATTAAAATATTTCAAAATTTATGTCATTTTATAGGAGAATCTAAGGGTAATTTATAATCTAAAACATTTTTATTTTTTCTGGCAATATATTCAGCAAGTGGTCATTTATTTTTTGCTGTAAAAAATTCTACATCGTCTAAAATAGCACGAGGCAAATAATTATCTTTTAAAACTTCTTTAGAAATTTCTCTGTATAATTCAAGAATAGTGAAATCAGAAATATTTTTTTCTATTGTAAAAATAGTTTCAAAAGCTTTCATAAAATATTCCCTATAATAAGAACCCGATGTCGAATACAAACATTTCCTTAAATCTCCTGGAGGTGGCAAATGTTGTCATAAATGCTCAGCAAATTTACGCATAAGTTCTCAAGTTGTTCTACCGTCATCACTCATACTTACAATAGACGCTAATTCAACTTCGTTAGGTAAAAATTCAAAAAATCCTGACAATAAATTTGATTGTCCATTTCCTCATCAAATAGTAACTAATTTCATTTTTATATATTTAAGTTTTTAATAAAATCTGATAATTCATCTTTTAGTTCATCTCTCTTTAGAGCATATGCAATAGTCGCTTCTAGAAAACCTATTTTACTACCAGTATCGTATCTATCTCCTTCTATTTCTAATCAATAAATATCTTTATTTTGTCTCATTAGTTCAAAAGCATCAGCGAGTCTAATTTCACCTGTTTGTTTAGTATTACTTACTTCTTCAAGATAATCAAAAATATCTGGCGTGATAACATATTTCCCAATAACTCAAATTCTAGACTCTGTTTCATCTTTATTTGGTTTTTCTAAAAATTTTTCAACCCCGTGAGTTTTATTTCAGCTATTACAAGTCGCGCTTTCTATAATTCAATATGAAGAAACTTCGTCGTCAGTTACTCTTGTTGTAGCAATAATACTAGAGCCTTTTCTTTCATAACTTTCTATAAGTTGAGCGGCAGCTGATTTTTCATTATCTATAATATCATCTCAGAATAAAACTAAAAATGGCTCGTCTCAAATAAATGGTCTTGCTTTCAAAATAGCGTTTCAATCTCCTTTTGGATAAGGTTGTCTTACATAAGCGATTTTAGCGAGTTTTGATGGTTTCATAACTTCACCTAAAAGATGGTCTTTTCATTTTTTTTCTAATATATGTTCTAACTCAAAATTTGCGTCAAAATGGTCTTCAATAGCTCTTTTGCTTCTTCAAGTGATAATCACAATTTCTTCTATTCAAGCGTTCACCGCTTCTTCTACAAGATATTGCATTATGGGTTTATCTATAAGAGGAAACATTTCTTTTGGTAAAGCTTTTGTAGCTGGTAAAAACCTTGTTCAGAATCCAGCAGCTGGAATTACACATTTTCTAATTTTTTTCATAAAAACTTAATTTTTTAAATAAAATCTGAATAAAAATCTAAAGTATAATAAGAAAAAAAATAAAAACAGCAAGTTAAGTTTCGCTGTTTTTATTATTTAAAAATTTCTAAACTAACTTCAAAAGTTATAACTCATATCATTAAAGTAAACAATATTACAAAAAAATAGGTTATTGTTTTACTTTAGATTTTTATCTATAGCTTTTTGAAAACAATATCCAAATCATCAAAATAAACATGAAAAAAGAAACAAAAATTCTCACTTAAGAGAAGAAAATAATTTTTCATCAGTTCAATAGAAAAAATATTGTAAAAATTTAAAAAAGTAAGGTAAAAGCCTTTCATAAATAATTAAAACAAAAGAGTAGACCGCTATCAATGTTATTATTCATGTTAATTGTTCCATATTAAACTTTTTAATTTTATTAAAAACATAATTGATTAATAATCATCATATTAAAGTAAAAATTCAAAATAAAGTTAAATATTTTATATCTATCCAAAAAATATCCATACAAAAAGAATTAGAAATAAAGTGTATATTATAGTAAGAAATTTTATTTTTTATGCAAATTTTAAATAATAAATATTTAGTTAATAAAAAATAAACTCTACTTTAGAGTTTAAATTTATTTTTCATATTTAATGGTATCCCCGACTGGGATCGAACCAGTGTCTACTCCTTAGGAGGGAGGTATTCTTCCACTGAACTACAGGGACAAAGAGTATTCTATATCTTAGAATACCATACAAAAGCTAAAATTACAAATAAAACTAATGATATAATTATAAGAATTAAATTTGCATATTTTTCATCTTTGAATTTCTTTTTTAGCACGATATTTTCTTTATTTTTATTACTTAACTGTTCTTCTATTTCTTGTTTTGATTCTTCTAATAAAAATTGATTTTTATTATGCTCAGCTAAAGTTATAGAATTTTTAGCTATTTCTTCAAGTTTTCATAATTTAAAAGAAAGCTCTGTTATTATATTATTTTTTTCATCTATCTCATTTTTTAGGTCATTATAAATATTATCTAACGCATTATTAGTGTTAGAATTATCTACTTTTTCTATATTTTTTATTTCTTTAGAGTTAATGTCAGGGCTAATTTTAGAAGATTTGTTATTAGATTCTGGCGTAATAATTTCTTGTTTGTTTTTATTTCATCAAGATTTTAATATTTCTACATCTTCTGTGTTTATCAAGACTTTTTTTCAGTCTTTTTTTGATCTTAATTTTCAAGATTTTATATATCTATCTACGCTACGAACAGAAATTTCTAAAATTAAAGAAGCCTCTTCTCTTGTTAAGTTATACATATTTTATAATAAATAAGCCTAAATTACTGTTTCATAATAATAAAAAAGTTTATTTAGGCAAGTTTTTTAGATTATAATATTTCTTTTTTACGAATAATATTTAATTTATTATTTTCTAAACTAAATTTACAAATAGTTTTTTGTGTTGTTTTATTAGATTTATCATTAAAACTATTATTTTGTGAATAAAATAATAAAGTTTTTAATATTCAAGAATGAGTAACTATTAAAATTCTATCTTCTTTTTCTAAATTAAATTTTTCTTTAAAATTATTTAAGAAAGTTAAAACTCTATTTTGCATGTCTTTGCAACTTTCTCACTCAGGAGCAATAAAATAATAGTCATCTTCATCAAAAATATTTACTATATCTTTTTTATATTTTCAATTATAAATTCAAAAATTTCTCTCTCTTAAATTTTTATCTAATTCAATATTTTTTATATTTAATTTTTTCGCAATAATCTGACTAGTTTGGACACATCTTCACAAATCACTAGAAATAATTTTAGTGATATTTTTATTTTTTAATTCATCAGCTAATTTATTAACAGTTTCTATTCATAAATCTGTCAAAGGAGAGTCCAAATGTCACTGAAATCTTCTTATCAAATTCCATTGTGTTTGTGGATGTCTTATAGCAAATATTTTCATAATTTGTCTATTAAATATTAATTTAATTAATAAACTTAATTTAATATTTTAAAATATTTTTCACTATTATCTAAAAAATCATCATAAATATTTCATTTATCAGCTTTATATAAATTATGAGCATCTGTTTTTTCTAAATTATTTTTATAATTTGGATTTTTTTCTTCTGTTATATTATTTTCATCTCAACTTAAATAAATTATAGCTCATTTATTTTCTCAATAATCTCAATATTCAGACATAAATTCATTACTTACTAAATTCGCCATAACAAGAGGCTTTTCTAATTTATTAGAAGATACATGTCAATAATGTTTCATTTCATATGCTTGTTCTGACGCAACTGATTTATAAAAATAATTTTTATCATCTTGTAATAAATAAATTGCTTCTCAATCTAAAACTTCATAAATTTCATTATATTTTTCTCAAGTCTTATTTTCTGTATGGAAGTGTCCATAAGTTTTATTATATTCTCCTGCTACTTTATTTGGCATAAGAACTGTAATATCATATCTAATATTTTTTTCTCTGTATAAAGCTAAATCTTTATCATCAAAATAAACTTCTCTGAACATTAGATACATTGGTGTATTATCACTATAATCTTCTTTTTTATACATAGTTTTCATATCTCAAAAACTTCTAACACTCGCTGTAAAAACTTTATCTTTATATTTTAATTCTTGTTTTTGAATATCTAGTTCTACTTCTCTATTTCATACTTTAAATCTTATATTTTCCATAATTTATTTTTAGTTAAAATTTAATATTTTAATTATATATAAATATTTTTTGTTGCAATTTTTATTACAAAAAAACTCCAGCTTTCACTAGAGTTTGTTTAATTTTTTATGGTGTCAATAGGTGGAGTTGAACCACCGACCTCAGGGATATGAATCCTGCGCTCTAACCAACTGAGCTATACTGACAAATTTAAAGATTGCGATAAGAATTATATTCACAATCTTAAAAAGTCAAATTTTTTTAAGTAGTTTTTTCTTCTTCAATGGGAGTTCATTTCAATAATTCGTCAACATCTCATCTAAGTTTTAAATCAACTCCATCTAATATATCATCACTATCTTTACTTGGTTCTTCTTCTTTTGTTCCTCATTCTAAATCACAATAAATTTGCTTTAAAGAGTCGTTACCATTGAGACCAAGTTCATCAAATACTGCATCTATAATTTTTTTATACTTACCACTTAAGTCCCACATTCTACTTTTTTCTTTATCACTCAAATTATCAAAATTTTCTGATAACTCAGCATATTCTCTAAGTTCTCTTTCCGTTTCATCCCATTCTTTCATAACTCTTTTACCTTCTTCTTTTTCTTCATCTGTTTTATATATTTTGTTATCTACAATAAATTTTACTAGAGCTTCTCTACTTTTTGTAATGTCTCTCAGTTTTTTTGAAATATCTCTAGTATGACTTAATTCTTCTGGATAATCTAACATCATTTTTTTATATTTATAAAATAAAATTATTTAATTATTCTTTTAACCATTTTGCTATTGAGTATACTCCTGCAGTAACTCTACCAACTAAGGAACTTGTATGATTTCAATTTTTTATATTTCTATATTTTGTATCTATTTCTTCAAAATTGTCAAGTAAAATTGCAAACTTTTCTCAAAGTTCTGATATTCTACTATCATTTTCTCAAAATAAATCATCATCTCAAGAAGTATCCCTTAATAATTCTTGCTGATATTCTTTTAATTCTTCTTGAAATTTTTCTAATTCTGCTTCAGTTGGAGTTGCTCAGTTATAGACTTCTGCATAAGCAAGCTTTAAAAAGTCATCTGAATCTAAAATCTTTTGAAGGTTATCAGCTTTTTCTTTTAAGTAATTATTTATGTCTTCTATTTGCTGTTTTTCTGCTTTAAAATTATCTCCTAATATAGTTGCTTGCATATTTTTATAGTTATAAATTATTTTTTATTCGCTTTTCTAGCATTATTTACAGCTTGAGAAAGTTTTTCTCTAAAAGCTCTTCTTTTTGTGTTTTCTAAGAAATTTTTTGCAAACCTAGTCATTTCTGTTGTTGTTTTTAGTTCTGTTACTTGTGATTTTTTTAATCATAAATACTCAGCAATATTTTGAAATTTTCATTTTTTGATTGGCTCAGCTCATAAACGTCTCATTGTGCGAACCATTCCATAATTCATTATTTCTTGTAATTGTTCAAGTTGTCACAAAGAAAGTTTTGATAAATCTAAACTTTTCATATATCTATATTGTCCTGCTACAATTTCTTTAAATCAATCCATCATTGGTTTATTACTAAGACTATTCAGTACAACAATATCTTCCATTTTATCATAAAATTTATTCATGTTTTCCATAGCAGGACCGAATTTCATTTTTTTTAAGATTTCTCATTTATCTGATAATTTTAATAATCTAAATTGTCATACCATTTGAGGAATTTCAGTAGGGGCTTTATTACCTTCATTAGGGACTCATTCTCTACTTTTAGCAGGAACTCTTTCTCTTGTATTTGTTCAAGTGTTTTTTACAGTTTCTCAAGAAGGTTGTGTCGTACCATTTTTGTCTACATTAGCTGCTGTAGTTTCTTTTTTTGATGTTGGTTTTGGGGTATTTTCAGTTCATGCAGTTTTTCAAGATTCTTGAGATGGTTTTGTTGGAGCTTTATCAGTATTTGTTGCTGGTTTTTGTGGTTCTTTGGGAGATGTTTTTACTGTTCTTGCTTTAGCTTTTTCAATAGCTTTTCATGCTTCTTGTGCAGCAGCAGCTTCAGCAGTTCATCATTTTAAAGCTGTTTTATATGTTAATCATCAATTAGTCAGATCATCAGCTAAGTTTGCTCAAACTCCTCAAACTATTCATGTTTCACTGCTAACAGTAGCATAAGCAGGGACTAATTTAGGTTGAGCCATTTGTCTAGTAACACGAGCAGCATTTTTTATTTCTTTTGTTGTTTTTTGTACTACTTGTCATCATACCTTTCCTACTTTTGTCCCTGCTCATACAACAAAAATACTTAATATATTAGCAGTAGTTTCCGCTGTTAATCAATCAGAATTATTAATAGCATTTTGTAATTTTTTAATAGCTTCTTTTGGATTTTCAGCTATTTGTATCATTCATAAAACAGGATGAGCTTTAACTAATGCTTCTAATTTCATTTGTGCTTCAGGAGTATTTTGACTAGAATAGTCATAATACTGCATAATAAAACTATTAAAATTCAGTAATTTTAAATCTTGTTTTAATCTAGCTAAATCATCTAATAAGTAGACAGTAGTTTCAGCTTGTTTTAACATAACTCTAGCAAGTCCATATATAACTCACATATCAAATCAATCTTCTCAAGTTTTTTTCTTTAATAAAATCTGAGCATCTCTTTCAGAGATATTACAAAGTTTATTTATAAAGTCAGGAGTTGCATTTTCTGGTAATCTAAAGAAGTTTATATCTCAGTCTATTTCTCAAATAACTTGTTTAAATTTTTCATAACTTCATAACTTATTAATTTTACTTATATTTTCATCTATTGTTTTTCTGAGTTCTTTTAATTCTTGATAATCTAAAGTCCCTTTAAAATCACCTAAGTCAACTACACTACTTTTTCAGGCTAAAACATCAGTTAAAAAACTTAAATATCATTTTTTTGTTTCTTCTGGAATATTTTTGTTTTCAATAAAATTTTCAAATGCTTGCTCGGGAGTCAAATTAGCTATCTCTATTCATTCATATTTAAATTGTTCTCAAAAAACTAAATAATAAGCAACAGCAGCACTACTAACTTGCTCATCGGATAATCATCAAGAATCAAAAGCACTAATTATATTCTTTTGTAGAGATGCTTTTAATTCTCCATTACTAGAGAATGTTTCACGAATATTATTTTTAAAATCATCTCTAAAATTAGATTTTTCAGCAAATTTTTCATCTCATCTTTCAGGTCTTTTTAAGAAAGTTAAAATATCACCAAATTCTTGTTTTGATAAGGAATTATTTCAATCTGTATCAATTTTTATGTCAAATTGTTTTGTAGCTTCAGCGTTCATAATTCTATAATTTATTTTTATAAATTACTAAGTAATCTTTCTAGTGAATTCATTTCTTCATTTTTGTCAGAGCTTTCTTCTTGTTTCATTTTTTCTAATTTTTGTATATTTTGTTCAATATTTTGGATTTTTTGATTATCTTTTGTTGTTTTTAAAGCATTTTTTAAAAGCATAATAACAGTATCAATATTATCTTCATTCATCATTCACATTTCAAGCAAGATTAATAAACCTTTGGCTTCTTTTACCTCTCATTCTAATTCTTGCAAGATATTTATAACATATGCTTTATTCCCCATATTTTTTTGAAATAAAATAATATTTTTACTATAATTTTTAGTTTTTTATACTATATTTTAAATTAATTATAATAATTTTATCATATTTCTTTTGTAAAAACAAATTTTTGATATAAAATAACAACTAATTTAATTAAAATAAATAATTTTTATAAAAAATGTTAGAATATAATAAAAAAATAAAAGAATATGATTTATTTGTAGATTATTATGATGAAGTTGTTCGCCCTTATGATAATCAGCTAGAAGAAGAATTATTTTTCTTGTTAGATATCTTTGACGAATATAATCCAGAAGCTAAAAAGTTATTGGAATGCGCTTGTTGAACAGGATTAATTTTAAAGTGATTAAGTAAAAAATATAAAATCAAATGACTAGATTTATCTGATAAAATGCTTAATAAAGCAAAAAAAATACTTCCTGAAGAAGTATTGATTCAAGGTGATATGACAGATTTTGATTTGGAAGAAAAATTTGATATTGTTTTATGTAATTATAATTCTATTTGTCATTTAACTGATTTTTCTGACTGGAAAAAATTCTTTAAACAAGCTTATAATCATTTAAATAAAGATTGAATTTTAGTTTTTGATATTAATACATTATTTGAATTCAATAATCTAGCAGAAAGCTATATGTATTCAAGAGAAGTATGAGAAAACTCTGATATTTTATGTATGGAAGTTAAAAAAACTGACTATAAAAATAATAAAGAAATAAATAATCATTTCTATTGGGATTTAAGATTATTTTTAAATCAATGAGAAGATAATTATAAACTAATTAGAGAACGTGTTAGTGAAAATACTTTTGAAATTTATAAAATAAAAGATGCTTTAAATAAGTTATTTCAAATAGAAGAAATAATTGATTTTCATAATATTGAATTAAGACCAGATTCATCTAGGGTTTATTTTGTGGCGAAGAAAAAAATAGATTTATAAAAGCCCTATGAAATTATTTTCAAAAGGCTTCTATATATAATGTTTTTCATCAGAAAATTTATATAATTTTTTAATGAAAATACATACTATCTCCCACATAGATATGGAAGATAATAAAAATTAATGAAAAGCCTCTTGCTGGAAGCCTACAGCTAGGGAATGCTTTTACAAGCAAAAACCCAACGGTAATCATCAATCCATCGGCCAAAATTCTGTTTGACCAATGTTCAACCCCACCAAACCATAGTACCAAAAAATCTGGTCCAACAGTTTCAATATAATGCTCTATCGTTTCCCAAATAAAAGATATGAGAATTGTCAGAGCAAGGGGGTGTTGAAACTTATTTCTAAAAGAAATAGTAAAAGATGATATAAATATTCCTGATGCCACATGCTCAAAACTCCAAATATCAAAAATAGAAGAAGTTTTGTAACCATATAAAGGAATATTTCCAACAATGTTAATCACTATAATTAACATTAATAATGTTGATATCAACATAACCTCAGGAACGAAGTTATAGAGATATCGCTCTAGCAATAATTTTTTATCCATACTTCCTCCCTTTGTTTTTCAAAATATAGGACATTAAAAATATACAATTATTATTAAATATGTCAAATCTAACAATTTTTTTAATTAATTTTATTTTACAAATAAATTTATTTTTATATAATCTGTTAAATTTAAATTCTAGCTAAATATAAATGGAAAGATTAAAAAAAGTAAAAACAGATTATTTTGAAGATAAAAACTATTTAATATTGTACAGTTTTAACTTCTTGTATAATTTTGCCAGTTCGATAGTAACATTTTTTACAGGAGCATTTTTTTATTCATTATGAATGCCACTTCATTTTATACTATTGTTTTTTTGATTAGAATTTTGATTAAGATGAATTTTATCACCTCTTTGACCTAGTTTAGCAACAAAATTATGAGTAACAAAAGCTATAATACTTGCTAATATTGCCTATGTATTATATTTTGTATTTATTTGATTAAGTGAAGTTTCTCTTGCCTTATGATTCAGTGCATTTATTTTTCATTCTTTTGCTCGTTGATTACAACTACCTATTGTAGAAGGATTACAATCAAAGCTAATAAATAACCATAATAGATGAAAACAACAAAGCTTAATGTTGATATTAAAATCAACGGCAGGTCTTGTTTGAATAGCATTCGGTTCATATGTATTAGATAGTCTTTCTTATAATGTTATTGTAATAAGTGTTTCTATTGCATTATTTTTATCCACTATACCATTTTTATTTTTGAAAGATTTTTCTTTTTGAGAAAATTATAATTATAAAGATTCTTATAAATATTTAGTTTGAGATGAGTTTAGAGACAATCTTTTGCCATTATCTGGTTTTGCTTTAACCATAATTGCTCATATTAGTTTTATTCCACTTTTTATCTATTCTAGAGTACAAGATTTTTCATCTTTTTGAATTATTATGTTTATAATATTTTTTGCTAAAGCATTATTCTTATTTTTATTCTGAAGATTAGTAGATAAAAAAGGAAGTGAAAAAGTAAATAAAAGTACTGGGTTACTAAATCAGATATGAAACTTATCTCTAATGATTTTTATAGCAAATCCTTTTTCATTAACTTTAGCAAATATTTACACTCAAATAACTCGGGATTTGTTTTTTTCAAGCTCTCAAGTTAGACAATATAATAAAGCAAAAAAATTGTCATTTTTGTTTATGACGGGAGTGCAAATGATTTTATGTTTTGTAGAAATTATAGCATTATCACTTTTTGCATTATTAGCTTTTTTCATATGAGATAATATTTTTTATATTATATTTTTGTCTTCTATATTAGGTTCTTATCTGTTTTCTTATTTTTTTAAAGATTAATTATAAAGCTATAAAATTATTTTTTTGAAAAAAGTTTTGACATTTTTTTAAAATCTATATAATACTTGAGCGCTGGAATAAAACCAGTAAAAATATTGAGTATATTGTGTGCGGCTATCGTCTAGTGGTTAGGACTTCTGGTTTTCATCCAGGCAACCGGGGTTCGATTCCCCGTAGCCGTACCATTTTTTATATCGCGGAGTAGAGAAGTTGGTATCTCGTCAGGCTCATAACCTGAAGATCACTGGTTCGAGTCCAGTCTCCGCAACCAAGAAAAATCAAAAAAACACCTTTTTATGAGGTGTTTTTTATAATTAAAAAACTTGTTTAAAATTTAATATAATATATAATCTGTTTAATTATTAAATAATTTTTAAAGTCATGAAAAAAATCATCCTATCTTTAAGTCTAATTTTAAGCTGAATTTATTTAGCTAATTTTATTTGAGCTATTACTGTTACCAAAAATTCTTGAGAGGTATTAGATAATATAACTTGGACAAATATTTCTAGCTTAACAGATAAAATAGATGTATCTTGAAGTGATATTAAGTTAAATTGAAAATTATATGTAACTTGAAAAATTTGTGATGGTGATTGAAATTGTTTAGGAAAATCATTGATAGACAAGAGTTCTTGTGAGAATGACGCTTGATGGATGTGGGTACCACCAGAAAAAGATGTGTATATTTGATGAGTTAGATGAAAGTGATTTTGTATTTCTCCTCAATTAGCTACTGATAAATGAATTTCTTGGAATTGATATTGAGATTATCGGAATTGATGGAGTTCTACTTCTGTAGATGATTCAACAAACCCATATCCTCAATATTGACAAACAAGAACAATAGATTCTCCTACTCCTTATTCTTGCACTGCTTTATGAAGTGCTACAGGAGGATATATTTGAGAAGATACCATTGTATGAAGAATGAAATGGCTTGTGGGTAAAACAAAAACTCAATTGTGATCAATTGCTTGGATAAGTAGTAATGCTAAACCTGGTTGACATGAAGCAGTTCCAGCCTTATATTTATCAGATTGTCTAGATTGAGTAAAAGATTTATGAGTGTGAAGTGAAATGGTTTATAAAAATGAATCGTGAGTAGAATCTACAATAACTTATGCTCAATATAATGTTGATAATACTTGAACAAGAGATTCTACTAATCCACTTTTTCAGGTAAGACAACAGTATTTAGTAGGATGGACTCAAAAAAAATGAAGTCATATTCCTAGTGTTTTTAGTTATACAAATGCTTGATGAGGTTCTTGTGTGAGCGCTTGATGTTGAGATTCAGCTCAATGAGAATATGAAGCAGCAGCAGAATTAAATGCTTTTCCTGCTTGAGAAACTATTTGGTGAGCAGCGATTGGGGATGGATGAAACCGTTTTGACGATGTAGCTCGTTTTATTAATAATAATTTGGCTCATTCAGCTCAACATCCTTGAGACCATCATGGGCGTTATTTTAGAATAGTTGTTCGTCCATAATAGTTATTAAATTTACTCTAAAAGAAAAGAAAAATTAATAAAAATTAAAAAAAAATTTGACTTATTGAAAAAAATGTATAAACTCCTTTTTGCATTCTACAAAAATGCTTGTAAAAATATGTTTATATTCCCTAGTAGCTCAGCGGTAGAGTAGAGGACTGTTAATCCTTTGGTCACTGGTTCGAATCCAGTCTGGGGAGCCATTTTTTTATTGGAACTAGAACATAAAATGTTTTGCGGAGAGATGCCAGAGTGGTCGAATGGAACGGTCTTGAAAACCGTCGCAGTGCAAGCTGCCCAGGGTGCGAATCCCTGTCTCTCCGCCATTTTTTTTGAAAATAAACTTGCAAACTAGTATTGATTTATTATAATCTATACGCATTAGCAGTACGGAAGGGTGCCAGAGTGGTTGAACGGGCTCCCCTGCTAAGGGAGTGAACTTTCGGGTTCCGTGGGTTCGAATCCCATCCCTTCCGCCATTTTTCTCTAACTGGGCCTGTAGCTCAGGGGTTAGAGCAGTTGGCTCATAACCAATTGGTCGTTGGTTCAATTCCAACCAGGCCCACCATAATAAAAACTATTAACAAGATTCTCACTAGAAATAGTGAGTTTTTTGTTTGCTTTTTTTAAATAAATCGTTATTAATTAATTTAATTATTTTTTATTAAAATAAATTATGAAATTTTTTACACAAGATAGAAATGGTATATGTAATATAATAGCGCTTCAACATGTATTGTCTTTTTTAGATATGTATCCAACATTTGAAGAAATCGAAAGAGATTTAACAATAAATGGTGCTTGTTGATGTTGGATACCAGAACTTTGAGTATACTTAGAAAACAAATGAATAAAAACTAAATTAATTTCTAATTGAAATAATAAACCTATTGATAACTCTTTTCAAGAAGAAATAAATAAATATAAAAAAAATTTTATATTTGAAGAAAAAATTCCTAATGAAGAAGATATAGAATGAAAAGTCGTTCTTATTAATGTGGATTGGTATAAAATAAGAAATATTGATTGATGACCTTGAGCTCATTATGTAGTATTAATACCTAAGGAAGAATGATGACATTATTTATATGATGGTAGTAATTATGATAAGAAAGTTGATGTTACTTTTAATCACATGTACAAGGCTAGTTTAGAAATAAGTTGAGATTGAGAAGATGGTATGTGGCTTGTTTTAGAATAAAAAAATCACTTTAATTAGTGAGTTTTTTGTTTGCGAGAAATTTATATATAAATATAATACTTTAAATTTTATTTTTATAGTTAAATTTTTTATGGAGGTTAAAGTTTATACATTAAATGCTTTTACACAAGATATAAATTGATGAAATCCTGCTTGAGTAGTTTTAAATGCTGATAATTTATCAGATAATCAAATGCAAGAAATAGCGAAAAAGATAAATTTTTCTGAAACTGCTTTTGTAAGTAAAACTAATTTTGCTGATTATAAAGTAAGGTTTTTTACTCCTACTTCTGAAGTAGATTTATGTGGGCATGCGACAATTGCTACATTTTTTCTTATGTCTAAAATTAACTTAATAAAAAAATGAAACTATAAACAAGAAACAAAAGCTTGAATTTTAGATATAGAAGTAAAAAATGATAATTTAGTTTATATGGCTCAAAATATTCCTATATATAGTGATATTTTACAAAAAGAAGAAATTGCAGATTCCTTAAATATAACTAGTGATATATTTATTTCAGATTTACCTATTCAAATAGTGTCAACATGATTGAGGGATATTTTTGTTTCTATAAAAACATTAGAAGATTTAAATAATATTGAGCCTAATTTTGAAAAAATATCTCAGATTAGTAAAAAATATAATGTGATAGGTTATCATTTATTTACATTAGGTACATTATTTTCTTCAACAGCTCATTGTAGAAATTTTGCGCCTTTATATGATATAAATGAAGAGGCTGCAACTTGAACATCTAGTTGAGCTTTAAGTTGTTACCTAAATAAATATAAAAAAATTAATTGAAATGATTTAATTTTTGAGCAATGATATAAAATGAATAGACCATCTAAAATTTTAGCTTCTATAAAAAGTAAGGATAATAAGATATTGTGAGTAAAAGTTTGATGATATTGAGCAAATATACAGGAAAAGAAAATTATATTAGATTAATAACTTGCTCAAAAAACTTTTTATAATATAATACTTCTTGTTTATAGCAAATTTAGAAAATAAAATAAAAAAATGAAAATATATTATCAAGGAATCGCTTGAGCATACTCTCACAATGTATCAAATATCGTTAACGAAAAATTAGGAGGAAAATATGATTTGGAGTGAAAACCAAATTTTGATTTAGTTTGGCAAGAGTTAGAAAAAGATAAAACGGCTCTTTGAGTTTTACCTATTGAAAACTCTTATGCGTGAAGTGTACATGCTAATCTTTATAATTTTCTTCGCCATAATAATATGAAAATTATTTGAGAATATACTTTGTCAGTAAATCATTGTTTATGAGCAAAGACTGATAATATAAAAGATATAAGAAAAGTATTTTCTCATCCGCAAGCAGTAGCGCAATGCCATAATTTTTTGAGAAAAAATAATATAGAATGAAATAATTTTGCTGATACTTCAGCTGCTGCAAAAATGGTATGAGAATGAAATGATAATACTATCGCAGCAATAGCTTCTAAGCAAGCTTGCGCGATATATTGACTGAATATTTTAGAAGAAAAAATACAAGATCAAGATGGAAATAGAACAAGATTTTTTGTTGTAACAAGTGTTGATAACGAAATAAATTATTCTGATAAACAAAAGAAGGTTAGTATAATTTTTGAAACAAAACATGAACCAGCGGTGCTTTATAAATGCCTTTGATGTTTTGCGACTAATAGGATAAATTTGACGAAAATAGAGAGTCTTCCTTCTCTGAAAAATCCTTTTACTTATATGTTTTGGATAGATTTTGAAGGAGAACTCGATAATGAGTGGGTAAAATATGCAATGAATGAGCTAAAATATTATACGACAGAAATAAATATTTTATGAAAATATTAAAAAGTAATAAAAATAAATATGGATTTTATAACACAAGAAGCTGAAAAGTTTATCAAAAATAATCAAAACATTAATTCAAGAAGTGAAATTTTAAAAATTTTATTTAATGATAAAGAATTAAAAAAGGCTTTTCCTTGAAAAATAAGATATATTTCTTCAATTTGATTTATCGCGAAGAAAATTTTAGAACTGTTAAAAAGCGATGAAGATATAGAAGTAATGGCTATTTGAGATATCAAATATAAATGAAAATATCGTGAGATTATGAAAAATCTTGATAAAAAAGCGAAACAATATTTATTAGATTCGCCTTGGCAAGAGCTTGAATGATATGATGTAACTGGTAGTTGAAACTTTGAAATAAAGAAAATTATAGCTAATTATCTAGATGAAATTTATGATTTTTGAGAGTTAAAAGATATTTTTGCGAAAAATATGGTGATTACAAATTGATGAATGCAGGGATTTAATATAATTTGTGATGCGATAAATTCGATGAATAATAATGAAAAAAAGTTTTATTATAATGAGGCGAGTTTTATGCCTATTGTAGATGTAGCTAAAATGAGATTTTGAGAGAATGCTCCTTGTAAAATTTTAAAACAAAAAAATAGTACAAATTTTTTTATAAATTCTAATGATATAGATAATATATATAGTAATAATAAAGATAATTCTCAAAATATTTTCTATTTTATTCCTGTCTGAAATCCGACTTGAGTAAAAATAGACGAAGAAGAACTATATAATATTTCTAAAAAAATTATAGAAAAAGATGAAAATGCTATCATTATATTAGACAGCGTTTATATGTGATTACTAGAAGCGACAGCTTCTAAACAATATTATCAAAAAATATTTAATGACAAAAAAGTATTAAACAGAATTATCTTTATAGAAAGTTTTTCTAAATCATTATGATTAACTGGTTTGAGAATTTGAACTTTATTTACTTATAATGATAATTTATTTATAGAGATGCAAAAATCAGCGAGCGCTACGACTGCCTGATATTCAAAACTTCCTTCTTTATACTTAAAATGATTATTACAAAATAAAACAGATATAATTAATTTAAAAGAAATTTATAATTATTGGTCAGAAATTAGATTACAAACCTATGATTATTTTAAAGAAAATTTTTCTCATTTATTTGATATAGATAATTCTCTAGTGCCAGAAGAGAGAGAATGATTATATTTATTTTTGAAATTAAAAGACTGAATAAAAGAAGAAGAAGTTTATATTGAAACTTGAGTAATTTGAGTTTGAGTGGATTTAAGTGATTGAACTTATATTAGATATTCAATGTGACTAGTATAAAAAAATTATTATATTTTTATTTTTAGAATATGGGAAAAAAATTTAGAGATAATTGGTGATTAGGATTTCTTGCTTTACTTTCTTTTTTATCTTTGCGTTATTTTGAAACAAATAATTGGCTTGATTTAGTTCGGCTTGTATGGCTTGTGTGGATAATTT
This sequence comes from Candidatus Altimarinota bacterium, assembly GCA_025210615.1. Classification (GTDB taxonomy): domain Bacteria; phylum Patescibacteriota; class Gracilibacteria; order BD1-5; family UBA6164; genus JAOARJ01. Next base: position 1,725 of record JAOARJ010000008.1, on the reverse strand, counting down.
ATTTTATTCCTGTTAATAAAAAGTAGGTTATATATAATAAAGTAAGAGAAAATAATAAATTAAATAAAATATAATTATGAAGAAAAAAATAATAACTCAAGATAATTTGGAAAGTATTATTAATGAAAAAGAAATTAATAATGTATTATTTAGTTGAATAAATTTCAGTGATTATAAATTTGATTTGAAAAAAATTAATGATTGCGAGTTTGAAAACTGTAATTTATCTAATATAACATTAAAAAATACTAGTCTTAATAATGTAAAGTTTATTAAGTCTAAAATAATGTGAGTAAAGTTTTATGAGATAAGCCAGTTTATTTCAAATTTTGAATTTGAAGAGTGTCAAATAAGTTTATCTAGTTTTAGTGATATGGATTTAGAAAATATGAATTTTTGAGATTCTTCTATAATAGATAGTGATTTTATGAGAAGTAAATTAAAGAAAGCGAATTTTATATATTGCGATTTAGAGAAAACTAGATTTATAGAATGTGATTTAGAAAAAACTGATTTTAGTTTTGCGAAGAATTTTGATATAAGTTTTGAACAAAATAAATTTAATAAAACGATTTTTTCAAATGATAATGCTTATAATTTATTAAAATATCTTAGTATAGTCATAAAATAGCTTTTTATTTAAATTTGTGATATAATGTGGTTGATTAATTATTTTTTATAAATATTTTTATGAATTCTAGAATAGAAGATATAGATCCAAAAAATACACAAGAGTTTGTTCAATATATAGAAGAAACTTCTAATGAATCTTATGTGGTGGAAGTACAATTTTGAGAAGATATTATAGTATTAGAAGTAGATCCTACTGTTTTTCCTCCAAAATCTGAATATAGCGTTAGTTCAAAATCATTATTATGATTAATAGAAAATATGGAATGAAAAGCTGTGGCTGAAATTTGAGTTTGAACTTGAATAGAAAGTATAGTAGCTTTAAAAAGATGAGCTGAAAGTGTTGATGCGTGAGATATAAATGAAAATGCTGTTAAATGTGCTAGAAAAAATATGGATAATAATAAAGTATGAGATAGAGCGAATGTTTTTTATTCTGATTTATTTGAAAATTTTCCTGAAGATAAAAGTTATGATTTAATAATTGCTAATTTACCGATAGTTAATTATAATCCGAATAATTGAATAGAGTGAGCTATTGATACGGCGAAACAAAAAATTTTTGATGCATTATATGATGAAGATTTTAAATTACATAAAAGATTATTTGAAGAAGCTAAATATAAGTTGTCAGAAAATTGAGAGATAATTTTTACTCATGCAAATTTACAAAGTCAGGATACAAGTACGCCAGATTATGATTTTGATGAATTAGAAAAATTAATAGAACAATATTGATACTATATAGATAAAGTTGAAGAATATGAGGATATTTGATGTAAGTGGAGAAGTTATAGTATAAAATTAATAAATTAAAATAGCTTTAAATAGCTATTTTTTGTTTATTTAATAATTTTTATTAAAAAAAGTCAAAAAAAGTTTTGACTTTTAATTTCATATGCATATACTCCTTAAGCGTTAAGTTGAAACGGACGAAAAAATCCTTTCAAAATTCTTTAAAATAAACCGAAGAGAAATTAGAAGAGAAAGCACTTTTTGGGTAAAAGATGAGTAATCATTTACTCTAAAAAGTTTTTCTCTAACTAATATAAAAAAATTGTAAAATTTTTTTGTGTTTAGAGTAAATCTTGAGTA
>JAOARJ010000007.1 GCA_025210615.1 Candidatus Altimarinota bacterium | reverse complement strand
TAGAGAATGGAACATTTTCAACAGTTAATGGAACACAATCATTTGATGTAAATGCTACAACACCAACGACAGGTAATGGAACAGTTTCAGCAGGTAATGGAACGGAATTTGAAGTATCAAATGGAACAGTTTCAACAGTTAATGGAACAAAATTTGAAGTAGAGAATGGAACAGTTTCAGCAGGTAACGGAACACAATCATTTGATGTAAATGCTACAACACCAACGACAGGTAATGGAACAGTTTCAGTAGGTAATGGAACGGAATTTGAAGTATCAAATGGAACAGTTTCAACAGGTAACGGAACAAAATTTGAAGTAGAGAATGGAACATTTTCAACAGTTAATGGAACACAATCATTTGATGTAAATGCTACAACACCAACGACAGGTAATGGAACAGTTTCAACAGGTAACGGAACGGATGAAGGAGTTCAACAAAAGGCTAAACCTGAATCAGTCCCAAAACCTAAAGTTACTCCTACAAAACCTAAAGTAGTTCCTAATGTGCAACCACTTCCTCAAGCTCAACAATCTGAGACAGATACATGAGTAGTTCCAGAAGCAGTAAATGATCAACAAGAATCAGATGTGGTAGAAGTTATTATCCCTGATTCTACAGGGACTTGACAAACACCTAATAGTTGAGAACAAGTTCAAGCAGTACAAACAGCTGAAAATGTAGATGCCGATGGAGATGGATATATTAAAATTGATTTAGACACTTGAGCAGCTACAGACGATGGACCTGGTACTCCTGCAGAAACAACTGTAGCAAAATCTAAAAAGAAAAAATCAACTTGGAAGATGAATAAAGTTAGTGAAATAGAAATAAAAAATGATGCTAAAACAGAATGAACTTATAAAGTTAAAAAAGGAGATACTTTATGAGCTATAATGATGGCTAAATATGGTATAAAAGCTAAGGAAATAAGTACTTATTTACCAAAAATTATCGATGCTCAATCTAATAAAGATCTTAGAGACCAACTTAATAAAAAGATAAATGGTTGGAAAGGTACTATTTATCCAGGAAATGAAATTTTCTTACCTGCTAAGGATAAAATTGATGAAAATTATGAACAAAGAGCAGAGAGATTAAAGAAAGACGCAAAAGAAAGATTAAAAGCAGGCAGAATAGCTAAAGAAGAATTAATAGATTCTGAACATAAGGAAGCAACGAAAAAAGCATATTTAGAAAGATTTGCAGAGTATGATAAAAAATCTGATAAAATGACTACTTCAGAAGCTGTTCAGGCACAATTTGAAGTTGCTGGAGCAGTCGAAAATTTTTGGGAAAACAAGGAAATAATGGCTTATTATAATAAGTTTACAAAATTAGCTTCAGAAAAAATTTATGCTGATTATGAAAAAGTTGGTAATAGTAAAAAATCTGTTGAAAGTATAGAAACTTTTATAAAAGATCTTGAAAAGGTTATTAAAAACGGTTATGAAATTAAAGTAAAATGAGGTGATAAACATATTGTGGATTTACAAAATGAAGATAAATTCATTAAGTTAAGAGAAATAATGGAAAGTAAATTAGTAGATTTAAAAACTACTGAACAAAAAAGAAAAAATAAAGCTGATAGAATCAAACAAGAAGTAGAAGATGCACATCATATAAAGAATATAAAACCACATCCACATATGAGATCTTCTGAAGATAGAATAAATGGTAGAATTTTTGGACCAGAAAATAGAGGTAATGGAGCAACTTGAGAAGCTATTTGAAAATTATGGGATTCTTTATTTGGAGATGATAAAGAAGAAGAAAGAGCTCCAGTAAAAAGCTCTAGTCCTGTGGATGTAAAATTATCATGAGAACAACAAGATCAAAAACTAAAAATATTAGAAGATCTTACAAAAGCTATAATGGAATCTAAGGTTGACTGAGAATATGATAGTGATAAGCTAAAAAAAGTATTAGAAGATGCTAAAAAATACATAGATGAAATAGAATCATCAGATAGTGATTTAAAAACTAAAGAAAGATTTATTAAATTTAAAGATACTGTAAATAATCTGAAAACTATTCTTAATGAAAAATGAGAAGCTGATTGAGCTAAGGTATCAGAGACCGTAGATTTAATAAAAAAATTAGAAACAAAAGGAATATCTTCTGAAGATTATAATGCTAATATGAGAGAATTGAATAATGTAATTCAATCAATGGATAAAATAACAAAAACAGCGGCATTACAACAAGTTCAAAAAATAAAATTAGAAAAAGAAAAATATGAAATATATAGTTCTTTACTTGGAGAAATTCAAAATGAAAGATAAAAATATTAATATATAGACTTATGTATGAGTCTAAAATATAGTATTAAAAACCTACTTAATTATTAGTAGGTTTTTATTTTTTATTCAACTTTTTTTATAGCTTCTTCATCAGTGTTAGTAACTTTTTCTATAAAATAATTTTCTAAATTATCAATATTTTTAATTTTTTCTCAAGAAACTATAATTTCTCATTTATGAATTATAGAAATCCTATCACAAATACTTTCTACATCAGCTAAAATATGAGTATTGAAAAGCACTGTTGTTCAAGATTTTTTAAGTTCAACGATTAAATTTTTTACCATTTTACGACCAATAGGGTCAAGACCACTCATAGGTTCATCTAAAAATACTAATTTTGGCTCATTGATTATAGCTTGAGCCAGTCAAACTCTTTGTAACATTCATTTTGAATATTCGCTTAAATATTTATCTTTAGCAAAAGTTAATCATACTTTTTCTAATAGAGCCTTTATTTTGTTATCAAGTTCTTCTCAAGATAATCAGAAAAATTTTCAGTTAAATTTTAAAAATTCTTCTCAAGTTAAATGTTTATAAAGATAAGTATTTTCTGGCATAAATCAGATTTTTTGTTTAGATTTTCTAGTTAATCCTTCTTCTCAAAATATTTTTATACTTCAAGATTCAGGAGTTATTAAGTCCATTACACATTTCATTGTCGTAGTTTTTCACGCTCAATTTGGTCATAAAAAACCATAAATTTCACCTTCTTTTACTTTTAAAGAAACATCTTTTAAAATATGATATCCTGATAAATTTTTATTAATTTTATTTATATCTAAAACAAAATTGCTCATATACTATTTTTCATTATAATTCTAAACGAGATATATTTTATTTGTTTAATAAAAAAAATCAAATGATAAATGCAATTACAGCAAATATTATAACTTCTGATTTACAAAAAAGTTATCAGTTTTATGGTGAAAAGTTATGATTTCCATTACTTTTTTCGGTTAATAATGAATGAAAAACTGAACAAAAAGTTGATGAAAATACAGTTTTTGTTGAGTTTGGAAATGATAATTTTTTATTAATGATTCAAGATGAAAAGAGTTATAAGGAAGATATTTGAGAAAATAATACTTTCTTGTGATGAACTAATCTATATATTGATGTTAATAATATTAATGACTATATTGATAAATGTGAAAAAAGTAATATAGAAATTTTAATGTGACCTAGAGAAACTTTTTATTGAACAAAAGAAATTTTAATAAAAGATAATTTATGAAATAATTTGATACTAGCAGAGAAAGTAGATTTATAAAAATATTTCTTGATATTTATTTTGGCATGTATATAATAAGTGTGCTATATTTATAATTTAAATATAAAAATATGAAAATAAAACCAATGTCAGATAGAGTTCTTTTAAAACCAATCACTGACGAAAGTAATACAACAAAAAGTGGAATTTATATCCCAGAAAATGAAAATAAAGAAAGACCATTTATATATGAAGTTTTGGAAGTATGACCTGACGTATCAGTAGAAGTAAAAGTTTGAGATAAAATTTTATCAGGGCAATATTCTTGAGATGATATTAATTTAGACTGAGAAAAATTTAAAATTTTAGCTAGTGAATATATTTTAGCTATTATAGAAGACTAAAAATAAAAATTTAAAAACTAATAATAAAAATTATGGCAAAAGAAATAAAATTTTCTGATAATGCTAGGTCAAAAATGTTCAAATGAATTGAAACTGTAGCAAAAACAGTAACAGTTACAATGTGACCTAAATGAAGAAATGTGATTTTAGAAAAATCATTTTGAGCACCTCAAATAACAAATGATGGAGTAACTATTGCAAGAGAAATAGAACTTGAAGATAAATTTGAAAATATGTGAGCAGAACTTGTAAAACAAGCCGCTAGCAATACTAACGATAATGCTTGAGATGGTACTACAACAGCGACTTTATTAACTTACGCGTTAGCAAAAGAATGATTAAGAAGTGTGAGAACTTGAATAAACGCGGTTGAACTTAAACAGTGAATGAAAAAAGCTTCACAAAAAGTTATAGAAGAACTAAAAAATAATGCTAAAAAGATAGAATATAAAGAAGAAATAGCACAAGTAGCTGCTATTTCAGCGCAAGATATAGAAGTTTGAAATATTATTGCTGAGGCTATGGAGAAAGTTTGACAAGATGGCGTTATTACTGTTGAAGAAGGGCAAACTATGGGGCTTAGTGTAGAAATTACTGAATGAATGCAATTTGAAAATGGATTTATTTCTCCTTATATGGTGAGTAATCCTGAAAAAATGATAGCAGAGATGAAAGATGCTCCTATTCTAATTACAGATTGAAAAGTTAGTAATATAAAAGAATTATTACCATTGCTTGAAGAATTAAGAAATGCTTGAACAAATGATTTAACTATTATTGCTGATGATATTGATTGAGAAGCTTTGACTACTATTATATTAAATAAACTTAAATGAGTATTAAATATTCTTGCTATTAAGGCTCCTGGATTTGGTGATAAAAAGAAAGAATATATTGAAGATATAGCTGTTTTAACTTGAGCGAAAGTTATATCAAAAGAAGTTTGATTAACTTTAGAATCAGCAAATATTGAATATTTATGAAGAGCTGAAAATGTTATTTCTGATAAAGATAAAACTATAATAATTTGATGAAAAGGGCCAAAAGTAGATATAGAAAATAGAATTTCTCAAATAAAATCTCAATTAGCTAATACTGATTCAAGTTATGAAGCTGAAAAATTAGCAGAAAGAGTAGCGAAATTATCAGGTTGAGTTGCTGTTATAAAAGTTTGAGCAGCGTCAGAAGTTGAAATGAAAGAGAAAAAATTAAGAATAGAAGATGCATTAAATGCAACAAGAGCTGCTGTAGAAGAAGGAGTTGTAGCTGGTTGATGAGTGGCTTTATTAAAAGCTAGCAAGGCTATTATTTGAACAGATTTTGGAAGCACCGATGAAAATATTTGAGCAGAAATAGTAGCTAATGCTCTGACTTATCCTATTTCTCAAATAGCTGAAAATTCTGGTAAACAAGGAGCAGTTATCGTAAATGATATAAAAAATTCTCCAAATGTGAATTATGGATACGATGCTAGAACTGATGAGTTTAAAGATATGCTTGAGGCTGGTATTATTGATCCTACAAAAGTAGAGAGAATAGCTTTAGAAAATGCTGTTAGTTTAGCTTGAATGTTTTTAACAACGGAAGCAGCATTAGTTGAAATAAAATGAGAAGATGATGTTCCGATGCCACCGATGTGAGGAGGTATGGGAATGCCATGAATGATGTAAGAAAAAGCAACCTAAAAAAGGTTGTTTTTTTTATTAAATCAATATAATTATTTAGCTTAAAAAATAATTAAAATTTATAATGAAGTCTAGAGTAAAAAAAGTTTTTAAAATTTTATTTTTACTGATAATAATTACTTGAGGATTATTTGCTTTTAGCCTATATAATCCTGGTAAATTAAAATTTATTGATAATATTAGAATTCCTCTGCAAGCAAAAGTTATGGCGACAGTTTGAGATTATCTTGTATGAGATGTTTGGATTGATAATTGAGAGATTATAGAATGACCTGAAATTATTTCATTAGAAGAAGTGAGAGAATACGCTGATAAATTGGCTCCTTGAAGTATTTTTTTAACTGATAGTGAAAGATATGTAAGTAGCGAATTTATTGATTGAAAATGGAAACATGCTTGAATTTATTTATGAAAAAAAGATCAAATAAAAAAATTATTCTGAGAAGAAAGTAAAACTTATAAGAAAATATTACCTTATTATAAAACTGGAGAAGAGCAGCTTAAAATAGATGCTGGTTCTCATTGAGTTACTATTTGAGATATTTCAAAATTATCAAATTTGACAAAAATTTCTTACATAAAATGATTTACAGCTTTTAAAATAAACATTGATAATGAAAAAATCAAAAATTTTATAAAAATAAGCTTGACTCATCTTTGAAAAAATTATGATTATGATATGATAACAGATGATGATAAAGACTTATACTGTTCGGAATTAGTTTATGAATCATTGAAAAATATCTGAATAAAATACACTTCTTTTAGCGAAAAAATGTGAAGAAAAATTGTTATGCCACAAGATGCTTTTAAGGATATGATAGCTGATACTAAAATTTTTACGCAAGTATTTGAATTGTCAAAATTACAGCATAAATTGAAAGATAAACTCTCTAATTAAAGAGAGTTTTTATTTTTTGTTTTTCTTTTATTAAAGACGTTGTTTTATTAATTTAACAATATATTTTTGTATTATGTATATAATTTTAGTTTCAATATTTGCATAAAAAATTTATTTATGATAAGATAATGCTAAGTTTATAAAAACTATTTTAAATTTATATTTTTAAAACAAAAATAAATATGTTATATAATGCAACAAATGGAACAGCAGGAGGTCCTGAAGGAGGACATTTAAATGGTACTGCAGAATGACAAAAGGTTGATTCTAGTAAAAATTCTAAGGTATTAGAAAATATTCTTAGTAGAATATCAGAAGATAAGAAAATCTTAAGAGATGAATTAAGAGAATTAACAGATGCTTTAAAGGCAGAAGTTATTAGTGAGACAGTAAAAGGAAAAGCTGATCTTGTTGAAGAGTATATTGTTAATGCGGCTTTTGATTGATTATCAAATGAGGACATCCAAAAGGTTAATATTAAAGACAATGGTAAATATATAATCGTTAAATTAGGAACTAAAAGATTGTATTATTTATGAGGTAAAGATTCTAAGATGTTGGCTAAAATGTGAGTTAGTAGAGATGATATATTTAATTGATTAAATGCAAAAAAAACTGAGGCTGCTGAATCTTTGAAAAAGAAAACAGAAGCAGAACAATTAAATGAATTAAAAAAACAAGCTGAACTTGAAGCTAAAGGAATTAAAGGTAGATTTGATCAAGCTTATAGTGTAATTGATGGAAAATCAGTTGTTTCAGAAGATGATATTACAGAAATGGAAGATTTTTTATTTGAAACTACTAATGCACATTTAACTATTACTAGTGAAAATGTACTTATTGGAGATGGTATTAAACCGTTAAAGGTTTTAGAAAAAGATATATTAAGAAAAACTTTCAATACTATAAATCGTTATTGTCTTGAAGTATTATCTCCTGAAGATGCATTAACAACAATGCAAAAATATATTAATAGATATTCTTCATTGGAATATGATGTTAAAAGATTAAAAGGAATGAAATCAGCAATAGAAGGAACTATTGTAAAGAAAGATCAAGAAATTGATAAAACTCCAACAGAGGAACCTACTAAACCAAAAAGAAAAGAAAATGATCCTGAAATAGGAGAATGAGATTTAGAACCAGATACAGAAACATTTGATGTAAACGCCACAGCACCAATGACAGGCAATGGGACACAATCATTTGATGTAAACGCTACAACATCAATGGCAGGTAATGGGACACAATCATTTGATGTAAAAAATGCAACATCACCAGCTGCAGGTAATGGAACAGAAACATTTAATGTGCAAAATGCAACATCACCAGCTGCAGGTAATGGAACAGAGACATTTGATGTAAATGCTACAGCACCAATGAC
>JAOARJ010000006.1 GCA_025210615.1 Candidatus Altimarinota bacterium | reverse complement strand
GATAGTATCAATGAGAAAACGAATTGATGAAGTAGTGATCCGTTTGTAGTGATTTTTGATGATAAGATTCAGACAGATTCGCCAAAATGATTTAAAAACTAAGATAAAAATCAGTCTAGAGATAGGCTGGTTTTTTGGATTAAATAAAAATAAATTTGATTTTTATATAAAATATGATAGTATTGCTTAAAATAAGTATATAACAGTTGTATATTTTAACCAATTATATTTAAATTATGAATAGAAAAATTTTATTATTAGTTGTTACTGTAATTTCGTTATTATGAGTAACTTATATTGTAAATAATTTTTGAAGTACTCCTGAAATTATAGAAGAAAAAAATGTAAAATATGCTGATTTGTTAAATCAAGAAAATTATGATAAAGTTTGAATAAATCCTGAAAAATACTCTACTTATGAAGATTTTTTAAAAGATTTTAAAACTTTTGATTGAGTTAAAATAGATCCTTTCAAAGAAGATTTTGCGATAATAAAAAAAGCAGAAGATTGAACAGATATTTATGTTCCATTTTATAGGAGTGAGATAAAAAAATCTGATTTTTCGGTTTGAGATTTGAAAAATTTAGCAATTTTAGATATTTATGATGCTTATAAAAATAATGATTTATTTTGATGATATGATAGTAAACAAGGAGAAAAAATCATTTTTAAGGAAGATATTAGGCATAAAGAAAGTTGAATGCTTTATGATGTTCTGTCTTTAAAAATGAATTTGTATGCTTTGAAAGATGAGTTAGAAGGTGTAAAAAATTTAGACACTTGAAAAAAGCAATTGTTAGCTTATTTTGAAGATTTAGAATGAAATTATGAAAAGGCTAATAGCATGAGAAATGATATTTGTAAAGAAAATAAATCGACTTGTGATGAAACGACAAATTTTTCTTTAAAATGAAAGATCTTAGATAGTGATTGAAATCCTTTAGAATGAGCGAGAATTGTATTTTTAAATGATTCTAGTATAATTGCAACGAGTAATTCTGCTTGAGAATATAATTTTGAAACAATGAAATTACCAGCTTTTTCTCATGTTAGATTTAAAGCAACTAAGTTATGATATTCAGATGCTTTTATGAATTTTAGCTTAAATACTTCAGGTTATAAAAATTGGGAATCAGCTTATATAGAAAACTTTAAAATGAATAAATCTAATGCTAATTTTAGTATTGATTTAGCTAAAGAAAGAGAATCTTGAAATAAATATTTTACAGTTACAACAGCTCAGTCTAAATATTTTGTGCCGGTTGATTGATTAAAACATTTTGATTGAAAAAAGTATACTTGAGATAAAGTAGATATTTATCTTTATGAATTTAAGAAAACTAGTAATATAGAAAACTTAATGAATAATGATACATTTAATCCTGTTTATTGATATGTTTGAAATTTAATGAAGACTTTTTGAATGCCATATATTCAGTTTATTAATCCAGATAACAAAGAAGAACTATTTATAATGTCGTCAAATCCAATGATTTTACAAAATCAGATTTATCATATGAAAGAATTATATGAAAATTTTGATAAAATTTACGAAGCTATTACAGATGAAGATATGAAATTTTTAGTAGAAAAAAGTAATGAGCTTTGAGGTTTTCCTATAAACTTCGAGTTTCTAACTGGAAATAATATGCTTAGATGGCCTGCTTGGTGGACACTTGACAGAAAGAAATGAATATGGCATAATATCGGCAGTAGAGTTTTAGATGAATGATGATTAGTTGAATTAGAATTTTATTCAATAAAAGATAATTAATTCTTAACAAAAAAATATTTATATATTTAACTATTATATTATGAAAACAGTAAAAAAAATAACATTGGCTACATTAAGTATTTTGGCAGTAGCTGGAAGTATTGTTACTTATGTTAATTTAGGTGTAGAACAAGCATCAGCTAATCCTGATTATATTTGTGTAAAATCAGTTTCAAATACTCCTTGTAATGTTACTCATTATGAAGACTGGCAACCAGATGGAACTAGAATAGGGTACTGATATAGAACTTCAGCCGTGTTTTACAGATTAACTCGTACTGACTGTGAGCCTTGATATTCTAGAAGTAGAGTTTGAAGTATTGATTGAGAATCTTGAAGAAGAACTTGAGATATGCCTTATTCAACAACAAGTTGTACAATTGTTCAAGTAGATGCTATGGCTCCAGTTTGAGCAGGAGGATAGTTTTTAGATAAAAAATAAAGGAGAAAATTTAAATTTAGTTATTTATAGTATTATGAAAAAAATCATAATTTGGTTTGTATTCTGTTTAATTTTTATAGTTAATTCTTCAAATTCTTATGGAGGATTTAGTTATACTGTTGAAGATGTATGTCTTGATGAAAATTGTTATTCAACTTGAATACAAGCGATAGATGAAGATGAAGCATCAAGTAAAAAGTTTTTATCAGGATTGGTGAAATCTAATTTTACCTTTGAAGACAAATTAATTAATAAAAATCAAGAATATACAGCAAGGTATTGAAATACAAAATTTGAAATAGATAACTATTGTGGTTATAAACAAGTTTATAATACTTTTACCGAAAAAACTGAGACTAAATATGTCTGCGAAACTAAAAGACTATCACTAACTGAATTATTAAATATTAATTCTCAAATAAAAATTAACTGAGGTTGGCTTTGAAGTGATAAAATTTATGCTAATTGAGAAGATTATTATTATTCAAATTATAGTGAAGTATTGTCTAATTTAAATAGTGAAGCATTTTGAACTTCGCAAAATTTTTATTTATCTCAAATTGATGAGCATATATTAGGTTATAATAAATGAACTAATTCTTTCTCTATGAAGAATATGTGTACTAGTAGCTCTTGTTCGGCTTCAAATAAAGTAAATTTATCTACAAAAGATAGTAGTAGTAGATGGTTTGCATCTTGAACTCCTGATACTATTGATAATTTTTCATTATTAAGATTTGTTGATGCTCATTATAGTTGAAGTGAATTTAGAATGTTTGATACTATTGATTTAGATTTTGAATTTAAAGACATTTTACCATCTTCAAATGGGTGAAATCCAATGTTATATGAATATAAAATTAGTTATAAAATAGATTGAGAAACTGAAGAAAAGGTTTTATTTGAGGATACTTTTTGAATCACAGAAGATTTAGCTTTTACTCAAAAAACAAGAGATCATTATTGAGATAAATTACTAGAAATTTTTGATATTACAGTTAATCCTGTAACGAGGAAAGTAAATTTAATTATTAAAGAAACAGCCACTCTATCGAAAGTTTGAAATCATAGATTTTATTTTTATGTTAAAAATTATAAATGAGCAGAAATAAAAGATGTGATAAATATTTGAAATATTAATGTATTACCTTGATATCCAGAAAAAGCTGTTATAAAAATAACAAATGTTCCTGAAAAAGATAGTCCTGTGAATTTCCATCCTTGAGACACTATTACAGCAGAACTTTATTTAAAAGATTCAGCAGGGAATAATTTTTATGATTCTGCTAGATGAATAAATGTTTGATATGCCTGAGTAAGCTCTAATGTTCTTATTTCGAAATGAGACAATAATTATAGTAGTAATAGTTTATCTTGATTAAAAGATGAAGATACTGTTTTTAAATTTAAAATTTTAATAGATAAAGATGGAATTTTTGAGAATAGTTTTAATATCTCTTATTTTAATGATAGGGCAAATGATTGAGTTTGAGCTTGGAAGCTATTAAAAACAGAAATTGACTCATCTCAAAGTGAAAATCCTAAAATATCTCCAAATTTTTTTATTGAAAGTACTGCTTGAGCGAATGATTTTAATATACAATGTTGACAAGCTATAGAAGTAAAATTGAAATGTGATTATGATAATTTAAGTTGATGCGATGTTACTCAAACTTATTTAGAAGATATTTATGGTATTAAACAATATGTTGATTTAGATGTTGTTCCTCCTACTAAATGGGTTATTTTAACTGTTCCTAATGATGAAAAATATAACTGATATACAAGAAATGGATTCATAAAAGATAAGGCTTATAATTCAAAACAATTAGTTTATACTATAAATCATATTGATACAACAGCTCCTACAATTGGTATCCAAGAAGAATTATTTACAAAGGAATTTACTCCGGAATGATTAATAGAGTATTATACAAAAACTAAAAATGAAAAATTAAAAATATATTTTTATGAAAAAACAGCTTCAGAATGTACTGCAACTATTAAATATACAGTAAAAATATGAGATGATGAAGTTATTCCAGCAGGAACTATATCTTCAGTTAATGGTTTTTTAGAACTTCCTTATGAATTTTTGGAACAAGCTTGAGATAAACCATTAACAGTAGAAACAGAAGATGAATATTGAAATAAAAATTCAAAAACTTTTGATATTAAGGTAAATCCAAATGATGTTAGTACAGAAGTTAATTTAACATTAGAAAATCCAACTACTCCTTCAGGGAATAAAATGTGTGCAAATAATATTGATAAATATGAATATAAATTATCTTTAAAAGATCAATTTTGAAATCCTATTAAAGATAGGGAAGTTACTATAAAACAAAAAACTTGATTAGAAACAATTTATTCTAATTATACTGATACAAACTCTGCTAGTTGACTTGTCTATGACTGATTAGATATTTCTTGAAAGGCTACTACTAATGAAAATTGAGAAATAGAATTTACAGTTTGAGCTTTAGCTCCTTGATATTATCACCAAAATTATATTATTAGCGTTTGAAAATGGGATGATAAATATAATAAAACTTGAGAAAATGATTTTGAAAGAGATTTGTGATTAAATCAATTTCTGAAACCATTTACTTGATTTTTAAGTTCTCCTTCATGAGAAATAAAAATTTGAACAACTCAGAGATTAATTTTAGGAGTTAATAACGAATGTTTTCCTTCTTGATGAGAACCAACTAATATTAATTTTGGTACAAGTTATTTTGATACTTTAAATGTTACCGATACAATAGAATATTTAATTAAAAAACTTTATGTTAATGGGGAATCTGTTGATGCTAATATTGATTATAATGTAAAAGCTCCTACTCAGAAAGCATCTTTGATAACGCAGCCGATTGTAACTTATAGTATCTGAGGAGTAAATGTTAGATATCAATTATGAGATACACAAGATCCAAATGATAGTACTATTGAAACAGAAAAACTTAATAAAATCGCCTGAATCAAAGTAGTGTGAAGATTACAATGAGATTGAAAACAACAAGTAACAGGTCAAAATTGAAATTATACAGATTTCACAATGTCAGATTTAAGAGAATCAATCAAGAAGAATGCTTATGATCTTATTAGAGG
>JAOARJ010000005.1 GCA_025210615.1 Candidatus Altimarinota bacterium | reverse complement strand
CCTCTAATAAGATCATAAGCATTCTTCTTGATTGATTCTCTTAAATCTGACATTGTGAAATCTGTATAATTTCAATTTTGACCTGTTACTTGTTGTTTTCAATCTCATTGTAATCTTCACACTACTTTGATTCAGGCGATTGCTTCTAAATCTTTTTGTTCAACATTATTGTCCGTAGGATCTTGAGTATCTCCTAGAATATAACTAACAGTTTTTCATCATAAAACATATTTCATAACTGGTTCGGCAAAAATTGAAGCCTTTTTAGTAGGAGATTCAACGGCATAATCCAATTTCAAATCTAAAGAAATATCATTAACAGGACTCTTACTTATCATATAATCTCAATTATCATCTTGTATGGCCATTGTTGAATAATAATTTCTTATTTGATGATTCGGCCTAGTTAAATCAGTAAAACATTTATCAATTCTTTCTAAATCTATCCTTTGAGTTGTTCATACTTTTATATCTCAAGCATCAGAAATTAAATTTCAAACATACGGCTTCAAGAAAGAATTAATTCAAGCATCTATGTCAAACTGATAATCTGATATTTTTTTATATTCGCTATCCCATTTTTCTGTATGAATAGTAAAAATTTGATTAAATGTTCAAGGTGCTAAGGATTTTATCCAAAACTCAATTTCTCAATTTTCATCTGTTAATGTTTCATTTCAAGAAAACACCAGAGCAGAATTACTTGTAGGATTATCATGAACTAATTGTATTGTATCTGTTCAAGTTTTTTGAGTTATCTTAACATTTTTATTTTTTACAGGATTTCAATATTGATCTTGCAAAGTCAATTTATATTTATAACCATCAATATTGTTCGCACAAGCTCAATTTTCACTAATCAAAGAATCTACTCAACCAGTCAATAATTCTATCTTTGAATTAGGTTTAAAATCAGTATCATTAGGCCAAACTGTTATATTATAATTTTTCGTAAAAGTATTCCCATAATTATCAGTAACAGTTATTTTTAATGGTTTATTTCACATTTCTTTTAAGATATTTTCATCTAATACAATTTCTCAAAGATTATCATCAATAGTACCTGATTTTATTAATATTCATCATAAATTTATATCATAAGTAATTTTAGCATCACAAGCTGGAGCTGTTCTTTCACTTATTGTTATTTTTAGTTTATTATTAGTTGCTTTTGTATAATAATTATCTCCATCCTTTGTAAAGTCTGAAGAAAATAAATTTTCATCTATTTTTACTTCTGGCGCTGTCATATCTATATGATTTATATTATACTCAAGCCTTTTTTGATTTTGAGCAAAATCATAAATTATTCAATATCCATTTTTTCAATTCATAGCCTCATCAGCTGGAACATGCACCTTTATAGTAGATTGTTGAACTTTTTTTCAATCTAAATCCATCATATAAGTAGCTGCAGGATTACATCAACTTAAATTATCAGATTTACAATATATAATCATATCAAAAGCAGTATTTCTACATTTAACTTCAGAAAAACTATTTACTCAAGCACTTTTAGGACTTATATAAAGAGGAGCAACTTTATATTTTTCTATTCTTTGTTGATCAAGTTGGACTCTTAATGCCTGCCATTTTTTAGTATCATAATTATAATATGTTACTGTAAAATTGGTTAAATCATAAGAACCATCTTTATCTATTTTTAATTTATAATAAAAAACTCAATTTTGACTATGTAATCAAGTTATCTTATCTTTATAACTAGCTGTATTTGTAATTTTTACATTAGAATTACTAGGTACATAAGAAATAGTAACTCCATTATCTAAATCTTCATAATTATTTCAGAATTTATCTTTTAAGCGAATTTCTGCAGAAATTGTATCTCAAGGAAAAAATTCATCTCCCGAAGTCCTTTCTATTGCATTATTAATAAGTAGCTCAGCTCTAACAGGATTATCTGCTGTAACTTTTATTGAAGTAGTATTAATAGGTGTTTTAAATGTTTCTCATTTATAATTTTTCATATTTAAGAAAAATTCATAATCTCAAATTTCTTCTAATATAGAGTTTTCATGAACTTTAATATAAATTTCTCTTGTAACAGGATTTTTTATAATTTGAAATCTTGATTCAGATAAATCATCAGAAGTTAAATCTATAGGAGGAGTAGCATTCGCAAAATGTTCAATAGTTTCTTGAGTATAACTTAAAGTAGCATCATCATTTAAAGCAAAGTTTTCTTCAAAAGCTACTTTTTCATCATCACTATCACTTAGTTTATAAGTTATAGAATAATTATATTCAAAAGGATTTCAATTATTATTAGCAGGAAGTCTATCTTTAAAATCAAAATATAATTCTACACTATTAAAAATTTTAAATTTACTTCAACTATATTTTACACTTTCTTCTATTAAATCCAAAGTAGAAAAACTTTTTACTGTATTTTTAGTTCAATAAACATATTTTTGATTTAAATCACTATCTAAAGAAATATTTTTTACATCAGAAGCTAAACAAGAATCATCTCTACAAGCATTTTTAACACTAAAAGATTTTTCATTTTTATTATAATTCAAAATATATTTATTTATTTCTGTTAAATAAAAATTCTTTGAATATCAAAACATATTTTTATTTAAATTTCATAAAAAATTACTATAATTATCAAAAAAATAATCTTCTCAATTATTATAAGTTTCATAACTAGGCCAAAACCATCAAGATTTTATTTTAACCTCTGATTTGATATTAAGTAATTCAGATAATGATAAATTTACATTTTTACACTCAAAACCTGTTTTATTTTCTCAATGTTCATCAATATAACTAACTTCACTACAAAAATTATCTATTCCCACTTTTTGTCAAGCATAATAATTTTTATAGTAATTAAGTTTAGAATTTACTTGATCCTTCATAATGTATTCATCATATTTTATATCTGATAAATACTCTTTAGTATTAACATTATTTTCATTTATATCTTCTACATCAGTTCTATAACAAAAATCGTCTTGACACACATTTTCAACAGTATATTTATAATATCAATACGAAAAATTAAAGCTATATAAAAAAGCTACAAAAAACATAAATGAAATCACTATTTTTTTCATAATTCTCAAAATAATTATTAAAAACACAAAATAATTTAAAGCCCCTAGAATCTTAGAGGCTATTTTTATTATCCTCATCCAGGAATTGGAGAAGTTCAATCATATTGCCAAAAACTACAACTAACAGTTGCATAATCTGAAGAGGCAAAACCAGAACTTCATCAACTACAACCTCAATTAGTACGATAATTAAAATACCTATAATCAGCATAAGCTGTTACCCATCTTTTTCATGCTTGCCAAGGTCAATAGGAACTAATTGTACAAGGTTTAACTTGAACTGTTCTGTGACAAGCTGTATCCGCATTAGCTTTTACATCAGTAGAAGTCATTTCTATTCCTATATAAATTCAAGCAGAAATTATTGCCAAACTAGAAACAGATAACATTATTTTCTTAATTTTTTTCATAATCTATAAAATTATTTAAGTAAATTATTTTTTTATTACATTAAGTATTAAGTATAAAATGTTTTTCAAAGAGTAATTCTTATAGTTTTTTTAGAGTTTTTTTTAGTATTATTACTAATTATCCTTTATTGAATAAAACTCTAGAGCAACCATTCAAGTTTCATCTATTACTCTATGTGGACAATTATACCATATTCATTTCTCTCTGTCAAGAGTCCACCATAAAGGCCATTTGAGCAAATTATTTTCCCTTAAAAAAGACGTATCTATAGGATATCACCCTAATTCATTAGACTTTTCTACCAAAAATTTTATATCTTCATTTGTTAATAGTCAATTTCATGTATCATCCACTTTTTTCATATGTTCTACATATTCATTCCTATGTTGTAAAATCATTGGATTTGATGACATTATAAATAGTTCTTCTTTGTTTTCTGGATTAAAAAATTGAATGTATGGCATTCAGTATGTCACCATAACATTTCAAGAATATCAAACTTCATTACTAAAAATATCATTATTAAGTAATGTTTCTATATCACTAGTTTTAGTAAATTCATGTAAATAAACATCTAATTTATCTCACTTATATTCTTCTCAAGAAAAAGTTTTTAATCAATCTTTCGGAATAAAATATTTAGATTTTTGTGTTTCTAAAGTAAAAAATTTTCCCTCTTTTTTTCTTTCTTCTACTAAATTTATTTCTTCTTTTTGTCATGCTTTATTCATGACAAAAGTCTCTCTATATTCATTATTCCAAGTATCATCTTTATAGCTATTCACACTAAAAACCATAAAAGAATCTGAATATCCTATTTTTTTAGCTTTAAATCTAGCATGAGAAAAATTATATAATTTTAATTTTATTTCAAATTCTCATTTCTCATTAGTTTTAGAAGTTTTATCACTATCATTTAAATAAACCACTTCAACATTAGAAATAGGTGTTTTATCCGAGTCTAATACTGTTCAAACAAAAGTAAAATTTACCATTTTTCTACAAGTATTTGGGTCATCTTTACATAAATTTTCCCTTTGTTTATTTGCATGCTCATAATTTCATTCCAAATCATTTATATAAGCTAATAATTCTTTTTTACTAGTATCTAAATTTTCTATATTTTCTAGTTCTTTTTTTACATCATTAATATTATTTTTTCAAGCTAAAATAGAATCTAGAGTTTTAGTTTCTTCATGTCAGATATCTTCTCTAAAGACTATTTTATCAGCTTGATTACTGTTATATCAACCATAAATATTTCCATTTTTATAAGCTTTATAGATATCTAAAATTGCCTTATCTTTTCTTTTTCATTCAAGTAATTTTCATTTTTTTATTTCATCTAAACGATAAGCAGTAAAAGTTTCTTTACCCCCTTCATCTTTATAGGAAATAACAAAATCTTCTTTTGTTGGATCTAATTTCATTCATTCAAAAGTCTTAAAATCTTTCAAAAAATCTTCATAAGTTGCATATTTTTCAGGATTTATTCAAACTTTATCATAATTTTCCTTATTCAAAACATTAGAATATAAATTATCTTCATATTTTTTTATTTCTATTTTATTTAGTGTGTTGTCATCAACATTAGAATTATTATTAAAATTATTTATCAAAAAAGTTATTGCTCAAAGTGAGATAATCACCGCAAATAACAAAAATATTTTTCTATTCATAAAAACAATTTTATTATAAAAGTAAATAATACTATACATGTTAAATAGTAGCCTTTTTTATGCCAAAATCAAGTTTATTTTAATATATTCCTTTGACAATTATACAAAAAAATTTATATTAAAAATAATTATTATTTAATTAAAAAATTATGACTGATAAAAAACCTTGGGAAACAGATTGGGAATCTAAATGGGAGAATATGTATTGAGATAGCACTTCTGATGACGACCAAAGCGATGATAACAATGATGAAATTATTCAAAAAGACGCAAACTGAAATATTCTACAAGCTGGTGATACAGTTATCGCAATCAAAGATTTAAATTGAAAATGAGTAAATATAAAAAGATGAGATAAATTTAAAAACATTAGACTAACTGATGAGCCTTGAATTATAGAATCTTGAAAATTAGTTTTAAAAACTGAGTTTTTTAAAAAACAAAAATAAGCCCTAAATCATTAGAGCTTTTTATTTTTATAATTTTAATATTTATCTTGCATTCTTTCAAAATGTCATTTAGGATGAGCACAAACTGGGCACACCTCTGGAGGATTTATTCCATATTCTACATTTCCACAAACCTGACATATCCAAGCAACTTTTTCTCAAGTTTTTGAATCATATAATGTATCATCATCTAGTTCTTTTAATAATCTTTTAAACCTTTCAGCATGTTCTAATTCTATTTTTGCTAATTGTCTAAATAAAAGTTCAGCTTCTTTGAATCCTTCTTTTTTAGCTATTTCAGCAAAATCTGGATACATAGTTTCGTGTTCATATTCTTCTCCTTCTATACAAGTTTTTAGATTTTCTTGAGTATCTCCTAATCCTCAAACTAGTTTATATAATAATTTTGCATGTTGATATTCATTTTTTGATGTTTCCCTAAAAAAATCATCTAGCTTTGGATGTCCTCATTTTCTTGCTATCTTAGCAAAAAAATCATATTTATTTCTAGCCATACTTTCTCAAGCAAATGCTTCCATAATAGATTTATAAGTCTTTGGATATTTTTTTTCTATATTATTATTCATGTTTTTATTTTTAATATTAATAATTTCATTATATTTATTTTTTTTATTTTACTAAATTTTTTTAATAATTTTTTAGCTAAAAATTAAAAACTTGCTTTTTATTATTTTTCTGTTAAAATTTGTGTATATATTTATTAACTATAATCTCTTATGGCTACTGAACTAAATGTTACTTGCGTAAATAGAAACGCAGATTGAAATATAACTCATATTTGAGGACAATGATGGACACATGATTTTGTTAAAGCGATTTATAATATAGAAAACGATATTTATACTTACAAGGTAAACGACAGAACACCGATAGTAATTATGCAAGACGCAGTAAAATGAAAATACTTAAAATCTGAAAATAATAAAGTTCCCGAAGATAATCTTGATAATCTAAATTGATGTCATATTTATGGAAAATAACAAAAAACTCTAATTAATTTTAGAGTTTATTTTTTTCATCTCTCTTTCCCCATTACAACTATCAGGATGCCATAATCATTTATCATTTTCTCTAGCATATTTTTGAGCATCTTTAAAAATTTGCTGATATTTATATTCATTACCTTTATAAGTATATTCATAAGCATATCAATCTCTTATCATTTTTAAGTTTATATTTTCTCAGTTAGCCCATACATAAGCTAAAATTCTCCAATATTTTCATCTAGAAAATTGCTCTCATAATTTTAATCTTCATTTAGTTCTTTCTGGCTCTAAAAAAATGTTTTTTCAAGCTAATAATTTTCATAAATGGGCGGATGCTTCCACTCAAAAACATTCTACTAACCGATTACTTTTTTTTGATTTATGTTTTTCTGGTGTATCAATTCAAATCATCCTGATTTTTTCTTTTCTTCATCTGTACAAAACCTCAATAGTATCTCAATCTACAATTCTTAACAATTTCACTTCAATTAATTCAAGAACCTCCTCTCTAAGCCTTTCTCATTCTCATTTTACTGCTTTTATAAGTTCTTCCTTACTACTAATATAACCATCTTTTTTTTCATTAACCTCTCAAGATTTTCATAATACGCAAACCTGATTTTCATCATCTAAAATAACTCAAGCTTCTTTATAATAAACACCTTTTCTAGTACAAGTATTTTCTTCTGCTTTAAAAACATTTTCAAAATTTCACATATTTTATTATTATTTTCTAAATTAATTTTATAGATAATAATAGTTTAGTATATTTTTTCATTTTTTGCAAAAGATAAATTATTTTAATAAAAACTCTTTTTCAAACGCATCAATATCACTCTGATTATACCATGAATATTCGTATTTAGAAGCCAAACTAAAATACATTATAATATTATAAATTCTAAATATTTTATTATCATAAATCGTAAAATCTTGATAAATCTTTTTCATCTCTCAAATTAAATATTCTAAAAATTCTATTTCTACTTTTGATTCTTCTAGTTTTGCAAAAAATAAATGATATTTTAATCTAAAATATTCAGCTTCTTTAAGAGAAAATTTCGCTAATTCAAAATCTATAAATCATCTAAATTTTCACTCATCTACAATAATATTTTTATACCATAAATCATTGTGAATCAATACTAAATCTCATTTTTTTTCTAAAAAATCAGCGAATTCTCTTGCATATTTTTCTAACTTTTTTTTGTTCAAATTTTTTACATTTTTCATTACTTTTTTATAATTTTCTTGAAAATTTTTTAATTCTGACGTAAAAATATATTCATCTTTTTTCTTATCTAAGTTATGTAATTTTTTCAATTCATCAATAATACTATATGCTATTTCTTGCTTTTGATAAACTCATAAACTGTTCCAAATTTTATTTACGGCAATTCATTTTACTAATCTTAAAATAAGAATATATTCTCATTTAAAATTCTCATTATATTCAAAGAAACCTTCAAAAATAGGGGCTTTTATTTTATTTTTTATTTTCTCTAAAATTTCTTTTTCGTTTTGCAAATTACTTTTTTTTCAAATTTTAATTATATATTTTTCATCAGTATAAACCTTATTTTTTCATTCTCACAAAAAAATTAGCTTATATAAATTCAGCTTAATATTTTTGTTTTTCAGAAAATTTATTAATTTTTCAGGCATTTTATTTTACTTCAAAAACTAAATTTTTTTCTCCTACTTTTTCTTTATTTTTAAACAAAACTATTTCTAAAATATGTGTTCATTTTTTCGGCGTATAAAATTTTTCTACTTCTTTATTATCCACAAAAAATCTTGCGCTATCATACTCTATATTTGTCACAAAATCAAGTTTTATTTTTTGATTTTTTTCTTGCTTGTATTCATCTAATTTATACTTACTATTTGGCAAGGGAGAGATAATATTTAAATATTTTTCTTTATTTTTTTCTTGAATATTCGGAGCTTTTATTTCATCAAAATCTTTTTCTATATTATCAACAATTTCTCTAAAAATTTGTCCTGCTCAAGTCGCCCCAGAAACTCATTTCATTTCACTTCAATCTTTATTTCAAGCCCAAACTCATATAATATAATTTTTAGTAAATCACATAGCCCAATTATCCCTAAAATTCCTTGAAGTTCCTGTTTTTACAAAAACTTTTCTATTTCAAAAATCCAAAGCGCTATTCACAGGAAAACCTTCCAATTTATAAAATCTATTTGTCAAAATTTCAGTTATTTCATCAGTAATTTTCTTATCTATTTTTTTCTCACAATTAGTTTGTTTACTATTATTTTTAAAAATATTTATTTCACAAAAATTTCAATCCTGAGCAAAAATATTATAGCTTCTAGTTAGCTCAAATAAGCTAATTTCTCAAACTCATAAAGTCAAAGCAAGTCAATAATATCAAACATCTTTATCAAGCGAAGTAATTTTTAAATCCCTCAAAAAATCAAGCAATTTTTTTTCTCAGACCTCATATAAAGTTTTCACAGCTGGAATATTCAAACTTTGCGATAAAGCCTGAGCTACTGACACCTGTCATTTATAGTCTAATGAATAATTTTTCGGATTATAAGCGTATCACTTATCCGTTTTAAACTCAACTGGCAAGTCCAAAATTATAGTATTTTTATCCCATCACAAATCTTTAAAAGCCAGTGAATAAGTAAAAGGTTTTATAGTAGAACCCGCTTGTCTAGGCCTTAAAGCCGAATTTACCTGACCATTAGGTCAATCATAAGAATACCCTCAAATCATTACTTTTAAATCGCTCGTATGCCTATCCAAAATTATCAAGCCGTAATCACGAACATTTTTCCAATATAGCTTATCAACGACATTTTTAGCTAAATGTTCAACTTTTTTAGTCAAAAAATAATCAATATTTAGATAAATTTCTTTCTTTCATTTTATTTGCTCGATATAATTATTTTCTAAAAAATCCTTTATATAAGGTAATTTTGGTTTATTTTTTTCATTAAACTCTATTTTTTCATTTTTTATAAAAATTTCATCTTCTTCGCTTATAATTCAATTTTCTTTAAATAAATTTAAAATCAAGTTATATCTAATTTTAAACTGTTCAAATTTTTTATATGGGTCATATTTTATCGCATTTTTAGGTATTACCATAAGTGCTAACAACTGCGCTTTAGTAAGGTTTTTTACACTTTTTCAAAAATAATAATAACTAGCAGATTCATATCAAAAATTCATATATCAAAAACTCACATTATTTAAATATTTTTCTAATATATCTTCCTTACTATACTTCGCATTTATTACTACTGCTAAGCCAAATTCTTGCAACTTTTTCCAAAAAGTTCTTTTTTCATTTAATCAAGTCGTATTTCTAATAAGTTGTGACGAAATCGTTGAAGCTCATTCTACAACTTTCCCCTCTTCAAAATTTCTCCAAACAGCTCTAAAAATAGCCAAAAAATCTATTCAAATATTATTATAAAAACTTCTGTCTTCCAAAAAAATTACTCACCTTTTTAAAAAATCTGGATAATCATCAATATCCAAATATCTATGCCTAAACTCTCCATAATTTATCTCCGCTATTTCGTTTCATTTTATATCATAAATAATAGTTGAATATGGAATTTCCTCAATATTTGTTGTCATATAAAAATAACCGAAAGTGGCTATAAATAAAACAAAAAAACCTAATAATATTTTTTTTAAATGCTTTTTCATATAAAATATGTAACTTAATTTATTTTCTTAATTATATAATATAGAATGAAACTTGCAAGAAAAAGTTACATTTTCTTTTTGGTATATATATTTTTTGCTTATACTAAAGGCAATAATTATTTTATTTATATAAATTTAAGTCTATATGAAAATAAAAGCTTTTGATAATAAATACGTGAAATACTTACTATTATCAGCCTGAGCACTTATTATCGCTCTATTATTATTTTTTGGATTATCATTTTTTTGATGAAATAATTCTGATAAAAATCCTTGAATTCAAAGCGAAAATCCTTGATATATGTGATATTTTACAACTTATTCTGGTGACTTTGATAAAACCTATAAAAAAGTTCCTGAAAATGCTGAAAATATTACTTTTTACTTTAATACAGACGTTAATTCTAACACTGTAAATAATAAAAACATAAATATAGAACCTGCTTTAACTTGAACCTTTTCTAGCGAAAAAAATAAAATAATCTTTACTCCTGAAACTAAATTAGAAAAAAATCATAATTATAGTTTTACTTTTAGTAAAGCCCTAAAAAATGACAAATGAGATAATTTATTGCAAGAAAAATTATACAATGTCCAAATAATTAATGCGCCTAAAATTATAAAAATATTACCAGAAGAAAATAGCGAATTAAGTAATTTAGACCAAAGTATTTTGGTATTATTTAATGCTCCTATGGTACCTTTAGCTAGTCTAGATGAGCAAGACTCTTGGGAGTGTCCAATTGAAATAACTCCAAAAGTAGAATGAAAATGTAAATGGACTTCGACTAGCTCTCTAGAATTTATTCCAACGAAACAATATACTTGATTCAGTGATTATTCTGTGAATATTAAAAAAGACTCTAATGCCTTTTTATACGCTTTAGATAGTGATTTAGAAAGTAATTTTTCTACTCCTGATTTTAAATTCAATGTAAAAGATTATTTTAATCCTACTAAGTGACTAAAAATCAGCACAAATTTTGATATTCCATTAGATTCATTAAAACAAAATTTAAATATAAAATCCGCTTCTTGAGAAGAATTAGCATTCAATATAGAAAAAAATAATAATTCAAACTCTAGTTTTATAGTAAAATTAACAAACAATAATTTTGAATATTCAAGTAGTTATACAATAAATATTAAACCTTGAATAAATGTTATTTGATGAAATAAAAAGACAAAATCAGAGATAAATTATACAAGAGAAACTATAAATTTTCTTACAGATAAAAAAGCTTATAAGGCTATTTATAATGATAAATGAGAAAAAACTGATACAAAATTTTATAGAGAATCTAATATAGGATGAATAGATGTTCCTTATTTTATACCTCAAAAAGATGTTTTCTTCAACTTAAATTTTAATGAAGAAGTTAAATTAGATAAAAATAATTTCGTATTATATTGACCTGATTGAATGTGATTATACCCTAAAAGCATTAATTACAATAAAATAAAACCAGAAAAAAATAATGATTATTGAAAAAAAATAGATGAAGAAAAATTAGAAGACAATAAAAAATCTATCAAAATAGAATTACCTGATTTGAAAAAAAATAGTCTTTATGACTTAGTAATTAGAACTCCTGCGAGTAAGTCTTTAAAAGAAAAAATTATTATTCCTATAAAAACTAGAGATGATTTTTGAATTAAAAGTTTTAAAATTTTAGGTTATAATAAGGCTTGTTTATATGTTAGCGATACTATTAATCTAAACTATAATAGCCTGAGAGAAAATATAGTTACTCAGCCTAAATCACAAATAAAAAGCATAGATAGTTATGAATATATTCCTTGGGATTTAAGAAAAAAAGATAATGTTGATTTAGAAAAAGAATGATATTGTAAGGAGGCCCCAGAATGACAAGACTTATATGTAATAAACCTAAGATTAGCGCCTTATATGAAGTATAATTTCACTTTAAAAACTGGAATTACGGATAGATATTTTAATCATCTTAAAAAAGAAATTAACAAAGAATTTATAACTGGAGACATTAAAGAGGAAGATAAATATGTTTATAATGGGCTTACAAGACCTGTAAATGTAATTCCTTTAGATGAAAAAATCGTAACAAATATCCAAACAATAAATACTGATAGCGTGACTGTTGAAGTGTGTGAATTAGATATGCAAGGTTATACAGATTTTAAATTTTGGTGAAAATATAATCCAAAATGTGTTAAAAAATACGAAAAAACTCTAGAAACAAAAAATAATTTTTGGAATCTAACTAATAATAAATTTGATATTGAAAAAGATATTGTCTGAAAAAAATTAAATTCTAAAATCATTTTAATAAGATGAAGTAGCGATGGAAGATTTAATTTAGACCACTGATATAAAGATGACCAAAGAGAATTTAGAAATATTTATGTTAGGTCAAATTTAGCTCTAGCATTAGAAAAAGCTGATAATAAAAATATTTTATTAGTCACTGATTTATTCTGACAAAAAGTTATAAACAATATAAAACCTATTTTCTATAAAGAAAATTATAATTATAGTACAAATAAAGATTCTATAGAAAAAATTAATGTTAAATATACTATTAATAAACAAACTTGAGCTTTTGAATTTAAAGAAGATGTAAATTTAATTGTAGTATGAGATAAAGATAATTTTTGAATTTTAAGCACTGATAACGACTTTGCTTATAATGGCGATTTAAATTATGTTTGAGGACAAGATTCTAGCCAAAAAGATTATTTATACTTGTACACAGATAGACCACTTTATAAACCTGGTGATACTGTTTATGTAAAAGGGTTACTTAGATATTTTGATTTTAACTGATACAAAAAATCTAGTATAAAAACTTGAAAACTAAAAGTTATTTCTAGCGATTATAAAGAAGTTTTAACACTTAATATTAAAATAGATAAAAATTCTAATTTTAATACAAAATTTACTCTTCCAAAAGATGTAAAATTATGAAGATTTAAATTTGAATTTGAAGGAAAATATGAAAAATGAACTTCTTATAATTATATAGATAATTCTTGAGAATTTTTCATTGAAGAATATAGAAAGCCTGACTTTAAAGTAGATGCTCAAGCTGTAAATAATAAACTAAAATTAATCTGAGATAAAACAAGTTTTATTATAAAACCTAGTTATTATTTCGGAGGAAAAATGACTAATACAAGCGCAGAAGTAGAAATTACAACTCAAGATTATTTCTTCGATGCAAAAGATTATTCAAATTATCAATTCTGAGAATGATATAAATATTTCGCTTGTTTATACTGGTGAAATTGTTGATATGATGATAGATATATCGATAATAAAAACTTTGATATAGACGAAAATTGAGAATGAAAATTCGAATATAACTACCCTACTGTCGATAGATATGAATATTTTGATAATGATTATATTGTAAATTGAGAAAAAATTTATACTTATAATTTTAGTGTTAAAGACCCTAATACTCAAAAAACAGTAACAAAAAAAGTTTCTGAGATTCTGCATTCTACTAACTGATATATTTGACTTAATACTAAGTATTATCAAGAAAAAAATAATATAAATATTTCTTGAGTTATTCTTGATTTAGAAGCTAAACCTAAAGCTAATACAAAAGCAAAAATCAAAATAATCAAACAAGAATGGAAAAATATTAAAAAAGAAGGTGTAGATTGAGTATTTTATAATGAATATAGCCTGGTAGAAACGCCTATTAGCGAAAAAGAAGTTAAATCTGACAATAAATGAAAATTTAATCTGAAAAATATAAAACTAAAAAATGCTTGAAATTATAAAATAGAAGCAATTTATACTTGAAGTAATAATAAAATTTTCTTATCTAGTTCAAATATTTATGCTGCTTGAAAAGATTTTGTATCGTTTAATAATTGAAATAATGATACGACAACAATGGCAGTAGAAAAACAATTATTAAAAACTTGAGATACTGCAGAATTTACTGTTCAATCTCCTGTAAATAATTGAACTATTATGATTACAGTTGAAAAAGATGATGGAATTTTAGATTATTTTGTAGAAAAAATTGATTCAAATGCTCCTCATTTTAAAGTAAAAATCAAAGATAACTATTATCCAAATGTTTATTTTAAAGCTTATTTATTAGGTAAGGATTGAGAAAATCCACTTCCTGTTTATAAAAGAGCTTTATGAATTGTAAAAGTTTCTACTGATTATAAAAAATTAAATGTAAAAGTTAATAGTGATAAAACAAATTACCTGCCATGAGCGCAAGTTAAATTAAACATAAAAATCACTGACCAAGAAGGTAAACCAGTCGCTAATACAAACTGAAGTATCGCAATAGTAGATGAAAGTTTACTAGCCCTTAAATGAAACTCAAAGAAAAATCCATTTGCATTTTTCTACGATATGAGAAGATATTTATGAGTTAATACTTATTTATCACTTGTAAACTTAATTGAAAAACTTGAAGTGGTAGACGCAACGCAGTGAGAAAAATGATGAGATTGAGAAAAGTTAAAATGATGAAGTAGTACTAAAAAAAGATGAACTTTTAAAGATACAGCTTACTGGCTAGCAGATTTTAATACTGATGAAAATTGAAACGCGGAAATCGTTTCCCCTGCTCTTCCAGATAATTTAACAACTTGGAATGTAGAAATTGTCGCCAACAAAGCTGATACTAATCAAATTTGAATCTGATATTCAAGTTTTAAAACATCAAAAAATTTACTAATTAGTGATAATCTTCCTAGATTCTTCTGAAGTAATGATAAAATTACTTTGTCCCCTGTTATTTTCAATAAATCTGACAAAGATTCTAGCATAAAAGTTAGCTTAACTGAAGATAATTTTGAGATAATTTGAGAGAAATCCAAAGTAATAATTTTGAAAAAATGAGAAAGCCAAACAGTAAACTTTGATGTAAAAGTAAAAGATATCGCTATAATGTGAAATACTAATTCAGCTAGTAGTAAAGTTAATATCAAAGCTGAAAATAGCATCACACTTGACGTTGATGAAATAGAAAAAATTCTTCCTATCAGAGAAACTTCAACAAAAGAAATCGTGGCTACAAGCTGAAAAGCAACAAGTAATTCTTTTTCCGAAAAAATAGATTTAACAGGATTTAAAAATACTGCTTGAAACTTAAATATAAATTATTCAGCTAGTTTACTTTGAAATATTGTTACTGCAGTAAATGCTTTAAAAAACTATCCTTACGGTTGTAGTGAACAAAAAACTTCAGCCATATTACCAACAATATTTATAAAACAACTTTATAATAATGCTGATTTAGAATTTGATTTAACTAAACAATTTCTCAAAAAATATATTGATAAAAATACTTGATATATTGACGTCAGTTTAGATGATGTTATCAAAGAATATTTAATCTGAATCTATAAGTTCCAAAATAATGATGGAGGTTTTGTCTATTTTACAGGAACTTATAAGAACCTTGTTTCTGATTTTTATCTAACAAGTTATCTTGTTTCTAGTTTAAAAGAATTTGAAAAAATTTGATATAAATTAGATAATAACTCTATAAATAAAGCTACAAATTATCTAAAAACTAGATTAGAAAAAAATAGAAAAGAAAATTGTTTTGTAACAAAATATAATAACTGTGAATATAGTTACAGTGAAAAATTAAGTGCTATAAATGCATTACTAGACAGTAAAACTGAAGAAAAATACGCTTATAAAGCATTCAAAACTCTTGAATATAAAGAAGAAAATTTTAATAATCTAGATAAATTAAATTATGCTTTACTTATCAGTAAATTAATAAAAACTGATATAACTCAAGAAGAAAAAAATATTTTAGAGAAAAAAGCATTAGATATTTTAAATAAAATTATAACAAATAATTTAGTTTATAATCCTAGATGAGCTTTTATTGAATGATATAGTTCTACTGATATGACTGCGAAATTCATTGAGGTAGCAAGTAATATTTGATTAGAAAAATTTGAAGATATAGATGAAATTATTTACAAAATGATAAAATATTTAAATAGCAATAAAACTGAATCTTGATACGGTAGCACTCAAAATAATATCAATGTAGTAAAAGCTGTTATAAAATATTTAGAAAATTCATGAGAATTAAAAAATGTGAAAATAATCGCTAATTTAAAACTAAATTCAACTGAAATAGCTACTCAAAAAATTGATAACACAAATAAATTGGAAGTATTTAATAAAAATATAGAATTAAAAGATTTCAAAAAACAAAATGACTTTGTAATAGAAAAAAATTGAAGCGGAAATATCTATTATGATTTAGTGTTAAATTATTATAAAGATAGTAGATTAATAAAGGCTAGAGATGAATGATTTGGTATCACTGTAAAATATTATGATTATAACGAATATACTAAATTTAAAGCCTTACAAGAAGAAGAACAAGCGAAAATAAATTCTTGAGATATGAGTTATAGCGAAAGTAAATATCAAAAAGATATTATTAGTTATTTAACTGAGTTAAAAGAATTTAAAGTTGGAGAATTAGTTTTCGCTCACTGAGAAATCATAAATAATGAAACTAGAAAAAATGTTTATTTAGAGAGTTTTATTCCAGCTTGAACTGAATTAGTTAATACTAAATTAGAAACTGAAAGTTTAGCTAAAAAAGTAAAAAATTATAGCTTAGATAAAACAGAATTACGCAATGATAGATTCTTCGGATTTAGAAATTATTTCTATCCTGGCAAACATAATTTTAATTATATTTTAAGAGCTACTCACGCTTGAGAATATCAATTAAAACCTACAAAGGTTTGAGAATTTTATACTCCAGAAGTATTCTGAAGAACATCTTGAAAAGTTGTGATTATTAAATAATATATAAAGCTCACTTATAATTAAGTGAGCTTTTAAAATAAATTTAAAACACCTATATTTCAAGGTGTTTTTATTATTGTCTAGGAAATTTTTCAACTTGTTTAACCTCAAGTTTTCTCTTTTTAATCTGAACTCAAGCTTGTTCAAATACCATATTCAAAGTTTCTGTCACATTTGATTTAATTTGATAAAATCATTCATCCGAAGCTACCCAAAATTGAAGCGTTAATACAACTCAATCATCTTCCATATCCCTTACTAATACTCTCACTGATGGATTTTGTAAGATAACGGGAAAACTTTCAGTGACCTTTATTGCTAATTTTTTTACTTGTGTTAAATCAGTAGTGTATTCAACTCAAAAATCTATATCCACTCTCCTCTTTGAATTCAAATTATAAACTAATACTTCATCTTGTAAAAATTTTATATTCGGTACATTATAACAAGTTCAATCATATTTTTCAATAGTTGTAAACATCGAAGTTATTCTCTTTATTGTCCCCAATTGACCTGCTATTTCAATGATTTTTCAAGTTTGATAATCTCAAGAAAAAATAACAATAAGACCACTTATAAAATTTCATAAAAACACTTGCATAGTAAAACCTAATCAAATTCAAACTCATCACATAAGAAAAGCTAAGTCTACTCACCATAAAGCTAATGCTGTGGTAAATCAAATAGTCCAAATAACGATATTAACTGTCCTGAAAACAACTCAAGCAATGTCTCAAGACATATCTCATCACATCTTTTTTTCAAAAATATCAACAAGCCTATTTCTAGCAAGCTTAGCAATTAATACTGTAGCAACCAAAACTAGTAATCATAACAGTAAATTCAAGAAAAAATCTGCTGTAAATTTTTCAAATAATCATTGTTGAGCAGCATCTCTATTCTCAATATTATTTTGCGATGAATTTTTAACAGCTTCAGCTCTAGTTAAATTATTATTCGCAGCAAATACCATCACTGGAGTCAGTAAAGCTATTAATAACGCGATTATTTTCCCCCTTATTTTTATTTTTGTTTTAAAAAGCATAGTCAAAGTTTATTTAGTTCTAAAATTATAATCATCTGGAACATATTCTCCTTTTAATGACGACATACATTTTATAATATTATTATGCCAATTTGCGCTACTAGACGCATATATTGTACCATCTGAATTTCAATATCTACTTAGTGAACTTATTGTATTATGATTCTTTAAAAATTTGTTATTAAATGTCATTGCCATCCAATAAATTCAAAGTCTTGGTGAATCAAATTCTTTAGTAGCTCAGGAATCAGTATTTCATACATTTCACACATTATTTCTCGTTTTTAATCTTGTTCATAATCAAGTTTCAGCTAATCATACACACATGACAAAAGATGAATCAATATGAGCCTCCTGCGCTTCCTCTACCCAAATATTCCAATTATTAAATCCATTTGCTCAATAAATTCTTATAAAATTCTTCTGTCTTTCAATTTCAGATTCTCAATCAATATTAAACACTAAATTACTTTCTGGTAAATCTTCATCTCAAAATCTCTTTTTGAAATCATCATAATATTTGTAAATATATTTACTATGAGGAATTTGTTCTAACTTTAACACTGTTAAATCAAGGTAAGTTAATGGATCTTTAGCTACTTCATCTTTTAAAACTTCAAAATGAAGATGAGCTCAAGTAGTCATTAATCCAGCTCATTTACTAAGTGGTTCTCCTCAAGAATAAGCAAAAACCTGTCATTTCTTAACAAAATCATATTGACTTACCAAAGATTTACTTAAATGTCCATAAACAGTAACTAATCAATCAGCATGTTTTAATGCTACAAATGAATAACTTTCATCTTTAGCTGGTTTCACATATAAAACATAAGCATCAGCTGGTGCTTTTATTTCAGTTCATTGCGGTGCTACAATATCAATTGCATCATGAGTAGAACCAAATCTATTTAAATATTGTTTATCTCTATAATAAGAAGATAATCCGTATTCCGGCATAATTGGCCATTCTAATTGCACATGTTCTTTTGAATCTTTTAATTTTGATTCATTTCTTATGATTCTCTCTAATGAAATACACTTATCAGAAACATTTGTTATAGCTTCTGTATTGACTCTAAATAAATTTGGACATTCATATTTAATTGCTAATTCATCTTGAACTTTATCAAAACTTAATTTAGCAGTTAAATATTTTATTCTCATCTCTCTTTCTTTTTTAATTTGTTCTTTTACATATTTTTTAAATAATGCTTCCCTTCCTCATGTTAATTTTAATAATTTTTCTTTTGTTTGTCTTTTTTCTTCTAATGTTTTTTTAGTTAATTCTGTCTCTCTTTTATTTTTTCTTGTTTGGTTAATTTGTTTTCATAATTGTCATTTTTTTTCTACTAATTCAACAGTATAATCTCTATGTTTAGCGATTAATTTATTACCTGTTGTTTCAAGTAAATTCTTAAAATTATAATCAGTTAAAATATCTCAAATATTTCATCAATCAAGTAAAATCATTTTTAAAGCATCAACTTTACCATCTTCATAAATCGTATTTTGAGTTTTATAAACACCTACCATATAATCAAGTAAAACTTTTCTATTTTCTAGAATTTTTTCTTCAATTTCAGTTATTTCCTTCTTAGTTTTTGTTATATTCGATAACAAAGAACCTATTTTTACATTCATTTTTGTTATTTGAACCTTTTTATCTTCAATATCTCAGTCAAGTTGTTCTAATAAACCTTCAAGTGTTAATTTTTTATCACTATAATACTGCAAAGTTTTCTTGGTATCCTCTGTTTTATCTTCCATTCTATCCTTGATAAAATCATACACTCTCACTTTTTCAGCCTTTTTAAAAACTTCCAAATCCTCTTCATTAAGACCATAATTACTATTAAAAATCATCTCCTTTTGAGAATCCTTATAGTTATCCAATATTCTTGCTGAATCTGATTTTTTTAAGGCAAATACTGCCGAGTTATTTATTAAATTTAGAGCTATAGAAAGCAATAAAATTATTGATATTTTTTTTATTTGTTGTGTTTTCATTTTAAATTATTTTCTTTAAATTATTTTCTTTTCCCAGACAATACTTTTTTGTTTTAGTAATTGTTATACACATATTATCATAAAAAGCAAAGTTTTACAAAAAAAAGCGTTTGACTTTAGTTAAAAAATACACATAAAATATATTTTATTAAATCGCCCTAAAATTATATAATATTTTTTTGAAAGAATCAAGAAAAAAGTAACACAATTTTTATATAATTTTATTGACAATATACAAAAAAACACTACAATAGCTAACAGTTATTTCTAAACTAGCTAAAAATGATTATAAAACCTAATAAAAGGAGTTATATTTTTAGTTTAATCTTCGCTGATATCATAGCCGTTTTGTTTTTTTGAGCCATAATCTGGTACTTCTGAAACTTTTTCTTATTTTTTACTATCTTTATTTTTAGTATTATTTTTATTTTATATAGCTGTTTTACCGCATATTATAAGGAAAATTATAAAATAAATCAAAATAATCTAGAAATAAATTATTGATGAGTTTTTAATGAAAATAAAGTAAATATAAACTACAGCGACATACAAAAAATCTCTCTTGAAGAACCTATTTGGCAAAAATTATTTTTCTGAACTTGAAATATAATTATAAAGAGAAAAAACATTGAATCTAGAGCCAAAATATTCTCTCTAAATAATCCAAAAATAATTATCCAAAATATCATTAAAAATTCTGGTAAACTAAATTTTTCTGATAAAAATAATATTTTACTTGAAGCAAAAATAGACAGAAAATGACTTGATTTAGACTTTTCTATAAAACTTTTTACATTATTATTTTGTCTTGTAATTTATTGAATTTTTGTAAATAAAATAAGTTTTTTTGAGATAAATCACGATATTTTAATATTATTTTGACTATTTTTATCAATAATTTTTTGATTTCATTTATATTCTAATCATAAAGATTTAAAAAATAGAAAATATGTAATTTTTAATTCTTGAATTTATTTTGTAGAGTGATTTTTTGTAAAAAAACATTTTTTAGTACCTATCAATAGAAAAGTAAGTATTGATTACAAGCGAGAGTTCATAGAAAAATTATTTTGAGAATGATGCCGTTTAGAAGAAAAAACTGTTTATTTTAAAAATATTTTCTCTGGAAAAGATTTAGTAGAAAATATAAAAAGTCTGCTTAACTTGCAACAAGAAAACTTATCTAATCCTGAAAAAACTTATTTTTATCCAAATAAAACAAAAACAATTTTAATTATTTGAACACGGAGTATAATTTGAACAATCGCGATGATTATAACTCCAAATGATTATAAAATTCTAGAAATAATTTTAATTACACTAATTTTAATAAAACTTCTACTAATTTTCATAAAAAATATTTGATATTATTTTGTCTTTGATAAGCTATTTTTTAGAGTAAAACATAATTATTTAGACTTTCTAAATCATAAGCTTGCTACTGATAAAATAACTTCTGTTATCTTTAGTGAAAATATATTTGATAAAATTTTATGAACTTATAGTATTACTTTTTGGGCACTTGAAAAAGATGAACCAATACAGTTTTCTAATATAAAAAAATCCCTTATTTTAAAGGAATATATAACAAAAATAATTAACCTAAAAATAGAACCTACAAAATATAATATTATTTCAAATTTCAGAATATCTCATTATATCAAATCAAAAATTTATATTATCTTATGGAATATTTTATTATTAATTATAACTAGTTTAATACTAATTTTTCTGAAAATTTTTGTATTAATGGAAGCTATAATTTTTATCAATATTTTATATTATGTTTTAAAAATTTGATATGATTATTATCATTCTAAAACAGCAATAACTCACTTTAAACCAAGTTATATTTATCATAAATCTTGAATAATAAAACAGGAAGAATTTTTTATAAGTTATGATAATATAAATGATATTTGCTCAACTCAATATATCTGAAGCCATAACTGAAAATTATCTTTTGATATCGCTTGAGAACGCGTAATTAATACGC
Organism: Candidatus Altimarinota bacterium; assembly: GCA_025210615.1. GTDB lineage: Bacteria > Patescibacteriota > Gracilibacteria > BD1-5 > UBA6164 > JAOARJ01. Next base: position 40,094 of record JAOARJ010000005.1, on the reverse strand, counting down.
CTTACTGAAAAATAAAATTTAATAACGCGTTAACATTAAATTTTATAAAAGAAGTATTTAAAGCCAGAAACGCTCTAGAAAATTTAATCAGAAAAAAAGAAATTTGAGCAATTGAAAATTCTTATTATACAAGAAGTGAAGTAAAAAATGAGATTTTAAAATATTTTATTTTAAGCCTGCCAATTATAACTATTCCGATTATATTGCCATTTGCAATTTATGACATTTTGCATACTTGAGTAAAATCATATTATATTAAATGAGATAAAATTATTGAAAAAACCTGAATTATAAACCAAAAAGAATCATCTATATTAATAAGTAAAATCAAAAATGTTAATATAGAGCAATGATTCACTTGAAGATTTTTTAATAATGCAAATATTGAAATTATAACAATTTGAGAATGAAGAAGTAATTTAAAATTTAAATATATCAAAAATTATAAAGAGCTTTATAATAAAATTAATGAAATTTTAATCGCTCAGTCAAAAGAAGATTTTAAAGAATAAAATAATTGCAAAAATTCAAGTTTTTATTAATATATAAAAAATACTTTAATAAATAAAATTATTTTTAGAAATGAGAATTTTTGTTGCAACTATAATTTTAAGTGTTTTCGTTGATTTATACAGTAAGTTTTTAGCCTCAGACTATTTAATTAATGAAACAAATTTAATCTGAGATTTTGTTTTTCTAAAGCTTATAGAAAATCCTTGAATCGCTTTTTCAATACTTATGCCGCCTATAATTATAAAAATTCTAACAATAATTTTGATTATTTGAATTTTTTACTATTATTATACTGATATTAGAAAATTAAATTTACCTTTGCTTGATGTCGCATTTTGACTAATAATTTGATGAGCAATGGCAAATTGATACGAAAGAATTATAAACGAAAAAGTGATTGATTTTATCGGAGTAAAATGATTTAGTATTTTTAATTTAGCTGATAGTTTTATAACAATTTGAGCAATAATATTCGTTTTATTTAGTTTATCCCATATTTTAAAGAAAAATGGCTAACAATGATTTTTGACCAAAAGAAATAAATATAAAAACAATTTGAGTAAACACACTTTGAGCCTTTATATCAGGGTTTATTTGAAGTATTTTGATAGTTATGCTTGTATTTTTCTTATGAAATGCTTTTGATATAACTTGAAATTTATCTTGAACAAATATTATAACAAAAACAAACTGATTCTTCCCTTTAGTAATATCAATAATCACTCTTATCTGAACAAGTATTAGTAGTTTTTTAAGTTATATATTCTTAAGTGCTACTAATCCTGAAAAATATAGAAAAAGTTCGATCCATTTTAAACAAATATCATTTTTCTTAATGCTTGTCTATGTCTTTATAACGCCAATTTATATAATATTAGGACTAAAAAATTACACAAATTTAATACTAGTTTTCATCTGACATATTTTTATAATTTCAGTTTGAATAAATTTAATTTTAGAAATTTTGAATAATTATAGATATATTTTAACAGGAATTTATTGAAGTTTTTTTGCTTTATTTATCAATATAATTCTAGTTGTAGTGACCTTTTGAAGTCTTTCATCTTGAATGGCAAAAATGTTATCATTAATTATCCTTCTTCCTCTTATTAATGCCTTTATAATCTTTTTTAAAGAAATTTTTGAACTAATTTATTATAAATATTATTTATCAACAAGTCTTGATCCTATTTGAGATATTTTCTATCAAGTAGAAATGGAAGAAAAAGAAGCTTTAAAAGAAGCTATCGAAAGCAATATATAAAATAAAATTTAAAAATAATTATAAAATTATGGATAACAATATAACAAAACTCGTAAGACAAATTATAGAATTTTATATTAATAATAAACAAAAATCGCCTAGTATAGATGATTTAATTTTAACCGATGAAGATAAAAAATTATTAGAAGAAAAAACTGGATTATTCGTTACATTATATAAATCTTGAGAAATAATCTGAAGTAATGGAAGTGTAAAAGAAAGCGAAAAAAATACTATTTTAGAACTTATAGTTAACACGATTTGAGCACTAGAAGACAAAAGATTTGATAATAAACTAAATAAAGACGATTTAGAAAAAATAAAAATCAGAGTTGACCTTATAGAAGCGAAAAATCAGCTAAAATGAAAAGATTCTATAACAAAAATAAATTATACAAAATCAGGTGTCATAGCGATTAAACCAGACTATTCTAAAATCGCTTTGATATTACCAAATATCTCAAAAAATATTAACTCAGGAAAAGATTTTATACCATTATTAAGCAAAAAATTAAACGAAAAATATAAAGAAAAAGACTACGTAAATTACGAACTTATAACAAAATGTTTTACAGATTTTTAATTAATTTTTGATGACAATTTTTGAAATAAATTTATTCGGATTACATATCGCACCAACTTATTACGGGCTTATGTACGGGATTTCTTTCATAATTCTATATTACTGATTAAAATATAGAAAATTTTTAGACTGACAAAAATTAGATGATTTTATTTTTTATATTTTCTTGTGAATAATTTTATGATGAAGACTTTGATATGTAGTTTTTTATAATTTAGAATATTTTTTAAATAATCCTTTAAAAATCCCTGCAGTATGGGAATGATGAATGAGTTTTCACGGTTGAGTTTTGTGAGTAATTGTAGCGTTAATTCTATTTACAAAAAAATATAAATTAAATTTATTAGAAACAAGTGACGCTTTATTAAAGCTAGTTCCTATCTGATTATTTTTAGGAAGAATCTGAAATTATATCAATAATGAATTATACTGAAAGGAGTATTCAGGTCCTCTCGCAATGATTATAAATTGAAAAACATACTTCCCTTCTCCTTTACTTGAAGCCTTTTTAGAATGAATAATATTATTTATTTTATTAAATTTTTTCTGGCAAAGTAAAAAGCCATGATTTATCTCTTGAGCATTTTTATTTTTCTACTGAATATTCAGATTTTTTATAGAATTTATACGACTTCCTGATAGCCAAATTTGATATATATGATGAATTATAACAATGTGACAAATACTTAGTATTCCTTTAATAATCGGATGAATTTACTTACTAATAAGAACCTATGACAAAAAATAATTTCAAATGTAAATTACATGATATGAACCTAAAATTAAAGATGAAATGAATAAATTTCACTATAACAAATTTATTAGCTTTTTTATGTATTTTAGTTACAACTATTGCTTTTATAAAGCCAGAACTATATTTATATTGAATAAATTCTTTTTTTTATAGCATCTGAGATTATCCAAAAGTTTTATTGCAATTTTTCACTGGAACTTTCCTTCACTGATGAGTATTTCACTTATTTATGAATATGGTTTTCCTTGTATATTTCTGAAATATTGTTGAAGAAATGATGTGAAAAACAAAATTTTCTTTCTTTTTTATTTTTGTAGCACTATTCGAATGACTAGCTATTTTATTTTTATGAGAATGAAATACTGTTTGAATAAGTGGCTTTAATTTGGCTATTTTAACATATTACGCGTTAAGATTATACGAAACAAGACACCCTGAATTCCAAAGCGCTATGGTAGTAATAATCATAAATATAATGATTTGATTTACACCTTGAATAAGCCTTTTATGACATTCTTTCTGAGCTTTATGATGACTAATATTTTATTATTTATTAAACAAAAATTTACCATTTGACTTTGAAGATTTTACAAAAAAATAAACTCTAGATTGGCTAGAGTTTTTTAATAATTTTTTCTTAAATATTTTATGTTAACATTATTTTTATCATTATCATCTATAAATTCAAAAATATTTGATGGCTTATTTATAGGAATTTCTTTTATTGTGTCATCTATTTCTACTTCTTCTAAATAATTTTTAAATTTATTTTTTAAATCTAAATTGTTGTACATCTCTAACTCTCAAGAAAAATTCGCGCTCGTTAAAAAAATAGGTCATTTTTTTGTATAATTTTTTAGAACAATATTATCAGCAATTCTAAAAGCTATTTTTTTATAATTATCTTTATTAGGTAATTTTTCTATCAACTTTTTATCTTTTATTTTTAATAAAACAGTAAAAGGATGATTATATTTTTTCAAAAAATCTAACTGTTTTTCTGATATATAAGCGTATTTTTCAATCTCATCAAAGTTATTTAAAAATATTGCTAAAGGTTTAGAAAAGCTTCTATTTTTTATTTCATAAATTCTTTTGTAATCCTCTATGTTATCAGTATAACAACCTATTCAATAACAAGTATCAGTCGGTAATATAAATATCATTTTTTAATTTTTTAAACAAAATAAAACTTGCTAATTCTAGCAAGTATTTTTTTATAATTCATCAAGCATATTAAGTACATCATCCGCATCTCATTCATTATCTTTAGACTCCTCTTCTTGAATTTTTTTCTTATTTTCTTTAGTTTGGTATTCTTGCCATTCTATTAAATGTTTTTCATTTAACATTTTGATTTCTTCTTGGTATTTTTCTTCTAACTCTTCTAGTTTTTTCCTTTCTGTTTCCAAAATATTATAAAGTCTGTCGACTTGTTCATCAGTCATTGAAGGAAGTATATCAAACCAATATTGTTTTTCTTCATTGTCCATTGATTCTGTATTTAAAACCAATTTAACAAGTTCTCCGTATTGAGCTTGGATTTCATCTGGAACAAAGAAAGTATGATTATCATGTTTTATGTCAGCCATTTTACTATTTTTATTAAATAAACCTTTTTTTCGCTGTTATTATTATAATCTAAAAAGATTAAATTTGCAAAAAAAATAAAACAAATATAATGTTGTTACTATAACTATATGTATTTTTATAAAATTGCAAGTTTTATGAAGTTAATTTTACTTTGAGGGTATACAATTTTGGTCGCTGGAGTATGGTGATTTTTTATTGTAGCTAGAATGCACGCCTATAAATTTAGGAACTTTAGTCGTTACATAATTCCCTTTACAAACGGACTTATGGTACTTTTAGCTATTCTAACTATTATAGGATACGCTATCGTTTTTAATCACAAAGACAGTGATTATAATAATTATTCAAATAATAACAGTTCTAGTAACTCTAGCACTAATTACTAATAAATTTAATTTTTAAATTTAAATTATGAGTTCTATATTTACAAAAATTATAAATAGAGAAATTCCAGCTGATATAGTTTATGAACAAGAAAATATTATTGTAATAAAAGATATCGCTCCACAAGCAAAAATTCATTTGCTTATAATTCCAAAAAAAGAAATACCAACTATAAATGATTTAGAAGAAACTGATAGAGATTTAATTGCTGAAATGTTTTTTGTAGCGAAAAAAGTCGCAAAAGATTTGTGAGTTGATGAAGGATATAAACTAAAATTTAATGTCTGAGAAAAATGATGACAAGAAGTTTTTCATATTCACCTTCATTTATTAAGTGATATTAAATAACAAAATAAATATGAATCTACACAGAAATAAAATAATTTTTTTAGGTATTGCCTGAGTTATTGCTTTATTAATAGTCTTTATGATTATTAATGTAAACAAAACTAATGAGCAAAAAAGAAATACTAAAAGAGTGAAGGAATTTTCTATTTGGACAACTTGAGATGCTGATAATAAGGTATCTCTTGATGCTTTGATTGATAAATTTAAAGAAGAAAATTGAAGATACAAAAATACCGATATTGAAATAAAAATGTTTCCTGATTATTTAAGCTATAAAAATACTCTAAAATCAGCAATAATTAATGATAAATGACCTGATGTTTTTTCACTAAACAATATGGATATCAACGATGAAGTTTCTTGAAAAATTATGTGAATTACAGCTGAAGATATAAATCCTGATTATATCCGTGAAAATTTTGTATGAGTTTTTTGAAGAGATTTAATATTAAGTTCTAACGACTGAGAAAATAATATTGAGTTTTTAGCTTGAGTTCCGCTTTGATTTGATGCTTTATCACTTATTTATAACACTAGATATTTAAGATGAAAAGATTTAGATAGCTGGGCATGAATAAATTCTACTATCAGTGATTTAAAAGAAGAAAAACCTGAATTAGTCCCAATAGCATTATGAAGATGAAGCGGAATAACAAACGCCGTAGATATCTTCTCACAAATGCTTATGCAAGATTGAGTAGACTCTGCAATTGATATATGATGAAAAGTAGACCAAACAATCCTTAGATACTCAGAATTCTGAAGTACAAGATGAGAAAATAAATTTGATAAATTATCTACTTTTATAAAAAATTGACAAGATGATATTGATTTCTTAACTTCTTGAAAAGTTGCTATAATCGCTTGATACTTAAAAGATTTCAAAAAAATAACTGAAAAAGCAAATTCTTCAACAAAAAGATTCTTAAGAGCGTGAACTTTCCCTGCTTACACGACAAAAGACACTCCAAATTTAATTTCATATAATTATTTTTTAATAAATAAAGATTCTGAAAATGAAGAATTAGCAAAAGATTTATTTAGATTTTTTGTAAGTAAAGACTGACAAAGAGCATACGCTGAAAACTTTCCTTATAGTCTTCCTGCTGATTTAGATATTTTAGCAGAGATAGAAGATGATAAAATCAACGATAAATTAGTTATAAAATATAGTAATTTTTTCGATAGTCAAGTAGTTTATTCTTCGTTTAATAAAGGCTATATAGAGCTATATAATACTCACCTGCCACTGGTTCTTGATTCACTTAATATAAAAAATGAGTTTACAAATCTCTCTTCTAAGATATTATGTGTGTATAATAAAGTAGCGAAGTTCCAAAATTTGGAGGCTTCTTGCGGTTATTAATTTAAAAAATAAAACTTAATTTTACTTAATTATGATGAATTTGAATAAAAAAATAGCATTAATAATTTTAGCTATATTCAGTTTTACAAATCTAGCTCTAGCTAGCGTAAAAACTGATTTAACAAGTAGATTATCTACTCTTGAAACAAAATATTCTACTCTAAAAATATCTGAGCAAGATAACTTAAAAGCTAAAGTAACAGCTTTAAATACAGAATATTCTAATATCTTTAAAAACCTATGATACGAAGATAAAGTTATTGAATATTTAGAATCTTTATGAAAATTAAATACAAATTTTAAAGAAAATTTACTTGAAGAATACAACACTGTAAACACTTTTATCGCTGAAGAAACTAGTGAAGATACAACAAAAATTGCTAGCACAAAAAATACAATAGACTTTGATGATAATATCACAGACAGTGAACAAACAGCTTATTCTACGACAATAGATGGATACGATGCTAGATATAATGACCTAAAAAATACTATTGATTTAAAAATTTCTGCTTTAGAAACAAAATATAAAAACTTGATAACAAACGAAAAATCAAAAATTCAATGAGTAGTTGAACAAAATTTAACTTGAATAAAAAATTTAGATAGCTTTTTAGATAAATATAACTCGCTAACAACTCAAGTTACTGAATTTAAAAAATTATATCAAAAATTTAATGATACTTATTTAGCTTATTCTAGCGACTTAACAGCTTTAATTAACACAAAAGAAGCATTTTATGTAAATTTATTAGACGAAAAATTAACAAAAATTAAAGAAGATAATATAAAAGCTAACGTAACACTTAAAGCTAATGAATGAGAACTTATCGTTCACCAAAATAAATTAACAAAAGATTTTAAATTATCTTTAGCAAAATATATTGATGATGAATACTTCGTTCTTTATTCTAAAAAAGATGTTGATAGAATTTTAGAAAATTATGACAGCATTACTACAAAATTTGTTGATAGTGAAGGTAAAATTAGAAGCAGTGAAGTATTAAATGATAAAAATGCTTTTGAACAAATTGAGTCAAATAGTGCAGATTTAAAGAAAATAAATGACGCAGTAAAAGAAATGATGGACGAGAGTTCTACAGAAAATACTTTGGAAAATATGAAAGTAAAAATCGAAAACAAAATTATAGGTTATTATAATGATAATTTTATGACTTATATCGATGATATGACAAATAAAATTAAAGAAAAATTAAGTTTATTTAGCCTTCAAAATACTGACTGAGTTATAATCAACGAAATTTTAGGTTTAAAATATGAAAATTTATATTATAGAGTTTTACAAGGAGATTATACAGATAACAGAAAAGAACAAGAAATAACTAGATTTTTAGCTTATATAAAACAATATTCAGCATTAAAAAATTCAATGGTTGATAATAAAATTAATGCATTAAGTTTAGAGCTTGAAACATATATAATCAATAAGCAATTAAATCACTCAAAATTTGATAAATATATAACTCAAAAATCCGCTTTATTAAAAGAAATACAAGGTATATTAGATATGTTCAAAAAAGAATTATCAGATGAAGAATATACAAAAAAAATGGATTGAATTATAAAAAATATAAACACATTAATGCAAACAAAAATTAATACAAAATCTAAGTTTACATTATTAATAGTAAAACTTTGAATAATTACTGATAAATATTCTTCATAAATTAAGTAAAAAATCATCAAAAAAGAGCGGTAAATACTGCTCTTTAATTTCTAATAAATAAAATATGCAAGCATATATTCACGTTCCTTTTTGCTCTTCTAGGTGTAAATACTGCCGTTTTGCTAGCTCTAATTTAGATACTAGAAATATTAAAGTTTATTTTAAATATCTAGAACGCGAAATAAATAATTTTAATTTAAAAACAGAAAAATTAAATACTATCTATTTTGGCTGAGGTACACCAACAAGTGTAGATTTTAGCTATATAAAAAATATTCTAGTATTACTAAAAAATAAATTTTGATTTAGTAAAAATATTGAAATTACTCTTGAAACTACTCCACAAAATATCACAGAAAATAATCTAATTTTATGGCAAAAATCTTGAATAAATAGGATAAGTATGTGACTACAAAGCCTAAATAATAATACATTAAAAGAAATATGAAGAGAAAATAAAGAAGTAATTTTAAATAATTTAAATTTATTAAAAAAAAGTAAATTTAAAAATATTAATATTGATTTTATTCTATGACTTCCACATGAAAAACCTTGAGAAAAGTTAAATCAGATAAAATTTATATTAAAAAATTATAAAAAAATCAAACATATTTCTGTCTATATGCTAGAAAATTATAATTATCCTAAATCTTGGGATAACATAAGACTCTCAGAAGATGATTTTAACAGTGAATATAATGAAATAAACCTATATTTAAAACAAAATGATTTTGATAGATATGAGTTATCAAATTTTGCAATAAAAAATTATGAATGTAAACACAATATTTGATATTGGGAACATAAAAATTATATATGATTCTGACTAGGAAGCCATAGTTTTATAGATAATACTAGATTTAATAATAGTGATAATTTTAAAGAGTATTATCAAAATATTAGTGAAAATTTAGAAAAAAATAAAGAATTCTTAACAAAAAACAATATAATTTTAGAAAAAATATTATTTCAAATTAGAGGAAATTGAATAGAAAAAAAATATTTTAAATATTTGGATGAAGAAAAAATTGATAATTTTATAAAATTAAATATGCTAAAGATTAGTCGTAATAAACTAAAAATAACAGAAAAATCTTTTAGTTTAGTTGATTATATTTTGTGAGAAATTATTTTATAACATAAATTAATAAAAAATGAAATTTATAGTAAGCCCTGTAACTTCGGCATCAGTAACAGTAGATTGAAAAACTAATGAGATAAATTCTTGACTGCTTATTTATATGTGAGTAAGTAAAGATGATTTAGATTCTTGGAAAAAAAAGGCTGATAAATTTATAGACAAAATCTGAAAAATAAAAATTATTCATAATCTGGAAACTGATAAGATAGAATCAAGTTTAGAAAGTACGAATTGAGAAATTTTATTAATCTCTAATTTTACGCTTTACGGAAGGAATAAAAAATGAAGTAGTATTGACTTTTGTCATAGTGCTCCTTTTAAAGAAGCACAAAAAATTTATGATTACATAACTGAAAAGTTAAGAGAAAAATATAATGTAAAAACTTGAGAGTTTGGCTGAATGATGACTATAAAAAGTGAAAACACTGGTCCTTTAAATTATATTTTTGAATACTAAAAAACTCTCTGATAGAGAGTTTTAATTTTGCGTTTTTTCTTTTTCTGCGATAGCATCTTCGACTAATCCTAATAACATTCTTAATCATCATTGATAAGCTAATACAACTTCTTTTCATCATGTCATTTCTCTTCTTTTTCTGAAGCCTAATATATAGTAGAAATCAATTTCACCACTATATTTATCAACTTCACTAGTTCAAAATTTATCATATATTTCCTTATGTTTACCTTTTAATTCTAACTCAAAACAAGGTAAATATTCTTTTTTTATCCCCTCTCTATGCATTTCTAAAGTTTCTTTATCAAGTCAAGATAATTCTTCTCTTATAGTATCTTTATGCATTTCAAATAATGTTTTTACATTTTCTGGAGAAGATAATAACTCTTTTCCATATTCAAGAACTCTATTCTGCCAATTAAAAAATTTATTTCCTTCTAATTTATATATTCATTTTTCATAATCATTTTGTAATGCAATATCTGGGTGAATCCAACTCCAACTATCCCAAGAATTTTTTAATGCTCATATTGACTTAGGTAAATCGTTAATAAATAGATCATAAATCCGAAAAGATTGACTATTGAAATAACTGTTGTTAACAAAATATTCATGATTAAATAAATCTTTTACTACATCTTTTGTTAACAATTTCATTATAGAATTTTCTAAATAATTTCATTTGGGGATTTTTTCATACGCCTTTTGATTTCTCGCTTCTTCTATCAAATCTATTAACATTTCTGTTCATGAATGAAAAGCGTTCACTGCTTCTAGTCATCATTTTTCTTCAATTTCTTTTCTAAAGTCTAATAAATATTCATCTAAAACAGCTTCATTTTCTATTTCAGGAGCGAATACCGGCAGATACATATTCTTAAGAGCAATTTCTATTTGGTCTAAATCGTCCCGCTCTAATTTTGCAAAACTTTCTCTTATCGCATCTTTATTTTGTTCAAATAACTGATTTATATTTTCAGGAGATGATAAATCTTCAGTAATACCATCTAAGAATTTTTTATTCCATTTTTGAAATCTTTTACGTTCTCAAAGTAAAGCAAATTTCACTAATCTAGAATATTTATATCTTTCTCCTCAAACCTTATTAAGAACTTTATTTATATTTCATAATTCTTTAGTTGAAATAACTTCTCAAAAATCTTCTCTTGTATTAATTCAAATAGATTTATATAAAGTATTTCTAATAATATCAAAATAATCTTGCGATTTAAAAATATTCTTCTCTATACCATCATCTATAAAACCATTCAAAACATCTGAAGTTAATAGTTCGATTATAGAAGTTTCTGAATAATCTCATCTTGGAATTTTTTCCTTTGGAAAAGGTATTTTTTTCTTTTCTATTTCTTTTTCTAAAAGATTAGCTATCATATCTAATCCCTTATCAAAAGCAACAGCCGATCCTTTTCATCATTCTCTTTCAATATCTCATCTTAATTTACCAAGAGTGTAATAACTCCCTTCTCTTACCTTTTTAAATTTTTTCTTAAATTTCAGTAATTCATCAATATTCATTTCTGAAAAAATCTTTACCACTATTTCTTTATTTTGTTCAAATAGCTGAATTATTTTTTCAGGAGAAGAAGCTATTTCTAATACTTCTTGTTGTCTTTTGCCTGGTAACGGAGTATCCCTAAAATATTTTCTTATTCCACTAAGATTTAAATAACTTTTTCATACTATTTGCGTAAAAATATTTCTTGTATTTTCTTCCGTAATAAAATCAGATACTGGCCTATCTGCTTCCGCTTTTTCTTCTACACGCTGCTTCTTTTTTAACCTTTTCTTTATTTCTTCTGCTGTAATATCGCCAATCATTTGTAGTCCCTCTCTAAAAGCATCTAATGATTTTTGTCAATATCTTTCTTCTATATCACATCCCATTGATTCCAATACGATAAAAGCAATTGGTCCCTCTCCGACTTCTTTTTCCAAAACCTTTGCTGCTTCTATAATAAATTGTTTTTGAGCTGCCATTTTTGTTTTTCTTTTTTCTTTAGAAAGAGAAAGAGTATCTAATACAATAACTAATCCTTCTCAAAAGTATGACAAACTTATATCTTCTATCTCTGAGATAATTTTCTTTATAATTTCCTTATTTTGTTTAAATAACTCCGTTATTTTTTTAGGAGAAGACAATGTTTTTGACATGTTATCATATACAATAGTATTTGGTTCTCATAATTTTTGTTTAAAATATATATAAAACTTACAAAATTTCGCTTCATTTCAAGCTATATATTCTCTTAAATTTTTTTCATTAATAAAAAAATCTATAGGAATTTCTGTTTCTTTCAATTTTTTTGAAAGATTATCATTAATATCTAAAGAATCGTAATCAGATGGGTTACATACATAATTCACTATAGACCAATATAATTGATGTTTATTTTCTTCATCTTCCTCATTTATTCATAAAGATTCAAATAAATCACCTCAACCAATTAAAAATTATGCTTTTAATAAGTAATCATCTTCTAATTTTTTTAATAACTCTAATCCTTTAAATTGAGTTAATTCACCTTGTGATTTTTTTTGTTCTGGATTTGTCATGATTTTAAAATTATAAATTAATATTATATGTTATCTAATAAGTTATCTAAGTTATCTAAATTATCTAATTCCTCTCTTCTTTCCATGTTTTCTTCTTTATTTTTCTTGCTAATTTTTTCTTTATTATTTAAGTTATTTTTCTTAAATTTTTCTTCTTGTGCATTTTGTAAAAGCTTATTAATTCACTCTATCAATGTCTTTAGCTGCTTTTCTGATAATTCATTATTTTCTACTTTATTAAGCAAAAAATCAGCTTTATCCCATATATTTCTATCTCGTAATAAAGTGAGTATATTTATCACTTCTTTTTTTAAGTTATTCATTTTTAGATAATTATTTAAATAATTAATAAATTATTAATTAAAATTGTTTTATCATAATAAATATTTTTTTACAAATTTTGACACAAAAAAACACTTTTTATAAAGTGTTTTGCTTAAATATCTATATTTCACTGATATACAATTTTCAACTTCTAGGTATTCTTATGAATTATTTAAATTAAATCCTCTAAATTAATAGAGAATTTTTATTATTTTTTTAATCTTTCATTTACTTCATCCCAAGCTGTTTTTGGAATAGGTTTCGCATTTTTACATTTTGGATAGCCCGTACAAGCCATAAATAATCATCTTTTTGAATTTTTTATCGCCATAAGACTTTCACATTTTTCACATTTTTCTCCAGCTAATATCTCTTCTAAAATCTCTTGCTTAGGATCTTTTATAGATTCAATATGTTTACAGTCTGGGTACGATGAACAGGCCAAAAATGGGCCATATCTACCGTTTTTTATGTTCAAAATTGAACCACATTTTGGACAAAATTTTTCTCAAACTTGATTTTCTAAAGCTTCTTTTTTCTTTCTTTCTTCCTCTAACTCTTCGGTATATTTACATTCTGGAAAGTTTTCACAAGCAATAAATTTTCAATTTTTTCAATATTTCATAAGTAGTTCCCCTCAGCAATCTGGACATTTTTTTCAAATTTTTTCAACTTGTTTTACGGCATTTTCATCAGCATTTTCTAAATCTTTTACAAAGTGACTCCAAAATCAATCTAACATTTCTTCATATTTTTCATCACCTGTCGCTATTTTATCAAAATCTTCTTCAACTTTAGAAGTAAATTTATAATCCATCATTTGAGCAAAATATTTCTCTAAAAACTCAGTCACAACAAACGCAATTTCAGTTGGAGAAAGATATTTTTTCTCAATTTTTTCAATATAACCTCTGTCAATAATCGTCGTAATTGTAGGAGCATAAGTCGAAGGACGACCAATTCATTCACTTTCTAGCTTCTTAACAAGCGAAGCTTCTGTATATCTCGCTGGTGGTCTTGTAAACGCTTGATTAGCAGTTAAAATTTTTGCCTTAGCTATATCTCATTCTTTCAAATCTGGCAGTATAGAATTATCAGCTTCTCCATTAGTATCATCATCATCTTTTCATTCTGTATAAACTTTCATAAAACCATCAAATTTTACTACTTCTCATTTGGCTTGCCAGTCAAATTTTTTAATATCTTCATTATTAAAAACAAAAGTTGTCACTTCTACCAAAGCTTCTTTCATTTGAGAAGCTAGCGTTCTTTTCCAAATCAAATCATATAATTTAAGTTGGTCTTTATCAAGCACTCAAGATAAACTTTCAGGAGTTCTCTCTAAATCGGTCGGTCTAATAGCCTCATGCGCTTCTTGAGCTCAAGCCGATTTTGTCTTATAATTTCTTCCGTTTGCTAAACTATATTTTGTTCAGTATAAGTTTTCTATCATTTTTTTAGCTCCTGTTTTTGCTACATCTGATAAATTCACGCTATCAGTTCTCATATAAGTTATTAATCATTGTCTTTTCCCATTTCAAAGGTCAATTCACTCGTATAACTTTTGCGCTACCATCATAGTTTTCTTAAGCGGATAGCCAAATTTTCTACTAGCTTCTTGTTGAAGAGTCGAAGTCGTAAAAGGTGGTGCTGGATATTTTTTACTTTCTTTTTTAGTTGCTGTTTTTAAAACTAAATTAAATTCTTTTTTCGCTTCTAAAATAGTATTTCATTTTTTATCTTGAGATTCTTTTAATTCTACTTCTCATAAAATTTCTTTGAAAATATTCGTTGCATCTTCCTTAGTTTTTAATTTAGCGACTTTTCAACTTATTTTATGTAAAATTACTTTAAATTTTTTACCTTCAGCTTCGACAATACTAGAAAATTTCCAACTTTCAACTGGTTTAAAATTTCTGATTTCAATTTCTTTTTCTACTATTAATTTAACAGCAACTGATTGTACTCTACCAGCTGATAATCACTTTCTAATTTTTTTCCATAAAACAGGACTAATTTTATATCAAACAAGTCTATCTAATACTCTTCTCGCTTGTTGCGCGTCTACTAAATCTAGATTAATATGAGTCGGCTCTTCTATTGAATGTTTAATAGCTTTTTCAGTAATTTCATGAAAAACTATTCTTTTAGTTTCCTTTGGATCTAAATCTAAAATGTGACAAAGATGCCAACCAATTGCCTCTCCCTCGCGGTCCTCATCGGTAGCTATCCAGACAGTTTCTGCTTTTTTCGCTAATGCGATAAGTCAATCTACTGTTTTTTTCTTATCTTTAGAAATTTCATAATTTGGTTTAAAACCATCTTCAATATCAACTCAGATTTTTTTCACAGGTAAATCCCTAAAATGTCACATAGAAGCGACAACTTTATAATCTTTTCATAAAAATTTTTCTATTGTTTTCCCCTTTGCTGGAGATTCGACTATTACTAAATTTTTTGCCATATTGTTATTTTTTCGTTATAAATCAAAATAAACTTATCTATAAAAATAAATAAGTCAATTCTTTTTACCAATCTTTTTCTTCATTTTTATGAATTCCGAATCAAAATTCACTCTCAAAATCAGAAAAAAACTTATTCCTCACATCATTCATATTCTTCTTTTTATCAAAACTTCTACTGTTATTTGTTGAATCCTTTTTTAAATAATCAAGCCTATCTTGCATACTTTTTATCTCTTCTTCGTTCAAATCTTCTCAAATTCTATCCTCATTTACATAATCTGGAACTTCCTCAGTCGGAGCACTTTTTTCTTCTCCATTAGGATTTAACTCTGGCATATTATTTTTATTAAACTGCTCTTTATCTCATTCTCAAGTTTTTGGATGAGATTTTCAGGAGTTTCCAGAATTATTTTTTTCTCAACTTTTTCATCATCACTGACTTTGTTGTTGCTGCTCAATTTTTTTCTTTTCCTCTAGTTTTTTCTTTAATTTTTTCAATTCTTCTTCCAAAAATTCTTTATTTTTTCTTGTTTCAACATCTTCCTTTATATTAAGCGCTTTATTATAATAATTTATTGCTTTTTCATAATTTTTCACTCTCACTTCGTCAGTTACACCAAAAGAAAAATAATACAAACTATTTCATAAATTATGACTTGTTTTAAAACATAACTCAGTTTTTTTTTCATTACAATCTACGCTCAAAAAATGCTCAATAGCATCTAAATACTCCTCTTCTTCATAGCTTTTTACTCAAGTATTATAATTATGTTCATCAGGGAAAATAAACTCTCTAGCAGCATTATCTAAATTTTCTAAAAAATCAGCAAAACTGCTAGGAATAAAAGCTAAAAAACAAATAATAAAAACAATAATCTTTTTCATAATTTAAAAATTTATTTTTAAATAGTTGGTGTTGGCGCATCAGCAGGAAAAATTTCGAATCAGAACGGATACATAGCACCGAAAAACATCAATGCTAAAGCTAGTAAAACAAGAACAAGATTTGTTCATCAATTTCATAAATATCTTTCCGCCCATACAAAATTTCAAGTCCAACTTTTTACAACTCTTCTATATTTCAACATTAAAAATCCTAATCAAACAAAAATTGCTCAATAAAAAATTTTTACTATAAATTCCATATCTAAAATAATTAAAAATTATTAATTTATCTCATCTAAAACTGCTTTTAGTTGAGTGTCTATATCTTCATTTTTATATTTTTCAGCATCAAATTCTACTTCTAAATCAGGAGTTATTCATACTCCATTAATTTTAATTTCATTTTCTCAAATTGTCCAAACAGCAATTGTATATTTCAAAAGCGAACCATCTCTATAATTTCTAAGCGCTTGCATAGACGCTTTTCAATAAGATTTTTCTCAAATAATTTTTGTGTCTGGGAATTTATTTTTTACTCAAGCAGTGAACATTTCAGCAGCAGATGCAGTATCTCAATCAACTAAAATATAAATTTGATAGTCAGAAAAATCTATTTCATAATTTTCTTTTTCGTTATCTAAAATTCAAGTTGAATGAATTTTATCTTTATCATTATTTGCACCATTTACATTATAAATAAGCTCTCATTTTTGATAAAAATAATTAAGCATATGTTGAGCTTCTCAAACTATTCAACCTGGATTTCATCTCAAATCAAATATAATATTTTTTATAGTGTTATCCTTTTTTATTTCTTTAATTTGCTCTTTAAATCAAGAAAAAGTATTCGTTCCAAATGCTCTAACTTTTACATAATAAGTATTATCTTTATCTTCAATTTTTGCTCAAGTTACATTATCTAATTGAATAACTCATCTTATAATTTTTATATCTAAAATTCTTGCTCATCTTTTCACTCTTAAAACAACTTCACTTCATATTTCTCATCTTAATAAAGGAAGTAATCCCTTTGTATTTTCTATATCTCAAACATCTTTTCAATCTATTTCTACTATAATATCTCAGGCAATTAATCCAGCTTTATCTGAAGGCCCTTCTTCAATAACTCAATCAATCATAAACTCTCCTGAATTTCTTTGTTTTAAATAGGCTCAAACTCAAGCAAAAGAATTATTCAAACTATTAAATAAAGCTTCATCACCTTCTGGTAATAAATAAGCAGTATGTTTATCTCAAGTCGCTTCAGCTAAACCTTGAGCAGCATGAGCAAACATTTCTTCCTTATCTAAATCATCTTTCCATAAAAATTTATTTTTAAGCGTTTCATAAACATCTTTTAAAATTAAATAATGTTCATTATTATCTAATTCTTTTTGTTTAATTTCATCATTACTTCTTGAAAAATCAAGCAACTCTAAATGATTTTTTACTCTTTTTACATCATAAGCATTAAGCGTAAGATTTTTTAATTTTTCTGGATCATTTCAAATAAGAAAATTCTCTCAAGTTACTTTTCTTATAAGGATAAAAAAGTCATAAATATTTATTTTTTCATCTAAGTTTAAATCCACTTTCATATTTCTAATCGCATCAATATACACTAATCTTTGAAGACTATCATATATTTTTTCATCTTTATCTATTCCCTTAAAATTCAAGTTTATATACTTATAACTTGTTGGAATTTCTTTTGTATATTCTGCCATAAAAGTAAAAGCCTCTTCTCTTGAAACTTCTTTTTTCTTAAGGTCTATCGGAGTAACTTTTATGTTTATAATTTGAACATTTCATTCTCAATTATTTATTTTTACTGTTTGAGCTAAAGTTGAATTTATATTTAAAAATATCGCTCAAGTAACTAATAAACTAGCTAATTTTCTCTTCTCTAAAATTTTCATATTTCTTACTTTTTTATTAAAAATTTAAATTAATTTTTGTCTTTTTTTATCAAACAAGTCAATTATAAGGTAAAAACAAAATAACACAAACGAAAACATCACAAAAATTCTCGTTAAATTCTTTTTGTCTTTCAAAAAATAATCATTAAGTAATTTATCATTAGCCGAAATTATTTCTTTTTTTAATTTATCAAGATTTTTAAAATCCAAAAATTCTTTATATTCCCCCTCTAAATTATTTAAACTCCCCGAGTTCAAAAAGGTTACTACTTTTTTTCAATTATATTTTTTATAAACTATTTCTCAAAACGGATTTGTATAATCAGGGATAAAACTTCACTGCTTATTTCAAAGCCCAATGGTTAAAAGTTTAATATTCTCTTGTTTTATAGTATTATTAATTATTTGAAAATCATTTTTTTCTTCTCATCAATCTGTTAACAATATTATATTTTTTGCTTTATTTTCTGGTTTAAACATATCTATCGCTCTATTTAAAGCTGAAGTTATATCTGTTCAATTTGTTTTCACAGAATTAGAATCGCTCGCTATTAATAAATTTTTAAAACTATTTTCATCAGTCGTTAATGGCGACATAACTCTAGGTTCTCAAGCAAAAACAAGCAATCAATAATTATTTTCTTTATTCTCCTCTACTATATCTAAAATGATTTTTTTCGCAGTATCTAGCTTAGAATAAATATTTTTTTTCTCATCATCTCTATAGTCAAGAGCATTCATACTTTTTGTCACATCCAAAACAAATATAGTATTTCAAGAAGTAGTTTTCGCTTTATCATAACCAAATCATCTAGGTTCTAAAAAGGCAATTAATAAAAAAATCAAAGCTAGAACTATACTAAAAAACTTTATTTTTGGCGATAATTTATAAACATAATTATTTAAAAAATTTTCTTGTAAATATAACTTTTTTGTAAACACAAAATACATTATAATTACTATTATAACAAAAATTATCACAGAAAATATATTAAAATTCGAAAACATTATTTTTTAAATTTAAATTTTAATTTATACGCATATTCCAAATAAAACAAGAAAAATACTAACATTATTACAACTAATACAAATGGCAAGTAAATCGGATTAAAATAACTTTTTTCTTCTAATTCTCACTTAGTTTTTTCCAAAGATTCTATCTCCTCAAAAATATTTTTTAATGCTTCATTATCATCAGATCTATAATACTTTCCTGCTCATGTTTGAGCTAAAAAATTTAGTCATCTGTCATTTACTCAAGTGATATTTAATCAAAGTTCTGGGATAAAAACATTTTCATAACCTCATACACCAACTGTATAAAGAGTTATCCCCTTTGTTTTAGCAAATTTTGCAGCTTCTCAAGGTGTATATCATCTATTTGAAACTCAATCTGTTATCAAAATTATAACTTTTTTTCTCTCGCTTTCCTCATTAAATAAAGAAGTTGAATAAAGCAAAGAATCTCAAATCGCTGTTCATAAAAGCTCCATAGAATGTTTTGAAACTGTATCAATCGTCATCTGATTTACTTTATCCAAAGCCGTTTTATAATCAAGACTTAGCGGCATTGAAGTAAAAGTTTTTCAAGCAAAAACAACAAGTCAAACTCTATCACTTTGCAAATCTTTTATAAATCATTCTATCACATTTTTGGCAGCTTCAAGCCTATTTGGTTTCAAATCAGAAGCTAACATTGACCAAGATAAATCGAGCGTAAAAACAATATCAATTCAAGGCTTTAGCTCTTTTTTTTCTTTAGTCATCACATTTGGATTCATTAAAACAACTATATAAGCCAAAAATATAGTTAAAATTAAAACTTTTTTTAAATAATAAAACAAGCTACTTTTTTTATAAACTTTTTTAACATCTTCTAAAAATTCAAAATAAACTCAGAATTTTTTATTCACAAAAAAATCTAAAATAAGCCATAAAATAGCTAAAATAATCAAAAAAATATAATAATAATCCAAAAATGTAATTCCAAAAATCTCTGGCATTTTTTATTTTTTATTTATAAAATAATCACTCGCTTTTTTTATTAAATTCTCTCTAAATTCAATATTATCTTCTAATTTTTTATTAAAAATCATAAAATAACTCTCTCTAAAAACTTCTAAAACATCTCTATTTATTTTTTCTTTTTCAAGTTCACTTAAGTTTTTATTACTCGCATTTTCTATTCAAGTTTTATTAAAATATTCTCTCAAAATAGCGTTAAATTCTATAAAAAACTTTTCTCTATCGCTATCTATTTTTATCTTTTTTAATTTATTTAAGATAATTTCTGACAATCATTTTTGTAACTCTTTGGGTAATTTTTTTACTATTTTTTTAACTTTTTGTTTCGGTCTAAATTTATAAAAATAATACAACACAAAAAAATGTAATATCAAAAATAATACTATTATAAAAGCCAAAACATCTATATATTTCAAATAATCTATCTCTGATTTTATGGGGAAAAGTCCTATCATTTTTATTTTTTATTTATTATACTAATATAATTTCTTTGATTATCAAATAATCTATTTTCCAAAATATTATAATCATTTTTTTCAAATAAAAAAGTCAATTCTTCTAAAGTAAATGCGTGATAAAATCTATAATTTGCTCAAATTTTTATGCTGTAATCCTCTCCTCAAAATTCATTTTCAGTATTAGTTAATCTAGATTTTTCAAATTTTTCCTTATTAACTTCGCTGTTTAGTGCCCAATTAGTCAAATAAATTTTCGCATTTTTATTTAATAATTTTGCTAACTTATTTAACACAATATTTCTTTCTTCTGAAGCTTCCAAATGATGAAAACTAGCTATAAAAAATACCGCGTCATATTTTTCTTTTAATTTATCTAAATCTAGCATATTCATCTTTTTCATTACAATATTTTCATACTGCTTTTTCGCTTCTTTTATAAGCTCGCTAGAGAGCTCTAGTCAAGTATACTCAAAATTATTTTCTCAAAATTTATTACATAATTCACCATATAATCGACCACTCCCAGCTCAAATATCCAAAATTTTTATTCACGAGAAAAAATCTAAATTATTCAAAAAATAATCTATCTCTCCCCATTTCATATTTTTCCTTGAATTAGCAAAAGTTTTTGCATAATTATTATAATCAACCATTTTTTCAAAAGTTAGCTTTACATTCTCTCAGGAAGTTCAATTCATAAAATTCACATAGCGTCAGCAATAACTTGTTTAAACATTATTACAAGCTGAATTCTAGCTAATTTCACTTCCTCATCATCACTATTAAAATTTTCACATTATTATAAAAACTATTAAAAGTTTTTGTTAAATTATAAGCATAAGCAGCGACTAAATGCGGAGTATTATTTTTAGCAGTATCTAGAATAACTTGCTCATATTCAAAAATCATTTTTATCAAATTTTTCTCTTCTTGAAGTGCAAAAGTATAACTTGAATATTTATCAAAATCTTTAATTTTACTATCATTTATCAATTTATTGGCTCTAACATGGGCATAAGCAATATATGGTCCACTATTTCATTCAAAAGTCATAAATTCATCCCAGTCAAAAATCACATCAGTCGTTCTATTCTTGCTCAAATATCCATATTTTATAGCTCAAATTCAAATAGTTTCTGATAATTTTTCAAGCTCTTCTCATTCAATATCTTGCCTTTTTTCTAAAATAATATTTTTAGCTCTAGAAATAGCTTCATCAAGCAATTTATCAAGTAAAATTATATTTCAACTTCTCGTAGACATTGCTCATTCTTTCAATGAAATAAACCCATTTGGAGCATGAATAAGTTCGGTTTTTTCTGGATTTATAAACCCCGCCATTTTTGAAATTTCAAAAACTTGTTTTAAATGAAGAGACTGTCTCACATCAATAAAATAAATAACTTTTTCAGTTCTACTCCAATTTTGTAATCTATATTTTACACAAGCTAAATCTGAAGCCAAATATCCATGTGTTCCATCTCTTTTTTGTAAAATACAAGAAGGAATTTTTGTTTCTTCAGGGAAAATAACTCATACGCTTCAATCTTCGTTTTTAGTAGCTATTTTCTTTTCTATAAGCTCTTTTACTATACTATGCATATCATTTTTTAAATCTGGAAAATTTCCCATTTTTGGCAAATTTAATCCCTCATAAAAACTTTCTCAAATATTATAATCTGGAATAATTTTCATTCTATCTAACGTTTTTTGCATTCTATCTATTGAAAAACTTGTGAATTTTGCCCATAAATCAATACTCTCTTTATTCCCTTCAGAAAGCAATTTAAATTCATCCCTAGTCCTTTGTTCTAACTTTTCATCTTCTTTCGCTGCTGTACTAATTTTTACATATAATTTAAGTAAATAATTTACTGCATCTTTTTCAAGTTCAGCTTCATCTCACCATAATTTATAAGCCGTTATTAGCTTACCAAAGATGATTCACCAATCTCAAAGATGAGTATCAGAAATAACATTATAACCAAATTTATGACGATATAAATTTATCATTGCTTGTCATTGATTTGGCGTACACATATGCCCTATATGAAGAGGTTTTCATACATTTGCACCAATATAATCAACAATTATATGCTTCCCTGTTCATTTCCCATTATATCAAAAAGTTTCTCTAGATAAATAAGCGTTTTTAAATTCACTTGCAAAAACTTTTTCAGACACTCTAAAGTTTATAAATACTCAGGCGATATTTATATCACTTAAAATTTCAGATTTTTCAAATACTTCTTTAATACTTTCAGCTATTTCTTGAGGTTTTTTCTTCAATATTTTACTTAATGCAAACGCTCAAAAACAATAATCTCAAAGATTATTTTTCGGCGGAATTTCTAATTTTATTTCTTCTAATTCTATATTAAAATTATTTTTTATAAGATTTTTTATCTCTTTTCAAACTATATATTTTACATCCATTTTTTATAAAATTTATTTTTTATTTTTTAAAATCTGCCTTATTATATCGCAAAACAAACAAAAATCAAAAATAAAAACGCCTAATTTAAAAAAGCGTTTTTATCTATTGTTTTAGATAATTAATCTCATTTTTGTAACAATCTAAAATCATCTCAAAAAAGCTCTCTCCCCATACTCACAATTTCACTTCAGAGTACATCATCAAATTCTTGGGACTGATCAGTAATCATAAAAGTTAATTCTTCTGATAGTTTGGCTAAAAAATCCTTTTTATCTTCTTTCCAAGAAAAATTTTCATTAATATATTTTATATCATTCAAACTTAGCCTTGAAAAATCACAATTAGTTATATCATCTTTAAATACACCAGGAAATAAATGACGCAGTGTCAAAAAAGTAACAACAGAGCTTTTTTTACTATTATTTGCTTCTCTAATAAAGTCTCTAAAATATTTTTCTATTATTAATATTAATTCTGCTTCTTTTTCTTGACTTAAATTAGAATTTTCAAGTAAACTAACAATATTTCATAATTTTATTTTTCATAGTCATTCTTTAATTTTTTCTTCTGATTTTAATGCTTCTCAATTTAAATCATCAAAAAATAAATAAAAAATATCTATTTCCTCTCATACTCAATCCAATATATTATTTGCCTTTTGAGACAAAACATAAGAATTATTTTTCAATTCTAAAACTCAAATAACTTTTACATTATTTGTTAATAAATAGCTATTTTCTCCTTCTTTTATTTCCCTCCTCCACATAAATTAAACTATATTAATTATTATAAATTATTTTTTATTTATTATTCCGTCTAATATTAAATTTATTTTATCTAAATTCTTTAGAGCCGCCTCTTGATATTCTGTTAAAACCTTTTTTCTCCCTCAAAGTAAATCATATATTTCTTCCACTTCTTGACTAGTTAATAAACTAGGAGCTTTATCTTTGTCATAATCAAAAACATCTATATATCTTCAAAGCATTACTTATTCTTTATTCTTAATTATTTAAAAACTCCCGTTTATTTTAACGAGAGTTGATTATATTATTTATACAAAAATTGTCAAAAGATATAAAAAATAAGTTTTTATAAAGTTTACTAAAAAATATTTTATCCTACAGCTATTTCCCTTTCATCATGGCGCATACCATGATATGCTCAAAAATTTCTAGAAGAAGGTCATAAAGTAAATTGTAATACTTTAGCTTTAGTTTGTTCCTCTATAGAAGTTGTTGGCGTTGTTTGTCAACTTATAGAATCACTCACATCTGCACGAACTCAATTAACTGTTCCATTAATATATAAAGCCGAAATTCTTTCTTTAAAATCACTATCTTCAATATCTATACTTTTTAACTCATGTTGGATTGCTCTAATAGTTTTTTCAATATCTCCATCCTCATCCATATACTCAGCAAGATTCATATATTCTGCAAGCTTCACAAACCAACCAGAATATTCATTATCATGATTACAAACATGCATGCAACACTTAATTACGACATCAAAATTTAAACTCCTTAAATAATCAAATAAAATTCATTCATCTTTTTCTTCTTTAAATTTTTCAAGATAATAATCAACTCAGGCTCCAATTTTTGTACTCCTTAAAAAACCAGCAGCCTGTTCCCTTGAATTTTCTAAAGATATCTCACTAAAACTAGTAAAATTCAATCCCCCATCTTTTTCAGTTTCTTGTATTTGTTCTATACCCATAAAAGAAAATTAAAAAACAAAATAGATACAATTCAAAAGCTATTTTCCATAGCTAAAAAATTATATTTATTATGAAACTCTCCTCCCCCATTACTTATATAAAGTATTCATATTACTGATAAATATATCTATTGTTTAACCTTTGTCAAACTTTTTTACGAGTTTTTAACAAAAATAATAAAAATTTTATACAATAATTCTAAATAAAAACTATTGTATAACACTAGAGAAAGAAGCTAATATTCTTGCTGCTTTATATCTTGTTTCTAAAGTTAGATGATATCCTGACTTTATAGAAGCCGCTACAGCAATAGATAAAGCATCTCTTTTCTCTACATCTAAATAAATATCTAAAAGTTCATCTGTAACTCACAAAATTTTTGTTGCCCTAATAAAATCTAAAAACTCTTCTTCCTGTCAAGCATTTTCTAATAAAGCAAATACATCAAAAGAAAAATCTTTATTACATTGATTAATATATTCTTGAACTAATTCATTAGATATTCAACCAATTAAAGCCTTTCTTCAGATTATCTCTGAAGAAAGAATCCCCGCCACCACATTATTTTTCATACTGTCATTGTTTAAAAATAATTATATCAATATATAACTATATTATTCTTTTTGTCAAATTTATTTATTTTCCCTATTTTTATACAAAATAAAAAAACTAGACTTTACTCTAGCTTTAATATTTAAATTTTTTATTTGATTTTTTCTATCGCTTCTATTAATGAAGTCGCTCCAGCAGCCCCTGAAACTTTAATATATTTCCCCGTTTTTGTGTTTATAAATACATTTCCAGGAGTTCAAGTTATATTAAATTTACCTAATCATAATGATTGTTGAGCATCTATTTTATTCTTATATTTTTGACTTTCTACACAAGATTTTACTTTACTTACATCAGCTCCAGCTTCTTTAGCAAATCCATATATAGATTCAATATCTGATTTTCCAGAAGTAAACGATTTATCAATTACACTATAAAAAGCTTCACTTCATTTTTGCTCTCAAACACATTCTAAAGCTAATGCAGCAGGCATAGCATTTTTATGCATATCTAAAGGATAATGTCTAAAACTATGATTTAGACTATCTCAATATTTTTCATTTAACTTATCCGCAGCGTTTGAATTATAGAATCTAGAACAATATGGACATTCAAGTTCACTGAATTCAAGCCATAAAATATCAGCATTTTTATCTCATTTATTATATCCATCAGCCAAGATTTCTTTTACCTGAGATAATTCCATTACTTTAGGTTTCCCTTCATCAAGTTTAGCTTTATATTGAGCTACAGCTTGCTGTATTTGAGGTAATTGAAGTTGATTTATAAGTTCAAAGTTTTCTTTTCCTCACATTTTTTCATATTCATTAGACAAAATTTCATCTCTAATAATTTGTCTAATTTTGTTATAATCCATAGCTATTTGAGTATCTCAAGAATCAGTCTTTATAACAGAAACTTCTCTATTATCTAAACTTTTCGCAATAATATTTTCTATCTCAGTATAATCAACATTTCAAGAAACACCTCATGAAGTTGGTGCAGTCCTAGTTGTTAAAGCATAAGTCATAAGTGATAAATTCAATATACTGAAAACTAATAGAATAGAAATAAGAATTTCTGTTTTACTCATTTTTTTCAAAGGACATCCACATCATTTTTTATCCTCCATTTGTTTATTTTCTTTATTTTTTGCCATATTTTTTCTTTAAAAATTAAATTAATATAACAGCACTATTTTATTCAAAAATAATATTTCTCAAATTTTTTTTATATCTTTTTAATTATTTTATTTTATAATTATTTTTTACCTAAGGAGCAACTACTCAAATTTTATTTTCAAATTTTCAATATTTTATCTTATAATAAGCCAGCATTCCCACCATAGCAGCATTATCCATACTATATAAATTTGATTTTGGATAAATAAACTCTAGATTTTTTTCTTTTGCTAAATTCTCTATTGTACGTTTTAATTTAGTATTAGCACTAACTCATCAAGCAAGCATTACAGTATTCACGCCGTATAACTCAGCTCAATAAATAAGTTTATAAGCCAAAACTTCTATAACAGCATTTTCAAATTCATAAGCAATTTCACAAATATCTTTTTCACTTAACTTTATCTGCCTATCTTCTTTTTTCAAAATTTCTCTTAACTCATTATTTGATAATTCTGAATATTTTTTCTTTATAATCTCTAATTTTCTATTATCTATTTCTCTTTTTACAGCTGATTTTAATCCTGAAAAACTAAAATCAAATCTCTTTTTATCAAGAAAAACTCTAGGAAAAAGTTCTTTATTTTTCCCCATTATTCATATATTTTTTATTTTATTTAACATATTTTTCTCATAATCCTCAGCTTTCCCTGCTATATGAGGTCATCAAGGATAAGGAAGTCATAACATTTTCGCTACCTTATCAAAAGCTTCTCAAGCAGCATCATCGCCCGTTCATCATAATTTTTCCATATCCCACATATTTTCCATATAATAAATATCATTATGTCATCAAGACACGGTCAAACATACCAAAGGAAACTTAATATCCTCTTCTTTTCTTTCCAAAAAATTCGCAAAAATATGCGCCTGAATATGATTTATATCCAAAATCGGTTTTTGCAGCACTGTTGAAATTGTAGATGCTAAAACTGTTCAAGTCAAAATAGAAGAAAGTAATCAAGGATTAGTCGTTACAGCAATATAATCCACTCCTTCAATAGTTTTGCCAGCTTTTTTAAGAGCAATTTCTAACACTTCTAAAATATTTTCAGCATGCACTCTCGCAGCCACTTCAGGCACAACTCATCAAGTTTTATTATGAATTCTTATCTGACTATTTGTTTCCATTGCAAGCAGTTTTTCATCATCAAAAACAGCAATACTCGTATCGTCACAAGATGTTTCTATCCCTAAAATTATCATATTTATCTAAAAAATTTTATTCAAAAATAATATCACTAACTATATTTATTTTATACAAAAAATCAAGCAAGAAAAAAAGCCCCTTGATAAAAGCCTTATTATTTTTATTTCTTTACTCTTTTCTTTAAAAATCAAGATTTAATAAGTCTATCTTCTTGCTTCATTTCCTCCATCATTTCATTAAAACCATCTAAATCAAGTTCAACAATTTCTGGTTTTTCTCATACTTCAGCACCATCTCCCTGTCCAACCAAACTATCAACTATTTTTTTCACAACAGGAGATAAAACTAAATCAGGATTACTAGTATCTAGTTTCTTTAAACCTTCTACAACATCTTCCACTTTTGAATCCAATTTAATAGTATTATCAGAAAAATTAACATCAACTATTTCTTCTAATGTTCTATCAAAATAATCTTCTCATTTAGGATTTGATAAATTATCTTTATAACTTTTACTCCAATCACTAAAATATTCTATTTTTTCTTTAAATTGGTTTCTCCCTTTATTAGACCTAAGTCTAGCACTATCAATGAAATCACCATCAATTATCATTCAAACCTTAGGAAAAAAGTATCATCTCTCTTCCATAATTTTATCAGCAATTGGATCATCTATCCCATAAATTTCCTCCGGAGTTATTCCATATTGTTCTATAACACTTCATACAACATCTTGTCCACCACTTCAACCTCACACCGTGTTATTTCATCACATAAAAACAATAGTTACAAAATAATTTCCAATTACTATATATAAAAAATATTATAAGTCAAATAATTTAATTATATTCTACATCCTCCTCAAACTTCTACCAACAAAATTCGCTCAATTTTCTTTTATTAATCACAAAAATAATTCATATAAATCATCATCAATCGTCTTGCTTATTTCCTTAAGCCTATTTAATCACACGATATATTTATATTTCACAATATTGTCTAAAACCTGTTTATTAAGCACTTTTTTGTATTTTTTTAATGCCTTTTTTATTTTCACTAAATCTAAATCTTCGTAAATATCACTTAAAGTCATACTCTCAAGTAAAGATAATTCTAGACTTGACGCCTTTAAATTCACATTATCAACTTCAAAATTTTTAGTAAATTTAGAAAATTTATTATAAAGATTTATTTTTTTTCAGTTTTTGTTACTAGTTATTGTCTTAAAAATTATCTCATAATCCCCTATTTTTACTTTTTTATTAACATTTCTATTTATCACATAGATTTTTTCTCTCACCGAAAAATCCCTCAAATTAAGTTCCAAAGCCTTATCTCACGAGATAAAATAATAACTAGAAACTTCTTTTGAAATATATTTCTTCACAAGCGGGAAAAAATATTTTTCTATCAAATCAACTTCATTTAAATTCAAATCTTCTTCTAATGGAATTATATAAACGCCGTTTCTAATCTTTAACATTATTTTTTCAGCAAGCAATCTATAAATCGTTTTCGTAACTTTTAGATTATTCTTTTTATTCAAGTCTGGGTCAATAATATCAAATATATCAGATTTAAATATTATCTTTCATCTTTTTTTTGACAGTTTTTTTACAATTTTGTTAAAATCTAACATTCTTATTTTTTCTTATTAAATAAACATTTATCAACTAGAATAATTATATAGTTTATACTAGAAAAATCAAGTCTTTTTTACTATAAAAATTATATAATTTATTTCACTAGTTAACATAAAATTAGTTACTTATAATTTACTGGTAGCTATTTTTTACTTTTCCACAAAACCAAGTTTATTTATTAATCAAAATAATTTGCGAAAAATAAAAATATAAATATTATTTAATTAATAGCTTTAAATAAAGAAAAATGCAAGAAGTAAAAACTATAGCAAAAAAAATAGAAAAAATTTGAAAAAAAACCTATATTGTCGGAGGTTATAACAGAGATATTTTATTATGACTTCCCGCTTGAGATATCGATTTATCTACTGACGCTACACTAGATGAGGTAAAATCTGCTTTAAAAGTTGTTTGAGAAATTTGAAAAAAATATTGAACATTAATAGTCAACGAAAACCGAAAAATTTTTGAAATAACAACTTTCAGAGAAGATATTTGAAGTATAAACAATAGAAAGCCTGCCAAAGTAATTTTTACACAAAATATACAAAAAGACGCTTCCAGACGCGATTTCACGATAAATGCGATATATTATAATATTTTAGAAAAAAAATACATAAATCCTGTCTGATGAATAGAAGATTTAGAAAATAAAAAAATCAATTTTATCTGAAAAACTATAGATAGAATAGATGAGGACGCACTTAGAATTTTAAGATTTATAAGATTTAAAAATAAATATAACCTAGAAGCCAAACAAGAAGATTTTGAAATAATTTCAGAAAAAATTAGCTTATTAAAAAATATTTCTCGCGAAAGAATTAGAGAAGAATTTGATAAAATTTTATTAGATAAAAATAATACATCTTCCCTTGAAGATTTGAAAAAAATCGGATTTTTTAATATGTTTATGCCAAGTATCGAGAATATGGAAAAAGCTCCTTGATGAAAAAGTTGACACCAAGAATGAAATGTTTGGATTCATACAAAAATGGTTATAGAAGAGCTAAATAAAGCTAATATTCAAGATATTTGTTTATATTATACAGCGCTTTACCACGACACTTGAAAAGTTGATACTTTTTATTTAGATAAAAAATGAGAAGTTCATTATCCAAATCACGCAGAATTTTCTTTAAATTATTTTAAAACAGAGAAAAAAAATCTAATTTTTTCAAAAAAAGAAGAGAAAAGAATACAATTTTTAATAGAAAATCATGATAAAATATATAGATTAGATAGACTAGAATTAGCTGAAGCTATAAAATTTGTAATGCATAAGTATTTTCCTGATTTATTAATATTAATGAAAGCTGATAGTTATTGAAAAATACCAGTAAATACTAAAAAATTTAATGAAAGATTAGAATTTATTGATAAATTAATAAGCGCTAGTAAAAAAGTAAAATTACTTACTTGAAGCGATATTATAAAAAAATACCCTAATTTAAAATGATGAGAAATTTGAAAAAAACTAAAAGGAGAAAATAATAAAATTTTGAATAATATTGAATTATAATAAAAAAGTAGGATAAAAATTCTCACTCTTTATATTTATTCCTCTAATTTAAGTGCTTCTTTATGAATTAAATTCCATAAATCTTCTATAAAATCTGGATTTATTTTTTCGTCTTCCGCCTTATTTCTAATATTTTTTATAACTTCTTGCCATCTAGCTTCATCAAGAGGCTTTATATTATATTCTTTTTTTAATTTTCATACTTTTTGTACTACTTTAAACCTTCTTTTTAATATTTTTAATAATTCCCTATCAAGTTCATCAATATCTTTTCTTAAAGGAATGATTTTTTCTGAAAAAGTCATAATTAATTTTTAGTAAATATTTTTCTTATTATAAAAAAAGTTTAATTTTTAGCAAATTTTTGACAAAAAAACATAAAATATAGTATAATTACAATAATTTAATAATTAATTTTTACAATAATGTCAAATAATATTAGCAATATTCCTAATAATACAACAGATTCTATAAATTTTTCAATTTGAGATTTAGCAGAACAATGATTAAATTTAATTTGATTTTCTGAAAACGAAAGTAATTATATAAGAGAAGAAACTAGTCCCGAATGATTACAATTTCTTTCTAAAATACACTCTCTAAAACATAATTCAAGAAGTCCTTATGAAATACAATTACAAATAGAAGCCTGAAATATAACTCCTGAATCTTGAAAAATTATAGCTGAACATGTTATATACAACATGCCTACAAATAAACTTTTCCCTACCTATAAAAACTTAATAACCCTTTCTAAAAAATGAAATAATGAATTTTATCAAGCAATCATAAATAAAATAGAAGAGACTTTACAATACAGAGAAAACAGAAGACCTAATCATACACTAGAACAATTAGCTGTTTTTTGACAAGAATATTATAATACAATTGCAACGGTGTTAGCACAAAATAATATAACTTATTTAGCAGATCGTAATCCATTTAATTGAGATTCTCCTATTTATGCAGAAGATACAGACAATAAAAATAGTCCTGATAAACTAATAGCAGCACTAGAAAAAACAGAAGAAAATGAAGGCTAGTTTTAATAACTAGTTTTTTATTATAAACAATCAAAGTATATAGAAAATTAAGAAATAATTGAAAAATATATCATTTTTTATCCTTAATTATTGACAATATAAAAAAATATAATATTATTTTGTCTTATAATTAAATAATGACAAATTATGACAATAGAAAAGACTAGTTATAATGAACTTCAATCATCTCAGCCTCAAGGAAGTCTAGATAAAACTGTTAATGAATTAACAGCTATGTGAACTTCAAAAGAAGATATTGCTTTTATATTAAATTGAGTAGAAAATAATCCACAGTTAGCTACAGTAGTTTCTGAAATTATGAAAAATATTTATGAGAAAAATTTTGATACAAATATAGATTCCGCTATTTCTGAATGAAAAATTAGCCCCGAAGTTTGACAAAGAATTCGTGAAGTTAAGTTTCAATATATCTGCAAACAAACTTCTCCTCAAAGACTTTGAAGGTTACTCCTTGATAATTCTCCTTTTCAAGAGCCATATCAACTAAAAATTTTAGCTCAAACAGTACAAAATATCACAAATAAAAAATTCGACGGTGTTATAAAAGATT
Organism: Candidatus Altimarinota bacterium; assembly: GCA_025210615.1. Taxonomy (GTDB): domain Bacteria; phylum Patescibacteriota; class Gracilibacteria; order BD1-5; family UBA6164; genus JAOARJ01. Next base: position 7,535 of record JAOARJ010000005.1, on the reverse strand, counting down.
TTTTAAAATATTGTATTTGAGATAACACAAAAAAATTAGCAACAGCTGAAAAGGTTTTTCAAAGAATACAATCTAGTAAAAGCGAAACTGATAAGAATTCACCTAATGTCCTGCTAGCTGAGAAATAAAAAAATCAAAAAACTAATTTTGCAACTATTAAATATTTTAATATAATAAACTAAATATTTAATAAATTTGGTTTATGAATTTAGAAAGAAAAGCTACCGTTGTATCAACTATCACCGCAATATTTTTAGTTATTATAAAAGTTATTGTCTGAATTTTTAGTGGTTCTATTGCCATAATATCTTCAGCTGTTGATTCTGTACTTGATATGTTTGTATCGATGTTTAATTTTTTAGCATTAAAGCACTCAGAAAAGAAATCTGATGATTTATTTAATTTCTGAAGATGAAAATTTGAAGCGTTAGCTGCTTTTATAGAATGACTTGTCATAGCTATTTCTTGATGAATAATTTTATATGAATCTATAATAAAATTATTAGACCACGATGAAATAAAAGTTTTAGAAGCGTGAATTTTAGTAATGATAGTTTCAATTGTTGCAACCTGAGCTTTAGTAAAGTTCTTAGATTCAGTTTACAAAAAAACAAACAGTTTAGTTACAAAAGCTGATTCTCTTCATTATAAAACTGATTTATATGCAAATGCTTGAATATTATTTTCATTAATAATAATAAAATTTACATGACTACATTTCATTGATTCTCTTGTTTGATGAGCTATTGCAATTTTCATAATTTATAGCGCTTACGAGATTATAAAAAAATGATTTTTATTGCTTTTAGACGTAGCTCTAGATGAAAATGAAGTAGATAAAATAAAAGATATTATTATAACGAGCGACGAAGTGACTTGATTCCATCATCTAAAAACTCGCGCATCTTGAAAAGTAAAAATGGTAAGTGTACACGCTGAATTTAATCCACATATTTCACTACTAGAAGCTCACAAAATTGCAGATAAAATAGAAGAAAGTATAAAAAAAATAGATAAAAAAAGTGAATGGGAAACCATTATTCACTTAGACCCATACGATGATTCTAATCCTAATCTAACACCAATAGACAAATTAAAAAATAAGTCAAAAAAATAAAGAGTTAATGTTAACTCTTTTTTAATTCGCTAGCAAGTAAAGCTACTTTATCCCTAGTATCTGCGATAGAATAAAGTCTTCATAGAAATAATTTTTTATCTAAATCATCAGCTTTTCTATAATTATCATCTATCTGTCTTAGGAAAAAATCATCAAAATTTAATCACCTTTCTAAAGATAATTTTATAAAAGCATCAGCAACTAATGGATCTAAACTTTCTAAAGCAGAAATTTCACGACTAGCTAAGCTAACTCTAGCAGTAGATAATTTCGAAATTTTATCTATTTTTTCCGCTTCTCTTTTCTGAGAAGAATAATTTTTATTATAATGTTTTTTTGTTGTAAAAGTCATAAGAAGAATAAAAAAATGGTAAACTAAAACTATTTCTAGTATAGATTACCACATATTTTATATTTGTCAATAATTTTAAAGATACTAATTTTAGTTAATATTTATTAAGTTTATTGTTTTTATTTTACTTAATATAAATTAAGTATTAAAAGTCATTTTATATCTTATTTTTCTTATTAATAAGAGCATAATCACTAACCAAAAAATCCCTATATAGTCATAAAAATAAAAGATAATAACTCTAAAAAAAATGTCAATATACTCCTTTTTGACAAAACAGGCTTTTATTCATAATATTATTCTTGGTTAAGCTTTATTTTAAATTTAATCTCTAATTAAAAAATTATGATTAATAAATATAATGAATTTGTAAATAATTTATTTTGGAGTTTCGTTTTCGACTGAATTGTCGCTCTAACAGCTGGTGCTTTAGTTATAATATATCCTGACTTATTATCTATCGCTGTTTGAACTTTCTTAATAATTCTATGACTTAAGTGAATATTATTTGCATTTAAAGTAAGAAAAAATTCTTGAGTAGAACAAATGGAAAAATTTATGAAATAAAAAACTCCCAAAATTAGGGAGTTTTATTTTTTTATACAACCTCTCAAAATAGCATCCATCATTCTATTTTTAAAATTTTTACTTTCACCAAATCTCAAATTTTTATATCACTATTTTTTACTATTCTTACTTCTTTAAAATTTCTTGTTCTGCCATAAAAATTATCTTTATCTTCTCTTGATATTAAAACATCTTCTTCCCTATTAAGCATCAAACTATTCCTCTTTTTTACATTTTCTTCTAAAATATTATTTAATATATGCCAACGCTCAGCTTTTACTTCCTGAGGCACATCATCTGGATACATTTTACTAGCAAGAGTCCCTTTTCTTACACTATATCTAGCTAAATAAGCAAAATCAAATTCCAATTCTTTCATAGCCATTACAGTATCTTGGAAGTTTTTCTCAGTTTCTCCAGAAAATCACACAATAATATCAGTAGAAATACCAAATAATTCATCTTTACTTCTTAAATATTTCACAATGCGTTTAAAATCTTCATAAGTATGTCTTCTATTCATCTTTTTTAGCATTTCATCATTTCCCGATTGCATAGCGAAATGTAAATAATTGCAATTCTTATCAAGTTCAAAATGGCTCGACAAAATATCATCTGTCATATCGTGAGGATTTGACGAAGTAAATCTTATTCTATTAAGTCATTCTATCTTATTTATCTCTTCTAAAAGTTCTCTAAAAGGACTTTTTCACGCATTCTTATGCCATTTAAAAGTTTCTTTATCCCAATATTTATCTTTAAATTGTTTTCAATAAGAATTTACATTTTGTCATAAAAGCGTTACTTCTTTAGCGCCATTTTTTACTGCATCTTTTATTTCTAGAATAATATCATCAGGATTTCTAGATTTTTCTCTACCCCTTGTATAAGGCACAATACAATAAGTACAAAAATTATCACATCAAGTTTGAATAACTATATTTGCTGATGCTGGATTTTCCCTTAATTGTTGAGCTTTTAAATAATCATCAAAATTTGCATCATCTCAGATTTGCTCATCGTATATTTCACTTAATATTTTAGTCAAAAACCTTATATCCTCGATTCTTATAACAAAATCTAATTCTTTACTTCTAGGAAATAATTTATCGTCATAATTATAAATTCCTTTTTCCTTTCTAATTAAATCAATTTTTTTTGCTGTTATTCTTTTTCTCTGCATTTCTATATATTTACTAGAAATTCAGGTTTTTCTAACCATACATCAAGTTATTCAAATTTTTATAACTCTATCTTCTCAGGTTTTATCAAGCTCTTTATTATATTTTTTTATTTCACGAATAAAACCAAAAACTCTATCTTCTCATTTTTGCCTAACACTACATGTATTAAAAATAACTAAATCAGATTCTTGCCAACTGTCAGCTTTCTCAAAGCCTGATTTTCTAAGTATCATAGCCAATTTTTCACTATCAGCATAATTCATTTGACAACCAAATGTCCATATAAAATATTTTTTCATTTATTAATTTTATATTTATAAATTTTTTATCTGCTTAATTTTATACAGTTATTAAAAAATAACAAATATATTTTCCAATTTTTATTCTACTTTTTATTATACTTTGATAAAAAATAAAATTTTAGTATAATTTTATTAATAATTATTTTTATAAAATATATTTGTATGAAAATTTATTTCGCAGGACCGCTTTTTAATGAAGCTGAAAAAAGTTTTAACCTAAGATTAACTGAAAAACTAGAAAAATTAAATCATAAAGTTTTTCTTCCTCAAAGAGATTGAATAGAAAAAAATAAAGCTCCATATAATGAATTGTCTCCCGAAAAAATAAGAGAATTAATTTTTGAAACAGATAGAGATGAGATTTTATCTTCTGATATTTTTTTATTTATTTTAGATTGAAGAGTCCCTGATGAGTGAGCTTGTGTTGAACTTTGAATAGCTTATTCAAATAATTTTTTCAACAATAAAAATATTATTTTAATTTGATTACAAACAGATTCTAGAAGTACTTTTTTAAATTCAAAATTAAATCCAATGATAAAAGTGCCTCTAGATTATATTTTTGATAATACTCAAGATTTTCTTAATTTTATCAAAACATTATAATTTAAAAATATCCTTTTTTATTTAATTCTTCTAAAATATCTTCAAAATTAAAAGCTAATTTTAAATTTTTCGTTTCTTCATAAGTAAACCAACCATAATCTGTCGCCTCTTCCTCTTGAAGTTTTATTTCTCAACTAAATTCTCATATAAAACAATATTGAATACGAGGTCTTCCATTTTTTTCTCATTTATCAACTTTTTTAAATAATTGCGTGGGCTTATAATCTAAATTCGTTTCTTCTTTTACCTCTCTTATAACATTTTCTTCAGGAGTTTCTCAAGATTCCATTCATCATCAAGGCACTGTCCAACATCAAAAATATTTTGCTTTATATCTAGCTCTTTTTACAAGCAAAACTTTATTATCTTTTATCATTAATCAATCTGATGATATTCACATATTTTAATAATTATTATAAATATTTTTCTTCTCTTAATTTTTTAAAAACATCTGCATAATCAAAAGCTATTTCTAGAGTCAAAGTTTCTTCATAGGTAAACCACCCATAATCCGTAGCTTCTTTTTCTTGAATTTTTATTTCTCAAGAAAATTCTCATAAATAACGATGTGAATGTATATTTTCTCAAGAATTAACAGTAAAATTTGTATGAAATAATTGTGTCGGCACAAAATCAAGGTTAGATTCTTCTTTTACTTCTCTTATCGCTGTTTGCTCAGCTGTTTCTCATTTTTCTTGTCTACCTCAAGGCACTGTCCAATATCAAGGAAAAGCTTTTGTATGGAAATTTCTTTTCAGCAGTAGTATTTTTTTATCTTTAACTATTAGTCAATTTCAAGCTAATCTCATAATTTTAATATTTTAAAATTTATTATAACAAAAAAGATTATAACTATATTAGCTATAATCTCAAATTATATTTAGAAAAAATTATTTTTCTTCTTTAACTGGTTCAATTATTTGTGGAGTTTGGTCACCTACTTTTATTTCAGGAGCCTCTTCCATTTTTGTATCCATACCGTCCATCATTTTATTTAATTGTTCTAATTCTTCTGGAGATAATTGAGTTTCCATATCTTTAGATTCTCCTTTAATCATTTCTGGTTCACCAAAATCATAGTATGAAGAACCTCACATTTGATTCATCATTTTCATTTGTTCTAGGAATGGAGCTACAATAGGAGTCATATCTTCGCTATCTGATGGAGCTTGTAAACTAACCTTTTCTTCTTTAATTTTTGTATCAAATACTATATCAATAAGACCTTCTTCTCCAGTAGGTAAAATATTTGACATATCCATTTTGAATCCTACTTTTGTATTAAGTCTATCAAATTTATAAGTGAAAGTAAATAAATCTATCATTTTTTCTGCTTGTTTCATCATTAATTTACCTGTAATTCCATTTTTTGAATCAGTTTTATCAACAACTAATTTAACTTCTTGCCCATCAGCATTAAAGTCTACTATGAACTCTGACTTAGAATTTCTAAATTCAACTTTTCCTTCTTGACCTTCTTCAGTTGGAACCATTGTAATAACAAAATCAGAAGTATCTTCTCTATTTACTTTGATATTAATAGCTATTTTAGCATCTTTTAATCCATCTTCAATATCTTTTTTTACAGTCCCAGGAATATCAACTCAAACTATTGAATAATAGTTCTTAAGTAAAACATATAAATTATTAGCATTTAATTTAACGTCATAATCATAATGAGTTTCATTTTCATTTTCTTTAACTAAATCAAAAAGAGGAGTTTTAGCAAATAATTCACCAAATTCTTTTAGTCCTTGAATAGCTTTTTGAGAGTCAAGACCTAACATTTTGATAGTTTCTTCATCTAGTTTTACAGAGAACCATTTGTTTAAGTAATCAGCTAAGTATCCTTGTATCATAGCAGAAGACATTTCATCTCATGGTACATTAATTGATAATTCATCTAATTTACCATAAACAGTATTAGCTATAATACTTAAACTTGCTTTTAATTTTCAACTTGCCGATTGTCCATCAGCATTAGCATCTCAAGATAATTCAATAATAGTTTCACTTTCATTAGAATCTAATTTATATTTAGAATCCATTTTTCAAGTAATATTAAAATTTCCGTTATCGGCAGCCGAAATTTTAGCTGTTACATCAGTAGTAGAAGTTCACTCTTTAACAATTTCAAAATCAGGAGTAAGTTCAGATACAACACTACTTTGAGTTTCTCTAATAACAGTAGCATAATCTTTATTTGTATCAACTTTTTCTTCTCCACAAGAAGCCAATGTTAAAGAAGCTAAAGCAATAGCTAGTAATTTTTTCTTCATATAATATAATTAATTTAAAATAAAATACTGACCGTATTATATCTAATTTAGAAAATAAGCCAAATTTTTATTTGCAAGTTTTTATTTTTTTAACATAATACTCTAGATTTTAAAAAAAATTTAACAATAAAATTAATAAAATGCCTAATAATCCATATATTCCGTTAGTTGAAAAACATGATAAAATTTTAACTGATTTAAATGAAATTTATTCTCAAAAATCTACTTGGAAAAAATATTTTAATAACAATAAAAAAATAAGACTTGAAATCTGAACTGGTTTATGAAATTTTTTCTCAACTGAAAGCGCTAAATTAAAGAAAGATTATAATTTTATTTGAATGGAGATAAAATATAAAAGACTATTTAAAACCGCTGAAAAAACTTTAAAAAATGACAATAATGACTTTATTTTACTAAAAGATTTCGGGCAAAATATAGATAAAATTTTTGATAAAGAAGAAATAGAAACAACATATATATTTTTCCCAGACCCATGGCCAAAAGACAGACACGCAAAACATAGAATTATGCAAGAAGAATTTTTAGAAAAATTATATAATATTACTGAATCTTGATGAAAACTTATATTTAAAACAGATGAAAAAAATTATTTTGATGCGTCATTAGAACTAATAAAAAAACAAAATATTTGGACTCCAAAAGTAATTTCTTATGATTATGAGAATGAAATCACTGAAAAATATGATAAATCTAATCTAACAGAATTCGAGGTTTTATTTAGAAACAAAGACATAAAAATAAATTACGCTGAATTTATAAAAGTTTAAGTCCCCAATAAGCAAATGCTTACCAGGGACTTTTTGTTGATAAAGATAATTTTACTCTAAATATAAAATTTAAGATTTAGAAAAAATTTTCTCATCTACCCATTTTTCAATGGGCAGTTTACTCTCCATAGAAAGAAGAGCAAAAATCGCACTAACGCCAATCATTCCAATGGCAGCATAGTCGCTGAAAATATATACTGGGATATCCCAGATAATAATATAAAAATCAGCATGTTTCATGTACTGAGCAATATAAACAATTGTCAGCATTTTGAGTACTGTTTTCGATTTCCCAATCAGCTTAGCTGCTGGATGACCTGACATTCCTCTACAGCAT
>JAOARJ010000004.1 GCA_025210615.1 Candidatus Altimarinota bacterium | reverse complement strand
TTGCTATTTTATTTAAAAAATATTATAATTAAGCAAATATCGAATAATTTTTAAAATCATGAAAAAAATAATTTTATTTATCTCTATATTATTATCTTGAATTTATTTAGCGAATTTTATTAATGCTATAACTGTAACTAAAAATTCCTGAGAAGTATTAGATAATTCTACTTGGACAAATATTTCTAGTTTAACTGATAAAATAGATGTTAGTTCTAGTGATATAAAATTAAATTGAAAGTTATATGTAACTTGAGAATTATGTAGTAATATTTGATGAGTGAAAAAATGTTTATGAAGTTGTGATGATTGATATCACTGGGAACAAGCTAGTTTAAGTTGTGTACCAAATAATTGTACTGCAGATACAATAACAAGTAATACTTATAATTATAGTGTACCAGAATTAAATAATGGCATAACAAGCGCAGTATTAACCTCAACAAATTATCAGGATATTGCTAATTGAAAAAAATATTATACCCAGGCTTTTCTTTGTAATAACGGCGTTATAGAAACTTCTGGAAGTGAATGAAATAATATAGTTTGTAATAGTTGATATACTTTAAATAATAATACTTGTGAAACTGCTTGGGTGACAGTTACTACAACTGCAAATAGTGCAAGGTGTCCAACTATTTGACCTTATCCACAAAATTTAGCCGTATGTGAATTTTATTGGCAATGAGTGTATTTATTTTCAAAACAAATTCAAAATGCAAATGTATGAATTCCTAATCCTTGGCAACCAACTAGTTCTTGGTATACTTATCAAGATAGTTCGTATTATTATGCAATAAATGCAAATTGTAATTCTTGTTGAGCCATTTGATGATATCAATGTTCTTACGCTTTAGCTAGAAAGAAAAAATAAAAACTCTAGAATTTCTAGAGTTTTTTTAAGCATTTGGGTCTGTTGTTATCATTTGTTCTTCATAATAAGAAGCGATAACTTGGATTCATACATGTTCATTTCATCAGAAGAATAATCCTTCTCAGACACTTGAATTCAGAAGTAAATATTTTTCTTGTTCAGTTAGTTTAAATATATGCTCTAAAGCGTCTATTGAAGCTGTTGATTGTTTTAATAATAATTGAGTAGAGGAATTTGTTACAATAGGTTTTCAGAAACTACTTCACACGAAATCTTCTACATCTTGCGTAATAGTTGTTACTCATAAATTATATTTTCTCGCTCTTTTAACAAGTCAAAATAAGAATTTAGCACTATCTTCGTGTTGCATAATATTCCAGGCTTCATCTATAACTAGGATTCTTTTTTTGTTAGAAGATTTAACTTTATTCCACATATAATTTAAGATCACATACATCGCAATAGGTCTTAAAATATCATCTAAATCTCTTACTGAGAAGACTTGTAAACCTCATTCTAAGTCAATATTAGTTGTTTCAGAAAATATTCCAGAGAAGATTCAACTTGTAAATTTTTCAAGTCTGATACATAAATCATCAGCTCAATCCATTGTTTCAAGAACATCATAAAGGTCTTGCATAACAGGGATTTCTTTCCCAGTTGCATCATCATCTTCTAGCGTGATTCATTTAAGAGAGTATACTGTTGTGATAGCCTTCTCTATGATAGATTCTTCTCTTGGAGTAAGTTTTCAAAGCATCAAATTCATCAGTCATAATAAGTTTATTATGGCAGTTCTTAATAAATCTCATTTTTGAATATCTTGGTCTTTAACTCATAGTGGTAAGTCAAAAGGATTAATTCTTTGTTTTGAGTTTAGCGATACATCTAAATAACTTCATCAGATCATGTCTACTAAGGCTCTATATTCGTTTTCAGGATCAATTACTATAACATCAGTTCACATCATAAGGCTCCTTAAAATTTCTAGTTTTACCGCAAAAGATTTTCAAGAACCAGATTTGGCAAATACACACATATTAGCGTTTTCACTTTTAAATCTATCAAATAAAATTAATGAATTATTATGAGTATTAAGTCAATATAAAATTCAAGAATCATGTGATAAACTTGATGAAGTAAAAGGGAAAGTTGTTGATAAACCACCTGTTGAAATATTTCTATAAACTGCTAATTCATCTTTAGCAAAAGGTCAAGTTGAAATAAATCATTGTTCCATTCTCATTATAGAAGGCTTTTCTAATACATTTCTTCATGCTAAAATTGTTTCAATATCTTTTCAAATCCTGTTTAAAGAGTCTTCAGTATCTGAATAAACTGTAATATATAATGCGTAGTGAAAATATTTTTCTTGTCATCTTGTTAGTTTTAATCTAAGCTCTTCTACATCTTGAATTTGGGCGTCAATAGCAGGGTCATTAACCAATCATTTTTCAGCATTAATACTTCTTTCTGAATTAAGTTGAGTCAATCTTTTTCTCAAATATTTTTGTACAAAAGCGCTATCAATAGGATAGACGAACATACTCATATCAAATTTGGTATCCCAATTAATAACAGGAGAAAGCCAATTTCACTCCAAAAAATCAGGATAAGCATATACAAAAAATGTTTTTGAAAAAGTGTCGTTTATTTTTACTTTATCAGCTTGAATTTTCATAAAAGCTGGGCTAATTTGGTCTTTTACATAAGCTAGAGCTTCTTTATATTTTTTTTCTATTTCAAGTAGCTTTTTATCTTCTTCTTTATTTGTTTTTTTCTTTTCAGGTTTATTATTTTTTTCAGCTTTAGTAATAGCTTTTTTAAGTTTTTTTTCTTCTTCAAAAGTAGTCGTATCTCAAGAGATTTTTGATGTTACTAATTCTAATATTTTTTCCTTACTCATCGTTTTTTTATTAAAACTTTATAAATTCTTATGCATTATAACACATTAATTTAATAAATTCAAAAATTTTGCTATTGATTTTTAAAAAAATTAGTTTTAATAATTAAATTTAATAAAAAACTTGATTTTTAGCATAAAAAATACTATAATCAGAAAAATAAAAATTTATAAAAAACTTATAAAATTATGAAGAAAATAATTCTATTTCTAAGCTTAATTCTAAGCTGAATATATTTAGCTAATTTTATCGGTGCAATTACTGTTACTAAAAACTCTTGAGAAGTTTTAGATAATTTAACATGGACTAGTATTTCTAGTTTAACTAATAAAATAGATGTTAGTTCTAGTGATATAAAATTAAATTGAAAATTATATGTAACTTGAAAAATATGTGATAATTCTTGAAAATGTTTATGAGATAGTATTGAATGAACTATTACTAATCCTTGAAAATCTTGTCTAGATTTAAAAAATAAATGAATAAATATTGATGATTCTTATTATATAAAACCTGATTGATACGCTGGAAGTCCTTTTGAAGTTTATTGTGATATGACGACAAATTGATGAGGTCGGACAAGATATATAAATATAAAATGAAATTATACTTTTTCTGATGCGAAAAATTGTTGGAGCTGAACACAAATATCAAATACAAATTTAGAATGTTTTAATCCGAATAGGTATAATATGGCAGCGAGTTCAATGTTGTTAAAAAGAGATTGAACAAACTATTTTAAAAATGATTTAAATTGAATATCGAGTGTAAGTACAGAGTACAAGTTTGCATGAACATCATATCCTTGTCGTTGACATGCTCAATATATGAATATAATGTGGAATAAATGAGAAACATCTTTAATAATGGATAATGCTATAAATGTTCGGTTATGATATAGTTTTTGTGATTCAGCAAGCTGGGAAATTTGATGAATGGCAGATCCTAATGACTATCCTAATTCATATGTTATAAAATCAGGTTCTTGATTTTGACCAACACCTTGAACTTATGCAGCTGATGCAATAGCAACAGAAATCTTTATAAGAGAAAATAGTTGATTATGAACTACAAGCGATAATCCTTGAAAATCTTGCAAACAAATCTTAGCTGATTCTACTTGAATTACTTGAAACTGAAATTATTATATAAAACCTGATTGATACGCTTGAGCACCTTTTAAAGTTTATTGTGATATGACGACAGATGGCTGATGATGGACAATGGTTGTTGCGCAGTTTGAACAAGATCCAGTGACAGACTGGAACGAGTGAATACAAGGTGATTATGATCCGACTTTAACAACAAAAAAATGATTTGCACTTAATACTTCTCAATTACCAGTCGATAGGACGCAAACGGCTTTCTGAAAAGATTTAGACCCTACTTTTGTTTGATATTCTAATTTTGAATATAAGACATGAGATATAGCAGTAGAAACTTTATTAAATAAAAAAGATAATATTAATTATCAAGTTCACAGAAGTAAAACAAGTTATTATTCTTATCATGATCCAGAATCTACTTTATGAGCTGATTCAACTCGGAATGATAGTTTAACTTATGATGAAACCTGATGAGCAAAGGATTCTTGGGCGTTTGCTCCAAATCAAACTAATCCTGATTATAGATGAAGAAGAATGAAAGGCCTTTCTTCTGTGTCAGAAGATTATCCTTGGACTGTCTGGGTGAGATAAACATTTTACATAAAATAAAAAACGCTTATTATTTAAGCGTTTTTGTTTCTTTATCATAACAAATTTGAGTTTCATTTATATTATCTAATAAACAATTTCATCTAATTGCATAATCTCAAAAATATATTCAACCTCATTTTTTATAAATAAATTCTTCTGGCAAAATATCTTTGAAAGCATTTATTTCATCTAACTGCTTATTATTTTTATAATATTTCATTTCATAACTTCTTTGCTTAGCATTCTCACAAACATTATCAAAATTACTAGCAATGTTATATTCAAATATTTTATCTCAAGGTTTGAATTTTTGAAGAGTATATCAAGTTGTTTCCGAGCAAGAATAAAATTCTATTTTATCAGGATTTCAAGCTAATATTTCTCAAATAAATTTATATTTAGGAGCACATAACTTATTATATTCATATCAAGCATTATCTTCTAAATTATCAAATTCAGTTTTAGTTAAAATACAAGTATTATAGTCTACTAATTTTTTTATACTGAATTTTACATTAACAGCTCAAGGTCAGTATCAGAAAAATTCTTCTTCATTATTATTTTTTTCATCTATTTTATCAATAATTTCAGCATTATCTTCTAAATTTTCTTGCGTATTATTAGCTGTTGTTTCTGTATTATTCATACTTTCTATACTAGGTGAATTATTTGTATTTTTAATTTTTTCTAATTCTTCTTGATTTTTATTAATATTTTCTGTTATATTAGCTTGCAAATCAGGAGTATTTTTTTCTGTATTATCTAAAGTTTTATTGTCAAATTCTATAGCTTCCTCTCATTCTTTTTCTATATTTTTGACAATTTCTTCTAGTTCTGGCGCTTTATATTCAACTTCTTTTATGTTATTTGGATATTTATTATTTGTAGTATTATTATTTCAACAAGAAATAAGTAGTAGGGAAGTAAGTAAAATTATTAGTAGTTTTTTCATAAGGTTTAATTTAAATTTTTATTAATTTAGTGAGTATATTTTATAAGATTTTTTATGTTTATCAAATTTTTTATTAAAAATTAATTTGACTTTTATTAAATAAAATATATTATTATTTTTGTAAACGAGAATTATTCTCATTTTAATTTAAAAAATAACTATAAAAATATGGATAACCTAGATTTTATGCCTATTATAGCCAAAATAGATAATGAAGCACCTGAATTTAATATGCCTTTTTATGACCCAAACACTGATAATGATGGAGAAATAACATCAGATGATATAGAAGGGAAATGGACTGTTTTATTTTTTTATCCTGCTGATTTTACTTTTGTTTGTCCAACTGAATTAAAGGATATGGCGGAAGTAAAAACAGAATTTGATGAAATGTGAGTAGAGGTATTAGCCGTTTCTACTGATACGATTTTTTCTCATAGAGCATGGGTAAAGCATGAAGGACTTATGAAAAACTTTCCTTATAAAATGCTATCTGATCACTCATTAACTTATAGTGATATGTATGGGATTTTAGATGAGGAAACAGGTATTGCAGGGAGAGGAACATTTATTATAGACCCGAAATGAGTTTTGAGATGAATTGAAGTAACTTCGGGACCATTATGAAGAAATTCTAATGAATTAATCAGAAAAATAAAAGCACTTCAATTTATGGAAGCGAATCCAGGAGCAGCTTGTCCAGCGAAATGGGTATTATGAGATAAAACATTGACTCCTTCTATAAAAATTGCTTGAGAAGTTGAAGAGCAACTTAAATAAAAAATGCTAGTTTAGCATTTTTTTTTGTGTTTAAAATTTTACTTTTGAGTTTATTTGAGTAGTATGAGGGAAGTTATATTTTAATATATAAGATTGTGTTTTTAAAATTTTTAAAAAAGAAAGAAGAAAAATCTGAATTGTTTGAGGTTTTAGACTTTATAAAAGATTATTTCATTTTAATACCTATTATTGGACTTTGAATAGGTTTATTTTATGAATTTTTTATTTTATCATCCTATTGATTTATATGATTCTTTTCATGGCAGGATGCCTTTGATAAATCCTTGTTAGCGTGTTTATATTTATTTTCAGTTTCTTTTATATTGTTGGTTTGATTTGTAACAATGCAAAACAAAATAGGTTTTTTAAAACAAATAGGGATTGCAGTATTAATTATAGTCTTAATGATTTATTATAATATAATTGACAGTTCATGATATATATCAAGAATTTTTTCTTTTTTGTTAACAGCATATTTAGCTTGAATATTTTTTTGAATAAAAAGAGTAAAGTTAATTTTTAATGAAAGTTTTTTTCGGTTAATGTATTCTATATTTATTTTATTTGTATTTTGTTTGTCAGAAGGTTTAAGTCAAAATTATAATTACAATTTAGTTTTTAAATCAAATACAGTAAAGAAGGAAAAAATCAAGTATTTAAATGATAAATATATTTTCTTAGAAAATTGAGATGTAATTTATACTAATAATCCAAATATAATAAAATTTGAAAAAATAAAAACCTCTAATTAACTAGAGGCTTTTTTTATATCTTCCAATTTTTCACCCAAAAAATCACTATACTCTCATCTAATTTTTTCTATAATATTATGCGTTGCTTCCACACTCTCTACCGTTACTAATTCTTTTCTGAACTCCTTTACTCAAGGGAAAGAATGAAGATATTGTACCAAATGTTTTCTTATCTCTAGGCTTGCTCTTTTTTCTCATTTATTCTCTTCCAAAGCCTTTGAATGAAATAACATCATATCCAAAACTTCCTTTAAAGTAGGTTTATAATGATTCGGCAAGAAACACCAAGGATTTCAAAAACTTCATCTACCTATCATAAATCCGTCTAAATTATTTAATTTCGCTATTCAATTATCATAATTTATGACATCTCCATTTCAAATTACTGGAATGTTCAAGTGATTTTTTAATTCATAAATCGGTTCAAAATTAGCTTTACCAGTATAAGCCTGAGCAGTTGTTCTACCATGAACAGTGAGTAAACTAGCTCCAGCGTTTTCTAATCATTTTGCAAACGGAATTAAATCTTCATCGTTATTAAATCAAAGTCTTGTTTTTACTGAAACGGGTAGTTTTGTAGCTTTATTAAGCTCTTCTATAATTTTAAACGCTGTATCAGTATTTATCATAAGACTACTTCCGTGTCCACTTCTTACTACTTTTTTCGCAGGACATCACATATTTACATCTATTCAAGCTACATTATATTGCTCAATGATTTTTGCAGCTTTAGCAAACATTTCAGGATCTTTTCAAAATATTTGAACGATAAGAGGTTCTTCGATTTTTTTATGAGGTAAAACTTGGTCTTTTAAAAATGGAGAATGAACAAGTCAATCAGCGCTATAAAATTCAGTAAAACAAAAAACATCAGGATTTACACTTTTTACGATTTGTCTATAAGCGCTATCAGTGTATCAATCCATAGGAGCTAAACAAGCTAGAGGACCTTTTTTGGTTTGTTTTTTCCAAAAATCTTTCATATTGTTAAAGGGAAGAATTAATAAATCGGCGTAAAGAATAATTATATGCACAAAAAAGTCAAGACAAAAAACTAGAATTATATTTTTTATTATGATATAATTTTTATGTACTTTGATATTAATGTAACTTTTTTAAAGAAAATGAGCCTTAGTAAATTATTAGATGAGAAGAGAAAAGCAAGCAGATTGATAAAAGATAAATATGGTTTTCTTATTAAAATAAAACCTGTTTGATTTATTAATCTTGCTGATGAGGAAAAGGTGAAAGCTTTAACCCCAGCGCTAGAAGTTCTTCCTTGTAATTTTGTTATCGCAGCAGAGGGCGATAGTGAAGCCAAAAATATCGCTTTTGATAATAATATTACAGCAGACTTTGAAATTTGATTTGATTTTGTGGTGTGAGATGAAAATTTTGAAGATTATAAAAATTTATTTTCAAAATGAGTAGCTCCTATATTACCACAAGATTGCAGCAAATTAGAAAGTTTGGAAGAGTTTAACCCTCTTGATACTTCTTGAGTTTGTTATAAATATATGGGAGAAACGCATTATCATATATTTTATACACTTGTGAAATATCTTGAAAATTATAAGTTTCCTTATGATAATAGGAATCTTATAAAAAATATAATAGAGCTTAAATTATAATTATTTAAGCTTTTTTATTAAAATATATAAATTTTTGAAAAAAATAAAAAAATATGATAAAATATTTCTAGATAAATTTAAATTTTAATTATAAAATTATGTGAGAAAATATAAAAAGTGAAATTTTATTAATAAATGATAAGGTTAGAGACTTTTTGATTTCTGAATATGTTGCTGAAATGCAAGAATTTTCGACAAGAGTAAATAATGTGAGTTTAGAAGAAAAATCTCAAGTAGCTGACCTGATGACTTATTCAATTAATTTAATTAAATCTGAAGATTTTTCTTGTCTAACTTATTATAAAGATATTTATGCTGAAATAGATAAAATCTTAGATAATTTAGTAAAACTTGAAGGACTTGTAGAAGAAAAACCAGAAATAAAAGAAGTTATCAAAGCATATAATGAATATAAACTTCATATTGATAAAATTTGAAAAGCTATTTTACAAAAAATAAACATGGAAATAGCGAGGATAAATAAAATGGAAATGATGCAAGAAGAAGCTATGCAGCAAGAAGATGCTGATAATATTTTATGAGATTTAGATGATTTAGATTAGGAAGATTCATTATATTTGCAATATAAAAAAATATATGTTAAAATTTAGATAATTAATATTTTTTAATTAATAATTATTTTTATTATGAATTGAACAGCTGTGGAAAAATGATGATATATTCCAGATAATGGTTTAGAAAAAGGAATGACAGAGGATCAAGAAAAAGGTAAAGAAGCAATTAAAAGTTGATCTAATGAACCAGAGGTTAAAGCTACAATTGATGACACTACTGCTAGGGGAGTTGGTATAAGAGATAAATTTTCAGGTCAAGAAAAATGAGTAAGAAAATATACTAAAGAAGAAAATGATGCCAGAATGAATTATGCTAAAGAGAATGGTTATGGGGCTCGTTTTGATTATAAAACTGGAAATGTAGTAATTTTTGATATAGAAACTAAGAAAATTATAGATGTTGATGTTCCAGTTCCTGTTGGAGAACAACCTCAAGAAGAACAAACTGAAGTGACTGAAACATCCCAAGAAGTTGAAGAACAAGTGGCGGATGATAGTTATGAATCAAGTAATGCTTCTAGTTATTCTGAACAAGAAAGTTCATATGAACAACAAGATCCTACAAAAGTTTCATTTTCTGAACTTGCAACAATTCAAAATGTTTTAGATAGATTTAAATGAGCGGAGCGTTGAGAAAATTGATATATTATAATTGGTGAAGTAGCTTATATCCCTATTAAATGACCAACTTTTGCCAAATTAGAACCAGCTATTTGAGTTAGACCATGACATAATCATGATATTCATTATAAGGGGGAATATTATAATCAAAATGATGAAGGATGGTTTGAAAAATATGATAGTGATGTTACTGTAAGTAGTGAAACATCTCATATAATTCCTGAAACTCTTATGTTTAGTATTTCTGAAACGGTTAAAAGTGCTGCAGAAAAAGCATGATGAAGGGTTACCCCTGATTGATTAATAGAAACAGAATTTTGAAATTATATTCCTGTTATAGATTGAGCTAGTAAAAGATTGGCTCCAACAGGTATATCACTTGTAAATAATCTTTGAATGAGTATTTATATTAATGGTAAAGAAGCATATAGAGCAGATATTGGGGGGTGGTATAGACCAGTAGAAAACAGGGACAATAGTTATTGAGGTCAACAATCAAATGATGGTATTTGATATTGAGATGGTATTTGAGATTATGATTGATTTTAAAATTAAAATAAAATCTCGTTATAAGGCGAGATTTTTTATCTGTTAAATATTATTTAATTTACGTTAAATATTTATATCAATTTTGTATAAAAATTTTGGTCATAATTTTTGCTTATTTTAAGGGATTATTTATATTAAAAATAATTTTTGTAAGAAAATCAAGTTTTTTTTATACTTTTTTGTTGACAATATGCGATTTTTAAGTAAATTTACCGTGTATATTTTAGCCAATTATACAAACTAAAAATGATAACCAATGCTTCTGGATGAAGACTTGAACAAGCTTATTTACCTGGGGAGGTTGCTGAGTTTGTGTCTTCTATGAAATTAAAAGCTAAATTAGCAAAGATGGAAACTCAACAGGAGTCTGATATAGTTGCTTCAACTGTTTCGGAGTTTTTGGATGATGCTGAAACAATAGAAGAATTATCTTTAGCTTATGCTAAAGATGGCTTTGTTTGCCTTACATGAGAATCTGATGCTATCTTAATAAATTTTATGCAAAGAGATTGAAGAATAATTTTTTCTGGTGGCGAAAAATATTTCGTTCCAAATTCTATTTTGGATACAATTTTTTTAGATTCTGTATTGGAAAAATCAGAGAGTACCAATGATTTAGCGTCTATTTTCTTTTCTTTGATGAACATTAAGGAGAGAAAAACAGTAAATTGAAAGTTATCTGAAGACTATTCCAAAAAATGGTATGAAGCTGCCTTAGAATGTAAATTATGAGATAAATTAAATAAATCAATAATAAAATTTTTAAAGAATAAAAATAGTAATGATAATAAGTTAGATATAGAAATTGCTTGAGATTGAGAAAATAATGTTGAACAACCAAATTTATTAGATGCTTTTAAAGAAGCTAATCAAGAAGCTGGATTAAATCAAAGAGAAACCATTAAAGTAGATGAAATAAATACTTCAAATAAAGATAGAAGAGAAATAGATCCTAAGACTTGATTAAGAATAGGGTTAGATGTTTCACCAAGTACTCCAACATCATTAGAAGCTTTAAGTCCAGAACAAGTTGTTCAATTTTCAGATAAGGCTGCTTGAACAACAGGTTCACTTTTTGAAAAATGAGACTGAACTTTGGACTCTGTTCCTTGAAGAGAATATGCAAAATTGATATTAAGAAACAATAGAAGTAGAGTGAGAGGGAGAAAAGCAGAAAAAAATGTAGCATAACAAATAAATAAAATCTAACACTGTTATTATAGCAGTGTTTTTTTATTTTTATAAAAATCATTAAGATAAATTTTACTTTTATATATTTTTCGCTAAAATTAGATAGTTTAATATTAAAAATCTAAAATTTTATGTGAAAAAGAAGCATTATAATAAAAAATCAAAAACAAATTGATTGAATAAGGAAGTCTGGTTATTTGGCTGCGAAAACTCTTGATTATATAGAGGATTTTATAAAGCCTTGAATTTCTACTTTAGAGCTTGATAATTTGATGAATGATTTTATCTTAAAAAATTGATGAAAAAGCGCTTGTATAGGGTATATGTGATATCCAAAATATACTTGTATTTCTATAAATGAAGTTGTGTGTCATGGAATTCCAAGTAAATCTCAAATTTTGAAAAAATGAGATATCGTGAATATTGATGTGACAACGATTGTGAATGGATATTTTTGAGATACTTCAAGAATGTACAGTGTTTGAGAGATTTCTGAAGAGAATCAAAAACTTATTGATGATACGCTAGAAGCCCTTAAAATAGGGATGAAACAAGTTCGTCCTTGAAATTATTTTTGAAATATTTGATATGAAATAAATAAATTTGCTCGCGAAAAATGATATGGAGTTGTGAGGGAATATACTGGTCATTGAACTTGAGTTGAGTTTCATGAAGAGCCTTATGTGTTTCATGTAGCACCGAAAAATTCTGGGAATGTTATGCGTGAATGAATGATTTTTACGATAGAGCCGATGATAAATATGGGGACGCATAAGACAAAATTAATGCCAGATGATTGGACGGTAAAGACTTTGGATAATAAAAATACGGCTCAATTTGAGCATACTCTTTTGGTGACGAAAGATTGATATGAGATTTTAACGCCTTGGCATAGGGATAAAAAATAATTTAAAAAGAGCCTTTTATAGCTCTTTTTTTATTTCGATAAAACCATCTTCTTCCATATTATTTTCATTTTGTGGAATTCTGTTTATAAAAACTTTTTTTAAATCTTTTACAAAATTCTCTTGGTCTTTGTAATTAAATTCTGTAAAGATAGGTAATCAAGTAGAATGTCTACCGAATTTTAAGACATACATAAGTAAAAATTCCACTCCTTTTTTAGTAAAATATTTTTCTTTTTTCATAAAAAATAACTATTAATAAATAAAAATTAATAGCCAAAATAAATTATCAAGATTTTGTGCAAAACAAAAAGGATAATCTAACCCAAACTTGCTCTGCTAAAATCTTGATAAAGTCAAAGATAAGCAAGCGGGTAGATTACCCAAGCTCGCGACTTTATCAATTTTAGCCTTAATATTTTATATAAAAAAATATTTAATGCAAATGATTATTTAAAAAAGATAAAAAAAAGAGAGCCCTCCGGCTCTCATTAAAGAGTCAGAGGGAAAAAGAAAGGAAGAACCGTATGTTTTAAAAATACATATATAAAAGTTAGTTTTAAAAAATTAACTGTTACAAGAATTATAAAATTCATAGAATTTACAAATTCGCTCTTCTCTGTTTTTAAGTATTTGATAAAGTTTCTTTTAAATAATAATTTTTCCATAGACATAAATAGTACAATCGTAACTATAATAAGAATTGCTATTATTATTGCTATTAAACCAATATCAAACTTTTTAGGAAGGTATACTGGATAATTAACTAGGTAATAGTCTGTTGTAGCCAACAAAACATATACAAAAATTTCCATTACTAACCTCATTATTTTCTCCTTTTTTTAATCATCAGATAATCCTGAGATTATATACTTTATACTTTTTTATCTAAAAAAATCAAATAATTATTATTTATAGTAAAAAAATGAAATAAAAATTTGAAAAAATGACTTATTTTCTTATATTGTAGTAGCATAAAAAATAAATTTAAGCCTATTAATTAAAAATGAATCACAACTTAATTTTCATATTTTGATACGGAATCGTAACTTTTATCGTCTGAATGATAACACTTCCTTTTTTTATAAAATTTTTGAAAAAATTAAAATTAGGGAAACAAATCAGAGAAGAAGCGACAATCTGAAAAGCAAAATTATTTTCAAGACTACATGAATGTAAAATGTGAACACCGACAATGTGATGAGCGGGGATTTTATGAATTGTTATTTTAATGGTATTAATAAGCGTACTTATACAAAAATTATGATATACAAATAATTCGCTTGTGAACCAAAAAGAAACATTCCTGCCGCTTTTTACACTAGTGGCTATTTGATTAGTGTGATTAGTAGATGATTATATGAATGTCCGTGAATTATGAAGGACAAAATGATTATCTGCCCGTTTTAAAATGTTTTGGTTACTTCTTTTCGCCTCCGCTTGAGCTTTCTGGTTTTATTATAAACTTTGATGGAATGTAACCGATGAGATGTGAAATTTCGTTAGAACATTGCAAATTCCATTTTTCTGAGCTATGCCGATTTGATGATTTTTTATACCTGTTTTTATATTCATTATTGTTGCTTGAGCTAATAGTGTGAACATTACAGACTGACTAGATTGACTAGCTTGAGGGCTATTATTATTCGCTTATAGCGTGTATGCGTATATAACTTATGACCAATGATTATTTTTGTTGTCAACGCTTTGTATCGTTATAATTTGAGCATTAGTCGCATTTTTATGGTATAATATCAAACCTGCGAAATTTTATATGTGAGATGTATGAAGTCTGGCTTTATGAGCAAATTTGGGTATAATGGCAATGCTGACAAATACGATGTTTGTCTTCATAATCGTTTCGTCAATATTTATTTTTGAAACTTTAAGCGTTATAATTCAGCTTACAAGCAAGAAGTTAAGGAACGGTAAAAAAGTATTTTTGATAGCACCTTTTCACCATCATTTGGAGGCTAAAGGACGGAAAGAAGAAACAGTTGTATTCAGATTATGGCTTGTTTGAATTTTAATGTCAGCCGTATGAATTATTACTTATATAATCCAATCTCATGGGGTTTAAAATGATAAATAGCGATTTTATTTGTGAGAATTGCTGAAAAAAAGTACCAAAACATGGTGAAGGGTCGGCTAGAAATCATTGTCCGTATTGTCTTTATTCAAAACATTTGGACGATAAATTTCCTTGAGATAGAGCGTCTAGTTGCGAAGGAATTATGAAACCGATTTGAATAGATTACAAAAAAAATAAATGAAATATGATAAAACATAGATGCGTAAAATGTGGGAAAGAGATGTTAAATAAAGTTGCTCCAGATGATGATTTTTTAAGTTTAGTACAAAAATTAAATGCGTTAAAATAATTTAAGGAGTTATAATTGATGCAGAGCTTTGCTTTGCAAAGCTCTGCTAGAAGAGCGGCGAGCTAGCTAGCTCGCCGCTCCATCAAAAGATAATTCATTATTAATAAAAACAGCTTATGATTAATGATTTTTTAAGTAAATATATAACGAAAGATGAAAAAATAATCTTGGCTATTTCTTGTGGCCCTGATAGTATGTTTTTGCTTGATAAAATTATTAATTCTGATTATAAAAATAATATAGTAGCAGTTTATTTTAATCATAAATTAAGGCAGCAATCTTGTGATGAACAAAAATTTTTTATAGAATTTTGCAACAAAAATAATATAGAATATGAAGTATGAAAAGCGGATATTATGGCTTTGCAAAAAGAAACTATCTCTATCTCAATAGAAGAATTAGCTCGCGCGAAGAGGTATGAATTTTTGAGAAAAATAAAAAATAAATATAATGCGAATTATATTCTCACAGCTCATCATTTAGATGATAAAATTGAAACTTTTTTCTTTAATGCTCTTAGAGGAAGTAAACTTACTTGACTTATAAATATGCTTGATAAATCCTGAGATATATTAAGACCTCTTTTAAATATAACTAAACCCGAAATTTTAGATTATCTAAACAAAAATAATATTAAATATTTTATTGATGAAAGTAATTTTGACTCTAGTTATACTAGAAATTTTTTGAGACTAGATATCTTGCCTAAGTTAGATAAAATAAATAAAAATTATAAACAAAATCTAGCCAATTTGATGAATTATTTAGAAGAAAATAAGGATTTTATTGATAGGGAAGTAGTGAAATTTTTATGAATAGAAGAGAGTGATAAAACTTATTTTAGTGTCGCTGAATTTAATGATATATCAAAATTTTTACAAAAAGAAGTTATTAGATATTGTTTTTATATAGCGAATAATAGCTCTACAATTTGACTTACTGAAAAAAATATTGCTGAGATAATCAAGTTTATAAATTCAAAATGAAATAAAACAGTGAAGAATATCAAAAATTTGAAAATGTTTAAAGATTGAGATAAATTATACTATAAATAGTTATTATATAATTACTATTTTTTTATGAAAAATTTTTAGACAAAAAAATTATCCTGGCACTCACGATGAGTGGGCGCCAGGATATGCGGGGGGATTACGGTCTCATGAGCTTTCTTGCATGCTTTCTTGCGAGACGTTCTGTTCTGACCTGAAGAAAGATTTTGCCTAAGGGGGTTTCTACCTCAAAACCGGTACCTTTTCTTTTTACTGCCATTATTACCTCCCCATCTTGGGATTTTGCTCTCTTAGCAAGTATTACTTACCTTGAAAGCGTTTTAAAAAAAATCTCCATCGCCTATAAGAGTATGAAACTATAATAAGTCAATATTTATAGCCATCTCTAAATAGGTTAGATATTAATATATTCCAAAAAATGATTTTGTCAAATGTATTTTTAATAAAAGTTTTTATATACTCTAAATTATATATATAGCATATTTTATACTTAATGGCTTTAAATTATAATAATCCGTGGTCTTCTAATGCTTGTATTTGGCTTATTGATAGGATTTTTTTAAGTCCATCTTGATTAACTCATTTTAATTTTTCTACACTTCAATATTTTTTTAAGATTTTTTTTCTAGAAACAGGTCAGATTCAAGGAATTTCTTCCAAAATATTCTTTTTCATTGACTTAATTCTTTTGTCACGATTAAAAGTTATCGCAAATCTGTGAGCTTCATCTCTGAGTCTTTGAGTAAGCATCAATTCACTGGAATCTTTGTTTAATAATATTGATTCACTTTCTCAAGGTAAAAATAATTCTTCTTCTCTTTTCGCAATAGAAACGAGTTGCAGCTTATTTAAATTTTCTAAAAATTCTTTATTATTTTTATGTAATTTTTTTTCTGATTCAATGATTTTTATTACACTTGATAATTGTCATTTTCATCCATCTATTATTATTAAATCAGGGATAACTCATGTTTTTTCAATTTCTTTTAAACGCCTAGCCATAATCTCAGCTAGAGAAGCAAAATCATCTATTTTGTTATTTTCTAAAGTTTTTATATTGAATTTTTTATAAAGATTAGATGCCGCATGTCAATTTTCTATAACACTTCTAGAGGCTACGGTATGAGTACCAGCTAGGTGAGAAATATCATTACATTCAAAAATAATTTTTTTGTTAATTTCTTTATATCACAAAATTTTTAGCAGATTTTGCATAGTTTTTTTAGTGAAATTTTTAGTACTTAAGCTTTTTAATTTATACTTTTGAGCGTATTCTAAGACGTTTTTATACGCTAATTTTAATAATTCAACTTTTCATCAAATTTGAGGTAACTCTAATTTTATATTCAATTTTTTTAAAATATTTTCGCTAATTTCTATATTTATAGGCGATAAAATAGTAATTTTTTTATTACTTTTTTCACTATTTTCTAAATTTTCTAGATATTTTTTTTCGATAAATTTTTCTAGATTAATTTTATCTTCGTCATCAAGTTTATTTTTAAAATGATAATTATAAACACCTGTAATTTTGGCATCACGAATAGTAATAACGCATATAAAAAACTCTCCATATTTATTTACAAAATTAATTATATCATAATTTCATTCCACAAAATCACGCACTAATTGGTGAGAATCAAGTTGTTCTATCGCCTCGAGGTTTTGCTTTATTTTAAGCGCTTCTTCGAACTTTAAATCTTTAGATTTTTCTTGCATTTCGAGTTTTAACTTAGCCACAACGTCTTTATAATCTCACTTTAAAAATTTTTTAATTTTCTCTATATTATTTTTATAATTATCTATATTTTCCCTTTGCAAAAGGCACGGAGCGCTACATCTACCGATATAATAATCCATACAAGGCGTTTTTTGAGAGCTTTGTTTTACAAAATTTAGCTTATTATTCTCTTTATAAAATTTTAATCTGCAACTTCTATATCAGAATAATTTTTTTAGCAATTTTAAAGTATTATTGACCTTTCAAGTAGAAGTATAAGGTCAAAAAAGCGTTCAAGTTTTTGGTTTGATTCTCGTTTTTATAATTTGCGGGATTGGCTCATCAGTAATTTTAATATAAATGTGATTCTTATCATCTTTAAGCATTACATTATATTTTGGCTTGTGTTTCTTGATAAGAGTATTTTCTAGAATTAGACTTTCTTCTTCAGTATTCGTCAAAATTGTCTCTATATTTGTTATCTGTTTCACCATTTTTTGCTTAGCAAAATTTAGCTTACTTTTGCTAGAAAAGTAAGAATTTACTCTTGATTTTAGATTTACAGATTTTCCGATATAGATAATTTTTTCATTTTTATCAAAAAACTGGTAAATTCAAGGTGAAACAGGGAGATTTTTCAAAATTTTTTTTATTTCCATATTTTTTATATTTTTTGATAATTTTTATTTGAATTAATAATTAAACCTATTATAATGAAGAAGGCTTATTTTAGTAATTTTTTTTTATTAAAATTTAAATAAGCAAATTTTTGGCTGAAATTAAGTAGAAATTAATTTATAATTTTTGAAAAAAATGATGGAAGATTATATAAATAATATCTATTTTTGGGCTTATTTTGGGACTTTTATGTCTACAATAAGTTTGATAATTTGGGCTTATAAAGTTAGTAAGAAAGATAATAAAAAATAATATTTAATTATTTATTATGAATAAAGGTAATTTATTTTGATTTTGCTTTGCAATAGCCGTTGTTATACTTGTACATTTAAGTATGAATGGTTGACTTTAATTAATAAAAATAATAAAAAATGGAAATTACTGAAAAAATAAAACAAGTTTCACAAAAATTAGATAGCGTAAAAACGCAAATGAATAAAAGAATTATTGGGCAAGAGCAGCTTATTAGAAATTTATTGATTTGACTTTTAACTAAAGGTCATATTTTGCTTGAATGAGCGCCATGACTTGCCAAAACTTTGACTATTGAAACATTATCAAAAACCCTGCATTTAGATTTCAGAAGAATTCAGTTTACTCCTGATTTATTGCCAAGTGATTTAATTTGAGCGCAAATTTTTAATCAAAAAGAAGGTGACTTTATGACGAAAAAATGACCAATTTTTGCAAATTTTATTTTAGCTGATGAGATAAATCGTGCGCCATCTAAGGTTCAATCTGCTTTATTAGAAGCAATGCAAGAAAAACAAGTTACAATTTGAGAAAAAAGTTATGAGCTTGATACTCCATTTTTAGTTTTAGCGACACAAAATCCTTTAGAACAAGAAGGAACTTTTCCTTTACCAGAAGCGCAACTAGATAGATTTTTATTTAAAACTCAAGTTTTTTATCCTAGAGAGGAGGAAGAAATTGAAATTATGAAAACTTATGCGAATAATGGTTTAGAAGAGATAGAAAAGACGCTTTCTAAAACAGATATTTCTGAAATGCAAAATTTATTAAATGATATTTTTGTTGATGAGAATATTTATATTTATATTCGTGATATAGTTTTTGCGACTAGAAAGCCAAGAGAACACTGATTAATGGACTTAGCTAAGTATATTGAATATGGGGCTTCTCCTAGAGCGAGTTTAGCTTTTATTAAGGCTTCTAAGGCTTTAGCTTTGATGAATTGAAGACATTTTGTTATTCCAGAAGATATAAAAGAAATTTCAAAAGATATTTTGCGTCATAGAATAGGTCTTAGTTATGAAGCTATTGCCGATGATGTACATATTGACGATGTTATAGAAAAAATAATTGATAGCATTAGTGTGAAATAAATTTATAATAAAAAAATAAAACAATGAATCCGATTAGCGTTTATTTATATTTGCTAAGGCAAATATGGACTTATTTATGAGAAAAAAAACTACATTTTATAATAGCTTATGTTACTTTTATTGTAGCTAATTCGGCTCGTCTTTTTGAGCCGTTTGTGTTATGATTAGCTGTAAATGAGCTACAAAAATGATGAGAAAATGTATTTAATAATTTTTTGCATTATATTATTATTCTTTGAATTTTAAGGGGAATATTTATTGTTTTGCATCATTTTGTATGAAGAATTTGGGATAGTGTTGCAGCTCTTGAGGCTTTTAAAAATTACACTACCTGATTTTATGAAATGGTTATGAAGATGCCTTTGGAGCGGAATGAAAATCATCATTCTTGAAAAATTATTGAGCAAATTAGAAAGGGAGCTGAAAGTTTAAATGACTTTTGAGGAAGGAATTTTCTTCTTATTGAAATTATGGTGGAATTTACTTTTTCTATGATTTTTGTTATTGCTATTTTTTGAAAACTTTGATTAGCAGTTCTATTAAGTTGAATAATAACTCTTGTTATTTCTGTTTTGTTTGATAAAATTTTGGTGAAATATTATAAATGGGATGCAAAAAACTATTATCAAATTAATTCGCTTTTATTTGATTATATAAGTAATATTTTTACAACTGTTACTCTTAGATTAGAGAAAGTTACGCAAAAAAATATTAAAAATAAAATTGAAGAGAAACAAGAAAAAATGAAAAAACTTTTTTGGTGACGTGAGTTAAAACGGGGATTATGAATGAATATTTTTCCTTCTTATATAAAATATTTGATTCTTCTAGGTTTTGTGTATTTTTCTTTGCAATCTACCTGAGCAGTGCTTATTTGAAGTTTTACGATGTTGATAGGATATCTTGATCAAGTTCAAAAAGGTTTTTCTAAATTTAATAATCTCTACTGAACTTTTGTTATTCACAAAGCAAATTTAGAGCTTTCTGATGGTATAAAAGAGGATTACAAAGAATTTATTTGATGAAAAAATAATATTATAAAAAATAATGAAAATAATATAGATAGAAGTTTTAATACTTTAGAAATAAAAAATTTAAATTATAAATATCCAGATAATACTTGATGAGTTGAAAATATAAATTTGGATTTTAAAAAATGACAGAAAATAGCTTTTATATGAGAAAGTTGAAGTGGTAAAACTACTACGATGAAAATTTTAAGATGAATATGTGGCTATAATTCTTGAAAATTATTTTTAGATAGTAAACAAGCAGATTTTGATAATATTTTTGCTTTAACAACGCTTATTCCACAAGAACCAGAAATTTT
Source organism: Candidatus Altimarinota bacterium (assembly GCA_025210615.1). GTDB lineage: Bacteria > Patescibacteriota > Gracilibacteria > BD1-5 > UBA6164 > JAOARJ01. The sequence goes on along the minus strand of JAOARJ010000004.1, from coordinate 77,692 downwards.
TGAAAGCTCGCTTGAGCATAATATAACTTTTTGAATTAGGACAAATAATTATAAAAAAGATGTGGAAAATTCTCTTAAAATTGCTGCTTTTGATAGAGTTGTAAATAGACTTGAAAAATGACTTGAATCTAAAATAAATGAAAAATGAGTGAATTTATCAGGTTGAGAAAAACAAAGACTTGCTTTTGCTAGATGAGTTTATTTTGCGAAAAATAGTGAAATTATTCTTTTAGATGAGCCAACGAGTAGTGTAGATTCTTATAATGAAAATAAAATTTATGATAGAATATTTGAAAAATTTTCAGATAAAATTATAATATCAAGTGTGCATAAATTGAATTTACTTGAAAAATTTGATTATATTTATAAGTTTGAGAATTGAAAAATAGTTGATAAATGAACTTTTGAAGAGATGAAAAATAAAATATAATAAAAAAATAAAATTATTTTTAAATAAATTATGAATAAAAAAAAGATAAATATTATCTGAGTTAAATTAAAAAGACGCTTGAGTTCTTTGTATTTTTGAGTTCATAAAAGTGAATTTAAATGAGCTTGATTTGATTTGAAAAATTTAAGGAATTATGAAATGTGAGATGATAGTAGAAAAATTGATTGGGTAGCTACTGCTAAGCAAAATAATCTTCAAGTAAAAGAAATGGAAGAGGATAAAGATTTGTGAGTTTTGTTCGTTCTTGATGCTTCTTATTCAATGAACTTTAAAAGTGAAAATAAAACAAAATTAGATATTTTAAAAGAAACTTTTGAAATTTTATCTAGGGCGAGTTTGAATTTTTGACTTAAAATATCAGCGATAATAAATAAAAAAAATAAAATAATTAATATAAAAAAATCAAATAATATATCTAACTTAATAAAAATTCAGAATTTAATAGGGAAGCAGGCAACTTGAAAAAATACTTTAGAAGAACAACTAGATTATTTAGTAAAAACTAATACTAAAAATAACTTAATAATAATTTTGACAGATAAAATTATTTCTTGAGATACCTTTAAAAGGCTTAAATTTCTAAATATTAAAAATAAAATAATTTATATTAATATTTTTGATTATTTTGAAAATAATTTGCATATAAAAAATTATTTAAACCTGACAAATAATAAGAATAATATTTTTGTAAATTTGTTTTCTGATAACAAAAGAAAAAATTATATCGCTTATAGAAAGGAAAAAATTAATAAATTTTATAAAAACTTAAAGAAAAATAATATGTGATATTTACTTCTTGATAACAAGCAAGATATATTTAAAACATTATTTAAGTTTTTTGCAAGGGAAAATGGAAAAAAGTAGAGTTAAAATTTTGACTCTATTTTTTATTTATGGTACAATTATCTTGTATATTAATTATTTATTATTAAGAAATTTATGAAAAACAAAAAACAAACGAAAATTGCAGTGGGATTGTTATTAGCAGCGTTAGTTCCTGCTTATGCGTTTAGTGATATGAGTTTTAAAGTCGCTAATATTGATGTTATTGATGAAACTACTTTAGAAGTATGAGTAAACGATGATTTAGCTGAGCAATTAGCTATTGATACTGATATGCAAGTTGTTGAAGATACAAATATGATTCAGTCAGCAACTCCTGATTATGAAGATTCTACAAAAGTAGAAATTAAATTAAATGATGATTTAGTTTCAAATGAGTATTATAGTCTTCTTTCTATTGCATGAGCTGATGGGAATATTGCTTTTAGTTTTCCTGAAAACTTTTATGAACAAGATAATACTATTATAGAAGGAGATGAATTATCAGGAATTATTTCTATGGAAATTGAAAATGCTAGAACTTTGATAGTAAATTTTGAGGCAGCAGCTGATAATGATGTAGAAATGAAACTTATTAGAGAATTATGAGTAAATAATTTAGAAAAAAGTTCTTCTAGAACTGTGAAAATTTCATTAGATAAAAAAATGAAAGCAGATAAAGATTATACTTTAACTGTTATTAAATTAGTTTCTAAAGATGATAAAGAAATAGATTTAGAAAATAGTACTATTGATTTTGTTGCTCCTGATTTTGCTCCAAAACCAGAATTAAAAGCAGCACCTGAAGAAACTGTAGAAACTATGGCCACAGCTAAAAAAGAACTTCCACCAACAGGTACGAAAGAAAATATTATTATTATATTGTCATTAATGTTATCTTGAGCAGTTTTTTATAGAAGAAATACTTTAAAAAATTCTTAATAATAAAAAAATAAAAATTAAATAAAAAATTTATGAAAGGAAAAATATTAGAGGATTATCCTTTTTCGGAGCAGTTATTGCAAGTGATGATAGATAATGAATGAACTGATATGTTTATCACGAACTGAACTTATCCTTGTATAAAAATTTCTTGAGATATTGTAAAAATTGATGAAGGAATAAAAAAAATGAATGCTCTTGATACGATGAGATTTGCTGAATCTATTATTTCTCATAAACAAAGAGATGATTTATTAAAAAAGAGAAATCTTGATTTTGCATTTACTTTTTCTGCTAGAAGATTCAGATGTAATATTTCGTTTCAAATGTGAAGTTATATGGTAGTACTTAGATTATTATCAGCTGATGTCCCTTCTATTGATACTCTGTGACTTCCTGAAATTTATAAAGATGTTACAAAAGTAGGGCAATGACTTATTCTTGTAACAGGACCAACTGGTTCTTGAAAATCTACTACACTAGCGTCAATGGTTGATTATGTGAATGCTGAATATAATAAACATATAATTACGATTGAAGACCCTGTGGAATATGTTCATCATCATAAAAAATCTGTTGTAGAACAAAAAGAAATTTGAAAAGATGTACTGGATTATAAAACAGCTCTTATGTGAGCGATGAGACAAACGCCTAATGTGATTTTATTCTGAGAAATGAGAACGACTGAGGAAATAGAAATGGCCTTGACTCTTGCTGAAACAGGGCATTTGGTTTTATCAACACTGCATACGCGTAGTGCTTATCAAACAGTTTCTCGTATTATTGATACTTTTGAATCTGGACAACAAAATCAAATAAGACTGCAGTTAGCTGATTCATTAGTAGCAGTATTTTCACAAAGATTACTTAGGACTATGGATTGAACAGGTCTTAAATTAGCCAAAGAAATAATGATAAATAATAGTGCCGTATCAAATCTTATAAGAGAAAATGATTTACATCAGATTCCCTCAGTGATTCAAATGTGAGCAAGAGAATCAATGCAACTTATAGAAAAGGATGTTGTAGATTTGATTCAAAGATGATTGATTACAGAGGAAGAATGACTTAAATATGCAAATAATCCAAAAGTAGTAAAAGAAGCCTTAAATAACTAAGGCTTTTTAATTTGTTTAATTAATATTATAACTATATATTATAATTTATTTATAATATTTTTTTATTAAGTGTAATTTTATGTAATAAAAAAACTCCCCAGAAGGGAAGTTAGTTTTTATATTTTTATTTAGTAAGGAAGAACAGAATCACCACTTGCAGTACCATCATCTGTAGTTTTTAAGTGTTCAACTGGAACATCAGCAACTGATTTAATTAAACCTTTTGCTTCATCAGCATCTAAAGTAATTTTATCTGTATCACTTAAAGTTGGAGCAGCACTAAATGTTAAAGATGTTAAAGAATCTGAAATAGAATCAACTGTTACGGCATCATCAACAGTATCTCAAACTTTTAGGTAACCAATATTTGTTTTAATTGACATTTCCTTTGCTGCAGTACTTGAAGTTGCTTGTATTGTTGTTGCAGCTTTTCTTGGCACATAATCACCAGCTAAATAGGCATTTTTTATTCAATCAACTTCTTTTATAGTAGCAAATTGATATCTTCATTCTCAAGTAGTAGTAACAGCCATTCTATATTCTGGACCATCTGGATCAGAGAATTCTTCTTTTTTAATTCCTAATAAAAGGTAATTAGGTACTCAAGCTGCATATTCTTTTCCGTAATCTGCTGCAAGAATTGTTTTTCAAGCTAAAGAAATACTTGTCGGAATTTCATAAGCTCAAGCTGTACCAGTTGCTACTGTATCACCATTTGTATCAACTCTGTTTACAAAATTTAATAGTTCGACACCGTCAGTTCTTTTAATATTCATTTGTGTAGTAATATTACCAATATCACTTAATCTCTTAGAATTTCTCGCTCCCGCAGAGTATCCTTGTAGAGAAATAAAGGCGATAGTACCTAGAATAGCTAGGATAGTAATTACAACGATCAATTCGATTAGTGTAAACCCACTGTTATTTTTTTGTAGTTTCATAACGCATAGTTATAAATAATAAATTAAATTCTTAACACCAAAGAGAGTCTTTGTCTAAGAACTGGCGACATTATATACTTCTTTTGTAGAAAAATCAAGAAAAAAAATCACAAAGTTTTGACTTTTTGTGATTTTATGGCGATTTTACATCTTTTGTGCGACTTTTCAAAGTTCAAAGAATGGCAACATAATACCAATAACTATGGTTCAGACTATCGCTCATACGATAACAATGATAAATGGTTCTAGCATACTAGCAAGGTTTCAAATGTACCTTTTTAGTTCCATATTATAGTTCAATCAGATTTTTTTAAGAGAAGCTGAGAGTGTTCAAGTCTCTTCTCAGGTATTTACTACATATGCAAATTCTTCTCAAAAATATTTATTTAAATAGACATTTGTATCGTATTCTGTGTTTAATCATAATGATTTTGACATCGTAAGTCCACTTTCTATTTCGTTTTTTATTCTCATTATTTCTTTTTTATAGTGGACGTTTGTTACTACTAGACTGGCTATTTTAAGTGAATCTAATAATAATACTCAAGAGTCTAATAATAAAGTAAAAGAGTCTATGAAATAAATAATATTTGATTGTTTTGTAATATGTCAGAATACAGGAACTCTAAGAGCAACATATCACCAGAATAAATTTCAGGCATATGTTTTTCTTGACATCTTGTACAAAAATATTGTTCAAATAAATATTAAGACGATTAATAGCCATTTTTCTACAATAAAATTAGATGTTGCTACTATGAATTGTGTTAGAGCTGGTAATTCAGAATTTGTTTTAGTAAAGGCCTCTGTGATTTTTGGTACTACAAATACCATTAAGAAAGTTACCATTAAAGCTGTTAAACTCAGTAGTATAATAGGGTAGACCATTGCTCATTTTACTTTTCACCTAAGTTCTAAACTAGCAATCATTTTTCTATCAAGCTCAGCTAAGATTTTTCAAAGTGTACCAGTAGTTTCTCAAACAGCAATTAATGATACAGTAAGATTATCAAAAACTTTTGGATATTGTCTCATTGTTTCACTTATAGATATTCAGTAATCTATATTTGTTTTCATCTCGTTTGAGATTTTTTTAAGATAAGGATTTTTTATTTGTTTAGTTAAAATATTTAGTGTTCATTTAATATCAATTCAAGAATTTATAAAAATTGAGAACTTGTTAATAAACTGCCAAACTTCCTTTTTTGACACCATGTTGAACAGGTTTATGTCTGCGTTTAGACTCACATTATTTTTTTTCTTATTCTTGTTTTCAATAGCTTTTTTTGACTTTTGTAATAAAGCTATGAACTTAGTGTTAGAAAAATTTCAATGTTTGTCATAAAATTTTTTCTTAAACATTTGGCAGTAATTAAATTAAATATTTCAATCTTTAGATATTATATTGGCCGATTCTGTGGCTACTGTTTCATAATCTCATTTTTCATATAGTCATTTTAGTAGATTATATTTATTTTGCATTTTTTCTTCTTTTTGAGCTAATTTATATTTATATTCGTTATCTAAGGCTTTCTTTAGGTAAAAATTTATTTTTTTATGAATAAATCATTCTTTTATATATCTTATCGCTTCTTGTTTTAGTTTTAGAATTTCTCAAGTCATATATAATGTTTTAAGAGCTTCTATAACTCTTTTTGTTTCTTTATCTTGTTTTAATAATTCTAGTTTTTCTTTTGCTTTTTCTATGGAGTTTCATTTTAATTTTTTAGCTTCAGATTCCGTAACTCACATCTCTTCAGCAATAGTTTTTATCTCGTTATAATTATGCAAGATATCTTTATCATTATTTCTTCTAAGTAGGATTATAGTCGCATCATCTCAGAAACTACTTCATCATACAAAGTTTACAGCATCTTGGATAATATTCTTATAAACAGCTTTTAAATCTTTGAAAGTTTTAATATGAGTAAAGAAACTTTTTTGTAATCTTTCAAATCAATATTGTTCTCCTTCAGCGTTTTTGGCTTCTACGATTCAGTCAGAATATACTAATAAAGTATCATTATTATTTAAGACTATTTCTTTGGTTTCTATTTTACTTATATCTTTCAGAACGGCGATTCAAGCTGCAATTCATCAAGGGATAACTTTTTCAAGTTCATTTTTCTTATCTCTATAAACGAACATTGGCTCATGTCACATTCAAACGAAGTCTATTTTTGTATTATCTTTTTTATTTATTTCGAATAATACACTTGTAATAAAGTTTCAACTTTTTAAATCTTGTTTCAAAGAATTATTTATCTTGAAAGCTGCTTCTTTAAGAGAGAATTTACTAGCAATTTCATTAAATTTTTGAGTCAAAATAGATACCATAAATCAGGCTCTAATTCAGTGACCTGTCGCATCTCATAAATAGAATTTATAAGATTTTTTTTGTTCATCAATTCAGAAAGTATCTCAAGAAATTTTATCAGCTCACATTATTTTTCAATAGAAATCATAACCAGTCATTTCAACTCATTTTATTTCTTTAGCAAGTCATTTATGCATATTTGATAATTTTTCTTTAATCGTTACTTCATCTTGATTTTCGGCCTCTATTAATAATCAAACTTCATCTAATAATTGTCTTCTATTTATTTTTTCCTTTAAATTGTTATAAAATTGCATTTTTTTCTTCACTCTTTTCCAAAGGGGAAGTTTTTTATCTATATTTTTCTTTTCTTTATCACTTAAGAATATATTTCAAGCTAATTCTTGAGCTTGCTTCATTGTATCATTTTGGATATTCTTTTTTCTTTTTGCGTTCTCTTTTTCAATAAGTTTATTAAGTCTAGCTTTTTCTTTGTTATAGTATCTAATTACTTTTGGAGTAGAATATTTTTTTAAATATTCATTAAGTAAGTGAGCAGCATTTACATATTCTTTTTTGATTATCATCTCGTTTACTTCATTTTTGATTTTTTGTTCTATAATTTTATGCTTTTTTGTTAACAGCATTTTTTCATATTTTTCTTTCTCTTTTTCTAACTTTTTTTGTAAATCGTTAAGTTTTGCTAATTTTTTGTTATATTTTTTTATTTCTGAATCTTTTTTTCTTCAACTTAGTCAGTAAACTCTTTTATCAAATGCTCTTTTTTCTTTTCTTTTTATTTCGGTAATTCATAACTGAGCTTTTTGCCATTCTTTCAAATCGATAAAATTCTTCAACGCTACTAATACGGCGTTAAAGGCTTTTATCTTCGCTCAAGAAATTTCTATTTTCTTTTTATTTTTTTTAAATAAATTACCTAATTTAAACATATTTTCTTAAAAAACTTTCTAATTTTTATTATTATATTAATAATTTTTATCCTAATTTTAATGCTTCTTCTACAGTTGTTTCTCACATCGCAGCTTTTAAAATAGCATCTTGTACAATTGTTGTCATTCATTCTCCTCTAGCGATTTTTTCTATTTCTTGCGCTGGAGCTTTTGATAAGATACTTTTTTCTAAAGCTTCATCTAATACTAATACTTCGTGCACTCACATTCTTCATTTATATCAAGTTCAATTACATTCTTCACATCAAGTTCATTTATAAAAATCAATTTGGTCAACTTCATCAGGATCAATAATATCAGCTAATTCTTCTTTGATTTTATTTTTTATATTTTCATCTACATTATGAATAGCTTTACAATGTGGGCAGATTTTTTTCACTAATCTTTGTGATATCACCATTTTCAAAGCTGATGCTATCAAGAATGGTTCTATATCCATATTTGTAAGTCTTTGGATTGTTGCTGATGCTGAATTCGTATGGATTGTTGATAATACCAAGTGACCAGTTAGGGCAGCTTCAATACTAAGTTTTGATGTTTCCAAATCTCTTATTTCTCACACCATTATAATATCAGGGTCTTGTCTAACTAGACTTCTAAGTCCTGAAGCAAAAGTATATCAGATTTCTGGTTTAATTTGAGATTGATTTACAAAATCTATATCATATTCAATAGGATCTTCAAGAGTAGAAATGTTATATTTTAATGGGTCAAAGTGTTTTAGTAATCAGAATAATGTTGTAGATTTACCAGAACCAGTAGGCCCCGCCATTAAGATAATTCAATATTTACTTTCTAAAACTCATTTAATTTTTGCTAGGTTAGTATCTAGAAATCATAATTTTTCTAAATCAGTTAAACTAGCGTCTTGTTTTAAAACGCGCAGAGCAACTTTTTCTCAATAGTTTGTAGGTAGAGTAGAAAGACGAATATCAATTTTTTGTTTTAATCTTTCTGACTGGTAAGATATTTTTCAGTCTTGAGGTTTTTTATTTTCATCAATTTTTAATTGAGCTAATACTTTTAGTCTAGTAATAAGAGAAGAAGTATTAACAGCATCTAATTTATCTTTCAAAATAAATTCTCAATCTTGACGAAATCTGATTAAAATATATTCGCTAGTAGGCTCGATATGGATATCAGAAATGTTATGAGAAATGGCTTCATCAAACATGTCATTGACATAATCAATAACATCTCACATATTAGAGTTTATTTTTATTTCTTGTAAATTCATAATGTATATAATTTATAGTTATTTTATTTATATAATATTATCATATTATTGCAAATAATAAAAAAATTTTTCGTTGACTACGGTAAAAAAAAGGTTTTAATTAACCTTTTTATTTTTTTCTATTTTTATACTTGTTTATCAAGTAATTATGTAGTTTCTTTTGTTTTAATTCTGGGGTGATAATTTCAGTTGTTTTTATAGTCTCAACTTCTTCTATTAATTCAGGATTATTAATATTTTCTTCTGTATCTATATTTATAATACTTTCTTCAATATTGTTTTCTAAAGTAGTAATATTCAGACTTTCTTCTAAAATATTATTAACTTGAGCTTCAACTTGTTTTAGATTATCTATTTCTAAAGCATTGCTTTTGATTGAATCATTAAATGTTCACATAAGCATTACACCGATTCCAGAGATAGTTAAGATAATTCAGAATAGGGAAGCGGTTAAGATAGTCTTTTTATATTTGCTAGAAAATTTTTCTTTAGCTTCACTTATTTCAAAGTTAATTTTTTTACTTGGTTTTTTATTTTTTGTTTTATCAGATTTTTTGGATTTAAAGATATTTAATAAAGATAATCTAGGCATTCTTATATTTCTTGCTTTTTCTTTAGTTTTAGTTGCTGTAGTTTCTAGTTTTGTAGAAATAGTTTTTGTAGCTTTTTTATTAGCTTTTTCTTCAGTCTTTTTAGCTTTTAATTCTTGTTTAGCTAATTTTTTAGCTTCAGATTTTTCTTGTTTTTGAGCTAATAGTTTTTCTTTCTCCTGAGCTTTCGCTTTTAGTTTTTCTTCTTTTAGTTTTCTTATCTCTTCTTTTTTAGCTTCTTTTTCGGCTTTTAATCTTGCTTTTTCTTCTTCTTTTTGTTTTTTCTTTTCAGCTTTTATTTCTTGCTTTGTTTTTATATTTTCTATTTCTGATTCTATTTCAGCTTTTTCTTGTTCTAGATTTTCTTCAATAGATTTTTTGTTTTCTGATACTTTATCTTTATTTTGCTTATCTTGTTTTATTACTTCTTTCATGTCTTGTTCATCTTCACAAGAGTAATTTACGAATAATTCGTCAAATGATTCTGTAATAATTGTTCAAGCTGTATTTCAGTCTTTTATAGCAACAGTTTCTTTTTGTCATTCTTCTTTAGCACTTAGTTTAGCTTGTTCTAAAGCTATATTTTCTAGTTCATCCATTGGCTCTAAAGGTTTTTCTTCTACTTTTGGAGGAGTGAAAGTTGAAACTGTGATTTTTTCTTTTATTTCAGGAGCGTTAGTAATTTTTGCCTTAGGAATTGACTTAGGAACTTCTGTCTGCGTTAATTTGATAACAGGAGCTTTTTTCTCTTGGATAACATTTTTCTTTAGTCCTTGAGCTTCCTTAATAATTGTTGCTTGAATCTTTGGCTCTGGAGCTTTTGGAGTTTTTTTATTTTGAGCTAGGATATTTTTTATTTCAGGTAATTGAGATTCTTTTGCTTCATCTTTTTTATTAGAACAACATTTTACATTTATATTAAAATCTTTTAGAGAAAATTTTGCAGATTTTTTTTCTTCTTTAGGTTGTTTTAGAACAGGAGTATCTTCAGCTTTTACTTTTACACTAGGAGCTTCAGGAACTACAACTTCTTCCTCTCAAGAAAGAGATTTTTCTTTATCTAAGCTATCAGCATACGCATTTAAATCAAATTCCTCCTCTTGCATTTCAGAAGAAATATTTGAATCAGTGTTTTGTTGTAGGGCGTTTAGGTTGATTTTTTTGTTGCTCATAAAATATAAGTTATTTTGTATTTATTTTTGTTAAATTTATTTACTGAAATAATTCTACTATATTTTTTAAAAAAATGCAAAAAAATAATCAATATTTTTAATATATTATATTAATTGGCTAATAAAAAATAAAAAAGTCAATATTAATATATAAACATAATTTAAAATAGTATATAATAAAATTTTTATTTTATATTGACTATTTTATATCACAATTTATAATAATTTTTAATTAAATATAAATAATATATTTTTGACAAAAATAACTAATCAAGTAATATAAGTGTAATATAAAAAATCTGAAAAATTAATAAAAAATTTAAATAATTTATTATGAAAAGTCAAAAAAAAGCATTTACTTTAGTTGAGCTTATGGTTATGGTAATCATACTTATGATAGTATGAGCTATTTCTTTTGTAAAATATTCGCAATATGTAAGGGATTGACAAGATTTTAAAAGGGTATCAGATCTTGCACAAATAAAAATTCAACTAGATACTTATAAGAAAAAACATTCTTGAGTTTTACCTTTAGTTGATGATAGTAATAAAATAGTTATTCAGACTGGAGTTACGGTTGTTGCTAATCAATGAGCTTTTACTTCCACTATTGCCTGAGAAATTTGACTTGAAAAACATCTATCAGACCCTCAATTAAAAATTCCTTATGTGTATTGATTAGCTAATGATGCGATGCATTATCAAATAGCAACAACTATAATGAATCCAGATACGAGTGTAGCTTTGAATAATAATGCTTATGCTGCTATTTCTGAACCTAAAGCGTATGTCGTGGGGGATTATATTCCTGTCTGAGCTAGCAAAGATGCTTTGACTATTCCTTCTCTTATTTATGCTGCTGAAGCGACTCCATTTGATATTTCGGCATTTGATAATAAAGAAAAAGCAGTTTTAAACGGACAAACTTATAACCTTGTTTATGATAAAAAATGAGATGTACAAGGGGATTGAACTAATGCAAATTTTACGAGTGTTTTATCTGAATCAGATTTTAATTTCAAAAAGACAAGTTAATTTTTATAAAAAATAATATATTTGACAGTATATAAAAAATAGGTATATTAAAAATACTAAAATAAAAATAAAAACAATTCTCATAGGGAGGTAATATGAGAAAGACAATGAAAAGAATGTGGAAAAATTTTACATTTTCATGTGAGAGAAAAGAAGTACAAATGTTATTAGAAATAACAAATTTTGTTACTTATGTTCTTTTAGCAGTGTTTTTTTATACTGTTTTTGAAAATGGCCCTATAACAGAGGAGAATAGTTTTTCCTATTTATTTTTTTTCAGTTTTACAATGATGTTCTCTTTAGTAGCAGCTTTTGCTGTTTTTATAGGTGCGATCATTGAAACATTTGTGAAAACATTTTTTAGGGCAGTGTAGGACACTGCCCGCCCTTTTTTTATTTGTAAAAAATATAATAATTTTGACAAAAAAAGGTAATGGGGTAAGATGACTAAAATTTTAGATTTAAAATAATTTATGAAAAAAAATAATAAAGCATTTTCTATTGTTGAAGTTATTATAGCGATATTTATTTTCAGTGTGGCTATTTTATGAACTGTTGTTTTAAAAAGCCAAATAGTAGACCAGCAAGATATAATTTTATCAAGCCATAAAATGATTTATTTTTCAGATTATATTAATAAAATTATTCAAACAAAAATACCAACACATAGCGTTATTTGAGATAAAAGTTATATAACAATTTCTTGAGAAGTAGTTACTTATTCAAGCGATGCGGCTAATAAAACAGGGGATATATGATTTTTTGTGAATAATGATATTTTTACGCATGAGCACGAGATAGAATATATTGGTACTAATAATATTGAGTGAGTTGATGTTTATACTTTTAAAATTAGCTTAAAGATAAATAGTGAAGAAAAAATTTATTATTTGACAGTATAGAAAAAATAGGTATATTTAAAATGCCAAACTTTGAAGGAGGTTGTAATGATTTTGAAAAAATTTGTCAAAGTGTTACGCTATTTCGTTCGGGAGTGGTCCTTAATTGCACTACTTCTGAGTATTGTCTGTTTGAGCGTTATTTATAACGTACAAATTCGAGAAGTTTTTGGTTTAGTTGGGGCGACCTAAGGGGATCGCCCCCTTTTTTTTTATAAAAAAATTTTAAGTATTTAAATAAATTATAAAAATAAAATATAATATTTTTGACAAAAAAGTCTTATCAAGTAAGATAATCTAAATCTAAAAAATAATAAGAAATTATGAAGAAAAATAATTTAGCTTTTACATTAGTTGAACTTGTTGTAGCTTTTACTATAACGACTTTTGTTTTATCTTGAGCAATGTTTTTTTTCTCGCAGGTTGTTGATTGAGTAACTGATTTAACTATTTCTTCAAATTTATTTACTTGAACAGATAATTTAGACAAACTTATTTCTAGTTATCAAAAAGATTATAAATATAATGAAATTTATAATCTAGGTTCTAGTGTAGAGACAAAATGAGCAGATATTTTGTTATTAAAAAATGACTCTACAACTCCAACAGCTTGAGTTTTATTTTGAGTTTATAATAATACAGATTCTCAGACAGAAACTTGAAATTATATAAATTATAAAGATTATAAATTATTTTATAAAGAGCTTGATAATACTGCTATAAATAGTTTAATATCTTCTTGAATTTCTTCTTATACGGGCGGACTAACACTAGATAATATAAATATAATTTCAGATTTAAATATAATTAAATTTTGAGTATCAAAACTAGAGTGAAAAATAAAAATAGACCTAAGATTAACGCCTATTTATTACGATAAATTAGAGTGATTAAATATAAATGTTTTTGATAAAAATGAAGAGGCTGAGGATTATTATATAACATTATTAAAATAATAAAAATTATGAAATTTAGCAAAAATAATAAACATAATTCTGGATATATAATATTGCTTGCTCTTGTTATTATAGGTCTTTTGTGAATTGTTTTTTTATCGAGTATAAATGTTTTATCTAGCTCTTTTAATTATTTAGAAGTACTAAAGTTAGAAAATAGTAATATAAATAAAAATAATAATTTATCTTTAGATATAGGGAAAAATAATCATTCTTGAAGCGTTGATAATAAAGTTATAAATTGTAATTGAAATATAAAAATTTTAGAGGGAGCTCTTAGTGCAACTTGTTTAACGATTTGATGAGAAACACCTCCAGCAGCGGTGGATATAAATTATACTCTTGATAATAATGATTATAAATGCAGTTATACAAGCGATTATTCAAAGGTGGATTCCTCTTCAACGAAACAATGTGATGATGATGATATTCATCGTAAGAAAATTATTTGAAGTATTTGATCTGGAGATATAAAAACTTCTTTTTCTATAAACGATAAAATTATGGAAATCATAGAGAATAATACGAATAATTCTTGAGATAATATTTCAGTAAAACTACCTAAAAAATCAGGAGTTTACAATAATTTTAAGATAAAAATAAACGCGTTATCTGGAAATATAAATAATCTAAATATGTCCTTTTATATAGCTGATAAAACAGTATTTAATAACAAAAAAGAAATAAAATTATTAGATAAAAAAATTACTAAAACTTGAATAGAAAATACGCTTTTAGATGTAGAAAATAAAGATTATTATCTGAATTTTGAAAATACTTGAAATGAGAATATAATTTATGAAATTACAGCGTTAAGTGACTGAGAAGATATTTATATCGTGCCATTTGATGATTCTAAAGCGGATAATTATATGATTTTAGACAGTAAATTTATAAATTTATCCTGAGAATATATTTATTTTTGAGAAGAAAAATATTATGACAAATCTTAATAACAAAAAATTATTTTTATTTTATACTGATAAAAATAAAACGACTAAAACTTGAATTTTAGTACAAAAATTATTAACTAAATTTGGTAATAATTTAGTGTCTAGTAGCGAAGAAGCTGATATTATTATTTCTATTTGATGAGATTGAAATTTTTTTAAGGCAGTCCATACATTTTATGATAAAAATAAATTTATTTTTCCACTTTGAACAGGGACAAAGAATTTTTTGCTCAATAAAATAGATTCACTAGAAGAATTATCTTGAGAATTTAAAATGATAGAATTTCCTCTTATAAAAGGGAAAGTTTATTTTAATTCAGGAGAAGAAAAAAATTATATTGCGTTCAATGATTTTTATATGAACGCAGACTATTGAAAAATGTGAATTTTGTCTATTGTTTGAGAAAATTATCCCAAAAGAGAAATTGCATGAGATGGAATAATTATTTCTACGCCTGCTGGTTCAACGGGGTATAATATAAATTCTGGTGGTGTAGTAATGCCACTTTTAGATAATATTTGGAGTGTAACAGATATAAATTCAAGAGACAAAATATCGCATATTATAGAAGTTCAAAAACTAGAAATTACAGCTTTAAAAAGAGGTTTTACAGGACATTTTGATAATAATAAAATAACAGATTTTAATAAAGTTATACTAGATAAATCTAGTCATTCTATAAAGGTTTTATATTTAGAAGATAATGATTTTGAAAATATTAGGTATAAAATAAAATAATTATTTGACTATATAGAAAATATAAGTATAAAGTATAAAAGTATTTTGTAATTTGTTTTTTATTATGTCAGGAAATTGAGAAACTCCAGATAAAGAAAGAGAGGGAATAGATTCTTCAAAATGAGGGGAATTATCAGAGATATTAACAGTAGATACTGGAGTATGAGATGTATTATCTTGAGCTACATGAGAAAGAGAGATTGAAGTAGTATATCCAGAGTGAGAAGAACCAGATGATGTAAGGGTTGCACGTATATTGAGAGAAATATCTAGTGATTCATGAAAAGGGATTTCTTATAGAGATTTAACACTTGAGCAACAAGCAGAATTAGCTAAAACGGCAAATGTTTGAATTTTAGAAACGTTATTTTTTCAATATAGATTATGAGAAATTGATTTAGATAAAGCATTTTTTATTGAGGTTATAAAAAAGAATAAAAATGTTAATTGTAAATCTTTATTTGAAGCTATTTATTCTCGTGAAGAATATAAAGTAGAAAAAGACGAGACTACTATATGTTTATTTTCAGATGAAGAATTTATGAAAGCATTTGTATCTAGATATCCTAATGATGATATGACTAGATTTACTTGAGCATTTTTTAGTGTTTTAAAATGAATTTTGGGCACAAAAGAAGAAAATAAATATAAGCCTATTATAGATTTATTTATTAGAAAATCTCCAGAGTCTAGGGAAGTAGTTTTCGAAAATAGTATTTATTTATCAGATGAACAAAAGAGAAAATTGTGTGAAGATGAAGAATATATTATGAAGTTTTATTTAAAAGAATGAGAGGATATTTTTTCTTCAAAAAAGCTTTGATGATGGGCTATGAATTTTCAAAAACCTTCTAAGATAGATGTTATGAAACATAAGATAATAATTTTGGGTAGAGAGATGAAAAAAAGAGTTTTTAGTTAAAAAAAATTGACAAAACATAAAAAATCATTATAAATAATTAAAATTATTTTTGTAACTATTGTTTTTATGTGAGGAGATATATTAGAATCTTCAGAATTTTGAGATAAAAAATTAGAATGCTCATGAGTTCTTAATAGAGTTGGTTGAAGTGTCATTGATTGTACGGTTGAAAATGTTAATTGAGCTTTAGTTGCTAAACCAGTATTAGATTGAGGAAAACAAACAGATGATGAAACTTATTGAGATGCTATGGCGGCTTTAGTAATCCCTTGATATACAGAATGAGAGAAATTAACTCTAAGTAAGATAGAAAGTTATCTTGATAATACTGGGTGAAAAGAAAATTTATGAGAAAAGTTTTTTTACTATGCTGCAACTAAAGTTGCAGGAACTTCAAAACTTGAAGGAAAATTATTAACTTATATATTTTTAGCTGATTTAGGTAGATTGGATAGAAATAATCTTGATGAATCATTATTGCTTGATGAAAGATTTTTAAGACATTGCTGTTCTTTATCTAATACTTTTTCTAAAACATTGAGAAGTCAATTTATGTTTATGCTAGAATCATTACCCCATGGATATACTGAACAAGATTTTCATGATTTTAGGGCAAAAATAAATCAAAAATTAGATCAAATAAGATAAAATTAAATAAAAAAATAAAACTCTAGAAACATAACTAGAGTTTTTTATTTAAAAATCACATATAAGCGAGTCAAATAGCATCAGCTGCATCATCAGGTTTTGGAATTTGATCAAGTCAGAATAATATTTTTATAGCATTTTGAAGTTGTCTTTTCGGAGCATTTCAGTTTCAACAAATAGCACTTTTAAGTTCCAAAGGAGTATGGTGAAGAATATTTATATTCTTCTTTTTTAATTTATAAACAATAACTCATCTAGCATGACTTACATCTATTCAAGTCTTTATATTATTTGTAAAATATAATTTTTCTACAACAGCCAGATCAGGAGAATATTTTTCTAAAATACTTTTAAAATCCGCTCAAAGTTCAAATAACTTTTCTTCTAAAGGGATTTTTGGAGTAGTTTCAATAATTCCATAATCAAGCAAAATAGGTTTTCTATTTTCTTTCTTTATTAATGCGTATCCTGTGGTAGTTGTTCACGGGTCTATACCTAATATTATTGACATTTTATAAAAATATTTTACAAATAAGATTTTTTATGCTATTATATATTTGTAACTTAAGTATTAGAAAAAAAGATTTTTCGACTTTATATTTAATATATAATAATTATGGAAAAGGAGACTATAATTGGACCAAATTTGCAAGCTAGAATTCTTAATTCTAAGGTGCTTTCGCAATGAGAAAAAACAAAATTTTTAAGGTTTATTAGCTATATGAGTAAACAAGAAAAAGAGGAACTACTGCTTATTATATAAGCGGTTTTTTCTTTGGTTCTCCATTATTTCTAGGGTACGCTTTAGGCGTACTTTTTATTTTTTTTATAAAAAGAAGTTTACGAGTATCTTCTCATATTTTATAAGTTTCTATTTTTTCTATTTTGGCTCATAGAATTTTTAAAGCTTTTTCTCACTTTTTTAGCTCTTCTGGATTGTCTAATTTATACGCAATAAAATATCATCAAGGCTTTATAAAAGGCAAGCAATATTCTAAAATAGTAGGGAAGTAAGCAACCGCTCTAGAAGTTATATAATCAAATTGTTCTCTATAATTTTGTTTAAAAGCTAATTCTTCAGCGCGTCAATTTATTGCTTTTATTCATTCTAAATTCAATTTTTCTATAAAATTATTACAAGCATTTATTTTTTTTCAAACACTATCAACTAATGTTATATCTAAATTATCTCAGAAAAAAATTTTTAAAGGGATTCAAGGGAAGCCTCAACCTGTTCATAAATCAAGTAATTTTCATCTTAAACATTCAAAGTGGCTTACAATAAGGCTATCTACAAAGTGTTTTAAAATTATTCCATTATCATCTCTAATCGCTGATAAGTTTGTTATAGAATTAGTTTCTTTAAAAAATTCTAAAAAATCATTAAATTTATTTATAATTCCATCACTAGCTTTTATTGAGTATTTTTCAAAAAGTTTTTTAATATTTTCATTATTATTTTGCATAAAATTTTTATATAATTTATTTTTTATAAAATATTTCTTAAATTATCAATATTTCCAGCTCCTAGCAATAATAATATTGCATTATTATTATTTTCATCTTCTTGTTTTAATATATTTTCAGCATTTTTTAAACTAACTCAGTATAATTTATTATTGTGATTTATTAAATCAGTGAATTTTTTAGCATTGATTTTAGCTTTATCTTCATCAGAGTCTCTAGATTCATAAATTGAAGGAATAATTATTTTATCAGCTGAACCAAAACAATTCTTAAACTCTTCAAGTAGCTCTAAAGTTCTTGAATATTGATGAGGTTCAAAAAATACAATTAGTTTTTTATCAGGAAACTTTTGTTTTATAGAAGCTAAAGTCGGTTCTATTTCATTTGGATGATGACCATAATCACTCATCAAAATATTATTATTCACGCTAGTTTTTATAATTTCCATTCTTCTCCAAGCTCCTGAATATTTTTTTAAATTTTCTATAATTAAATCATCTGATAATCAAGCGATTTTTCATGCTACATAGGCGATTTTACTATCATATTTTATATGTTCTCAAGGAATCAGTAACTCATAATTTTCAAAATAATACTTTTTATTATTTAACTCAAAATAATTATTGTATATTACAGCATAATTTATGTCTTCTCTTAATCATATTAATTTTTTAGAATTTTCTTCTTCTCAGTTTAAAATAGCGTATCATCAAGGCTTGATATTACTTAAAAAACTTTCAAAAGCACTTAAATAATCTTCTAAATCTTTATAATAATCTAGATGGTCTAAATCTACATTTGTAATAGCTGCTATATATGGTTTGTAAGCCAAAAATGACCTTTTATATTCACAGGCTTCTAATACAAAATACTCGCTATCTGAGTAATAAGCATTTTTGTTATCAAATTCTTTTAATAATGTTCAAACTAAAGCATTTGTATTAAGTTCAGAATTATGAAACATTAGGCTTATCATAGAACTTGTTGTAGATTTTCAGTGTGTACCTGACACTGCTATTAATTTTTTATCATTCACTATTTTACTTAAAGCCACAGGATAAGTTTCAATATTTATTCATAAATCTTGAGCTTTTTGTAATTCACTTTGAGAAAGAGGAACAGCTTCAGTATAAACAACTTTTTCAAAATCATTATTTATTCTATCTTCATCTTCTCAGACAATAATATTTGCTCATTCTTTTTTTAGTTCTCAGATTAATTCACTATCGTATTTATCGCTTCAATAAACGCTATATCAAGCGTGTAAATAATATCTAGCAAGCCCAGAAACTCAGATTCATCAGATTCAAACAAAGTATATTTTTTTCATAACATTTTTATTAAAAATTTTTTATTATTTTGATTATATGCAAAAATAAAAAAATCCCTATTTTATTTTTAAGGATTTTTATTATATTATTTTTTTCTATCGAAAACACCAGAAGCTCATTCAATTTTTTCAATTTTAGCAAGAGTTCTCCATCTAGGATATATATTCAGAATTTTTTCTTGAGTTTCTTCTTCTAATCATTTTAAATGAGGAACAAATTTTTTTATTAAATTAATCTCTCTAGCTTTTATTATTCTTTGGGCTATTATTTCTCAATTTTGTTTAAAAAATCATTTTCTCTTTTTACAGAAATCTAATAAACTTCATAGTTTTTTACTTGAAACTTTTTTGATTAAATTTATTAGATTATTATCTGTTATTTTATGACAAGAACCAACCTGAGAGGCGATTATATCAGCTTTTCAATTGTTTATATAGTAGTCAATTTCTTGCGAAGATAAGTGAGGATAATCTGTATTATATCATAATACTTCGTCTACTTTTGGATGCATTCATCAGGTTCTTCTAATTATTTCAGAATCAGGAGAAAAACATGAATAATCAGGAGAAAGAGGCATTTCTCTTTTTCATTCACTATAATAGTTTTTATTTCATCATATGCTCCTAGCAGCTTCTGGACTCATTATTTTTTTGATAGTAAATAAAACTGTTGCTTTTTATCGCAAGGCAGAATTATATTATATTTTTTTTATAAAATCAAGAAAAAAATAAAAAAAATCTTAAAATTAATTAAGATTCTTTATTATTATTTGTTTTTTTGGGGATTTCAGGTTCTCAAGTTGCATAAGATTGTACAAGAAAATCTATTTTTGGTAAATATTCTTTAAAAAAAGCGAAAACTTCATTAACTCTGCCTTTTGGGACTCACTCAAAAATAACCTGTTTACCATGAAAAGCTTTACTTCAAAAATTATTCATAAATTTTGCTAGTTGGTTTTCTGAAATCTCTCTTCAGTCTTCAGGGAAAAAGTGTTCAACGATTTTTCTATCTATCTTTACTACTTTTATTAATTCAGAAGTTTCTGATAATAATATTTCTATTGCTTCTGCTTCTTCTTCTAATGCTTTCATATCTTTAATTCATTGTTTTTGATACATATTTGAGTAACAATCATCTATTGCTAAACCAAATCACTTATTTGCTAAGTCTTTTAATTTGTCTATTCAAATTTGTTTTAATATTTTGGATGCTGGAATTTCTTCTAATATTTCAATCGTTATCATATCAGTTTGGACTCCATAATATTCACAACATTGTTTTAGAAAAGAACTATATTCATCGTTAGAGAACTCTACTGTTCAAAAATTTAATGTTATAGGAACTTTTCTTTCAGAGGAAAAACATACCGCTTGTTTTATTACATTTAGGATAGTTTTTTCATATTTTTCTGGAGAAACAATTTTTAAATATTCTAAATATTTATCAGGTCTTATATAATTTTTTTCTTTGGTTTCAGGGTGTTCCCAAGAAGCTCTTAATAAAGATTCATATTTTATAGGGGCTCTATTATCATCACATATTGGTTGAAAAGCTGTCTCTATTTCTACAGGGAATATATTTTTTATTGTTTTATCTTCTTCAAATTTATCTGCTTCCTTATCATTATATTCTCATAATATATAACAAACTCATTCTTTACAACAGATGATTTCATTTTTTAGTTTATTAAAAATTGTCATATCACATCAATCTTGAGAAGTGTTTATAGAACCGGGAATTTGACTATCTACATCAACCATAAATATGATTTTTTATTTATAAAATTATTTAAATTGCGTTAAATAATAAGTATTTGAAATTATTTGTCAAATTTATTTTTTGACAAATGGTAAAAAAAGAATAAAATGTAGTAAATAATATTTTTGTAACTTTTATCATTATGTCTTGACTTATATCTGGAATACGTAAACCGTGATGAGGAGGGACTGAGTTCCCTTCAACTTGACCTAATGGGATTAATGAGCCTTTTCGCGATTTAAAGGGGGTAATGAAAGCTTCACATCTAAATTTTTTAGCTGCAGAGAGTATATCAGATAAAGATTTTTTAGAAAAATTAAACAATTTAAGAAGTGAAAATGGAATAGAAGATTTGATCTTTGCCTATGAACATACTAAAAATCTACCTACATGAGGTCCATTAGAGAGAACAATTTCTTTATTAAAAGAAAATGGTTGTGAAGAAATAGCTTTGATTTTAGAAGTTTATTTAGTAGATGGCTTAAGAGGAGCAGAGCTTTGACTTAAAGTAGCTAAAATAGGAGATGAAAATTCTGAAATAAGCTCTAAATTAAAAGTAATGTTTGATCTTTTTTGTGATTATTTAGGTGGAGAAGGACCATACTTTAAAGAAGCAGTATAAAAATTAAAACATAAAAAAAGCAGTTTGCAACTTAAAAACTGTTTTTTATTTTTATATAACCTTGAAATATATATAATGATAAAAATTTAATATTTTTAAGTGAAAATCTATGGCTGATAAAAATAATAATGGTTATGCTATTATAAAAAATGCAATATTTTGAACTATATTGATAATTTTAATTTTTAGTGTTATAAGTAAGATAGAAAATAGTGATCTAATTACTGATAAACAAGGGAATAATAAGATAATTTTACCTAATAACAGTGATGATAATAATATAGAGCAAGATAAAGAAGAAAATAAAACTTTATCAAGAGATGAAATAGATAGTAAATATAAATGGGATTTGACTAAGGTTTATTTTAGTATAGAAGAAGCTGAAAAAGATTTAGAAGAAGTAGAAAAATTATTACCAGAATTTCCTAAATATAAATGAAAATTAAATAATAATGAGAAATTATTAGAGTTTTTAAAGCTTCAGGATACATTTAGTGAAAAATTATGAAAAGTAAGTTTCTATGCTAGGCTTAGAACTGCTATAAACGCAAAAGATGAAGAAGCTGATTTATTAAGTAAAAAAGTTCAAAAAATAAATTTAGAATATGTAGAAGGTAGAAATTTTTTTAGTCAAGAATTAAAAAATTTTAGTGATAAAAAACTAAATGCTTTATTAAAAAATGTTGAATTTTCAGACTATAAAAATACTTTTAGATTTTATTTAAATGAGAAAAAACATATTTTGCCAGAAAATGAAGAAAAAATTGTGGCGAGTTTTAGAAAGGCAAGTGCTGGATATTCTACAATGTATAATCAGCTTATGTATGGGGATATCGAATATCCAGAGATAGAAACGCCAGAGTGAGAAAAAATAACTGCGAATTTATGAGGACTTATCTCTATCGTATGACATTCAGATAGAGAATTTAAGAAAAAATTTTATGAAACAATTTTTGGTACTTATAAAAAATATGAGAATACTTTATGAAATTTATTTATTGCAGACAAAAAAGAAACAGTTGCCTTTAAGAAAAGTTATAAATATAATAGTGTTTTGGAATCAATATATCAAAATAAATGACTTTGAGAAGAAGTTTATAAGAATTTTGTTGAAGTTGGTTTTGAAAATAAGCAGGTAATGCATAAATATATTACATTTTTGAAAAATTATTTTTGATACGAAAAAATTTATAGTTTTGATTTTTATACTCCGCTTATAAAAAATGATAAAAAATATACTTATGAAGAAGTGAAAAAAATTATCTTTTCTGGGCTTAAAAAATTATGATGAGAATATTTAGATGCTCTTAAGGTCGTATCTAACGATGGTCAAATTGATGTTTATCCAGCTAAGAATAAAGATTGAAATCCCTTTTCTACAAATAATTATGCTATACAAATTCCTTATACTTTGTTAAGTTTTTGATGAAAATTTAATGATATATTTAATTTTGCGCATGAATTATGACACTCGGTAAATAGTTATGAAAGTATGAATAATCAGCCTTATAGATATGCAGGGATGACTTTTCCTAGAGAAATTCCATCAATTACAAATGAGCTTTTAATATCAAAACAAATGGCAGAAGAAGCTGATACAATAGAAGAAAAATTGAAATATTTATGAGCTTATATGAGTACAATAAGAAATAATTTTTGGGGTATAAATATTGAATCAAATCTTGAAAAACAAGTTTATGATAAAATTTGGAATGATCAAGTTGTAACAATTTCAGGGGTAAATAAATTATATTTAGATTTAGAAAAACAATATTATTGAGAAGATTATAAGACATTAGAAGGTCGGGAAGCAAGATGGTATATATTAACTCAATATTATAGACCATATTATTTTCATGATTATGCTTTATCTGTTGCTGTTGCTGATAATATAGCGACTAGACTATATAATAACGAACCTTGATTTAAAGAAAAATATATGGAATATTTAAAAACTTGAAGTAGTGAGTTACCAAATGATGCGTTAAAAAAATTATGAATAGACCTAACTAAAAAAGATTATTTAGAAGACTTTATGGAATCGCAAAATAAAGTTATAGATGAGATAATAAAATTATCTGAGGAGATAAAAGAGAAATAAAAATAGTAAAAATCTTGCAATTTTTTATAATATACTTAATATATATGAAGTTAAAATATTTACTTATAATTTTTTTATGAAAAAAAGTGAAATTACAAAAGAGCAGTTGGAATGTAAAGCTGTTATAGAAAAGTTTTTCTTCACTTGAGAAAGGTTATCCGCTCTCTGAGAAAGAATTTTAAAAAGAGAATATTGAATAAATATAAGATATTTTTTCTTGTTAGATTATTTAGAAGAACATAATGTTGCATCAATGTGAGAATTAAAAGATTTATTTTATACTTCATATCAGTCTTTTAGTCAAATAATCAGACAAATGGATAAAGATTGAGTTATTTCAAAAAATAAAAAATGAAGAAATATTGAAGTAAGTTTAACAAAAAAATGATTAAATTTAGCAAATGAAATTAGAGATGGTATGTCAGAGGAATTTTTAGTAGAGATACAAAGAACTTATACTCCAGAAGAAAGAAAAATAGTGTTACATCATATGCAAAAATTTGAAGATATTTTTCTAGATAATATTGAATTAAAAATCAACGAAAATTAGTTGATTTTTTTATTTTTCTAAAAATACTTAATAAAAATTAACAAAAATTTGACATATTTTTAAAAATAATATAATATGTATCTGTTATACTTAATATATATTAACTATTTATTTTATAAAACTTTGTGAAAAATATGGAAAATAAAAAGATAATTGCTATTGTGAGTACTTTATTTTTGCTTGCCAGTTGTTGACAAGAGGGGATAAAGCCAGTAAATAATACTATAAGTGTGGATACTTATGCAGTGCAAAAATGATCAATTGCGATGTGAGAAACTTATACTTGATTACTTGAAGGGGATGAAAGTACTATTGTTGCGCCAAAAACTCCTTGAAGAATAGTATCTTTAACAAAAGAAAAATGAGATTTTGTAAAAAAATGAGAATTACTTGCAACTTTAGATTGAGAAGAAGCTAGTGTAAATTTATCTGCTGTAAATTGAGTTTTAGCTTCTACAAGGAATCTTTATACTAATACTGAAAAATCTTTTGATGCTCAAATAAAATCAGTAGAAGAAAAAATAAAACAAGCTGAGCAATGAGTAAAGATTGCGCAGGAAAATTTATCTTGAATTACGACTTGAGTAAGCGATACTGAAAGTGTAAAATCAGAAACATTAAAGACTATAGAAAGGCAAATAGAACAGGCTGAAATCTGAGTTAAAGCTGCTCAAACAAGACTTGATAACACATTTAGTTTATATGATGAACAGTTAAAAAATATTTATTCAAATGCGAATAATGGGCTTTCTTGAGCAAAAATATTAGCCGTAAATTTTGTGAATTTCACTGATGAAATTTTATGAGTTACAGAAAAAAACAAAACAAAAAATGATGCTTATGAAAGTGATTTATGAGCGATAGAAAAAGATTCTAAATTAAAAGTACTTAGAGAATTTGAAATTTTATTACCAAAAGTAAACTCATGGGTAAGCAAGGTAGAGAGCTTAGATTTTAAACCATGAGATGAGAAAAAAGAAAATAAACAAGAAGAAATTTATAATTTATTAAAAGAAAGTATCGCTTTATATGAAGAACTTAGAGTTTTTTCTTCAGATTTCTATGAACTACTTGATAATACTCCTTCAAGTTCTGCTTTAAATACAGCAACTTTAACTTCTTATAAAAATCAAGTTGTAAATTTTCAAGGACAAATTGAAACGACTCTTATAAATATTGTTTGAGATAAAATTACTTGATTAAAATGAAGTGTGCAAGGGATTGATAGTTTAAATAAGCAAATAAATCTTGATATTGATTTATTAAAAAAAGATTTAGAAGCGAAGAAAAAATGATTAGAATTAGCTAAACAAAGCTATAACTCAACGAATGCTCAAACATCTGGACAATTAAACGAAGTTGAAACAAAGAAAAAAGTAGCTGAAAATCAATTAGAGTTATCAAAATTATCTTATAGTGAGGCAAAAGCTAGTTTAGAAAGCTTAAAAGCTCAAAAAGATTCTCAATTATCACAAATCAGAGCGCAGATAAATAATTTATCAGGACAAAGATGAACAGCGACTTTAGCCCTTAAAAATTCAAAAGTTGTGGCTCCTTTTGATTGAGTTATTGTAAATAAAATGGCTTCTGTTGGACAAGTATTGTGAGCGGGAACACCTGTTTATATGATTTCAAAAGATGAAAAATTAAAGCTTAAAGTTTTTGTTCCTGAGGATAAAATTTCTTCAGTTAATTTAACTGATAAAGTAAATATTTTTGTAAAAGCGATAAATAAAAATATTGAATGAGAAATAACTAGAATTTTGCCGACAGTAGATAATTTATCAAAAAGAATTTGAATAGAAATTAAGGTAGATAATACAGACAAAAAGTTAAAAATCTGAAATTATAGTGTAGTTAGTTTAGATAAAAATGAAATTTCTTGATTAGTTGTCCCATACGAATTTGTGAAATATCAATTTGGACAATCTTATTTAGTGAAAATTAATGAGGAAGATAAAAAAAGAGTGAAAATAGAAATTAATATTGAAAAATGTAATGCATATTTCTGCGCGATTTCTTCTGAAAAAATAAAAGAAAACGACGAAATTATAGATTATTAATAAATAAAAAAATTAAATTATGTACAAAAAAATTGTAGAGTTTTTTATCAAAAATAACCAGTTGACTATAATATTATTTTTGGTGATATTGGTTTGATGAACTATTTGATGGTTCACTTCCCCAAAACAATATAATCCGAGTATTGAATCACCTGCTTTTTCAATAGTTTTTCAAGCTCCTTGATACACTCAAAAGGAAGTTGAAGATTATATAAATAAGCCATTTTGAAAGTTTTTTTATAATTTAGATGATATCGATGATATTACAACTGTTGCTAATGATAATTATGGAGCGATTGTTGTAGCTTTTGAAGTAAATACTCCGAAAGATGATGCGAGAGTTAGAGTTATACAAAAGTTGCAAGAAAAAAGATGAGTTTTACCTGCTTGAGTGGAAATGCCTGCTATAAGCGAAATAGACAGCGAAGCAATGCCAATTTATTGAATTGGTTTATATTATGACGCTGATGATAAAACGAAAGATGAGCAAAAAATTTTACTTAGAAAAGTAGCACTGGACATAAAAGAAAAACTTAGAAATAATAAAGATTATACGCAATTTTATGTGATTTGATGAGATACTGAAAACTTAAATATTGAAGCTGATATTAATAAGTTGGAAGCTAAATGAGTAGATTTTCTTGCACTTCAAAATGTGATAAATGAAAATAATTTTTCTTTTCCTGGTTGAGAACTTGAATCTGGCGATAATGTGGCTAGTGTAAAAGTAAACTGAGATATTGATAGTGAGAAAGAATTAAAAAACTTGATAGTATGAAATTATAATTGAAATTTAGTTTATTTATCTGATGTAGCTGAGGTTTCTTCAGGTGTGAGTGAATATAAAAATGATAATTTTATTAGTAAAAATTGAGAATTAAAAACTACTGTTTTTTTATGAGTAGCGAAGAGAAAATGATTGAATTCAGTAAAAGTTTATCAAAATTTTAAAGCAGATTTAGCAAAAATAAGTAAATATTTTCCAGAAAATGTAAAATATGAAGAGGTTTTAAATGAGTGAATAAACGCGTCAGATGCGACAAATGAGATGATTTGAAATATCGTGCAGTCATTTTTCATCGTGATTTTTGTTCTGTTATTTTATTTATGATTTAGGAATGCTGTTAATGTAGCTTTGTCGATTCCTCTGACATTTTGAATTGTTTTTTTGATAATATTTTTGACTGGAGATAATATTAATAAAATGACTTTAGTATCGCTTATTGTAGCACTTTGAATGCTTGTTGATGATTCTACTGTTGTGATTGATAATATTTTGAAAAACTGGAAATTACCAGAAAATAAAGAAAAAGACTTGCTAGGTATTATAAAATTTAGTGTTCAAGAGGTATGATTTGGTCTAACTTTGGCTATGATAACCAGAATTGTAGCGTTTAGTGCGATGTTTATGGTAACTGGATTTATGGGACAATTTATTAAACCATTGCCGATTTATGTGATTTGGTCAATGTTGTTTTCAAATCTTTTGGCGATAACTCTTGTTCCGTATGTGTTTTACATGATAAATAAAAATAGGAAAGTAAAACCTGAAAAGAAAGCTGAAAATAAGCTGATTAAAGGATATAAAAAATATATTTCTGGATTGATTTGAAAGACTGATTTACATAAAAAAAATAGAAGAAAAGTTGTTTTTTGATTTATTATAATTTTAATTTGAGCCTTTACTATTCCAACTTCGTTAGGGCTTATTAAAGAGGCTTCTACGCCCAAAGCTGATCAAAGACAATTGAATTATTTTATTGATGCACCAGCTGAAAAATGAATTGATAAAACGCTTGAAATTACGCAGGATTTTAATAAATTATTAACTTGTTTTTATTTAAATAGTGAGGTTGATAGTAATTTCTGTAAGGAAAATTTATGATTAACTACAGAAGAAATAAAAAATCAAAATTTAGATATTATTGTTAATACAACTTATTCAGTTTGAAATTCACCTTTATTAAGCGGAATACTTGCTACAAGATGAGGCACAGCTAGAGTTTTTGAAAATCAAGTTTCTTGAGTTATAAACTTGACTGAAAAAGCTGATAGAAATACTCAAAGTCAAAATTTTAATGAGTTAATAACAGCTAAAATAAAAGGAAATCTTTTAGAAAAATATCCTCTTATGAAACTGAAAATTTTTGATACGGCAGGTTGAGTTCCTGAAAAATGAGATTTTATTCTAGAAGTGAAAGCTCCAACGCTTCAATCACAAGCATCATTGCTTAGTTTTTATCGTAAACTAGAAGAAAAAATGATGCCGACGCTAGAAAAATATCGCGTGAAAGATATTTATAACGATATTGATGACTATAAGACAAATTATGAAGTTATCCTTAATCACGAGCTGATAACAAGGCTTTGATTAAGTGTCAAACAAGTTGCGATGTCAGTGAAGACAATGCTTGATTGAAATTATGTTTCATTTAGTGAAAATGCGTCAAGCTTAGAGCCTAAAAAGATTTATATAAAGCTAAAAAAAGATGAAAATTTATGAGAAAATTTGTTTGGTAGTTTATATTTTACAAATTCTTCTTGAAAAAAAGTTCCGCTTAGTGAAATAGCTCAGATAGTAAAAACGCAAAAACAAAAAAGTTTAACTAATTTAAATTGAGAAAATATTATTACATTAACAGGGGACACAACTCAAGGGAATCCTATTTCTAGTATTGTTGCTTGATTTGATAAAGCGATTATGACACCAAATTTCTTATGAGAAAATTATGAAATAGAAAAATTAAACGTGAGGGAGTATATAGTAAAAGAAAAATGAGTTGATTATGAATTTAGATTAGTTTTATCTTGAGAATGGAAGACTAGTAAAGATACTGTTTGAGAGCTTCAATCAGCTATATGAATAGCGTTTATAATTATATTTTTGATAATGGCTTTGAAATTTGGAAGTTTTGCTATTTGAGGAATTATAATGATGACATTTTTATTTTGATTTGTTTGAATTTTGCCTTGATATTGAGTGATGAACCTATTATTTGGAACATTATTTACTTCAATTTGAAATCTATGAATTCTATCATTAATCTGAATAGTAACCTGAAATGCGATAATCTTATTAGAACAAATGCTTTATTATAAAGAGAAAGAATGATTAAGTTTAGAAGAATCTTTAATAAAAGCGACAGGAGATAGAATTGGTCCAATAATTGCAACAAATGCAACTACAATTTTGTGAGTAATGACATTGATGGGAGATGTCGTTTTCTCAGGGATGGCATTTACAATGGCTTTCTGATTAATTGCTTCAGTTATATTAACCTTGTTAGTGTTTCCAATATTTGTTTATAATACATATTTAAGATTAGAAAAGAAAAAAAGTTAGATTAATAATCTAGCTTTTTTTAATAAAAATAAAATAATAAATTGCTAAAAAAAATAAATTTTATATAATAAAAATCTATAAAAATAATAACAAAATTAATAAAAAATAATGAAAATTTTTGATACGATAAAATGACAAAAAGCGATTTATAAATTAGATAACGAAAATTATTCTTTAGAAGAACTACTTTATAATAGGCTTTGAGAAGAAGCTAATTTATTTTGAGATTTAAATGATTTACATAATCCATTTTTATTAAAAGATATGGATTTAGCAGTAGATAGAATTTTATTGGCTAAAGAAAATAACGAAAAAGTTGCTGTTTTTGGTGATTATGATGTGGATTGAGTGACTTCTACGGCTATTATGACGCATTTATTGTTCACTCTTTGAATACAAGCAACTTATAGAATTCCTCATAGAATAGAGGATTGATATGGTTTAAAAGATTATTTTGTAGATGAGCTAAAAGAAAAATGAGTAAGCCTTATTATAACAGTGGATTGTGGTATTAGAGATGATGAAATTATTTCTAGAGCTAAAGAAAAATGAGTTGATATAATTGTTACTGACCATCATGAACAGGGAGAAATTTTACCTAAAAATGCTGTCGCAGTTGTTGACCCAAAGAGATTAGACTGCGGGTATCCTTTTGATGAACTTGCTTGAGCTTGAGTAGCCTTAAAGGTTGTAGATGCTGTTTTATCAAAGATTTATAGTGAAGAGCAAAGACAAGATTATTTGAAAAAAACTATTGATATAGCGAGTGTTTGAACTATTGCAGATTGCATGAATATTATTTGAGAAAATAGGATTATAGTTAGCGAAGGACTAAAACAAATAAAATATTCGAGGAGCAGGTGACTTAGAGAAATGCTTCAATATAATAGTTTTGAGAGTATAGATTGTGATACAGTTTGATTTGATATTGCTCCGAAATTAAATTCAGCTTGAAGGCTTGATACTCCTTACAAAGCATTAAAAATATTACTTAATAATAACTGAGATTCAATAAGTGAGAATATTTTAGAAATAGAACGCCTTAATGAACAAAGAAAAAAGCTTACAAGTAAATTTATGGAAGACGCTTTATCTTGCGTTGATAAAACTGACAAAATATTATTTTATTATAATAATGATATTCCTCATTGAATAGCTGGTATTATAGCTTGAAGACTCACTGAAATGTTTAATAAACCTAGTATAGTTTTAGCTAGTGATGATGATAAAATTGTGTGAAGTTCTAGAAGTCCAGAGTATTTTAGTATTGTAGATATGCTTGATGAGTTAAAAGATAATTTTGTTTATTATTGAGGGCATAATAGCGCAGCTTGATTTACTTTATTAAAAAATAATTTTGATAAATTTAAGTTAGATTTAGATAATTTTTGAAAAAATACTGAAATAAAATATGAACCAAAATCTATAAATATAGATAAAATTATTAGTATAAATAATGTAAGTTTTAATTTTTTGTGAGAAATAAATAAATTTGCGCCATTTTGAAGATGAAATGAAAAACCAGTTTTTTTAATAAAAGATTTTGTTATAAAAAAAGTAAGTTATTTAGGGAAGACAAATATGCATTTGAAATTTGAAAATGCGCCTTGATTTAAAGTATATGGCTTTAATATGTGAGAATATTATTATGATTTAAATAAGCTGCAAAGCGTGAATATAATAGCTGAGTTGAGTGAAGATTATTGGATGTGACGTAAAAATATTATGATAAGAGTAATAGATGTAATAAAATAAAACTCCTTAAATTAATAAGGAGTTTTTTAATGTTTTAAATTTTACAAGTTTTTTAACGCTTCGTCGGCGGCTGTTTTTACAGCTCTATTAGAACTTCTTGCTTTTACCATTTCTAGGACTTCTTTAGTAACTTCAGGGCTTTCTATAATAGCTTCAAATACCATAGAATTAGATGTTTTTCTTGCTATAATTAATAAAGTATCTCAATCAGCTTCTAAATTTTTTGTTATAGCTACATATACAGAAGAGCTTTTTGTACGAGTTGCAACTGTACTTAATACATCTTTAGTTACGCTAGGACTTTTTATAATAGCTTCAAAAATATAAGAATTAGTTGTTTTATTTGCGATAGTTTGTAATACTTCTTCAGTTGTTTCTTTATTTTTTATGATAGCATCTAATACATTTGAAAAATTAGTGTTTTTAGCTAGTGTAATTAGATTTTTAGGAGTTACATTAGGATTTTCTAGAACATTTAATTTTACTGATTCTAATGTACTTTTTGCTAAAATATCTAATACTTCTTCATCGGAATTTGGATGTCTAGCAACTTCATCTAGTACTAAAGAAGTTCTAGAAGTTTCAGCTAATTGTTTTAATTCTTCTTTTGTTGAATTTTCTTTAATATATTTATATTCTAAGTCTTCATTAGAAGCAGAAATATCAGCTTCTTTTTCATTTACTTCTCAATTTGTAATTGCATTAGTAATTTCATTAGCTAATTTTTCTTCAGGAGTAGGTTCTCCGCAACTAGTTAATAATACACTAGTTAAAGCAATAGTAGTAATAATAGCAATATTTTTTTTGTTTCTCATAAAATAAAATTTAAAAATTAAACTATACACGAGTATATGATTTTATTTTTTCTTGTCAAAAAAATGTTTTTTTGAATAATTTTATTGAAAAATAAGCGTTTTTGTTTATACTGAAGTTAATTTTATAAATAAATCACGAAAATATGACGATAAAACATGATAAATTTGAAAGTATTGCTAGAGAAATAATTAGCAATCTTATTCATGAAGAAATGGAAATGGAAGAGATAGACTTTGGTCCTATTACTGTTACTAAAGCGGTTGTTAGTAAGGATAAATCATATCTTGATATTTATGTAAGTAGTTTTAAAAATATTGAATTATTACCCAAGGCTTTATCTAAGCATTGATTTAATATCCAAAGGAACGCTAATAAATTAATAAAAACTAGAAGAGTTCCTAAAATTCGTTTTAGAGCTGATAAAACTTGAGAAGATATGGCTTATATATCAGGAATTATAAATGATTTAGACACTAATAAATAGAGATAAAAATTTAAATAAAAATTTTAAAAAAATATGAGAAATAGAAAATCATCAAAGTTTAAACAGATTTTTAATAAAAATTTTATTAATAAAATAAAGCAAAAATTTAAGAAAAATAAGCGTAAAAACACTAATCCTGAAACTTTTTTTCAGATAAAAGATAAATTTTATGATTTATGAAAAAATAAAGCGAAATTCAAAAGCAAGAGGTGAGCTTATAAAATGTTTAAACAAAAAATAGAATTCAAAGATTTAAAACAAAGTTTAAAGGAAACAAATTATACTCCTTATTATTTTGGTCTTTGAGGTTTTTTGGTTTTATGAGTGATTTATATTTTGTTTTTTTCTTCATATTTTGCTATAAATGCTGTTTATATAGAGAGAACTGATGATTTAAGTAATATTGATATTGCTTATAATGTTGTGCCTGATTTATATGGAAAACCTATTTTAACAATAAATAAAAATAAAATTATTAAATCTTTAAAAGACCTGCAAGCAAATCTTAATAAAGTAGAAATTTCAAGAGTTTATCCTACTTCTTTAAAAATATTATTAACTTCTTATAAATGAGAATTTAATACGATTATTAATGGAAAAAAGTATTTATTACTTGAAAATGGTAGCCTAGTCCCCGGTGGGTATAAAGAAAGTTTATCTAGTCTAAAAATTCATCTTGAAGATGAAGATACTCTATCGCTTTTATGATATTCGGCTTTTGTAAACGAAAAGGATATAACAGCATTAAGTATTATAAAACAATTATTTTTGAAAAACTTTGGTAGTTTGGAGGTAGAAAGTTATGATTATTTTCCGCTTGAAAGAGAGATTCATATAAATTTAGTTGGCAAAAACACAAAACTTATTTTTGATTTAGTAACAGATCCTAAAGACCAACTGAATAGACTAAAATTACTTATGAATGAAAATAGTTTAGAGGAGCTTGTATACGCAGATTTGAGAATAGAATGAAAAATATTTTATTGCTGAAAAAAAGATGAAAGAGATTGGAATAATATACCAAAATGTCAAAATAATTTAGAGCAAATATATAATTATAAATTTTAAAAAATAATTTAAAAAATTATGCAATATGTATCAAAAAATCCTATAAAAACACTAAAAAGTGTTCCAAATGTTTCAGATAATGTTTCTACTTGATTATTAATTCAATGATGATTTATTCGTCAAGAATTAGCTTGAGCATACCATTTTTTACCACTTTGATTAAAAGTTTTAAGAAATATTGAAAATATAGTTAGAGAAGAAATGGACGCTATTTGAGCGCATGAATTATTGATGCCAGCCCTTTGTAGAAAGGAATCTTGGGATAAAACAGATAGATGGGATAACGTAGATGTCTTATTCAAATTAGATGGTCATGGGAATACAAAATATGCGCTTAGTCCAACTCATGAAGAGTCAGTAACGCCTTTAATAAAAGAATTTGTACAATCATATAAAGATTTAGATTTTTGAGTTTATCAAATTCAAGATAAATTTAGAAATGAAGCGAGAGCTAAATCTTGAATTTTAAGATGAAGAGAATTTTGGATGAAAGATTTATATTCTTTCCATAAAACAGAAGAGTCTATGCAAGAATATTATGAAATGGTAGCGCAGGCTTATAAAAAAATCTTTGATAGACTTTGAATTTGAGATATTACGAAAGTGGCTACTGCTGATGGTTGAGCCTTTACTGATAAATATTCTCACGAATTCCAAACATTACTTCCTATTTGAGAAGATATAATTTGTTTTGATGAATCTTGATATTGTGCGAATTTAGAAGTAGCAGAAGGGCAATCTGATGATAAAAACTCAGATGAAGCTGAATTAAAAATGGAAAAAATAGATGCACCAGATGTGAGAACAATAGACGCTATGGTAGAATTTTTTGGAAAACCAAATTGGCAAATGATAAAAACAGTTGTTTATAAAAAATCTGATTGAACATTTTTTGGTATATCTGTAAGATGAGATTTGGAAGTAAATGAATTAAAAGTATGAAGAATTTTATGAAGAGATTTTGAGCAAGCTAGCGAAGAAGATTTAATAAATTTAGGAACAGCAAGGGGATATG
This sequence comes from Candidatus Altimarinota bacterium, assembly GCA_025210615.1. Classification (GTDB taxonomy): domain Bacteria; phylum Patescibacteriota; class Gracilibacteria; order BD1-5; family UBA6164; genus JAOARJ01. The sequence goes on along the minus strand of JAOARJ010000004.1, from coordinate 42,606 downwards.
TATCGCCAATTAAAGAAGATAATTATGATATAACTTTTTATTGAGATAATTCATTAAAAACTGTAAAAAACTTTATTTGATGAGGAAAACAAGACGGAGTAGATAGAATAAATATCAATTTAGGCGATATGGATATTAAGGAATTTGGTGATTTTACGGAGGCAAAAGAATGATTTATGTCACCAAATGGGGAGAAATTACGTTTTGAAAAAGCGAGTGAAGTATGAAATATTTTCAGACTTTATACAAAATTTTCTGATGCGTTTGGGTTATCTTATACTGATGAAAAAGGTAAAAACAATGAAGTTTTAATGTGATGTTATGGAATTTGAATTTCTAGAGTTATGTGAGTAATTGCTGAAGCTATGATGGATGAAAACGGTCTTGTATGGCCAGAAAATATCGCTCCATATACGCATTATATTATGGTGATTTGAGATAATTTAGAAAAGGCAGAGCAGTTAGCGAGAGATTTAGAGAAAAAAGGTGCGAGAGTTCTTATAGACGATAGAGATAAAAAAGTATGATTTGGTCAGAAAGCACGTGACGCCGACTTATTAGGAATCCCTTATAGAATAGTCGTATCACCAAAAACTTTAGAAGCAAACAGCTATGAATTAAAAGCTAGAAATAGTCAGGAGACTGAACTTATTAGTTTTTAGCTTGATTTATACAAAAAAATTTATAAAATACTAAAAATTTATAAAAAATTTAATATATTTAGAAAAAAGATTATGAGCAAAAAAATGATGAGAAAAGATACTAGAGAACAAAAAATAATTTACTCAGCCTTTTTGGTTTCACTTGCTATTGTTATAGTATCGATTATCACTGTGATGACTTATTCACTTTATAAAACAAGTAAAAATTCTAATGTTTTAGAAGAAAAATCTAAAGAAATTACAAAAATTGCTGATGCTTTAGAACAATATAAAAAAGATAATTGATTTTATCCTAGTCCTGAAAAATCTATTTGAATTTTAGCTTGAAAATGAAATTTTATTTTATATCAAGGATATGCATCTAAAGATTTAACGGAGGATAGATTGAAATTAAAAGATATAAAATATAGCGATTATATTTATACAATCACTAAAACAGGAGATAAATATGAGCTTATGAGTTTTTGTAAAGATTGAAAAATATTATGGAAGTGAAATCGTCTTTGAATTTTTGTAGATAAAAATAATATCCCCTTTCAAGATTTAGAAGATGCACCGAATAATATTGCGAATACTGATGAGATTTTTTATGTATATTTCGATGATAGTGTAAAAATAGTTTGAAATGATAGAAAATTAACTCCTATAATGTACATTTCAGAGTATGAATATGACCCAGATTTGGTAGCTTATTGGAATATGGAAACACTTACAGAAAAAGGATATTTATATGATATTAGTGGGAATAAATTTCATTGAATTCCAGATGGATGAATAGAAATCTGAAAAGAAGATTGAGTTGTATGAAAAGCGACGAAGTTTTCTTGAGAGATGCAAAGAGTAGTAGTAAATGAATTTGCTAAATCATTAAAAGAGAATACTGATTATAGTTTTGCTTTTTACTTTAAAGATGTATTTGATAATCCAAAAGAATTTAATACAGCAGTTTGAATTACTTCTGATCAAATGGCTCTGAAACTTAGATTATCTACAAATAATATAAAAAATGTAGAAGATTATGATGATTGAAGATGGCATTTATTTGTTGCTAATATCGATTGAGCAGAGAACAAAGCAGAATATTTTATAGATGGTAAAAAAATCGAAATGAAATTTCCTTCTTGAAGTTTATTTTTCTCAGAGACATTTTATATGAGTATCTGATACTGAATTATAAATGATTATTTTAAATGATTATTAGATGAAATAAGAGTTTATAAAAAGAGATTATCACAAGATGAAATTGATGAATTATATAATAAAATTAAAAAATAATAATTAAAAACTTGCTAGAAATAGTGAGTTTTTTATTTAAATTAATTTGCTATTTTATATAAAAAATATTATAATCAGGTTAATAAAAATTTAAATTTATAAAATTTATGAAGAAGATAATATTGTTTTTAAGTTTAATTTTAAGCTGAATATATTTAGTTAATTTTATTTGAGCTATTACTATAACTAAAAATTCTTGAGAAGTATTAGATAATACGACTTGGGGTAATATTTCTAGTTTAACAAATAAAATAGATGTAACAGGAGCTAATATAAAATTAAACTGAAAATTATATGTGACTTGAAAAATTTGTGATAATTCTTGAAAATGTTTATGAATAAAAGAGGGAACAGAAGAAAATCCTTGATTGTCTTGTAAAACGATTTTAGCTGATGATAATACTGCTTGAGATTGAATATATTGGATAGATCCAAATGGTGGAGATATAGCTGACAAATTTCAAGTATATTGTGATATGACAACTGACTCATGAGGTTGGACATTAGTTTGAAAAATGGCTACTAACTCATGAAACATATGGTGATATGATAAAAATATTTGGACTGATGACACTTTGCTTAATGAGAATAACATAAACTTGAATAACCAAAACTATAAAAATAAAGCTTGGTGAACTCTAGTTTTTAATGATTTTAGGGCTCAATTAATTTGATGAAGTGATTTTATGACAGCAAACTGGGCGACAGCTAAAACTTTTAAAGATATTTTTATAAATTCTATTCAGCCAACTTCTTGAGTTAATAACGCAACTAACTGGTATTGAGTAAATAATAAAATGTCTCCAAGTATTCCAGCTATAGTTAAGGTAAATGCTATTAATGTTTACAGCGAGGGACGGAATGTATATAAGGTTCGTTTATGAAATTGAGGTAATTGAGCTGTTTATTGTTGACATTCTATGTGAGTTAAATGAATTTGAGGTTATTGACTTCGGCAACCAGGTTGTTGAATAACAGATGAGGGGGAACAATCTTATATTTGATGATGAGTACTTATGTGGATAAAATAAAAAAACTACTTAAATAAGTAGTTTTATTTTATGTTGAAAAAATTAGTTGTATTTTTATAAATTTGACTTTCTAGAGTGTCTAAATCTTCTCATCTAAGTTCAGCTAAAAATTCAAGAGTATAAAGAGTATTTTTTGGAAAATTTTCTTGTCATCTAAATTTTTGTGGAGTTAAATAAGGGGCGTCAGTTTCTACCATTATTTTATTTATTGGTAAATTTTTTGCTGTTTCTTGGATATTTTTTGCACTTTTGTAAGTTAAATTTCAAGCAAAACTGAACATAGCTTTAGGGAAGTCTGATAAAATATTTTTGGCATATCATAAGTTTTCATTATAACAATGGAAAACAAAGTTTCAATATTCTTCTTGTTTTAATATTTCAAAAACGGAGAATCAAGCCTCTCTATCGTGAATAATAAGGGGAATATTTAATTTTTTTGCTAAGCGGATTTGTGCTATAAAATATGCTTTTTGAGTTTCTACTTCTTGAGGAGCTTTTTTAGCGTCTTTGCTAAGCCAATAAAAATCAAGTCAGCATTCTCAGATTCAAATTAATTTATCACTATTTTCTATTAAGTTTTCAAGGTTATTCATTACTTCATCTAATTTATCTAAGCCGTATTCTACTGCGTCGCAAGGATGAATTCAAGCGCTATAATAAATTTCATCATATTTTTTTGATAACTTTCTAGCTTGTTTTATATAATCTAAATTTACGGCGATTTCAAATATTTTTGTAACTCTATTTTCTTTAGCTTCTTTTATAGCTATTTCTATATCATTTTTTTGGCTTGATAAAAGTAAATGAGTGTGTGAGTCTATAATCATAATTATTTTTATTTAATATTATTTAAAATTTCTTGTTTTAATTTTTGTTTGTCCTCTAGAGAAAAATTATCTGGTAAATCATAATTTTCTATAAAATTATCCAGTAAATTAGAACTGATATTTTGCTCATCAAATTCGATGTTATTTATACTTTTTTTATCTTCTATAAATAATTTTTTGTATTCAAAATAAAAACTATCTTTAAAATATTTATTTATAATATCATCATTAAAGCCTAGTAATAAGCTAGAATTCATATTTTCAAAAATTACTTTTATTATTTTATTTTCTATATCAAAATTTTGATTTTCTAAATAATTTTCAAGCTCTCAGAAATTATTAAAATTTTCGCAATTTATAAATATTTCTTCTATTTTTCTAGTATCTAGATTTATAGTTTTTTTATATAGTTTATTATTTTTAAATTCTAGCAAATTTACTCATAATTTATAGCTTTTTTGGTTAAAACTAGTATGTTCCGTGCTTCAACTATAACAAATATTTTTTGATAAACAAAAGTTTTTATGATAATGCCCGAGAGCTACATAGTCAAAAGTTTTTAAATCTTCAAGTAGATTTATTTCAATATTTACTCAAGATATTTCATCAGTATATTCATCATAATCTTTAGCTTGTAAGCCGAAATGACTCATAAAAATATTAATTTTATTTTTTATTTTTAATTTTGGAGCTCTTTTAAATTCTTTTTTAAATATTTCTTCATCATGAATATGTGGCAAGCAGACAAAATTTATTTCATCAAATTCAATATTACTTATATTATCTGAGTAAATAGGGAAGATATAATCTAGTTCTTTAAAAATTTCAAGAGGACAAACGCTTGTGTTAAGGCGAGGTTTAGAGTGATTTCAAGCTATAATTATTGTATTAATTTTATTTTCAGATAATTTTAGAAATCAGTTTAAAGCTTTGCTTATTGCTTTATTAGAAGGATTTGAAGTGTGAAATAAATCTCAAGTATGAATTACAAAATCTGGTTTTTCTTTTAAAATCATTTTTATAACTTTATTAAAGTTTTTATAAAAATCATCATCTCTTTTTGTTCAAGAAATATTATATCAAAGGTGCGTATCAGAAAAGTGAATTATTTTCATATTTATTTTTTAGTTTTAATAAAATAATTTTATATAGTTATACTTTTTTTGCAAATATTTTTTATAATATAGCTTATATAATTGTCAAATAAATATATATAAAAAACTTGATTTTATATGACCTTATTAGTATAATCAGCCAAATAATTTTATAAATCTCTAAATAACTAAAAATTATGAAAAAGCTGATTTTATTTTTTTCTATTATTCTAGCCTGAATATATATAACGAATTTTATTTCTGCGATAAATATGACTTTATGACCTGATAATATTATGCCTAGACAAGCTCGGGTAGACCTTTCTAGTGTAACAGGAAAGGTGGATGTATCGTGAAGTGATATAAAATTAAATTGAAAATTATATGTAACAGGGAAGATTTGTGACAGTAGTTGAAAATGTTTAGGAGAGTGTTGAGATGGTGAAACATGGGATAGTGTGACTTCTAGTTGTAAAGCTGATAAAGTTTTTACAAGAGTTGTAGCTAATGATTGGACTCCTTCTTCAAATATAACGGTTACTGATAATAATGTAGCTTCAATAGAAACACCACAAGCTGCTGCTTATTTAAAACAAAAATTTTCTTGAGAATTTGAGATTCATTGGACACATCCTTGAACATATTGAGTAAATTCTACTTTTTTTGTATTATTTAAAGATTCTCTTTTATGAACATTTAGCTCTGGAATTTATACATGAAATTTTCATACTTTAGATAAAACAAATATTTTTGATGTATATCTACAATACTTAAAAGCAGAGTTTCCTTGACAATGAGCTTCACCTATAAAAGACAATTTTGTAGAATGAGATAAAATAGTAGTTAAAAGAGATAGTAGTAATTTAATTACTATGTCTGTTAATTGAACAACAATAGCCTCTAAAACTTTAGCTTGAAATCTGTATTTAATGTGGTGAAGTTATATATATAGTGCTTCTGCTATGAATGATTTTAAATATCGGATACCAACACCGAAAAAATGAAGTTCAGCAAGTAACCCTTGAGAATCATGTAGTGATATTTTAGCTACTGAAGCTGGTTCAGCAGATTGATTATATTGGATAGATCTAGATTGAGTTTGAACTTGAAGTGCAGCTTTTCAGGCTTATTGTGATATGACAACGGATTGATGAGGTTGGACAATGGTAATGAACTTAGATACAAATGACTGAAATGTACAATATTATGATTCTACTTATTGGACTGATTTAAATAATTGATATTGAAATATAAGTAATAATTTTACTGCTGATTATAAATCTAAATGATGATTTAATTTAGCTTGAAATCAGTTATTGATTAAAGTGCATGAAGAATGAACTAACAAGGCTTGGAAGTCATATAATTTAGCTCAAAGTAATAAGTCGTTATGATATTATTTTAATGCTTGAGATAGTATAAAATTAACAAATTGAAAAATAGCAGAAAATAATTTATCAAATTTAAATGCAAAAGAACCAACTATAAAACAAGGTTCTGATTTATATCTAAATACAAGTAGATGACTTACTTGAGTAAATGCTGATAAAGATAGAATATCGATTTGATGAGCATGATCAGACGATCATGGATGATGATTATGAACTTTTTATGATGTAGGTTTAGCTAATTATGGTTATAGACCTCGTGCTGATGCACAATTATTGAATTGTTGGTGGAATTCAGGTTCTATTTCATCAAATTGACAAGCTTGTCGTATATGAGATGATCACCTTACTTGATTTTCTTATTGGAATCAACCTTCTTGACTACAATATGATTATGCATTTTTTATAAAAACAGGGATTTCTAAAAAATGAAGTTCGGCAGATAATCCATGAGAATCATGTAGTGATATATTAGCTACTGAAGCTGATTCAGCAGATTGATTATATTGGATAGATCCAGATTGAGTTTGAACTTGAAATGCGGCTTTTGAAGCTTATTGTGATATGACAACAGATTGATGAGGTTGGACATTAGTTTGATATTCAAATGCTAAAGCTAATTTGTTTAAAAATTTGTATGAAAATTGAGGAACTCGGAATCCTTTAACAAGAAATAATTCAGCAACAAAAGATTCAAGAGAAATTGTTAAAAAATCAACTCAATATTTGTTAACTTATGATGGTACAACGAATCATACTTGAAATGCAAATTCTTATGATAATGTTGTTTCTGTAAAAATTCCGAACCCTAGTGTTGTAGATTTTTGACAAAGCTGAAATTGAAATTGTATAACAATGACAGACTCAGATTATTCAGTAATCAAATGACATACTTTTTCATGAATAAAGTATGTTTATGAAAAATTATTATGAGCTACATATTTATCTTGGAGTCTATATTGATTTTCACATTCTACATGATGTAGTAATTTTGGTTATGAATCTTTCTTATTTCAAAGAGAATGAGCTGTTGCAGATTATCCTTGGGTAGCTTGATGATCTTGATGATGGCAAGTTGAATGATCTGTCTGATTTTGGCTTAGGAAATTAAAAAAATGAACATCTTGAAACCCTTGACTATCTTGTAAAGATATTTTAGATGATTGAAGTAGTACTTGAGATTGATTATACTGGATAGATCCAGATTGAGTTTGAACTTGAGATGCGGCTTTTCAAGCTTATTGTGATATGACAACAGATTGAGGAGGTTGGACATTAGTATTAGAACATCATGCTAGTACACAAGCTGCTGTCATAAATAAAGATACTGTTATTTGAACAGCTTGACTATGAAATGAGCATAAAGTAAATATGAGTAAAATGCATTGAAGTGAAGTAAGATTTGATGCAAGTAGAACAGAGAGTTCATGACAAATGTGTATTTTTAAGAAAAGTTATAATTATGATTTAAGAAGTTCAAATGATATAGTGCCTCATCCAGATGTACATTCAGGTTGGAGCTTATTACAAAAATGATGTGATGATACAAATAGAAGTCGTTATGCTATTTGAGAAAGTATAACTTGGGAAAATATTTCGGCTGATGTAATGAATTTTCAAAATAACATGTTTTTCTTTTTTTGGAGAGATAATGATTCTTGGGATGATGTAAAGAATTCATGGTGAAATAATTTTTGATCTAATTCTTGAGATTATTATTATTCAAGTTATAATGCTTCTTGAAGTTCTTATAATACTCCTTGGCATTCTGAAAAATTTAGATTATGGTTCAGGTAATATAAAATTATTAAAAAAGTACTAAAAATCTTTTGACATTATTCGCAATTTTAATATAATTAGCCCGCTAATAAAGAAAATATTGGCGGGTTAAAATTTTGTGGTGCCCATAGTTCAGTTGGTTAGAACGCCAGGTTGTGACTCTGGAGGTCGTGGGTTCGAGACCCATTGGGCACCCCATTTTATTGCAAAAAATAAATATAATGTTTAGTTATATTTAAAGTTTTTTGTATTTTATTACTTAATATTTTATATTGTTATGCCTACTGAAAAAAGCGTATTTGAGGAATTATTCCAAGAGGCAGCTCAAATAAACTACCCAAAAACTGGAGACCTTATTGAAGGGACTGTATTATCAGTTGAAGGTAGAGTTATAATAGTTGATGTAAACGGTCAGTTTACAGGTATTGTTTCTGGTAAAGAACTTGGATCAAGTGTTGATTTAAATTCTGTTAAAGCTGGAGATAAAGTTGAAGCTATTGTATTATGAGATAGTGAAAGCAAAGGTTTGATTATTCTTTCTCTTAAGAGAGCTAACCAAATCAAAAGTCTTACTAATCTTAATAAATATTACGAAAGTAAAGAAATTATTAAAGTTGTTCCTAATGAAGCTAATAAATGAGGTTTATTAGTTGATATTGATGGATTAAAATGATTTATTCCTGTTTCACAACTTACACCTATTCACTACCCTAGAGTAGAAGGAGCTGATCCTGAAAAAATCCTTGAACATCTAGAAGGTTTAGTAGGAGAAGAATTTACTGTTAGAGTTATTAATGTTGACGAAAATGGTAAAAAAATTATTTTCTCTGAAAAAGCTGCTATTGAAGAAAAGAGAGGAGAAGCATTAAAGAGCTTAAAGATTGGTGATACTGTTGAATGAGTTGTAAGTGGTATTTTAACATATGGTTTATTTATTACTTTTGACTGATTAGAAGGTTTAGTACACGTTTCTGAGATTGATTGGGGACATGTTAACAACCCTAGTAAATTTGCTAAAGTTGGTCAAAAAGTTAAAGTTATGGTTATCGGAATGGATGAAGATAAAATTTCATTATCTATGAAGAGACTACAAGAAAATCCATGGGATGTATTAGCTAAAAAATACAAACTTGGTGATGTTGTTAAAGCTCCTGTTTCAAGAATTGCTCAATTTGGTGCATTCTTAGAACTAGTTGGAGGTATTCAAGGTCTTATCCACTTATCTGAAATTTCTCACGGAGTTGTTAAAGATATTAAAGACTTTATTACTGTTGGTGAAACTATTGAAGCTAAAATTATTAATTTTGAACCAAAAGCTAAAAGAATTGGTTTATCATTAAAAGCACTTCAAGAAAAACCAGCTCCTAAAAAAGCTCCAGCTAAAAAAGATGAAGCTAAAGCTGATGACAAAAAAGTAGAAAAGAAAGAAACTAAAAAAGCTGCACCTAAAAAGGAAGCAAAAGCAGAAGATAAAAAAGAAGTAAAAGCTGAAAAAAAAGCTCCAGCTAAGAAAACTGAAGCTAAAAAAGAAACTAAAAAAACTGAAGAAAAATAATTTAATTTAATAATACTTAAAAATCACAAACCTGCTTTATAATATAAAGTTATGTGATGAAATATTTATAAAACTTAAGGTAAAACACTATGACTAAAAAAGTTGTAAAAGATATGTTGTCAAATATCGTTCACATTGGTAACAAAAAATCATTCTGGTCACCAAAAATGAGAGAATTCATTTACGGAGCTAGTTCATGAGTTCATATTTTTGACTTAGATAAAACTGAAAAGAAATTAAACGAAGTTAAAAAAGAGTTAGAAACTCTAACTAAAGAAGGGAAAACTGTATTATTTGTATCTACAAAAGTACAAGCTAGAAAACCATTAGCAGACTTAGCTATTGCTACTGGACACCCTTACGTAAGTGAAAAATGGGTTCCTGGGTTATTAACAAACTTTAGAACTATCAAAAGAAGAATCGCTACTTATATGAGATTATTAAAAGATAATGAAAAAGGAAATTTAGATGTTTTAACTAAAAAAGAAAAAGCAGCTAAACTACTTGAATTATCAAAATTAGATAAAGCATATAAAGGTCTTAAAGAAATGAGAAGAACTCCAGATGCTGTATTTGTAGTTGATGGAAGATTTGAAGAACAAGCTGTTTTAGAAGCTAATAAATTAAATATTCCAGTTTATGCTTTATTAAACACAAATGGTGATATTGATGCTGTTACTAACTTTGTTCCTGCTAATACTAACTCATTTAAATCTATTAAATTTATCTTAGAATACTTAAAAGACGCTATTAGCGCTCCTAAAAAAGGAGGTTTTGAGAAAAAAGGTGGATTTAAAGGTGGTGCTAGAAAAGGTGGGTTCAAAAAAATGACTCAAAGAGATGACAAAAAAGTAGAAAAAAAAGATGCTAGATTAGAAAAAAAAGCTCCAGCTAAAAAAGCTGAACCTAAAGCAGAAAAAGTAGAAAAAAAAGAAACTAAATAAAACTAATTTTATAAAATAATTTTTATATTATGGCAATTACAGCTAGTGATATTAAAAAACTTAGAGATGCTACAGGTATTTCTATGATGGAATGTAAAAAAGCTTTAGTTGAAACTGATGGTGACGTTGAAAAAGCGATTGAAGTACTTAGAAAAAGAGGTTTAACAAAAGCCGCTAAAGCAGCTGATAGAGAAACTTCAGAAGGTGGAATTAAAGTTTTAATCGAAGGAAATAAAGCTTATATCGTTGCTATGGCTTGTGAAACTGATTTCGTAGCTATTACTCCAGAATTCAATGAAGTATTAGAAAAAATGGCAGAAGTATTAAAAGCTAAAGGTAGTGCTGAAGCTGCAACTGAAGAAATTGAAGCTTTAAGAACTGACGCTGTACTTAAAATGGGCGAAAACTTAACTATCAAAAAATTAGAAATCCTAGAAGGAGCTAAATTTGGTTCTTATATTCACTCAAATAGAAAAGAAGCTGCCGTTGTTGTAGCTAAAGATGCTGCAGCTGATGAAGGAGCTCTTAAACAAGTAGCAATGCATGTTACGGCTGCTAAACCAGAAGTTTTGTCACCAAGTGATATAGCTGAGGAAATTGTAGCAAAAGAAACTGAAATAGCTATGGAACAAATGAAAAATGATCCAAAAATGGCTAATAAACCAGAACAAGTATTAGAAAAAATCTTAGAAGGAAAAATCAATAAATTTAAAGAAGATATTTCTTTATTAACTCAAGATTTTGTTATTGACAATACTAAAAAAGTTGGTGATTTTATCGGACAAGATACATTAGAATCTTTTGTTAGAATTACTATATAATCAAATAAAGAGCTCTTTTGAGCTCTTGCATAGTTCCATAGTTCAACTGGCTAGAATGCAGGACTCCAAATCCTGCGATCGGGGTTCGAGTCCTCGTGGAACTGCCATTAAAAAATTTATTAAAATCCTTAAAAAAGGATTTTTTTAGTTTTAGTTTAAAATAAATATATAAAAATTTAAAATTGTAGCGAATATAACCCAAATTAGATAGGGAAAAAGTAAATATCACGCTATTTTGTTTGACTTATAAAAATATATAATATTTAAAATTATAAAAATTAGTAGTATAATAATATTTATTAGTCATAATGTAGGACTTTTAAAATAAAAAAATGAAAATGACCATAAAAAATTTAATAAAAGTTGAATAGAATAAACTAAAATTAGTTTATTTTTTTGTTTTCAAAATCATTTTTTCCATATTAAATAGAACGATATTCAAATCATTATGTATAATATTGTCCAAACAGGTCAGAAAATCCAATTAGGAGGATTAAAGAAAGGTTTTTCTAAATTTGTATACCAGGAATCTATAGAGTTCATTGTAAAAAATGAAGAAATAAATCCTATAAAAAGAGGAATGGATAAAGATAAAGTTAGTTTATATATATTTTTCATAAAGAATTTATTTATAAAATATATTATATAAACTTTAGTATATTAATATTTATTATATTGTCAAATTGACGAGTTTTTTAGTAATAAAAAAATAAAAACTCTTCTCAAATAGGGAAGAGTTTTCTTTTATACAAGGTATCTTTTTCAGATAATAATTTCATTACAACGTTTTCTTATTTCTATTAACCGCTCTCATAATGGTTGCAGTTCATAACGACTTTCTTTATCTTTTCAATAATAAGAACCTATTACATAGAATTGATTATCAATTCATTTTATAATCATGGCTCTGTGGGAATTTGTTGTATTAGGGTAAATATCAATTATATTAAATTTTTCAGGAATATTTCTAAGACAATTTTCAAAATTTTCTACAAAATCATCTCAAACTAAATCAAAATCAATTCATCATTGATAACCTTTCTTATTAGGATATTTTAAGTTATGTATCAAAGTTTTTGAATGACCTTCATCAGGGTCTGTAACTCATAATATTTTTAAATTTTCTTTAGTAGATTCGGAACAGTTATAACTTTTTTTTCCAGAAGGTAGGATTTGTATTATTTCACCAAAAAGATAATATTTTTTACCCATTGAGTTTGATTTATAATCTTTCTTTTTATTTTCTTTATTTGTATTATTTGTGAAATATAGAGGAGGTCAAATTTTAAAATCATTAGGATTAAATAAATAAGCTCTTTCTAGTTCAACTTTTCATTCAAAATTTGTACTTATAACATTATTTGCTTTATCCATCAAGTCTAATACATCTTTTCATAATTCATTTTCTATAACTAATCAATAAAAAATCTTTGTATTTTTTTGCTCTCAAGAATTATAAAAACTTATTGATAATCAGTATTTTTCTAATAATTCTGGAGTTTGTTTTTTTCTATCTTTTAATCAAATTTTATCACAATATTGCCATAATTCTAAACTCCTTTTATTTGTAGCGTTAGCTCTCATATAAAGGCAAGCATATCCTCTAGCAGTAGAAGAAATATCTGTTTTATTGTATCATCAGCTTCAAAAAGCGTCAAAACAAAATTTAGAAAAACTTCAATTATATTTTTTATCTAAATATCCTTGTAATATAGAATCATTTTTTATTTTATCCAAAATTTCGTTAGTCTCTTTTTCTAATGTTTCTCTTAATTGTTCGGCTTTTAGTTGTTGTTTCTTTCTATTTTTTTCTCTTTCAGATTGTCTTTGAGCATTTTGTTGTCTTAGCTTGTCTATTTCATCTTGAGTTAATTTTGATAATCTGTATTTTCAAATAAGAGATCCAATTTCATTTTTTTGAACTAAATAATGATAAATATCTAAATTATGTTTAGAATTTCCTGGATTATATTTTGAAAATTTTCAGAAAATATCCTTATAGATATTAGCTTTTAATTTTGTTGTAATAGGGGAATATCATAATTGTTTTAAATATCCGTCTAAATATTTTTCTTCTTTTGAATAACCTTCAGTATAATTTTCAGCTACATATCAGGTAACTTCTGTTCATGAAGGTCTTTTGAATTTTACTTTGATAAAAGTTTGTCCTCATAGCATTACTTTTTTCTCTCATAAATATTCTATTTTTTGTCCATCCTGTACAGTTGTTCTAACTTTTCCATTTTCATCTCTAACATTTAATGTTCATCATTTCCTTAATTTTCCTCAGATTTTTAATGTATGTCCATTAGGAATTCATAAAGCGTCTCTAATCATTATAAAAAGAAGAGAAAAAAATTGTTTTATTTGACTTATTTGTCATGAAAAAGACTCATTATAAAGTCTTTTATAAAACTCTCATAAATCTCAAGTTTTTCAAGATTGTGTAAACATTTCTTGTACTTTATTCATTACAACTTGTGTTTCGTCCTCTGATAAGTTATTTAAGTCTATATTTTTATCAATATTTATACCAGGGATATTAGTTTCAACTTTTTGTTTAGGTTTATTATTTTGATCTTGATTTTCTCATGTTGAACCTGTTAGATGATTTTGAATTTCAGTCATTATTAATGCCATAAAAAAATAATTATACCTAAATTTTAGCATAATTATTAAAATTTTGCAAAAAAAGTAGAAAAAATAAAAAACTCTTTAACTATAGAGTTTTATTTTTATTTTGAATATTTCAATAAGCATATGTTATTTATTTTTTTTCTAAGTTCATTTGGTCTATATGCATAGCTAAATTTTGTTCTACCTGCTTGCGTTCTTCATTCCGCATCTGTTTTTGCCATTCATCAGTCTGTCAATATTTCTATACTTCAAAATCAGAAAATATTTCATAAAAGTCAGTCCCTTCTGGCTTGGATAGATCTTATTTTTCATGCTGGTAAGTCTTTAAATTTTGAATCCAGTAGTCAAATTTGTTTGTAAGTTAGAATTCATTCAGGGGTTACTAATGAAAAATCAAATTTATAGTCTAAATAAACATTAAATAAATAATATAAAAAAATTAATCCTAGCACAACTCCGGCTCAAAACATTGTCCAAAATAATACAGGGATTGATTTTTCAAATTTAAAGGCAAAAAAAAGTAGGAAAAATTCTCAAACAGTAATGAAAATAGCAGGAATTAAACCTCTCATAATCCAAAAAGCAGTGTATCTTTCTATAAGTAAGACATTTTCTTTTCAATGTTTTTTAATGGCGTCGTTGTATTCGTTTCATTTAAGGCTTGTATCGAAATCATTAAAAATCTTCATCCTTTTAATAGTTTAAAAATATAATATTTTTAGTAAATCATCACTATTATATCTAAAAAATTATTTTTTTCAAGTAAAAAACTCTAGCTATAAATTAGAGTTTTGATTTTTTTATTATTTATTTGCAGAACTATTTATCATAAAATCACGCATAGTTTCTCAGAAATTTTCTTTATTACTATCATCTTTAAAATAATCATTTATAAGTTGTCCTGGTTCACCACCATATCTAGCATAAAGAGCATCAACACAATTTGCAAATAAGAACCAAAGGTTATTTCATACAAATGCACTTCAGAAATCTTCTTTTAATTTTGTTAATATTGAATTTTTATTATTTTCTTTAGTAGAATTACTATTTTCAGAATTTTCATTATCATTATCTTCAAAAACTAAATTGTCATCAAGATAATCATTATCTAACTTAGAAATTAACAAATGCATAACATTAAATATTTTTTCTCAATCTTCTCTTATATCTTCTGCTTCTTGAGTTCACTCTTCTATTTTTATAGGGGAGTTATATAAATTAAATAATTTTTCTCAAATTTCGTTAGCATCTTTTATTTCTTTAGTATTTTCTCTAACTACAGCTTGAATTTCATCAGCTAAATCTACTCCCATAGACTCAACAGTAGATAATTTATTACCACTTTCTTTTAATAAATCTTGTAATTTTTTAACATCCATAACCTTTAAAGTATCTACTCATAAATCTCATAAATCACTTATATCATGCTTTTTATTAATAGAATTATTTAATGTATTTTTATGTGAAATTAAAATTTGTGTTAAGTCTTCTTTTTTTATACAAGAGAAAAATTCATAAGAAATTTCTCAAATATTTTGTCATAAAATGTCCAATTCTAGTATATTTTCTAATCAAAATTGTTTTAATAAACTTTCACAAGTTTGTGTAAACTGAGCATCATTTTCAGCTTCAAAATGAGTATCATAAATAGCATCAATTCAAGCTATTATCATAGAATCTGTTATTTCTATCTTTTCTTTAGTTTCTTCTTGTTTTTCGTCTTCTTTAGGTGAATGAGTTTTATCTGCCTTATCATCAGAATTTAAAACATTGTTTATGATATTTTTATCAGATAATTTTTGTAAAAAATCATTTTTATTTTTCACCATATCATAAAAGTCTCATCATAGAGCCATTAATTCATCTTGAGAAATTTTTCCATCATTTTCAAGAAGATTTATATATAAATCAACAAAGTCTTTAAGTTGAGTTTTGTCCAGACTATAAGTAACAAGATTCACAACTTCAAGAGTTTTTCATTCAGGAATTTTGATATCTAAATTTTGTGAAATTAAATTTGCTAAAATTTGATTTGCTTCAGGTGTTTTTATAACATTTTCAAATAAATCTTGCAAAAAAGCATCTTTATCTTCTATTAAATTATATAATTCAAAAGCTATTTTTGTAGTATCTTCATTAGAAAATTCTTTTGGATTTTTAATAAGCTCTTTATATGGTTTGATAAAGTCTTTTAATTTTTCTGGATTCAGATGTTTTTTTAATATATTTCAGATTTCTACTGCATTTGTTTCAGAAATTTGTCCTTCTAAATGCAATTTCGTTTTTACAGCATTAAATAAAATTTTACTTCCCTCAGGAGTATTAATTATTTTATCAAATAAAGTATCTACTAATACATCAATAGCAATATCTCAATTATTGTCTAATGCTTCTTGTAAGAAATTTTCATTAGTATCAAGAGCTAATTTTTTAAGTTCTAATAAAATATCTTCTTTGTTGTCAATTTTAGAATGTATCATTGTTATAATGTTGCTTATTATATCTTTCATTTGAGGATGAGAAAGCATATAATCAGCTGCTTCATTTAATTTTTTTCCATCTATATTTTCTATATTAACTCAGGCTTCTTTTAGAATATCTACTAAAATAGTAGGATTTTCCTTTAATACTGTTTTTATTGAATTTAGTCAAATTTCTATTAATTCTTGTTTAGTTATGATAGATTCTTTTCATTCATTTTGAGTTGCTTCTTGAATTTTTTCTTTTATTGCTTTATAAGATTCTTTTATTATTTTGTTTGCTGATGCTTTTGATAATGTTTCTATTGAAGGAGTGATTTTATCTTTTTTATCTTCACTAAGTCATTCTCCTCAGATATCTATAGTTTCTATAAAACTATTTCTTGCTTCTTTAATTATTTTTACCAAATTAATTTTTCAAATTACATTAAGACTTTCAGCGAATTTTCATCACATATTTTGTATAACTTTTCAAAGTAAATCTTCATTAATAGCATGTTTTAAAAGTTCATCTACTGAATGTTCTCAATCTTCATATCTATCAATAGTAAATTTTTTGAAAACATCAGAATTTTTTATAAAAGCATCAAGGGCTTCAATAATTCTATCATAATTTTTTACTATAAATTCTCATAGTTCAAAGGTTTTTATTGCTAAAAATGAATGAGGAGAAACACGTGCAGTTATTCATATAATTTTATCTCAAAGAGTTTCTTTATGAGGTTGTTTTGGTAATTCTTTTTGAGAAATTAAATTATGTTTTTTTAAGAAATCTAATATTTTTTCAGCTCAAATTTCTTTTCAGATTTCTGTAAGTTTTTTAGCAAATTTATCAGTTACTTCATGAAATTTTTTATCTTTATTTGCTTTTTCTTCAGGAGATAAAGTTTCATCATCCGTATTTAAATCAGGATCTGTTAATTCAATAAAGAAATTATTAATATTTTTAAATGTTTCTAATTTTTTATTCGCTGGAAGTTCTCAAATTAATCACATTAAATCATTGGCAAATGCATTATTTTTAATAAAAGATAATTTACTTGCTTGTTTTAGTGTTTCTTCTATTGATTTTTCGTTTATAGAATTATTTAAAAAATGAGCTGTTTCTCTGATTAAATTTAATTTTATTTGTTTTAATTCAGCTTTATCTAGCTTAGTTCATCTTTGCTCTATAATTGTTTGTAAACTAGGAGAAATATTATCAAAGAAATTTCATAAGTTATTTAAAAATTCTTGTTTATCAACTGTTTTTATAATAGAGGGTAAAACTTCAGTAAAAATTACATTAAAATCAGGAATTTTTTCAGTAAATTCTTTAACTGCAGGCATTTTTTGAAACTCTGATATTAATTTATTTATCTCTTCTGGAGTAGAGTTTTTAGCAATATCAAACAATGTTCATACTGAATTAAGTACAACATGTCTAACATCTTCTATTTGTATATTTGTTTTTTCTTCAGCTTGTTTATCTGTTTCTAGAAGCTTATTAAGAGCTATTTCTATTGTCTTTTTTCAATTTTCTTTTGGCATAAAGAAATTTTCTTTTAACGCAGGGAAGTGTTTTTTAAGAGGATTATCATCGCTTAAAGAATCTTCAATTAAATCTAATACTTCAACCACATGCTCATACATTCAATCAATACTTAAATCAATTCATTCCTTAGATTCAAGTTTATCAAAACAAGAGTCAAGCACAATATTTATGGCTTTATCTTTTAATTCTTGCAGGTTTTCAAAAGAAGAATCATCTTGTTCTCATAAAATTTCTTTTAATGTTTGCTGCCCGATAATTCAGTCTACTTTTAGAGTATTTTTAGGATTTTCTCTATTTATACTATGATCTTTTTGGAATTTTATTACGGCTTTAAATGTATCAATAGAATATTTATCTCAAGGGACTCAAAGAGCATGATTAATTTTTGCAATATTTTTTTCTCATACTAAAGCTTTACTTAACGCTCAAAAATCTGATTCAATAAAATCAGTTTTTTCTTGCAAAATAAAGACTTTTAATGTTTCTTTGTTGTTATTAAAAGCATCTTTTACAGCATCTCTTTCTTCTTTTTTTAGAATTCAATCAGCTATAAGTTTTTCGCTTAATTCTTGTTGCTCCTCTGATTGTTGTAATTTTTCAGCTTTTAATTCCTCAGGAGTTTGCTTTTTTATTTCCTCATGAGTTTGAGTTTCTCCAGTCATAATTTATTATTATACATAATATACGCTATAATTTTAGCACATTTTTTTATATTATGCAAATACTGTGGATAATATAATTTATTAAAAATATATAAAATTAATAAAAATAAAAAAACTTGATTTTAATATAAAAAACTATTATAATCTATCTAAATTAAATAATAAAACTCATAAATAATCATGAAAAAAATAATTTTAATTTTATCAATATTATTAAGCTGAATATATTTAGCTAATTTTATTGGAGCTATAACTGTTACTAAAAATTCTTGAGAAGTATTAGACAATACTACTTGGACAAATATATCTAGTTTAACAGAGAAAATAGATATATCTTGAAGTGATATAAAGCTAAATTGAAAATTATATATAACAGGGGAGTTGTGCAGCGATATTTGATGAGTAAAAAAATGTTTATGATGAGCTGATGGGAAAAATTGTAATGACATATATAACAAGTGAATTACTACAGATTGATATTATAAGATAAAACCAGACGCTCATACTTGAAGCGCCTTTCAAACTTATTGCGATATGAGAGCTGATTGATGACGGACAATGATACATAGGGGTATTTGAGATTGGACAGAAGTAGATTTTAATAAATGTATGGCAGATGGATTCGTTGATAATGCTAACTTGTATTGTATAAAATTAGATATTTTAACTTTTTCAAAGGCTTTAAAACAAGAATCTTTCTGAAATACAAGTACAGAAGTTATAAGAGATTGATGTTATTATGCTGCAAGTGATCATCCTCGGATTATGATGAATTGATGAAGTCCTTATAATACTACTGAATATCGGATAGTTCAAAAACATCGGGGATCTCGGCATAATTGAAATGGTTCTCATGATTGACATTATGATACTTGGTTTGTTAAATAAAAACTAGAAATTAATCTAGTTTTTTCTTTTGTATAAAATTTTATCAAATTCTTCTCATTTTTCTCTATTTATTTCTATAAAATCATCTTCAAATTCAGGAAAAAAGGTATCTCAAGGATAATTATGATGTATCAAATTTAAATAAATATAATCAGTGTTATCTAAAAATAATTTATAAATTTCAGTTCATCAGATAACAAAAATTTTTTCTTTTATATTATTATTTTTTAAATAATTTAAAATTTTTTGTTTAGAATTTAATATTTCAACTCAAGATATTTTTTGATTTTTATTTCTTGATAAAACAATATTTTTTCTATTAGGGAGAGGATGTCATATTGACTCAAAAGTTTTTCTTCACATAATAACGCACGCTCAAGCTGTAGTTTTTCTAAAAAAATCTAAATCTTCAGGAATATCCCAAGGTAAGGAATTATTTTTTCAAATAACTTTGTCATGTGTCATTGCTGCGATTAAATTTATTTCCATTGTTATAATTTTGTTATTTTATATTTAAAATTCAATAACTTCCACAGGTTCTTTATTCCACTCAAGAAATTTATAATTATTTACTAGATAAGTTCTTTCATTTTGTTTATTTCTTGTTACTATGCAAATCATAGTAGAATTTATTTGTGCTAATTTTGTATGCCAATTTCTAACTTTTTTTATGTATTTGTTGGTGTAATATGGGTTCTCTTCAGGATGATTTTTCTCTAAGAAATCTTTATCAAATAACACTTCTACTTCATCAATTAAATAAATATTAGAACTATTATTGACTAACCTTTCACAATCTTCAAAATATGAAAAATTAATATTTTTTTCTTTTAAAATAGGTAGAACTTTGTTTTCTATAAAATAACTTTTTCATTTATTTGTTTCTCAAACTAGAATTATATTTTTATTATTTAATAATTTTTTTACAATTATATTTTCAAGTTTTTTCATAAATTCATAATAATTATATTTTATTTCAGTAATATTTATAAAAATCAGGTTTTGAATCTATTTTTTCTTGTAATCTCTTTTTATTTAGTTTTATTGCTGACTGAGAAGGGGAATAGTCATTATATAGCTCTTCTGGTAAGTCAGAAAAACTTTCTTCATAATTAGTAATATTAAATCATCTTTTTTTGCATTCTTTAAATAATAATTTATATCTATTATGTAAAAATTTTAATTTATTATAAAAAAATTTTACGTGTCAGGTTCATAAAACATAATGTTCAGGAATATTATCCAAATTATATTTTCAAGATTTTATTACATTTGGAATACGTTTTAATTCTCTATGTTCAGCAAGAAGATGTTGATCATAGAGTTTTTCAGGAGATATAAGATTTATTCTTGTCATAAAAATTAATTATTACCAAAAGGTATATCAATATCTGTAACTGTATTAAGATATTTGGCATCTATAGCAAAATAAGCGTTTTCTCTTATTCATACTTTAAATTTATCTGTTGGGGTAATTCCCATTTTTGAAAGATGTTCTCTAATTTTATCTTTAAAGTGAAATAGCATTTTATCAGTAACTATATTTTCATTACTATAATTTGAAAGAATATGATTATATAATGCTTGATTTGTTTCAAAGATTTCATTTGGAGTATAATCTCAAGTTTCTAGTTTTCTTGCAATCTTTGCATCATTGTATATATTGAAAGATTTACCTTTAAAATTATTTTTAATATACTCTGGTTCTATATAAAATTCTCAATTTTTTATTCATACTTTAAAATAATCTTTTAATTCAATTCAATATTTTTCAAGATATTCTCTAATTTTATCTTTAAAGTGAGATAGTATTTCATCAGTGATTATATTTAAGTCAAAAAAATTAGAGTAAACATAATCATATAATACTTCATTTGTTTCAAAAAATTCATTTGGAGTATAATCTCAAGTTTCTAGTTTTCTTCTGATTTCTAAAGTTTTTGTGTCTATTTGTTCTTCTTTAGTTTGTAGAGTTTTTATTTTTCTTTGTACTTGATTTGTTTCATAGTTTCATGGATTTTTCATATCTTCTGGTGAAATATAAGCGCTGAATGGAATAACTCAATCTCTTTCAAACCATACAACAAAAGCTCCATCAATAATTACTGGTTGATTACCAAATCATCTTGTCATTTGAGCTGCTCATACAGCTTTAGCCATTGCTCCTTTTTCATTTATTTGCAATATATGTTGATATAATGCTTCATCTATTATAGTAAGAGGTTCAATTTCAGGAGAACCTCATAATAATTCATGTATATTTCAAGAACGATTATAATCAACCATTGGAAATTCTACTTTTCCTGAATAGTATCATTGAGGTCATACTTCTTGTTTATTATTGTATGTTAAGTTACTTTGCCAATCAGATACCATTTCATGAATTCATATACTTCATTGAGGAGGAATGCCATCTAACTTTGTTATATAAACATTATCTTTGCTTTGAGTTGTTAATTTTATTATCGGATATCTATGGCTATCTATACGGTAAATATCTTTTACATTATCCATTAATACAGAAGGAACCTCTGTTGGATTTTCATAATCTCTTCTTCAGTCTGCTCCATTATTATATATATTCATGCTACTTTTTTGAGCATTGAGATTATCATCCCATTCAATAGATATTTTTAAAGCATTAGCTACTGCTAATATATCAGAATCTTTTATATCTCTTAATTGAATGTTAAAACCATTTTCTTTTAAAAATTTATTTACTTTATCAGTTCCTCAAACTTGAGCAATGCTTTTCATTATATCTGATAATTCAGGCAGTTCTTTGTCTAATGTTGGAAGATTAGATTCTAAGCGTTTTCAATTAGGTAAATCCCAATTAGTTTCTCATATAATTGATTCAGCAGCATCTAATACTCAGGCAAGAGTATGGGGAGCATTAGCATTACTTTTCATTTTTTCTGCTTGTTTTTGTGCTTTATAATCAAAACTATTTTCCGGTCATTTTTTTTGATTACTAGGAGTATAACTCTCAAATCTATTATTCATAATTAAATCTAGTTTAAAAATATTATATACTCGCTAATTTTATCATATTAAATTTATTTTTGCAAAAAACATTTTTATTATGTTGAATTATTTTTTTTAAAGATAATATTTATTGTTTATTATTATAAATTATTGTTTTTAAAAGAAGTGAAAATTTTTTCTATAGTTTTTTCTCTGTTTTTATCAATTTTAAAATAAGGTAAATTTAATTTTTTACATTCTTCTAAATAATATGCATTAGTTTGGATTAAATATTCTAATTCAATTTCTTTTACCCAATCTTCATAAGTATCTGCTTTATCCCAAAGTCATCTTGAATATAAAATATCTCTTATTCTATCTATATTTTCATCTATTAAAAATATAGGATAAATTTTATATTCTTGAGATTCTAATTGTGAAATATCTTTAGGATGGATAGAGATTCATTCAATTATAAAACAGCCCCAGTATTTATTTTTTGAAATAAAGGATTTTACTCATTTAAAAACATCTGCATCGCGTTTTTGTTCAGACTTTATACTTTTTTTAATATCATAATTATTACTATAGTGTTCTTCTGCTGTAATATCTGAAAAATTAAACAAATTAGGAAAATCTTTTTTTGATACCAAAGTTTTCATCCATCCTCTAATAAAATCAGTAGATATCCAAGGATAATTAAATTTATCTGATAGAGTTTTTGCTAAAGTTGTTTTTCAAGTTGCAGGAGCTCATCATATAATTATTATTTTTTTCATAATTTTATAAAAATTTCTATTAGTAATAAAATAATTATATATAAAAGAGATTTTAATCAAAATAAAAATAGATCTAAATTAGTCTATTTTTTTATTATATTTATAAATTTACTTTAACTCTTTCTTATTATTCAAATCTGTCATTGATTGACTTTATTTATATATTTTCAGTTAACAACTTGCACTGTTGTAATTCGTTGCTTGCAGTTAGGACAATATAAGTCTGTTCAAGCAGGATCATAATTATCAAGAAAAATCCCGCTATAATCTTTTGTGATTCTATCTCTATGAATTTTTAAAAGTCTTCTTCAAGGTCATTTTTTATATTTGATTAATTTTTGTCAACATTTACACCAAACTGTAATGATTCTATAACTTGTTAATTTTTTCACCATATAATTTTAAAATTATAATAATATTAAATTAATACTATATAAAAAGCTAAAAAAACAAAATAATTATTGTAAAAATTTAAAATTAATAATTTAAGGCAAAATAAAAATAGACCAGCTTAAAGTCTATTTTTTTAGTTTCTCATAAATGGTGGATCAACCGAGGTTCGAACTCGGGACCAACGGATTAAGAGTCCGGTGCTCTACCGACTGAGCTATTGATCCATTTTTTTAGCCCAGTTATATTATTAAAAAAAATGAAAAAATCAAATTTTTTTTAAATTAAGTTCATTAATCTCAAGCAAGAGAGTATATTTAAAGATTTTTTAAATAAAAATCTGGAGTAGAATATAAAATTTTTGAACGGGAAATATCTCTTTGTTAACTTGTTTTTATATAAAATAAGAAAAAAGTCAAAAAAAGACTTGCAATTATTTTTAAATACTATACAATATGACCGCTTAAGTTGATTTAGTCATTTAGTCATTAAATAAAAAATTGCCTATGGTTGTACCAAAAAAATTAAATAAATTTTTAAATTTTATTAGGGAACAAGAATGAATTCCTGAAGAAGAATTAAAAACTTCAAAATATCTTCAAATTATAGCAGCAGCTATTCCTTTATTTAACAAATTTTGATATAAAAAAGTTTCTGTTGATAAAATAGTTGCAAAAGCGTGAGTTGCTAAATGAACATTTTATTTATATTTCAAGAATAAAGACGAACTTTATATGAAAATAATTGATTATGTTTTCACAAAAGGACAAATCTGAGTTACGAAAATGAATAAGAATGAAAAAGATTTGAAAAAAAGATGTTATAGAAACTTGATGTGAGGGCTTGTTTTTATTCAAAAATCGTCTCTTGTTAAATGAATTATGTGTTGATGAAAAGATTATTTTTCAGAAAGCGTTAATAGAGAATATCTTGAAAAAAGACATAGGGAATTGCTTTTAACACTTGTTTATTGAGAGAATTTTGATGAAGAGAATATTGATATTGAACTTGTTTTTAATTTTAGTATGATGACGCATTTTTTCTTCTCAATATTAGAAATAAAAAAGGAATATGAAACTGAATTTGAAGAATTTGAGATACAAACTTCTCAAGACGAACAAATAAGAGATATAGTTTTAAAAGAAACTTGAAAAGAAAATATAGAAGATATAACTTGAGAAGAATTCTTTTATACAAGTGCTTCTAAGTTTGCAAAAGCTATTACAATTTGACTTTTTAGTGAAGAGTTTAAAGAGAAAAAATTCGCAGATTACAAGTTTTTTATAGAAAAAGTTGAGTGAATTTAATAAAAAATAAATTAAAAATATCTAAAAATTTGTAATAAAAAAATAATTATAGTAAAATGGAAATAGAGTGCAAAAAATTTATATAATAATAAAAATAATTTAATTAATTATGGAAAATAAAATAAGTAAAAAATTAATTGCTTCAATTATAATCACGGGATTATTCCTAACTTCTTGTGGCGGATGAGATGCTACTGAAGTACCTGAAGCGAATGGTGAATGAGAATCTATAAAAACAGCTTATAATATAGAAACTAAGCAGTTAAAAGATTTTTCAAAAACAGTTTCTATAGAAAAAAATGGTAGAATATCTGGTAGTCAAGATATTACATTAAACGCTCAAGCTAGTGGTAGAGTATCTAAAATTTATAAAAAAGAATGAGATGCAGTTGTTAAAGGGCAAACTGTTGTAGCAATGTCAGATACTGTATGAAATTATGGTATTAGATTGGAACAAGCTAGAAATAGTTTAAATAAAGCAAAATTATCTTATGATAGTAGTGTAATTAGCTTAGATAAAGCAGTTAATGATAGTAAATTATCTTTAGATCAAACTGAAACAAAATATGAATCAACTAAACAAGTTATTAAGAAGAATTTAGAACAAGCGAAGAGTAATTTGGAAACTTCTGATTTAACAAGTGAAGATTCTAAAGCTAGTTTAGATATAAAAAATCAAGAAGCTAACTTAGAAAAAGCTAAATTCGATTATGATACTTTATTAAAAAATAATCAAGAAACTCTTGACTCTAATAAAAGAAGTTTAAGTACTCAATATGACACTTTTATAACTAGCTATAATAATATTCATGAAGAAATGGATAAAATATTAGGTTATACTTCTAAAAATCAAAATGAAAATGATGATTTTCAAGAATTATTATGAGCTATAAAACCTAGTACATTAACAGAAGCTAATAATGAATTTAAAATTTTAGATGATAATAAAGATAAATTTAATAGTTTAAGTTTAGATACTTCTAGTGATGAAAAATTTAAGGCTGTATTAATGGAAATAGATGGAGGATATAAGATTATTTTAGACACTATGGATGCCATGGATACTTTGATTAAAGAATCTTTATATACTGATACTGCTTTGGCTTCACAAAAACAAATAGTGACTAATTATGTATCTTCTTCTCAAGGGAATTATAACGGATTTGTTACATTTAAAAATAATGTTACAACTTTCTTAAACACATATAAAAATAATGAGCAATCACAAAAATTGGCTTTAGATATTCAAGAAAAGAATCTGCAAATAGCAAAATTAAATTCGCAGAAAACAGATAGTGATACACAAATTTCTTATGACCAAGCAATAGCAAATGCTAAAGACCAATTAAAAACAATAGAGACATCTCTAGCAACAGCTAAAACAAATTATGAAAATGCTAAGAAAAATAGAGAGATTACATTAAAACAAAATAAAGCGGCGATAGTGGATGCTGAAATATCTTTAAAAGAAGCACAAAGAAATTATAATAATTTGTTTATTAAATCACCAATTAGTTGAACTATTTCAGAAATTAATGTAGATTTATGACAAGAATTATCTAGTGGAACTCCTGCATTTAAAGTCGTAAGTAATGCTAAGCAAGAAGTAGAGATTTCTTTATCAATCGGAGAACTAGACCATGTAAAATTATGAGATAAAGTAGATATTGTTTATCAAAATCAAACTATAACTTGAACAGTTAAATCAGTTAGTAAAGTAGCTGATGCAAATCTTAATTATAAGGTTGTTATTACTGTTGATACTCCTGTTTCTATAATTTGAGAAAGTGTTGAAGTTATTATAAAATTTGAAGCGAATAATCATTTATTACCTATAAATATAGTAACAACTACAGATTGAAATACTTGATTTATTTATATTATTAATAGTGAAAATAGTTTAGAGAAGAAAACAGTTGAATTTGCTCAGATATGGGGGAATACTTTAGAATTATCTAGTGAATTATCAGAAGAAACTAAGATTATTTTAACAGAAATGAAGAATTATGATGAGAATAAACATAATTTGGTAGTTAAATAATACTAGTATTAATAAAGAAAAGATTATTGATGCAGAGCCTTGCAAAACAAGGCTCTGCTGATGTGCAGCGCGCTATGCGCGCTGCACTATAAAAAGAAACAATCATTATTATTTCTTTATTTTAACATAGAGAAAGGTAAAAAATAAAAATACTTAAATAATATAATTTATAATGAAAGAAAAAGGTGAAAATAAAATATTAGAACAAGCCCAAGAATGATTTTTCTGATTTTGGATTAGACAAATGAAAATCTCTTTCTTGTTAGTTTTTCTAGTTATCATTTTCTGAGCTTTATCTATTTTTACTATTTGAAAAGATAGAACTCCAGAGCTTGATTTATGATTCATTAATATTACAACTGTTTATACTTGAGTTAATCCTGAAGATATAGATTCGCTTATTACTGATAAAATAGAAAGAGAAGTAAAAGATATTGATGGTCTAAAAAAGATAGAATCTACTTCAAAACTTTGAGTAAGTAGTGTAACTCTTGAATTAAAAAACTGAGTTGATGTTAATGAAACTTTGACGGATGTAAAATCAAAAGTTGATATAGTTGATTTACCTAGTGATGCTGAAGATCCAGTAGTAACTGATGTTTCTTCAGAAGATAATAATATCTTTAGTATCGTTTTATACTGAGAAGAAAATAAATATTCTCATGATTACTTATTGTCTAAAGCTGATGAATTAAAAAATTCTTTAGAATGAAAATCTGGAATTGATAAATTCAATGTAAGGTGAACAACTGATTATGAAGTAAGAGTCTTAGCTAATAAAGCAAAATTAGAAAATCTTTGACTTAGTGTAGCGGGAGTAGCTAATATTTTAAAAGATTATAATAAAAATACTCCGCTTTGAAACTTTACGATAGATAATTTGGATTATGATTATAGATTTAGTGGAGAAATAAAGGATATTAAATGATTCTTAGATGTACCAATTGCCTCAAATTGAACTTCTATAACTTATTTAAAAGATATAGCTAAATTAACTAGATATTATGATAATGATAATGTCGAAAAATTTTGAATATATAATCAAAACTGATTCAATTGAGTTTATGTTTCTATTGATAAAAAAGATGGAGCTAATGTTTTTTCTTCAACAATAAATGCGAAAGCAAATGTAGAAAAAGAAATGCAAAAGCAATCTTATGATGGTCTTAAATATGATATTGTACAAGATGTTTCTGATATTTTGATAGATGATTACGATGATTTACTAAAAAATATTTTAACGACTTTATTCTTAGTATTCGCGACACTTCTAACTTTTATTTGATTAAAAGAATGAATTATCGCGACTTCTATTATCCCTCTAGCGTATTTTATCACATTTATTGTGTTAAATTATATGGGATATAAATTGAACTTCTTGACGAATTTTTCACTTATTTTATCGCTTTGAGTAGCTATTGATACGATAATTGTAATTATTGAATGAGCATCAAATAATATGAGACTTTGATATAATCCGAAAACAGCGGTTATTTTGGCTGGTCGTGATTATAGGGTTGCTCTTATTTCTGGTACGATGACTACGCTTGCTGCGTTTTTCCCAATAATGAGTCTTCCAGGAGCGATGTGAAAATATCTAGCATATATTCCTATTACGATTTTTATTACACTTCTAGCTTCGCTATTCTTGTCTTTGACGGTAACTTCTGCGATATTTATGAAAGTGAATAAAAAACATGATTATTTTGTGAAAAATCCAAGGGAAGAGAAGACTATGTGAGATGATGAAAAAAATCTACTTGAAAACGAAAGAAGATGAAAAACTGAAAGATTAGAAAAAGATTTCAAAATGCGTTTTAAAGTATTTAATGCAGTAAAAAACACTTATTATAACATCTTGAAGAACTTTATCAATGCCAAATGGAAAAGACTCGTTGTGATTTTTGTTCCTGTTGTAGTGTTTTTCTGGACATTTTCAGCTTTCCCAATTTGATTTAATATGTTTCCAGCTTCTGATCAACCATTTTTGACAGTAACAATAGAATCAAATCAATGAAGAACAACAGATTCTATGGCTAAATATAGCAAAAATGTAGATGAAGCGTTAACTTCTATTCCAGAATTAAAAAACTATTTCACAAGTGTATCTTGAAATAAAGTTAAGATAGATGTAGAATTATTAAAGACAGCTGTCAGAGAAGAAAAATGACTTAGAAGTTCATTTGAAATAGAAAAAGTTATAGAAGATAATTTGGCTTATTTAAGACAAGAATGATTGAAAGTAAATGCTTCAACTCAATCAAATGGTCCTCCAGGAAGTCAAGCTGTTTGAATAAAATTAATAGCGGAATCTACTGACCAACTCAGAACTTTACTTGATGTATCTGATGATTTTGAAAAATTCTTAAGAACAGTTCCTTGAGCAAAAAATGTGACTTCATCAGGGCTTAGAACTCCAGGACAATTTTCTCTTACTTTAGATAGAAATAAATTAGCTTCACTAGGATTAAAACCTACTGATATTGAAATGGCTGTATTTGCCGAGATAAACTGAATGAAAGCATGAACGATAAAATGAGTAAAAGAAGATTATGATATAAAAGTAAAAATAGATGCTTTTGATAAAGAAGTTACACCATACGATATAATGAATCTGACTATAAATACAGCAAAAGGGAAGATGAAGGTATCAGATGTAGCAAATAGTGAATTTGAAAGAGCAATAGCAAATATTGATAGAGAAAATCAAAAAATTATTATAACTGTGTGAGCAGATTTAGAAGAATGAATAAATACTTCTGAAGTACAACCAAAACTTACGCAGTTTGCCGAGCAGTATAAATATCCAGCAGGTACAAGTTTTGGAGCAGGTTGAGAAAATGAAGAAAATGCTGAACTTGTAATATCAATGGTAACATCATTTTTCGTAGCGATATTTATTATCTTTACAATATTAGTATTACAATTTAATTCATATGGACAACCATTAATAGTATTATATTCTGTAATAATGGCTTTAATTTGAGTAAATATTTGATTATTCTCAACTTGAAACCCTTATTCATTAGCATTCTGAATTTGATTTATCTCTTTAGTATGAATAGTAGTAAACAACGCAATTATTTATATAGATAAGATTAATTCAAATTTAGCAGAATGAATGGAGACTATGGAATCAGTATTAAATGCTTGAAAATCAAGATTTATTCCAATGCTAGTAACAACAATTACAACAGTATTATGAATCTTGCCACTAGCTTTCCAAGATAAATTTTGGGCTTGATTATCTTATACAATAGTATTCTGATTGTTAGCAGGTACAACTATGACATTATTCGTAGTACCAGCCCTATATTATGAAAGTTATTTAAATAAAAAACCTTGACTATTTAAATTTATTTTCAAATATACATTTGGATTACCAAAATTAATATTTACTTTATTAAAAAATAGAGAAGATAAACAAGTAAAGAAAACTACAAATATTATAGACATAGATAATAATAAAAAGTAAAATAAAA
Organism: Candidatus Altimarinota bacterium; assembly: GCA_025210615.1. Taxonomy (GTDB): domain Bacteria; phylum Patescibacteriota; class Gracilibacteria; order BD1-5; family UBA6164; genus JAOARJ01. The sequence continues at coordinate 12,063 of JAOARJ010000004.1, read as the reverse complement.
CTCTAGTTAAGGCTAGAGTTTTTGTTTTATAAAAAATTTGAGAAAAAGGAAGCCCCGTAGGGGGATTCCTACGAGGGCATTGTATATTGGTCTAGACCAAAGCAGGCTATGATGGCTAAGCCGCCATAACCGATCTCTGAAGAACCTGTTACAGTGATATAGATTCCCCAGATAACAAGACCAATTACAAATTTCTTTCTGTCTACAAATAACAGACTGCAAACAGACAAGAAAAGCAATACTCCTATAATAGGAGGATTTATATAATTGCTGTTTAATATCTCATCCGTTAATATAAAAAATATTGGACAAGATATCATAAATAATAATAGTGACTTACGCTCGGACATATTGTTCTCCATGTTTTTTTGTGTTTTTATATTAAAAGTAATTATATCTAAAAAACATAAAAATCAAATTTATTTATTATCATTTAAAAAACTCCTTCTCAGGAGTTTTATTTAGTTCTAGCTAACATTAAGAATTAGTTTCTGAAGAATCACTATTTTGATTTCTAGGTCCTCATCTTTTACCTTCTCTTTTTTCTCATTTTCCTTCACCTCTTGCTTCTCATCTTTCAGGTCTATTTTCATCTAAATATTGTTTTATAGCTTCTCTTTCTTCAGATGTCATTGTATCTAAAACTTTAATTTTTTCAACTATTTGCTTGATTTCATCGCTAGCATTTTCAAATTGCGCATCCATTCTTTCGCTATGACCAGGCATATTTTCAAGAGCAAATTCTTTTTCAGAATCACTTAACTCTTGTCAATCTTTATACTTATTCATAATTTCTCTTACTTGCTGTCTATTTTCTTTTCTGGCTTCTCTTTGTTCCTCTCTTTCTTCTTTATGAGTTTCTAGAGTAGCTTTTTCATCATCTGTTAAAGTTTCTAAGTTAGCAACTTTTTCCATAATAGCTTTTAACTCTTCAGAAATATTTTCATTATTTTTTACTTTATTTTCAAATTTTTCATTTCTTTGTGGTCTATTTTCTAATACATATGCTTTTTCTTCATCAGTGATTTCTTCTCCTGCTTTATATTTATCCATAATTTCTTTTACTTTTTTCATTTCAGCTTTGTGAGCTTCTCTAAACTCTTCCATATAAGCTTTTAAAGTTTCTTTATCTTCATCAGATACTTCTTCACCAGCTTTTATACTATCGATAATAGCTTTTATTTCATCACTAGCATCATCATATACTCTGTCAAAAGCTTGCTCATGATTACCTCTTCATTCACCTCTAGGTCATTCTCAATTCCCTCTATTTTCTCCTCTACCTTCTCATTCTCCTCACATTCTTTCACCTCTTTCAGGTCTTTCAATTGTTCAGTCTTCCATTAATCCTTGCATATATGTTCTAAGAGTTTCTTTTTCTTCGTCAGTGATTTCTTCTTTGGCTTTTATTTTATCAATAATAGCTTGGATTTCGCTAGTAGCGTCATCATAAACTTCATTAAACATTTCTATTCTTGGTCCTCTTCTACCTTCTCCTGAATTATCTCATCTTTGTCCCATTTGATGCATTCATCATCTTCCTCCTCTCATATTATTATCAGCTGATACAGTATCATCAGCGCTTACTAAAGCTGTTCCAGTAAGTGTAGTAGCGATTACTGCTGCTACTATAATTTTTTTGTCTAAGTTTTTCATAATCCTATAATTATTTTATAATATTTATTTGTTGTTTATTTAATTAATATATTAGAATTTTATAACTTTTGATTAGTGATTTCTTGTTATTTCTATTTTATTAATTAAATTTGTTTAATTGTTTGCAAACTTGCGTGGTTATAATACAAGTTACGAGTAAGAGCATTGTAAGAATTTATTATTTATTTTTTGTATGCTACGCGTGAGAAAAATTTATTCGCTCTTTTATTTAAGTATTAAATTATCAGTTTGCGAGGTTATAATAATTAGATGATGTAAGAGATAAGTAAGAAAATAAAAAATTATTTTTATAAAAAAGCAAAGCCCCGCAAGCGGGGCTCGCGGAACTATTCCATTTCAACAAATTCAAATATAGCTTCTTTGGGAGCGGGTGTATCCATTATTGTTGCTGCTCCCAGAAAGCGTTTTAATTGCCATATTGAGAGGTCGCACATTGTTTCTTTTGAAAAGGCTTCTGTATCTCTTCCGAATCGGAGCGTAAGTTTTTTTCTTGACATCCTGCCGACAATTATTGGCAGTTTTTGACCTTTATTCCGGGGGGATACAAAGACGAGCATTCTCATATCTTTGAGTGTACTGTTTGTATTTGCCATGATTTTTTGAATTTTACTTACTATTTCCGCTTTTTCGGAGTTATCAGCAAAAGTAGCAGCAGGAGTTCCAAGGGTAACCATAACCAGTACGAGAGAGAAGAATCTTTTCATCATTTAGATAAACCTCATAGTTGTGCAAGCCTCTGAAGGCGAGGCCTTGCGTTTGTGTTTTTGTATTAAAATCAATTATACATAAAAAATATAAAAGTCAAATTTTATATTAAATAAATAAAAAAATATTATAAAAAAATAAATTTTGTGAAATAAATAAAAAACTATATAATATGAGAAAATATTTTTAAATATCGCATTATGCAAATAGAAGTTATAAAAATAATTGTGTGAATTCTTATAAGTCTGACAATTATTTTTTATCTGTTTTTTAATATAAAAACGCCAAATAATAAACAAGTTGTAACGACAAATCTTATCGGTTCTATGTTTGTTCTGGTGTGAATAATTTCACTAGTCGTTTTATTTCTGAATAAGACTTTTTCTTATAGTATTGATGCTCTTATCCTTAGCAGTATTATTTCATTTTTATCGCTGTTTTTTTGGTTTTTTATTATAGAAAGATTTGATGTATTTAAAGAAAGTATGAGTAGGACGCTGGTATTTTTTGCTTTTGCAATATTTTTTATGCTTATAAGTAATCTTATTTATTTGAATCTGTGAGCGAATCTAGAAAGCGTGTTTATAAAGGCGATGATAGAAGAAATTATGAAATTTTGACTACTTGAAATGTTTCTATATTATGAAAATGAAAGAATGACTTATGATGGTTTTATCGACGCATTTATTTTGGCTTTGATAGTGTCAGCAAGTTTTTTCTTTATAGAAAATATTTTATATTTCGCGAATAGTTTTGAAGCTTCTGGAATAGCAAGTGAGAGTAATACTCAGCTTATATGAAGAATTTTAATTTCTGATTTAGCGCACATTATTTTTACTGGTATTACTGCTGTTTGAGTTATCCTAGCTTTCTTTAATAGTAATTTAAATAAAACAAAATTAGAGCATAATAAAAATAAGAATATTAAAAATTTAGATGAAAATAATATAAATAAAGAAGAAGAAAAAAAATGATGATTCCAAACTTCACTTATAGCAGATAAACAGCTTATAAATGATAATCTTGCTTTTAATTATAAAAAATTTAGTTTTATAAGTTTACTAAAAAATTTTATATTTAATAACTTGTTTATAAAAATTATTTTTTATAGTGATATGAGTGATATTAATTTAAATTTAAGTAAATTTTCTAGACTTGAAATTATTATTCAAATGTTTATAATGGCAGTAGTTTCACATTTTCTTTTTAATATTATAGCTTGAGTGAATTTTATTTTGCTTAGTTTATTTGCGGCATTACTTGCTGTATTTTATTTTAAAGCGATAATTTTATTTAGAAATATTTTAGATCTAGATAGAAAAAATATTATTTAAAAAAAATAATTAAAAATATAAAAATTATGAGAAAAAATAATAAAAAATTTGGATTCACGCTTGTAGAATTATCTATTGTTATAGCTGTTATTGCTATTTTATCTACTATTTGATTTATCGCTCTTAGTTGATACGGAGAATGAGCAAGGGACGCTAGAAGAGTTACAGATTTAAATAATATAAAAAAAAGATTATTCGCTTATGAATCAGAAACAGGATTATTAGTAAAGCCTGATGATTATGTTGAGATAAAATCATGAGTTACAACTATTTGATATCAATGATATATTTGAACTTTAGTAAGACAAAATTTAGATTTAAGTAAAGAAATGATAGACCCAAAAACACAAGAGTTCTATTCATATAATACTAACGTAACTCAAGACCAATTTGCTTTAACGACTTTTTTTGAATGAGAAGACCAAAAAGCAGTATCGCAATATGAAATAATTCCAGATGAAAATAAAAAAATTCCATTTATGGTTTGAAATCCTATTTGAGTTCTAATAGATAAAAACACAAGTGGATTAGCGCAAAAAAAATTAGCTTCTTGAGCTGAAATAGAAGTAGAAACGACAACTGATTATAAAGCATTATTATGAGAATGAAATACTTTAGAGTCTTCTCAAATAAAATATTTAGACCAAATTTATAAAGCGGGAATAGGGCGTAGTTGTAAGAATTATTTAGATGGAAGTGAGAGTTTTAAGAATCAAGATTGAAATTATTTAATAGAAAATAAATGAAATATTTTTGAGGTTTATTGTGATATGACTACAGATGGTTGAGGTTGGACTTTATTTAGTGCTAACGAATGATGAACAGCAAGTGAATTAAGTGCTTGAGCATTGACTTGAATAGATCAAAATTGAAAACGCTATGGAGATATTTGACAGACAGAAGTTATGTGACTAATAAAAAGAAATAGTGATAATGAAATAAGGTGGGCTATTACAAACTTGGATTTATCTGTTCAACAAACTAAAACAAATGATGAAACTTGAGCTTGGTTTATAACAGATACTGATTATACTTTGAAAACATCTTGGGATAATAATTTTATATGAAAAAATTGATGGATAAGAAATAAAACTTGAGAAGACAAAAATATATTTGATTTTTGGTTTTATAAGGATTGAGAAACAGCAAAAAATAATATATGACTTTGAAGATGGGATTCAGGTTCTTGAGAATATTGTACGAGGTTTTGATTAGAAAAAAGTGTTTGTGAAGCAAGTAATAATTATCAAGTATGATTATATGTCAGATAAAATAAAAACTAGTTAATACTAGTTTTTTTTGATTTTTAACTGCTTGTTTTAAAAGCATTAGATTCTCAATTTATATTTACTTCTGGTCCTAAAAATTTAGGTTTTTTATCTATTGCTATATCTATAAAAGACTTTACTCTAGCAAAAAATTCTCTAAAATTATTCCTGTCTTCAGCTATATATTTATGCAAATCAGCTTTTGTTCATACGCATTTTAATCACATTTTTTCACATAAATAAATCGCTCTAGGTAAATGAAACTCTTGAGTTATGATATTTACTTTTTTTACTTTAAAAACGTCCCTAGCTCTGTATAAACTGTCATAAGTTCTAAAGCCAGCATAATCAAGAAAGATATCATCAGAATTTATTCAAGAATCTATCAAATAATCACGAGCAGGTTCAACTTCATTATATCTTTTATCACCATTATCTCACGATACTAAAATTTTTTTTATTTTTCAAGATTTATATAAACTAATTGCAGTATCAACTCTATCTTTATAAACATCACTTAATTTTGTATTATTTTGAATAACTCAGGCTCACAGAATTAATCAAACTTGCATATTTGGCGCATTATCAGCTGTATATAACTTATTCTCAGCGTTATTAATAATACAAATATTTATAAAAATAGAAGAGATAATTATTAAGATTGTGATAATAAAAATAATTTTTATAATTAATTTTTTTTTGCTCATTAAAAAAACTTTTATATAATACAGTAAATTTAATACTTATTTTAAAAATAATTAAAAAATATGCAAAGATTTTTGATAAATTCAGATTTACAAGATAAAATTATAATTAGTGATAAAGATTTTATTCATCAGGTATCTAAAGTTTTAAGGGGTAGGATTTGAGATAAAATTATTTTATTTAAGCCGAATTCTAGTGTAGATAATATATATGAAATAATAAATATAAATAAAAAAAATATAGAGTTAAAAAAGTTAGAGAAGATAAAAAAAGAAAATAATAATTTTAAATTAAATTTATATTCAGCATTGCCAAATAAATTATCAAAAATAGAGTTAATTATTCAAAAATGCACGGAAGTTTGAGTAAATAAAATAACTTTTTTTAATAGTGAAAGAAGCCAAAAATTAATAATATCACAAAATAAAAAAGCTAGACTAGAAAATATAATCAAAGAAGCGACAGAGCAATCAAATAGAAATGGTTTATTAAAGCTAGGTTTTATAGATAAATTAGATTTTAAAGAATTAGAAAAATTTTATTTTTTGCATACAAAAGATATTGATAGTAAGCATATTTCGCAAATAAAAAATAATGAAAAAATAGATTTATTAGTTTGACCTGAATGATGATTTAGTGGTGAAGAAATAGAGCAGTTTAAGAAAAATTGATGAGAGGGGATATATTTATGAGGAAATATTTTGAGAATAGAAACGGCTTCAATAACAGCAAGTTTTTATATAATTCAGAATAATATAATTTAGTAATTACTACTGAATTTGGCTCGGCTTTTAGCCGAGCCACAGAGCGTTTGGCTTCTTTCGAATATATTGTAGAGCCAAACGCTAAAGCAGAGCTTGATTAAAACATTATTTATTCTCTCAAACTTTCATTGAAGATTCTTTCGTAACGCTTTTTTCTTTCGCTTTTTTTCATAAATTTTTGATGCTTATTAATATACTTGCGAGTAGCGCATAAATATCAAAAACAAATGGAATTTTATATTCAAGTTTTTCATTATTAGCTATTCAATAACAGATAAAAAATACCATAAATAAGCTATAATTAGTTAAATTAAAAATATATAATAGTACTAAAATTATTGTAATAATTAATCAAGAAATTATGTGATTTTTTGCGTTAGTTTTTAGAAAAACTAGTCAAAATATATTAAAAATAGGGATATAAAATAACTTATTATTTATCTCACATTTATTTTTTTGTTCTAATAACTTTTTATCTTCTACCCCTTTATTATCTAGAAATTCAGCTAATTTTATTTTTAAATTTTTATATTCTATAAATTGTTTAGAAAAAATTAAATTTCTTATATAAACTAAACTAGTTATAAAATTAAGATAAATATCTTTTATAGTAGGAATATTTAGATTAAAAAACAATAATTCTTCTTTAATAAATAGAAATAATCCAATAAATATAACGAAAATTAAATAGAATAAAATTGATAAATTGATTGCATTATTTGCTCACCACATAAATAAAATTGCAAAAATAATTCAAATTAATGACGAAAATTTTGAAATAGAAAAATTAGGTTCATCATTTCAGTTTTTATTAATAAGTATTCACAAGAAAGGAATATAAGTTAAAATAGTGAATAATTTATCTTTTTCTGTATAAACTTTTGTTTGTTTTCATAAAATAGCTTCGCCATTTTTAAAATTTATATTTTTAAAAACAGAAAAGTATTCTCAAGTATTTGCTCTAAACATTCAAGCTCACATCATAAATAAAATAATCACACTTGATATTATCATTAAAATATCGTTTAAATTTTGTCACAGAATTCTGAATTCTTTAAAATATCCCAAATGGATAAAAATTATGTAACTTACTATTAGCATAATTTGTAAAAACAGGGCACTTTTTGCGTGAGAAATTACAAATTTATTTTTTATATTAGAATTTTTAGATGGCAGTAGAAAAAATATTGCCATAAAGAAATAGCTTGTAGCTGCGTTTACTTTTTGTTTTTTATTAATCATAAGATTTTTTTATAATTTATAATTAACTTTATTATAACAAAAAATTTCATTTTTCACAAAGTTTTATATAATAAAAGTAATATTTATTTAAAAATTATACAAAATGAAGATAAAAAGTGTTGAATTTATAAAATCTGTGACAAGCTCATCTGAACTAACTTTTACTCCTTGAAAACCTAAACCAGAAGTATGTTTTGTAGGGAGGTCAAATGTATGAAAATCATCTATTTTAAATGCGATTTTTGAAAGTAAAAGTTTGGTAAAAACTTCTTCAAAGCCAGGTCATACAAAACATGCGAATTTATTTTTGCTTAATAAAAAATATTATTTTGTGGACTTACCTTGATATTGATTTGCTAAAGTAAGTGAAAGCCAAAGAGAAAAAATAGATAAAATTATAACAGATTATATCGCTCATATTTGAGAAAATATTAAAAAAGTTGTGATTATTTTAGACGCTAAAGTATGACCAACTGAGCATGATATTGATATGTTTTATTTCTTGAGTGAGCTTCAAATTCCTGCTGTGATAGTTTTAAATAAAGTAGATAAATTAAAACAATCAGAATTAGCTAAGGCCAAAAAAATAGCTAAAGAAAAATTTTTCTGACAAACTATTGTTACTTATAGTGCTAAAACAGGGAAGAATCATAAAGAATTATTAAATGCAATTTTTCATTTATTAGATTAGTATAAAAAGAGAAAAAATAAAAACTTTTGACAAATAAAAAAATATTTTTATAATTCATTTGCTTATAGACTCCCTTTGGTGTTAGTGGTTGGGGAAGAGTTGTCTGTATTGTCGGCGAAAGGCAGATGACTCTTCCTCCTCCCAAATTAAAAGGGAAAATACTAGTGTTGTTAAAAACAATTGCTGGTATAACTATGAAAATTTCTTATCTAGGTCCTCCTCGGTTTGTGGTACCCTGCTCCTTATAAAAAAAGAGGAGGACCTTTTTAAAATTTTTGGCGACCTTACCTCGAAGGAGAACCTTGCATGGCTTTCCCCGGTTGTGTAAGGTTCTCTTGAGATTTTATTGGGCTTCTGTCTCGTTGTCGCGATAGTGACAAGAAGCTGAAAAAAAGGAAGGCTTAGTGTTGTCTGGCCGTCGCGCTAAGTCTTCCTTAAAAAATTTTTGTAAATCTCCTAATTGAGGAGTACCAAGTCCGCAACAACTTGGTACTCCGCCTTTCTCATGACTCCCTTGGCTGTTTGTGAGGAATGGCTGAGGGAGTTTCCAAAAAATATTATCCGAGATATGTATAAACATAGGTCGGATTTTTTATTTCTAAAAACTTTTGACAAATAGAAAAATTTTCATAAAATCACGCTCTTGTTTTGTTTAAGTATCTTCTTTTATTTTTAGATGATCGGCTAAAAACGGAAGAAAGATTACTTAGGCAAAACAAAATATTTGGGAATACATCACTCCCAAAAAATTGGTATCCGTTTGTTCATTCACTCCACCTCCCCGACCCCTCCGAATGAATGAACGGATATCATAAAAAACAATATCCGGCATGATATTTGAAATCTAACCAAAATAGTTAGAAAGTAGAATATTTGCCGGATTTTTCTTTTTGATTTTGTTTTTTATTGGGTATAATGCCGTAAAGGTCTTTGTAGGTTCAGAGACCTTAGGCTCCTTGCTTCTTGCTAGTTACTGGGGAGGCTAGTTTGTGAGCAGGGAGTCGCTCAAAAAGCCTAGTATTAGAACAAATACTAGGTTTCCTTTTGTTTAAATTTTTTATTTTAAATAATGTTTTGCTGTATGGACAATATCTTCATCAAATTGATTAGACTTAACTATCCAGTCTAAATAATCTTTTGGAATATCTGACCATTTACTTCATTTATATTTTCAAAATTCAACACTATATAATAAACAAGGTTCTTTTTCTAATTTTATAAAAGCCTCTATAATTTCTTCATCAGATTTATTGGGGAAAGCAAGTCTAGCTATTTCAAGGAGTTTATAAAATACTCATTTTAGAACTATAACATCGCTTAAAGCCGCGTGCGGGTCTATTTTTTCTCCGAAATCTAATTTGAAATAATATCTTAAATATTGCAGGCTATGCTTTGGTAGTTTTGGTAATAATCTTCTAGCTAATTTTAAAGTGCAAATTCTATTTTCTATTTCTATATTATATATGCCATTTAAAACTTCGCGATAATCAAAATTTGTATTATGAGCTACAAAAATATCGTTTTTTAAAATATTAATTAAATTATTATAGTTTTCATCTTTTTCAAAAATAGGTAAATCTTCTATCATTTCATCTGTTATATGATGAATAGCCATTGCTTCTAATTCTATTTTTTCTCAAAATTCTAATCAATATCTTTTTTCAAATCTTTCTTCTTTATTATTCTCATTATTTTTTAATAATTCTTGTTTTATATAAGCTAATTCTATAATTTTATTTTTTGTAAAACCAGAAGTTTCTACGTCTAAAAATATCATAATTTTATACTTTTTATTAAATAATTTAGTATAAGTATAATAATTTTTAACATAATTTAAAATTTTTTATTGATTTTAATTATGAATGCGTTATACTAAAAAAAAATTATTTTTAAAATATTTGTTTAAACTAGATTAAAAAATGAGATTTTCTATTGATACTTTAACATTAAAAAAAGGTTTAGATATAGTAAACCACGCAACAGCAAGTGTATGAGCAACACCAATTTTAGAAAATATTTTAATCAAAGCCAACTATAATTCTATATTATTAACGGCAAATAATTTAGAAATGGCGATTGAACACGTGATTACTGAAGGAGTAAGCATTGATGTAGAAGGAGAATTTTCTGTGCCTAGTAAATTATTCACAAGTTATGTATGACTAGTAAGCGAAGATAATATAAGTATAGAATTAACTTCTGGAGATAATTTGATTTTAAAAACTGTATCTAGTGATGTAAAAATAAAATGAATTCCAGCGAGTGATTTTCCTTTAATTCCTGTTATAAAAGAGGTAAATTCATTTAATATTGATAGTAATATTTTAAAAAAATGAATTGAAAAAACTTTATTCTCAGCAGCAGAATGAAATATTAGACCAACTTTAGCTTGAATTTATTTAAATTTAGATAAACAAAATATAGCTTTAGCTTCAACTGATAGTTTCAGACTATCTGAATATAAATTAGAATTAAATAGTGAAATTAAAGATGATTTTGCTCAAATAATTCCTAGTAAAACAGCTAGAGAATTAAGAACTCTTATAGATGCTTGAGATGATATAAAAGTAATAACTGGTCAAAATCAAGTTGCTTTTATTTTCTGAAATACAAAACTTTATTCAAGATTATTAAACGGGAAATTCCCAGATTATTCAAATTTTTTCCCAACTTCTTATTCTACAAAAGCTGTTATAAATAGAGTAGATTTAATTCAAGCTCTTAAAAAAATTAATCTTATCAGTAAAGAAAATAATTATTCTGTGAGAATGAGTTTTTCTAGTGAACAATGAATTTTAATGGAAACTAATGAAACTCAAATTTGAGAATGAAAACTAGATTTGACAGGTAGTATAGAAGGGGAGGATAGCACAGTTTGAGTAAATTCTCAATATATGCAAGAAGTTTTAGAAACGATAGAAACAACTCATATTTCAGTATCATTTGAGTCAGCTCTGTCACCAATAATGATAAAGCCGATTTATGAAAAAGAAGAAGATAAGAAAAAACAATGAGAATTTAAGCATATTATAATGCCATTAAAAATATAAATTTTATAAATTAAAGAACTAGGTTAACTTAAGAAGCAAATCTAGTTATTTTTTTACTTAAAAAGAGTTGACAAAAAATATTACATAAGTATAAAATATATACAGTTACTGAAACAAAAACAAATTAAAAAATCAAGCACGAGGAGGTGCGGAATGACACTTTTACAGGAAGCCCAATACGGGCTGATGATTTACGTTATGTTGAATCCATTAGTTTGGGTTCTGCTGAGGTTCAAAATGGTTAGGAAATTTGTGAGGAATCACAAGCTCTTCCACCCGAATACTATAAGTCGGATGAGAATTTATTTCTCAATTCCATTACATTTTGTAACTTTCTGGTTCTGCCTTAATAAAAACTACGAGGCATATCCAGAGGCATTTTCATATTTGCTTTTGATCTATGTAGCTCTTTTCGCTAGCGATGGTACCGATGGTATTGTCGCTCGCGCTTGTGGACTGGTCTCTGACGAGGGCGCGATCTTAGATGCTAAGGCAGATAAAATTACCGACGTTCCCTTGTTTTGGATCTTTATCCTTACAGGGGTTGTAGGGCCAACAAATTCGATATTATTGATTTTGGTTATTCTAGTTTTACTAATGACCATTGCTGATATTATCGGTCAATGC
>JAOARJ010000016.1 GCA_025210615.1 Candidatus Altimarinota bacterium | reverse complement strand
ATTTCCTCCTTACGCCTTTCTTGTGACTAGCCTTTCTTGTGACTCTTTATTCACACTCATAAGCCAATCTTTTATTTATAATATAATAAATACTTATATAAAATATTGTAGAAATTTTTCTGTTTCTGTCAAGAGTAAAATTATACTTTTTTTATTTTTTGGTTGACAAAATTAAAACTCTAGAATTAACTAGAGTTTTTTTAAAATAATATCTGTTAATTTATCAAATCAAGTCTTACTATAAGCCGATACGAAAACAGGATTTAAATCAAAATATTTTTCTTTTAAAATGTTTAATTGCTCTTTATCTAATAAATCTATTTTATTAAAAACATAAATTTTATCTTGAGTGGCTCAAATTTGGAATAAAATATCGTCTACAATTTTAATTTTTTCATCTAATTTTTTATCGCTAGCATCTATTACATGGAGCAAAATTTTACTTTCAATACTATCTTCCAAAGTAGAAGAAAAGGCTTCTATAAGATCAGGCGGTAAATCTCTGATAAATCCTATTGTATCGTTGAGTAAAATTTCTTTTCACTTCCCAGTATCACTTGGGATATACATTTTTCATACGTCTGTTCATAATGTCGCGAATAATTTATCTTCAGCTAACACTCATTTTTTTGTTATGGAGTTTAACAAACTAGATTTTCAAGCATTTGTATACCCGACTATCCCAACTGTATCTAAATTTTTTCTAATTCTTGCTTTTCTATGTTCGGCTCTTGTTTTTTTATATTGATTTAGTTTTTTCTTAATTACATCTATTTTTTTTCTCAAGTGACGTTTCATTATCTCGGTATTTGTTTCTCAAATTCAGGAAGTTCATATTCAACCTCATTGACGCGATAATTCCATTCACATACCAAAAATTCTTGGTCACATATGACGAATAGCAGCTAGTTCTATTTGTAACCTTGCTTCAGTGCTTTTAGCATGTCTTTCAAAAATTTTCAAAATTAAATCAACTCTATCCCAAGCTTTAGCGTCTATATCTCTAAGTTTTTCATTGATATTATAAATTTGTTTTGCTTTTAAAATATTTCAAATAATGAGAATATCAGCTTTTTCTCTTCTCATATCTTCAATAATTTCGTCCAGCTTTCCTCATCAAATATAAGTATTATAGTCTGGCGTCATTCTTTTCTGAAAAGTTTTTACAATAACTATTCCTCCATAAGTGCTTACTAAATTTTCAAGCTCTTCCATTCTATCTTCAAGATTCTCATCTCTAGCTTCTCCATAAGGCACAATATCTGCTACAAATACGCGAAGCTCGTCTTTTAAATATTCTATTTTGTTATCCATAAATTTTAATTTTTTATTAATCTAAATTTTCTCTATTTATTTATTTTTCTTCTCAAAATTTTCTTAAATATATTTAATATATTTTTATTTTTTTATAAAATAATTTTTTGTTATTATTTTATTGCATTTTTTTTCATTTTCGTGTATAATTAATCATAAGATAGTAGTATAATTTTAAACTAAATGTCAGAAAATACAAATATAAATGAACTAAAAGAACAAATTTTAGAAAAAGAAGATAAAAAAACAGCCTTTTCAGACAAATTTGAAAAACTTTGAGAAGAAGTAAAGTGAGCTATAAAAAGACAAGATTCAGATGAGGCTTTAAAAATAATTACACTTTGAGCTTTATCTCTCTGAAGTTCTGATGTACATTATGATAACAATGAAAATGATGTTGTTATCAGGTTTAGAATTGATTGAATTTTAACAGATATTTTTACACTAGAAAAAAAGCAGTATAAATTAATTTTAGAAAGAACAAAATATTCTTCTGCGCTAAAATTAAACATTACAAATATTCCTCAAGACTGAAAATATTCTATTTTAGATTGAGAAAAAAAACTTGATATAAGAGTTTCTACTCTACCTATAAAATTTTGAGAAAATATCGTTTGTAGAGTATTAGATGCGACTAAAGCCATTATAGATTTTGAAGATTTATGATTTTTTTGGACTACCAAAAGAATGCTTGAGCAATCGCTTGAAAAAAGAAATTGATTAGTATTAGTAACTGGTCCAACTGGTTCAGGTAAAACTACTTCCCTTTATACAATGATTTCTAAATTGAATGAAAGAAGTAAAAAAATTATCACATTAGAAGACCCTATTGAATATGAACTAGGTTGAATAGTACAAGCTGAAGTAAATGAAAAGTCAGGATTTACTTATGAGCAATGATTAAAAGCATTATTAAGACAAGACCCTGATATTATAATGGTATGAGAAATTAGAGATTATGATACCTTAAATATCGCTGCCAATGCTTCTTTAACAGGTCATCTAGTATTATCGACTCTACATACGAAAAGTGCTTCAGAAACATTAGATCGTATCGCAAATATGTGATTAAAACCATATGTAGTGGCTGCTTCTGTTGATACAATTATCGCCCAAAGACTAGTTAGAAGAATTTGTCCTCACTGTAAGGCTGAAGTCGAAAAAACTAAAAACGAAAAAGCGCTTATTCAAGCGATGTTAAATGAGACTTGAATGAAAAATCTTGACACAGACCATATAAAACTGTATAAAGGGAGTGGTTGTGAACATTGTAATCATACTTGATACAAAGGCCGTATTTGAATTTATGAAATATTAAGATTTACTGATGAAATAAGAGAAATCATTAGAGAATGAGCTACTTCTAGCGAAATTATAGAAAAAGCAAGAAAAAATGATTTTATCTCTATGAAAGAAGATTGAGTTCTAAAAGCTATCAAATGACACACAACTATTGAAGAAATTTTAAGAGTTATTTAATAATAATCATATTATTCTTATGAAAAAATTTTTATCTATTTTATGTATTTTTTGACTAATTTTTTGAAATATTGGTAGTATTTTTGCTTATGAATTTAAAATTTGAGAACAAAAATATAGTTGTCCTTGAATTGATGAAACAGCTAATTCAGACTGATTATGTAGAAGAGTTGCTGAAACTTGTAATTGACAAAATAATGTCTATGATGGTGATATTTCATTCTATGAAAAAGATAAAAAAATAATCAAAAAAACACTAGAATACAATGATTATCAATATTATAAGCAGCAAGAATGATTTTTTTCTGTAAGCCCATTTGATAAAGCGCAAGAGATTTATAAAACAAATATGAAAAATATTTATCAATGTGGAATGAACCAAATAAAACAAAAATCTATAAAACAAATAGAAAAAAATTCTAAAGTAAATGTCCCTTCTCTAAAAAAAGAATTATTAAGATTTTTTGTAAGACAAGAATTAAAACTAAAAAATGCCGAATGTGTGAGAAAAAAGAAGCCTGAAGATATGGTTACTAAAGAAGAATTTCTGAAAATTACTACATATGAAATGTGTAAATATCAAACTTATCTGCAATATTTAAAAGAAGATTATTACTGAGATTTATCAAATATCGCACCTGATAATTTAAAACTAAAAGATATCAATACTCAAAAACAAATTGATAATCTTTGAAATGCAGAAAAAAAATCAATTTATGTTGTACTAGAAGAACAAAGAGTTGCTAAAAATAATATTGATAAAGAAATTGCTCGTACTTATAGTATTTTTAAAAAAGCCTATAGAACATATTTAGCTTATGAGTGAAATTATAATATTCATTTATGGCTTGAAGTATTAAAAGTAGACATAAAAACTTATAACAAAATTTTAAAATGAGTACTTTGACCACTCGCTCAAGTTGTACCAAAAATATTAAATGCAATGAGACATAAAAGATAATAAAAAATTGTAACAAAAAAATTTGACTTTAAAATTTAAAAGTATATAATCCTAATCTTATATACTTTTATTTTTTATTAATAATATATATTATATGGAACAAAGAATCTGAAATTTCAGTATATTCAAATGATTATGAATAAATTATTTAAAACATCTTTCAAATAAAGCTTGCGACTTTAATTATCTCCCTGGAGAAATTATAATAAAAGAATGAGATAAAAATAATGATGATATATATTTAATTTCGTCTGGAGAGGCTGATATCTATATTTGAAGGAAAAAAATAAAAACAATAGAAACTTGAGATATCGTTTGAGAAATGGCATCTTTAACAAATAGTCCTAGAAGTGCTACAGTAAAAGCAAAAACTTCAGTCTGTCTTATAAAATTAAATAAAGCGTGATTCACAAAAATAATCAATGAAACAAAGCATTGACAAGAAATAAAAAATATTGTTGCAAAACGTGTACATCATAATGCTTCACAATTCGGCAAAGTAAAACGCTATAAATAAAAACTCTAGCGTTAATATCTAGAGTTTATTTTATATTTAATATTTCAAGTATTACCTCTTCATCTTCGATTTTTTTTCAGTATAGTTTTTGTAATCTTTGTTTTACTTTCTCTATAAAAATTTCATAAATTTCAATTTCTTTTTCTTTCTTTGTTTGTTCTAGCTTTTTTTCAGCTATTTTTAATTGTGCTTCATAAAAAGCTATTTTTGAGACTTCATCTAATTCTTTATACTTTTGCGAAATTTCTATAAAATTTAATTTATTTTCTATCGCTTGTTCTAATTTTTGCCTTAAAGCTTTATTATTTTCTTCTATTTTTTCTTGGATCTTTTCTTCAGGTATTCTATCATTTTTTTCTACATTATTATCAGCATTATTATCAGCAAAAATATTTGTACTAAAAAATAATCTATTAAATAGCACGCAAAATATAAAAAATATTATTAGAAGAAATTTTTTCATAAATTATTTATAACTGATAAAAAATTAGAAAGCTCCTTATATTGTTGTAAGCTTTAACCATATATAAGTTTGATAATGCTTCCTAATTTTCGTGTACTATTATAACAGTTATTTCTGTTATTTTTATGAACTTAATGTGAAGATTGAGTGAAGATTTTTATAGAGAATCATTTATCTTTTCAAGAATGAATATATATCTTCCATTTATGAGATTTTATAATCTTATGAACAATACTAAGACCGACTCAAATCCCTCTATCATCAGCTTTTCAAGTCTTTGAAGAATCTGCTTGATAAAATTTTTCAGTCAAAAATGGAATTTTTCACTCTTCAACTCAAGCTCAATCATCTTTAAATTCTAGATAATTTTTTCTAATTTTCACATATAAAGTCGTCTCTTTTCACGCATATTTCATAAAATTTGATATAATATTGTGAACAATTTGAGAAAATTTTTCTTCATCTAACTTTATCTTTAAATTACTCTCTTCTACATTTATCTGTTGATTGTTTTGTTTCAAAGAATTTTCATATTGAGAAGAAATATTACTAACTAAATCAGAAACTTTGGTATTTTTTAATTTTAATTTTAGCGTTCTATTTTCAAATCTTTCATAATCCATAATCATATTAACAAGATTCACAAGCCTATTCATTTCTTCTGTAATCTGTCCAAGAGTTTCATTATTTATCTTAATTACTCAATCACTTATCCCCTCTAAATAACATCTAATAGCCGTTATAGGCGTTTTAAGTTCATGAGAAATATCAGCCAAAAATTTATGTCTTATTTGTTCTTGTTTTTTTAGGTTTCAGCTTAATTCATTTATTGAAGATACTAATAATCAAATCTCATCAGGTTTATCATAAGCGATTTCATCAAAATTTTCAGCTGATTTAAATTTCCTTATTTTATCAGTAATTTCATTAATAGGCGATAAATTTTTTCTCGTGAAATATAATAAATATAATATTAATAAAAATATCAACACGCTATTAGCTATAATAATGTTTTTAAGTAATGAAAAAATAAAATTATGCTCAGGAGTATCAGACTTTCTAATATTTGTCCATACAGTCAAAAAACTATCATTTGGAACAATCTCTTGAATATATTTTGGAGAAACTCATTTTTCTAATAAATAATTCACTATAATATTCACATTATTTTCTTCGTTTAATGGAATATTTCATTTATTTTTTTCAAGCAATTCAAAAAAACTATTCTCAACATCAACAAATAAATTATCAATATATTCCGTAGTTTCTTTATCTATAAGCGAATTTATATAATCAAGAGTGATTTCTCTTTTTGTATTATTTTGACTTTTTAGATAACTTTCAAAAAGACCGTTTGAAAAATAAAACAGCGAAAAGATATTCACACTTATAATAAGCAGCACACTTATTATAATCATAAAAATAAATTTTTTGGTAAGTGTCATCTAAATTTTATTTAAATATTATTTAATTCTATATCATTCTCATCTAACTGTTACTATTAGTTCTTTATTATCAAGTTTTTTTCTAAGATTTTTTATATGAGTATCAATAGTTCTATCAAAAATATATTGTTCGTATCAGATAATTTCTTTCATCAAAGTATTTCTTGATACAACTCTTCAACCAGCTTCAACTAATGATTTAAAAATATTAAATTCACTTTTAGTAAGCATAATCTCTTCTTTTTTATCATTATGAAGAGTCATTTTTTCGATATCTATTTCAAATCCAGCATAATTTAATTTTTTCGTATCGTTATTATTATTACCATTATTATTTTCAACTCTTCTTAAAATAGAATTAATTCTAGCTATTAATTCTCTTGGTGAAAACGGCTTTGTAATATAATCATCAGCCCCTATTTCAAGACCTAAAACTTTATCTAATTCATCAGTTCTAGCTGTAAGCATTATAATAGGAATATTTGAAAATTTTCTAACTTCCTTACAGATTTCTATCCCATTTTCTCAAGGCAAATTTATATCTAGTGTTACTAAATCATAATCTCAAGATAAAATTTTTTCGCTAGCCCCTTCTCAAGTTTCTAAAGTTTCAATATCAAAATCCATACTCTTCATATAAAGCTTAAGTCAAGCTAAGATTCATTTATCATCTTCTACTATCAAAATTTTTTTCATGATTTTTTTATTATTTTTTTATTATATTATGCTATATAATTTATCGATTTTTGCTTAAAAATCAAATTTTTAATAGAAAGACAAAAAAACAGCTCAAATATGAACTGTTATTTTTATTATTTTTACATCAGTTATTTAATTTTAATTAAACAACGCTTACATAAACATCTCTATAAACTCTTCCATCAAATCTAACTCTTCTTTTTTCAGTAAATTTTACTCTTCCTTCTTTAGTAGCAAATAATGTAAAATCATTTCCTTGTGAAACTCATTCAGCTGGCCAGAATTTATTACCTTTTTGTCTAACGATAATATTTCCAGCAACAACTGGTTGGTCTCAGAATACTTTCACACCCAATCTCTTAGCGACCGAGTCACGACCATTATTAGTAGATCATTGAGCCTTCTTATGAGCCATTTTCTTGCGTAGTTAAATTTTAAAAATTTTCATGCAATTATCTGTTAGCAAATCTAGCAAAAGCTTTATTAGCTTCAGCCATTTTGTATACATCTAATTTTTTCTTAACAGCGTTTCCTGTTTCATTAGCAGCATCAATTAATTCAACAGCTAAAGCTTTATGGAAAGGAGTACCTTTTTTACCATTAGCAGATTCTAAAATCCATTTAGCAGCTAAAAATAATTGTCTTTTTTGTTTTACCTCTTGAGGTACTTGGTAGATAGAACCACCAACTCTTTTAGGTCTTACCTCAATTCTAGGCATAACATTGTCTATAGCTAATTTAAAAGATTCAACAGGTTTTTTTTGTCCCTTAGCTTTCATTTCTTCAAAAGTTTTATTCAGAAGATCGATTGCTAAAGATTTTTTCCCATCTTTCATTATATAGTTAACGAATTTGTTTAATAATGGGTCTTTTTTAACATCTATACTCATGTTTTATCCTGTAATTATAATATATATTTATTATTTAGGTCTCTTTGAACCGTATAGAGATCTTCCTCTTTTTCTGTCTTTAACACCTTCACAATCTAATAATCATCTAACAACGTGGTATCTTACTCATGGTAAATCTTTTACTCTTCCTCATCTAATAGCAACAACAGAGTGTTCTTGAAGATTATGTCCTTCACCTCAGATATAAGCATTTACTTCATATCCGTTTGTAAGTCTAACTCTTGCTACTTTTCTAAGCGCAGAATTAGGTTTCTTAGGAGTCATAGTAGTAACTTTAACACAAACTCCTCTTTTTTGTGGAGCCCCTTTAGGTAATCTCACTAATTTACCTCTTTGTACTAAGTTTTTAGTAAATTGAAGTGCAGGTGATTTACTCTTTTTATATGGGTCTCTTCTACTTTTTTTAACTAATTGATTAATAGTAGCCACGATAGTAAGTAGTTAACAACTAAATATATTAAGTAACCAATAGAACGTATTAACGTTTTGACCATTGCATAGCCTTTCTCGCTTTATGTCTACCTGGTTTCTTTCTTTCAACTTTTCTAGCATCTCTTGTTAGCATTCCTGCTTCTTTCAAAAGAGCTTTGAATTTTGCATCTTTTTCAGCTAAAGCTCTAGCAAGACCCAATTTAATGGCGTCAACTTGTGCAGCGTTTCCACTACCTGATACTTTAACTTCAAAGAAATAATTATCTTTTACTCAGCATAATCTTAATGGAGCATATAATGCATCAAAAAGGTCATCTCTTTTAATGTAATCATTTAATGCTTTTTCATTAATCTTGCTGTCTTTAGATCCTTCATAAAGTCTAACTTGTGCAGAAGCAGTTTTTCTTCTACCAACAGCGTAAGTATATTTCATAAACTATTTTTATATTATAATGTTATAGTTTCTGGGTTTTGAGCAGCGTGGTTGTGAGATTCACCAGTATATAGTTTTAATCTATCTAGCATTCCTTTTCTTAATTTATTTTTAGGAAGCATTCCAGCAACTGCTTTTTTTAATGGTTCAGTAGGTTTTTTGTTTAAAAGTTTCTCTAAAGAAATAGCTTTTAATCCACCTAAGAATCCTGAGTGACTGTAGTACATCTTATCTGACATTTTTTTACCAGTCACGTGAAATTTATCAGCGTTTAGAATGATAACGTAATCACCATTATCAATATGTGCAGCGTAATCAGCTTTATGTTTACCCTTAAGTCTGATAGCTACTTCTGTAGCAAGTCTACCTAAAGTTTTATCTTTAGCATCTACAACATACCAATTTCTAGCAGAGTTATCAATTTGCTTTGGCATTATAGTTTTCATATTTTTTCTATAATTTTATTAAACTAATTCTAATAATACTAATTTAGCATTGTCTCAGTCTCTATATTTGATAGGAGTAATTCTAGTAAAACCAGAAGTTTTTTCTCCTTTATATTTTGGAGCTACATTTTTAAATAATTCTATTGAAGAATCTTTAGTATATAAGTAACTCATGGCATATTTGATAGCATTTAATTCATCTTTTGAATTAACAGTGTTAATCAATTTATCAACCATAGGTATAATTGATTTAGCTTTTTTCTCAGTAGTCTTAATAGATTTGTGAGTAAATAGAGAAGTTACCAAATTTCTTTGCATAGCTTTTCTATGTTGAAAGCTTTTACCGTTAAATTTTAAATGCTTTCTAACTTTATGTCTCATAGGATTTTTTTAATATTAAATACTATTTATTTTTAATCGTCTCCTAATAATTTTAATCATCTTTCTTCAAGAGCAGATCTGATTTCAGTCATAGCTTTCTTACCAAATCATTTGATAGAAGATAATTTTGTTTCTGTACATTTTGTTAGTTGTTCAATTGAGAAAATATTTCAATTGATTAAAGCGTTTAATGTACGAGGTGAAAGTCCCATAATTTCAATTGGAGTATAAGTTTCTCTTTGCATTTCTTCTTTTATTTCTTCTTTTTCTCTTTCTATTAAATCTTTTACATTGTTTATAAAAGAACCTTCAATTTGTAGTGAGTCTTCATTAAATATTGAGAAGTATGAAGCTAACATATCTCAAGAAAATTTAAGTGCATCTTCTGGAGTTATATTTCCGTTAGTTAATATCTCTAAGTTTAATGAATCTAAGTTTGTTATATCTCAGAATCTAGCATCAGATATAGTATATTTTACATTTAATACTGGAGAGAAATTTGCATCTATTAATAACACATTAACATCTTCTTCTCTCTTTTTTAATTCTTCTATTGATAAGTATCCAGTTGATTTTTCTACTCTAATATCAATGTCTAGTTCAAGTCAGTCTTGATCAATTTCTGTAATATATAAGTCTTTATTTAACACTTGCATTCAGTCTGTTTCTTTAACATCGCTAGCAGTTACTACTCAAGATTTATTTTTCTTAAGTTTTAACCAAGCGATTCCAGATTCATTTTTTGATACAACTAAACTTTTTAAGTTAAGCATGATATCTACAATACTATCTTTTACTCATGGCAGTGTAGAATATTCGTGAGTAACTCAAGCTACCTTAATTCCAGTTACTTTAGTTCCTGGGATAGAAGAAAGTAGCACTCTTCTAAGTGAATTTCAAATAGTTATCCCATATCATCTAGGTAATGGACTCACACTAAAAAGTGATAAGTTATCTCATAGATTTTCTTGTGAAATTTTAGGTACTCCTATTTGATCGTGTATTAAGTGCATAAATATTTTATTACTAAATATTATTTAGAATAGAACTCAACAATAGTTTGAATATCAATTATTTGTTCAAAGTCATCTTTAGCAGGCATAGCTTTGATAGTAATAGTTAATTTTTTAGGATCAACTTCTATCCAACTAGCCTTAGTAACCTTACCTTTATTTGCTTTAGAGAATTCAGCTAATTCTTCAGCTAAAGATTTATAAAGAGGGCTTTGAGCCATTTTAGGTCTAAGTTCTATAACATCTCCTTCTTTTACAGAAATTGAAGGAATGTCAACCTTTCTTCCATTTAGTAAGAAGTGAGCGTGAGAAACAAATTGTCTAGCTTGCATTCTAGTTCTAGCAAAGTTTGCTCTGAATACAACATTATCTATTCTTAACTCTAAAAGTTTTAACATTTTTTGTCATGTAGTAGTACCAGCTGTGTGATCTTTTTGAGCTTTTTTATAGTAAGAAAAGAATTGTTTTTCAGATAACCCGAACATTCTTTTAGCTAATTGTTTCTTTCTTAATTGTGTACCATACTCACTTGTTTTTCTGCTTTTAAGAAGAGTTCTTTTTGATTTAGATAAATCATATTTTTCAGTACCAAATAAGTTGATACCTTCTCTTCTACACAGTTTTAATTTTGGTCAAGTATAACGCATCTTACCTTTAAAAATTATAAGCTAATTTTAAAATATTTTAGAATTATAGTTTTCTAACTTTCTTTTTTCTACATCCATTATGAGGAATTGGAGTTATATCGTAAATAGCAGTTAATTCTACTCATTTAGCGATTAATCATCTGATAGCTTGTTCTCTACCAATACCAATACCTTTAATATAAACTTCTACGCTTTCAGCAGAATGAAGAGTTACAGCTTTTTCCATAGCTTCTTCAGCTGCCATTTGAGCTGCGTATGGTGTAGATTCTCTAGCTCCCTTAAAACCAGCTGCTCATCAACTACTCCAAGTTAATACATTACCCTTTTCATCAGTAATACTAACAATAGTGTTATTAAAAGAAGCAGTAATATGAGCTTGCACATGGGAAACTATTTTTCTAGTTTTTCTAGATTTTTTACCAACTTTTGCCATAAAATATTATTTATATTAAATTACTATTTCTTTTTACCAGCAATAGCTACGCTCTTACCTTTTCTAGTTTTAGCGTTAGTTTTTGTGCTTTGTCCTCTTACAGGAAGTCTCTTTTTATGTCTAACTCCTCTGTAACAGTTTATTTCTTGTAATCTCTTAATATTATTAGAGATTTGTCTTCTTAGATCTCATTCAACTAGTTGAACCATTCAATTTTCATCTTGTTCAGATGCTAATCTTTTGATTTCATCTCTTATTAGGTCTAATTGATCTTCACTTAAAGTATGAGTTTTAGTGCTATAATCAATTTTAACTTTATCTAAGATTTTTCTAGCTAATGATCTACCAATTCCATATATATAAGTCATAGATATTTCGATATGCTTATCTGAAGGAATGTTTACTCAAGCAATTCTTGCCATAAGATAAATCAAATATTAAATTATAATCTATAAATTAACCTTGTCTTTGTTTATGTTTTGGATCAGAGTCACAGATAACCCTAAGGACACCTTTTCTTCTGATAACCTTACATTTTGGACAGATTTTTTTTACAGAAGGTCTAACTTTCATAATAAAGCTATATTAATAAATAATCTGCAAATTTATTTTTTTCTGAAAACAATTCTACCTTTAGTTAAATCATACGGGGATAGTTCAACTAAGACAGTATCACCAGGCACAAGTTTGATAGAATGTACTCTCATTTTCCCTCAAAGGTATGCAGTGATGATTTGTCATCAAAAATCTTCTGGTAATTGAACCTCAAATACCAGACCTGGCAAGGGATTAATTATCGTCCCTTCCACTTCTATTTTGTCTTCTTTACCAGACATTATGTAATTGAAAAATAATAAACGCGCGATTATTTTATACATAAAACAAATAAAAGCAAATCTTTTTTTGACTTTTTTAGTTTTGTTGTACACAAAAAATAATCACTAAGAATAAATTATCTTAAAAATACATATCACGCTCAAATATTTGTCGAATAATATACTTTTCAAGTTGTTGCCCGAGTTCAATATTTTGGAGGAGTATATCAAGTAGAATAATCAAATATTCAACTATGACCTGTGTTTCAAAAAACAAGAGATATCCGTGAACGCGTTTCTCATGAATAAGCCGTAACACCACTACATGAGCTCCGACATCAAAAGGCTATATCGTCATTTTTTCTTATGTTTGCAATTGGTACTCCCTCATCTGTAAAAGGATGTTTAAATCTAAATTCTGTTGAGTTATCTACAAATTCATTTATTAATGTTCCAGAAGGAGTTACTGCCGATAAATCCTTAAATTTAGCTAATTCAGTGCTACTTGTTGGGGTATTCCTTGTTGATATTTTATGATGAGCATGTCAAACTTTTGCTACTAAAGTCCAACCTCATCAGTCAACAGTCATATCACAATATACTTGAAAAGTACTTCAAGATTTCCCTTTCAAATAATAAGCTCAATTTCCATTATTACTTCATGGAGTATCTATTATCTCTTTACAAGATACTCAAGGGTTGTCAACTGTTCATTTTGGAATTATTTTACAAGTTTTTGTTGTATTATCCCAAACTTTTCAAGCATCACAACTTCATAAACATTTTTTAACTCATCAAATCACGCTGCATAATTTTCAAGTCACGTATAATTTTCAATCTAGTTTTATATCAACTCAAGAAACATCTATTTTATTAGTTAAATTAGAAATATTTACCCAAGTCACATTATCTAAAACTTCTCCTGAATTTTTATTTATAGTTATAGCACTAATAAAATTAGCTAAATATATTCAACTTAAAAATATTGCTAGAATTAAAATTAGTTTTTTCATAAATTAAAAAAAAAAAATATTTAATTTATTATATTATTTAAGAATATAAATGCAAAAGATTTTGTCAGAATAAAAAGCTCTAGCATTAACTAGAGTTTTTTTAAAAAAAATTTTACCATTTCCATTCTGTAATAAAAGCATCATCTATTTTTTCAGGTTCTGGAAGATTATCATTAATCACATCATCTCATTTATAGTGACAAACAACAAGCGTAACATCATCATGTTGAGTATGTTTATATCCCATAAATCTACTAAGCGCGATAGTAATATTATTAAAAACGCTTCTCGCTGTTTTTCTCTTTTTTCAATTTAAAATTATATCAGGGCTTGTTTGTATAGCATTGACTAAACCATCCTCTCAAAACATTAATGTTTCTTCACTTCTCTTTTTAGTATTAATTTTAGCTTCAGTAATTCAATCTGAATATAAAACTAAAATATCGTCTTTTTCAAATTGAATTTCTTGTTCTTTAAGAAGTTTATGTACATTTTTTGTCATTCATAAGGCAAGTCATCCTGATTTTATTTTAAAACATTTATTTTGACTAGCTTTATAAATTATCAAATATTCATGCCCCGCTCAAGTCATAAATAATCTTTTAGCTTCTTCATCCCATCTTACTAATAATAAACTCATCAACATATTTGATTTCACTCTTGGTTTTAATATTTCATTTGTATACGCTAAAATATGATTTCATTTTTTAAATAATTTTGAAAATCAACTTATCAAAGCATTTACCATCACCATTACAAATCAAGAAGCAACTCAATGACCTGTTACATCTCAAACATAAATATAATAATTATCCTCTTGTTTAATTACATCATAACTATCTCATCAAATTTCAGCAGCCGGCTTTGATCTAGCGATTATATCCATACTAGGCGGAGCCAGTAATTTTTTATTTAATAATCTTTCTTGAATTTCTTTTGTTAATTCTACTTCTGTTTTTATCGCTCTTCAAGATACTAATTCTCATTTTACTCATCTAAGAGAATTAATCATCACATCTAAACTTCACAAAATATAATCTACTCTAGCATTACTACTTCTTCAAAAATTTATATTTTTTCATTTAAATCTTCATCATAAAAAACTTTTTATAGTATATTCTAGCTTTCTTAAAGGAGAAGTCAGTTCTCTATCTAAAAGCCGATAAATAAAAACTAATTCAAAAATTCAAACAGAACTTAATACAAAAGCATAAATATAAATATCCATTCTAAATAATTCTCCTTTAAAATAAGACATCAAAAAAACATCTAATACTATTAGAAAAAAAATCAGGAAATATGACCATAAAAAATTATTAGCTTTTTTCTTCATTTTTTTTGTTTTTTAAATATAATTACTTCAGTGCAATTTAATTATTATAAATAATCTGTCTTTATTTTACTATAAATACTTAAAAATTGCAAAAATATAATAAAAATTACATAAAATTTAACTAAAAATTATGAAAAAACAAGAAATCCAAAATGCATTAAACAATTTTTCCGGAGATTTTAGAGAAATTTTTATAGAAAATTCTGATTTTATAACAGGAGGTTTTATAAACTGAAATTTAAAAAATATCAATGTTAATAATACTGCTTGAGTATCAATTTTAAGCAGAACTTGAAGTGATGAATATTTCAAAGTTGTATCAGGAGATGATTATAATTTATTAAAAGAAACCCAAAATTTTAAAAATCAATATAATTTAAATAATAAAATTAAAAATGTTGAATTAAATTGAGAATATGAACTAGTTTTAGAAGCTAATGAAAATTTAGAAAAAACAGTTGAAATTATAAAAAATGTTCTAAAAATATTTGAAAATGTTATAAAAAAATCTAATTTTATTGTCGCTAGTGAAGCAGCGATTAATTTATCTATAAAACGTTTTATAATAGCTAATACTTTATGAAGTTTTGATAAAGATGAATTATATTATAACTCTATATTTCTAAAATTAATTTGAGAAAAATCAGGAGCAAAAGAAGAAATTTTTAGAAAAATAACTTGAATAAATATTTTAGAAGATTTAAGCGAAGAAAAACTTGAGAAATTATTTATCGATACAGTAAAAAACTTGGAAGCTCAACTAGAAGGAATACCTGCTGAAAGCTGAGAAATGGATGTAATAATCTGAAACGAATCAGGTTGAACAATTATTCACGAAGCTATCTGACACGGATTAGAATGAGATTTACAAGGCTCTAGCGTATATGCTTGAAAAATTTGAGAAAAAGTCGCTAGTGATAATGTAACAATTGTAGATGACCCTTGTATAGCTAATTTAAGAGGATATTACACAGTAGACCATGAAGGAATTCCTGCTAAAAAAATAACATTAATAGAAAATTGAGTTCTAAAAACTTATATGCATAATCTCAAAACTGCTGAAAAATTTGATGTAGAACCAACAGGACACGCAAGACGTGAAACATATAAACATAAAACTTTAGTAAGAATGTGAACAACTTACTTAGCACCTTGAAAAGACAAAAAAGAAGATTTAATAACCAAAATAAAAGACGGATTATATGTATCAGAAATGTGATGAGGACAAGTAAATACTGTAACTTGAGATTTCGTTTTCAAAGTTCAATCTGGATATAAAATAAAGGACTGAAAATTAGCACAAAGAGTAAGATGAGCAACTTTAAGCTGAAATTGACCAGAAATGCTAAACAATGTTTTTGGAATTTGTGATGATTTAGAATTCTTTGACTGAGGAACTTGCGGAAAATGACAAGCTATGCCAGTATCAGACTGAACAGCTACATTATGGACAAAATTAAAAGTAAGCTGATTAAACTAATAAAAAAATTAAAATAATTTTTAATTATAAAATTATGACAAAAATTCTAGCAATAATGGCTTCTCCTGAAATAGGTTGAAATACTGACACTATTCTTGATAATACATTAAAAAAATTACCTAAAAATAGTTATGAAAAAGTAATTTTAAAAAATATTAATATTGAATATTATTCTCACGAATATAAGCGTCCTAAAAAAGAAGAAACAGAATTTTTGGAGTTAGTAGAAAAAATTAAAAAAGCTGATATATTACTTATAGCAACGCCTACTTATAACTTCTGAGTCCCTGCAAAATTAAAAAATTTAATAGATAGAATTTGATATATATCTTTAGATTACAAGAAAATTAATAGATTTTGACAGCCTACTTGAATTCTAAATAAAAAAACTTATTTTTTAGTTACTTGATGAGCAAATAATTTTGTCCAAAAATTTATATTTTTTCTATATCCTATTTTATGGTTAAAGGCTATCTTTACTTATTATTGAGGAAAAAATATTTGAAAAATATATATATGATGACTTGATTATACTCATCATATTAAAAATCCTGAAAATAAATCTAGATTAAATAAAATCACAGATAAAATAAGTGATAAATTAAAAAAATATCTTTAAACAATTATATTATAAAAAATATTTATTGTTTTTTTTCTAAAATAAGATATAATATCATCTAATATATATTAATTTTTCTAGTTATGATAAAAAAAGTCCTTGCAATTCTTGCTATAATTCCATTGTCTGTTAATGCTATGGTTCAAGTAAATCCTGAAATAGAAGCTGCTAATTTTTTAGCTGAAAAATGAATTATTAAAGATAATTCTGCTAATCCTGAAAAATATAATCTAGATATGGATATAAGAAGATGAGAAATGATGAAAATCACTATTAATCTAACTTGAGTTGAACCAGATTCTACTTGCGCATGAAAATTTAGTGATATAAGTAAAGATGACTGGATTTGTAAATATGCTGAAACTTGATTAAAATTATGAATTGTTGCTAAAAATGATAAATTCAGACCACTTGATAATCTTACAAAAACAGAAGCTGTCAAAATGGTATTCAAATGATTATGAATAGAAAAAACTTTCAATACTTGAAACTGGCAACAAGATTATATGGAAACAGCCTACCAAAAAGGTTATATCTTAGAAAAATATATTGATTATAATGCGAATGCTAATAGATGATTTGTATTCTTAATAGCAAAAAAAGCATTAGCTAAAGAATGACAAAAACCAGTAGATTTTTTCAAACCTATAAGTGATGAAGCAGAATAATTAAATAATAAAAAAACTCTAGTAATTATCTAGAGTTTTTATAATGTTCATTTAGAAGTTCAACCAGATTGTTTTCATCCAACAGTTATTGTAGCTGAAAATAATTTTGATGCCATAGTAGAGTATTTTTTTGAAATTTCTGCTTGTTGTTCTTCACTTAAAAGATTATATTGTTCCGATCAAATAAAAACATTTAATTCATCAAAACCTGCTTCTCCCATTGCCATATATTTTTTATATAAGTCATCTGGTGTTTCTTCTGCTGTTTCATTAGAAACCTTTACACCTAATTCTTGCAATAAGCCTTTTGCATCAGCTTCATCTTTTTCCAAATCAGCTTGTTCTGCTTGTTTAGCTTCCTTTCCTACAGTTATACGAGTGAAACCTGGTGTTTCTGTATCTCATTTTTTAGTATCTTTTGTAGGTTGAATATCAATTTTTGTAAATCAAGAATCAAGTCATCCTTCAGCCATAATAATATAATTTATAATAATAAAAGTATTTTTAGTACAGATACACTATATCATATTATTATATGTTTTGTCAAAAAATTGATATACTTTTATTTCAAAGAAAGCACTGATAAAGCAATACTTATAAGAACTAATATTATAAAAATATAAGTTTTTGAATTTAATACTATTCTCTCGTTTTTTATATCTGAAATAACATCTATTACAAAAGAAATTGAACCTATAGCTAACACTGTATAAATAGGAATATTCGCTAAACTAAATCATTCTGGAATTGATCCTATAAACCACAATGGCGCAATAGAGAAATATAACCATTTATTATTTTCTTCTTGTAACAATTTTTTCTCGCTTTCTGGAACTTTACTAAATAAAAAAAATATATAAGTTCAAAGCATTGCTAAAAACATTCATATTCAAGTTCAAAAAAAAACTGCATTAAGATTTTGAAATAATTCTCTATGAAAAGCATTATTCGTTCCATCTAAAATAATTCAAATGCTCGCTATGAAAATGATAAATAAAATATTATGAGAAAACATATTTTTATTTTTTTTATTATTATGAGTTGGCTTAATATACATTGATATTGCTAGAATAACAAGAGAAAATATCGTAAAATAATTTGGATAATCATGATTAACTGAAAGTCAAATCATCATATATATCGGAATATTTATAATTGAATAAAAAGCATTTAAAAAAGATAAACTACTAATTTTTCACATTACATAAAATCAAATAAATTCTTGAGAGACCCAAAAAATAAGCATAAAAAAAATATATAAAATCAGCTTAGGATTAGAAATGATTATATGTAAATATTCTGGTTTATAACTAATAATTAACAATATAATTGTAGGAAATAAAGCAAATCTTTGTCAGTAAAGACAAGTTTTACTAGATACTCATCTTTCTTGTAATTTCTTTACATTTAATACTCTTATCTTAAAGAAAATAACAGTTAAAAACACATAAATTGATGCTAAGTATCACTCCATTTTCTATTTTTATAATTAATAAATAAAATTATTTTTTATCATTTTTTTCAACAGGATCATAACCGCCTTTGCTCCACGGATTACATCTCATAATTCTCCATATTCCCATCATACTTCACTTAAATACTCACTTTTTTTCTATCGCCTGCTTAGTATATTCACTGCAGCTTGGCGTGAATTTACAATAAGGAGGTTTATTGTTTTTTTTCGCCCAATCACTATGATCAGGGGAAATATATTTTTGATATTTTTCTATTAATTTAATTAAAATTTTTTTCATAATTAAAATTTGTTATTTTTAATTTCATCTAATTCTCATTTTAAATGTTTAACCCTTTTTTCTAAGTATTTAATTCTACTTTTATCTTCAATATAATGAAACAAAAATATAATAAGAAAAAAATAACACCAAAAATTATGAAATGAGTTAAGTAAATCATCAAACATAATTTTAAAATAAAAAAATAAAATAGGACCAAAATCAGCCCTATTATATTTAATTTCTATTATTTTACAAATTCAACAACATTTTTAAAAACTTCTGGATTTGTAACAGCTAAATTAGATAAAACTTTTCTATTTAATTTAACTTGTTTATTATACATATTATTAATTAATTTAGAATATGTAGTTCCATTAGCTCTTGCTGCAGTGTTGATTCTAACTGTCCATAATCTTCTGAAGTCTCTTTTCTTTCTTTTTCTTCAGATATAAGCGTTAGTACCAGCTTTCATTAAAGCATTTTTTGCTCTTGAAAATACTTTTGAATTTAATAGTCTAAAACCTTTAGTTTTTTTCAAGACATTTTTATGTCTTTTTTTAGTCATTAAACCTCTTTTTATTCTTACCATCTTTGGATTTAATTATAGATATAAAATTATAATACTAGCTAATATTATTTAGCATATGGTAATACTCTTGAAATTCTAGTAGTTTCTGATTTACTAGCAGCAAGTCCATATTTATTTCTTCCTTTAGCTTTAGAAGATTTATTACTTAATAAGTGTCTTTTTGAAGCTTTTCCGAATTTAAATTTACCAGTTCAAGTAATTTTAACTCTTTTTTTAGCTCCACTTCTTGTTTTAAGTTTCATAATATAAATTATTTATAAACTAATTATTTTATTGGTTTTAATATTGCATTAAAATTATTTCAGTTTCTTTGAATTCCTTTATCAACCTTATAAATTTCACTTAGCATCTCAAGAAATTGTTCCATCTTCTTCTCAGCAATTGCTCAATAATGATTCTCTCTTCATCTTAACATCAAGTTTACTTTCAGTACACTACCAGCTTCAGCAAATTTTTCAGCTTGACGCTTTCTAACTTCCATATCATGATCACTAATTTTATACGATATTCTAAGAGTTTTCATTTCTGGAGATTTAGATTTTTGCTTATTCTTTTGATCTTGTTTTTTCTTTTGATACAAATATTTTCAATAATCAAGCATCTTAACAATGGCTACGTCTTTATTCATCCCGATTTGCATTAAATCAAGTCATAAAGATTGAGCTTTACTTCTAGCTTCAATAAAACTTATTACTCATAAGTTTTCTCACTCAGAAGTAATAACTTGAACTCTTTTAGCTCTAATTTCATTATTAAGTGGTCTTTTGTTATCTTTCATGAATTTATTTAGTTTCTAAAGTTTTAAGCATTCTAGCAAATTTTGATACTTTTCTAGACGCGTTATTTTTATGAATTATATTCTTTTTTGATAATTTATCAATACTTGATTGAAGTGTTACTAATCCAGCAGTAGCTGTTTTAACATCTTTTGCTTCAATAGCTTTTTCAAAATTTCTTCTAGCTTCTCTATATAGAGCTCTAAATCTATTATTTCTAGAATGATTTCTTTTATTTTGTTTTAAAGCTTTCTTAGCAGATTTTATAATTGGCATTTTTTACAAAATTTTTATATAAATTATTTTAAACTTTATTTACGGGACTAAAGTTTCTTGCATAAGCCCGCAAATTATATCTTTTTTTAACAATTAGTCAAAAGATTTTAAATACTTTTTTTATATTTTAATTTTTTGCTTTATTAAACTGTTTTCTTGTATAAGGATTTCTTTAATTAATGCGGAGCTTGATTTTATCAAGCTCCGCTAAAGAGGCGCGGCCCGGGGGGGGGGGGGCCCAAATAAAAAAACTGTTTATAGAAATAAAGAATTTTTAAATATTTATAATTTTTTTTTTTTTTTTGTTGT
>JAOARJ010000015.1 GCA_025210615.1 Candidatus Altimarinota bacterium | reverse complement strand
TTAGTTACAGTTATAGCATTAATAAAATTCGCTAAATAAATTCAAGATAATAATATAGAGATAAATAAAATTATTTTTTTCATGATTTTAAAAATTATTCGATATTTGCTTAATTATAATATTTTTTAAATAAAATAGCAAATTTATTTTTTATATTTAAAACAAGACTTTTCATGGTCTACAATAATTCAAATAGCTTGCAAATAACTATAAATAATAACTTCTCAAACAAAGCTCATTCAACACCTTTTTAAATCTTTACTAATTTTTTTACTTAAATCGCTACTAGCAGGCATTTCACTATAATGATTATATGAATTGATAATTTGTTTATTATCAGTAAACGCCCAAATATAATTACTAAAATTTCAATATTCTTCTTGAATTTTTTTAAATGCCATAGCATTTTTTATAACAGATTTTATCTTTAACTTATTTCTAATTATTCAAGGATTATTTAATAATTCTTCTATTTTTTTATTATCATAATTTATAATTTTATCTATATCAAAATTATCAAAAGATGCTCTATAATTTTCGCGTCTTTCCAAAATTGTACGCCATGACAAACCAGCTTGAGCTCCTTCTAAAACAAGCATTTCAAATAAATATTTATCATCTTTATTAATTTCACACCATTCTTCATCATGATATTTTTTTTCAAGTTTTGTTCAATTTTCTGCCCAAAAACATCTTTTTTTTGTCATATTCTAAAAAAATAATAAAAAATTAAAATTGTTGAATATCAAATCACACCAAAACTGTTGCATCATTGTTTTCCATATTATTAAATTTTTCTGATAAATAATTATGAATTTTTAACCCTGGAGAGCTAGAAACAGTTGTACTATTTCATACTTCATGAAATCAAACAGCAGGGAAAATAACTTTTTCTCAAGATTTAAAAACGATAGGACTGTCAGCGCTTCTAAATTCTGAATTATGAGTGATACAGAAAGTAATTTTTTTGCTTATACAAGCGTATACTCAATGATTTCTATCTTCTTCATTTTCAAAAATATATTTTCTATCTTTATCTTCTAATAAAACCACTTCTTTTATTCATTTTATACTTAATAATTTTTGTTTTTCTGCTTCTATAATTTCTTCTTTAGTTAGCTTTTTTTCTTGTTTATTTATTGAATTTTCTAAATTATTTTGATTTTCTGAAGAGTTTAGTGAAGTGATATTTCTTCTCTCTTCTTTCGGCATCAAATAAAGATAATTCACATACTTATAAACTTGTTCTATCTTTGGAAGATGTGTTGCCATAAAATCTCAATTAGCTCAAGCTGAACTTCTAGCGAAAAAAGTTCAATAATTAAACATATAATGTAAAACATTATTTTTGCTATACGCGATATCTTTTATGTTTTCATAATAAATACTCATATGAAATTTTGAAAAAAAGCCGTTTCTTACTTTAAGTAAGACCTTTTGATTCGTGATAATAAAATAAGATTTTTTCCAGAAAAAATAATTATAAAAAAATCATAATATCAGTAAAATTATAAAAGCAGTAGCAGTTATTGCCGTATTTTTAGTAGAAAAATAAATTATAATACTTGCTGGAAGATTTATTATCAGTAAACTTTTTAAGAAATTAGTTAGTAAAATAATTTTATGTTGATGGCTACTATAAAGAACTTTATCTGTAAATTTATCCATAATTTTTTATTAAATTTTAATTTTAAGAACAAGAAATATTTTGCATATTCACATAATTTCAGACTTTATCTAGATAAAAATCTCATCAGTCTGGAGCGATAACACATCATTTTAGTCATTTTTTATCTTTTAAATATTGTGTAAGTCAGCTTAATACAGCTCACGAAGATAGTCAGACTAAATATCATCTATTTAGGTATAATCATAATCAGATTTCTATATCTTCTTCGCTTACATCAATTACTTTATCTATCAAATGTTTATATTCTTCATAGAATGGAATTTTTAATTTTGTTGTTTTAAAATTTCTTAATCATTCTACTCTCTCTATTGGATTTATAGCGATTATTTTTATATTTGGATTTTTTTGTTTTAGATATTTTGCTGTTCATAAAAGCGTTCAAGAAGTTCAAAGTCCCGCACAGAAAAAATCTAAGTTAGTTCATAACTCCTCTTCAATTCTCGGTCAAGTTAAATTATAATGAGCATTAAAATTCGCATAATTTGTGAACTGATCAGGTAAGAAATATTTTTCTTTATCTTGAGCATAAAGCTCATCTCTATATTTAATACAATCATCAGTTATTCATTCTACTTCAACAATTTCGGCTCAATAAGAAGTAATAAGTTTTTTCTTACAAATAGCTGTATTTGTTGGCAAAATAATCTTTATTTTTATATCAAAAATCTTTCAAAAATAAGCAAGAGCTATTGCCGTATTTCAGCTAGAGGCTTCAAGTAAAATTTTATTTTTATCAAGTTTTCACTCTTTTAAAGCTGTTTTTATCATAAAATATGACACTTTTGCCTTTATACTTCCGCAGATATTATACTTTTCCATAAGTGCATAAGTATCATTATTTTTATCGCATAAACTAACTATCGGTACATTTTTTAGGGCCTTTTCTATATCGATTTTCATAATTTTTTTTTTAATTTTTATTATCTAATTTTTTGTCTAATAATTTTCGTAGCATTTTTACTGACATAATACTATGAGTCAAAAATTCTCATCATAAATATACTGTGTTAGTCCCAAATGGACAAGCATATTTATCTACTTCTTTTTTATTTTTTAATAAAACAGCTTTAGCATCTAGTCACATATTTTTTGCTTCTTCTACTATTATGTGAGCGTATTCTTCAGTAAATGGGCACTGGTGAGAATAATAAATAACTAATCAGTCAAAATCTTCTCATTTATTTCTAATTATTTTTATATTATCAGTATTATCTCAATCAAAGTTTAATGCTAATAATACAAAATCTAAATGTCTATCTACCTGCTTGAATCAATGTTTTAAATAAAACTTTTTTTCTGTTAAATAAGGAATATTTTTATCAGCACTAACTACGACTAATCATTTTTTTCATAATTTTTTAGCTCTAGCAATAGTCATATTTAATAATTCGTCTCAATGTCATTGTCCAGAAAATTTACCAGCTACCCATATACAGTTTATCATCATATAATCATTAGCAATTACTGGTTTCCACATACTTTCAGCAGGTCAAAATTCTATAAAAACTTTTCACCTAACATCTCATTTAATAAATTCAAGTCAGTCTTCAAATCTATCTTTCATCCAAGCTTTTTTATAACTAGCAGCTAAAGTATTTCTTTTATCGCTTCATAAAGCACAACAAATATGATGTTCATCAATGTTATTTTTATCAATATTAATATAATCCATAGCAAAAAATAAATAAAAATAAATTTATTTGATTTTACATAAAAAAAGAATTTTTGCAATTTATGTTTAAATTTAAATTTGCTTTTACATATAAAATCTAATATAATCAAAAAAATATTAAATAATTTTAAAAAATTATGAAGAAATTTATTTTATTTATCTCAATATTATTAAGCTGAATATATTTAGTTAATTTTATTAGTGCTATTACTATAACTAAAAATTCTGGAGAAGTATTAGATAATTCTACATGGTGAAATATAGCTTGATTAACAGATAAAATAGATGTTAGTTCTAGTGATATAAAACTAAATTGAAAATTATATGTAACTTGAAGTCTATGTGATAATGATTGAAACTGTTTATGACAGTGTAGTGATATTAATAAACACTGGGATAAAATAACTTCTAGTTGTATAAATAATGTGCAAGATTGTACTGTAGAGAAACCTAATGCAACCTTGGCTACAAAAACTTGGAATTGAGTTGATGATTATTGAGAATGTACTATTCAAACTTGTGCTGATTGATATGTAAAAAATTGAGACTCTTGTGAGCAACCTTCATGGGGTACTTCTTCAAATCCATGAACATCTTGCTTAGATTTAAAAAATAAATGAGTTAATACTAATTGAGTTTATTGGATAAAACCAAGTTGAACAGCATTTCAAGCTTATTGTATAATGGACTGGAATTGATGAGGTTATACTGTTGTTTGAGCTACAAATACACGGAAAACTACAATATCCCCTTGAGCATCTGATATATGAAGTGTCCCTTCTACATTAAATTCAAGTACCTCTGAATTCCTTTTTAGTGACGCAAAAATTACAGCTATATCTTGAACTCTTTGGACTTATGCTTGATATTGAGATGCTAAAGCAATGATTATTAAACACGATGTAAGTAGTTGGTATTATGATTATAGAAATTGAACTTCTGATTTATTATATGATGTAAATTGAATAGAACTTACACCTAAAGGTCGGCGGTTTGCCTGACGGCAACATTGACCTTGAATAATGCGGTCTTGATGAAATACTCGGTGTTCATGGAAATTTTGAGTATATTGAGCTGCATTTTGTTCAAGTTCTTTATATAAAACAATTTGGAAAGATACATGAGCATGAGCAGAAACTGTTTTATATTGACCAATGTTACTTATGAAAAAATAAAACTCTAATTATTTAGAGTTTTTTTATTTTTTGCTATTTTTTAAAAATTATATAAAATAAGGCAGAAATTAAAAAAATATTATAAAAATTAAGAAAATAAATAAGAAATGGAACTAAATAAAATAAGAAATTTTTGTATTATAGCGCATATTGACCACGGAAAATCTACGCTAGCTGATAGAATGCTTGAGATAACTTGAACAATTGAAAAAAGAGATATGAAACACGGGCAAATGCTTGATACAATGGAGCTTGAACAAGAAAGATGAATTACGATAAAACTGCAACCAGTAAGGATGGAATATAAATGACACGAGTTAAATCTTATTGATACTCCTGGGCATGTAGATTTTCAGTATGAAGTTTCTAGAAGTTTGGCTTCTGTTGAGGGGGCTGTTTTAGTAGTTGATGCTACACAAGGTATAGAAGCACAAACTTTATCTAACGTGTATATGGCGATAGAAAATGATTTGGATATTATTCCTGTACTTAATAAAATAGACCTGCCAGCTGCGGATGTTGAAAGAGTTTCAGAAGAATTAATTAATTTATTATGATGCTCTAGAGATGAAATAATAAGTGTATCAGCAAAAACTTGAGAAAATGTAGAAGCTGTTTTGGAAGCGATTGTAGAGAGAATTAGTCAGCCAAATATTTTTGAAGAAGAACAGGCTAATAATGAATTAAAAGCCTTAGTTTTTGATTCTCAATATGATAATTATAGATGAGTTGTATCTTATGTGAAAGTTTTTTCTTGAGAAATTAAAAAATGAGATACGCTACATTTTTTAAACACCTCTAAAAAAATCGAGGCGAATGATGTATGATTTTTCGCACCTACTTATAAATCTTCGTGAGTGATTCATACTTGAGAAATTGGTTATATAGTAACAGGGCTTAAATCTATTCGTGATGCGCAAATTTGAGATACTGTATGGAAATGTAAAGGAAAAAATATTGATGACGCGCAGGCTATTGAATGATTTAAAGAAGTTACACCGTTTATTTATGCAGGTATGTTCCCTATTTCAACAGATGAATATCCTGACTTAAAAGATGCAATAGAAAGGTTAATGCTGAATGATAGTTCCCTAACAAAAGAGCCAAGTGTTTCTCCAGCACTTTGACACTGATTTAGATGCGGATTTTTAGGGCTTCTTCATCTTGATATTGTAAAGGAAAGAATGATGAGAGAATTTGGGCTAGATGTTATTATGACTTCCCCACAAGTGACTTATAAAGTAAGATTTTTAGGAGATAAAGCGCAAGCATATGAAAGAATGTGAGGTTTTGCTTTTGAGGAAAATTGACAAACTTATACTTACGCTTATATTTCCAATCCTGAAGATTTGCCAAATAGTAGAGAGTTATATGTAGATATGGAAGAGCCTATTGCAAAATGTGAGCTTATAACGCCGAAAGAATTTGTATGAAATCTAATGCAACTAGCGCAAGAAAGAAGATGAGTATTTTTAAATCAAGCGTTTATTGATGAGGATAGAGTTATGCTTACTTATGAGCTTCCTATGGCGGAACTTATTGGTGATTTTTATGATGAACTTAAATCATTATCTAGTTGATATGCGTCGATGAATTATGATTTTTTGAGATACCAAAAAGATGACTTAGTAAAATTGGATATTTTAATAAATAGCGAAAGAATAGACGCACTAAGTATGATTTGTCATAAAGAGCAAGCGAATTATTACTGATGAAGAGTTGTGAGTAAATTAAAAGAAGTTATACCAAGAGCTTTATTTAAAATACCTTTGCAAGCAGCTATTTGAGGGAAAATTGTAGCAAGAGAAACTCTTTCAGCTATGAGAAAAGATGTAACAGCTAAATTATATGGTTGAGATATTAGTCGTAAGAGAAAACTACTTGACAAACAAAAGAAATGAAAGAAAAAGATGAAACAATTTTGAAAAGTTAATATTCCTTCAGAAGCATTTGTGAATCTACTTAAGAAATAAGATTAAAAAAAAGCCCCGCGAAATAATTTCGCGGGGCTTTAAGCGTTTGGCTCTACAATAAAATTTAAAATGTAGCCAAACGCTTAGCGGAGCCTCATAAAATGAGGCTCCACATCAATAAAAAAATTATTTTTGAAAAGCTATTGTATGATCTATAATATTTGATTTAAAATCAATATTTAATTCTCTTTCTTTTGATTTTGCTATGGCAGTGTCTATAAGAGAAGTTACCAAATGCGCTGGTTTTACTCCTGATTTATCCCATAAATGCATTTGTAGCGCCCCTGGAATAGTATTAATTTCATTTACATAAAATTTATCAGCTTTGCTGTCATATAAAAAATCTATTCTAGGTGCTCAACCATTTATTTTTAAAACTTCATAAATTTTCTTTGTCATTTCTTGAATTTCGTGAGCTCTTACGTCTGGAATCTCAGCTGGAATTTTTACTTTTGCTTTAACTCATTGCATAGTTCAACCATCAGTACTTGTATATTTTTCTTGAAAATCTAAAAATTCTCAAGCTGTTACTGGTTCTTCGACAAAAGTAGTCATAATTTGTCCATTTTCTTCTCTAACACTACAATTTAATTCCTTAAGATTTTGTACTCACTCCTCTACTATAATCTCATTATCATAGTGAAAAGCTAACTCTATTGCTTCATCTAAATCACTTTCTAACGACACTTTTGATACTCAAATAGAAGAACCTAAATTAGCAGGTTTTACAAAAATAGGCATTTGTAGTTCTTTTAAAATTTCCTGCTTATTTAAATCATTCTTTGTATAAACTAAGTGTTTTGTTTGAGGGAAATTATATGAAGCAAACACTTGTTTCATAAGCGTTTTATTCATTCAAACAGCACTTCATAAAACACTAGGAGAAGCGTAAGGCACTTCAAGAAGTTCACATAATCATTGAATAGTTCAATCTTCTCAAGTAAGCCCATGTAACACAGGAAAAATTACATCTAATTCAAATTTTTCTTTTTTTCAGAATAATCATTTTTTTGATTGAGAAAAAGCAAATTTTCATCTTGTGCACATATCTATTTCGAAAGTATAATCATCAAATTTTGCTAGATTTTTAAAATTATTTATGTCAGATAAATCTTTATTATAAATCCATTTTCAGTTTTGGCTAATATATATCGGATAAATTTCATAATTTCAGGCTTTTTCTAAGGCTTTCATAACTCAATATGCACTAGTAATAGAAACATCATGTTCTACATTGCGGCTCCCAAAAACAACTCCTATTTTCATATAATCTAAATTAATAAATAAAATTAATTATTGTCTTATAATATAATGAATTTTTTACAATATACAAGCTAAAATTTTGAATTATTTTTAATATTATTATTTATAGTATAGATAAAAATAAATTATAAAATAAAAACAAATAAAGTAAATACAATAAAAGTTGATTTTGGCTTATTTTAGTTATAATCTCTACCGTTAACCTATTTTATATTTAAATAATTTGTTACTATGAAAAAAGGTTTAATTGCTGTATTACTTGCTGGTGCGTTATTAGCATCATGTGGACAAAATACTGAAACTCCAGTTGAAGGTGGAGAAGTTAAAACTCCTGCTACTCCTGTTGTAGAAGTTGAAGCTGTTGATGCTGAAGGAAACGAAGCTGAAGTTGTAATTGAAGGAAATACTACTACTCCTGAAGTTGATGCTGAAGCTGTTGTTGACGCTGTTGAAGCTGCTGTTGAAGCAGGTGAAGGTGAAAAAGAAGCTGAAGCTGATGTTGAAATTGAAGTTAAATAATTTCATTTTAAAAACCATAAGCAAAATAAAAACTCTAGTTAATTCTAGAGCTTTTTATTTTTTCATAAGTAACATTGGTCAATTTAATATTGTTGGATTAGGTACTGAAGTTGACCGTCCTCATCAAACACTTTTCCAAACAACTTCATAAAGAATACTAGCACAAAAATTCCATTGAGAACCTGTCGCACTTATTCAACACCGAGTATTGACACCACTCCGCATTATTCAAGGTCAATGATTATAGCCATGCCGCCGACCAACAGGAGTTAATAAAGTCATATCTTTATAATACATTTTTCACAAAGTAGTTTGAGTATCGGTTGTATCATACCGAACTTTTGTATCATGTTTCATACATAAGGGCTTTGGTATCTCAATACCCTACGTAAGTCCATAAATTACTTCAAGGAATAGAAGCTATTCTCTCCTCCGAAAACATAAATTTTGGTGTTGAAGAAGTTAAAGAAGTAGGTGTGTTTCATATATTATTATTAGATTCTGGATGATTTGTTTCTTTTTCATTTCAAAGCCCTACAATAGTATAACCTCATCAATTCCAATCCATTATACAATAAGCCTCAAAAGCAGGCTTAGCATCAGGTTTTAACCAATATACTCAATTTCATATACTTCATCATTTTTCTAAAACATCATTACAACTTAATCAAGGATAACTTTCCGTTCAAATTTTATCTCATAAACATATTCAATTGCTGTCACAAATTTTTCAAGTTACATATAATTTTCAGTTTAGTTTTATATCACCAGAACTAACATCTATTTTATCTGTTAATCAAGCTATATTTCACCATGTAGAATTATCTAATACTTCTCCAGAATTTTTAGTTATAGTAATAGCGCCAATAAAATTAGCTAAATAAACTCAGCTTAAAATCAGGCTTAAAAATAATATAATTTTCTTCATAATTTTTGAAAAATTATTTAATATTTTTCTAAAAATATTAGATTCTATATGTAAAAGCAAATTTTTATTAACAAAAAATACTTCTTTTATTTACAAGAAGTATTTTTATTTTCATTTATAAATTCTACAAAATCCTCAGGAGTTTCAAAGTTATGATAGACAGATGCATACCTTATAAAAGCCACCTTATCTATTTTTTTTAGTTCACATAAAATATCTTTTCAAATTCTCTTACTAGTCACACCTTTTTTATTCCCTCACCACTGCGACTCTAAATCGCTTATCATTGTATCTATAATTTCAGGGTCTATATCCCTTTTATTACAAGTCAGATAAATACTTTTTTTCACTTTTTCTCTATCATATAATTCCTTATTTCCGTCCGATTTACTCACCAAAAAATTCGTAAATTCCATTTTTTCAAATGTTGTAAATCTGCTTCCACATTTTTCACATTCTCTTCTTCTTCTTATTGATTTCCCATCATCAGTAACCCTAGAATCGATTACTTTTGTATCAGGATTTTTACATTTTAAACAATACATATTTTTAAATAAAAAAATATTTTATGTTCTAATAGTACATTTTTGAACATAAGGTTTAGCGACTTCCATAAATTCTTTTAGCTCTGGTTTTGAAAAAGTAGCTCAGTCAAAGTCAGGTTCTAGCGTATTTCATCAGATAAAATTTTGTAAATGATAATTCTTCGCTCCCTCTATATCTTTCGCTATTTCTTCTATAGTTTCTTTGTCGTGATAATTTTTTATAACAGTTGTTCTAAACTCATAATCTATATTAGAATTTAATAAAATTTCAGCTGTTTTTTTATAATTATCTACTTTTTCTTCTATTCAAATAAGCTCTGTAAATCTTGAAAAAGGCATCTTCATATCCATCGCAACAAAATCAATAATTTTATCATTTATCAATTTTTGAACTATCTCAGGATCTCTTCAATTTGTATCAAGTTTTACTAAAAATCACATTTGCTTTATCTTTTTAGCAAAATCATATAAATCTTTTTGAAGTGTTGGTTCTCATCAACAGATCACAACACCATCAAGTAATCCAATTCTGCTTTCTAAAAAATTAAAAAATGCTTTCTCACTAATTAAATCTTCAAAAACTTTATTTTCTTTCATTTTTTCAGGAAGAACAAACTCACTATTATGACAAAACCTACATCTAAAATTACATCCCGGAGTAAAGATAATTGTAGCAACTTTACCCGGGAAGTCTAATAATGTACTTTTTTTAATTCAAGATATTTGCATAAGTATCTTTTAAATTATTTTTAATTATTCACCAAATTCATCATTAAAACTAGAATTTGTACTTTGTGTAAAACAATCTCTAGAGTAAAATTCTGATTTTTTACCGATATTAAATTGACTTACAGGTCTATAATAACCCATTACTCTAGTATAAATTTCACATTTTTGTCTGTTTACATTTGCTGCATTCATAATAATTATAGTTAATAAATAATAATTTTTATTTTCTGTAATATACCTTATATAGTATATAACGATAATATATTACCACAATATATTGTATTTTGCAAATTTTATTTCATCTTTCTATATTGACTTTATTTCTTCGTATTATATAAGGAAGTTTTAATTTATAGTGCGGCGCGCTTTGCGCGCCGCACCCTGAGGTTTTGTTCTTAGTGAAGCGATGACAAAACCTCCACACCTATACTTAAAATTAAACTAATTAATCTATTTTTATTTCCTCAAATTCTTTCATTTTTTTATCATTCGCTGTATATTTATCTCTTGTTTGCATATCAAATTTTTCTCAAGTATAACCAATTTCTCCATCACAAATTGGACAATAATCATGTTCTCAAATAATATATCCATGTTTAGGACAAATTGAGAATGTTGGAGAAAGTGTTATATAAGGAAGTTGATATTGTCATAAAGTTTTCTTAATTAACGCTTTTGTAGACTCAATATCTGATACTCTTTCTCATAAATATACGTGAAATACTGTTCAACCAGTATATTTACATTGAAGCTCATTTTGGTATTCTAATGCTTCAAATACATCATCAGTGAAATCAACAGGAAGTTGAGTTGAATTTGTATAATATGGAGCATCATTTGTACCAGCTTGGATAATACCAGGTAATTGTTTTTTATCCTCTCTAGCAAATCTATATGTAGTACCTTCAGCTGGAGTTGCTTCTAGATTATATAAATTCCCTGTTTCTTCTTGATAATCTTTAAGAATTTCTCTCA
Organism: Candidatus Altimarinota bacterium; assembly: GCA_025210615.1. Taxonomy (GTDB): domain Bacteria; phylum Patescibacteriota; class Gracilibacteria; order BD1-5; family UBA6164; genus JAOARJ01. Next base: position 85,152 of record JAOARJ010000015.1, on the reverse strand, counting down.
TATATTCCATAATTTCAAGTGAGAATTTCTTACCCCACTGCGTCGTAATATCTTCTTTTCAATCTGTGAAATTTATAATAGCTTCATTCATTCAGTTTAATCAGATAGTAGAAAAATGATTTCTAAAGTGTCCTAAATATCTCTTTGTATAAGGATAAAGTCCACTTTCTAAATGAGTAATAATTTCTTTTCTCTTCATCTCTAAAGAAGTTTTTGACATATCCATTAGATATTTAACTCTATCTTTAAAGGCTGATTTATCTCATTTATTAGTATATCAAATTCTAGCCATATTAATAGTTACTACTCAGATAGAACCTGTCATTTCAGCCGAACCGAATAAACCGTTTCATCTTTTTTCTAATTGGGTCAAGTCTAGTTGTAACCTACAACACATACTTCTAACCGCTCCAGGAGTATAAGCATCAGGATTTGGTACTTTCTTTATACTTCCATCAGGTTGTCTTTCTCTCTTAAATTGAGACCCTACGAAATTTTGGAAATATGGGATTCAATATTTAGCAGTCATTTCAAATACTCCGTCTAAATCTGGATCATCCCATGGGAAATCTTCAGTGATATTGTAAGTAGGAATTGGGAAAGTAAATACTCTTCACTTAGAATCTCAATTTACGTATACTTCTACTAATGCTTTATTTAATAATCTCATTTCTTCTTCTAAATCTCCATATTTCGCTTTATATTCTCATTTATTTATTCAACCCATAAATAATGCTTTGTCTTTCAAATCATCTGGACAAGTCCAGTCTAATGTTATATTTGTAAATGGTGTCTGTGTACCCCATCTTGAAGGAGTGTTCATACCAAATACAAAATTTTGCATTTGTTGAAGCACATATTTATAAGTTTTATCATAAATATATTTTTCTTTCGCTTCATTACTATCAAATTTTGCTCCAAATTCTTCTAATTCTTCTCTAATTTCTTCTCTTTTTTTATGAACAAATGGCGCAAGATATGTATCAAAAGATGAGAAAGCTTGAGCTCAAGCCCATTCATTTTGAAGTGTTCATAAAAAGTTAATCATTTGATTTACAGCCGATTGCAAATTGTTAGGTGGAGTTGATTCTATTTTATTAGCTACTCAGTTGAATCCTTCTTCAAGAAGTTGTCTAAGACTCCAACCAGCACAATATCCACATAGCATATCAAGATCATGGATATGATAATCACCGTTTCTATGTAAGTTTCCGATTTCTGGAGTATAAACGTGGCTTAACCAATAGTTAGCTGTAACTTTACCAGAAATATTTAGAATTAATCCTCATAGTGAGTATCAGATGTTTGAATTAGCTTTTACTCTCCAATCTGATTGGTCTAAATATTCATCAATTGTATTTCATACTTCAATTACTACATTTTTATCTTGTCTACTTTCAGCTCTTTTTTGTCTATAAATAATATATGCTTTCGCTACAGAATCGTGCCCTGATTTGATTAAGGCTTGTTCTACTCAATCTTGTAAATCTTCTATTTCCGGAATATTTTTTCCAACTTTTTCTTCTGTTAATTCAATTGCTAAATCTGTTATTTTTTCTACCTCTGTAAAATCTTTTCATCCAGCAGCTTCAATTGCTTTTTTGATAGCGTCTTCAATTCTTGCTTTATCAAATGTAGCAATAGCTCAGTTTCTCTTTTTTACTTTAAAAAAGGCCATAAATCCCCTATTTAAAAAAATAAATTTAACTCAATATCTAGTGTTTTATTTTGAGTTGAATATACTATATATAGTTTTTTCATTTTTTCAAATCTTTTTTCTAGTTTTTATTATTGACTTTTTTATTTTCTATTTTAGCAAACTTTTTTAACAAAAAAACAAGCCTTATTTTATCAATTTTCTCACCCACTTTTTAACAAAATTTAATATTTAAAAAAAATAAAATCTCTATTAATTTAGAGATTTTTTTCTATCATCAAAATTAAAATAATGTACTTTTTTATCAAAACTATTATTTAAATAATTTATAAACATATTTTGGTCATTATACATTTTATTAATAAGAGAAATACAAATTTTATCTTTTATATCCCATCAAAGATGATAAAATATCCCTTCTACTGTCTTTTTATTAAAAAGTTTTTCCATAAAAATAACTATTAACAAATAAAATTAATAGCTAGAAAATACAAGGTTTTTAACAAAGCAAAAAGGGCAACCACCCAAATCTCGCTCTGCTAAAAACCTTGACAACAATCAAAATTAAGCAAGCAGGGTGGTCACCCTAACTCACAATTGTTATCAAAGGATTTTTAGCTCTATCATTGTATTTAAATTTATTTTTTATGCAAAAGTTTTTTACAAACAAAAAATCCTCTAATTAAAGAGGAATTTTTCGTAAAGCTTTAATCCGATATAAACACGAATGTTTTACATCAAATTGGCGCGACTACTTAGCTTTAGGCTTCATAATCACAAATATTATACTAATTTTTAAAGCAGCTGCATAATACTTAAATTTTATAAAAATACAAATTTTTATTCTACTTTTATGTTAAAAACTTATTTAAAAATATATTAAAAACAGCCCTTCATACTGGACTGCTTTTTTATTATTCTATTAATTATTTAATTATTTATTAATTCCTTTTTATTACTAGAATTAGACTGAGTTTCTGAACTTGAATTATTTCACTTCTTTACTTCTTTTGTATTTAAAGCTCTTTTTTTATAATCTTTATCATTTTGTTCTAAATGAATCAAAGCATTAGTAACAGCTTTTTCTCTAGGTTCCATTCAATGTTCTATCAACATTGCTCTTATTGTTTTTTCTTCAGAATACATCCTCGCCGAACTAACTCATTTAGCAATATCATCAGCGAGATTAACATCCATAGGTTTATCTTTAGTTCAACTTATAACAACATTCAATAATGTCATAAGTACATCATATCTATTTGGTTTAATTCAAAAATCTCATCTTTCAAAATCTAAATTAGATATAAGTTCTCTCCCCTCTCATAAATCTAAATTTCATCTAACACGGTTTAATTCTCATTGAATTCTTAAAAGTATTGGTTGAAGAGTTAAGATTCAAAATCTTTCCATTAATTTAAATTTTTCTGATGCTTTTTCATCTGCAACAGCAACTTTATCTAAATAATTTTGTTTTCTCATAGATTCTTTCTTATCTAAATCCTTTCATCTTTGTATTAAGGCTTGTATAGCGATATCAATATTTGAAATTCTAGATTTTAAACTTTCTTCTACTTCTAATGTTTTTTCTAATTCTTTTTCATATTTTCTCAAATCTTTTTTCCATTCCTTTCTAACTAAAAATTCATCTCTATTAAATTTTAAATCATCTTTTAATTCTTTTATTTTTTCTTTCAATTCTCAGATAACAGGTTGTAATTTATCTATTTCTCATTGTGCAGATTGTTTTTCAGCAGTTAATTCTTGGGCTTCTTTTTTAATTCTCACTTTCTCTAATCTATATTTATAATCTGATTCATAATCTACTTTTTCTGTTTTAATATAACCATCATGGTCATCAGATAATTTCAAACTTCTCGAAAAATCTGTTAAATCTAAAGTCACCTTTCAACAAATAATTTTATTTCATTGTTTTTTATAATCTTGTCAATGAAAATTAGCATCAATTACTTGCTCAGTATATGTAGCAGTAACCATATTACTTCACTCTAAAGGCTTCATTGCCCGAGTTCTCAAATCATCCTCAGTTGCTGGCCATTTTGGGGCACCAATATTTTCTAAAACTTGATGTAAAACTGGGGAAATTTTTGGTACAGAATCAAATAAACCACAAACAGTATTATAAGTTTCTGCATCAATATTATTCATGATAACTTCAAGTATTTTTTGAAGTTTTTCTTCATTACTAAAATATTCTACAAGTTCTTCAATAGTCCATTCACCTAAATTTTTAATTAATTCTTCTATAACAACCTTATCTTCTCATTTATATTTATCTATATTTTTAGTTAAGACAGTAACAATTTTTATTTTTTCTTTTTCAATATCCAAATCTATATCTAAATTTTCTTCAGTATTTTCTTCTAACTTATTTTTCTTTTTAAAAACTTCTTTAAATTCTCTTTTTAATTTAGCAATACTAATCTCATCAATAATAAATCATTTATCAAATATAAAATTATCTAGTTCTGCTCACTTCCCTGCGTCTAATATAGATTTTACAAGAAAAAATGCTTCTTGATTTTCAGTTAAAAATATTTTACACTCTTCTAATCATTCAGGCGCCATTGGTCCCATCTCTTCTTGTAAGCTATTATTAACTTTATCTAATTTAGAAAAAATAGTATTTTTAGCTTCTTCGCTCATTTCCAGCGTAGTATTAGTATTTTCTAGTGAAGAAGAAATATCTACTGGACTAGGAGAATTTTTTATTTCTGCAGTATCAACCATACAATGATTTTTATAGAATTATTATATTATTGATATAAGTTTATCATAAAATAAAAATTCTTGCAAGTTTTGGAATAAAAAATAAATTAAAAAGAGAGTTTTTATATACTCTCTTTAAATTTTCAATTATTTTTATATAACTATCTCATTGATACTTCTTGAGCTTCTTTCACTTGATTTGCAGCTTCAGCCGCTCCTCTTATAGTCTTTAAAATACCAAGAGCTTGTTTTTTTACTGCCATTTCTGCATCATGCGCTGCATCAATATCTGCTATCTCATCATCAAGATTATCCTCTCATGTTTTTTCTAAAGCTGCAGCATTTTCTAACATAGCAACAGTTACAAATCATTCATTTGTAATTCAAGCAAGGTCTTGATAAGACATTACTAAAGGCGTAGTTTCTGACACCCCCATAACATCAGCCTTTCTCAATTTTTCTTCTTCTTTAACTAAAGCTAAAATATCCCTAAGTGCTTTCATATATTTTTTCTTATCCAATGTTATTTCTTTTTTCAAATTTTCATGAGCTATAGCAACAAATTTTTGAGACCCTGTTGACAATTTATTCAATTGTCATACATACCAAGTAAATCCTTTCCCTCATACTTTAGTTTCAACATCCATCAAAAGCTTAGCAACATTTGGATCTTTTTTAGCTAATTCTTCAACAGTTGGTGTAAATTTATCAACAAAATCTTCTGGTGTATCAACTCAAGTAACTCCTTCAATGAATCAAGTCATTTCTCACGAAAAACTACTTACATTATACGATTTATCATTTTCAGGATTTTCTTTATCTCTATACACATAAAGTCTCTTAGATTGAGCTGCAAACTCTTGCGCCTTTTCTTCTCAATGAATCACTTTAATAAGCGATAAAAATAAATCGTTAAATTCAGCTAAAACAGGTAGTTGTAACGCATCTGGCATTTCTTTTACATTGTTTCAATAAGTATGAGTATAATAAACAACTGAAAACAAAGTATTGAAAATTTGATCTATGACTGCAGCATTTACTTCTAATTCTGGCTTTTTTTCTAATGTTCTTTTTTTCATTAACGAAATAAATGTATTATTTAAGGCATTAAATGCAGCTATCTGTTTATCATATATATATATAAGTTTTTCTTGTTCATCTGAATTACCTTCTTTTTCAAGATTAACACCTGCTTTTTCAGCTTTTATTTCGGCTTCTTTTTGAGTTTCTTCTTTCTCAGCTTTAAATTCTGCAAGTTTATTCATCAATCTAACATGTAACATTTCATCTCATGTAGAAGGTCTATTTATCGTATTTTTTAATAAATTAGACTCAACATTATTTCCGTCAATACCTCATTCTACTATTAAATTTGAAATCTTTATATTCTTGGCCTCTGCAAAAAGTTCTGGATCAATAGATCAGTCAGGATATTTAACAGGACTTTCAATATCAACAATTGTTATCTCTTTTCCAAGTTCTAACTTAACTCATATATCAGAAAGTGATTTAAGTATAATGGCATGTATTTCCGCTGAAGTTTTTCATTTAAACATATTTTCTGCAATATCATCTGAATTTCATTCATTTTCATTATCTCCATCTTCTATATCTCACTCTGGTTTTTTAATTAATCAAGCAGCAGTACTATTTTGTGCAACATCCAATGTACCATTAACACCCTCTTTAACCGTCCATGTAGGTCATGATATAGCAACAACTGGATTTACTTGTTCTCACTCTAAAGCAGTTCAATTTTGAGTTAAACTTGATTCCCCTTCAATTGCATTTTTAGTATAAACTTTAAGTCTTCCTGTCTCTCAAGGAATTTCATTATCTGTGTTTTCCACGCCAGTTGATTCTGATTCTATATCAGAAACTTCTGCTCAAATAGAAGCATCAGCATCTCTATCATTAGTACAACCTGATGATATAAAAAGAAGTAATAAACAAATTCCCAATAATGTTATTAATTTTGCTGACGGCAACATTTCCATAGTTTCTGCCCTAGTACTATTTGAAACTGCCATTCTTTCATTTGCAAATTTTGTTAACATTTTTTTCATTTCTTGAGTCGTAGGCAAAACTTCCATTCTTCAGTCTAAAACATCAGATCTAACAATATCTGGTCCGAATTTACTTATATTAAAATCTGTTACGTTTTTAGTATAGGTTGGACTTAAGATTGAATTAACGCTATTTTTATTGCTTTCTTGTATAAATTTCATTTCTTTTATAGCAGCCATTGCCCCTTCTACTCTAGCCCTATCTGCTTCAGATAAATTTAACTCTTGCATAACAGCCTCTATATTAGTAATTTTTCAAGAAACCATATCACCTGCTAATTCTCCTAGATCGTTTGGATCAATGTTTACTCACCTCAAAGCATCATAAATTTTCGGGTCAAAACCTGTTCAACCTTCTTGAACAGTTCCGTTACCTCATGTTAAACTATTTAGCCTAGACATAGTATTATAGTTACAAAAATACTTTAAATAAATGATAATTATTTTTATTATACCGTAATTTTACTTTTTTTGCAAAAAAAGTCAAAATTTTTTAACTAAATTTACAAAAGATATAATATAAAAAAATATAATACTTTTTAGCTTTAATATCAAAAATATATAATTTATTTTTTATTATATACCATGTGCACAAAAAGTAATTATCTGAATATGTCAATCAGGTTTTTAATCAAATAAAAAATAAGCTAATATTATAGCTTATTCAAAGTAGTTTTTTATGGTGCAGCTAGCAGGACTTGAACCCACGACGCCCAGGTTCGCGGCCTGGTGCTCTTCCAACTGAGCTATAGCTGCAAAAAAGTTCGCCTTCTTATTCTAACGATTTTTTTTATTTATCAAGTTTTATTCTTCACTTTTCACTAAAACAGGCTCTAAAATAGTTTCATCTGAACTATTAGATATTAAATTATAATAATATTTTCAAACTAAAAATACTATTAGAACAAGCATTCATATTGAAAGATAATAAAATTCTAATGTTAAAAACTTAAGACAAAAAGTCGCATAAAAACCAACTAAAACATAAGTCAGCATTCATCACATAGAAACAATAGAAAGTACTGTTGCTTTATTTTTTGATGATATTCTTTTTCAAATAAAATTAAGCATTATAGGATCTTGATAAGAAAATATACTAGAAATAATAATATATCAAATTAAAATTCAAATAAAATTTCAATAAGTAAAAAATAATACTACTATAACTGTTCATAAAAGCATATTAAATAAAATATTATATTCATTTTTCTTAGTTTTTACTACAAAATAAGTGAAAATAAAAGACACAAAAGCTCCTAATGCATACATATATCAAACTTGCTGGTCTGACAATCAATGCTGAGGAAAAATAATTCAATAAACATGCCAAAACATATTTCCACTTCAAATAAATATAATTAATAAAATTGAAAATAAAAACACATCTGGTTTATTCTTCATCTCAATAAAAGCATTTTTTATTTGCCTAGAATTAGTTTTTTCATTTGATTTTTCAAAATTTCTTTCATCGATAAAAATAAGTGAAACCAATTTAAAAACAAGTGATATTATGTATAAAACAAAAGGTAAAACTGGATTAATCACAAATAAAATTCATGATGTTAACATCGCTCAAATTCTTGATAAATAAAATAATCAGCTTCATACAGCAAAAAAATTCTTTTTTGAACTACCAACGCTATCACTTAAAAGTGCTTCTATACTTCAAGACTGTAAACCTAATCCTAATCACGCTAACAATGCCGCTATAACAAATCACTCAAAAGTTGTATTAAAAATATAAAGTCACATTCAAATCATTTGAATAATAATTCAAATTATAAAACTTAATTTTCTTCATTTTCTATCTGCGATACTTCATGTAGGTAATTCAAAAATAATCCTAAAAAAAGGAATCAGAGTCCCTAATAATACTGCATCAGCATCACTAAATCATAATGTTTTCATAAAAAATAAAACAAGTATTGGCTTATGAAATTCAAGTCAGCTGCAAAATCTAATTATATAATATATGTAAATATTTTTTTTCATTTTTTTATTTAGTTAAATTTTATTTTTTTGGGGCGTCCAGCTCTTTTTTAAATTTTATAATGAAGCTGGACGCCCCAGCGGAGCTCGCTGATAGCGAGCTCCGCATCAATAATACTACCTTATAATCTCTACATCTTCAAAATCACTCTCAAAATTATCTATAAAATACCTCTTATTATCACGAGTAAAAGTTATCGGATAAGTTTTTATCCCTTGCTCCGCTATCTCAAAAGCAACTGCCATTCAAGGTAAGGTTTCTTCAAAAGGTTGGTCAAAAATAAAATTCCCTAAACTATAATAAACTGGAGTTTCATAAAACATTAAATAATTTTGAACTACATGCGGATGATGACCAATAACTAAATCTACTTTTGCTTTTGCAAACCTCTTCGCTATATTTTCTTGTCTTTGACTATTTTTTGTCTTATATTCGGCTCACCAATGAATATTTATTATAATTTTATATCACTCCTGCTTTAATTTTTCTATCTTTTTTATTAAATTATCATAATTAATTCAAGCTCAAGTAATATTCCAAAAAGTATCATTTATCCCGATAAATGCGATTTTTATTCAATTTATTTCCTGTTTCAAAATATTTTCTTCTCACGCCATATTTCAAAAATAATTTAATTTCTTATCTCACAAATGTTTTTTTGTAGCATTAAATCAACTTCTTCCACAATCAAAACTATGATTATTCGCCAAATTAAAATAATTAAATCAAACTTTCTTAAATAAATCTAAATATTTAGGTAAAGTCTTTAAAACTATCGCTTTCCCTGATTTTTGACACTCTTGTTTGCTTGATACTGCCGTTTCTAAATTTAATCAAACAATATCAAACCCATATAATCTTCTGTGAATATTCTCTTCTAAATCATTATTTATATCATCTTCTTGATAAAATTTTTCAAAATAATCACTCTCTTTTTTTAATCATTCACGCGTAAAATACTCAAATCATCTTCAAAAATGCGCGTCTCAAAAAAATATTCAAGTCACTCTCTTCCCTTTCATATCCTCACTTCCATGACAATTTACACAGTTTATATGTTTATTATCATCATTATCAGTATTCCCATCTCTCAAATTTGGCTCAGGAAAATCATTACTAAACTCTATTAAAATATTTGTTTTTAATTTTTCTTTATCAAAAGAATAATTCTGAATCTGGTAGTCTAATATCCCCTTTTTATTCACAAAATCCAAAAATAAATTCGCTTTATCCTTATAATCTATTTCACTATTTATAAATTTACCACCAGCTAATTCTTCAAGAGTTTTCACATTATGAAAATATGTAAAATCAGCTGTTAATTTTTCACTAAAATTTGTTTTACAAGCATAAATAATATTCCCAAATTCTTTTTTGTTTAATAATTCTTCAGTCTCTTTTTCATTATTAATTTCTATAATATTTATATTATTTTTACTATTAATTTTATCACAAAAACTATAAATTTTATCGATTTTTTTATTATTTTCTATAAAATCAATACTTGAAGTTAAAAAATATTTTTCATCTAATTTTAAACTATTTAAAATTCAAATAACAATATAAATAACGGCTATAAAAATAGTAAAACTGATAAATAATGCTCTACAAATTTTCAAAAACATAATTAAATTTTTATATAAATTTTATAAATAAATTATGCCTATAATATAGAGATTTTTCATTTTTCAAAACTTATTTATTAATAATAATTTTTTAGATATATTTTCTTTATTTTTATACTTTTTTATTGACAAAATACATTTTATAATTATATTATAAAATACAAATTTTAGCTTCGCAATTAAGCGAAGTAAGGAGGAAATTATGTGTGAATGGATAGAGTATATCTTAGAGCAAGAAAAAAAAGCTCTTGAAAATGCACGAACAAACGTTCTACATGAAGGTCTTTCAAGACAACGCAAAAATTCTTTTTCAATCGCATTCACAGCGATAAAAAAGATTGGCGACGAAGTCCACCTCTTTTATGCTTGGCTTAATAGCTGGGCATATAAAGAGGCACAAGGAAGTGCTTATCAAATAGAACGAAACAAAGATAACTTAACTGTTATCTTCGGCTAGCTAAATAATACAGCTAGCCCAAAAAAGCGGACGGTATGTCTAACATACCTCCGCTTTTTATTTTCTTAAAATTTTAATAAAAATTACTTATTAAAAAACTCTCTAGAAATTAGAGAGCTTTATTTTATTTAATTATCTAGGCATACCATAAAAATCCAAACCTTTTGAATCTACCATTGATTTTGTAATGAAATTTTTCTTTTTCCCTTTTACAAAAAAACCTCTTTCATCAATAATCCCTTGTTCTTGAAGAGATTCAATACTTTTTGTTCTTAATTTTTTCTTAGGAAAATTTTGTTTATTTTCATAATAATGATTTCTTGATTTGTAGCTTTGATTCTTTCTTACTTGAGGATTTTCATTCCCAATATGAACTTGAGCCGCTTTCTTTTTTCCTTTCGCTAATTTTCTAGCAGCAGCTTGTTTTTTTACAATTCTTGATGTTAATCCGTGACTATTTGCCATAATTTTATTATTAATTTTATTTTATAAGTGGTCTATATTATATAGATAATAATTATTTTTTCAAATTTTTAATTTTTTCTTCTTCTTTCTTAAACGCTGGAGAATTTATTAATACTGCTTTAAATGTTCATTTAAAGTTATATTCTCTATTCCCTGGTATAAAAATTAAATCTCATTTTTTCGCTTTTAATTCATCGTTGATAACTAATTCTCATTCTAATATATAGTATGCTCTATCACTTGACGTCTGAGTTGTTTCATTATGTTCTACTGCTTCACTCACAGCTACGCTAAGTTTTTCACTATTTTCTACTGTTAATAAATTAGCGACAGAATATGAATCAGAAATTTTTCTTATTTTAGCTTCTTCAGCTTTAAAACATTTTATCATAATTTTCTTGTAAATTAATATTTAATAACTTTATTATAGCTATTTAATTAATAATTCAAGATTGAATATAATATTTTACAATAAAAAATTTAGGCCCTTACCTAAAATCTTTTTTATTTCAATTTGGAGCGGGGGACCAGGTTTGAACTGGCACACCCAAGGGTTGAAGCCTTAGTACACTCACTCTTTTATGTTACCCCCGCAAATTTTAATAGAGGAGTTTATAACTCTCTTTTTGTTTGCTAACAAAACTAGTTAGCGTGAAGTAGTATATAAATCTTATGCAATATGTCAAACTTTTTTTTGATTTTTCTTAAAAATATATATAATATTCTAACCTTGTTAAACAAAATAATTTATTTGATTAAGAAAAAATAAGATGAAAAAAGAGATGACAAATATGCAAGCTGCGAAAAAAACTATCAAGCTGTTTATAGATTATAAATGAAAAAAATATTTTATCTTCACTATATTATTTTCGTTATTTCTAGCTATTTTTCTATATATAGAACCACTAATTATAAATGAAGTTTTACAAAAAATAGAGTCTTTTTATAATACTTGAAACTTAGAAATAAATAAAATAATGCCGATATTAATAGGATTAATAATCTATTCTATAATATCCGTAATTTTATCATTTATTTATAATTATTATATCTTTGATGTACCTGCTTTAAGATGGCATATAAATACTGCTGTAACCTATTTAAAAAGAATTATAAAGCTAGATTACTGAGAATATTTAAATAAAAAACCTGGTAGTATTTATAAAAATTTTGATAGATGAATAGATGGACAATTATTTTTTATGCAAGCCATAATGCTTGATGTCCTTAGAGTTTTATTCTGAGTTCTAACAACTATTGTTGTAATATTTATAATAAATTGGAAACTTGCTATCGGAGCATTAAGTATGCTTCCTGTTATAATTTTTATGTGAATATTTTTTAATAAAAAAACTGCTGAAAAACAAAATGAAGTTAATAAAAGCTGGGATAAAACTTTCTGACATTTTTGAGAAACTTTGACAAACTTAGCTGTTGTAAAAACTTTAAAATTAGAAAGTTTATTTGAAAAAAAGTTTGAAAACGAAACTAATTACGCACTAGAAAATCAATATTCTATATCAAAAAGATGGCAATTAGCAGCCGTTTATATGAACTGACTTACAACTTTTTCTAGAGCAATAATTCTGATAGTTTGAATTTTTATGATACAATCTGGAGAGATTTGAATCGCTACATTACTAGTTTTTTATATGTATCTAAATTATATTTATTGGCCACTTAATTATATTTTTTCTCAACTTAAAAATATCCAAACGCAATTATCAAGAAGTAAAAAATTCTTTCAAGAATTTGATAATATAAAATTAGATAACGATAATCCTAATTCAAAAAATATAGAAAATATAGACTGAAAAATAGAATTTAAAGATGTAAGTTTTTCTTATAACAAAGATAAACAAACTCTGAAAAATATTAATTTCACTATTAATCCTTGAGAAAAAATCGCTTTTGTATGAAATACTGGAGCGTGAAAAACAACTATCACAAATCTAATTATAAGATTCTGGGAAATAAACTCTTGAAAAATATTATTAGACTGACAAGATACTTCTCAAATAAATAAAGAAAGTTTAAGAGAAAATATCTGACTTGTGATGCAAGATAATACCCTATTTAATGACACAATTAGAGAAAATTTATTATACGCGAAATCCAATGCAACCGAGCAGGAGTTAATAAATGCTATAAAACTAGCTAAAGCAGATTTCGTATTAAAATTAGAAGATTGACTTGATACTATAATTTGAGAAAGATGACTAAAATTATCATGATGAGAAAAACAAAGATTATCAATCGCCAGAATAATCTTAAAAAACCCACAAATATTAATTTTAGATGAAGCAACGAGCGCGTTAGATAATAAAACAGAAGTAGAAGTTAAAAAATCTTTAGATAATTTAATGAAATGAAAAACAAGTATAATTATCGCACATAGATTATCAACAGTCCAAAACGCTGATAAAATATTAGTTTTGGAAAATTGAGAAGTTGTAGAAGCTGGAAAGTATGAAGAACTAATGAATAAAAAATGAAAATTCTATAGCATCGCTAATCCAGATAGATTAGTTATAGTATAAATTATAATTTTTTATCTACAAAAAAGGCTTATTTAAGCCTTTTTTATTTTTTATAAAAAAAAGTCAAAAAAAGATTTGCATTATTAAAAAAAATGTTTAATATTAGTCTCGCTTTCAGGAGAAAGTAAACCACTAATAAATAGTGGGTCAATAGCTCAGTTGGTAGAGCAACGGCCTTTTAAGCCGCTGGTCCTGGGTTCGAGTCCCGGTTGACCCACCATTAAAAATAGATATAATAAGGACGCCCTTAGAATTTTTTCTAGGCGTCTTTTTATCACCTTATAATAACTTAATTATTAATTTTATTATTATGGCACAAATAGTTACAGATGCTGATTTCAACAGCGAAGTATTAGAGTCACAATGAGTTGTATTAGTAGATTTCTATGCTGATTGGTGTGGACCTTGTCAAATGTTATCTCCTGTTATTGATGAATTAGCTACTGAAATGGAATGAAAAGCTAAAGTAGTTAAAGTAAACGTTGATAACGCATGAGAAACAGCTAGAAAATATGGAATAATGAGTATTCCTACAATTTTATTATTCAAAGACGGAGAATTAGTAGAAACATTAATGTGAGTACAAGGAAAAAATGTTTTAGTATCAAAAATAGAAGAACAACTGTAAAATTTTTATATTTTAACCAGAAAATAAGATGAAAAATAATCCATATGAAATAGCGAAAAAACAATTAAAAAACTCGCTAGAATTATTTGATAAAAATAATACTGATTTACTTGAAATTTTATCTAATCCAAAAAGAATTTTAGAAATATCGATACCTGTGAAAATGGATTCTGGAGAAATAAAAGTTTTTAAAGGATTTAGAAGCCAACACAACGAAGCTAGAGGACCTTTTAAAGGTTGAATTAGATTCCATCAAGATGTATCAAGAGAAGAAGTAAAAGCATTATCTATTTGGATGACGATAAAAACAAGTGTCTTAGATTTGCCTTTATGATGAGGTAAATGAGGTATTATAGTTAATCCAAAAGAACTAAGCGAAAAAGAATTAGAACAATTATCAAGAGGATATGTAAGAGAGATTTATAAATATATTTGAAGCGGAGCAGATGTACCAGCTCCAGATGTTAACACAAACTGACAAATTATGTCTTGGATGATGGATGAATATTCTCGTTTAGTATGAAAATATACTCCTGGAAGTTTCACTTGAAAACCTCTAGAAGTATGATGAAGCTTAGGTAGAGATAAAGCTACTGCTCAAGGTTGAATCTACAGTTTATTAAAAATCTTAGAATTAAATTGAGATAGTTTAAAAGATAAAAAAATCGTTGTTCAATGAGCTTGAAACGCTTGATTAACTTTCGCTCACCTAGCTGAAGAGTTATGAGCAAAAATCATCTGAATTTCTGACTCAAAATGAGGAATTTATAATCCTACTGACTGAATTAATTTAACTAAAATTGATGAATTTAAAGCTAATAGACAATCAGTTACTGAATGTAATAGTACAACTAAAATAGAAGTTTCTAATGAAGATTTATTAATTCAAGATTGTGACATTTTAGTTCCAGCAGCACTTGAAAACCAAATCACTGAAAATAATGCTGATAAAGTAAAAGCTAAATATGTTGTAGAGCTAGCAAATGGTCCTACTACTCCTGCTTGAGATGAAATTTTAGAAAATATGTGAATAACTGTTATTCCTGATATTTTAGCTAATGCTTGAGGAGTTACTGTTTCATATTTTGAACAAGTACAAAATGATATGAATTTTTATTGGAGCGCACAAGAAGTTGAAGAAAGATTAAAAGAAAAAATGAATTTAGCTACAACTTGAGTTTATAATACTGCTAAGGAGTATGAAACTTCGCTTAGAAAAGCTGCCTATATCGTTTCAATAAAAAGAGTAAGAGATGCGATGCAACTTAGATGAGATTTAAAATAATTTAATAAATTAATAAAAAAACTGCCTAAATTTAGGTAGTTTTTTCTTTTTTTGTTTATCTATCTCTAGAAAAAATATTAGTATATCTATGAATAAAACTTTTCTTATAACTATAATCATCTCAACAACTATTATCTTTCTTACTCAAAACATATTTCATACGAAGTTGAGAATATTCTTTATCTGATAATTCTATATCTTCTTGTTTTATAAAACCTGTACCTAATATATCTACCAAAACAGGAAAATATTCAATATTATTTTCTGAACTTCTTATAAGCTTTACTAATTCTCTTGCTGAAGCGAAATAATGATCTAAAAAATATTCTTCTTCTATTAATAGTTCATCCCAGGTTATTTCTTCATAAAAAACAACATCTTTATAAATATTATTTAAATCCTCAGCATATTCTCAAATTAAATAATATCATTCTTCTTCCAATCTCTCCCACATTTGTTCCCATAATTTCTTTATTTTTATTTCTGCTAATTTTTCTCTGTTATCATCAAATAATCAAGGAATATCTAATCATGTTATTGACATATTTTCTATAATTAAAATATATTTAAAATATTCTATCATAAGTTTTACAAAAAAACAAAAAAACTGCTTATAAAAACAGTTTTTTTATAATTCAGTTCATTTTTTAAATGGATTTGAAGGAGTCGTTTCTCTTTTTATTTGACCTAGCCTTTTCTTATACATTTCTTGATACTTTTCCCTAGCTTTATCCTCAGTAGTTCATAATTCTTCCCAAGCAAAATGTCATTTAGCAGCCCTACTTGATATCTCTCATATTATTGTTAATCAATATTTAGGCTCAATTTCATCATTAAAAATTTGTTCTAAAAGTCTTGTATAATAGATTTTATCTATTTCTAATTGTTTTGGATCAATCTCAGAGCTATTTTTTCATTCTGGTCATTTATCAAAATCTCACACAATAAATATAAATTAAAAAATATTTTTTATATAACTTTTAAAATTACAGCGACTATAATTCACAAAATACTTCAAGCAAATGCTTCACTCGGTAAGTGTCAAAGCGATTCTTTAAAATTACTTCATAAATTTTTATTCATAGCTTTCGCGTGTAGTCAAGCTTCATATCTAACATTTATCGCATCATATATCACAACAACAGCAATCACCAAAGCTAAAGCAAATAAATCAGAATCTATTCAATGTTTTATAGCAATAGCAGTTGTCAAACTTGATACAAAAGAAGAATGTGCACTAGGCATTCAACCACTTCATAATGCCAAACTTACGTGATCTTTTTTTCAAAGTAATTTAAAAACAATTCACTTCAAAACAATAGTTATAATAATCGTTATAACTGGAATTAATATAATATTTTCATAAAAAATATTTGTTTGCACTAAAGTTTCTGGCATAATTTTAATTTTTTATAAAATATAACTAAGCCTATTTAAAGCTTATAATTTTGTATTTTTTAGTTCAAGCTGGAGCTTTTACATTAACTGTAGCTCATTTTTTCTTTCAAATAATCGCTTTCCCTACTGGAGATTCATTTGAAATTCTTGGTGGAGTAGCCAAAATATCAGTTTCCATTGATCACATAATCTTATATTCAACTTTTTCTTGCTCTTTTCCATCAATAATTTCAACTAATTTCACAAGTGACCCCATTTTTACTTTACTTTGGTCAGCATCATCTTCATCAATAAGTTTTACTAATTTTAAATCAGCTTCAATTTGTTTGATTCTAACTTCAATTTGAGATTGTTCATTTCTCGCATCTTCATATTCAGAATTTTCTGATAAATCTCAATAAGAAATAGCTTCTTTAAGCTTTTCAGCTATCTCAATTCTTTTATCAGTTTTTAAATATTCAAGCTCTTTTTTTAAGTTTTCAAACCCCTCTTTTGTAAGATATATGAATTTATCTGTCATAATTTTATTTTAAATTAAGTAAAATTGTTTTTATATTGTTATAATTTTTTTTGTTAACTTCTACCGCATAAGCGTGCTCCCCTAATTTCAAAATTATTCTAGTTTTTCAAGTATTATTTCCGTCAGAATTTAAATAAAATGAATTATCTCCAAAATTATTTACTTCATTAACACTCATATTTATCACTTCTTTTCTATCACTAAAATATGTTTTTAACGCATTATAATCATATTTTCAGAAAAAATATATCGTCAAATCTCAAGAATCATTACTATAAGTTTCATACGGAGAAGAAAAATCTCTTAGTACTCAAAATAATGGCAATGCAATATCATTATGAGTCAAACTATATTCATTAAATTTATCCAAAAAACTTTGCTCGCTATCAGAAATAATTTTCGTTTCTATTACAGCATTATCTTCGCTATTATTTTCTGAATTATTAGGCGTTTCAGAAATATTTTCTATAACTGCTGGCTCAGCTTTTTCTATTTTTGGAAGTTCTACACTAACATTATTTTCTGGAATTTTTATTTCATCTGTTACTTCTATTTTATTCGAATTATCTCAGTGTTTTATTCACTTTATTATAACTCTAAAATCTTCACTACCATAATATAATCATAGAAATACTATAGAAAAAATAGCTAAACCACACAAAATTTTTGATATAGTTTTTGTTTCCATAAAATCTAGTTAGTTTTAATTTGAGAAAATTCTAATTCTATCGGAGTATCTCTTCCAAGTAAATTTATATTAACTTTCACAAGTCATTTATCCTCATCTACTTCAGTAATATTTCATTCATTTCATTCAAAAGGACCATCTACAATAATTGCTCTATCTCCTTCTTTGAAATTTGTTGAATAAGTTTGAGCTTTATCTTTTAATACTCATTTAAGTCTATCTAATTCTTCTCAAGCAACTGGTACAGGAATATTTCACGCTCATAAAAATCAAGTTACATTTGGAGTATTACGAACAATATACCAACTTTCGTTAGTTACTACCATTTGCACCAAAATATAACCTGGAAAAATATTTTTTTGAGTTTTCACTTTTTCTCCAGATTTCTTTCTACTAATTACATCATGCATAGGTACAAATACATCTAAAATGTGATCTTCTAATCCAAATCTTTCTTTTCTTTGTAAAAGAGAAGTTCTCACAGTTTCTTCTGTTCCTGAAACAACTTGAATCACATACCATTCGGCTTTGGCTTTCTTTACCATTTTATCCTATTATTTAGTTAATAAATCTTTAATCATAAATAATGCAGATGAAAATACTCATCCTACAATCATTAAATAAATTGTAAAAGCTGTTAAAACTCATACAACTATTCTTAAATAACTTCTAGTTTGCTTTTTTGTTGGCCAACTAACGTGTCTAAATTCAGCTAAAGATTCTTTAAAATATTTAAACATAAAAAAAAAATTAAGTAATATTGATACTTGTCAACAGCAATTATATGAAAACTTCCCTTTTAGTCAAAAGAAAATCACAAAAAAATCACGCAAAATTATTTGCTTTTTTCATTTTTTATATAAAATTAAGATTAAATAACGAAATTTTATTTATTTTTAGCCTTTAACAAAAGAAAATGGAGTGGATAATTTTAAGCATTTTGATCTGAGTTTTAATAATCTGAATTATTGCATATTTATTCTTAATAGTCTTATATCATAGCAAATTAAATTTACTTGAAAAAAGAATAAAAATTTTATTTGAAAAAAGAACAAATCTAATCCCTGCTTTCTACCAAGTAACAAAACAATACGTAGACAAACATGAAATGGTTTTCTCAGATATAATCTACTTGAAAAAAATGGAAATGTTCAATACCGATGATTATAATTTTCACGAATTTCTAGCACTAGAAGCAAAAATACATCACGAATTAAATTTTATTTTCAAAGTATTAAAACCTATTAAAAAAGTAGAAAAAAATTGAAAATTCTTATATATAAGAGATTTATTAGACGAAACAAGTGAAAAAATATGAAAACAAATCAGAATTTATAAAATTGTTTCAAGCAGATATAACAAAATGCTCAAATATAAAAATTTTACAATAGCATGAATTTTCTTACCTTTTTGAGAAAAAGATGAAATATAAAAGCCTAAAATCAAGGCTTTTTTTTATTTGCTTTATATCTAAATTTATTATAATAATTCTGTTTATATTTTAGATTTTTATTATTTTATAAAATTATGAAAAACATAAAAAAAATTATTTTAAGTACAGTTTTATTAATATGATTACTATTTTCAAATAATATTTTTGCTTTATCTCTGATTTATGTAAATGAAGATGGTTCTCCTAGTGATTATCCAAATATCAGTATAAAATTATCAGAAAAAGAAGAGAAAATTATTAGGATTTTTAAAAAAGTTATAAATAATATGGCTATAAATAGTCCTGAAGAATATGATAAATTATACAAAATATTATTTAATAAAATTACTAAAGAAGAAGAATATAAAAAATATTTTAACAAACCAAAAACTCTTGCTATATTTTTTAAATTATTACAACATATAGTAAAAAAAGAAAATTCTAAAGAAGTAAATTATAAAAATGTTTTCTGATATAATTTAGAAAAATTAAAAGAAAACTTCCCAAAAATAAAAATGCAAATGAATAATGAATGAACAATTAAGCATTGACGGGCAACAGAACAAATAATAGAAGAAAAATATTTAAATACTAAATGGGAAGAAAATAATAAGATTGAATTAATTATAAAAAAATCTGATTGAACAATTGATACTCATATTTGAGAAGACGCTCATATTGAGCATATTTGATGAAACTTTTATATGATATGACAATATTCATGCGCTGACCTTCGGTATATAATAAAAGAAACTAATGAAGATTGATATTTATTAGAATTTTGAATTTATTGACTTAAATTTAATGATGAAAAATGTAGATTAAATTATGATGGTGACAAAGAAAAGTGAATAGAAGGAATATGAAAGAAAGCTCTTGAAAATGTTTATAATGAAATAGTTGATGAAAATGGAAAATTAAAAGACAAACAATCACAAGAACTTATAGACAAAATGCACGAAGCTGTAAAAAACTTTTAGAAACAAAAAACTAGACTTTAAAATCTAGTTTTTATTTTATTTAATTTTTATGCTTTTCTAGTTTTATATACCATCATTCCACCAGCTAATACTAAAGCTAAAATCAACAGAACAACTTCTTCAGCTCATGTAGTTGGTAATCTTGTAGCTTCTACTTTTTGAGGTCCAGCAGCATTTAACTGCTCTTTTGGTTCTTCATTAACTTCAACTTCTTCTACATTTCAAGCTTTATCATCTGAAATCGTATCAACAGATTCTATTTTTCATGTTGAATATTCTTCTCATTCACTTTCATAATCAGGTAAAGGTTCTTTAGGACATTTTTCTGGATTTTTTATACATTCTTGATTATCAATAACAATTTCTTCTCATTTTTCAGCAACAACATTTTCTTCTACAAAACTCCCTGACTTAACAAGAATAGTTCATCAATTACTAGTAAGATTTCATTTTACAAAACTATCCATTTCAACAGTAACTTTTCATCAATCATTATGAATATCTCATTTTACAGAAGCTCCAGCATCTATATTAGTACTACCATTTGTTCCTGTTATATTTCATACTGTAGTAGTATAATTATAATCTTTTGCTTCTTCTTCAGCATTAACTGATACTATCATTACACTAGATAAAGCTGTTATTAAAGCTAACTTAAACACCTTTTTCATAACCTCAAATTTATTAAATAAAATTAAATTTATTTTAGTATAATATTTTTCTTATTTTTTGCAAAAAATATTTTATTTCTTCACATAAAAAACAGATTCAATTTTTATTTATTTTTTTAATTTTTTTAACATTTTTATAACAAAATATTTACATTTTTTGTTCTTATAGATAAAACTTTTAGAAACATTAACTTTATTTTTAGTTAATTTTAATTTAAAATCAGTAACTCAAGCTAAATCAGAATTTTTCTCATCTGGAGTAGCTATTCATAAAAAATCATATATTTTTTTTCAAGAAGCCTTACTCTTCTCTATCGCTGTCCATTGAACCAAATAAGGCGCCATAAGATTTCTATATTTTTTATCGCTTGTACTAGCTCAATAATAATAAATGCTTGTGTCTCAAGAATCTACAAATATTCATCAAGCAATGGCTTTTTCATCTTTATAAGCCAGTAATAAATAAGCATTTTTATTTTCTTGTAAAAAAGTCTTATAATAATCAAAATTATTACCAAAAAAATTGTCTCTTGAAGTAGTTTCAAGCATTAAATCATAATAAATTTTTATATTTTCATCTGTTTTTTCTACCTCTTTTACTTCTATGAGTTTTTTCTTAGCAAGTTTTATATTATATCTTCACTTTGGTTTCATATTAACTAAAATTTCATCTTCTGTATTTTCTAAATTTATTATAGCCGTGTAAGGGGTAATAAACTTTTTATAATATTCTTCACTAAATTTCTCTAATTTTATTTGCTCAAAATTCTCATTATAACTAATATATTCTACTTGAATAAATAAAGCTTTTTCTTGTTTTACCAAAGCTATTAATTGCTTTTCATTTATTTCAAAATTGCTATTAATTCACAAAATAAATAATCAATATTCTCATAAAGCAACGCGTCTTTTTTCTACAACTAAATTATTATTTAATACAAAAATTTTTTCGGCTTGTCCAGATTTCAAAATAATATTTATCCGCTCTACAGATTGCCAAAAACTAGATTTTTTTTCTAAGTCTAATTTATTATCATCTATATTTTTTTTTGTTAAAATTAACATTTTTTCAGCTTTATAAAAATATAAGGATTGTTTTTTTGATGGAGCGGCGAGCTAGCTCGCCGCTCCTATGCGGAGCCTCGCTTCGCGAGGCTTCGCCACATCAATAGTCTTTTCTTTATTTATTATTATTTATAATTTGAGCAATTCAACTTTCAGTGATTTTTCTCCCTCTTGGTGTTCTTTCCAAAAATCAAATTTGAAGTAAATAAGGTTCAACCACATCTTCTATCGTATCTTCTTCTTCTCCTATTGCTGAAGCCAAAGTATTAAGTCAAACCGGCCCTCCAGCAAATTTATAATAAATATTTTCTAAATATTGCTTATCTAAGCTATCTAATCATAAATCATCAATATTTAAATCACAAAAAATATTGTTCAAAATTTCTTCGTTAGAAATATCTTTTCAAATCGTAAAATAATCTCTAATAATTTTTAATAATCTATTCGCTATTCTAGGAGTTCACCTACTTCTTTTCGCTATATTTTCGGCTGTTTTATCCGTTAGTGGTACTTCTAATTTTTTAGCATTTTTTAAAATAATTTCACTAAGCTCGCTAGAGTTATAAAAATCTAATTTTAACACATTTCAAAATCTATCACGAAGCGGCGCTGACAAACTTGATAATCTTGTTGTCGCTCAAATAAGAGTAAATTCAGGTAAATCCATTCTTACAGATGTCGCTCAAGTTCACTTCCCAACCATAATATCAATATTAAAATCTTCCATCGCAGTATACAAAATTTCTTCAATTTGAGGGCGTAATCTATGAATTTCATCTATAAATAAAACATCTCCCTGCTCCAAATTTGTCAAAAGCGATACCAAATCTGCTTGTTTTTCAACTGCTGGTCCACTAGTAATTTTTATATTACTCCCCATTTCATTTGAAATAATTTGAGAAAGCGTAGTTTTCCCAAGTCAAGGCGGACCATAAAATAAAATATGTCCCAAACATTGTGCTCTAATTTGAGCTGATTTTATCGATACATCTAAATGTTTTTTTATAGAACTTTGCCCTACATAATCATCCAAAAACTTCGGTCTTAGACTATTATCAATAGTTTTATCTGTAACTTTTTCTTGAGAAGATATTATCCTATCTTCTTGCGCTTGATTTTTTTCTTGTCTATTATTTGTTTTACTTGATTTTATAGCCACGCTTTTATTTTTTAATAATAATTAAACTTCATTATATGGATAAAAAATTTTTTTCAAAAATAAATACAACAAATTTTAAATTTGACAATTTAATATATAATCATAAAATTGTTTTGATTTAAAAAATAACTAAAAATTAATGATTATAGATGGAAAAAAAGTTGCTAGTGAAATTTATGAAGAATTAAAAAAAGAAGTTTCTAATTTATCAGAAAAAGTTTATTTAAAAGCTATTTTAGTTGGGAATAACGAAGATTCTATAAGATATATAAATCAGAAAAAAAAATGGGCTGAATATCTTTGAATTGATTTTGAGCTTTTCCATTATGAAGAAAATTTTGATGAGCAAGAATTATTAAATAAAATAGAATGGCTAAATGATGATAAAAAAACTCATTGATTTATAGTGCAACTTCCCCTACCAAAACATATTGATACAGCAAAAGTAATAAACGCTATCAAGCCAGAAAAAGATGTAGATTGATTCACTAAACAAAATTTTTGAAAATTAGCTATCTGAGATAGTTCGTTTTTAGCTAGTTGTACACCTACTTGAATTATGACACTTCTTGAAAAATATAATATTGATGTAACTTGAAAAGATGTTGTTGTTATTTGAAGAAGTAATATTGTTGGTAAGCCATTAAGTCTCATGATGCTAAATAATTCAGCTACTATAACAACTTGTCATAGTAGGACAAAAGATATTAGCTATTATACAAAAAAGGCTGATATAGTTTGTGTTGCAATTTGAAAACCTTGATTTTTAACTTTAGATATGATAAATAAAAATACTATTGTTATAGATGTATGATTCACAGTTAGAGATTGAAAAATTTATTGAGATGCTGATTTTGAAACTATAAATAATAATTGAAATATGATCACTCCTGTTCCTGGTGGAGTTTGAGCGATGACTGTTGCTATGCTAATGCAAAATACTTTAAAGGCTTATAATATTCAAAATGAAAAATAATACGAAATTTTTTATCTCAACAATTTTTATAATTATTGCGTTTTTTTTATGATATTTAGTAGCTTATTTAAGTCTAAAACAAGAGCTAAATAAAGAGCATTATATAGAAATAGAAGAACTAAAGACAAAGTATAAATTAAGCTCTAGTGATAAGCAAACCTATATTCTATATAACGATGAAAAAATTAGTAATTTAGATATAAAAAAATAAAATATTAGGATAGTCCTAATATTTTTTTAATGCCTCAATTCTGTCTGGAACACTTGGATGAGTTGAAAATAAATTTCATATAAAACTTCTTTTTTCTTTTTTGCTCTTAGGATCTTCTATACATAAAGCGGCCACTGTATTTTTCTTTATTGATTCTATTTGAGCATCTGTACTAATTTTTTCTAAAGCGCTTATCATAGCCCTATTATCACTGGTTAGTTCTACCGCTCAAGCATCGGCTAAATATTCTCTTTTTCTTGATATCGCGAGTCTAACTAATGGAAAAATCAAGTATCACAAAAACATTAAAACTAATCAAATCATAATTAATAACGCTTTTGAATTATCTTTACTATCGCTATTAGGTCTGCTATATAGTCACCATCTAAAAACTATTTCTCAGATAGTCGCTACAGCTCAAATTATCACGATAATCACGACCATAAGTAAACTATCTCTATTTATAATATGAGTTAACTCATGGGCAGCAACCGCTTCTATTTCTCTTTTATCTAGTCTATTTAAAAGCCCTCTAGAAAATACTATCCACGCACTTTTTTCTGATAATCATGTCGCAAAAGCATTCATACTATCATCTTCTAAAATTCAAATATTCGGAGTAGGAAGACCTCTAGAAATACATAAATTTTCTACAATATTATAAATTTCTGGATTTTCTTTTCTTGTAATAGCTTTTGCTCAAGAAAATTTAAAAATTATTTGTCTGTAAAAGAAGAAAGAAATAAGCATCCGAACAAATAAAACTGGCGTTAATACAGAAATAACTTGTAAAAATATTTTATTTGTAGAATCTAATACTTGGGAAAATTCTACTGCTGAATTATAATTCATTGCAAAAAATACTGCGTAAAATAATCCAAATAAAAATAACGGAAATAGAATTAGCAAATAAATTGTTTTTAATCTATTTGACCATATTGAGCTTTGTAATCAGATTACTGCCATAATTTATTTTTCTAATTAAGATTAAAATTCAACTTTTACATTTTGTCTTTCTTCTTCACTTTCAGTAGCAAAAAGTTCTGCTTTAGAGAAACCAAACATACCTGCTACGATATTTGCTGGAAACATTTGGATATAAGTATTAAATTCTGTCGTTGCACTATTGAAGAATCTTCTAGCTGCTGCGATTTTATTTTCAATATCGCTTAATTCTATTTGAAGATTATTAAATCATTCATTAGCTTTTAAATCAGGATAATTTTCTACAACTAAATTAAGCCCTGATAAAGCGCTAGATAACATATTACTCGCTGCTACTTTTTGGTCAGTAGTTTTTGCTTCTTGATAATTACTTCTCGCCTTAGTTATATTTTCAAAAGTTTCTTTTTCATGAGTAGCATAACCTTTTACTGCACTAACTAAATTTGGTACTAAATCAAATCTTTGTTTTAACTGCACATCAATATCAGCGAATGATTTTTCTCTATTATTTCTAAGAGTTACCATTGCATTATATTTTGTCATCAAGAACAATCAGATAACTCAGGCAATACCTAACAATATATATAGCATAACTTTATTTTTTAAATAATAATTTTTTAACTGCTTTATTTTAACCTATTTTTTAAAAAATAAAAGTTTTTTTTGTAATTCCTTAATTTTTGCTTATATTTATAGGGATTTATTTTTAATTTTTACAGAAAAATGCAAGATTTAGTACAAAAAATTTCAAACAAAACGTGAATGAAAACTAGCTCTATTGAAGCTATTATAAAATTACTTGATGAGTGAAATACTATCCCCTTTATCGCCAGATATAGGAAAGAATTAACTTGATGAGCAAGCGATGAAACGCTGAGAGATTTTAATGATATTTATGAATATGCAAAAAATTTAGAATCAAGAAAAGAAGATGTAATTAGACTTATTGATGAAAAATGAATGCTAACTCCTGAACTTAAAAAAGATATTTTAAATGCTGAAACTTTAGCTAGAGTTGAAGATTTATACAGACCATTCAAAGAAAAGAAAAATACTAGAGCAACAATAGCTAAAGCTAAATGACTTGAACCATTAGCTGATATTCTTGCTTTGGCTGATATGACTAAAGAGGAATTTGAGGCAGAAGCAGAAAAATTTATCAAAGAAAATAAAGACCCGAAAAAAGCTGTGAAGACAAAGCAGGAAGCTATAAAATGAGCACAAGATATTATCGCAGAAATGGTAGCTGATGATGCTGATTTAAGAGGTTATACAAAAGAAAAAGAAGAAGAAGGAGCAACTTTAGTAACTAAAGCTACGAAAAAATTTGATGAAGAGTGAACATATAAAATTTATAAAGATTATAAAAAGAAAATTTCAGCTATGCCGTCTTATGCTTATTTAGCTGTTTCTAGAGCCGAAAAAGAAAAAGAATTATCTGTAAAATTAGATATGTACGAAGAAAAAATTATAGAAAATGGGAAATATAAATTCACTCCTGAAAATCCAAATACTAGTGTAGTTTACTTAAAAGAAGCTATTACTGATGGGCTAAAAAGACTTATGCTTCCTTCTATTGAAAGAGAAATTAGAAGTGACAAGAAAAAATGGGCTGATTTAGAAGCCATTAAAGTATTCTGAGAAAATATGAGAGGACTGCTTTTAACTCCTCCAGTAAGAGGAAAAACTATCTTGGCTATTGACCCTTGATTTAGAACAGGTTGTAAAGTAGCTGTTTTGGATGCTACTTGAAAATTTTTAGATAACAGCGTTTTATGGCATGTACCTCCTAGAAATGACATCGCTTGAGCTTACAGCGAAATAGTTAAACTTACAAAAAAACATAATGTCGATTTAATCGTTATTTGAAACTGAACGGCATCTCGTGAAACAGAAAAATTTGTTAACGAAGTTATAAAAAAAGCTGACCTAAGCGTAGATTATATGGTAGTAAACGAGGCTGGAGCATCTGTTTATAGCGCTTCAAAATTAGCGACTGAAGAATATCCAGAATTAGACGTTACTGTTAGATGAGCGATTTCTATCGGACATAGAGTACAAGATTCTTTAGCGGAACTTACAAAAATTGATCCAAAATCTATTTGAGTTGGACAATATCAACATGATGTTGACCAAAAATTACTCGCTGGAAAACTTGATGAAAAAGTCGAAGACACGGTAAATGCTGTTTGAGTAGATGTGAATACTGCTTCTTATACTCTTCTTAGCTACATCGCATGATTAACGAAAAAAATCGCGCAAAACGTCGTGAGTTATAGAAATGAAAATGGAGAATTTACAAAAAGAAGCGAAATAAAAAAAGTGAAATGATTAGGTCCAAAAGGTTTTGAACAAGCGATTTGATTCTTAAGAATTAAATGATGAAAAGAAGTTTTAGATGAAACTGGAATCCACCCTGAAACATATAAAACAACTTATGCAATCTTAGAAAAAGAATTTGACATAAAGAAAAAAGACTTAAAACTGCCTATAAATTTAGAAATTTCTGATTCAAAAATTAGAGATTTTTCTGAAAAATATGAAATTTGATTTGAAACATTAAATGATATTTTTAAAGAATTAGCGACACCTTGATTAGATCCTAGAGAGAATATTGAAGCGCCTAAATTCAAGAGTGATGTACTTGAAATTACCGATTTAAAAGAAGGAATGATTTTGGATTGAGTTGTTAGAAATGTTACTGATTTTGGTGCTTTTGTGGATATTTGATTGCATAGTGATGGGCTTGTGCATATCTCACAATTATCTGATAATTATGTTTCTAATCCTTCTGATGTTGTAACTGTTTGACAAAATGTAGAGGTAAAAGTTATTGAAATTGACAAAAAAAGAGAAAGAGTGAGCCTTAGTATGAAATGATTATAAAATAATAAAAAATTATGATAAAAATAATAAGTTTTGTTGATTCTTATAAGCATTTTGATAAGTCAATTAAAGAATATGAAAAAAGATTATGAAAAAGCGTTAATTTTCAAAAATTAAAACCTGTAAAATCTACTAATCCTGATGAAATAATCAAAAAAGAAAGTTTAATTTTAAATAAAATTTTAGAAAAAACTTCTTGATATAAAGTATTATTATACATTGATTCTGAAGAACTTTCTACGCAAAAGTTTGAAAAATTTATTGAAGAAAAACAAGTAAAATATTCTGATATTGTCTTTATAATTTGATGAGCTTATTGAGTAGATTTAGAAATTATAAAAAATAATATTGATTTTAAACTAAGTTTTTCTCCTATGACTTTTCCTCATATTATGGCGATTTTAATACTATTAGAACAAATTTATAGAGCGAAAAAAATTAAAGAAGGCTGAAATTATCATCATTAAAAAATGGCTAGAATTAACTAGCTATTTTATTTTTAAATAATTATTGACTAAATATTAAAAAACCTTATATTAAAGTTAATATTTTTTCATAAAAAATTATGCAATTATTTAATCCACCAGAAAATTTACAAAAAAAAGCTCATATAAAATCAATGGAACAGTATTTAGAAATACAAAAAGAATTTGAAGAAGATTATAATAATAAATGGCTTGAATTAGCTAAAGATAATTTAGAATGGTTTAAAAAACCTGAAATTTCTCTAAATGGTGAAAACGCGCCTTTTTATAAATGGTTTGAAGACTGAGAAATAAATGCAGCGTATGAATGTATAGATGCTAATTTAGAAAAAAATGCTGATAAAATTGCTATAATTTTTGAAGCAGAAAATTGAGAAGTTACAAAAATTACTTACAAAAAATTATCTCAGCAAGTAAATAAAACTGCAAATTTATTAAAAAAATTATGAATCCAAAAATGAGATAGAGTTGCCCTATATATGCCAATGATTTTGGAAAGCATATACGCTATACTAGCTTGCACGCGCATTTGAGCCATTCATAATATCGTTTTCTGATGATTTTCTAGTGGAGCTTTAGAAGAAAGAATAGTTAGCTGCTCGGCCAAATTAGTTATAACAGCTGATTGAGCTTATAGAAAATGAAAAGCATATAATCTTAAAAACACTGTTGATAAAGCTATAGAAAACATTGATAGCAAGCCAAAAGTTTTAGTAATAAAAAGAAACAATATTGAAATAAAAATCAATGAAAATGACTATATTTATAATGATTTAATTTTAGAAGAATCTGAAGTTTGTGAAGTAGAAAAATTATCTAGTGAAGATTTATTATTTTTACTTTATACTTCAGGAAGTACAGGAAAACCAAAATGAGTAAAACATTCTATTTGAGGATATTTATTATGGGTAAAATTAACAACTAAGTGGGCTTTTGACTTACAAAAGTGAGATGTTTTTTGGTGTACGGCTGATATATGATGGATAACTGGACATACTTATAGTATTTATGGACCTCTATTAAACGGTGGAACAACTGTTATTTATGAAGGTGTACCTACTTATCCTGACGCTTGAAGAGTTTGGGAAATTATAGAAAAACATAAAGTAAATAAATTTTATACCGCTCCGACGCTTATTAGAAGTCTCCATAAATTATGCAAAGATTTACCAAAAAATTATGATTTATCTAGTTTAGAAATATTATGAACTGTTTGAGAGCCTATAAATCCAGAAGCTTGGAATTGGTTTTATGAAATGGTTTGACAAAAAAAATGTCCTATTGTTGACACTTGGTGGCAAACTGAAACTTGAGGGCATATGATAGCTCCCCTACCAGCTGTCACACCTACTATACCTTGAGTTGCGACTCTTCCTATGCCTTGAATTATGGCGAATATTTTAGATAAAAATGGTGAAGATATTTGATATAATAAAAAGTGATTATTATGTATAACTAAGCCATGGCCAAGTATGATAAGATGACTTTGGGAAGATGATGAAAAATTTATAAAATCTTATTTTAGTGATGTAAAAATAGATTGAAAGCCAGTTTATTTTTCTTGAGATTGAGCTATAAAATTAGATAATAATTATATAAAAATTACTTGAAGATTAGACGATGTTATCAATGTAAGTGGTCATAGAATAGGTACAGCTGAAGTTGAAGACATCATTTCAAAAAACGAATCTGTCGCTGAATGTAGCGTTGTATGAAGAAAAGATAAAATCACTTGAGAAAATATTTTTTGATTTATAGTAATAAAAAAAGAAATTAATAAAAAACAAGAATTATTATCTGAAATAAATTTACAACTAAGAAAAAATATATGACCAATAGTAAAACTTGATGATTTACTTATTATAGAAGGGTTACCTAAAACTAGAAGCGGAAAAATTATGAGAAGATTACTTAGAAGTATCACGGCTTGAGAAAAAATAACAAGCGATATTTCTACTCTAGAAAACCCAAAAATTATAGAAGAAATAGAAAAATTATATAATGAAAATATTTAATTCTTTTGACTTTATATACTTATTTCTTATAATCACAATGTTATTTTAAAATAAATTTATTTCAATTATGCATTTACTTCATAAAAGTTTACCTAAGCATAGAGAAAAACCAAAAGAATCTGATGATAATATTATAACTTTAATTCAAATTTCTGTTAATAAAATATTAAGAGATGATGAAAAAGATGCTCTTGTAAAAAAAGCAAAAAAGATTTTTTATAAACCTTTTACTGATTTAGAAATAACAGCTGCATTAAAGGAGCTTGAAATAAAAACTAATTGAGAATATGAATTTAAAAGAGTTTCTTGCTCAATATGACAAATAATAGAAGCAACTGAAGAAGCAATTGTAAAAATAGAAGAAAATTTTAACTGAACTTCTCATGAATTAAATATAGGTTTTATTCCAGAAAAATAACCACAAAAAAAATCCTTATTTAAGGATTTTTTATTTATATTTACTAAGTTTTAACTTAGCAATTGATTTCATAAGCATATCTTCAGCTTGTATGAATTTATCCATATCAGCTTTATCTTTTGCTCATTTATATTTGTCCATCAACTCTTCGGCTTTAGCAACAGCATCAGTAGCTTCAGCTGCATCAACTTCATCAAGAGTGTAAAGAGTATCAACTAAGATTTTTACAGTTTTTTTATTGATTTCAATAATTCAACCTCAAATCGCTAATACTTGTTTATCACAATCTCAATTTCAATTGTTACATTCAATATTCACTACTCATGGTTTTAAAACAGAAGTTAATGGCATATGGTTTTCTAACACGGTAATTTCTCACGCACTTGTCATCAAGTTAACGCTCTTTACTTTATCGTGACTGAAGGCTTTACCATCAAAAGCTATAACTTCTAAAAACATAGAATATTTTGATTAAAGTTATTATTTTTCTGCTTTTTCGTAAGCAGCGATTACATCATCAATTGTAGCTTTATATAAGAAGAAATCTTCTCAGATATGGTCAACTTTACCGTCAATAATATCTTTAAATCATCTAATAGTATCTTCAAGTTTAGCATAAACTCATGAAATACCAGTAAATTGTTCAGCTACAAAGAATGGTTGAGATAAGAATTTTTGAATCTTTCTCGCTCTATTTACAGTTGCTTTATCTTCTTCAGATAATTCATCCATACCTAGAATAGCGATAATATCTTGTAATTCTTTATATTTTTGTAATATTCTTTGAACTTCTCTAGCTACATTATAGTGTTCTTCACCAACTACTTGAGGATCAAGTACAGTAGAAGCAGAATCTAATGGGTCTACCGCTGGGTAAATACCTAATTCAGCAATTTGTCTTGATAGAGAGATAGTTGAATCTAAGTGTCCAAACGTAGTCGCTGGAGCAGGATCAGTAAAGTCATCTGCTGGTACGTATACAGCTTGTACAGAAGTGATTGAACCATCTTTAGTAGAAGTAATTCTTTCTTGAAGAATACCCATATCAGTAGCTAGTGTTGGTTGGTAACCTACAGCTGAAGGGATTCTTCATAATAGAGCAGAAATCTCAGAACCAGCTTGAGTAAATCTAAAGATGTTATCAACGAAAAGAAGTACATCTCTCTTTTCAACATCTCTGAAATATTCAGCCATAGCTAGACCTGTTAAGGCTACTCTGGCTCTTGGTCCTGGAGCTTCGTTCATTTGTCCGAATACCATGGCAGTTTTATCAATTACTCATGATTCTTCCATTTCGTAGTATAAATCGTTACCTTCTCTCGTTCTTTCTCATACACCGGCAACAACAGAGTATCAACCGTGTCCAGAAGCGATGTTGTGAATAAGTTCTTGCATAATTACAGTTTTACCTACTCAGGCACCACCAAATAATCATACTTTACCTCATTTTAGCATTGGAGCAATAAGGTCTACTACTTTAATACCAGTTTCTAAAATTTCAGCTTGTGTAGATAAATCTGCAAAAGCTGGAGCTTTTCTATGGATTGGATCCATTTGTTTAGTTTTAGGTGCTGCCTTTTCATCGATAGGTTCACCTAATACATTAAACATTCTACCTAGCACGCTAGGTCAAACTGGTACTTTAATAGGATTTTCAGTAGCTTCTACTTCTAGTCCTCTTTTTAGTCCATCAACTGGGTTCATCGCAATAGTTCTAACTATACTATCACCTAATTGTTGTTGTACTTCAAGAACTACTCTATGATCAGCTCCTTTTACCTCTAATGCATCATAAATAGAAGGCACATATCCATCTGAGAATTCAACATCTACGACTACTCAGATGATTTTATTAATCTTTCAGATATGCATTATTTTTACATTTAAAAAATAATTTTTTTCTAACTTGGATTATCCATAGCGACATTACTAAGCCTATCAGCTTCTTTATTGTCTTCTCTAGGAATCCAGTTATATTTAATTTTTACATTTGCTTTTTTAATTTCACTAATTATATCTTCGTTAATCTTTCTTAACTGCTCTTTTTTTATTTTCCATTCTCAAGATAATTGTTTAATAACGAGATTTGAATCCATATATAGTTCTATTTCTGATGCTCAGAGCTCTATAGCTCTTTTGATTCAGTAATAAGCTCATAAGTATTCAGCTTCGTTATTAGTTTTTTCTCATAAGTGTTTATATCTTTGTTCAACTTTTTTATCAAAAAAGTCAGTAATATAAACGCCTAATCAAGCTATTCAAGGATTTCATCTACTACCTCCATCTGTATAAACTTTTAATTTCATACTTTAAGATTAGTAAATAAATTATGCATCTTTCATAGCTTCAACTCAAGAAACAATTTCTGATACTTCAGCTGTAATAGCTGCTTGTCTAGCCTTATTATAAGCTAGAGTTAACTTACCAGCAAAACTGTTTGCATTATCTTTGGCAGCTTTCATCGCTACCATTCTTTGAGAATGCTCTGAAGCTTTCGCTTGAAGTAAAATATCATATAACATCATCTCAAGAATCATTGGAACGATTTGTTTAGCAATTTCTTCTTTAGAAGGTTCAAATTCATAAACTTCATTTGACTCTCCTTCGATTTCTTTCGCTAAATCTTCGTATTTATCTTCACCTAAAACTTGTTTAAAATAAGCAAATATATCGTCTTTAGAAATTTCTAAAAATGTTCTAGCAACAGGTACTTGAGAAATAGTATTTACAAAATGAGTGTAGAAAATTACAACTTTTTTGTATTCTCCAGACATAAATTTTTCAATAACTAAGTCTGAAACATTTTTACTAAATACTGGCGTTATATTATCACTATAATCATCACTATAATCAGCAACAATATTATTTCCAGTTCTAGCTACAAATAAAGCTCATCTTTTTCAAATTGTAACATAATCCATTTCTTCTCCTGTTTCTTTTCTGTATGAATTTACTTTTTTCATTGTATTAACATTGTACCCTCAACATAAACCTTTATTTGAAGTAATCATTACTCATAAAGTTTTATCTCAAGAACCTTGTTTGAAAAAAGCATAATCATTTAGAGAATCTCAAATTCTTAAAAACACTTTCATTGCTTCAGCCATAAACGCTTTTTTGCTTGTCGCAGCGTCTTGAGCTTTTTTCATCTTAACAGTAGAAATAAGCTCCATAGCTTTAGTAATTTTTGCAGTATTTTTTATAGAACTTATTCTTCTCTTTATCTCTTTAGCATTTGCCATAAATAAAGATTTTTACAAAAAGTAAACTATTTGCTTAATTCAACTGTTTTCTTGATAGTTTCTTCTAATGCGCTAACAGTATCATCTTCTAGTTTTTTAGATTTATTAATAGCTTCTACAATAGAAGTATCAGTATCTAAAGCATCGTATAAGTTTTGTTCAAATTCTCATACTTTAGAAGTTTCTATATTATCTAAGAAACCTTTAGCACCAGCGTAAATTGCACAAACTTGTTTTTCTACAACAACTGGAGCATAAACATTTTGTTTAAGAAGTTGCATCATTTTAGCACCTCTATCTAATTTAGCTTTAGTAGAAGCATCTAAATCAGAAGCAAATTGTGAAAACGCTTCTAATTCTCTAAATTGAGCAAGGTCTAGTTTCAAAGTACCAGCTACTTTTTTCATAGCTTTTATTTGAGCTGAACCTCATACTCTTGATACTGAATTACCAACATTAATAGCAGGTTTTTGACCAGCGTTGAATAAATCAGAATCTAAGAAGATTTGCCCATCAGTAATAGAAATTACATTTGTTGGGATATAAGCTGATAAGTCACCAGCTTGAGTTTCAATAACAGGAAGTGCTGTCATAGAACCAGCTCATAATTTATCGTTTAATTTAGAAGCTCTTTCTAGAAGTCTTGAATGTAGGAAGAATACGTCTCATGGATAAGCCTCTCTTCATGGTGGTCTTCTAAGTAATAATGACATTTCTCTATAAGCATTAGCTTGTTTAGATAAATCATCATAAATTATTAAAGAGTGTTCACTATTAAACATAAAATATTCAGCCATCGCACACCCAGCATATGGAGCTAAGTATTGCATAGCAGCAGGTTCAGATGCTGAAGCAGTAACTACGATTGTATAATCCATAGCTCCTCTTTTCTTTAATTCTTCAACAATTCTAGCAACTTTACCTTCTTTTTGACCAACAGCAACATAAACACATGTTACTCCTTGACCTTTTTGATTTAAGATAGCATCGATTGCTACTTGAGTTTTACCTGTTTGTCTATCACCGATAATCAATTCTCTTTGTCCTCTACCAATTGGCACCAATGCGTCAACCGCTTTAATACCTGTTTGAAGTGGTTCATGAACTGATTTTCTAGCCATAACACCAGTAGCAACTCTTTCTACTGGATATGTTTCTTTAGTTTTAATTTCACCTAATCCATCGATAGGGTTTCATAGTGCGTCAACTACTCTACCGATTAATTCCTTACCAACTGGCACACTAACCGTTTTACCTGTAGCTTTAGCTTTTTCTCATTCCTTGATTTTTTCAAAACC
The DNA here is from genome assembly GCA_025210615.1 of Candidatus Altimarinota bacterium. GTDB lineage: Bacteria > Patescibacteriota > Gracilibacteria > BD1-5 > UBA6164 > JAOARJ01. Next base: position 49,323 of record JAOARJ010000015.1, on the reverse strand, counting down.
GTTTAAGATAACAACTCAAACGAAATGTTCTTCAAGGTTCAAAGCCATTCATTTAGCTCCAGATTCAAATTCTACTACTTCGTTATATGCAACATTTCTAAGTCCAGAAACTTTCGCTACACCATCTCATAAGTAAAATACTTCACCAGTATTTTCTACGTCTGGAGTAATTTCAGTAGTATTTATACGATTTTCAACCTCGTTAATAATTTTATTCAATAAGTCTACTGACATATCTTATAAAAGGTTAAAGTGTAAATATTTTCTAGCTTTAATAAATAATTATTTAGTTAAAGCATTTTCAATTTTTAAAAAACTTAAGTCTACTAAACTATCATCTTTGATAACTCTTATACCTCCTACTAAGTTATCATTAACAACAAATTTAATATCTTCTTGTTTAGGCTCTAGCTTGAAAGCTTTTTTAAAAACTTCAAGAGCTTTTTCATAAGCTAAACTAGAACTAACTTTAGAAGTATGTTCTACTGTTAAAATAGGAGTTCCATCTTCAAGATGCTTAAATTGCTCATCTCCTCTTTTACCTAGTGAACTTCTTAAATTTTTAAAAGTTTTTAATTTTTTAAGAAGATTTTTTAATTCTTCTCTATTTAAAGAAGTTAAATCCATATTATATAAGATTTATAATTTAATACCTTCTATTTCTTTTTCGATAAATTCTTTATTAGTTTTTTCTTCATCGAATAATTTTCTATTTAATGATAATACTAAACCAGTAATCTTAGCTTTAGCATTATTCATCATAGATAATCTTTCTTTTTCTATTTCTTTTTGAGCATCAGATACTTTATTTTTAGCTTCGCTATCTGCTTTTGCTACAATATCATCTGCTTTCTTTTTAGCTAATACCACAGAAGAATCAATAGTTTCTTGAGCTGTTTTTCTAGCTTCAGATTTGATATCTTCTGCCATTTTATTAGCTTCAAGCATTTTTTCTTCTAACTGCTTGTCTATATTAGACATTTTAGATATTTGCTCTTTTCTAGTTTGTATTTCTTTAGAAATAGGTTCACTTAAGAATTTATTGAAAAGAAAGAATAGAATTCAAAAGTTTATTAGCTGAGCTATTAAAACTCATACATCTATATTCATTTTCAATTATTTTAAGATATATTTTCGTTATTTCTAACTATTAAGCAGCGCTAGCTGTACCAATTAATTGGAAAGCAATAATTAGACCGTAGATAGCGATTACTTCTACTAATGCTACGAAAAGAATCATAAAAGATAATACTTTACCTTTATTTTCAGGGTTTCTGTTGATAGCTTCTAAAGCTCCAGAAACTAATTTACCTTCTCACATACCAGCACCAAAAGAAGTTAAACCGATAGCAAGACCAGCACCAATAGCAGCAAAGTTACTTAATCCTTCAGTAGAAATAATTTGCATAGCAACTACTAAAGAGTAGATAGCAGCAGATTCTACTAAAGCTATACCTAAGATAGTATAAACTAAAAGTGTACCAGCTAATTTAGGGTTTTTACCTAAAACATCCATAGAAGTTTTAGCTAATTGTCATTGAGCGATAGCAACACCAACTCAACCTAGACCGATAGCTAGACCAGCCCCTAAATATACCATAACGTTTTCCATGTTCTCAATAATTAACAAAATAAATTATTATTATTCTTAATCATGCGTGATAGCTACTTTAACAAATATAGCAATCAGCAATGGGAATACAAAGGCTTGTATCAAAGATACTAACAGCTCTTGTAAATATATTAAAATCGGCACTCAAAGTGGCAATTGTAATCATACTATTCCTGCAGTTATTCAACCTAACGCTACATATAGCATAACTATAAGAGTAGCACCAGATGTCATATTACCAAACAGCCTAAATGAAAGTGATACGATTTTTGCTAATGTTCAGATTACTTCAAGTAATCATAAGAACAATGACAAAATAATATCGAATACTTTTATTATAGCCCATGCTGGATAATCAATAACTGGAGGTAATTTACCTTTCTCATAAGGAAGATAACCTTTACCCATAATTGGGAAATAGTCATGTATAAATCCTCAGATTCATAGTGATTTAGCTTGCATAACTAATACCACTAATACACCTATAATCGCCATACCTATATTAAAATTAAGGTCTGTCGTAGGTGATCAGATAAATCATTCAAGTAGGAGATGCCCTTCTTCGTTTGTCCCGAAGATCGGTGCGATAAACTCTATCATCAAACCTAATAAGTTTGAGAATAATATCACGAAAAATAATGTAGTAACAAAATTTTTCACCCAAGATTTAGTTTCTTCTCAAAGAATTTCTTCAAAAAAAGCATAAACCTTTTCAAATATTGAGTCAAACAGCACCATTCCAGAGCTATTCTTTCTATACGTATATAGTAAGATAAGCCCTAAAATCAATAGTATCTCAATTCACACTCAAGCAAATTGCGGTATCCATGGAATAGATACGTGCGTTTCACCTAGAGTAAAAGAGATAAATTCACTTCATCAGTGGCTCATACTCTACTTATCCATTAGACAAATAAACAATTAAAAAAGGATATATAATATATCCTAGATTAATTTGCGCGGAGAGTATAGTCAGAAAAAAATAAAAAGCAAGTTTTTCGGGACTTTTTTTCACAAATAATGATGAAAATTTGTTAAAAAGATTTTTAATTAATTTTAAATTTGATTTTTTAGATATTTTTTTGTATAATAATGCTATAATTTTAATAATTAATAATCTCACAAAACTATGCAAAATATAAAAATTTTCAGATGAATAGAACAAGAAGATGTAAATTATATTCTATCAAAATGTAATATTGAAATTTTTTGAGCCTGAAGAGAAATTATGTCGCAATGAGAAGAAAGCAATTGAAAATGATATATAATCAAATCTTGAGAAGTAGAAATCTTTGTTGATAACAAAGAAAGAAAAACATTATGAGAATGAGATGTATTCTGAGAAATTGCTCTACTTAATGATGGAGAAAGAACAGCAACAGTTATCGCAAAAACTGAGGTAGAAACTTATATTCTAACTCAAGACTCTCTTATAGAAATAATTAATAATTATTCAAACGCTATAAATAAACAAATTATGCAAAGAATAGAAGAAAATTTAGATTTAGAAGATTAAAAAAAACTCTCTTTAATTAGAGAGTTTTATTTTTGTTTAACTAATTTGAATTTTTTCTTTCATACTTGTAATAAAGTATAATTTTCTTTATCTAATTTTACCATAAATTTCGCATCAGTTTGTTTTTCATTATTAACTTTCACTCAATTTGAATTAAGAGCGTTTCTAGCTTCAGTAGAATTATTCACCATACCAGCTTGTCTAATAAGACTTACTAAAGGTAGTTCAGAATCTTCTAATTCAACTTTTTCTATATCTTTTTCATCTGGTACTAATCCTTCTTTTAATACTTTTTCAAAATATTTATAAGCCTCCTGCGCAGCGTCCTCATCAAAATATAATGTAACAATAGTTTTCGCTAAATCTATTTTTACTTCTCTAGGATTTTCTCAAGATTCTAATCTAGTTTTATATTGCTCAATATCTTCTAAAAACATATCAGTACAATGCTCAAAATAAGTCAAAATAAGTTCATCTTTTATTTCCATAACTTTCACAAACATATTATTCGCTGACTCATCAAGACCGATAAAATTATGATAAGTTTTACTCATTTTTCTACCATCTGTCCCTTCTATAAGGTTAAACATCATCACATCTTGTTTTTCTTGTCCATATGCTTCTTGAAGTCTTCTACCAGCTAAAAGATTAAAATATTGATCATTTCAACCTAGCTCTACATCAGCTTCAACAGCAATAGAATCATACCCTTGCATAAGTGGATACAAAAATTCTTGAAGAGAAATTCTCACTCACCCCTTATATCTTTTTGAAAAATTATCTCTATCAAGCATTTCAGCAACTGAAAAGTTTTTCGCTAAATGCCCAACTCCATTAAAATCTATTTTACTAAGCCATTCACTATTATATCTAACTTCAACTTTATCAATATCCAAAATTTTTGAAAACATATTGATATAATTTTTATAATTTTCTTTAATTTCTTCTTTAGTAAGCAATGGTCTTTCAGCATTTTTATCAGACGTATCCCCTACCTCAGCTGTAGAATCTCAAATAATCAATACAACTTGATGACCTAAATCTTGAAACGCTTTAAGTTTTAAAATAGGTACAGCATGTCCGATATGAATTACACTTCCTGTTGGGTCTATTCATAATTTTATTCTTAACTTTTTTCAAGAGGTTAATCTTTTTCTAAGATTTTCTTCATCAATAACTCTAGATACTCATTTTTTTAATAAATTATCTATAATTTTATCTCTATTTTCCATAATATTTTTATTATTTTAATATTTTATAAAATTTATTTATCTTCTTCTTCAGGTAAAATTGCTTCAATATTTAGCTCTAATAATTGGTCATTATCTACGCTACTTGGTCCATTCATCATAAGGTCTTGAGCCTTACCAGATTTAGGGAAAGCATAAATATCACGAATATTTTCTTCATCAACATAAATCATCATAAGTCTATCCATACCAATCGCAAACCCACCATGTGGAGGCACTCAATATTGAAAAGCTTCATACATCGCACCAAATTTATCCATAACTTCTTGTTTATCTCTTCCAACCATTTCAAAAGCCTTTACTAAAGCGTCTACATCATGATTTCTAATCGCACCTGATAAAATTTCATATCAGTTACAAGATAAATCATATTGAAGTCATCTAACTTCTAGTAAATCTTCTCTATCAAAATCTGAAATACCACCTTTTGGCATTGAGAAAGGATTATGTTCAAAATCTATTTTTCAAGTATTTTCATCTTGTTCAAAAATAGGAAAATCAGTTACCCAACAAAATGAAATTTCATTTTTACTAGCTAATTCAAATTTATCTCTTAAAGCAAGTCTTACTACGTTAAGAATTTTTACAGCTTTTTCAAATTCATCAGCTGAAAAGAAAATTATATCTCCGTGTTTTGGCTCAAGTCTTTTTTCCATTTCAGAAATTTCAGCTTCTCCCATAAATTTTAAGATAGGAGATTTTTTCCCCCCTTCTTCAGCATCATCATAAATTATATAAGCAAGACCTTTTGCTCCTGCTTTTTGAGCTACTTTTGTAAGTTCATCTATTTCTTTTCTTGATAATTTTTGGTTTTCTAATTTTATCGCTTTGATAATTCATCCACTTGTCGCTACTGATTTAAATACAGCAAACTCACTTTCTTTATAAACATCAGTTAAATCTACGAATTTTAAACCAAATCTAAGATCTGGTTTATCGCTTCAATAATTCGCCATAGCTTCCTCATAAGTCATTTGAAAAAATTTTCCGTTTTCTCTTATTTTATCATTATTTACTGTTTGAGTTAATACTTTTTTATCTGATAAATCATTAGTTGCATCTAATAAAAATTCTTCAACTACATTAAAAACATCATCTTGCTCAACAAAACTCATTTCACAATCAATTTGATAAAAATCTCAAGCATGTCTATCAGCTCTAGGATCTTCATCTCTAAAACAAGGCGCTACTTGAAAATATTTATCAACTCCTCATACCATAAGTAATTGTTTAAATTGTTGTGGTGCTTGTGGCAGAGCATAAAACTTCCCAGCGTGAAGCCTAGAAGGCACCAAGAAATCTCTCGCTCATTCTGGAGAAGAAGTTGCTAAAATAGGAGTTTGCACATCTAAAAAATCCCTTTGCGTAAACCAATTTCTAGTATAAGTTGTCATTTTTGATCTAAATTTCATATAATCAAGAATTTTCTTTCTTCTCATATCTAAATATCTATATTTCAGTCTAATTTCTTCGTTAGCTTCAGTAGAATGGTCATCTAATTCAAAAGGAGGAGTTTTACTTTTTGCGTGTAAATTCATTGATTCAACCAAAATTTCTACTTCTCAAGTAGGCAGATTTTTATTTTCTTGTCCGGCTGGTCTTTCTCTAACCACTCATTCAATAGCAACTACATATTCACTTCTTAAAGCTTCAGCTTCTTTAAAAACTGTCGCATTTTCAGGATCAAAAACAATTTGAGAAACTCAATATCTATCTCTCAAATCTATGAAAATTATTCATCCGTGGTCTCTTCTATTTGATACCCATCAGGCTAAACGTACTTTTTCTCAAATATTAGCTTTATTAAGCTCATTACATTTATGACTTCTTAACATATTTCTTTTTTACTTTTTATTATTAAAACAGGCCTATTATATGGAATAAATAGCTAAAGTCAAAAGAAAAACTAGCTTATTTTAGCTAGTTTTATGTCACACTTTTTTTTACTTTAAAATTATTAATTGAAAAACTAAAATGGTAATTCAATCATTTTTTCTTCAACCTTAATATTATATTTAGCGACAATATTTGCAATATGTTTTCTAAATTCTTGCATAGAAATTTCTCCTGTTCTAACATTAAAAAGAGCCATAAATCAATCTTCTTTAGATAGATTTAAAGCAAGAGACATTGCTCCCATATTAAATCCAAGTTGAACTTTTCTTGCTTCTGATAAATCATCCCATTTTTCTACAATTGAAAATCTAAGAACTTGTTCACATGCATGTTTAGTAAATTCCTCTTTCGTAATAGTAGTCATAATATATTATTTTAATTAAAAAATATTTTTATTTTTCTCACTTTTTATCTTCAGATTTTTTATCTCAATTATTTGGTTTTATTTCTAATTTTTTAGCGTCTTTATTTTCTCAAGATTTTTTTAGATTATGAGGTGATACATCTTCTCCTATTCTAGCTAGCGCTATTCTTCATTGAGCTTTATCTACATTTAAAATTCATACTGTAATATTATCTCAAGTTTTTACCACATCTTCAACTTTTAATGTTTTTCATTTTTCTAATTTAGAAATATGAACCATTCATGATTTACCTTTAAATTCAACAATCGCTCATACTCAATCTATAATTTTTATAACTTTTCATTCATGTTTTTCTCACACGCTAGGTTCCCAAATAAGTTTCATAATATCATCTATAACAGCTTGTCATTTATCAGCATTTTCAGCTGTAATAGTCACTAATCAATCATCAGCAATATGAATAGAAGCTCAATAATCTTTTTCCATTCTTTGAACATTTTCTCATCATTTTCCAATAACTGGACTAATTTGTTTTTCTGTTATTTGACAAGTTGTAATACAAGGAGCATAAGGAGATAACTCCTTATTTGGAGTATTTATAGTCTTCATCATTTCTTTTAGAATATGACTTGTAGCTTCTCCTCATTGAGCAAAAGCCTCCCTAAATACTTGCATACTTAATCATTTTACTTTCATATCTAGTTGCATCGCTGTGATTCAATTTGGCGTTCTAGCAACCTTGAAATCCATATCTCATAAGAAATCTTCTTGCGCTTGAATATCAGTTAAAATCTTATAATCTTTAGTTTTATCATCAAAAATCATTCACATAGCAACTCAAGCAACAGGAGCTTTAATAGGTACTCAAGCATGCATCAAACTAAGCGTAGTTCAACATACTGAAGCCATTGATGAAGAACCATTACAAGTAGTAATTTCAGAAACGACTCTCATCATATAAGGAAAATCTTCTTCTTTAGGAAGAACAGGCATTAAAGCTTTTTCAGCAAGTTTTCAATGTCCTATTTCTCTTCTCCCCGCTCATCTTAAAAATCTTACATCTCAAACTGAATAAGGTGGAAAATTATAGTGATGAATAAATCTTTTTTCATCTTCTTCAAACATATCGTCAACGACTTGTACATCGGCAGGACCTCATAAAGTCGTGATAGATAAACTTTGTGTCATTCATCTTTGGAATAATCCACTTCCGTGAACTCTAGGAAGTAATCAAACATCTGTTTTTATTTGTCTAACTTCATCAACTTTTCTTCAATCTAATCTTAATTCTCTCTCTAAAATATTTTCTCTCATTACTTGTTTAATTCTCTTTCATACATATTTCCCTACTTCGCTATATTTTATCCTTTGTCCTTCTGGATTTTCTTCTTTTAAATCAAAATTTTCTATAACAGCTTCTTCTAAAAGTTTCACTTCGTGAGAAAACTCTTTTTTCCCCTTATTATAAAGACATTCTAACCTTTCTTTCGTTAAAAAGTCAGAAATTTTTGATAACATAAAATCATCATATTTTTTGTAAACAGCTTTTATTTCTTTGATTCAATATAATTTTGAATAAGCATCTAAATAATCCTCTTGCGCTTCACAGACCTTGATAATCACGCCATGAGCATATTCAAGCATAGAAACCATTTGGTCGTTAGAAACTTCGTTTGCGCTCGCTTCTACCATTGTGATAGCGTCTTTTGTACCAGCTACAACGACTGTTAATAATCCCGCTTCTTGTTCTTCATTACTAGGGTCAAAAATATATTTTCATTCACTAGTTAGCGTAATTTTTACTCAAGAAACAGGTCATTCAAAAGGCGCTCAAGCCATAAGTAAACCAAGACTCGCTCAAGTTATACCAAAAAATCATAAATCTCATTCTCAATTTGAAGAAAGAGGTGTCGCTATAATTTGAGTTGGATTTACAAATCCATCAGCAAACATTGGTCTAATAGGTCTATCTATAAGTCTAGAAAGAAGTACTGCCGTATCAGAAGGTCTTCATTCTCTTCTTTGAAATCTATTTCATCAGATTTTTCAAATCGCATAAAATTTTTCTTGATAATCAACCATTAAAGGAAAAAACGGAGCATTTTCATCTACATTATTTTCTTCAATTCAAGTTGTAACAAATAAAACATTTCCATATTCATCGCTTATAGTTACAGCTCAAGACGCTAGTAATCAAATTCTTCCAGCTTCAAAAGTAATATCTTTTCAAGCTATATTATAAGTTTTTTTAAGCACCTCTAAATTTGGCGCAGTTTTGTCAGAAATTCCGTGCATAATAAATAAATTAAGCATTAAAATTGCTTATAAATTTTATCATCTTTGGCAGTGAAAATTATACAAACTAACTTTAAATAAAACTAACTTATATAATTCTCTCTGCAATATTTATAAGCTGACATTATTCTACTACTTTTTTTAAAATTATCAAGACTTTATAATAATAAAATTTGCTTTTCTATACAAAACTTATTATAATCAAAATAATTATTATTTTTAAATAAAGTTATGAAAAAGTTTATACTATTTTTAAGCCTAATTCTAAGCTGAATATATTTAGCTAATTTTATTGGTGCTATTATTGTTACAAAAAATTCTTGAGAAGTTTTAGATAACTCTACTTGGACAAATATTTCTAGTTTAACTAATAAAATAGATGTTAGTTCTAGTGACATAAAATTAAATTGAAAATTATATGTAACAGGAAAATTATGTAATAATTCTTGAAATTGTCTATGAGATGTAAAGAAATGATTAACAAGTGATAATCCTTGATTATCTTGTTTAGATGTACAAAGTTCTTGAGTTACTCAAAACTGAATTTACTGGATAAAACCTAATTCAAATGCTGCATATCAAGTTTATTGTAATATGACATTTGACGATTGATGATGGACACTAGTGCATGTATGAGAAACTACTACATATGGTCAAGAATTTAAATGAGATGGCTCTTGTACTCAGTTAAATCAACATTGTAATTACAAAGTAAATAATACTTTGGTAGATGCTTCTGATGAAGTATTATTTCATACTGATAGTAATTATTGGGCAAAATTAAATTATGATAAAACTTGAAAATGGGCACTAGCTATGAAAGACGATGCTTCAAGATGATGAAGTAGAACAAATGCTTGACTAACTATACTTGATAAATGAACAAATGTTTCTAGAGATGAATTTTGGAACCAATTTCGGGACAATAATAGTTGAATAATTTTTTCTGATGATAGTCATGGTTGAGTAATGGCTTTATCATATTGAACACGGAATAATGGTTGGATGCAAGATGGACCTACTAATTCTAGTACTCATACCATAAATGTTTTTATTAGAAAATGAACACCAAAAATATGAACTGAAAATAATCCTTGAACAAGCTGTAAAAATATTTTAGACACTGAACCGTCTTATTTAAATCAAGATAAAACGTATTGGATAGACCCAGATGGTTCTTGATGAAATGCTGCTTTTGAAGTTTATTGTGATATGACAACAGATTGATGAGGACGGACAAGATATGTAAATATACTTTGAAATTATACCTTTGCTAATGCAAAAGATTGTTGGCAAAAATCTGATTGACCAGCAACTAATTATACGAATCTAGAATGTTTTAACCCAAATAGATATAATATGGCAGCAAATAATATTATGCTAAAAACTTGATGACAAAATTATTTTGAAGCATTGAATTGATTAATAGAAACTAATGTAGAAGAGATTACTTCTCCAGGAATTCATTGTAAATGACATTCAGACTATATGACTATAGCAATAGAATGAGTTACTCCAACCTATGATAATACAACTATGATTTGGTTATGATATAGTTATTGTAACCCTTGATTAGTTTGAGATAAACGGGAGGTTTGATGAATGGTGTGAAATGCTTGATATTGGAGTGACCAACACTATATGAGTTATTCTCATAGCTGATTTTGACCACCCCCTGGAACATGGAAAGTTAATACTGAACCAACAGAATTTTATATAAAATAAAAGCTTTATAATGAAAAAAAAGATATATATAATCGACTGAAACAATTTTATTTATAGAATGTTTTATGCTATTCCTGAATTTACTACAAAGGATTGACGCTATGTTAATGCTGTTTTCGGTATGGCGAAATTTATAAAATCTCTATGAGATAAATTTAAACCTGATTATATATATTTTGTCCGTGATTCTAAAGAAAAAAATTTTAGAGAAGAATTTTATCCAGAATATAAATGAACTAGAGATAAAGCGCCTGATAATCTAAAATCACAATTTGATTTAGTTGATGAAATGATTTGAAAAACTTGAATAAAAATTATAGAAATTCCTGGTTATGAAGCTGATGATGTAATTTGAACTCTAGCTACAAAATTCTGACAAGATAAAAATAATAATGTCTATATTTTATCTTGAGATAAAGACTTATATTCGCTAGTACAAGACAATGTAAAAATAAAAGATACTATGAAGAAAAAAGATTTCGGAGTAGAAGAAACGATAGAAAAATTTGGTATAAAACCAGAGCAAGTTATAGATTATTTAGCTATTGTTTGAGATAAATCTGATAATATTCCAGGCTTAGATTGATTTTGACCAAAAAAAGCTCAAACTATGCTAGAAAAATATGGCACTTTAGAAGAAATTTATAATAACAGCGATGATTTTACTTGAAAAACCTGAGAAAAATTAATCGCGTGAAAAGAAAATGCTTTTTTATCAAAACGCTTAGCTACAATAGTCTGTAATATTAATTTAGAAATTAATGAAAAAGAACATATTTTTGATAAAGAAAAAATATTTAATCCTGATGCAATAGATTTTTTAAATAACTTAGAATTTTACTCTATAACTTGATGAGAAAACAAAGATTTAAAAAATTTTGATAGCGAAAAAATTAAATTACAAATTATAAAAAATAATAAAGATTTAGAAAAATTAAATAAAATAATAGATAAAAATAATGAAATAGTTTTGGATACTGAAACAACAAGTTTAAATTATATGGAAGCGCAGTTAGTAGGGATTAGTTTATATATAAATAATATTTGATATTATATAAATATCAGGCATTCTTGAGATAAAATTGACATAAAAACTGCTCAAGAATTTTTAGAAAATTTATTAAATAGTGATAAAATAATTATCTGACATAATCTAAAATATGATTTACATATAATCTATAATTTTTTAGAGAAAAAAGCTGAAAGCAATACTAAAAATGATGCTAAACAAGTTAGTTTATTTTAATATTAATTGCATTTTTGTACCTTGCTTAACCCCTCTACTATAAGGAGAAGGAGTATCAAGAATAATTTTTTAATAAATAATAAAAATTTATGTTAAAAATCGCATTAATAGATGACCAAGAATACTGAATAGCACAAATTATTAATTCTATACCTAAGTGAATTAAATATGATTTTGTTCATTTTTTTTCTTATAAAGATGCTTTAGAACAAAAATTTGATATCGCTTTTATAGATTATTTTCTTGATATTGATGGTGTAAAATGAGAAGATATTATAGATTTAATAGATGCAAACATAAAAATCTGATTTTCTAGTGTAGAGAAATGTAATAAAAAATTTTTAGAAAAAAACGCTGCTTATAGCGTAAATAAATTAAATTCAACTTCCAATCCTGAGTTAGAAGAAATTTTTATGCTAATTTTATTTGATGATTTAAAATAATTTTCCTTAAACGCAAGTATTTTTAAATAGCTTTTTTATATAATTTAGATATAATTATCTTTAGCAAAAAAAGTAGTGCTGATTTTTGTATTTTTTATAATTTTATGATAAAATAAAAACAGAAAATAAAAATAGAAGATTATAAAACTAAAAAAAGGTAATGAATAAGCAAAAAGTCGTATTAGAAATACTTGTAGATAGACTGAATGAAAAATGAGCATTAGCCTTTGAACATATTTTAAGAATTTTATATAAAGTTTTAGATGAAAAACCTACTATTTTTCAAAAAGCTACAACAGGAAGACCTTGTTTTTCCTTTGAGATAGCTCATATTTGAAATAAAATTAGATTTTTCTTTATTACAACACCAGAATATAAAAATTTCTTAACTAATCAAATTTATGCTCATTATTCAAATGTAGAAATTGTAGAAGTACAAGATTATTTGGCAAATCTGCCAGATGATAAATTTATTGTGTGAAAAATTAAACAATGAAAACATTTCTTGTACCCTATCAAAAACTATACAACTTTTTCTGATTCTTCTGTAAAATGAATTATTGACCCTTTTTCTTCTATAACTTCTGCTTTAAATACAGCTTCTACACGTAGTATCAATATTTTCCAAGTAAATTTTTCTCCACTTTGGGATGAAGACTGGAAAAAAGATTATGAACATACAGCAAAAATTTTATTCTGAGGATATCCAAAATTTTTAAAAAAATTACTGCTTACTAGACATAAAACTAATTGGTATTTTTTATACGCTCCTTTTATTTATATCTTTAGATTTTTCTATAAAATCATAATGCTCAGTAAAGAAAAAATTACTTGAGAATGAAATATTTTTGAAAAAAATGATGAACATTTCACACTTTTTAAAGAAAAAATTGCTTCTTTTTGATATTGAGTTGATATGAATTTAGTATTCGTATGAGATGATAAAGTTGAATGAAAAATGGCCATAAAAGAGCTTTATTCTACGCTTTGAGTTTATAGTGTTCCTTCTGTAAATAGTCTAGAACTAGATAAAATAACTGAAAATAATAACAATATCAAAGAAAGAAATTGTAATGATGGAATGATTATGAATACGGTAGAGTTGGCTTGATTAGTTCATTTACCTACTTCTTATGTACAAACTCCATCTATAAACTGGATACAAGCGAGATGATTTGAACCACCTTCTAATCTGCCATTACTTCACAAACAAGAGGATTTAACTCCTATTTGAAAAACAAATTTTAGATGAAGTAATTTAGACTTCTGAATAGGACCAAACGACAGAAGAAGACATATGTATATCGTTTGAAAAACTTGAATGTGAAAGTCTACAATTTTGGAAAATATGATTTTAGACGATATTCATAAATGAAGATGAGTCGCTGTTATTGACCCTCATTGAGATTTAGCTGAAACAGTTTTATGAAATGTACCGAAATCAAGAACAAATGATGTAGTAATTTTTGACCCAAGTGATACTGATTTTCCTGTCGCATTTAATATGCTTGAAGATGTGAAACCTGCTTATAGACCGCTTATAGCATCTTGACTTGTAGGGATTTTTAAGAAAATTTTTGGTGATAGTTGGTGACCTAGATTAGAGCATATTTTGAGAAATACAATTTTAGCATTGCTTGAATATCCTAATACTACTTTAATTTCAATTCCAATGATGCTAACAACGGCTTCTTATAGAGAAAAAGTTGTAGCAAAAATAAAAGACCCTATCGTAAAAAAATTCTGGGTGAACGAATTTGGTAGTTGGGATCCAAAAAACCAAGCAGAATATGTAGCTCCTGTACTAAATAAAGTTGGACAATTTTTATCAAGTCCTATCCTTAGAAATGTTTTATGACAACCTAAAAACTCATTTGGACTGCGTTGGGCAATGGATAATAAAAAAATAGTGATAATTAATTTATCAAAGTGAAAAATTTGAGAAGACGCTTCTAGTTTACTATGAGCCATGCTTGTTACAAAATTCCAAATAGATGCTATGAGCCGTGCGGATATCTGAGAAAAAGACAGAAAAGATTTTTATCTTTATGTAGATGAATTCCAAAACTTTGCGACAGAATCTTTCGCTTCAATTTTATCAGAGGCGCGTAAATATAAGCTAAATTTAGTAATGGCAAATCAATATATTGAACAAATGCCTGAAGATGTAAGATGAGCTGTTTTCTGAAATGTTTGAAGTATGGTTACTTTCCAAGTTGGATACCATGATTGAGCTATTTTAAAGGAAGTTTTATGATGAGAAGTCGAAGTTGAAGATTTAGTAAACTTAAGGAAATATACTATTTATACTAAATTATTAGTAGATTGAATGCCGACTCCGGTATTTTCAGCTGATACTTTCCCTCCTAAAAATCTTGACCCTGAAGTATTTTCTATAAGGTATGATAAAATTTTTAGAGTTAGTCGTGAAAAATATTGTAAAAGCAAGAAATTCGTAGAGGATAAAATTAACTCTTCTCTAAGAGAAATTGAAACGCAAGAGAAAAAATTCCAAAAAAGAAGAGATGATTATAAAGAAAAAATGAAGAAAGAAAAACAAAAAAAACACGAAGCCTTGCTTGCTAAACAAGCTCAAGAAAAAGCTAAAAGACTTGAAGAAGAAGCAAAAATTCAAGTAAACGTAACAAAAGAAGAAGAAAATAAATCAAAAAAATAAACTCTTATTAATTTAAGAGTTTTTTATTAAAATTTGTTTCTTTTTTCTGATGAAATTTCTAAATCACTATGAGTTCAGATATTCAGAAAATAACATTTATTATCTTTAATTAAGATTTCAATAACTATTCTAATATCTCAAGTAACAGTTAATGAATGACAATTTTTATAATTTTTTAATTTCTTTCTATAATATTTACTATTAAATAATTTTTTTTGAAAATCTTTAATACAATCGTTAATTTTTAATTTATATTTTAAATTTGATTTTCAAATCTTTTTAGCAGATTTTTTAAATTTATTAGAATATCAAAACTCCATCTTACTTATAATAAATAACTAAAATATCCTTAACTCCATAAAGTTTCCTCTAACATTTCATCAGTAATATCTCATCAATTAGGATTAATAATAGTATATTCTCCTCTTGCTATTTCTTCTTGAGCCTCTTTTATGGTTTTTCTTAACCATTTATCATCAGCATCTTGAAGAGCTTTTTCTCTACTAAAATAAAGTTCTAAAGCTTTATTCACAAGTAAAGACTTGTTTTTATATTGAGATAACTTTTTAAAGTTTTTGGGTTTCAAAGTAAAACTGTTTCTCACAGCTTTTTCTTTTGGGTAGGTAGATTTCATAATACAAAATTTTTTCATAGTTAAATTAGTATTACTATTATAATAAAAGTAATACCTTTTTCAAGTTTTTTTATAATTTTTTTATTCTCCAAAAAATCTTTTCTTTTTAATCATCCAATCTACGCTTTGTCTACATAACTCACTCTCATCATTATAATTTTTTAAAACTGGTTTGATAGATTCTTCCATAAAAATCGTATTTTGACTTCATTTAAATAAAACTAGATATTTATTTTCACTGTCTTCTTCCAAAATTTCTAAAACTTTTTCTCCTGCTTTATTTGATTTCAAAAAAGTAAAAATTTCTCCAGAAAAATTACACATTCTAAGTTCTTTTATCAAAAAATCTTGCATTTCTGGTCAAACTGTTATAACTTTATCAGCTACTGATATTATACTACTGGCCAGCATTTTATGCTCATTTTCACTAAATTCTCAAAGCTCTCTCATATCTCATAAAACAAGCATTATTTTATGATTTTTAAATATCTGATTTTTTAAGTTATAAGTATTTTCTATCATTTTTTTCATGCTTAACGGACTTGCATTATAACTAGAATCTACTAAAACACTACCCTTTATTCCCTCAAAAATACTAAATCTTCAAGCTTGCAGCTTATAATCAATAATAATATTATTTTCAACTTGATATCACAAATTTTTCGCTATATTTAGTGCTAAAGCGATATAAGCAATATTTTCTTTTCAAATTAAATTTGTGTTAACTTTTATTATTTCATCATCTAAAATAACTTCAAAACTAGCTTCTATATTATTTTTAATATTTTTTATTATATTATAATTTTTATAATGTTCCTCTTCTTTTCAATAAAAAATTACTTCTAAATTATTTTTTAAATTTTTTGATTTATCACAAATATATTCCTCTAATTTATTTATAAAAACTGTATTTTTCGTATTTTGAAGTAATTTAAATTTTTCATCTCAAATCTCATCAAGAGAATTAAAATAAGCGCTATGTACCTTGTCTAATTTAGTAAAAATAGAAATATTCGGCTCAGCTATTTTTAATAAATAATCCATATCTCATTTATGGTCAATCCCATATTCTAACACTAAAACATCATAATCAGGCTTACTAAAAATCGCTTTATAAAAGGCAATAAATAAAGTTTTTAATAAAATAATCACACTTGGAGAATATTTTTCAATTTTCAAAATAGACAAACTTAATCATAATTCACTATTAAAATTTTTTGGTGAAGTATAAATTGTTTTATTTTTATTTAATTTTTGCAGTGTTTCAGCAACTATCATTCTGCAGCTTGTTTTACCTACACTTCAGGTTACTCATATTATTTTTATATCTTTATTTTTACTTAAATATTTTCTTGCTAGACTAGCTATAATGTCATAATATTTTTTTAATAATTCTTGTTTCATTCTTTTTTTATTATTTTTATTAAATTTATTTTTGATATTTTATTATAAATCAACTAAAAAACAAGAAAAAAATTCTTGAAAAAATTAATTTTTCTATATAATTATCTCGTATTTTTGAAAATTATTTTAAATTTTAATAAAAAAAATATGCAAACTACATTAATTCTATTGAAACCAGATACTGTTCAAAGAAGTTTAATTTGAAAAGTTATTGCTAGACTTGAAAGAAAAGGATTAAAAATCAATGGTCTAAAAATGATGCAATTAGATGATGCTATCATCAATGAACATTATGATTTCCTTATGGATAAACCATTTTTCCCTATGTTAAAAGAATATATGACTAGTTGTCCAGTTGTTGCTTTAGCTGTTAGCGGAGAAAATGCTATCTCAGTTGTTAGAACTGTTGCAGGAGCTACTAATCCACAAGAAGCTCAACCAGGTACTATCAGAGGTGACTTTGGTATGACAATTGATGCTAACATTATGCACGCTTCAGATAGTGAAGATACTGCAAAAGTTGAATTACAAAGATTCTTCAAAGGACAAGATGTTTTTGAATATAGTAAAATTTCTGATGATACTTTATAAAAAGTTTCTAAAAATTAAAACTCTAGTTTATCGCTAGAGTTTTTTATTTGAAAATTAAATTTATTTTATTAAAGTAGTTATTATAATCCCTAATAATATTGCTGATAATAAAATATCTTTTTTTCTCACTTGTTCTTTTAGTATAAAATAACTGACTAAATAAGTAAAAATAGGTCAAATAAACATTAATAATATAGTAAAATTTACTCACAAATCTTTATAAGAATAAATATACAATAAATTAGAAGAAAAATAAAATAATCCTGATAATAATCATAATCCTACATTCTCTTTTGTTAGATTTTCTCTAAATATATTTTGTGTTAAATTCATCAATAAAAATACTCAAATTATTCTAAATAAAAAAATATGCTCCGGAGATAAAATTTCTAGCAAATATTTAGTAACTATAACAATACTTGATGAGAAAAAACAAGATAAAATAACATAAATCACTCAAGAATTAAATTTTATTTTAAATTTTTTATAATCAAAGTTAAATGCTATAGTAACTAAACTAGCTAGAATAATTCATACTAGATGAGATATATTTCTTTCATCTTGAAATAAAATAAAGATTAATAATCCTGTAAAAATATGTTTTAATAAATTAATAGGTTCTCTAACAGATAAATCAACTATTTTTAATCATTTAAATTCAAAATAATTTTGAAAATAGGAAAATCAAATCATTAACAATAATAATCAAATCACATTACTAGATAATGGCGGAAAATTTGTATTAAATAACAAAGTATAAATCGTGCAGTAACTAAGCATTCATAAAAAAACCAGTACTACCGCAGTAGTTGGTTTTAAATTTTTAAATTTATTAAAATGAAATTTATCTACTAATTTTCAAGTTCTCTCTAAAATCGCAGAAACAATCGGAAAATACCACATAAAATTATTTATTATTTAATTAATAAATTTGAACAATTATTCATGCATCTTCTAATTCACTAATAGTGTCGTCTGATAATTCTGGTCAAGTATTATTAATAATAATTTGTTTTCAACTACCTTTATTTTGAGATAAACACTCTACTAATTCTAAATTATCTTCTGACAAAACACAAGCAATTTCAATAATTCTACACTCATTCATATTAACTAAACTTTGAGCTATATTTTCATCAATAATTCATCACCAATCTATAAAAATACTTTCTCATTTAAATTCCTCTAATTTTGCAAAGAAATCATTAGGAATATCCGTTCTAAAATCAAATTCTAAAAATAAATTTTTTATATTTATTAGAACTAACTTCTCAGCTACTTTTTTCGTTATTTTGGATTCTTTACAATCTAATAAAAAACTTTCAAGTCAAATTCAAAGTTCTCTTATTTTTCCTAATCACTGGGCAGTTCTATCTGCATCACAACTAGCTTTAACAGTAATAATTAAACCTTCTGAGACCTCTATATTCTCAAAATAACTTGATAATTCATTTTCTAAATCAGCAATATCTAGTCATTCTTTTACATTATCAGCAACTACTGAAACAACTTCCCTTGTTTCAATTTTTGCCTTTTTATCTCACTTATAAATTTCTGAAGTTTGTCCATCTATTTCTACCATAGCCTTATTGAAATTATTAAATAAATTTTATTTCTTAAATCCTCTTCTAAAAACAACTGAAATCGTCTTTAAAATAATTTTTAAATCAAGGAGTAAACTCCAGTTTTCAATATAGAAAATATCAAGTCTAACTTCATCTTCAAAAGTATTTTTCTCTCTTCAATTTACTTGAGCCATACCTGTTATTCACGGTTTTATAGTCAATACCCTATTCTCTCTAAAATCATATTTTTCTACTTCTCTCGGTTGATGCGGTCTAGGTCAAACAAGACTCATTTCTCACTTAATTACATTCATTAATTGCGGTAATTCATCTATCGACCATTTTTCTATAAAAGCTCCTATTTTTGTCTTTCTAGGGTCATTTTTTATTTTATATAGTGGTCAAGTTCTATCTGAAGAATTTTCTATTAACTGCTCTTCAAATTTAAGCGCATCATCTTGGTCTTTACTTATTCCATAGCTATCTTTCACGCAATATTTCCACTTCATATATCTGAATTTATAAAGGAAAAATTCTTTTCATTTTTGCCCAACTCTCCTATTTTTATAAATAACAGGTCCACTTGGGTCTTCTATTTTTATTAAAATTGCTATAACTATAAAAAATGGCAATAATAAAACAAAAGCAATACCAGATACAAGCGTATCAAAAAATCTTTTCCATACTTTTCACCAAGCATCTAATGGCGTATTTTTTATCTCTATTAAAGGAATTTCGTGTAGTAAAGAAACTTCGGTATTAGTTTTAGTCACATCAAAATTATTCGTAACATATCTATATCTTATCCCATAAATACGCGAATAATCCCAAATTTCATATAATTCTTTCTTTGTAAAATTACTATCGAGTAGTATCACTTCATCTATAAGCCTATTTTTCATCAAATTTTTTAATTCTTCTATATCTCAAACATAATTTAATTTAGAGGTTTTTAACTGTTTAGTATTGCTATATCAAAGCAAATTATAAACTCAACTTCTGTTTATATCTTCTAGAATTTGTTTTATATTTTTGTCTTTTTGTTTAGTAATTAAAACTATTTTTCTTTTATCTAAAATTCAACGCTTTAATAATATATTTTGGAAAATATTTAAGAAAATTCTTGATAAAATAGCGAAAATTATAGACAAAATAAGAGTATATCAAACAACTAATCTAGGAATCGCAAATTCATATACAAAATCTTTTGAAAAATAAATAATAGCTGAATAAAAAATAAACCAATAAATCGAATATCTAACGACATCTATCAGTTCTTTTATCTTTGAACTTGTGATTTTTAGAGAATATAGATTATGCATTGAAAAAATAAAAACATATAATAATCCTCATGTTATAGCGAATTTTAATAAATTTATATTGTCTATTGTTTGAATAGGAAGATTTATAAATGGCAAAAAGTCCGCGACAAGCCTGATGTCACGAGCTAGATAAAATGCACAAAATACTATCAAAAAATCTAGTGGAATTTTTAGTAAACTAAACCACATTTCATATTTTTTCATTATACTATTCCCCTTATCGCAGATATATTAAATGAATAATCCATTCTGAGTGAACCGATTAATCATACGTATCAAGTTTTTCAAGATAAATTTATCTTCTTTATGATTATAGAAAAATCTTTTAAATATGCAATCATATTTTCTTCTCAAACAAAAACGCTCACTTGCTCAGAAGCTCACAAAGACTTTATAAAAGCGATAAAACTATTTTTTTCTTCCAAAATTTTTATGATATTTAAAACATTTTCTCAAAAAGCTTTTTGATTTTTCTCTATAAAATGCGGTACTCAAGCATATCTAGAAATCCCTTCTTCTGGAATAACTAAAAAGGCTATTTCTTTCGTAGCATTTGCCAAATTATAGACTATCGAATGGATTTTATTCTCCAAACTCGCGTTTCAGTCATAATTAAATAAATTTTGATTTACTGGCGCTATAAAATAATCAGGCCTAGCTTTCATCATATGATTAATAAATACGCGTAATCCCTTTGAAGTCGGAAATCTTCCCGCTGAATTATATGGTTGAAAAATAAGTTCATATTCTTCTAACTTCGCCATATCATTACGAACTGTCGCAGGACTAACTCACAAATCATACTTCTTGAGTAGTTTTTGACTTCATACTAATTCTCAAGAATTTAAGTATTCCTCAATAATAAGCCTTAAAATGTCAATATTTCTAGGTGTTAATTCTTGCATAAAAATAATTATTTTTATCTAAATTATTGATCAAATTTTTTATACTAGCTAAATTATATTAAAAAAGGGATTTTTTTCAAGGTTAATATTTTTTTCTTGACAAAAGCTTTTTTATTCATATAAACTATAAAATTTATTTCTATAAATTATTTAACAATGACACCTAACACATCTAGCTCTTATGAACCACAATTTACTAACTATGATAGTGAAAGTTTCACTATATGAGAACAATTAGCTAAAAAAGTTGAAAAAATAAGGAGTTCAGAAACAGATTATTCACGTATAAAAATAATGATACAAGTAATTGAAATATTACAAACAGCAAGAAATAAAAGTAACTTATATAATCCCTCTAATTTGGTATTAAAAGCTGAACAATTAGCAAAAGACTATAACCTATTAGATGAATGTATAATGTTAGATTATAAATGAAGAAAAACAAAAAAAACAATTAAGTCAGAAATAAGAAAAGCTAGATACAAAGCGAATGAAATAATAGATAAAAGACTTCTTGAAAGGGCTCCTGTACTAAAGAAAATGGAAGAATATGCAAAAATTGATAGAGAAGAAAGAGCAGCAAACGAAGAAGCAGCTAAAAAAGAAAGAGAAAATGCAGTAGCCGAAGCTAAAGAAAAAAGAAGAATAGCTGAAAAACCAAAAGCAAAGACAAAAGAATCAAAGGTAATCCCTATAAGTGCTTGAATAAAAACAACTCATGAAGAAATAAGAGAAGAAGATATACCTCAAAAACAAGTAATGTAAAAAAATTTTTTACAAACTCAAATAAATAATTATAATACCGTCTTAGTTGTTAACTATTGAAAATATGTCTAGTTTAGCAGATAAACTTAGTACTGAATTTTATGACCATGTTGTAGATAAGGCCAAAGGTTTTAAATCTTTAAAAGATGTTTCTGAAATAAAGCAATTGCTTGTTACAACTAGTTCTCTAATTCTTGCTGCAGAAAAATTAGAAGATGAAGATTGAGCAAAACCATTCAGAGAACTTTTTAGAAATATGCTAGATAGTATTGAAAATACAGAGGAAAGAATAACATACGCAGCAAGCATAACACAGGAAAAAACAAACCAATTTGTCGAAGATATATTATCTTGAAAATATAAAGAAGCTGAGCTACCAGAGTTTCTTAAAGAAAAAACTTCAATATTACAACAAGTTCAAAAAATGGTTAAAAAATTTATAAAAAAATTAATAAAATAAATTAAATAATTTTTTACAAATAAAAAATGACTGAAAAAGAAATCTGGAAATATTGTTTAGAAAATAATTATAAAAAGTTCTTTGCCTACCCTAGAACTTTTTTAATTCTAAAAGAACAGGATTTTCAAAAAATAAATAAATATTTTAAAAAGGATTTTAATGTTCTTCATATTTCTTGAAAAACAAAAAGCTTAAAAAGTTATTCATTTTGGAAACATATTCACGCAGTAAAAAAAGATGATTTATACTACCTTCACCAAGATCACTGAAATTATAATAAATTTTTTCCTCTATTTTTTTTACATTTTTTTATTGATTTTATACCACATATAACCTATTGTATAATTAAAAGAAAAAAATTTTCATTCTATTTAGAATCAAAATATTATAAAAAAGCTAAAAATTAATTAGCTTTTTATTTTTCTAAGAATTTATTTATATTATTAAAAATGATTTCTGGCTCTTCTAAATAAATAAAATGTGTTCATTTTAGCTCTAATAATTCACTATTTTTTATATTTTTATTAAACCATCTTCAATCTTCTATTGGAGTTTCTGAATCTTTATCTCCCCGAATTAATAATGAATCTGCCTGAATATTTTTTATTTTCTCTTTTAAATCTTCGTTTATAGTTTTTAAGAAAATTTGTTGTAATTCTCAACTAGCTAAATAATCTCTAGAAGCAACTTTATTCCTTATTTTATTTCAAATTTTTTTTAATCATGGAATTTTAAAAATCCATTTTCATAATTTAATTATAGCTAATTTTATTTTATTAAACTCTGGTTTTATTCAAGCTGAAGCTATAAAGATATTTTTTTCTACTTTTTCAGGATATAAATTATTTAAATATATCAAAACTCTTCAACCAAAAGAATGGCTTATAAAAGTAGCTTTTTTCACTCATAATTTATCTAAAGCTGATTTTAAAAATAAACAATATTCTCTCACTCACCAAATTCATTTTGGCAATGGAGTCAATCAAAATCAAGGAAAATCGATTGCTACAAAACTCTTTTTTTCTTTTTCAAATCTTTTCATTAAATCATCAAAAGTTTTAGCATTTTGTCACCATCAATGTAAAAAAATAACAGTATCTTCTTCTTTATGAAAAAAATCTGATACAACTATATTTAAAGGAATCTCATCTACTAATATTTTTTTTGAAATCATAATTATAAAATTAATAATTATTATTTTTTATTTAATTTGGCTTAGAATAAGCTGTGTTATTTCTTCTCTTGATTTTATTTCATTATCTTTTGTACATTCTATTCTTATCCAATCATCATATTTTTCAGCTACGAATACTGCTCTATTATAAGCGTTTTTTAAATGATTTTTGTCTGCTTCATGTAAATCTAAATTATCACTATTTTTTATATAATCTCTCTTTTCTTTTTTTAATAACAATTTAGCACTCACTTCTGGTGCTACATCTAAAAATAATACTTTTTCTGGTTGAGGTAGAGCCAAAACATTATATTCTAAATCATATAACCAATCAAGATAATCTTCTAATTTTTTTAAATCTTCTATTTTTCCTGCTTGATGAATCATTGACGAAGACACATATCTATTCCCTATAATATAGTCATATTTTTCTAAATCCTCGCGTAATTCAAAGCTAGAATCATATCTATCGACAGCATAAAATAAACTAGCCGTTTTAGGCTCTACATACTTACCATATTCTCAATTTAAATATTTTTCTACGAAATAACAAGCCTTTTCTCAGTATCTCGGATAATCTATAATTTTTACTGTTTTTCATCATTTTTCTAACTCTTTTTTAACAAGTTTTACTTGAGTTCACTTCCCGCTTCAATCAATTCCATCAATAACTACAAACATTTTTGACTATTTTTAAAAAATATATTAAAATTAATATAACAAACTATTAATAAAAAGCAAATCAATTTGCCCCAATAATTATTATGAGTATAATATAATCTATTTTTATAAAAAAATATTATGGCTGAAGAATTTAAAACATGACCTGATATAATTCCAGAAGCTTTAACTTCTAAGGTTTCTGATACAAAAATTAATACAGAAGGACCAAGTACTACAGCTAAAGAAATATGGTGAGAGGTTTGTAAATATTGACAATATTTTGCTATTATAGCGATGTGAATTATTACTAACTGAGATAGTGTAGCTGAAGCTCGTTCTTCTAGGACAACTTTATGAAGTTATTGATATACTGATATCAAAGGTGAAGTAGATGCTGAACAAGCAAAAACTGATAATTATAGTAATTCAAAATATAATTTAGAAATAGAATATTGAATAGATGAATATTTACTTGACCCAAATAAAGATAATTATGACTTTATTATAAGTAGTATCCAACAGTTAAATCAAGATGAATTAGAATGATTTTTAAGTCTTTATAGAAGTAAACAACATTTAGAACAAAATTCTAAAAAAAGAAACTTATTTAAAAAAATAATAGTATGAGCAAGAAAATTTAAATCTAATTTTACATCTAATAAAAAACTATCAGAGTGAAATGAAACTTTAAATCTCCCCTTATTTAAGATAGTGTGATTATTATCTGGAAAGTTGGCAATCAGAGACAATATAACAAATTGGAACCATAAAAAAGAACTTTTTCTACAAGATTATAAACTAACAAAATCTGATAACCCGGAATATAATTATAAAATATATTTAAAATTCAATGATTGAGATAAAGATTATGCTCGTTATCAAACATTATATGTTAGAATTGAATGATGAAGAATATACACTAATGTAAGTAGTTTTGGTTCATCTCTTAAAAAATTTTTCCCAAATCCTAAAAAAGATATCTCTGAAAATATTCTTGATTTAAATTCACAAGTTTGATACACAGAAACTACAGAATACAAGGATTGAAAAAAAATAAAGAGATTAAAAATGAACCAACCTTTTAAAGAAATAAAACTTTGAAAAAATAATTCTGTAACATTTTTATTTCAACAAGCAAAATAAAAACTTGACTTATACTATTTTTCTATATAATGTTTGCGTAACTTTAAAAAAGTACTATTTTAAAACTAAGATATGGAGAATAAACTAAATCAACCTTTTTGATAAGTCGCGATTTAATTTATTACTTATAATTATATAATTATGATTTTTGCTGTTAAAAATCAAGGTGAATCAAACGAAAAATTCATCTTAAGATACAAAAAAATGTTCTTCCAAACTAGAATGGCTAGTAAAATTAAAACTACTAGATACGCTGTAAAAGCTCCTTCTAAAAGAAAAGTAAGAGAACAAGCAATCATTAGAGATGCTTATAGAAAAGCAAACGCTAATCAATATGATTAATAAAATTCTTCCCTAATTAATTTTCAGGGAAGTTTTTTTATGCAAAAATATTTACTTTTTTAAAAAATATTATATTATATAGTCACAAATTTTAATAAATAAAAAATATATTTATGCTATTTTCTGGATTATTCTCACTATTAATTTGAATAATAATTATTATAAATCCTGATATTATTGCTTATATTATCTGATGAATTTTTGTTTTCATCTGAATATCTTCTATTATCTGACACCTTGTTTTAAGTCAAAATAGAAAAAAATATAAAGATGATGGAGATTATTTCACTTTTTGAAATTACAAAATCTACAAAAATAAAAAATAGTTATTTAAGCTAAAAAATATGAGTATAAGCCTGATTATTATCTGATTTATTGCTCTTATTCCTATTTTACTATGGGGATATTTATTTTCGTACATTGATAATTCGCCTATTAATAGATTTAGGTTTTTTTCTGGTATTTTAGCTTGATGAGTAAGCGTTTTTCCTATTTTATATATGGATAAAATTATCGCTTATTTCTGAAATTTAAATCTGAATATTTTTGAAAATATCGCAAATATTAATAATCTTTCATCTAGTTTAAACTTTTTTATTTCTCTGAATAGCTTTTTATTAATTATCTGAATTTTAGTGTTACTTATTTCACTAATATTTTTTTATAAAAATGTAACTAGTAGCTTTAAAATATACTTAAAAAATATTTTATTTATAATAATTTTTTCTGTAATAATCTCTAGTATTATTTTTATTTTATTTAATATTTTTAATTTTATTCCAAATTTAAATTTTGAAATTTCTTCTTGAGTAAATTTTTGAGAAACAGCTTTTAATAGCTTTAAATTAGTATTATTTTACTATTTATTAGTTGGAATTATAGAAGAAGTTAGCAAACATTTTAATTTTATAGAATCAAGTTTTATCTATATAAAAGATACAAAATCTGCTGTATTATATGCCATTTTTATCGCTTTATGATTCTGATTTGTAGAAAATATTTTATATCTATCAAATATCTATAATTCTTCAAATTCTATTACCTCTTCACTAATCTGAACTTTTTTCTTTAGATCTATTTTTTCTGTATTTGTACACGTTACTTGTAGCACAATAGTCGCTTATTACTTCGCTCAATGATTACAAAAATACAACATCAAAAAATTAAATTCGGTGTTTTTAAAATTATTTCTGACAGGTTTAATGTTCTCTGTAATAATGCACGCGATATTCGACATTTCCCTTACTTTAGGCTTTTCTTTTATAATATTTATCTATTTTATATTTGGATATTTGTATATCACTTGAATTTTTTATAAAAATAAATCTGAAGATTAATTTATTTTTTTATTATTTTGATTAACTAATTCTTCTTGAACTAGATTCCAAAGTTTTTTTAAGTCTGGGAAATTTTCTACACTATCATCAGCCCGATGCAATAAAACATCAAAGATATCATTTCTCTCCCAGTTATCTACATATAAATCATTTCTTTGTATAATAACCTCTATTTTATCAATAGCTTTAGCAAATCTTGCTTCCTTAGATGCACTATCTTCAAACTCATACCAAAATGTTTTAAACTCATCTCACAAACCATTTGGAAGCATTCCAAAAATCTCATCAGCCGCTTTATATTCTTTTTCTTGCTTATTTTGTTTTGCTTTCTCATCATTTTTATCCAAAATCCAAACATCATCAGCAATAGCCTCAATAATATCATGAACTATTATTATTTTCATCGCCTTTAATAAATCTAAATCTAATTCTAATTCACGATGTAAAATCATCGCCATCAAAGCCATTCTCCAACTATGTTCGGCTGGCGATTCTTTCCTAGAATTATCACTTACTGCAACTTGTCTTTTTATAGTTTTTAATTTTTCAGCTTTATTTAAAAATAATAGTATTTCTCTTAAATTTCCCATTTTTTTATATTTAAATATTAAAAATTTTTTATTAACCTCACTATATCTTCTTCAAATTTTTTATAATTATCTTCATAAATTCATTTATAATCAGCTTGTTTTGGTGTTTTTATCTGCTTTAATAAGATATTTTTCATCTCTAAATCTGACAAACTATTAAAATAATTTATCCTATTTCAAAAAATATTTTTCACAACATCATTGTCACTTGCAAGAATAAAAGTATTATAGTTTATCGCTTTACTAAGCGAAAAAGGATATAAATCATAAATACTGCTATAAATATATCAAATCGATTTTTTATAATAACTTTCTTCCTCGTTTGGATTTATATCTCAAACAAAATGAATACAGTTTTGTAAATTATTTCTAACCACAAAATCTCTAAGTTCTATGTTACTACTAGCCTTATTTCAAGAAATTATTAAATCAATATTTTGTTTAGATTTACTATTATTTATTTCTCAAATAACTTTTATAATTCTTTCTAAATTATTATTCGTTGCTCAATCTCAATTAGTCAAAAAATAATCATTCGCTATTCAATGTTTTAGCTTTGTATTAATATCTAATGACTTATTTGCATACTTAAATAATGGCGGATTAAAAACTATTATTTTATCTTCTTTTAAATTTAATTTATCGTTTAAATCTTGTTTCATTTCGTTATTAAAAACAAAAACTTTTTCAGCTCTATCAAGATAAATTTGAGTAAGTAAATTATATTTTGTTTTACTAAAAGTTGATTTAAAATTATCTCATGGAAAAAATAAATCTTCTAGTCACCAAGGAAAAGCTAAATATTTTTTATTATAAAAAAGTGGCTTATCATAGTCAAAAAATAACACTAAATCTAATTTATCAGCTTTTAATAGATTTCAAAATTTTATTTGTCATAATCCAGAAAAATCACTTTTTACTTTTTTTATTTCAAAGTTTTTATTTAAATTATCCGCTTTAAATAAGCTATTAGAATAAATTATATAATTATTTTTTGTGTCTTTTTTATTTAAAAAATTTATCAGAAATTTTATAAAGTTAGATTTATCAGAAAAATTAGAAATTTTTCTTGCATCAATTCAAATTTTCATATTATATATATAATTAATATTTATTTTTACTATTGTATGGATTTACGAGAATATGTAAAGTTTGAAAATAAAAAAGCGTATTTAAAATTAAAAATTACGCCAAAATCACCTAAAAATGAATTTTTTTGAGTACTTGAAAATTGAACGCTTAAATTCAGGATAAAATGAGTCCCTGAAAAATGATTAGTAAACAAGGAAATTATTAAATTTTTATCAAAAACATTAAAAATAAATAAATCTAATATAGAAATAACTTCTTGAAAGATTAGCCAAAATAAAATTATTTTAATAAAGGAAAAATAAAAACTCTAATATTAAATTAGAGCTTTTAATTATTATTTCAAAACTTAAAATTGAAATATAATTTTCCTTGACTATCAAAAATAATATATCATTTAGAAGCCATATTATGTAGAGTGTTTCTATAAATTTTTCTGTAAAAATCAAATTCTTCTTCTGATTTAGTATCCATTCAATCACATATTACTCTGTCGATAAATTCATCTTCAGTATGCATTCAATTTTCTAAACTTCAATTCATTATAGAAAAATAAATTCAAGAAATAAGACTTCAATCATTAATTTCTTCAATATTAATTCTATCTTTTAAATTTTCAGTAACATCTTCTTCTTCAACAACATAATCACAAGATAATATTTGACCTACTGTTATATCATATTCTCCTGATGGTTCTGCATCTGAACTAATTACAGTATATTCTGGTTCAAAATCTTCTTCTAAAGCACTTGCAAATCTTCAAGAAAAATCCTCTCTTAAAACACCAGCTCCTTCTGATACTGCTACTTTAATATGTAATCCAACTCAATCATCTGAATCTTCTCTAACATTTACCATTTTTTTAATATAAAAAAATAAAATATATCAATACTATTCTACACTATTTTATAAAAAAATACAAATTTCGGATATTTTCTCAAACAAAAAACTCTAGCACAAAACTAGAGCTTTTAATAATCTTTATTTATTGTCTAATCCATAGATTCAATAGCTTCATCTAATGTATCAAAAGTTTTAACAATCGTAGTAATACCTACCAATTCTAGAACATCTTTTACACCTTCATCACAATTTGAAATAGCCATATCACCATCATTATCTTCAATATTTGAGAAAATATCAGCGATATATCAAATTGATTTTGAATTAAGGTATTTTAATCCACTCATATTAAATATAATTTTTTTATCAGAGAAATCTCCTATTTCTTTATAAATAGAATTAAAAGTTGAATCAGCGTTTGTTTCATCTAATTCTCCGTTGAATTCAAAGATTTGAATTCCATCAATTTCTGATTTTTTTATTTCCATTAAAGTTTCCATAAAAACTTGTTAATATATAAATTCTGAGTAGATTATACACTATATTTTAAATAATTGCAATTTTTATGACGAAAAAAATATACAAATTAGAAGAACTTAGCTCTATAAAGCTAAAATTATCCCCTTGAACAATTGTTTTTTTATACTGAGATTTAGCTTCGGGTAAAACAACTTTAACAAAAAACATAATAAAAAACCATTTTTGAGCTGATAAAGATGTAACCAGTCCAACTTATACTTACTATCAAAAATACGATAATATTTATCATTTTGATTTATATAGACTAAATAATTTTGATGAATTTATAAATATTTGATGAGAAGAAATTTTGGATAATCCAAATAATATTTGCCTTATAGAATGGCCAGAAATACTTGAAAAATATTATTCCCCTAATATAAAAATCTTTTTAAATAAATTAGAAGATGATTATAAGCGCGAAATAGAAATTATTTATGTATAAATTTTTTGACAAAATAGCCAAAATGATTAGTATAAGTTTCATAATAAAATAGAATTTAATAATTTATGAAAATGTCTAGCCAAGATATAATCTCAATACAAAACGAAAATGCTGGAAATCACGTTGTTTCTAAAGTAATAGAAATAGCTCCAAAACTAAATTGTTATATCGTTATAAGTAACTCAAAAACTGTTTGAGCTACTTTGATTTTAAATAAAATTGTTGATAATATTGTTGAACATTTTGCAACTTTTTCTGATGCTTATAATAGTTTATCAAATGTATTAGACAATACAAATTTGTTTTTAAACAACATAAAACAAGAATGAACTAATTTAGATAATTTAAATGTTTTAATCGCTATTGAAGACTGATATAATTTTCATTTTTCAAAAATTTGAGAAGCTTCTTGTTATTTAATACAAAACGAAGAAGTTACTGAAGTAAGTTATACTGACAAACAATCCGAAACATTCTCTTATATTTCTAGCTGAGAATTATCATGAGGAGATAACATTATCGTCTGCTCTTCAAGATTATTTGATTATACAACAAAAACTGATGTTTTAAACGCAGTTTCTAATGTAGAAGAAGCTAAAGATATAAATAAAAATTTAGATATTATATTTAAAGAAGAAACTCCTATTGATAATCTTGATATCATTAGTATAAATTTTGAAAAAAAGGCTGAAGAAGAAGCTATAAAAGAAGATAAAAAAACTAATAATACACCTGAAAAAGAATCATCTTTAAAAGTTGGTAATATAGATTTCAATAAAATTCTAGACACAATAAAAACAAATTCAAAAAATATTTTTAATAAAGTAAAAAATTCTAATTTTACTCAACAAGCACAAAATAAAACAGCAATAATTCAGGATAAAATTAGCATCACTGACAATAAAAATATCAAAAACGCTATCTTTATTTCAGGTACTATAGTAAGTTTTATATTATTATATGTGATTATTTCTGGTGTTATCTGAATTACTTCAGGAACAAAAATGACCGCTATCTATAAGGAAAAACTAAACGAAGCAACAAGATTTAAAAATATAGCCTCACAAAACGTAAATAATCCAGAAGTTTTCTCTTTAAATATAGATAAAGCAGAATGATTAATCGGAGAAATAAAAGAAAAAGATTTATTCCAAACAAATAGAGATGAGTTGCAAGACCAAATAAATTTATTAAAAAAACAATTTAACTGAATAGAAACTTTCTCTGCTCCTATCGAAGATTTCGCTTATACTTGAGACTTAACTAATACTATCAAAATTCTAAACAAAGATAACAAGTTATACTTAATTAATAAAAAATCAATCACAGGACCTATTATAAACGGAGAATCAGCTTGAGAATATGCTTTTGAAAATATCTGAGAAAATGAATTTATCGATGCTGATTTTGATAATAATAACATCATTTTATTAACAAACTCTAGCGCAGTTGTTAAATTCTCACCTCAAAATAAATTTTCTTATCTAAATGTTATTTGAGATGATAAATGGGAAGAATCAAGTTTATTAAAAGTTTATTCTTGAAATATTTATCTTCTAAATAAAGATAGAAATCAAATCTTTAAACATAAACCTGTTGCTGGATGATATAGCGCAGGAAGCCCTTATTTAAAAGATGAAGACTCATTACTACTAAATGCTAATAAATTAAATTCAATAGATATAGATGGTTGAATTTATATGATGAAACAAGACTTAGTTTTAGAAAAATTATTCACTTATCCAGAATATAAAATCCAATCAATAACACTGAATAAATTACCAAAAAACTATGAATTAGAGAATAAAGATGAATTAGTAAAAATTGTTGCTAGAAGTGATTTAAGCTATGTATATTTCTTCTTTAACAACAGAATCTGGATATTTAAACCAAATTCAAAAAGATACCAAGATGTAAAATCGTTAGAATATATTGGGCAAATTGAATGAGCAAAAGAAAAAATCAAAGATATTTATGTAGACCACGATAATCAAATTTGAGAAGTTAGTGTCGTATATAATAATGGCGTTTATAAGCTAAAATTTGATATAACTGACGATTGAATAATAATCAGATAAAAATAAATTTATGTCACTTTTTAAAACTAAAGCGATAATATTGGAAATCAAGAAGCAAAGTAAAGATAATCACCTTTACTTTGTTTTTTCTAGTGATTATTGAAAAATTTTAGTAAACAAAAAAGTTAAACCAAAAGAGAAAAATCTAGATATCTGATACAACATAAATTGTGAAATAGAAGTAAACCAAAAACAAGATATTCACAAAATTAAAAATATAAAAATTATCAATCAATTTAATTATACTAGTAAAAACTATCAGCTTATTTTAGCCTATTTAGAGCTAATCTGACTATTAAATCAAAATTTAAAAACCTGAGTTATTAATCCTATTTTTTACGATATTATTAACAAAATTAATAATTTAAAAAATATAAATTATAGCAAAATTATTTTAGCAAAACTAAAAATATTACATCAATTATGAATTCTAAAAATACAAAATAATGATGAAATTATTAATAAAATTCTAAAATTTATAGAGCAAAATAATATAGAAAAAATTCTTTTATTACAAGAATTGGATACAAAAATTATAGAAAAATTAGAACAAATTATAAAAACTAGTTTAATCTCTGACTAGCTTTTTTATAATAAAAAAATAAGTTAAACTAAATATTAAAAGGCAGAAAAATAAAGTAAAAATAATTACTTTTTCATCCTTATTTCCTCAAAAAAAATTATTCTCATTAATACTATCATCTTCTTCAATTTTTTTTATTACAAAGACTTTTTTTTCTAGATTTTTTATAATTATTTTTTTATCTTTTTGGCTACTAGAATATTCTACTTTATCTATTAATTTATTTTTATCATCATACAATTTTACGACTTCTTTAGAATTATTAAGTCTAATTTTAGTAGTATTATAATAAAATTTATGAGTTTTTTTAGATTCTAGAATTAGATTTTTTATCACAAAATTAGTTCAAGATTTATCCTCTAATTTATATCACGATAGGTCAATTTTTTCACTATTATTATTTATAATTTCTATATATTCTAACTTCTTATCATCGCTTGTATTAGGCATTAAAGAATATATTTCAACATCAGCAAAAACTATTTTTCATAAAAATAAACTACTACTGAAAACTAAAAATAACAATATTTTTTTCACCATAAAAATTTAATTAAAATAAATTAATTTTTGCTTTTAATAAGCTCATATCATTTTCATTTTCTTCATTATTTACAACTTCTATCACACTGACTATTTCGTTATCTAATAATACAAAATAAGCCTTATTTTTAGCTAATTTATAACTATTTTCTATATATCTTCATGCTTTTATTTCTGATAATTCCTCGTTATTTAATTCTATAAATTTTTCTTCTCAGAATAATTTTTTTATATCTAATTTTTCTAAAGTCTCATCTAAATTATTTGCATTTTTTATATCTAAATTCGCGATTTTTATTCTTCTTAAAAAAGTTATATAACCTCCTGTTCATAAAATTTCTCATAAGTCATTTGCAATGCTTCTAATATATGTTCAAGCGCTCACTGTTGCTTCTAATTTTAATTTTGGATAACTATAATCTGATATTTTTATATCAAAAATTTCTACCTCTCTTGATTTTATTGTTATATCTACTTTTTTCCCTTCTCTAAGCAAATCACAAGCTCTTTTTCATCAGATTTTTAATGCGCTATATTTTGGTGGAATTTGAGTTATTTTTCCAGTAAAATTATTCTTTATTTCTTGTTTTATTTGCTCTAAAGTTAGATTTTTTTTATAATAATCTTGTTTTTCTTCTGATAAATAATTTATTTCTTCTCATAAATCAAAGCTATCGGTTGTTCAATCCAAACTAATTTCAAATTCATACGTTTTTCTGTCTTTTTCTAAGAATGGAATAAGACGAGTATATTTTCAGACAGCCACTAAAAGCCCTCAAGTAGCAAGAGGATCAAGTGTTCAAGTATGTCATATTTTCTTTGTATTCAAAATCTTTTTTAGCTTTCTGATAACATCAAAGCTAGTAAAATTCAAAGGTTTATCAATAAAATAAAACGCTTTCATAACTACTTAGATAATTCCGGATATTCGTGTTGTCTAGGTATATTGAAAAATTTTGGCGATGTGGATTGATCATTTTCGTTTTTAAATCCAAATTTCCATAAATCAAAATATCATAAATCCATTAAAACAAGCCCTTCAATATCAGCTCTTTTGATAAAATTTGTCTTATGAACTACACAACTATAAAAACATTCTCTTGAATCAGTTGAATGTCATCTGTTATCTCACATCACAAAATAAGAATCTTCTGGAACTACATATAATTTTTCTTCAGCATCTCCTGAAACATAAGTATATCCTTTATTATTGCCGTTTAGATAAGTTTCATCAAGTTTTATAAATTCTTCATTTCAAGATTTTTTAATATAAACTTCTCATTTTTCTATTTTTAAAGTATCTCAAGGTACTCAGACAATTCTTTTAATAAAAAATTCTTTGTCTTGGCTTACTCAAGGTCTAAAAACAACAACATCTCATCTAGTTGGATTACTCATACTTCCAAAGAATGGCAATTTCAGATAAGAAAATTTATCAACAATAATGTATTCTCTATCATAAAAACTATCACTCATCGAGCTTCCGCTTATTTGAAAAGGCACCATAATAAAAGTTCTAATCAAAATCACAATAAAAAGTATTACAACCAAATCTTTTAAAAAATCTATTGCTTCTTCTTTCATTGTTAATTTTTTTTCTGGTTCTTGGCTATTTAATAAGTCTTTATCTTCTTTTTCTTTAGAAAACATTTCTTTATATTTTTCTTTAAAATTCATAATTTTTTAATAAATTAATTTCAAAACGCACATATTATAATTTTTATTTTGCTAAATACAAATAAAAAAATAAGAATTTGCTTTTTATCGCAAACTCTTATTTAGTTTTCACTACTATTTTTCATCTTTTTTTGTTGTTTTTTTCTTAGTTGTTTTCTTTGTTGTAGTTGCTTTTTTTGTAGCAACTTTCTTGGCTGTTGTTTTTTTAGTAGTTGTCTTTTTTACTGTAGATTTTTTTGTCGTATCAGATTTCTTTTTTGTTTCTTTCTTATCTGTTTTTGACGATTTATCTTCAGTTTTTTTAGCTTTTGTAGTAGAAGATTTTTTCGCTGGGGATTTTTTCTTAGCTACTGTATTTTTCTTCTTTTCTCCTTTTTTAGGTTCATCTTCTTTTATTTCTTGTTTTTCTTCAACTTTATCTTCTTTAATCTCAGTTTCAGAAGTTTTTTCTTCTTCACTAAATTCATCAGACTTCAACCAAGAAGGCAATTCTTCCTGCGTCTTTTCTTCTTCTTTATTATTATCCTCTGTATTGTCATCTTCTATTATTTCTTCTATCTTTTCATCATCTTCAGATGATTTTTTATCTTCTTCATTTTCTTCACTCTTTAGCCAAGAAGGAATATTTTCTTCTTCTGATTTTTCTAATTGCTCTGTAGCTTCCTCAGCTTGTTTTTTTGCTTCAGTTTCTGCTTTTTCTTCTGCTTTTCTTTCTTCGCTCTTTAACCAGCTAGGAATTTCAATTTCCTCAGAAGAATCATTTTCATAAGATTTTTTAGTATCTACCTCTTCTTCATCTTTTTTTTCTTCTTCTTTATTTAACTTACTTGAAGTTTCTTCAACTTTTTCTTCTATTTTATCTTCTGATTCTTTATCTTCTTTATTTTCAGATTCAGAAGCTTCTGCTTCATCCGCTTTTAACCAAGAAGGTAAATTATCTTCCTGCTTTTTCTTTTCTGGAGCTTTTTCTTCTTTACTCTTTTCTAACCAACTAGGAATTTTTTCTTCTTCTTTTTTATCATCATTTTCTTCTTTTTTGTCTTCTGTGTTATCAACTTTTTCGTCAACTTTAGTATCTAATAATTCTTCTTTAATTTCCTCTTTGATTTCATCTTCTCATAAACTAGATTTTAACCAACTAGGAATTTCTACATCATCATCTTGTTTTTTATCTTCCGCTTTAATTTCTTTTTTTTCTACTTTCTTTTCTTCTTTTTGTTCTTTTTCTACTTCTGAAATGGCTTCTTTTTCAGCTTTAGCTTCTTCAGCTTCTATTTTTTCTTCTTTGATTTCTTCTTCTTTTGTTTCTTTATCTTCTACTATCGCTTTTTCCTCTAATTTTTCTTCTTCTTTATTTTCAGCTTTAGAAGTATCTTCATCAGTATTTATATCTAACCAAGATGGAAGATTTTCTTGTTTTTGCTCAGTAGTTTCTTCTATCTTTTCTTCTTCTGTTTTAGGTTTAAATCCAATATCTTGAACCTCATCATTAAATTCTGTACCCTCTTTAGTATCAGTTACAGGAACTCAAGAACCCACTTTTTCAACAGCACCTCTCATCCAACTAGGCATTTCTCAATCAGCTTTATCCATAGGAGCTGATTCTTCTTTATTCTCTTCTGTTGTATCTAATTTATCTTCTGTTTTTTCTTCTTGTTCTTGTTTTTCTTCTTTTATTTCTGGTTTAGCCTCTAGTTTTTTATCTTGTTTTACTTCTTCTTTCTTCTCTATTTTTTTCTCCTGTTTTTTATCCTCTTTTTTATCTACTACTAATTCTTCTTCTAAATCATCAAAAACATCAGTTTGGTTATTTTTATTTCTTTTAGAACCTGTTTTTTCTATAATAAAATCAGCAAATTTTACATTTTTATCTTTATTACCAACTTTATACCAAATCCAGAAAGCAATGATTCAAACTAAGAATATTCATACAAAGATTCAAACTATTATAACAATCCATTTAAAAGCTGATATAATAATTCAGATGAATCCTCATTTATCTCCAGAAGTAGTTGTATCTTCAGGTTTTACAGTATCTTCTTCTTTTGGTTTTTCAGATTCTGGAATATCATTATTATAAATTAATACTTTTAATTGACTCTTTATAGTTAATTTATCTTCATCTGTTAAATCTTCATTATCTTTAATAGAAGCCAAAATTTCACTTCAAATCGCTCTATTTTTTTCTACATCTTTTTGATTTTTAATAGTTTCAAGTTTATCCACGATATTAGAATAACCGTCTATATCACTAGGAATCAAGTTTTTTACTACATTAAATGCAAGATTTTTAACAGTATTGTCCTCAGCATCATTAACTAAGAATGATTCAAGCATATTAATAATATCATCTTTTTCAGTTATATCTAATCCAGTGATATTATCTACATATTGCTCAAAAGCTAGAATAGTTTCTGTTTTTTCTCTATCATCTAACCAAGATGCTTGAAGTTTTTCTACAAATTTAGATGCTTCTAATCTATATTTAGGTTCAAAAGTTTTTACATAATCTTTTATTTTTTCGATTTTTACTTCTTCTTGAGTAGTAAGCCCTGTAAACTCAACTTCATCAACATCAACTTCAAAAATATAATCTTTTATAATTTTTATATCTAAAGTTTCAGTTACTGTTTTTTTATCATCTTTTAACAAGAAAATTCTTATTGTTTGTTCTTTTAAATCATTTAATTTTACTTCTAAAGGTTCACCTGTTCAGAAACTTCTGTCTAATTTATTATCAATATCATCAGCTTTTCCTCAATTTAAATCAGTATCTTCATA
This sequence comes from Candidatus Altimarinota bacterium, assembly GCA_025210615.1. Taxonomy (GTDB): domain Bacteria; phylum Patescibacteriota; class Gracilibacteria; order BD1-5; family UBA6164; genus JAOARJ01. The sequence continues at coordinate 10,848 of JAOARJ010000015.1, read as the reverse complement.
AATATCATAATCAACAGCATAGAATTTATGTTCTCCTCTTGATTCTCATAAATAAACTACAAATTTATCTCAATCTTCTTTTATATTTACAATATTAACTTCTCTATCATAAGCTGGATAAGTGAAAACATTTAATCATGGTTTTCTTGCTTTAATTAAATTTGAAGTATTTGTTATTACTCTTTTCTTAATTTCTTTTACATTAGTTCATTCTTGAATTTTTAATGTAACATTGTGTAATTTTTTACTATCTTCAAATTCGTGAACTAATGTTTTATCAGGGAAAGAAACTTGTTTTCCATCATATTTTAATATAGATGAAACAATTTCTCAGATAGATTTATTGATAAATATAACTTTTTTTCAGATAGAAATATATTCAAAATCTGGAATTAATTTATTTGTTACATTAATAGTAACATTTTTTGTATTACTGATTCATTTAAAAGTCGCTTTTACTTTTGGATGAAATTCTCCTGATTTTCTGAAATTATAAGTAATATTAGGTATTGAAGTTTTTTGTTCATAAAGTCCATCTCCATCAAAATCCCATTCAAATTGTGATTTATTAGTAATATCTTGTCATAAAACATTTTTTACAACAACATTAAATATTACGTCATCTCACATTGAAATAGAAGAATTGTTTATTTTTAATGATACTAAAGGAGTATTTAAATTATCTCATTCAAGAGTAATAAAATATCTAGCATCTGAAATTTCTTCAGTATTAACTTTTTCTTCATTATTATCTGTCATAACAACCGCAAAGTAATAATCGTTTGTTACTTTCGGCATTACAAAAGAAGTACTAGGTACATTAGTAACTCTAAATCCTTGTGGTTCAGGATCAGTATTTGTATAATAATACCATAAATAAGATTGAATTACACCATCTGGATCTTTTGCATTTCTAAGAGATACATTTAAGACAACTGGATCTTTTGACATATCTTGTGGAGTGATGTCTATTTGAGTAAATGTTGGAAGTTCATTTTCTATTTTTACATAACGAGTCAAAGAATTTGTCTTTCCAGAAGTTTTATCTTTAACAGTTAATTTAACAGGATAACATCCTAATTCAGTAAATTTAATACTAACTTCTCTTTTAGAATAATATCTTCCTCTTATTTTCCAAGAATATTCTAAGTTACTACTTCATCAATCCGCGTTTATACTTTCTTCTCAAGAAAATCTAATATTTTGTACTCTATTAGCCATATAAGCAGGATTTCAATCACAAGCGTTATACTCAATTCAAATATCTTCTCAATTTGAATACATAGTATCTATTACGGCAAAAGGAATATTCCCTGTTCATACATAAACTTCTTTTGTGAAACTATTTCTTTCTCAATCTTTATCTACTACTGTTAATTTTACTTCATATACCCCTGCTGATTCAAATTTATGATTTACTCTCCTATCATCTCATTTTCTTGTACTTCCATCATCAAAATCCCATTCAAAGAATCTAGCATTTGGAGAATTAGCGATAAAAGTAACTGTTCATCATTTAGTAATTACTCTAGGATAAGCGCTAAAGTCTACACTTAATACTGATGTTATATTCACTGATTCTACTCTTGTTCAAACAACTTCATCAGGGTCAGATACTTCAAGACCTACATTATGTTCTCACACTGAATCAAAAGTATAATAACCTGTTGAATTATTCTTATTTGGATTTTCAAGTCTAACTTCACTTCCATCAATAATCCATCTATATTCTAATTTACCAAAATCTGAAAAATCAGGATCATAACTCTTTGTACCATTTAAAAATACTCTATTAGGCTCTGATCTTTTAGGAATTTTTGTATCAAAATCAGCGACAGGAGGGCGAGAATTTATAAATATAACTTGATTATCTTGATCTGTTTCTCAATAATTATCTACTACATTTAATAATATATTAAATCTTCATTTATCAACAAAAGTATAAGTAAATACTGCTCCATTAGTTTTAAAAATCACTTTATCTTGATCTACATCAACTATTTGCCAAGAATAAGAGAAATTTTCTTCATCTTCAGAAGAAGTTAATCTCGCTGAAAAAGTTACTTTATCTCAAATATATCAACTTGTAGTAGTAGCATTTATTTCAGCTAATGTTTCTCTAACTTCTATTGTAAATTTTTTAGTCGCTACATGATTATCATTTGTTTGTAATTTTAAATCTACATCAAAAGTTCATTCTTTATTATAATAAACCGTTTCTATTCTAGGATCTCATGAATATTCTTTTTCTTTTGTTCAGTTTCAGAAATCCCATTCTGTTCTAGAAAAATCACTTCATTTAGCAGGAGAAGAACCTGTCGCATCTATTCTAAGACCACTTCTTGCTTCTTCTGGAGTAAATTTAATATAATCATCATTTCATAAACTTCTTCCATTTATTTTAATGTTGAAATCAATAAATCTTTCTTTTACATTTATACTATATCTTGAAGAAAATGGAAGTACATCTCTATTTCAAAAACTATTCTTATGATCAGATAATACTGCCAAAAATACATCGAATCTACCTTCTTTATCAAAAGTATAATTTAAAGATCTTTTTCTTCATAATATTTTTATTCCTGAAGTATCATTAATATACCACACATAATTATTATTTGGAATAATCGCCCCATATGGATCAATTACATCTCATCTTAAAGTTACTTTTAATGGTGCATTTCAAGAACTAGGCGTAGCAACAATTTGCCCAGATACTTTTTCAATTCTAGCATTATCTAAATAATTAACAAGAGTTTTTATAATTTCATTAAAGGTTCAAACATCTGTAGGATATTTTAATCATTTACCTAAATTAGCAACTAAATCTCCTTTTCTTCTTTGATTTGTTAATAAAGGTTTTCAATTATCTCAATCTGGCAAGTATTTAAAAGATTCTTCTGTTAATTTAATAAGGTTATTGATAAGCTCCGGATTCATACGCTTATTTAAATCAAAATCATTTCTTAATTTTACTGCTTCTGCATTAATATTATATCTATATTCATTAAAAGTTCATTTATCTGCAGAATTTCAAGCTCAATTAACCAGGCTTACTCACATAAACATCATTATTGTCATCAGCATTATCTGCTTAAATGTCTTCTTCATCATATTTTTCATACTTTTATTTTTATTGCTAATTCCCTTTTTTTGTTGCATACAATTTACATTTTACAAAATAACTTTTCTTTATTTTACCACATAATATTTTTTTTTGCAAAAAATATAGCCTTTTTTTTCAACTTTTTTAATAAAAAAAATAGTATTTATAATCTAGTTTATAAAAAAATATAATAAAAAATCTCTTGCACTTTTCTAGTTTAAGTATATAATACCTTAAATTTTAAAAAAAGTAAATTTAAAATTGAAAAATAATTTAGTTATTAGTTATATATAGTATATGGACTTAAATAAAGCACAAATCATAGGAAATATCACTAGAGATATTGAATTAAAAGAAACTCCTAATGGAATGAAAGTTACAAATTTTTGAGTAGCAACAAATAGAAATTGGACTGATTGAAACGGTATGAGACAAGAACAAACAGAATTTCATAATGTAGTTTTATGGGGAAAATTAGCTGAAATTGCTGGAGAATATTTATCTAAAGGACAAAAAGTCTATATAGAAGGAAGACTTCAAACAAGAAGTTGGGAAGGTCAAGATGGAAGCAAAAGATACACAACAGAAATCGTATGAGAAAATATGATAATGTTAGGAAACAGAGGTGAAGCATCTAGTTCTTCAGCCCCACAATGAGCAACACCAACAACAAAACAATCTAAACCAGACGCGGAAGAAGAAATCTCTATTGAAGATATCCCATTTTAATAAACTTATATCAAAGCCTTTAACTTAAGGCTTTTTTATTTTGAGTAAACTTTTTTTATTTTACTCTTTACTTTATTTTTTTTTGGGATAAAATATGACCTTAGAAAATTTAAGAAAATACAAAAAGAAAATGGAAATATTCAAATTACAAGATGAAAAATTAAACGAGAAATTACAAGAAATACTAGAATTATACTGACATCGCCTTACTTATGACCAAATTAGAATAACAAAATTAGTTTTTGTTAGATTAAAAAAATATATAGACGATGAACAGTACCTAGTGTTTTGTGTTTTATATGGGCTATATTATTTCAAAATTATAGATAAAAATAATCCTCTCTTAACAAATGAAGATACAAAAAAAATAGATATATTAACGACAACATTAAAAGCAGAAGTATCTTGAGACATTGAAACATTTTTTCAAAATATATTATCAATGGAAGAAAAATTATTCGTCTTTAAAATCATTTTAAAATCAATAATAATTCTAGAGCCAAAAATTTTCTGAAAAATAATCCCAAATGTAAAACAGTATTACAGAGCAATATGATGGCTAATCCCTATTTTATCGTATAAACATTATCCAAAATTATTAAGTCAATTTCAAGATTTTTATTTTGAAACTATTTATCCTAGGGAATATAAATGGATAAGAAAACAGTATAAAAAAGATATAGAAAAAGTTACTGTTATAGAAAATTTAATGGTTGATGTAATCAATGATTTATCAAGAATAATGCAAAAAATCTGAGTTTGTGGCTTAGTAATGATAAGAAGAAAAACTTATTTTAGTGTCTATAATAAGATAAAAAGAAAAAAATGAGATAGTATTTATGATTTTATTTGAGTTAGGATTATTTTTAATACTATTAATGACCTAAATTTATTTGTAGAAAATTTTGAAAAAAGATTTATTATAGAGACAAAAAAAGATTTTATCAAGCATCCTAAACCAAACTGATATAAGTCGCTTCATTATACTTTCCTTTACAATTTTGAAAGTAATAATTATAATACTGAGTTGCAAATCAGAACAAAGAAAATGGACAAAGATACTTATGAGAATACAAAAATTTCTCATTTTTCATATTCATTAAAAAGAAAAAAATGGGATGAAGTATTCAAAGAAGTTCAAGATTGAGTTTATCATACTACAAAATATTTAGAAGAGCATTGAAAAATCACAAAAAACACTTCTTTTTAGGAAGTGTTTTATTTTAACCAAAATCATACTGAACCATCTACTCTCCGGTCTCAATTCGTTGTCCATTTCCGTCAACTTGTATAATTACTATTATCATTATCAAAAACTAATAAAAATGCCTGTCCTCAGTTCCAACTATCGCATGAACTATAGTTTGATATACCATAAAGTTTATATCCAATCCGCTCAGTTCATAAAACATTTTCATATAAATACATCTTTGAATCAGTAATATTAGGATATTTAATTCATTTTATAGTAAAGTAATCAACATCTTTGGTTAGGGTTTTACATAATCATTTATTAGTTTGGTCTTTTCAAAAATCTACTGTAGCAGGATTTGGTACTTTTACTTTTAAAACTCAATCATAAGTAGATGCATTTCAAGTATGATTTAATATATTGCTTTTGTAAGTTAATAAAAAATGAGTAGATTTTTTTACCAAATCTCTTGAGTCTTTACTTGCTGCATTATTTCTAACAGTTGGGTTCCGTGTTCAAGCGTTTTGATATAATGGTTCCATTGAATTAGCAAATGCGTTTGAATATCAAACTAAAGTCCATCATCCTCAGTCAGTTGTCATATCACAATAAGATTCAAATTTATCAGAGATATCTCAACCATTTGGATCAATCCAATACATTCAATCAACAGAAGTATTATCATCTTCTAAAATTTTTTTACAAGATTCTCAAGGATTATTTTCTGTTCATAATTTTGTTTCTCACAAACATTTTCAACTATTATCACATATTTTTCCTGTAACATATAATTTTCAATTTAATTTTATATCACTAGAACTAACGTCTATTTTATTAGTTAAACTAGAAATACTAGCCCAAGTAGTATTATCTAAAACTTCTCAAGAAGTTTTAGTTATAGTGACTGCACTAATGAAATTAGTTAAATAAATTCAGCTTAATAATATTGAAAGAAATAATATAAACTTCTTCATAATTTTGTTTATAAATAATAATTGTTTTAATTATAATAAGTTTTATATATAAAATCAAGTTTTTATTTTTTATTTAATTCTTTTCTAAAAAACTTCATAAAATTAAACTCGCCGATATATCATCTATTTTTTCTTTATCTTTTTTTCATATTTGATTTAAACTTAAATCTGCTTCAAAACTAGAAAATCTCTCATCTTCTCCATGAATATTTATATCAGGAAAAATATCAGATAATTTTTTTATAAATTTATTGGCTTTATCAAGTCTAGTATTGTCTTTTCAATATAAATCAAAAGGAAGTCAAACAACAATATCTGTTATATTTCTCTCTTTAACTAATTTTTTTAATTCTCAAATTATTTTTACACGTTCTATAATTTTATAAGGCATCGCTATTTTATTTTGTTCAACAGCGATTCAAACTTTTTTATTTCCTAAATCTATCCCTAAATATTTTTTTGTCATAATTTTTATTAATTTCTATTAGTTTTTATTATAAATATTTAATTTTTTTATCAAATTTAATTTAACTTGTATTTTTTTGTAAATATAATATACTGTTTTAAATTATTAAATAAAATATTTTTTATGCAAAAAATAATAGTCATCTGAGGATTAAATATAGACTTTTTATGAGTATGAGTAAATAGAATAGTTTGAAAATGAGAACTTTGATACTGATGAGAGTTTGATATAAAACCTGGTGGAAAATCTAGAAATATAGCTCAAATGATATCAAATCAGATGAATACTTGAGAAGTAACTATGATATGAAAAACCGCAAAAGATAAATATTGATTATATAAAATACCATTAGATTCGTTAAAACAATCATGAGTAGATACAGAAAATATAATTATAAATGAATCATGAAAATACAAACCATGAGTGGCATTAATACCAGTAGATAAAAATTGAAATAATCAAATATATGTATTACCATGAATAAATAACAGTTTTTCGGCATCAGATTTAGAACAAAAACAAGATATTTTTGAAAAAATATGAAAAAATAACTGACTATTAGTCCTTTCTTTAGAGTTACCTTTAGAAACAGCTATTTATTGAATTAAATTAGCAAATAAATATTGATTAAAGGTTATTTTAGATTCAGGATGAATGATACAATGAGTTAATTATTCTCAGTTATTAAATCAAAAAATATTTTTAATAAAACCAAACGAACAAGAAACTGAGATTTTAACATGAATAAAGGTAACAGATTTTGAAACAGCAAGAATTGCATCTAAAAAATTTTTAAAATATGGAATAGAAAATGTACTTATAACAGTCTGAGAAAAATGAGCTTATTATTTTAGTAACAATAAAGAAAAACATTATAAAGTACCTGATATCAATATTAATAAAACACAAAAAGATGAAACTTGATGCTGAGATCAAACAATAGCAACAATATCAAGTTACTTAGCTAAATGAGAACATCTTGATTATTCAATAAAGAAATGAATATTATCTTGAACCTTACAGTTTTATAGAACTTGAGCAACTCCATTAAATAAAAAAGACTTAGAAGTAAATTAAAAACTCTAGATTAATTCTAGAGTTTTATTTTTCTACTGCTTTTACAGTAATTTTACAGTGAACATCTTTTCATAATTTAATAAAAACTTGTCTTTCTCAAACCTTTTTTAAATGCCCATCTGGTCACATATCTATATGTTTTTTCGCTAATTCTATTTTAAATTTTGATTTTATTTTTTGTAAAATATCTTTTTCTCAAACACTTCAAAATATTTTTCAACTTCACGTTGTTTTAAAAGTAAATTGAAATACTTGTCAGTTTAGTTTTTCAGCTATTTCATGGCGTTTTTCTATAAGTTCTACTCTTTTAGCTTCTTGACTTTTTTTATCTTGCATTAATTTTTTTTCATCTTGAGCTGTAACTATTTTTGCTAAGTTTTTTGGAAATAAAAAATTTGATGCGTATCAATGTTTTACTTCTTTAACTTCTCATTTTTTCCCTACTCAAGGCACATGTTCTAATAATAATACTCTTGGCATAATTCTATAATTATAAAAATATTTTTTTTTCAATACCTCACCCCCAGCCCCTCTCCTAAAAAAAGAGGGTAGCTATTAAAAGTGAATTTTATATTATTTATTCTCTTGAATATCTATTTCATAACCTGTTAATTTTGAAGCTTGAATTACATTAATTCAATTTTTTCAAACAGCTTTACTTCTTTCTTCAGCATTTAGATAAACTATCGCTTGTTTATTTTCTTCATCGAATTCCACTTTAGTAATTTTAGCAGGTGTCAGCGATTTAGCTATCATTTCTCATACTTCATCATTTGCTGAGATTATATCAATTTTCTCTCAATTAAACTCATCCATAATAGCTTTTACTCTCATTCATTTAGGTCAAATAAGCGTTCCAGCTGGATCAATCTCATCATAATCACTAGTCACTAAAATTTTAGTTTTTACTCATGCTTGACGCACAATATTTTCTATTCTAATAGTTCCATCTTCTAGTTCTGGAACTTGTGTTTCAAAAACTTTCGCTACTAAATCAGCAGGCTTTCTTGATATAACAACTTTGGGTGGAGCATTTTCTACTTCAACCGCTTCCGCAATATAAACATACATTCTTTGTCCTTGTTCATATCTATCTCTTGAAACTTGTTCTCATTTTGGAAGAGTTATTTGAGTCCCATTATAATCTAAAATTACCTTACCGTTCTCAATAATATCAACTTTTACAGAGATAATTTCTCATTCTCTATCCTTAAATAATTCATAAATTTTTTCTTTTTCTCTTTCTCAAATTTTTTGTACGATAACTTGTCTAGCCGCTTGAGAAGCTATTCTACCAAAAGTTTCTTCTAAATCTTTTCATTTTATATTATCAGTTACATCAAGTTCTACGATATCCCCCTCTTCAAAACCTTCTCCGTCATCTCATAATTCTTCCAAAGTAATTTCAGTAAAAGGATTTTCTACCTCAGATACTACTGTTTTTTCAACAGTTATTTCAAGTTCTCAAGCTTTTAAATCTAAATGAGCATTGACATTTTCTTCTTTATTTCAATAATCCTTTTTATAAGCCGTTTTTAAAGCAGCTTCAATAACATCAATTAAATCTTGTTTTGAGATATTTTTTTCTTTAGAAATAATATTTATTGCTTCTTCAATTCTTTTAAAATTTAGCATTTTTTTATAATTTAAGTAATATTTTCATTAAAAATGAGAATCTGCTACTTGCAAATCCTCACTTCTTAACTAATTAAATTCAGTATAATAAAAATTATTTTTTTTTCAAGTTTATTTACAAAAATAAAAACTTACTAATGATTTAGTAAGCTTTTAAAATATTAAAATCTATAAATTTATCTTTCGTCTTCAATTTTTTCATCATCTGAGTTTTTTATCTCTTCTTTTCATTCTAATACACCTTTATAGAAAACTTTTTTATCTTGCGATAAATCTAATTTTTCTAATTCTTCTAAAACAATTCACCTTGTATAAGGATTTTCTTTAGAAAACATTTCTGGCAAAAGTTTTATACCACGTCTGTAATTATCCATTGGCAAATCTCTTCATTCCAAATCAGATATAAGATCAAAATATCTACTAGAAATTATAGGTAATTTTAATTGTCTTAGTTTAGGTAAAACAGCATCTTGTACTTCTTGACTTTCTTTAAAAATGCGATCTTCTAATAATTGTACACGAAGCATATATCTCTCCATCGGTAAATTTTTTCATTCCAAATCAGATATAATATTAACATAATCTTCAACCTTTTGTTGTGTTTCTAATTTTTTCGGTTCCATTAACCCTTTATAAAACTCTTGTCTTTCTTCTGGAAATCCTGCATCTTTTAATTCATTTAAAATAGCTTCTTTTACTTCTGTTTTAAGGTTAGATAAAGAATCTTTTAATGCTTCTAACTCATCTTTTGTCTGTTCACCATTTTGAAATTTTGCAATATTAGCCATATGTTTTTGAGCTTCTACTTCATTTTTATCAACAGCTTTTTCAACAACTTCTTTCTTTTTTGTAGTTTTTTTAAGTTTTGGTAATTTACCATTTTCTAATAAATCATCAAAAGCTGGTAAAGTGATTACATCACCTGGTATAATCATATCTCATAAAATACCATCGTTATCTATATCTACATTCTTACGGTTTCTAATTTTTTCATTTCCTTTATAATTAACAATCGCAGTACAAGCTTTAGCAATTTGACTATTATCAGTTAAATTATATTTAGCTTTTACAATATTCCATAAAACATCTCATTTAACAACTGTATATTTTTCAGTCTTATCAACATCACTTTCTATCTTTATGTCATCTGATTTATTCATTTTTGAAGTTTTAGAAGTTGAACTAGTTTGAATTGCTTGTTCTTGTTTTCAGTCTTCAGAAGTTACTCAAGTTGTTGCTGAATCGTCAATAATTATTTCCTCAGTAGTATCATCTTCTGGTTTAACTTCTTCTACAACTATTGTTTCTGTTCCATTACCTGCAGCTGGTGATGTTGCATTTTGTACATCAAATGTCTCTGTTCCATTACCTGCCATTGATGTTGTAGCGTTTACATCAAATGATTGTGTTCCATTACCTGCAGCTGGTGATGTTGCATTTTGCACATCAAATGATTGTGTCCCATTACCTGCAGCTGGTGATGTTGCATTTTGCACATTAAATGTTTCTGTCCCATTACCTGCAGCTGGTGATGTTGCATTTTGCACATTAAATGTTTGTGTTCCATTACCTGCAACTGGTGATGTTGCATTTTGTACATTAAATGTTTCTGTCCCATTACCTGCTGCTGGTGATGTTGCGTTTTGTACATCAAATGATTGTGTTCCAT
>JAOARJ010000014.1 GCA_025210615.1 Candidatus Altimarinota bacterium | reverse complement strand
TTTTTTTGCTTAAAATTGGGCAAAACGCGTTAGACTAAAATATACTATTTTCCAAGCAGTGAGCCCCACCCGGGAGGGAGAGGCAGAAGCACTCTTTTTCATCACCTTTTTATTTAAAAAAGTATTGATTTTGATTACTAAAATTTAGTAATTTTTTTTTGATTTGCATTTTTTAAAATATATATTAAAATTAGGCAAATATTAAATAATTTTTCGAAATTTATGAAGAAATTTATATTATTTTTAAGTTTAATTTTAAGCTGAATATATTTAGCTAATTTTATTGGTGCTATTACTGTTACTAAAAATTCTTGAGAAGTTTTAGATAATATAACTTGGACAAATATTTCTTGACTAACAAATAAAATAGATGTTTCTTGAAGTGATATAAAATTAAATTGAAAATTATATGTGACTTGAGATATTTGTGATGGCGATTGAAATTGTTTAGGAAAAAAATTAATTGATAAAGATTTATGTGAATTAGCTTGATGGATTTGGGTAGATAAAAATCATGATGTAAAAATCTGAAATAAAACTAAAACTTGATTTTGTATTTCGCCTAGATTTTGAGATTTTGGTGATACAAATGATTGAACAGATTGAATATCATGGAATTGATGGGGAGGCCTTAATAATGTAGGTTATTATGAATGATGGGATGCTACAAATGTAACAGACTGATGAAATCCTACTTTACAATATTGACAAACAAAAGATTTACAACATGTAATAGATGAAAATACATTGTATACTTGTAAAACTTTATGAACAGCAAATGATGATTATGATACAGCGGATGGTCAATGAGATACTATTTATAATAGAATGAAATGGCTTGCTACAATAAAGAATAATTATACAGAGGCTCAAAGTATAGACTGGATAGTAAATTCTTCAACAGGTATTCCACTAGTTGGTTGAGTTGGAGCTAGTGGAAACAAACATGCTATTCCAGCTCTTTATATAGCTGACTGTATAGATTGAAAAAGAGATTTATGAACTGATATGACATATATTCATAATGATAATTCTACTGATGAAGTAACTTATGCTGAATATAATACAGACAAAACCACATTAGACCAATCTGGAACATATCCTTGATGTAATGTGACATCGACAGATACAGCGGATTTAGATTGTATAATTTATCAAAATAGACAAAAATATTTAACTGCTTGGACACAAAAGAGTGGTTCCCATCTTCCATCAGCTTTTAGTTATATAAATGCAGATAATGCTTGACCTTGCAGCGGAGGATGAGATTGTGATAATATAAGTGATGATAATGCTAAATGAGAATATCAAAAAGCATGTGAATTATATCAAAATGATAATAGTGCTACTAATAATGACTTTTATTATGCTGCAACGGACCAAAGCTCTGACCAACATGATGGTGAGCGGATATGGCTTTCAGCAATTGGTCGTACCAGTGGTCTTGATTGGGGACGTGGTGCTCGTGTCGTACGTCATAATGATTGTTTAGACCAATATTACGATTATACAGGTTCTCGTGCTAGTTATGAGTCAGCAAGATTCGTTGTTCGTCCTTAAAAATCGCTTTTATATAGTGATTTTTTTATTTTCTTGAATTTATAAAAAAAATCTTTATAATTGTATATTAAAGTTATTTTACTTTTATAACTATAATATTATGAATACAAAAAAGATTTTGATAATTATAGGTATAATTATTATTTTGCCTATTGCGTGGTACCTTATCTCCCCTATTTTTATTGTGATAGAAAGAGATGATAAATTGCCTTTTAGTACTAATAATAATGAAAATATAGTTGATAATAATTCGCCTGAAATATTAGAAGACGTAGTAGATAAAATAGAGAATAATAATATTAGTGAAGACAATACCGATAAAGAGAATATTGAGGAAGAAAATAAAGTTGTAGAAGAGATTGAAAAAAAAGAAGAAAAAGTTCCAGAGATAATTACTTCTCATAAATGAGATTTTATAGCGGCTGAACATGAAGTAAAATGAGAAGCAAAACTTATTTTATCTTGAGAAGATGCTGTTATTAGGTTTGAAAATTTTGATACTATAAATTGACCAGATTTGTTTATTTATTTATGAGCGGATTTGAAAGCTAAAGATTTTATAGATTTATGAAAAATAAAATGAACGAAGGGGAATATAAATTATACGGTTGATTCTAATATAGATTTTGATAAATATAAATATGTGATGGTATGGTGTAAGCCGTTTAGTGCTTTGTTTAGTTATGCTGAACTGAAGAAATTATAATATATTAAATAAAATTCTAGATTTAATTCTAGAATTTTTTATTGACTTGAGTAAAAAAACATAATATAATATTATCTATTTTATAATTAATTTTACAGAATTTATTTTATTAAACTAAAAAAATATGAGAAACATAATAAAAAACAGCTTAGTAGCATTATTTTTTAGTGTGTTAATTGTGCCATCTGTAATGGCTTCGCAAAATAATTTTCACTATCAATTACAAAAAACTAATTATTCTAAACTAAAACAATTAAAAAATAGTTATATTGTTATTGATATTGATGATAGTGAGCTTACTAAACAGCAAATTGAGAGTTTAAAAAATAATTGAAATATAGTTTTATCTTATTTAAGTATTTGAGAAGCTGAAGATTATAGAGATTATTGGCAAAAATGATGGAAAGTATGAAATCCAGAATTTTTAGATAAAGAAAATAGAGATTGGCCAGGGAATTATAAAGTTAAATATTGGAATTCAGATTGGCAGGATATTATAATAAATAAAGCTGAAAAAATAAAAGAAACTTGATATGATTGAGTCTATCTTGATATCATAGATGCTTATTATTACTATGAAGAAAAAGGTAGAGAAACAGCTGCTTTTGAGATGATAGATTTTGTAAAAAAGATTAAAGATAAAACAAAATTCTTAGTATTTTGACAAAATGCTTTAGATTTGGTAGATTATCCTGAATATCTTGATACTATTGATTGAGTTTGAGTTGAAGATTTATTAACAAACGGAAATAAAAAACAAAATAATACAGAAATAGAATATAGAGAGAATTTTTTAAATAAAGTTATAGAAGCTGATAAAAAAGTATTATCAGTGGATTATGCTACGAAAAATAATTTAATTTGTAATTATTATAATTATACTGAAGAAAAATGATATATTTCATCAGTTTTTAATAGAAATTTAAGTATATCTAGTGCTAAAAAATGTGTAAATAATAATAATAGCGATTTTTCACAAAAAACAGAAAAAGAAAAAAGACAAGAATATTATGTCGAAAGAAAGCGTGCTTATGAGAAGTATAAAGAAGATTTAGCCGAGATTACTCAGGAATATCAAGATGATGTTATAGAATTAAATGAAAAACAACAATTAGAAAAAGAGCAATTAGCAGATAGACAAAAGCTAGAAAGAAGTGAAATTAAAGAAAAACAAAATAAGAAGAAAGAGGAACTACAAAAAGCATTAGCTAGCTTTTTATCTGAATTAAAGAATAAATATTTCTGAAAATAAAATAATTATAATAAAAATCTCCTGAATTAATTGGGAGTTTTTTTATTGAAAATTCTTAAAATTTTCTTACAATTGTAACTTATTATTATTTTTGTCGTTATATTAAATATAGTAATGTGGAAAATAATTAATAAATTATAAATAAAATATGAAAAAAAGAGAATTATTAACAGCTTTGGTGTTAATATTATGATTGACTTGAATAAATGGAGTATGAGCGTCAAAGTTTGCTAATACAGCAAAATTAAGACAAGATATTAATTATGAATTAAATACTGATTGTGATGAGAGTAATAATGATGAAGGTAAAGAAGATATTATTTCTGTTGTTTCTTATCTAGATAAAGAGCTTGATAATACTATTCAAAACAAAATTTTGTTATATATGAACTGAGAAATATCTTTAACAAACTTAAAAAAAGATTTAAAAAATAATATTAGAAAGAGAAAAAAGGTTCATAAAAATCTTTTGAGTTATTATAATGAAAATTTGGAGTCAGAAGAAGTTTTTAATTTGGTTAGTAAAAATGCTTTAAAAATAGAAAAATTATTTGAGGTAAGAAAAATGTTTTTTAGTAAGACAAGTGGTGATTTAATATAAATGGTTCAAGATTTGCATTTTTTTATATAAATATGATATACTGAGTTTAATATATTATATTATTAAAATAAATAAATTATGATTTGAGAAAAATCTTTAGAAGGAAATGATCCAATTAAAATGAGATCTCAAGAATTAGATAAATGAATATTTGATTTGTTTAATAAATTTAAGGAATGAGGAATTTCTGATGAAGAACAAGCAATATTAAATAAAAAGATATCTAAAAAAGATTTAATTATTTCAAAAATGAAAGCGCAATTAGAAAAAGATAGAGATGTTTTTAAAGAGGCTGAAGATAAAGCCGTAAAGTATCTTTTAAATTCTAGGCCTAGAAAAAGATGAGAAGGTGCTACTAATAATTTAACGCTTGCCAAGAAAATATATACTCCTGAGGCGGCTAAAATAGTTTTAAAGGGCTGTCCTATTGAAGATGACAAGAGTGTTTTGTCTGCAGAATCTACAGCATATTTGATTTCTCTTATAAGAACTCAAGAAGATGCTAAAGATATTCTTTCATCTTTAAGGCCGTCTATATTCAATTCTAGATATGATCATTTAGCAGATTTAATAAAGGATCCGGAAGTTGTAAAAGATATTTTGACTAATAATATCTTATCATTTTGAAATAGTAATATTGAATATAATTTGGTTGGAAAAATGAGCGAAGAAGATGCTATTTTAATACTATGTTCAGGTGAAGAATGAATTTTAACACCTAAAGTAAAACGTTTTTTTCCTGGTATTGAAATGGATTTAGTAGAAAGAATTACATCTATTGAATGAGCTGCTAAAGTTTTAGTTTTAAGTAAAGATCTTTCTGATGATGCAAAAAAATATCTTAGTAAAATAATTACTCTTAAAAAATAACCTTATCATAGGTTATTTTTTTATTAAAATTGTTTATTTAATTTTAGTTTTGATTGATATAATAATCTTCCTGAAGATATTTTAAATCTTTGTGAGGCGATTCTATCTATTCACATTCAGAAGGCAAAACCTGAATATTTTTCTGGGTCAATGTCACAATCTTCTAATACTTTTGGATGAACCATTCAAGCTCAAAGTAGTTCTACCCAACCTGTTCAGCTACACATTCTACAGCTTGGATCTTTTTGTTTACAGATTTGACAAGATACATCTATTTCAGCGCTAGGTTCTGTAAATGGGAATATAGATGGTCTAAATCTAAGTTTTACATCAGACCCTAGTAGTTTTTCCATAACTGTTTGAAGAGTTCATTGTAAATCTCAGAAAGTAACTCATTCTCATACTACTAATCATTCTAATTGATAGAAGTTTGATGTATGTCTTGCGTCTTCTTGTTCGTACCTAAATACCCTTCCTGGAACAATAATTTTTAAAGGTAAGTCATATTGAAGCATACTTCTTACTTGTACTGGAGAAGTATGAGTTCTAAGTAAGACTTTTTCTCAAGATTTTTTATGTTTATTTATTTCGTCACTAATCCAGAATGTATCCCAAACATCTCTAGCGGGATGGTTATCAGGAATATTTAATTTATCAAAATTATATTCTTCTTTTTCTATGTGTGGTCCATCTTCGATTTTAAATCCCATTGATATAAAAATATCTTCTAGGATTTTACTTGTAGTAGATAGAGGATGCATATGACCTGTATTTTCGCTTGGGAAAAATAAAGTAGGGTCAATGGCTTCTTCCTCTTCGATTTCTTTATATAATTTTTTTTCTAAATAAATTTTTCTTTCTTCAATGTTATTTTCTAATTCTTTTTTGATATCGTTAGCGAATTTTCAGACTTCTTTTTTTTCTTCTATAGATAAATCTTTTACTCACTTTAGAATAATAGCTAATTCTCATTTTTTTCAGATATAACCATTTTCTAGAGTTTTTAGTTGCTCAAAATTCTCCGTTTGTTTTAATTTTTTATCAAATTCTTGCTTTAAAGCTTTAATTTTATCTAACATAATTAATATTTTTATTTCTTAAACTTGTCTTATTATAGATAAAACTTTAAAATAATAAAATCTTTTTTGATTTTTTTTGAAAAAAGAATATTTAATAAGTTTCAAAAAGATAAAAAAGTAGAAAAAAATTATTGACAATATTATGTATCAATGATAACATGTGGTTGTTATATTTTTATATTTAACTTAACTTTCATTATGACAAAACAAAAAAAGAATTTTAAACAAGATAGCAGAATTAAATTAAAGGCAAAATCAGTTTTTTTTGGAAAAAATTTATTAAAATCGTTTTTGGTGATTTTTTTAGCTGCTTGAGTGATTTATGCGGCAACAAATAATTATTCAAAAAATACAGGGGATGTACTAGATGCTACAACCTGGAATAATTTATGAACGGAAGTAACAGCTTTAAGGGCTGAACTTGAAGCTTTAAAAACATCTAAAGCAGATACAACATATGTAGATACTAAAGTAGCAGGTGTTTCAGGAGGTGTGCCTTCTTGAGTAATTTGATGAGGTTGAATGTGGGAAGTTAATTCATTAGATGAACATTATTGTACAGGTGTTTGGTGAAATATGACTACTACTGGTGATTCTTGTGTCTGTCCATCAGGATATACAAAAAGATGATGACCAAAAGAATATTCAGCAGGACGTTGGAATTATGATAGAAATAATGTTTATTGTATAAAAGATTAAAAAATATTGTTATTATTTATAAAGCTTGTTCTAATTTTTTATTAGATTTAGGCTTTATTTTTCTTTATACAATATATAAGGTGAAAATAATTATTAATTATAATAATATAAAAAGGGCTTATTTTAGAGGAAATATTATAAAAAATAAAATATTATAGATTGTTTTTTGAAAAAAGTCAAAAAAAGTCTGATTTTCTTTTGACATATATTACTTATTTCTTATACTATTTTGGCTTTTAAAACAAAAGTTTGTGTAAAGTTATGTTGTGTTTGCGGGTGAGAATCCCAGTATTATGCAACCTCTGGCTGTTTATTTTGTTATTTTATTTTTAATTATGGCTTGATTACTAGTTCGTAAGTTAGAAATGACTAGAGTAGTTAAGGGTAATGAGTTAATTCCAGTTACTTTACTTAAAGTTCCTGCTATTAAAATTGTTGCTATTAAGACTCTAGATAACGACGGATACACTGCACTAGTATTAGGTATTGCTAAAAATGAAGAAACTTCTTTGAAAGAAGGAAATAGCGCGTTAAACGCTAAAGACTTTGAAGAAATTAAAGAAGTTAGAGTTTCAGAAGAAGCAATAGCTGACTATAATGTATGAGATGACGTTACTATTGATGCTCTTGAGGGGGTTGAAAATGTTCAAGTTATTTCTACATCAAAAGGTAAATGATTTGCCGGTGCAATGAAAAGACATAATTTCCATGGTGGTCCTGCTGGTCATGGTTCTAAATTCCATAGAGCGTTAGGTTCTATCGGTAATAGAAAACCAACTAGAACTCATAGAGGTAAAAAGATGCACGGACACATGTGAAATGAAAGAGTTACTTTAAGAAAAGTTCCTGTTGAATTAATTAATAAGGACTTATCTGTACTAGGATTGAAATGACCTATTCCTGGAGCTAGAAACTCGTTAGTTGTATTAGAATTTTAGTTTTTAATTACTTTATACAGATGCAAATAGCACTATATAGTCAAGAGTGAAAAGAAACTGGTAAAGTTGAATTAAACGATATCGTTTTCGCTCAAGAAGTTAATGAAGGACTGATTCACAGAGCTCTTGTATACCAATTAGCTAACGCTAGACAGGTTGTTGCTCATACAAAAACGAGAGGTGAAAGAAGAGGTTCAACAAGAAAACTGTACAGACAAAAAGGTACAGGTAGAGCAAGAATGGGTTCTGCTAGATCTCCTATCAGAAAGAAATGAGGTGTAGTATTTGGACCTAGAAATGTATCTAACTTCAGTCTTTCTATGAATAAGAAAGAAAGAAGAAAAGCTTTATTCTCAGCATTATCTGCTAAAGCACAAAGTGGTTTAGTGATAGTTGATGATATTAAGTTAAAAGAAATCAAAACAAAAGATATGGTAAAAGTTATTAATAATTTACCTTTAGAAGGAAAAACATTAGTAGCGTTACCTGAAAAGAATGAAGTTTTACAAAAAAGTGCTTCAAACATACCTACTGTTAAATCACTTACTGTAAATTACTTAAACATTCATGATTTACTAAAATACGAAAATCTTTTATTAACTAAAAGCTCTTTAGAAAAAATTAATGAAATTTTCGTTAAATAATATAAGCATTAATATATAAAATATGAACTTATATAATATAATAGTTAAACCAATAGTAACTGAAAAAACTTCTGTAATGGAGGTTACTGGTGATAAAAAGACTTACACAGTTCAAATTTCACCTAGAGCTACTAAGGTTGATGTAAAAAATGCTTTCAAATTTGTTTATTGAGCTGATGCTGAAAAAGTGAGAATCGTAAATACTAGAGAAAAATTTAAATTCACTAGAAAATGAGTTTCACTTAGAAAAAGAACTACAAAGAAAGCATATGTTACTTTGAAAGAAGGACAAAGTGTAGACTTCTTGCAAATTAAATAAATTTAGTTTTTAACTTTTAAGAAAGTGGGAATTAAAAAGTTTAAGCCAACTACAAATGGTAGAAGAAATATGACAGGGAATTCTTTCGAAGAAATCACAACTTCTACTCCGCATAAAAAATTAACTATGAAGTTAAAAAGACATGCTGGTAGAGGTTCTGACTGAAGAATTACTGTTAGACACCAAGGAGGTTGAGCTGCTAAGAGATATAGAATGATTGATTTCTATTTCCATGATAAAAAAGGAATTGAAGCTAGAGTTGAAACTGTAGAATATGATCCATATAGAACAGCTTGGATTTCATTAATCTGTTATGCAGATTGAGAAAGAAGATATATTCTTGCTCACAAGAAAATCAAAGTTGGACACATTCTAATTACAGCTGAAAAAGCTAAACCAGTTTCTGGGAATAGAATGGAAATCGGAAATATTCCAACAGGATTAGAAATCTATAACTTAGAAACAATTGTTGGACAATGAGTATCAGCTATCAGAAGTGCTGGTTCATACGGTGTGGTTGTTTCACAAGATGGTGAATACACACAAGTGAAAATGCCATCTGGAGAAATTAGATTGGTACATAAAAAATGTTATGCTACTATTGGTCAAGTATCAAACCCTGATCATAATATGATTAAGATTGGTAAGGCAGGTAGAAGTAGACATATGGGTAAAAGACCTACTGTTAGAGGTAAAGCTATGAATCCAGTAGACCATCCACATGGTTGAGGTGAAGGTAGATCTCCTATCGGTATGAAATATCCTAAAACTCCTTGGGGAGCACATGCTCTTGGGGTTAAAACTAGAAACAGAAAGAAATCTACTAATAGATGGATTCTGAAAACTAGAAAAGGTAAATTATTAATTAAATAATAATATAGCTTATGTGAAGAAGTTTAAAGAAAGGACCTTATATAGATGAAAAACTTCTAAAAAAGGTTTCTGTATTAAACGAACAAGGTAAAAAGACTGTTATTAAAACTTGGTCTAGAGCCTGCACAGTTATTCCAGAGTTTGTAGGACACACATTTGGTGTTCATAACGGAAAAATGCACATACCTGTTTTCGTAACAGAAGATATGGTGGGTCACAAATTGGGTGAATTCTCAATGACTCGTACATTTAGATGACACGCTGGGAATAAGTAAGGTTTTAATTTATAGTTAATTAAAAAATTATATGAAAGCTTATGCTAAAAATATAAGAATTTCACCAAAGAAACTACGTGTAGTTGCTGAGGTTGTGAAAGGAAAAGATGCTGCTTGGGCAATGGACTTTCTAAAATTCGCTCCTAAAAAATGAGCTGATATCTTATATAAAGTTGTTAAAAGCGCTGTTGCTAACGCTGAGCATAATGACAAACAAGATAAAGCTAGTTTAAAATTAGGAACGTTAATTATTACGAAAGGGATTGTTTACAAAAGAGGTAATGCTATCTCAAGAGGTAGAATGCATCCTATTCTAAAAAGAACTTCTAATATTAGATTAGAACTTGAAAGTAAATAATTTATTTTAAAGTTTTATTACAAATAATTTATGTGACACAAAGTTAGTCCAATATCATTCAGAATTCCTTTAGTTAAAACTTGGAAATCATCTTGGTATGCAGACAAAAAAGATTACGCTAAATCTGCTGTTGCTGACATCCAAATGAGAGATTTCCTTAAAAAAGAACTAAACGGAAAACTTGTATGAGATATAAGACTTTACAGAGGACAAGAGGAAGTTACTGTTGATATCTTTACTGCTAAACCAGCAATGGTTAACGGAAAAGAAGGAGAAGGAGTAGCTGAATTAGTTAAAAAACTTGAAAAAAAGTTTGGATTAAAATTCTCTGTAAATGTTAAAGAAATTAAAAAACCAGAAATTAACGCAACTTTAGTTGCTGACTCTGTTGCTAGACAAATTGAAAAGAGAATGCCTTATAAGAGAGTAATCAAAATGGCTATCTCTAGAGCAATGGAAAAAGGTGCTAAATGAGTTAAAGTTATTGCTGGTGGTAGATTAAACTGAGTTGAAATTGCCAGAAGAGAAACTTATAAAGATGGTAATATTCCAACTCAAACAATTAGAGCTGATATTGATTATGCTACTGATAGAGCTGAAACAGTTTACGGTACAATCGGTATCAAGGTTTGGATTTACAAATGACAAGTATTTAAGAAAAAATAATCTTAAACACTAGAGCAATTTATTAAATTTAAATAGCTAGATATGTTACAACCTAAAAAAGTAAAATATAGAAAAACTCATAGAGGTAGATTAAAAGGTCCTGCCGTTAAAGGTTCTACTGTAGTATTCGGAGATTTCGCTTTGAAAGCTACTGAAAGAGGATACTTAACTTCAAGACAAATTGAATCTGCCAGAAGAGCTATGGTTCGTTATATAAAAAGAGGTTGAAAAATCTGGATAAGAGTTTTCCCAGATAAACCTTACACTGAAAAACCTCTTGAAGTCCCTATGGGTTGAGGTAAAGGTTCTCTAGAAATGTTTAGAGCTCCTGTAAAACCTGGAAGAGTATTATTTGAAATTTCTGGTGTTAAACCAGAAGTAGCAAAAGAAGCATTTAGATTAGCTTCTCATAAACTTCCAGTAAAAACTAAAACATTAGTTGATTAATTTGTTAGAAATGAAAGACTTAACTAAATTAAAATCACCTGAAGACCTAAGAGGTCTGAAAGTTGAAGATTTACAAAAAGAGCTTGATGAAGCACAAAAAGAGCTTTCTATCGTAAAAATGGGCTTAGAGCTTAATACAGAAAGACAATCTCATAAACCGGGAATTTTAAAAAAATATGTTGCTAGAATCAAGACGGTAGCTAATGAACAACAAATCACTTTAAAATAATAACTAGTTTTTATTTATGAGAACAATAAAAGGTGTAGTTAGTAGTGATAAAATGGATAAGACAGTTGTTGTATCTGTTCACTCTTATAAAACACATCCTAAATATCATAAAAAGTATAGAGTTACAACTAAATTCTATGCTCATGATGAAAACAACGAGTTTAAGGCTGGTGATGAGATTACTATTAAAGAAATCAAACCAATGTCTAAACTAAAAAGATGGGAAGTTGTTAAAGATTAATATTAATTTATTAAGAAAAATCACTTATGATACAAACAGAAAGTAGATTAGCTGTAGCAGATAACTCCTGAGCAAAAGAAGTATTATGTATTAAAGTTTTAGGATGATCTAAAAGAAGATACGCTTCAGTTTGAGATGTTATTGTATGTACAGTAAAAAAGGCGCTTCCTAATGGGGTAGTAAAGAAGAAAAAAGTTGTAAAAGCGGTTGTAGTTAGAACGAAAAAAGAAATTAGAAGAAAAGATGGATCTTATATCAGATTTGATGATAACGCTTGTGTTATTATCTGAGATGATGGAAACCCAAGAGGTAGTCGTATATTTGGTCCTGTTGCCAGAGAATTAAAAACTAAAGGTTACCAAAAAATCGTTAGTTTGGCAAGTGAAGTTTTATAATTAATTTCTTACAAGAAAACTTATGAAATTAAGAAAATGAGATAATGTTATTCTTATTTCTGGAGGTAGACAAACTAAAACAGTAGACGGTGAAGCTCAAGCTAGAACTTCTGCTAAAGGTAAAGCCTTAGGAAACAAAGGAAAAACATGAACTATATTAAAGGTTTTCAAAGATGAAAATAAAGTCTTAATTGAGGGAGTTAACATTGTCAAAAGACATATGAAGAAACAAGGAACTCAACCAGGACAAATTGTAGAAATGGAAAAACCAGTTGATGCATCTAATGTAATGCTTGTTTGTCCATACACTGGAAAACCTACAAGAATTGGATTCTTCTTTGAAGAAGACAAGAAAACTGGATCTAAAAAGAAATTTAGATTCTCTAAAGTAGCTGTTAAAGATGGAGCTAAAAAGACTCCACAAGATGCTATAATTAAATAATTATATTAAGTAATTATATTAAAACTATGAGTTTTAAACAACAATATAAAGAGGAAATGGCTTCTAAATTACAAAAAGATTTAGATATCAAAAATCCTCACTTAGTACCAAAAGTTGAAAAAATTGTACTAAATATGGGTATTGGTTCTTTTATTAGACAAGGAAACAAAGATTTTTCTGGATTAGAAAAAGAATTAGCTCTTATTGCTGGTCAAAAACCAGTTGTAAAATATGCTAAAAAATCAGTATCTAACTTTAAACTTAGAGCAGGTATGCCTGTTGGGTTAACTGTTACTTTGAGAGGAGATAGAATGTATGAATTCCTTGAGAAAATGATTAAAATCGTAATGCCTAGAATTAAAGATTTTAGAGGTTTCGGTAAAAAGAGTTTTGATAAACAAGGGAATTATAACTTCTGAATAAAAGAACATACAATTTTTCCTGAAGTGCCACAAAATGATATCGTCAAAGTACACGGTATGCAAATAACTGTTAAAACTAACGTTACTGACGTTGAACATAACAGAGCACTATTAAAGGAATTTGGATTCCCTTTTGCTAAATAATTTATATTATAAAAAATTATTAAGATGGCTAGAAAAGCGTTAATTGCCAAAGCTAAAAGACTTCAAAGAGCTCATGATAGAGCCTTAGAGTTAGGAAAAAAGCCAACTAAACCTACAAGAGTTTATAGCAGATGTGAAATTTGTGGTAGACCTAGAGGTGTCTTGTGAGATTTCGGGATTTGTAGAATTTGTTTTAGAGAAAAAGCAAATGCTGGTGAACTTCCTGGAGTTAGAAAATCAAGTTGGTAGTCAGCTTTGAGATACATTAATATTTAATAAAATCGTTTATGACAATCGATAGTATTGCAGATTTATTGACTAGACTTAGAAATGCTTATATGGGAATGTTAACAAGTGTAAGTTTTCCTCACTCAAAGATGAAAGAAGAAGTACTTAGAATTCTTAAGAAAAATAAATATATCGTTGATTACAAAGTCGAAGAAAAAGACGGAAATAAGAAAGATATAGTTGTTGAACTAAATAACTTAAGAGTTACTAAATATGTACCTACTTTCACAAGAATTTCTAAACCTGGACAAAGAATCTATGTAAAATCTAGAGAAATTAGAAAATCTAGAAATGGTAAATGAATTTACATTGTTTCTACTCCAAAAGGTCTTATGACTGGTTATGAAGCTAGAAGTTTGAATTTAGGAGGAGAACTTATATGTGAAGTATTCTAATTATAATTAATTAATAATAATTGTTTTTATGTCTAGAATAGGAAAATTACCTGTAGCTATTCCAGAAAAAGTAGAAGCTAATGTTGCTTCTTGAATTGTAACTGTTAAAGGTCCTAAGGGAGAATTAAAGTTAGAAGTTAAGCAAGAAGCTGTAAAAGTTAATGTAGCTGATAATGAAATAGTTGTTGAACCATGTAATGATGAAAAATTTTCAAGAGCTTACTGGGGAACAACTAGAGCTAACATTAATAATATGGTAGTTTGAGTAACGCAATGATACAAAAAATCTTTAGAGATTATTTGAGTAGGTTACAAATTTGAACTTTCTGGTAAAAAGTTAGTTTTAAGTATAGGATATTCTCATAAAGTTGAAGTTGAAATTCCTGCTGGAATAGAAGTTAAAGCTGATGAAAAAGCTAAAAACACTATCCACATTTCAGGGATTGATAAACAAGCTGTTTGAGAATTTGCTGCTAACATTAGAGCATACAAAAAACCTGAACCATATAAAGGTAAAGGTATCAGATATGTATGAGAATATGTTAGAAGAAAAGCTGGTAAAACAGGTAAATAATAAATTATATTTTTTACATTTTCTTATATGTTAGAAAAAGTAGTTAAAAGATTAAGAAGAAAAGCTAGAGTTAGAGCTAAAATTAGTGGAACTGCTGCTTGTCCAAGATTAAGCGTATTTAGAAGTAATGCTAATATCTACGCTCAAATCATTAATGACGAGGATAGCAAAACATTATGTTCGGCTTCTGACTTAAAGCTTGATAAAGGTACAAAATCAGAAAAGGCTGCTAAAGTTGGTGAAGCTATTGCTAACCTAGCTAAAGAGCAAAAAGTATCAAAAGTAATTTTTGATAGAAATGGTTTTGCTTACCATGGAAGAGTTAAAACTTTAGCAGATGCTGCTAGAAAAGCTGGACTTGAATTTTAATTTGTTAAAAAGCAAAATAGTATGGCTAATTTTAATAAATCTAAAGGTGGAAAAAGAAAACCTTTTAGAGAAAAAAAAGAATTTCAAGAAGAACTTCTAAGCATTGATAGAGTAACAAGAGTTACTGCTGGTTGAAGACAACTTAGATTCAGAGCATCTATCGTTATCGGTGATGGTAAAGGAAAAGTTGGTTTTGGTACTGGTAAAAGTGGAGAAGTAGTTACTGCTATCCAAAAAGCTATCAGTTGTGCTAAAAAGAACTTAGAAAAAGTTGAAATTTGTGAGGGAGGAACTGTTTCTCACGAAATTAAAGTTAAATTTAAATCAGCAGTTGTAATGTTACATCCTGCTTCTGAAGGTACTTGAATTATTGCTGGAGGTGCGGTGAGAAAAGTTTTATCTGTTGCTGGATACAAGAATGTATTAGCTAAAAGATATGGGTCTACAAACTTAATTAACAATTCTCGCGCAGCTATAAAAGCTTTAACAAGTATGAAAAAATAATAATTATTTAGAATTTAAAAAAAGCTAAATATGTTAAAATTAAATGGAATCAAACCTAGTACAGGTTCTACTAAAACTGCTAAAAGAGTTGGTAGATGAAATGGTTCTGGTAAAGGAACATTCTGTGGAAGAGGGATGAATGGTCAAAACTGTAGAAGTGGATGATGAGTTCCTGCTTGGTTTGAATGAGGACAAACTCCTCTATTTAGAAGAATGCCTAAATTAAAAGGGTTCTCTAATGCTAGATTTATGAAAGAATATAACATCATAAACCTTAGCGATTTGGAAATTTTAGCTCAAAAAGGTATTACTACTATTAATAAAGAAGTATTACTTGAAAATAGAATTATTAGAGATAAAAACTTAGGTGTTAAATTATTAGGAAAC
Organism: Candidatus Altimarinota bacterium; assembly: GCA_025210615.1. Classification (GTDB taxonomy): domain Bacteria; phylum Patescibacteriota; class Gracilibacteria; order BD1-5; family UBA6164; genus JAOARJ01. The sequence continues at coordinate 17,287 of JAOARJ010000014.1, read as the reverse complement.
TGAGAATTAACAACTAAAGTGGAAGTTTCTGTTAATAAATTATCTAAAACAGCTAAAGAGGCTTTAGATAAATTAGGAGCTAAAGTAGAAATTACTGAATAATAGGAGAGCCTTGCTTTCTTTAATAAGCAGGCGAGGTTTTCGATTATATCTTAAAAAATGAGTATGTTAAATCATTTGAAAAAAATCTTTGCAGTAAAGCATTTAAAAAATAAGATTTTAATGACATTAGCGTTAGTTTTAGTTTATAAACTTTTAGCTATTATTCCAGTTCCTGGAGTTAATACTGAAGCTTTATCTTCTATGCTAGCTGATAATGAAGGACTTGCATTTTTTGGAGCTTTAATGTGATGATGACTAGCAAGTTTCTCTATAATTCTTATGGGGCTTTCTCCTTATATTAATGCGTTAATTATAATGCAATTACTAGGAGTAATTATACCTCCTTTAGAAAATCTTAAAAAAGAATGAGAAGCTGGTCAAAGAAAAATTAATAAATACACTAGAATTTTAGCCTTCCCTTTAGCATTTGTTCAAAGTTATTGAATGATTTTGCTGCTAAATACTTTAGCAAGTGGGCAAATTATAGATACATCTGATACTGGCACTGTATTAACAGCGATGACAATCGTTACAGCTGGTACAATGTTCTTAGTTTGGCTAGGGGAAGTTATGACAGAATATGGAATTAGTAACGGTATAAGTATTATAATTTCAGCTTCTGTATTATCAGGAATACCTAGTTTAATTGCTGGATATTTCCCAGATAATGGAGGATGAGTTTTTGATACAATTTCATGAGCTTTCACAAATTCTGAAGGTTTTGCTGGACTTTCTAGTTGATTATCATTTTTGATTATACTAGCTCTTACTGTTGCGGTTATTTACGTAATAGTAAAATTCACAGAATGATATAGAAAAATTCCTGTGATTTACACTAGAACTGGTAGAGAAGAAAAATCTTTCTTCCCAATCAAGGTAAATCAAGCAGGTATGGTACCTATTATCTTTGCTGTTTCACTAATCACTTTCCCATCTATACTATGAAAAGTTCTTTCAAAAGGTAATTCAGACAGTGGAATAGCTAAATTCTTGATGGAAAACTTTAGTTTCAATAATCCTTCTTGGATGTATATCGCTGTTTATTTTGTATTAGTTGTATTATTTGCATATTTCTATGTATCTATCACATTTAATACTGATGAAATAGCTGAATCTATTCAAAAAAGAGGTGGTTATATTCCAGGTGTTAGACCTGGGAGCGAAACTTCAGCTTATTTAGGAAAAGTTTCTTCTCACTTAAATTTATTTGGTGGTTGATTCTTAGCTTTAATTGCTGTTTTCCCATATATTATGCAAAAATTTGTATGAACTCAAGTAAACTTTATAGTATCTTGAGCAGGGCTTATCATTATTGTTTCAGTAGTGTTAGAATTAGTGAGACAAATTGACTCTGAAATGCAAATGTATGATTACAAAAAATTCAAGTAATTTTTGAAAATAAAAACTCTCTATAAAAGGAGAGTTTTTTTGTGATTTAATAATTACTAAACAAACTTTATTTGCTTTGTATAAAAAAATAACTATATTAAAATAGTTTTATATATTTTATAATAAAAGTTATGGAAAATTTGATAATTTATTTAGCTGTTTATATATTATTTATATTGACAGTGAGCTTATGGTTTAACAAAAATAATTCTGAAGAAGATTTTTTAATTGCTTGAAGAGATAGAAATTCTTGGCAAATAATGTTTTCTAAATATGCCTGAAGTGTATGAGCATCTTGGTTTATAACTTATACTTGATTCGCTTATATATATTGACTTAGTACTTTTGCTGCTATGATTTGATATGTCGCTTGATATTCTCTTTTGGCTCTTTGGTTTATTCCTAAAATATACGATAATGCTAAAAAAGATAAATATATAACAATGTGAGATTATGTTTATAGTATTTTCAAAAGTAAGCAAATAAAAAAAGTTATAGATATTTTATCTGTTTTTATTCAATATTTTTGGTTATTAATTTCAATTGTTTGATGAGCAAATATATTAAGTTATTTGTGATTATTATCATATGAATATTGAGTTTTGATTATTTGATTGGTAGTTTTAATTTATATTCTATTAGCTTGATTTAAGGCAGTTATTTTTACTGATTTTGTTCAATCTATAGTTATAATAACATTATTATTTTTTATAGTTGGATTTTTATTAAGAGAAGTTAGTGTCCCAGTTGTATTATCAGAAAAAACAGGAAGTATTTGAGCTTGAACAGCTATTTGATTCTTTCTTTATTGAACTTTATCACATTTTGCTTTTTCAGATAGATATCAATTAATTTATGCTAGTAAGACCAAAAAAGATGCTCAAAGATGATTATTCTTTTCAATGGTTCCAATTTTTATAACAGGATTTCTATTGATATTAGTAGGGTTATTTATTCATTCTCAAGATTCTTCTTTAAATACAAGTGTAGTTTTTATAGAAGCAATGAAAAATTATTTACCTAGTGTATTTTTACCTGTTTGAGTTGTATTATTTCTAGCTTGAATTATGAGTTCTTCAGATAGTTATATATATGCAATATCTTCTCATATTTCTTTGTTATTTTGAGAAAAAAAATCTATATCAAGAATTAGATATATAACATTTTGACTAATATTTATAACAATGTTATTAGCTTTATTTTATAGAGATGTAGTTGATTTGTCTGTTTTTGCAGCAAGTTTTAGTTTATTTCTGCCTGTTGCAATGATGTATATAATATCTTGATGAAGAAGTAAAATAAAATTTTTTAGCTCTATTATAATTTGATTTATAGGATTAATAGTGTGAATTGTATTATTATGAGTAAAGCCGGAAGTTTTACTCGTAACGTTGATTTTTTCTGCCATTTGATTACTGACACCAGATAAATTATTTAATAAAAAATAAACTCTAGAATTAACTAGAGTTTTTATTTTTCTACTCTGTCCATAAATAAAATTCAATCCAAATGGTCTATTTCATGTTGAACAATTCTAGCTGATAATCATTTTAAAATTATCGTATTTTTATGTCATTTTTGGTCTAGAAATTGAAGTTTTATACGACAATATCTTTCAACTTCTCAAGATTCTCAAGGAAGACTTAAACATCATTCTCAGTCTACTTCAACATTATTAGAATGCTCCAAAATTTCAGGATTTATCATCATAATAGTTCTATAATTTTCATCTTCATAACTATTCATAAGAGAAACAGCTATTATACGCTTATTTATTCAGATTTGTGGGGCAGCAAGTCATACTCATCAATTGTCAGGATTTTTTAAATAATCTATCATTTGTTTTCATAATTTGACATATTTATTTAGTTCTATTCTAGCTATTTCTTGAGATTTAGTTCTTAAAATTTCGTTATTATCTCAAGTTTCTATTTTAAACATAATTTAGTATTTATTTATAATTTTTCAGATTATACTTATTTTTATTTTTTATTCAATGTTTTATAAATTAGAATATTTTTTGACTTTAAATTAAATATTAGTAATATACAAAAAATGGAGGTTATTAAAATGAGAATAATGATGTTGGCTAAGGCGTTTCTAAAGTTGCCTAGAAAAATTAATGTGATTGCAGGCTTAAAAAGGCAAAATGTAGTGGAATCATACAATAAGAAAGAAGAAATTCTTCTTATTCTTGAAGATGGTTCAACTATTTGGGGAAGAGTTTGCTGTTATGCCTGCCATGATAATTATATGGAGTTGAAAATAGGGGGCTTTTATTATGAAGGAGTTCCCTCGGATTATGGTTCTGCAGTACTCGTTCGTTAACATTTTGTTTTTTGTGGAGCATTTGGCACACGCCTCTTGCTCCCTTTTTTTATACTCAAAAATTTTCAATAAAAAATATTGTATTTTTGCTATTTAAAACTATAATAAACTAGAATTTATTTTAAATAAATATAAAAATTAAATAATAATAAAAAATAATAAACTAGATGAAATATATAATAAGATTATTTCCTGAAATAACAATAAAATCAAAACCTGTTAGACAAAAATTTATCAAAAAATTATATAATAATTTAAATAAACATTTAGAGCTTATAACTGTGGATTTCGACTCAAGATATTTTTGGGATAAAATAGAGGTAGATGTTTATGATGATAGAATTTTAGATGAAGTTGAACTTACTTTATCAAGAGTACCTTGAATCGCTTATATAAGTAAAGTAAAAGAATATGATTTGATAGATTTTGATGATTGTTTTTTAAAAGTAAAAGAAACTTATGAAAAAAAATTAGAAAATAAAACTTTTGTTGTTAGAGTAAAAAGAGCTTGAACACACGCTTTTACATCAATAGATTTAGAGAGGTATATTTGATGAGGGATAAATCAGCATATAGCTTGAACTAAGGTAAAATTAAAAAATCCAGAAATTACGATATCACTTGAAATAAAAGATGATAAATTTTATTTAATAGATAAAAAAATAGAAGGGATTTGAGGGTATCCTGTTTGAGTACAAAATAAAGCGTTGAGCCTTATTTCTTGAGGATTTGACTCTCCTGTTGCTAGTTTTTTGATGGCAAAAAGATGAATAAAAGTAGATTATTTATTTTTTAATTTAGGTTGAATTGCTCACGAGATTTGAGTAAAACAAATTACACATTATATATGGAAAACTTTTTCACCGAGTTATAAAGCAAATTTTGTAACAGTAGATTTTGAAGAAGTTATCAAAGAGTTATTAACGAATGTAAACCATAAATATAGATGAGTTATTTTGAAGAGATTAATGTTTATGGTAGCAAATAAAATAACTGAAAAATATTGATATGAAGCGATAATAACATGAGAAGCGTTAGGACAAGTATCAAGCCAAACTTTGACAAATTTAGATGTTATAACAAAAGCAAGTAATACTCTTGTTTTAAGACCATTAATAGCTAGTGATAAAGATGATATAATAAATATTTCGAAGAAGATTTGAACTTATGATTATAGCGCTAGTATGCCAGAATATTGTGGTGTTATATCTGATAAGCCTAGTACAGCTGCTAAACTAGAAGATGTACTAGCTGAAGAAGAAAAATTAGTTGAGTGAATTATTGAAAGAGCTTTTGAAAATAGAAAAACTCAGAAATTAGTTGACTTATTAGATGATATTTGAGAACTTGATATAAAAACTTTAGAAGAGGTAAACTTAATTTGAGAATGAGAAATAGTTATAGATTTAAGAGAAGAAAATAATATTAAAAAATCGCCTTTAAGAATTGATGAAACTAAAAAGTTAGAAATTCCTTTTTATGAAATTAATATAAAATTTAGAGATTTAGACAAAGAAAAAACTTATTTATTTTATTGTGATAAATGAGTGTTGAGCAAAATGCACTGATTATATTTAAAAGAGCATTGATACGACAATATAAAGATTTATAGACCGTAAAATAAAGGAAAAAATAATTGATGCGTAGCCTCGCTAAAAGCGAGGCTACGCTAGGGGCGAGTTGCCCAAAGGGCAACTCGCCCCATTAATAGAAAAACATTTTTAATAAAATAAAAAGATAAATATGAAAAAAATTTTTACTTCAATATTTTTGATAATTTGACTAAGTATTGCGCTTTTTTGATACTCATTTTATAATTATTTATGAGGAACAAGATTATTATATAATGAGGTTTTTTCTGATGCTGAGAAAAACAATTTAAATGAAAATTATTATTTTATAAAAGCGAATAGAGAGCTTAGAGATTTGGAACTAAAGTCAAATTGCAATATAAAATCGCAGTATGTTTGAGAAAAAAACTGATTAAATATTTTTCATTTTAAATTATTAGATAAATGAAATACCTGTAAGGATTTTAGAGTATTTTTAAGTTATAATAATAAACAAGTAAGCAATACCCAAAAGAGATTAGAAATAAAAATTAAAGCTGATATTATAGAATTTTATAGTGATTTTTCTGATAATGATTTAGCTCTTCAAATAGCTAGTTTTGAACATAAATTAGAAGATTTAAAACAAGAAAAATTATCAGATAATGTTTTTATAAAGCTAGTAAACTCTAGAGAGCAAGAAAAAAATAAATATTATATAGATTTATTAAATTATATAAAACAAGGTAGAAAAAATAAATATTTAATCCCAACTCCTGGTTATGATATGCCAACTCAAGCAACTAGACTTCCTAATGCATGAAGAAGTTATAGAGAGAGTTATACGGATAGTTTTCATCATTGATGGGATTTTTATGCGCCGCTTCGTTCTAATGTTGTTTCACTTGATGATTGAGTTGTTATAAGAGTTGTGAAAAATTTTCAATTTAGTGATTTAGAAAAAATAAATTATAGTCATAATTTACCATTAAATGATAGAATGCTTAATTTAGATATTCTTAGATGAAATCAAGTATGGATAAAAACTCTTAAGTGAGAAGTAGCTTTATATTCACATTTATCTAAAAGTTTTGATAATATAAAAGAATGAACATTTATTTCAAGATGATATCCAGTCGGACAAATTTGAATAACTTGAGTACCTGATGCGAATTATAGCAATTATCATTTACATTTGCCTATTCAAAAAAATCCGTATAATAGTGAAAAGTATTGAAAATATAGTTATTTGGATATAATGAAATGGGATTGGTTATTTAGATGAGAAACTATAAATTATATTAGAGAGAATCAATACAGTATTTTTAGTAAAAAATAAATAAAAATACTAAAAAATTTAGAAAAATTAGAGAGAAATAATAAAATTATGAGTAATAATAACAAAGATAAATTTAAGTTAATAGCGAAGAATAAGAAAGCGTATTTTGACTATGAAATAGTCAAGAGTTTTGAAGCGTGAATTGACTTAAGAGGTTATGAAGTAAAATCAATTAGACACTGACATGTCAATCTAAAAGGCTCCTACGTTTCCAGTATCAACAATGAATTATATATAAAATGAATGCATATAACGCCTTGGAAGGCTTTACCAAATAGGGAGGCTATAGAGCCAGATAGAGAGAGAAAAATATTTTTACATAAAAAAGATATTTTATACTTAACTCAAAAAATAAAAGAAGCTGGTAATACAATTATCGTATGTGAATTATACTTTAAAGGTCAGCTTATAAAAGCCAAAATAGCACTAGCTAAAGGTCGTAAAAAATACGAGAAAAAACAAGTATTAAAAGAGAGAACTTTGGACAGAGAAGCAAAAAAAGCTATGCAAAAATATTACTAAAACTTGAAAAACTAGCTTTTTGGCTATAATAAAATAAATTATCACATAAAAAAAATATTATGATTGATTTAAAACTTTTAAGAACAAATCCTGAATTATATAAAGATAGCGCAAAAAAAAGATGAAGTAATGTAGATATTGATGCATTTTTAGTATTAGATAAAGAAGTTGTAAAACTAAAGCAAGAAATAGATGAATTAAGAACAATAAAAAATAAAGTATCAAGAGAAATTCCTACACTAAGTAATGAAGAAAAAGGACCAAAAATAGTAGAGATGAAAAAAGTTTGAGAAGAACTTAAACAAAAAGAAGAAGCTTTAAGAGAAAAACAAGTTGAATTTAATGAAATTTATTACTGCATTCCGAATTTATTAGATGAAACTGCTGCTATTTGAGCGACTGATGAAGAAAACGCTAGAGAGTATTTTTTCTGAGAAAAAACAAAATTTGATTTTGAGCTAAAACCTCATTATGAAATTGGTGAGAAAAAAGGTTGGATAGATATTCCTAAAGGTTCTGAGGTCTCTGGAAGTAGATTTTGGTATTTGAAATGAGATTTGGTTTTTTTGCAGTTTGCAATTGTAAATTTTGCATTAAGTAAACTTGCTGAAAAATGATTTTCTCCAGTATTACCTCCAGTTTTAGTTAGAGAAAAAGCAATGTTTTGAACTTGATTTTTTCCAGCTGATGAAGACTGAATTTATAGTGTAAATCCTTGAGAAGATGATTTATATTTAGTAGGGACAGCTGAAGTTCCTGTGACTTCTTATCACACTGAGGAAGTTGTCAATGTTGACGAGCCTATCAAATATGTAGGTTATTCTCCTTGTTTTAGAAGAGAAGCAGGAGCTGCTTGAAAAGATACTAGATGAATACTTAGATGACATCAATTTGATAAAGTAGAAATGGTAACTTTTTGTAAGCCAGAAGATTCACAAAAAATGCATGATGAAATGGTAGCAATAGAAGAAGAAATACGGCAAGCATTAAATATTCCATATCAAAAAATGAATGTCTGCACGGGTGATTTATGAAATCCAGCTATGAAAAAATATGATTTGGAAGCGTGGATGCCAGGACAAGAAAAATATAGAGAAGTTACAAGTTGTTCAAATATTTGAGATTTTCAATCAAGAAGATTAAATATCAAATATAGAGATAAAGATGATAACTTGCAATTTGTTCATACTTTAAATGGTACAGTAATAGCGTTATCAAGATGTTTAATCGCTATTATAGAAAACTATCAAGATGAAAATGGAGATGTGATTATCCCTGAAGTTTTAGTCCCTTTTATGTGAGGAAAAACTAAAATTTAATACTAAAATTATTAAAAAATTATATTAAATATAAATATAATTTGTAAGAAAGTTAAAAAAAAATTTGATTTAATAGTATAATTCTATTACAATACGCTTGTTTTAATTATTAAATAAAAGATAAATGTTACTTTTATCAACTTCTAGTCTAAAATGATATTGACTTCATAGAAAATTTGTTTTCGCTAAAAAAGCCTGATACGATGGGATAGATTTAGTTTTAGAAAAATGAGATTTTGACTCTTGGAATAAAGAGTATGTGAGAAGTTTAAGTGAAAGTTTTGCTATGCCTGTATTATCAGTGACAGCACCGAATAGATGAATTACAAAAAAAGTTGTAGATGAAATTATTGATTTGGCTGTTTCTATAAAAGCGCAAAATATAACTTTTTCTCCACCTCATATTACAGATAAAAATAGTGGTTGGTTTACGACTTATATTTGAAAAGCTTCTAGAGATAATCATATTGTGATTACTGTTCAAAATGTGGCGCCTAAATTTTTATTATTTGTTATCCCTGAATATAGAAGTAATAATTTGCTTGATATAAAGAAAGTGACTTGATTTACTTCACTTAATTTAAGTAATATTGAATCTTCTGCTTGAATGGATATTATGAAAGCTCAAAATATATTAGGGAATACTATAAAAAATATTTATTTAAGTGATAGAAGAGGGCCAAAAATGTGACTTCTTCCTTGAAATGCTTGAGGTTGAATTTCTACTTTACCACTTGAAAGTTTCTTTATGAAGATGAGAACTTCTTGATATGGATGATATTTTTCATTAAAAGTGAATCCAAAAGAATTATCAGTTTGAGATGATAAAGAAGTGATAAAAAAATTAGCAGATGTGAAAGATTATTATAGAAAACATTTTTTAAATTTCAAATCGTAAAAATAAAAACTCTAGATTAATTTCTAGAGTTTTATTTTATCCAAATTCTTGCATCATGTCAAGGAGTTCAATTTCAATGCCATTCTCCAGCACAGTGTCTTAACAATCTTGGTGAAGCACAAACAGGATAATTTCACCAACCAACTGCGAGTCACGGTATTGAAGGTAATCCATAATATCTATGTTCTGATGTACCTCAATCATATAAACAATTATTAGAAGTTGTTCATATATTAGATGAAAAATTTAAATCTTCAGCACATTCAATTGTACCTCAATATACTCAAGAAACAATCAAGTAGCTTGAAAAATCTGATATATTTCTATGATAAAAAGAATACCAACTTGAATCATATTTTTGACAAGAAAATTTTATTTTAGTATTATTGTCAAGTACTAATTTTTTTATTCATACCATATAATTTGAAGATAGTGATGGAGTTCAAATTTCGGTATTATATAAATCTGATTCTTGAATATCTTGTGTTATATTTAAAGCTAAGGTCCAACCTCATCAATCAGTGCTCATATCGCAATAAACTGAAAAAGGTGCATTTCATCAAGGTCAATCAGGATCTATAGTATAATTTTTATTTCAAGAATCTCAATTATGTTCTTTAATATCCTTGCAAGAAAGCCAAGGATTATCCACTGTTCATTTTGGTCAAACCAGACATTTTTTTTACTCATCAAATCACGCTACATAATTCTCAAGTTACATATAATTTTCAGTTTAATTTTATATCACTAGAACTAACATCTATTTTATCAGTTAAAATAGATATTTCTGACCAAGTCAAATTATCTAAAACTTCTCATGAGTCTTTAGTAACACTAATGGCACTAATAAAATTAACTAAATATATTCAAGCTAGTAATATTGATAAAGTTAGTATTAATTTTTTCATAAAAATTATAAATTTTATTAAATATTTTTTTGATTATAATGCTTTTTATATAAAAAAGCAAATTTAAAAATTCAAGTTTTTGCATAAAAGAAAAAATTATGATATACTTGAACAGAATAATATTTTTTATTAATAAATTATGATAACTACTGGTGAAAACCCTAAATTTACTCCTAAAGATTATGAGAAACAAAATTTTTGAAAAATGATTGATAAAGCTCTTGCTGACAATGTTTTGGATAAAGATGAAGCGAAGGCCATCTTAGATTCTTATAATAAAAATAGAAATAAAATTATAATTTATACTGCTGAGCAATTAGCTAAATTACAAGATGCTTTATGATTTTCTACTGATAATAGAAATAAATTATTTAAGAAAACTGAATTTATGGCTCTTAAAAAATTGTATAATGAAGATGAAACTTGAATAAAACTTGAACCAGATTTTAACCTTAAAAAAGAAGATTTTGAGGTAAAAGAAGATGATTGAAAAATTCATCAAAAAGAAGATCTTGAAAAGATGCAAGCTAAAAGGCATGTAAGACTTTGGTCAGCTGATAACTCTATAAATCTTTATCCATTAGAAAAATGAGGTAGGAAACTAAGATTTACAAATGCTGATAAAATGGTTTTAGAATATACTTGAAAAGTTGTTTCTTCTACTAGGAGGGAAGTTATAGTTGGGACAAAAAGATATTCAATATATCATACTTCATTTGTAGAAACTAAAGAGAATATTAAAGAAGTAAATTGAGAATTATTTGCTAATTTAGCGAAACAATATTTATGAAGAAAATATGATTCAGTTTATGAGAAAGGAACTGCAAAAGATTGATTTTGAAAAATTAGTAAAAATTGAGAATACAAAGGTTCATATAAAAATGGAGAAAGATATACAACAAAAGAAAAGCCTCTTGTTTGTTCTGATTTAATTAGAGAAGTATTAATTGCTAGTTGATTAGAATTATCTTTTTTACAAAAAGCACACGAAGATCCTTTTGATGTAAGAAGAGTTTCAAAATTGGAAGAATTTCTACCAAATGAACCATGATTTTCAATGGAAAAAATCAATTGAAATACTAAATATAAAGTCTGAGATTTTGTTACTACAAGTACATATAATCCTAAAACGAAAAAAGAAAATAGGCATATATGAATTGTTACAGAAATTTGACAAAATGGAGAACCACTAAAAACATTCTTCTTACAGTATGGGAGGAGTTGTCGAGACTGATTTCTCTGCTTTTACAAAAAAGTGAAAATCTAAATTGAATAATATTATAAGATTTAGTTGAAAACAATACCTAGCGAAACTTAAAGCTCAAAAAACTAGATTAGCATAAAAATAAAACTCTAGAATTAACTAGAGTTTTTATTATTTTTGGATTTCTATTTTATATATTTCTAAGATATCTTTTTCTTCAATTTTTGTATCTCAGTTGAATTGTACTCAACATTCAATAGGTCATTCAAGTTCTTTTACATCTTCTACTCATGATTTTAAATTTTCAATATCTCATTTACCGATCATCTTGTCTTTTCTGATTACTCTTACTTTTGCTCAAGATTCTATTTTATTTCACTCTAGTAATCCTAATCATAAAATTAAATATTTCTTTCAAGTATAGAAAATTTGTTTTACTTTAGCCTCTCATAATACAATTTCAACTTCTTTTGGATCAAGCATTCAAGTAGCAATAGCTTCAATTCTTTCAGTAATATGATAGATAACTCTGTGGTTAATTAATTCTATTCAACTACTATCGACCATTTCACTAGCTTTTCAAACTAAATCAACATTGAATCATACTAAGATAGTTTGTGAAGCACTAGCCATAAGTACATCAGATTCATTAATATTACCTACTCAAGCGTGAGCAATAGCGACTCTTACTTCATCATTACTGATTTTAAGTAAAGCAGCTTTTAAAGCTTCTAACGAACCATTTGTATCAGCTTTTACAACGACTTTTAAATCTTTTAACATTCAAGATTTGATTCTTGACATAAGAAGTTCTAATCCTGATTGAGATTGAGCTTTTTTCGCTTTCATTATTTCTTCGAATTCTATAGCTTTTTTTCTAGCTGTTTCATTATCTTTTACAACTTGCAAAATATCTCATCATTCAACAACTTTATCTAATCATACTATAAGAGCAGGATCACCTGGAAGAGCAGTATCAATATTTTTATGTAAGTGATTTCTTAATACTTTTACTTTTCAGTGAGCTCCTCAACAAACAATATGATCTCATTTATTTAGATTTCAAGTGTTTATTAATACTGTCGCAACAGAACCAAATTTTGTATCTAAATGTGATTCAATAACTGTTCAAACTCAGTTTCTTTCTGGATTTGCTTTTAATTCAGCCATTTCAGCAACTAATAAAATGTTTTCAAGTAGTTCATCAATTCAATCTCACATTTTCGCTGATACTGGAACCATAATAACATCTCCTCACCAATCTTCTCATACTAATCAGTGTTCTGCTAGTTGTCCTTTTACATGGTCAGGATTAGCTCCTTGTTTATCCATTTTATTTATAGCTACAACAACAGGAATCCCAGCTTCTTTAGCATGGTTTATTGATTCTATTGTTTGAGGTTTTACTCATTCATCAGCAGCTACTACTAAAATAGCAATATCAGTAGATTTAGCTCATCTGGCTCTCATTACTGTAAATGCTTCATGACCTGGAGTATCAAGGAAAGTTATTTTTTGTCATTTAACTTCAACTTGGTAAGCTCAGATAGATTGAGTGATTCAACCAGCTTCTCATTCAGCAACTTTTGATTTTCTTATTTGGTCTAAAAGAGAAGTTTTACCGTGGTCTACGTGTCACATTATAGATATAACAGGTGGACGATTTTTTAATTTAGAAGTATCATCTTCTTGTAATAAAACAGAAATATCTCATTCCATAACTTCTTCTATACTAAGTCCTCCAGAAGTATCTCTTTCTAGTTTTATGTTAAATGGTTCGATAACGATTGATGCTGTTTCAAAGTCTACAGGAGAATTTAAGTTTAACATCATACCATTTTTCATAAACTCAGCCATAAGTTTAGCAACTGGAATTCAAGTTTTATCTGATAATTCTTTAACAGGAATAACATCTCAGATGATAACAGTTTCTCAAGTTCTATCTGTTAGATTTTGTTTTATATCTTCCAGATTTTTTTCTTCTTTTTTCTTCATTAGGTTTTGAGTTGACCTAATAAATTCTTGTTCTTTTTCTTGTTCCTTTTCCCATTTAGAAAATTTTCCTTTTTTCTTTCATTTTTTGAAATTACTTGATGTTTTTTCAGCTTGTTTATTTGGTCAGAATTTCTTTTGAGGTTTTTCAAAAGTTTTAGTTCCAGATTTATTATCATTAGATTTTTCTGATTTTTTAGCTTGTCTAGCTTTTTTTTCAGCGATTAGTTCATCTTTTGTTTTTATAGAAAAAGTCTTTTTAACTCTAGGCTCTTGTGTTTTATTATCAGATTTTTTTACTCATTTAAAATTAGATTTTCTTCCTTCTTTTTTATCAGTAGGTTTAAAATCTCTTTTATTTTTTGTTGTTTTAGTAGATTTATTAGATACTTTTTTCTTTTCTTCAGGAGATAATTCTCTTATTCAAGAAGTAATTTTTTTCTTCTTATTTTTATTATTAGATTTTTTATCAGTATTTTTTTTATCAGCTTGTTTTTTGTCTTCTGCAGGCACTTTCTTTTTTGCTCTAAGTTTTATTTTTGGTTTAACTTTGGCTTTTTTATCAGAAGATTTTTTAGCGTCATCAGACTCTATATTAGCGTAATAATCATCTACTTTTTTGTCAGATTTATCTGTTTTCTTTGGCATTAAAAAAAATTAGTTAATAACTAAACTTGGAAATTTCTTTTTTATTTATGAAATATAACGCTAAAATAATATGTATTTTAGTAAAATTGTCAAAACTTATTAAAACTAGATTTTTATTTTTTTTGCATATAATAAAAAATAACTATAATAATTTAGCAGAAAAATTAATAATTTTTAGAAAAAATAAAGTAAAAAAATATGAAACATATAATAAAAACACTTTTAATAATGTTTATAATTTTTTGAGTAATAAGTTGATTTTGGCAAATAAATAATGCTAATTATAAAAAACATTTGGAGATAAAACAAGTAAAAGTAGACCATCCAGAGTTGCTTCCTGATGCGACCTCAGCGAAATTTATTTCATCAGGTTATTCAAATGTATTAGCAGACAAATATTGGCTTGAAGCTATACAATATATTTGATGAAATGCTATGGCTTCTGAATATAAAAAATACTTATATGAGATGACGGAGCTTATAACTGATTTGAATCCATATTTTGAAAAACCATATTTAATTACTCAGTTATTATTGCCAAATGTAAATGTTAGATATGAAAATTTATCACAAGAAGAAATAGATAAAAACCTTGAAAATTCTATTAAAATATGAGAAAAATGAGTAAAAAATTTTTGTGATGCTACAAAAATAGACACAATAAATAATGATAAAGAATTTGATTTAGATAAATTAACAAGCGAAGAAAAATATAAAAATCCGTGTATATCACCAATGGTCCCTTATTATTTGTGATATATTTATCATTTTTATAAAAAAGATTGAGCTAATGCAGCGAAGTATTATAAAATTACAGCAGCGAATGTTGATGCTCCGGATTGAGCAAAAGTGTTAGCTGCTATTATGCAATGAAAATGATGAGATAGGGAAAAATCTATATTAATGTTTTTGAATATGGCGATAAATATGTCAGTGTCAGAAGAAGATAATCAGTGTAAAAATTTTGCTATAGATATAGATAATACCATAAAACAAACAGCAATAACAGGAGAATTATTAGAAATTATAGAAGAAAATAGAAAAAAATTAACTTGAGAAGAAGATGTAAATAAATTAATTTTATGAAATTCTTGTCTAAATTTCGTGAACAAGGCGACAAGAGAATTAAATTTATTTTATCTAGAGAACGCGAATAAAGATTATTATAACAAGACTTGAAAAAATGCAGATACACCTCAGATACTCTTTAACAATGGGATTATAAATTATATTCCAATTGATTTTCAACAAGAAAAACATAATTGAATAGAGTATTTTTATAATCCTGAGATATGAAAATATGATTATAAAATGGCTTATAAAAACGATTAACAGTCGTTTTTTATTTTTTTATTATTTTTTTTAGTAAAAATATTTGACAAACTGTAAAATATATGGTGTAATATGTATGTTACTTAGTGATGGCAAAGAAACCTTGCCGAATAAAACAAAAACAAAACAAGTTACAAAAAACAATAAGTTACAAAATACAAGTTACAAAAATAAAAGACTGCAGTATGGTGTATTCGATTGAATCTCATAGCTCGCGGTAAGGGGCGCGCGAATTTTCCTCTATAAAAACTTGCGGAAGCTAAGTAACTGTCAAAATCTCGGCTCTATATAATCCCTTGCTCTGACAGATAGCAAGTACACCATATAGAGCTATTTTTGTTTGCTAAAAAATAGTTTTTGAATATAATGCACTGCGTTTATTTTAATTTTAAATTAATATTTATATTTTATGAAATCGGAAATTAAGAAATTAGACAATTCAATTGTAGAAATAACAATCGAAGAAAAAAAGGAATTTGTTGCTAAATATAGAAAACAAGGATTGGATTATTTAAGAAAAAATGCTGACATCAAATGATTCAGAAAATGAGGGAATATTCCTGATGAAATTTTAGTAAAACAATTTGGTGATGAATATATTAATTCTATTGCTGTTGAAAATGCTATTGATGTTTTATACAAAAAAGCATTAAGAGAGAATAAAATTATGCCTATGGCACAAGCTCATGTGAAGAATGTGGAGTCACAAGATCCATTAAAATTTGTGATAGAAGTAGAAGTTTATCCAGAGGTTGAAATCAAAAAAGCTGACTATGATAAAATTGAAATCAAAAAGACGGCAGTAAAAGTAACAGCTAAAGAAGTAACTGAAGCTCTTAATTCTATTCAAGCTAAATTTACAACTTTTGAAGAAGTTAAAAGTAAAGCATATAAAGCTAAGAAAGGAGATAGAGTAAATATTGATACTGAAGGATTTGACTGAAAAGGAAAAGCATTAGAAAACACAAATATGCAAAAATATCCATTAGTTTTGGGAAGCAATGTATTAGTTCCTGGATTTGAAGATGGAATTGCAGGGCATAAAACAGGTGAAGAATTTGAACTAGATGTAACTTTCCCTAAAGATTATCACAACTCTGATTTTGCTGGACTTGATACTAAATTTAAAGTAAAAATTAATTCAATAGAAAAAGCTGTAAAACCAGAATTTACTCCAGAATTTATTGAACAATTAAGAGGTAAAAAATTAGATTTAGACGGATTTAAAGATTTAATTAAACAAGAAATTAAAGATACAAAAACAGCTAATTCGAGAATGCAAGATGAAGAAAAATTAATCGAAGCGCTTATTAAAAAAGCTAAAATTAGTTTATGAGAAAATATGATAGCAGGAAGTATTGAAAAAGTTTTCTGAGAAATTAAACAAAATATGATGCAACAAGGAGCTAAAATGGAAGATTATTTAGCGTCATTAAATATGGATGAAGCAACTTATAAAGAAAAACATGTAAGAGAAACTGCGATTAAGAGATTACAAGGAGAATTAATTTTACAAAAAATTCAAGAAGAAGAAAAAGTAGAAGTAACTGATAAGGAGTTAGAAAAAGAAATTGAAACAATTATTGAAAATTATAGTAATGAAGAAGTGAAAGGAAGACTTAGAGAATTATATATTCCTGGAACCAAATATTACGAAGAAATAAAAAATAGAATGACTTATAAAAAATTAATTGATAAATTTATTAAATAGGTTTATTTAGGATAAGGAAGTTTTATTGTTGAGGCGCGCCCGAAG
>JAOARJ010000003.1 GCA_025210615.1 Candidatus Altimarinota bacterium | reverse complement strand
CTGTACGGCGCAGGAATTTATAAGCAATACTTATAAATATAATGTACCTGAATTGAATAATGGAGCAACAAGCGCTGTATTAACTTCGACAAATTATCAGGATATAGCTAACTGAAAAAAATACTACACTAGAGGTTTTGCTTGTATTAATGGGGTAATAGAGGTTTCTTGAAGTGAAGGAAGTAGTTTGAATTGTGATATTTGATATGAAGTAAGTTGAGATAGTTGTGTGAAATCATTTAATTGTTGAGTAGAAAAATATAATTGAAGAACGACAAAGTTATACAATGGAATTTGTTATTATCATACTTCAGGTCGGTATCTTGCTTTACCAATGAATAGAGATACAAAACCAGAATGAAATTTTGTTATATGAGATTTTCTTTTCCTTTCTGATAATGTAGTATATATAGATTCTCGGACTAGTACTTATTCTGGTACGCCTTTTTGATACACTCCAGTGAATAAATTACCGATTTATAGACGGAAGGGAGGAGGTAATCCGTTAATACGGTGTTATCTTCGGAAAGAATATCAAAAAATTCCATGACAATAAAAAGTTAGATTGATTTCTAACTTTTTTTGTTAAGACTCAGAATTATTATTTATCGCGACTAAATTTCTAGAAGCTAATTCTCTTTCTATAGATTTTTCAAGTAATAAATCTCTTAAAGTTTGTTTTGTTTTTGGTCAATAGATTCAAGCTCAAGGAGTGTTATTGTTAGATACTATATTATTATCTAATTGAAAACTTAATAGAGCCTGCTTTGTTTTAGTTCAAAAAATTGCTGTATCTTTTGTCTTTAAATATCACATAGCTATAAGAACTTTTTGTAATTCTCTTACGCTAGGGGAAACTTGTCAATATCTAGGATTTCAAATTCAGTCAATATATTTATCAATTTTTTTCTCAGTCGCAGCTATAACTTCATCTCTTTGTTTCTGCAGCTTTTCTTCTGCTTCTTTTAGTATTAATGCTTCTTGCTCTCTTTGTTCGTTAAGTGCTAGAGCTACTTTATAATCTGCTTGCGCCATTTTTCTAGTTTTAGGTCAAAAATATCCAGCCCCTGATTCTCTTCTTGAAATAATTATTTTTTTCTCTAGTTGATATTCAAGTAAAGATGGCATTATATCCCTATATTCTCAAGTTATTTCTCATTCATATTCTCACATTACAGAGAATAAATTTTGCAGTGTTTTTACATCTTCTTCATCAGAATACGGTCAAATAGTGCTATTAAATACTCACTCCATTGGATTATTTGGTTTATCTATTGCGATAACTATTTCACTATTATTTCAATTTTTATTAGGGAGTTTTGATACTAAACTTCTTGTTTTTGCTCACCAATATCATGCTCAGTAATCATATTCACTTTTCATTATTCAATTTTTTACTTGGAAAGAGAATAATTCATTTATTAATTTTTCGTTATATTTTCAATCTATTTTTCAAGAATAAATTCATTTTTTTATTAATTCTTCTTGCAATTTTTTTATATCATTATTACTGCTTCATACTCAGATTCATTTTGAATAAATTCAAGTAGATTTTTTTAATCTATGATTTACTGAGCTAGGAGCAGCAAATTTATCTATATCTAGGTTTCAATTTCATTTTTGGATTCATAAAATTTGTCATTTTACAGTTCTTTTTCACCAAGCAACGGCTCTTTTAAGGCCTGTATCACCATATCACATCCAAATATCAATTCTATCATAAGAATGTCATCTAACTCAAGCATTTACGATAGCTCCTCATCTATCTGCAACTATTCAAGTTCAAACTCATTCTAAATAAATAGCAGTTCAGAATTTATAATTTTTAGGAGCGGCTAGCATTCATTCAAAAACAGGTCTTCAAGAAGCTCCGTGAGTTCCATTTCAATTTAATCTCTTATCAGCTTCAAAACTTCCTTTTATATAGTATTGTTGATTTGGAAGTGGAGAATAATAAGCAGTTACTACAAAATAAGTGTCACCACTTGCATAAGTTTTAGCGAAACTAAAAGCTCAAAAAATATTGAAAATAGTTGTAAAAATTATCAAAAAACTAGCTATTTTTCTCATATATTTTATTTTAATTAATATTACTAGAAATATTTTATCACATTGTTTTGAAAAAGTCTTGAAAATCGTCTTGCATTTATTTTTATTTCTATCTTAATATAATGATGAAGTGAAAAAATCATAATTTTTAATGTGAAGTTTTTGTGAAAATAAAAAACTCTATTGCTTAGAGTTTTTATCCATAAGTTATTTTAAACATTAGACTATCTAAATCATCATCTCAAATACTTAATACAGCGTTTTCTACTTCTGGAACGAATTTTTGTCATTTATAATTTTCCTTAGTCTTTAGTATTTTTTCTACTAAGTATTTTAATTTTTCAGGATTAGTTTTTACAAAATCAATTATCTTAATTTGAACTCTTGTAGGCAAGGCAACATTTATTCTATCAATCATAAGTTCAATTAATTTTTCATCTCAAGTGTCTACTATTATTTCTTGGACTTGGTAAAATATTTCTTTTCAAGCAGTATATAACATCTTTTCTAGTAATATTTTATCTTTAGTTGCTCCTATTTTTAGTTGCAAACCATAAGGTAAATCTTGTCAAAATTCTTCTATCATTACTAGTTTTTCATCTTGAGTACCATTATCTAATATTCTTTGTTGTTCTTCTGTTATTTGACACAAACTTGTAAATCTTGCAGCTTGTTCTGTAGCTGTTTCTGTAATTTCTAGAGGCATAGTTGGAGTACTATCTGATGTTAATGAACCTCATGTTTCTTCAGGTTTTTGCATAGTAAAAATTTATTATAATAGTATAAAAATATAATATAGATGTGATGATAATTAAAAAATATAAAATGTCAAATTTATTAATTTTCTTAAATATTTTTTTGCAAAAATTTAAAATAGATATATAATAAAAAGTGTAAATTTTATGAAAAGCGCTTGAGCAAATATCCCTTGCGAGCTGGAAGAAGAAATGCTTTTATAATGGGCTTAGTAGACCTTCTCGGAGAACAAACTCTCGTAAACAAAATAAATTAAGTATAAGCTTTAGGTGGTACCTCCTCTGTTTTTTGGGCCGAAAGCAAGAAGATTTTTATCTCTTGTTTATTTTTTTTGCTTTAAAAAAATGTTTAGAAAAACAGCTTTATTAGTTATTTTGAATGATAAAAATCAGATAATGTTATGTATGAAAAAAAGAGGATTTTGAAAGTGAAAATTAAATTGACCTTGAGGAAAACAAGAATGAAATGAAGATATAGTTCAAACAGCTATTCGCGAAACTTTAGAAGAAACTTGTCTTGATGTTTCTAATAATTTAAAAGAAGTTTGAATATTACATTTTCATTTTAAAAATAATTTAGATTGGAATAATACAGCGCATATATTTTTATCAAAAAATGTTATAGATAAGCCAAAAGAAACAGATGAGATGAAACCATATTTTTTTGAAATAGATAAGATTCCTTATGAAAAGATGTGGAGTGCTGATAGAATTTGGATACCTAGAATTTTGGCTTGAGAGGAAGTAGAGTATAATATATATTTTGATGAAAATTGATGATTAGAAAAATATAAATTAATAAAATAATAATTTAAAAATTATGAAAAAACCTATTTTAAAATCAGAAAAAATAGTTGCAAAAAATGGCTTTATTAGAGTGTTAAGTAGAGATTATGAGTATAATAATAAACGTTTAAATTATTTAATTTCTTGAAAAGATATTGATAATAATAGAGAAACAGATGCTGTGATGATATTGTGACTTACAAAGGATAAAAAAGTTATTTATATTAGAGAGTATTTTATATGAGTTGGTGAATTTCATATTGCGTTACCTGCTTGAATGATTGAATTTTGAGATGATGAAGAAAAGACGGTAAAAAAAGAATTAAAAGAAGAAGCTTGATATGAAACAGATAAAATAATTTATTTATGAGAAGCAGTTATGCATAAATATATGTATGGAAAAATAAAATATTTTTTAGCTTTAGAGTGTGAGGATACTGAAGAGCAAGAGTTAGAAGACTGAGAAATTATAGAAGTAAAATTAGCAGAGATAAAAGAATTTGAAGAAAAAATAATATCTTGAGAAGTGTCTTGTGCTCATACGATAACAGCTTTTTATAGAGCAAAGATGAAAACAGAAAACTTTAAAAAATTTAATTTTAATATTTAGAATATTATGGAAAAATTATTTGAAAAACTAATTAAATTAGCGAAGGAAAATAATGATAAAAATGTTTTTAGATGAATGGATGCTAGAGATTATTTTGAATGTTTTGATTCTGAATTAAAAGAAGCGAAGCAAGAATTAAAAGATAATAATGTTATTTACTTAGAAGATGAATTATGAGATTTACTGTGGATTTTTATGAATTTGCTTATAAAATTTGAAAAAGATTGACTTATAGTTTCTGGAGAGAGTTTGCTTAATAGAGTTTATGAAAAATTCTTGCAAAGAATTAATGAAGTTGATAATAAAAATGAAGAAGAAAAATATGCAGCTTGGGATAAAATAAAGTCTAAACAAAAACAAGAACTACTCGCAGAGCATAATAAAAAATATAATAATTAATTTAATAAACAATGGAAAAATTAATAAATTTATTAGAAGAATTTATCAAATTATCAGAAAAAAATCAAGAAAAAAATATATTTATACAAAAGATAAAAAGTGAAGATTATTTTAAATATTTACCTTGAGAAATAGAAGAAGTAAAAGCTGAATTTAGAGAAAATAACAGTGTTTATTTGGAAGATGAATTAGCAGATGTTTTATGGGTGTATTTAAATTTATTAAATAAATTAGAGTTAGATAAAATGATAACATCTAGAGAAAAAGTTATAAAAAGATGATTAAAGAAATTTTGAGAAAGAATAGCTAATTTAGACCAAACTTCATTAGATGAGAGAAAAAAATATTGGAGTGAAATAAAGAAAAAACAAAAACAAGAATTAACAGAAGAGCACAATAATAAATATAATAAATAATATAATAAATTTAAAATATGCAAGAAATAATAAATGACATAATAGAGGTATTTAATGCTAATTCTATTGCTCAAAGTGTGTGATTATTTGCTCTTATTGTTCAAATGGTAGTTATGTCTAATAAAAATGACAAAACATATATTTTGTATCAATCTTTTGCTTATATAATTTGGACTATTCATTTTTTCCTTATGTGATTATATATTGCTGCTGCAATTTGAATTTTTAATATGCTTAGATGATTTGCATCATTAAAATTTTCTAAAAACATAAAAGTTTTTTTAGTATTCTTTGTATTATATAGTCTTAATGGGATTTTTAATTTTCAAAATTATATCTCTTTGTTTGCTATATTTGCTTCATTATTAGCTTGTTATGCTTTTTTCTTCCTTTCTTGAAAAGGAATAATTTTTAGGTTAACAATGCTTGTTGTAATTTCCTCTTGGTTTACTTATCATATGTTAAATCAATCAATATGATGAGCTATAAATGAGTTTTTAATGATGGTTATTACAATTATAACAATATTTAGATTGTATAGAGATAAAGTAAAATTAAAAAATAATTTGGAATTAGAACCAGTTTTAGTAAAAATTAA
This sequence comes from Candidatus Altimarinota bacterium, assembly GCA_025210615.1. GTDB lineage: Bacteria > Patescibacteriota > Gracilibacteria > BD1-5 > UBA6164 > JAOARJ01. The sequence goes on along the minus strand of JAOARJ010000003.1, from coordinate 41,210 downwards.
TGATAAATAAAAACTATGCAAGAATTTATAAATGACATTATATCTGTATTTAACGCTAATCCTGTTGCACAGATAGTTTGATTAGTGGCTATGGTTTGACAAATTATATCTGCTTTAATTAAAGAAGATAGAAAGTTTATTTATTGGCAAACTATTTCTATATGACTTTGGGCTTTACATTTTTGATTGATATCATTTTTTATTCCTATGTGAGTCGCTTTACTTAATATGATTAGGTGATTTATTGTTTTAAAAATTTGACAAAGTACGAAACTATTTTTCATCTTTTTAGTTATATATTTAATAAATTGATACTTGTGATATAAAGATATTTATTCAATATTATGAATTATCGGTTCTCTGATTATTTTGTATACAATGTTTTTTTTCTATTGAACTTGAATAAAATTTAGAATATGATTTTTAGTATGATGAAGTGTTTGGATGTTATATCATATATTTGCAACGCAATCTATTTGAAGTATTATTAGTCAGACTTTTATGATGACATTTCATTTTATAACATTAACTAGACTTTATAAAGATAAAAAATTAGAAATTAATAAAAATTAAATTATGAAAAAATTATTAATAGCGATATGAAATAAGGCTAAAATAGATATGTATAAAGATTTATTATCTAGTTTAGTAGATGTAAAATTATATTTTTTATCTGATTTTAAAAAAGTAGAAGAGCCTGTAGAGGATTGAAAAACAGTAGAAAAAAATGCTTTAATAAAAGCTAGATATTACAGCGCGGAATTTGGTATTCCTGCCTTGTGAGATGATGCTGGATTTGAAATAGAAGAATTATGATGAGAGCCATGAGTTATGGCTAGAAGATGGGGAGGAGAATTACCAGAATGAGTAGATGATTTGCAATGGCTTAATTATTATTTCAAGGAAGTAAAAAATATTGAAGGTGATATTGTACATTGAAGTTTTCCTTTTGTAAGGTGTTTATATGTAAATGAAAATAATATTTTTTACCAGGAAAGTAGAGCTAGAATTATACTTTGAAAACAGATTTTGAGAGAGATGAAACCTTGATGGCCATCTACTGCAGTTGAAATTAAAGAAGAATTTAATCAAATGGAAGATATTAAGAAGACTAAGAAGTGACTATTAAAATTAATTAGTAATTTATAAAAATAATTTTTATGCAAGAGCTTATAAATAACATATTATCTGTATTTAATGCTAATTCTATTGCACAAATTTTTGGTTTAATAGCGTTGTCGATAGAAGTAATATCAGTAATTAATAAAGATGATAAGAAATTAATATTTTTTCAGGCTATAGCTGCAATCTTTTGGGTTATTCATTTTTTATTAATGTGATTAGTTTTAGCAGTTGTCATATGATTAATAGATATGATAAGATGATTTGCAGCATTAAAATTTCCCAAAAATATAAAGCTGTTTTCAATATTTTTTATATTATACTGAATTAATGCAGTTTATAATTTTGAAAGTTTAATTTCTATTTTTGCAATATTAGCTTCAATATGAAATTTATATCTATTCTTTTTCTTAAATTGAAAATGATTATCTTTTAGACTTGGCTTGTTATGAACTACAATATTGTGGCTAAGTTATCATATTTTAAATCAATCTATTTGATGAACGATAAATGAAACAATAATACTAATTTTACATTTTGTAACAATATTTAGATTATATAGGGATAAAATAAAGTTAGCAAATAATCTAGAACTAGAACCAGTTTTAGTTGAATTGGATAAAAATAATTTAAAATTTAATAATAAAAAATTATGAAAATAGCAATAACAAGTACAAAGGAGCCAAAAATACAAGGGATTCAAGATATGATAAATAATTGTCCTTATTTTAAAGATAATTTAGATAATATTGAATATGTTGCGCATTGAGTTGATTCTTGAGTGTCTGATATGCCGATGACAATGCAAGAAATAATGGATTGAGCTAAATGAAGAGTTGATAACCTTAGAAAAAAAGTAACAGATGCTGATTATTATTTCTGAATAGAATGATGAGTGCAACAAATAGTTTGAAAATGATATTTATGATGAGTGGTATATGCTGAAAATAATGCTTGAAAATGACATTATGGATTTTCTCAATTTTTAGAAGTACCAGAAGAGATAATGAAAAAATTATTAAATTGATGAGATTTATGACCTATAATGAGCGAGTTATCATGAATTGTGAATATTAGTAATAAACAAGGAAGCATGTGAGCTTGGACTGATTGAATGTTTACAAGAAAGTGAGAATTTGAAGAAGCGAGTAAAGCCGCAATAGCACCGTTTTATAACGAATTTTATAAGGTAAAATTATAAATAAATTATGAATATAAATAATGCGATAGAAATTTTGCAAGCTCATTATGAAAAGCAGTTTGCTAAAGTAGATAGAACGCCGGATATAGAAGACTTTTTCTATCATAAAATAAGACATTCTTATTGAGTATTACAATGTGCTTATAGAGTTATAGCTAGAACACCAGAGCTTGGGAGATTATCAGAAGAATTAAAAGAAAGATTGATTATTTGAGCTTTGTTACATGACGTGGGAAGATTTTATTAAACAGATTGAAAAAGATTATTAAAAAATAAAGAATTTGACCATTGAACTGGTAGTTATAATATTTTAAAGCAAGAATGAATAGAAGACACTTGAATATTATTATCAGCAAAATATCATAATAAACATGATAGTTTTTTGGAAAATATTGATGATGAAAAAGAGTTTAAAAAATTAAATAAAAAAAAGCAAGAAGAAGCAAAAATTATAATAAAATTAGTAAGGGACGCTGATAAATTAGAAAATATAGAGTTTGCAGTTTTTGATAAAATGAAAATTGCAGAAAATTTTTCTAAATGGATGAAATATGATTATGAAGATTGATGAATTAGTGAAAAAATATTGTCAGATTTTTTGGACTGAAAATGTTGTGCTAGAGAGGATAAAAAGTGAAATTATGCAGTTTGCTAGTTGGATAAATGATATTAATTTTTCTTGAACGATGAGTTTGATAAATGAGATTTGATTTTGAGAGTCTATAATAAATTATTTGAAAGAGAAATGAGCAGAAAAAAACATCTGTAATTTAGATAAAGTTCAAAAGCATTTTGAAAATCTGAAATAATAAATAATATATAAAATATAAATTTAAAAAAATAATAAAATATGTTAAGAAAAATGAATATTAAGATAATGGTAGTCATTATCTGCTCCGCTATGTTTTCTCTCTACGGCGTGGTTGGAGCAAGTGAGAAGGAGAGTTTAGTGGAGAGTGAAATAAAATTAATTTTATAAATAGAATTATGTTTGAAACTATAGTAACAGTATTTTTTATATTACTGTCATATTCTGTAACTGATTTTAATTTACTTATTGTTATTGTTGTTTTATTATCTTCGTATATAACAGGTAAAATTTTAGGTTTAGAATGAAATAATCCTGTAATGTACTTTTCAAATTATAATAATAAAATAAAATGAAAAAATATTATAGCATCTTTTGTTAGAAAGGGAACGAAAAGACAAAAAAAATATAGATTTTTATTAGTTTGTGCAAGCGTAATGATTATGTTGTTTCTATTCTTCCGTTTTTGATTAAGGAATATTTTTATGGAGAATAAAGATTTTCTAAAAATTTTAAAAGAGTATAATAAATTGATAAAACCTGTTATAGAGCCAATAGTAATATATTGTTTAGCTTGACTGTCTTTGATTATAATATTTACTAATTTTAAACAATCTGATATAAAAACTAATACAGAAGAAAATTTAGAAGAAAGAATAAAAAAATTAATTATTAATAAAAAATAACTATGCAAAATAATAATGATAAAAAAACGGTTTATCCAAAGGTAAACCCGAAACAAAGCTTTCCAGCGATAGAAGAAGAAGTATTAAAAAACTGGAAAGAAAATAAAACTTTTGAAAAATCTATTGAAAATAGAATAGATTCACCAGAATTTAATTTTTATGATGGACCTCCATTCGCGACTGGTACACCTCACTATGGTCATCTACTATGATGAACTTTAAAGGATATTGTGCCTAGATATAAGACGATGAAAGGGTATCGCGTTGATAGAAAATTCGGTTGGGATTGTCATGGACTTCCTATCGAAAATATCGTTGAAAAAAAATTAAATATCTCTTGAAAAGAAGATATTGAAGATAAAGTTTGAGTTTATGAATTTAATGAACAATGTAGAGAAAATGTTTTCGGTTATGTAGATGAATGGAAAAAGACAGTGGACAGAATGGGGCGTTGGGTTGATATGGAAAATTCATATAAAACTATGGACGCTGATTTTATGGAATCTGTTTGGTGGGTTTATAAAAAATTGTATGATAAAGGGCTTATTTATGAGGGATATAGGGTAGTGCCTTATTGTCCTAGATGTAGCACGCCTTTGTCAAATTTTGAGGTAAATCAAGGTTATAAAGATAAACAAGATAAATCTATAACAGTGAAATTTAAGGTTAAGGACAGCGAAAATAAATATATCTTAGCGTGGACGACAACTCCTTGGACATTGATGGCGAATTTATGATTAGCAGTAGGAGCTGATATTGATTATGTAGAATTAAAGGATAATTCTAATAATGAAACTTATGTATTAGCGAAAGATAGACTAAAAAATTATTATAAAAATGAGGAAGATTATACTGTTGTTAGAGAATATAAATGAGAATGTTTAGCTGGAATAAAATATGAAGCAGTTTTTCCAGATTTCTGAGTGTCAGCTGAAAGCTGAAATATGCCTACTGGTATGCAGTTATGAGAAAATGCTTATAGCGTAGTTTTATGACACCATGTAACTACTGATAGTTGAACTTGAATAGTTCATATCGCACCAGCTTATTGAGAAGATGATAATCTGATTTGAAAAGAGCAAAAACTATGATTTGTAAGCCATATTGATGATACTGGTAAAGTTGAAAATTCTTTAAATAATGATGGAGAATATGTTTTTGATTATAATGAAACAGCTATAAAAGAGTTGAAAGAAAGAGGTGATATTGTGAAGATAGAAACGATAGACCACTCATATCCACATTGTTGGAGATGTGATACTCCGCTTGTATATAGAGCTATTTCTGCTTGGTATGTGAAAGTTGAAGATATCAGAGATAAAATGGTAGAAAATAATAAAAAAATAAATTGGGTACCAGAAAATATAAAAACAGGTAGATTTGGTAAATGGATAGAGAACGCTAGAGATTGGAATATTTCTAGAAATAGATATTGGGGGAGTGCAATTCCTGTTTGGCAAAACTTAGAAAAGAGCGAAGAAATATGTATCGGAAGTGTAGAAGAGTTATATCAATTAAATAAAGATTTCGGTGATATTACAAAAGTGATTTTTGTAAGACATTGAAGAACTGATTATAATGAAAAACATTTACAAGATTCTGAAAATAATGCAATGCTTACAGATATGTGAAAAGATCAAGCAGAAAAAATAGCTGAGCAATTTAAGGATGAAAAAATAGACGCTATTTATTGTTCACCACTAACAAGATGTAAAGACACAATAATTCCATTAGCGGAAGCTAAATGATTAGAAATAAATGAAGTCGAAGATTTTAGAGAAGTTAAATCTCCAGATTTACAAGATAAAGAATTTTCTTGTAAAAATTATAAATGGGAAAACTGATACTGATGAGGAGAAACTATAAAAGAAGTATACGAAAGAGTTGAAAAATCTTTTAAGAAAATATTAGAAGAAAATGCTTGAAAAACTATTGTGGTTTGTTCACATGGTGACCCTACATTCTTAGCGAGAAAATCACTTCATGATAATATTGATTATGAAACTCAAAAATATTCTTGTGGAAAATATCTAGAAAATAATCCAAAACATTGAATAGATAAGATGTATGGAGTTGAATATGTTTATACAAAAACTAAAAAAGCAGTTGATTTACATAAACATTTTGTTGATGATATTTTGGTGAAGAACTCTAAAGGGAAGAAAGCTAGAAATGTTTTAGCTGTTCACGGTAGAACTTCTATTATTTCTGATCCTATTTCTAAAAAGGAAAGTTGGCCAAAGAGAAAGCAAATAGTAGAAGAAAGATGAATTAATTTTGATATGCCTCAATTTGATCCAGCAGAAGATCCTACTTATGAATCTTGGAAAGAAACTTATGAAACTCTGGATTTTTCTAAATATGATACTGTTTATACTTCTTCTTTATGAGGAGCTATGACAGTTAAATATATTTTAGAAAATCAAATAAAATTAGATAGACTTGTAATGTTTTGTCCAGGTGCTTCTTGAAAATATGAAGATAAACCAAATTTAGAAAAATTTTATGAAGAATTATACAAGCAAGACTTGGATTTAACTAATTTAGTTAAAGAAATAATAGTAGTTCATTCTAAAGATGATGATATAGTTTCTTTCAATCAAGGGAAATTATTTACTGAAAAAACTTGAGCAAAATTACTAGAGGTAAATGGATTTAAACATAAATTTTCAACAGGTAGAGGGTTAAACTTAATAGCTACAGTAATAGAATCTGGTATGCCTCTTAAGAGAATTCCAGAAGTATTAGACTGTTGGTTTGAATCAGGAAGTATGCCATACGCTTCAAAACATTATCCATTTAGTGGTAATGATAAAGTTAATTTTAAAAATGAGTTTTTTATTTCTAGACATTGAATAGCTGAAAATAATGAAATGTGAATAGAATCTTGTGATATAAAAAATCAAGAAAAATTTTGACTAACAAAAAAATGATTAGAAAATGCTAAAAAAGAAGCTGAAAAATTTGAAAACAAATTTGATATTATAATATGTTCTCCTTTTAGAAGAACTCAAGAAACAGCTCAGCAATATCTAAAAACAAATAAAAATGCTGAGCTAATTACAGATGATAGATTAATTGACGTAAATGTATGAATTTTTGATGAAAAACCTTATTTAGAATGTGAAGAATTTGAGAGAAATAATGATGTTATAGATTGAAGTTTTCCCGAATGAGAAGGTTATAAAGATGTTGAAAAAAGAATGTTAGAAACATTAAGAGAATATAATGAAAAATATGAATGAAAAAATATTTTGATAGTATCTCATTGATGAGCATTACAAGTTTTGATGGATTCTTTAAAATATTGAGAACCTAAAACAGACCAACAACTTATAGATAAAAGTACTATTGTTTGATTAAATCAATATCAAGTTAGTAATTTCAAATTCCCTGGAGATTTTATCGCTGAATGAATTGATCAAACTAGAGGTTGGTTTTACACGCTTCTTATTTTATGAACTGCGTTATTTGATAACACGCCGTTTTTAAATGTTATTGTAAATGGTACAGTGTTAGCTGACGATGGTCGTAAGATGAGTAAGAGTTTACAAAATTATCCAGACCCTAAGCATATTTTTGATGCTTATGGAGCTGATGCGATGAGATTTTATATGATGAATTCTCCTGTTGTAGAAGCGCAAGACTTTAGATTTAGTGAAGCCTGAGTAGAAGAAGTAGTTAAGAAGACTATCCTGCCTCTTTGGAATACATTCTATTTCTTTACGACTTATGCTAATATTGATGAGTTTAAACCAGAAGAGTGAAATGTATATTTTGTCAGACATGGTCAAACTGATAATAATTTGAATAAAATTGTTAATTGATGAGATGCTGATGGTGATGAATTAAATAAAACTTGATTTGAACAAGCTCATAACGCTGGGCAAATGCTTGATAAAAATATTAAATTTGATTTGATTATTACTTCTTGATTAAATAGAGCAAATCAAACAGCTGAAACTATAAAATCTTATTTAGATTATGATGTGGAAATTATAGAAGACAAAAGATTTATGGAACAAACTTTTGGTGAATTTAAAGGTATGAAACACGCTGATATAGTAGAAAAATATAACTGTAAAATTCATTCTGATGAAACTAGAGTTTATAGAAATAATAAAGTAGAACCATTAAAGAAATTTAACGCAAGAGTAAGTGATGCTTATAGAGAAGTAAGTGAAAAATATAAAGGTAAAAATATTTTAATAGTAGCGCATTGAGGAACATTTAGAGCTATAAACTCAGTAGTTAATAATTTAACAATAGATGAAGCTTATTATGAAGTTTCTTGAGCTAAAAATTCAGTAGTTTATAAATTACCAAATTATACAAGAAATAATGAACTTGATAAATGGATAATTTCTCAATTACATAATTTGATAAAAGAAGTAGAAACTGGGTTTGAAAGCTATAAACTAGCTGACGCTGCTAGACCTATTGTGAAATTTATGGATAATCTTACAAACTGGTATATTAGAAGAAGTAGAAAAAGATTCTGGAAGTCTGAAAATGATGGAGATAAATTAGAAGCATATAATACTTTATATGAAGTTTTGGTTGAATTAACTAAAGTTATTGCTCCATTTATGCCATTTGTGAGTGAACATATTTTTAAAGCTTTAACTGGTAAAGAATCTGTTCATTTAGAAAATTTCCCTGAATATGTACCAGGATATATTATGTGAGAATTAAATAAGCAAATGGATAAAACTCAAAAGATAATTAATTTATGATTAGCTTGGAGAGTGAATAATAAATTAAGAGTTAGACAACCAGTTAATAGCATTTCTATCGGAGAAGATTTATGAGAATATTATAAAGAAATAATAGCTGAAGAACTTAATGTAAAAGAAGTTATTATATTAGAAAATACTGATGAGTTAGCGAAAAAAATCTGTAAACCAAACGCAAAATTATTATGACCAAAATTTGGTAAAGATATGAAATTCATAATGACTGAAGCTAAGAGTTGAAATTTTGAAGAGTTAGAAAATTGACAAATAAAAGTCTGAGAATTTATTTTAGAAGATAGTGAATATGAAATCGCTTTTGAGAAAAAGGATAAAACTCTAAATATAGAAGCAGGCTTTGGTATGGTAATAGCAATGGATGATAATATCACGCCAGAATTAAAAGCGGAATGAAACGCTAGAGATATAGTAAGGTTTATTCAAGATGCTAGAAAGGAAGCGGATTATATGGTAGATGATAGAATAAATATTTCGCTAGAGGGAAGTATTATTGAAGATATAAAAGATTTTATAAGTTATATTGAATGAGAAACTTTATCGACTGTTAAATCTAGTTTAGATAGCTTTGATTTAGAAAAAAAAGTTAAAGTTGATGGGGAAGAAGTTGTGATAAAATTGAAGAAATAAGATAAATAAAAAACACTCTATGGTTAGGGTGTTTTTATTTTTTTAGAAAAAATCACTAAATTTTTGTTCTAGCCAACTTTCGTTTTCATTATTTTCTTTTTCTTTCTGTAATTTGTCTTGTTTTTCTTTTAGTCTACTTAGCTGATGAGAAGCTTCTTTTGGTTCCATTTTTTTGAATGTTTTAATTTGTCATGGAGTTAAATTGCCTATTTCGGCAATTAACTCGTCTCTAAATTTCATCCATTCTAATTCAAATATAGCATATAATGGTTTCATTTCTTTTAATTTTTTAATTTCTTCAGGGGGTAAATCTTTTCTTTCCATGATTTTTTTATCTCTTTTATTCATATCTTTTAATTCTGACACAGCATTTCCTGAGTACATTTCTTTTAAGTCTTTAATCTGTTCATCAGTTAAATCATCTCTTTGACTTATTAATTCATCTCTTTCTTTCATATATCCTAGTATTACACAAGCTTTTCCTGAGTACATCTCTTTAAGTTCTTTAATTTTTTTAGGAGTTAAATCATCTCTTTGACTTATTAATTTATCTCTTTTTTTAACTCGTATTATCTCTTCCAGTTTTTCAACAGCGTCTTGAGGTTTTATTTCCTTAAGTGCTTTAATTTCTTCAGGAGATAAATCTTTTATTTGTGAAATTAAATGATCTCTATCTCTAATTGATTCCTCTCTAGTTGGAATATCACATAGGTCAAATGGCATAATTATAAATATTATAAGTTAAATTAATTTAGAATAATTCTACACTATTTTTTATATAATTGCAAATATTGAATATTTATTAAAAAATAATTTGCATTTCTCTCAAAAATCTATATAATCTGCGAGTAAAATTAAAAAATCCACACAAAAAATTTACAAAATTTTTAAATAATATTTAAGTAAAAAGAGAATTATGACATTTGCTCCTACTAAAAAACATTCAAAAACAAGAAGTAGAAGAAGAACTACTAACTGGATTAAATTAACAGCTAGAAAATTACAAAACAGAGTAAATCTTCAATATGAAAACGGAGAAGCTGTTGCTCTTGCTCACTTTGCATCACCTGTTACAGGAATGTATAAAGGAAGAAAAGTTGTTAAAGTAAAAACTAGAAAAGCTAAAGTAAGTAGAATATAAGACTAACACTGTGGCATTTTCAGCCGACTTGCTTATTTAGCGGGTTGGCTTTTTTATCTAAATAAATAATAAATTATGAATAATATCAAATATTCAAGAAGAAAAACGAGAAGATTTTTGTTTCAAAGATTATACGCAAATCATTTTGGACATTTATGAAGGCAGGAGTTAGAAGAAACTTTTTTTCGTCCTGATTTTTTAGAATGAATGGATTATGATTATTTAGATGAAATGTATGCTGGAATTATAGAAAAAGAGCCAGAAATTGTTTATAGTGTATCTAAATATGCGAAAAAATTTGATGTAAAAAGAATGAAAGTTGAACAACTTTTGCCTATTTTTATTGGTACTTATGAAATAATGTATTCGCGTGATGAAATTCCAGCAAAAGTTATTGTAAATGAGGCTGTGGAATTAGCTAAATTATTTACTGATGATGCGACTCGTAAGCTAACAAATGGAGTTTTAAATTCAATTTTAGAAAATCATCTTGATTTAGTTGAAGAAGCAAGTAAACTAGAGGAGCATAAAAATTATTTTTTTACGAAAAAATAGTTAAATAAATTATAAATTAATAAAAAATTTATGGTTGTATCAAAGAGTCTTTATGAAGATGAACGCTTTATTTTTAAGGTTAATAAACTTCTAAAAGAGCTTTGAATAGAGGCAAAGAATATAAATCATTATCTTCTTTCTTTCGTTCACCGCTCTTTTGTAAATGAAAAAGCTGATGTATCAGATCAGCATAATGAAAGATTAGAATTTTTGTGAGATGCCGTGCTTGAACTTGTTGTTACATCGCATCTTTATAATGATTTCCCTAAAAAACCTGAAGGGGAATTAACAGATATTAGAAGTAGTTTAGTGAGATGAAGAAATTTAGCTATCGTAGCTAAAAAAGTAAATTTTCCAGATTATTTAATTTTATGAAAATGAGAAGACCAATGAGGTTGAAGAGAAAATAATTATATTTTAGCAAACACTGTTGAAGCTTTTTTATGAGCGATTTATTTAGATTTATGATATAGTGAGGCTGAGAAATTTATAATAAAACATATTTATTCTACGTTGGAAGATATTTTGAAAAATAACTTGATAAAAGATCCGAAATCGCTTTTACAAGAGTATACTCAAGCCGATATTTGTATAACTCCGAGTTATAATGTTTTATCTGAAACTGGTCCAGACCATGATAAAACCTTTGTAGTTTGAGTTTATTTAGATGAAAAAATGATTTGAGAATGAAAATGAAGTAGTAAGAAAAAAGCTCAAGAAGATGCTGCATTGAACGCGTATAATACAAGAAATGAGTGGGAGAAAAACTTTAAAAAATTCAGTGAAAATAATAAATAAAATATAAAAAATTATGATAATTTATGCAACATTAATATTTTTGCGCATTTTTGAAATGGTGATTTTTGTAGATATAATTTTATCTTGGACAAGGCCTTTCTGAGAAAAATTTAGATATTATTATATCGCTCCTTTATTAGAACCTATTTATAATTTGGTTAGAAAATTTATTCCAACAAGGCTTTGAATATTTGATTTTACGCCTATTATAGTTCTGCTTTTGATTTGGTTTATAGCAGGAATAATAATCACGCATAATCCTGGAATTACAACAACAATTTCATTTTAGTTTCGGAAAATATTAGATAACTTTAAGAAAAATTATGAAAGATAAACAAATAGATTATAGATTGTTTTTTGCTGTTTTTTCGCTTATTATCTTTTGAATGGTGATGATAAGTTCTGTTTCAGTTTTTTCTTCGTATAAAATTACTGGTTGAGATTCTAATAATCATTTTTTGATTAGAAATATAATTCACATTGCTATTTCATCTTTTTTAATCGTTATAATAGCCAAAACTCCGTATAAATTTTTTCAAAAATATTCTTATATTTTTATGGGGATTTGAATTTTATCTTTGATGGCAGTACTTGTTTTCTGAACTAAGTTGTATTGAGCGAAATGATGGCTTTTTATTAAGTGACTTCCTTTTTGAATACAACCTACTGAATTTACAAAAGTTGCTGTAATATTATTTTTATCAGCAATGTTTGCTAAATACAAAGGAAGAATTGGTCATTTCAAAAAATGATTTATGCCGTATATTTGACTCATTTGATTAATTTTTATGTTGATAGCGATGCAGCCAGATTTTGGTAGTATATTAGTTATAGTGCCAGTTGCTACTATATTATTTTTTGTCGCTTGATGAAATGTTAGACATTTATTTTTGATGTGAAGCATTTGATTGATATTATTAATTTCTGTTTATTTTATGGGGAAATATGACCCAGATAAAATATTAACAAAAGAGGATAGGCCGACTTTTGCTTATATTTATGATAGAGTAAATTCATTTTTATGAAACGAAGAAGATGAAGCAAAAAGTTGAAATATTTTATACCAACAAGACCAATGACTTATCGCTATCTGAACAGGATGATTGCTTTGAGTTGGATTTGGTTCTAGTATCCAAAAATACGGATATGTTCCACAAGTTGAATGAGATTTTATCTTTTCAGTTATTGTAGAAGAGTTATGATTTTTATGAGCTTTATGACTAATTTGGATATATTTATTTATTTGATATAGATGTTTTGTTATTGCAAATAATAGTAAAGATGACTTTTCAAAATATTTTGCAATCTGAATTTGAAGCCGGATTTTGATGCAAGCATTTGTAAATTTATGAGTAAATTTAAAACTTTTGCCAAACACTTGAATAACTTTGCCATTTGTAAGTTATGGAGGTTCAAGTCTTATGAGTTTGGCTATCTGAATAGCGATACTTCTATGAATATCAAGGGATGTTGATAAAGAATTAGATATTAGTAAAAGAAAAAAATGAAAAATATTTCAATATAGCACAGTAAATATGGTATCAAAAAAATAAAAACTTGCTTTTATATACAAAATCTACTATAATCCTTTCAATTATTAAATAATTTTTGAAAAATTATGAAAAAAATAATTTTATTTTTAAGTCTAATTTTGAGCTGAATTTATTTAGATAATTTTATTGGTGCTATTACTATAAGCAAAAATTCTGGAGAAGTATTAGACAATTCTACTTGGATAAATATTTCTAGTTTAACAGATAAAATAGACGTTAGTTCTAGTAATATAAAATTAAATTGAAAATTATATGTGACTTGAAAATTATGTGATTTTAGCTGAAAATGTTTATGAGAAAAGATTTGAACAGAGAGTTATCCTTGATTAAGTTGTAATGATATTTTAACTAAAGAAAATTCTTATTTAAATCAAGATTGATTATATTGGATAGATCCAAATTGATGAGATAAGACTGATAAGTTCCAGGTTTATTGTGATATGACAAACTATGATTGAGGTTGGACTTTAGTTTACAAAAATGCTGATGATATTACTGTGAAAACAACCTTAGAATTAAATTCAGATAATTTATTGACTAATAATATATCGCTTGCTACTGTTGGAAAATTATCAGATTCAGTTATAAAACAGCTTTACACTCAACAATTTATGATAGTGGAATATGGTAGTAGTTTATGACCAAATTTTTGTAAATTCGATAATATAGATGATTATGCAGATGATGTGGGTAATATAAAATATTGTTCACAAACCTATTCAGGTTCTGCCAATTATTCTGGTTATACTTCTTCTCATCTTTCAACTCGGTATAAAGGGTTTTCTTCACGGTGAATAACTTGAAATATTATTACTGAATTAAATCATACAGATTCAAGAAAATGAAGCCATATTCAATATTCTTCTACCAATAGTATAGATTCTTTATGTGCTGCTTGAGATGGTTGTCATACACAAGTTTGGATAAAATAAAACTTGCTTTTTATAAATAAATTGTTAAAATTCGCTCTGTTTTATTTTTAATTTTAACAGACAATGGAAAGCGCAGCTTTTATAAATTGAACTTTATCGTTTTTAACACTCCTGACGATTTCAATTTTTACATACCTATTATCACAAAAAATCAAATTACCTTATACAGTTCTATTAATTATAGTAGGGCTTTTTTTAGTGCCAATTGCAGGAACTGAAATGTTTTGATTTATAGATGATTTTAAACTGACTCCTGGAGTACTATTTTATGTATTCTTGCCAGTTTTATTATTTGAATCAGCTTATAATATAAATTATAGAAAACTTATCAGAAACTGGCGTTCTATATTTGCTTTAAGTGTTTTTGGTTTACTTATTTCAATGTTTACAATTTGATTTTGATTATATTATATTTTGCCGTTTTTGTGATTTAATGTGCCATTTATAATATGTTTATTATTTGGTAGTGTGATTTCAGCGACTGACCCTGTTGCTGTTTTAGCTTTATTTAAAACTATTTGAGCACCAAGAAGATTAGCGTTAATTTTTGAATGAGAAAGTTTATTTAATGATGGGACAGCGTATGCATTTTTCTCAATCTTGCTTGTTATAATTTTGAAAATTTGAGAAACTGCTTGAGCCTTTCAAGTTTGATTAGATACAGTTTTACATGGATTTTTCTCATTCCTATCAATGGCTATTTGATGAATGTTATTTTGATGATTTATGTGAGTTTTATTCTCAAAAATTATCTGAAAAATTAAAAATAATGAGGTTTTAGAAATCTCGCTTACAATGGTGTTAGCTCACTTAACTTTTTTACTAGCTGAAATAATTAGTCATAATGTAATTATTTGACACTTTCACTTGCAATTATCAGGAATTATCGCTACAACAATGGCTTGAATAGTAGTATGAAATTATTGAAAATGTAAAATTACTCCATCTGTAGAAAGTTATATGCATCACTTTTGGGAATTTTTCGCATATTTAGCGAATTCTATTGTATTTATTTTGCTATGATTAACAGTCTCTCATATTCAACATATTGATTTTGGACTATTAATATTACCAACTATTGTAGCAATACTTGTTATAATTATAGCTAGAATGATAAGCGTCTATATACCTATTTGAATTTTGAATAAATTTAAATTAGAAAGAGAAATTCCAACATCTTGGCAACATTTATTAGCTTGGTGAAGCCTTAGATGAGCGTTAGCTTTAGTTTTAATTATGATGGTTCCAGAAGATTTGACAGCTTTTCAAACAGCTGTATGATGGGATTATGCTTTTTCTATAAAAGATTTTTTACTTGTTTTGAGTATTAATGCGATATTTTTTACAATGTTTGTAAAGGCTCTTACTATTGCTCCTATGATGAGAAAATTTAATGTTTGAAAATTGACAAAATTAGAAGAATTTGAATATAGCGAATCATCTATTTTAATTAGTTTAAAAGCATTAGAAAAGCTAGAAAATTTACATAAAAAATGATATGTAGCAGAAGAAGAATATAAGATATTAAAGCTGAAATATGAAGAAAAACAAAAGCGTAGTATAAAATCATTAAAGCAAACTTTAAAAAATAGCGAAGACGCAGATAAATTAATCAAAAAAGCAATTAGCTTACACGCTTTATGAATAGAGAAAAAAGCGCTTAATCATTTGCTTACAACTAATGAAATAAACGTCGGAATTTATAAGTATTTGATGCATAAAATAGAAAAACAAATTATTAGAGTTGAATTGGGAAAACCACAATTAAAGACGATAATAGAAAAAAATAGTTATGATTTCTTTGAAAAATTAGTTAGATTATTCTCGTCTTCTTGAAATTGTGTTTATATTTGATATTTAAAAAATAGAACAAAAATTATAATTAGTAACAAAGTTATAAGAGAATTAAAGAAATTTAAAGAATATGATTTTGGCTTTGAGAATTACTTTTTTGATGAAATTATTGAATTATATGAAAGATTTAATAATATTGCTGAAAATAGAATGAAAATAGAAGCTGAAGAAAATGATTTTAACATTGAACTTTTAGATTCAAAATTAGTTGACAAATCTTTATTAAGATTAGAATGAGAACTTATAGAAGACTTATATAAAAAAGATATGATTACACCAAAATTATATCATAAACTAAAAGAAGAAATAGAAGGTGAGTTTTACAAAGAAGTAGTAGAGTAGTATTTTTATTTACTTATCAAATTTTATGAAAATAAATAATTTAACGCTAGCTTATTGAAATAAAATAATCTTAGAAAAAATAGATTTAGAAATTCCTAAATGAGAATTTGTGTTTTTAATTTGAAAATCAGGTTCTGGAAAAACAAGTTTAATATCTAGTTTAATCTGAGATTTTAAGCCATTTTTAGGAAATATAGTTCTTGATACAGGAGAAAATTTATACTGACAAAAATGAGATTTTATTTTATCTTATAGAAGAAAAATTTGAGTTGTATTTCAAGATTATAAACTCCTTGAATCAAAAACTGTTTATGAAAATGTGGCCTTTGCTATGGAAGTTTGTGGTTATAAAGATGATTATGTTATAAAAAAAGTTCCTGAGTTTTTGCGTTTAGTTTGACTTTTAGTAAAAAAAGATAAAAAAATAACTCAATTATCAGGTTGAGAAAAACAAAGACTTGCGATAGCTAGAGCGCTAGTACATAATCCAGATGTAATTATTTGAGATGAACCAACTTGAAATTTAGATCCACAAACAGCTATGGAAATTATGAAAATTTTTGATGAGTTAAATAAAATGGGAAAGACTATTATAATAGCAACGCATGATTCTAATATTGTTGATAAATATAAAAAAAGAGTTGTCGCATTTAAAGATAAAAAAATATTTTCAGATGAAAAAAAAGGAAGCTATAAATATTAGCTTCTTTTTTCTTCTTCACTATTATTTAGAATTGCTTCTATTTTCAAATAATAAGATCTTACAAAAGTATAATTTTTATTAATGCTATCTAGTAACTCTTGAGAATCATCAAGTCATAAATCAAGTATTTCAATATCACTAAACATTTGATTAGCGTAATAAATAAATTTACTATAATTATTAATAAGACCATTTAATTCATAATCAGTAAGTTTTCACTCTTCGTAATTTTGTACTGCTAAATTTTTAAATAATTTATTAATATTTACCATATTATTATAAGTTTTTTGCAGGTTTTTTGTTCTAAAAGTATGACTTTGAAGATTAATATTATTTAATTCAAAAATTTCAACTCATACATCAAGGTTCAAAGTATCAGCGATAAATCATTTATTTTCGGCATTAACCAAAGCACTTCAAGAAAATACGCTTATCAAAACGATAGCAGAAATTACTATTTTTTTCATAGTTACAATAAGTTACAAATTTATAAAGCTACAAAGCTTATATAATTTATAATTATTTTTTTATTATTGTCAAATTTATTATTTAACTTTTTATGTTATAATTAATATTTTAATAAAAAAGAGACCCCCCAGGACCGTCCTGGGGGGAATACACCGCTATAATATGCCGTTTTATGTCATAAGCAGTTCCTCCTATTTTTTAGAGTTTTTTAGTCCTCGTAAGTTATAATATAAGGATATTATTTAGTTTGTCAAATTTATTTAGTAATAAAAAATCTCCTTAAGAGGAGGAGAAGATTTTTATTGTTTGTAATTTAAAGCTTTATTTCTAGCTTCTAGTTTTTCTTGTTCTTCTGCTTTCATTTCTTTATCTATTTCATCTTCAATATCTTTTTGAGTCTTTATTTTTAGTAATAAATTTTTTCTATTTCTAGATTTGATACTCTTGTTATGTTTTTGTATCAAAAAACTTATAAATGGTAATATATAAAACACTAAGGCGATTATAAAAACTATTAATAATACTAAAATTACATAATCTATTACGCTAAATTCAGTAATATTTTTTGTAGAATTTAAGACTTCAGATAATGATGAAAATTTGTATTCAAATCAAATTACATTACTCATAATTTTTTTATTAATTTTAAATTATTTTTATTTAACTTCTTTAAGACTTCAAATTACTATTAGTCTATTTAATGTTGTTCCAACAGGGAAACAAGTCATAAGAGTCACTTCATTTTTTCACATATCTCTTTTTAAAATTTTTACATTTCCAGGGTGAATAACTTTTTTTGTCATAACTTCGTAAACATATTTTTTTTGTCCGTAATAAACAATAATTTCATCTCTAAATTTTAATACATCAAGATTGGCAAAAACATCATTGTAATCTCATTTTGCCCAAGGGAAATTTGATGAGTGTCCAAAGATAAAAGTATTTCCATTTTCTCAAGGTAAAGCGCTTCCAGGATATCTAATAATTCCATTTTCTAAATCTTTCATAAAAATTTGTTCTAATTCTTTTACGTCTTTTGCAGATTTTTTATTTACATCTAATAATGGAATATTTTTTCACATAGCAGGGATAACAACTCTATTTTCATAAGGAGTTATATCTAGTGACAAATCGATTTTTTCATCTCTAGTTTCAACTAAAAGTTTATCCATAGAGTGGAACTGCTGGTTTCTTGTAACTTTTGATTTATCTTCTAGTTCAGCAATAGTTTCTTCGCTTGCCATAGAAATTTTTACTTCTTTATTTTCTGAATGTTCTTGCGTTTTTGATTCTAATACACTTGTTTTTAAATTTTGAGCAGTTTCAGCAGCACCTTCAGCATTAAAATAACCTTGTGCAATTTGGTAATAAGCACTAAAATTTACAACTATCATCAAAATAGCAAAGATACTTAAAGAAGTTGTTAAATATTTAAGTAAAAATAGAGAAAAATCCTTTATTTGTGATAATTTACTAGGTTCTTCTTCTAAAATATCTTCTGTTAAATCTTCAGATAAATTAATATTCTCTGCAATAATTTCCTCAGAAGTATTATTAGCTTCTAGATTGTCTAAATTAATTTCAGAAAAATTATCAGCTTTAAATTCTTCTAAAGATGCAGTAGTTTCAGATTTAATATTAGTTTCTTCCTCTTCTAAAAGAGCAAAAATATCATCAAATTCGTTATTTAAATTTTGTTTTTTGTCGTTCATTTTTATTTGTTTTAATTTTTATTTTTGTATCAATTTTTTGTTTATTTATTTTGTAATAAAATTCTATCATAATTTTAAAGGGGAGTCAAAATTAATTGCTTGACAAATCTTTAAAAATCTTATTTTTATTATAAAATAATGTTATTTTGTTTTATTGTCTGTAAATTTAGAAAAAAATAATTTAGTTTTTTAGAAAAAGGTGAAAATAAAATTGTAATTTTGAAAAATAAAAGTATTATATGCGTAATGTAATCGTTGTAAGCGATAAAACCTTAATAAATGCTTTTTAACCAATAAAATTTTCTTATGTGAAAAAGATACGAAAAAAGCTCTGGAGGTGTCGTATATCGTATTAAAAATAATAAAGTTGAGATTTTGCTTCTTAAATGGATCAATTCAAGATGACAAGAAGATTATGTTATACCTAAAGGTCATATTGAAGAAGGAGAGATTGCTAGTGAAGCGGCTCTTCGTGAAATAGAAGAAGAAACTTGACTTGCTAAAAAAGATTTAAGAATTATCAAATTCTTAACGAAGTTAAATTATACTTTTACAGCAGGATATTTAGAAGATAATCCTGTTATAGATAAAGATGTTTATTTATTTTTAGTTAAATATTGCGGAGATGATACCCCAAGAGTACAAAAATCTGAAAGATTTGTAGATTATAGATGGTTTACACCTGAAGAAATAAAGACAATGTGAATAAGATTCAATTTACATAAAATAGTGAATAAAAATTTATCTTATTTTGTTTAATTAATAATTAAAAAATTATTATGATAGAAATAAAAAAAACTTGAGATAATATGCTTGTATTAAGCTCATATAAAAAAGAAATAGTATTTGATACTGAAAAAAATACTATTGTTTTGGATTGATTTGATGTAAATTTTCCTTGAGAATATGAAAAATGAGGAATATTACTTGAAGTAAAAACTTATAAAGAAATTTTGTTTTATAACTTTAAAGTAGACAAAAAAAATATCACAGTTATTCCTACAGATAAATTTGAAATATCAGAAGAAATATTAAAATTTTTGGATAATGTGGAAGTTTTGATTATAAAGGGAACTAAAGATGCTGCTAAAACTTTTGAAAATATAGAAGCAAAAGTGGTTGTTCCATACGGAGAATTAAAATCAACTTTCTTTACTGCATTATGACAAAATCCAGAGGAGATATCAGTGTATAAAATAAAATGAGAGTTATCGGGAGATAATACTGAATATATAAATTTGCAAGAAGATTAATAATTTCTTATTAAAGGCGCGGACCGAAGGTCCGCGCCTTTAAGGCGTTTCATTTTCTTTAATTATTTTTATTGTTAAGAATGAAACGCTTAGCGGAGCTTGATTCTATCAAGCTCCGCTATTATATTATTCACTTAAATCTATAGTTCCAGATTTACGTTTTAATTTTTGCTTTTTCTCTTCTAACTGTTCATTTTTTTCATTTTCGAATTTTCATTTTTTCTCCATATGGTCTTCCACCATTTCACTTAAAATATTCATCATTTTATCAAATCTATCTTCTTGCATATCCTCTTCTTCAAAATCCATATCATTTCAAAAATTTCAAGTTCAAGCAGCTTCTATTTCATCAACAGCTTTATAAGGTGTAATAGCATTATTTAGCCTAAAATCTCATTCTCAAATCTTATGAATAATTAGATCTCATTTTCATAAAATTGTATCCCAAATTCATTTTTGTTCCACTTCAATTCATTCTATATTATCGTGTTTTAAGCTTACATTTGAGGTATCTAGTAATGCCCATTCTAAATCTACAACTCCAGAATCAGTTATTATCCAAACATCATTATACCGGTCAAAAACATCATAAATAGTTTTGAAAAAGACCAAAAATAACAATCATTCTAATGCTTCAAAAGGTAATTTTTCTTGGATTAATCATGATTCAATATATAAAAAAACCGGTAACAATACTCCAAAAAATAAATTAACAAGAATTCTATCTATAATCACGATAAAATGTTCATGAACGATTCATAAAATTTCTTGTCATTCAGGGACATATTTTTTAAAAAATGTTTTATCAAAATTATTCATAAATAATTTATTATTTTTACTTTTTTATAGCTAGTTTTATATCATTATATTTAAAATATTTTTTAGGCAAGAAAAAAATAAAACTTAGCTTTTATTGCTAAGTTATTAATTATCTAATTTTCAGAATATTTCTTCTAACATTTGAATATAATCTTCTTTTGATATAGCTAGTTCTCATTTACCATCTTCTCATCCAGGAACTAATTGATAACGTAATGCTTTATCAACAGCTTTTTCTAAATTTTGCTTTGTTAATCATTCTTTAAATTTCATTTCATAAGAAGCTACAGTTACACCTTCAATTGTAATAGGCTTACTTCCTTTGAAATCAAAAATATCAACTTCTAATCAAACTTCTTCAAAAATTCTTTGTTTTAATTCTTCTATATTATGAGGTAATTCTTTTGATGCTAAAAGCTCTTTAACTCAAGATAAATAATTTTTATAAACTTTTAAAACAGTTATATTAGCTTGAGGAGGATAAATTTCACATCTTGTTCAAGTCGCGTTCACATGAAAGCCTGGTTTTGATGCCAAATTTTGATATTTATTTGAAATGACTTTCATAATCTTTCAGCTACTTGTAATTCTAACATTATATATATTGTCTTCACCGTCTTCTTGAGTTTGTGATAAAGTACTATAAATTTCTTGATTCTCTGAAGTAAAAAGAATAGGATCTACAAATAATTTTGATAGTATAGAGTTTACAAAATTTCTAATTGGGTCTGTACATTTTTTTATATTATATAATACTACTCATAATTTTTCTCTTTCCCAATCTTCAGCAAATATTTCTTGTAAGTATGGAACATCTTTTAAGTCATTTCAAGTTATTGTTTCTTTTATAGACCCAAAAACAGTTATACACCTTAACATTTCTAATTGCCAAAAAACTCATTCTTTCGGCATTCATTGTTTTATTCATAAATATTTTGCTATTGCAGTTATTTCATCATGTGTTATATCAAATTTTTTAAATTTTGGAGAAAGTATTTCTCATTCTTCTGTTTTTATTGTTGCCATCTGAGCTGCTGCTTCTCTGTCACTAAGTTTTTGGTTATCTAAGTCAATTATTTTTTGAAACATTCTTTCAGTAAATCACTCTGGAAGAGGATTTGGAATTTTTCAAGTTTCTATACATTCATCTGTCATTTGTATTATTTCATTTCTTTTTTCTTGCATTTCTATATAATATTTGTTTCATTCAGAAAGAGCGTTATGTCATGATTCAGAATTATCCTTTGTCATAGTAAATAATCAAAATATAAAATAAATTAGTATATTTATAACTATTTTATAGTAAAAATCAAGTTATTTAAAATAAAAAAAAATTTTGATTATTTAATAAAAAGTGATATAATGCTCTGCAAGAAGACTGGTATTAAATTTAAATCAGTTGAGTTTAGGGAAAATAAGTATGTAAAAACATTTTATTTCTCTGCATAAAATATTTAAGTAAATATTTAACTTTAAAATTATAGAATAAGATTATTTAAAAGTTTCTGCTTTTAAACAGATTTTTGGTGTGATAAATATATGTTTTTTATAAGAATAAAATTTATTTTATTTTTATGCACAAATATGTATTTAACAATATTTTGAATTTAATATTTAGTAAATATTTTAGAAAATTAATTTAATAATAACAAAAAATAAATGATAAGAGGAAATAATATAACGGCAGTTAACGAATCAGTAAAAAGATCTCAAAAATTAATTGATGATATAAAGAATAAATATCGTAATAATAATGATAATAAATCTACTGCTTCAGCTAATACTCAAGAAGGAAATAAACAAAATAATAATTCTAAATTAAAAGTAGTTAGAAAAGTAGAAAATAAAAATAATAACAATAATAATAAAGGAAATAATAAAAAAAATAATCCTAGAGGAAATTTTAATAAAAATAGAGTATCTTTATGAGAAAGTTATATTTATAAGAAAAAAAGAAAAAATCCTAAAAAATTTCCATTTTCTACACCAGCTGAAGCTTATTCAAAGCATCATCCTATGAAAAAACAATGAGCGAAAAAAACTCCTAAAAATACTTTAAGAGTTATTGCTTTTTGAGGGTTTGAACAAGTTGGTATAAATTGTATTTGATTTGAATATAATAATGAAGTTTTGGTTGTTGATATGGGATTGCAATTTCCTGATCAATACTCTTTTGGTATAAATTTTAGAGTACCTGATTTAACTTATTTAAAAGATAAAAAAGTTGTTTGAATTGCTATTACTCATGGGCATATTGACCATATTGGTTGAATTCCTCATTTGATAAAACAGTTTGGTAAATGAGTACCTATTTTTGCGACTCCTATGGCTTATGAATTAATCAAAATGAAACAATCTGATTTTTGATATTCTCCGCTTATGTTTGAATATAATAAGGATTCTTGAGTAAATATTTGAACTTATTTTAATGCTCTTCCTTTTGTAGTAGACCACTCTATTCCTGATAGTGTTTGATTATTAATTTCAACTCCAGCTGGTAGAATAGTTCATACTTGAGATTGGAAATTTGACCAAGACCCACCAGATTTTAGACCAAGTGTAAACTATAAAACGCTAGAAAGTTTTGGCGCTATGTGAGTAAAAATGTTATTATCAGATTCTACAAATTCTTTTATGACCTGAGCATCTATCTCTGAAAAGACTATTGTAGAGCCATTAGAAGAAATTTTTAGTAAAGCAAATTGAAGAATTATTACAGCGACTTTTGCCTCTATTATAGATAGAATAGCTTTGATAATAAAAACTTCTGAAAAATTATGAAGAAAAGTTGTTTTACTAGGAAAGTGAATGAATGACTATATGAATATAGCCAAAAAATTGTGATATGTAAAACATAAACCAGATACTCTAATCTCCATGGAAGAGGCTGATGTACTTCCTGATCATATGGTAACAATCTGTTGTACTTGAGCACAATGAGAGAGATTTGCCGCGCTTATGAGAATAGCAACTTGAGAATCAAAAGATACTAAATTCCAAAAATGAGATACTGTTGTATTTTCTTCATCAGTTATTCCTGGAAATGAAAGAAGTGTACAAGAATTATTTGGGCTTTGTTTAGAGGCTTGAGTAGATATTCATCATTATAGAACTAGTAATATTCATGCTTGAGGGCATGCTAGACAAGAAGATATAAAAAAGATGATAAATCTTATAAAACCGGAGTATTATATGCCGATTTATTGAGAGAGATATATGCTTCATGAAAATGCTAAAATAGCTTCTGGATTAGGATTTAATGATGATAAAATATTAGTTCTTAGAAACTGAGAAACAGTTGAATTTAATAAAGATTCAAAAGTAGAAAAATCAGGTTTTGTAAAAACTAGATATGTCAGTGTAGATTGATGATTAGTATGAATGACAAGAGAAAATCACTTGCATGAGAGAAAACAATTACAAGATTCTTGAGTTATAGTTGTTGCTATAACAAAAAAAGCAAATACTTATAAAACAGAAATAATAGCTTCAGGATTACCAAATATAAATAAGGATTTAGCAAATTTAAAGAAGAAAATAAATGACAAAGCAATTGAGATGATGCATAATGATAAGAAAATTTCAGAAGATATAGAAAAAGGAAGAAAACATTTAGCTAAAAAATTAGGAGCGTTAATTTATCAAGAAATAGAGAAAGAACCAATAGTAAAAATTATGTTTGTGTAAAAAATAAACTCTAGATTAATTTCTAGAGTTTTTTTAAAAATAAAATTTGCTTTTCCATATAAAAAACGTTATAATTACACAAATATTTAATAAAATCTATAATTTTTATGAGAAAAATAATTTTAGTTTTATCAATACTATTAAGCTGAATATATTTAGCTAATTTTATTGGTGCTATTACTGTTACGAAAAATTCTTGAGAAGTTTTAGATAATTCTACTTGGGAAAATATATCTAGCTTAACTAATAAAATAGATGTGTCTTGAACTGATATAAAACTAAACTGAAAACTATATGTAACTGGGAAAATATGTGATAATAGCTGAAAATGTTTGTGAGAAAAAATTTGAAGTGAATGAAATCCTTGAAAGTCATGTAAAGATATATTAATTCAAGATAATTCTTATCTTAATCAAGATTGAATGTATTGGATATATCCAAATTGATGAGATTCTGCTGATGCATTTCAAGTTTATTGTGATATGACAACAGATTGATGAGGTTGGACTTGAATATATGCTGCGACAAGTTCAAATTATACTGCAGCTTGATTTCCTACTTTCACTTGGGATTCAAGTAATATAGATGAAAGTTTTTATTATTTTGCTAATACTTCTCAATATTATGTAAGTTATAAAAAATTTACTTATAATGAATTATTATTTACTTTTAATTATTGATGAGGTGTTTATAAAGCTAAGGCTGCTAAGTCAGTTACATGAGGATGATTAGGTACATATATGTCTAGAAATTTGGATTGTAGTGCGACTCGGCTTACTTCAAAACCACCTTATCCATGAATCTGTTGATGACAAAGTGATTTAACCTTTGTATATTTACATTTGACAACAAGTAGAACTTGATGAGATCATTATCCTAATAATTGAATTTGTAAAGAAATCTGATTATATAAATGACATGTAGCAAGTGTCAATGCTTGTAAAAGTTGGACAGCAACTCGGTATAAAACTTATGTAAGATAAAAAAATAAACTCTAGAAATTAATCTAGAGTTTTTTAATTTTGATTATATTTTAATTATTAGGAACAATTCATTCTACAGCTGCATAAGTAGCTTTTTTTCATTTTGGTATAATAACAGTGATTGAATCTCAAATATTTGCTCTATAATGAGTTACAGCAGCAGTTAATAAATTATATGCTTTTCAGTCTATCATAACTTGATATTTATCTTTATCCATAGCTAAAATTCAGATTTTTGTTTCTCTTTCTATTGGCTCTATTTGCTTATAAGTCATTCTTCCTGTTGGGTCTATTGTTAGTTTTAATTTATCTCATTGAACTAATTTTGATTTACTAGCATAATTAGCAGCAATAGGGTATTTATTTCAGTCTGAACCTAACATTTCTTCTCAAGTAAAAACTCATTCTACAATCTTCATGTCAGCTTCTGTGTAGCTATTTAGTCAAGTTGTTGACAAATTTACTTTTAAAGAAGAATCTTTAATTCATTCTTCATCCATAATTTCTTTTAAAATAGCTTTTGCGTTTTCAATAGAGCTTTCAGCGGAAATAATCAAATCCTTTAATGCTGTAATTTTGTTTTTGTTCATAATTTAATATTTATTTTTTATATTGGTATTAATTTTACTTTATTTTTGCGATTTTTCCAAAAGTTTTTGCTTTACAAAAAGCAAATTTTATTTATTAATATTTTTTAGAAAAACATTAACTCTCAAAAAATATCTCATAAATATTTATGGAAATATATTACAAAGAACATTCCCATAGCCAAGAATGGACCAAAAGGAATAATAGTATTTATTAAATCTTTATCAGAATTAAGTTGTCTTAAATATTGTCTAAAAACAACTCATAATCAAACTATACTTCAGAATAAATATGAGCAAATGATTCAAAAAAATCAATAATTAAGTCATAATAATAATCCCATAAAAATTCATATTAAAAAATCTCATCATCAAATTGCTTTTCAGTTTGAAAAATAATATTGCAGAAAAAAGAAAGCAAAAATAATTAAACTTGCCAAAATTCAATTTAAAATAGGAATATTGCTTAAATCAAATCAAAAACTATGTAAAATAAATAATAAAATATAAGAAAAAATTATTATTCAGAAATCCTTAAGAGTGTCTAACTTGTCATTTTTTAATGGCATTGTCATAACCATATATAAGCCTATTAAAATTAAAAAACTGATAATGATAGATATAACTTGAGTACTTTGAACCAAATTTATATTATCAAAAAATGGTAATAATTTTGTATTAAATACAGTTTGCAAAGCTAAAATTCAGAAAGTAGGAAATATTAATAATTTCATTACTGTTTCTGGAATTTCTAAATATAAAATGTCATAAAACATATAGACAATGCTGAAAAAACTAATATATAAAACAAAAAATAATCTAAAAAATTCAATAGAATTTCACATTATTAAATAATTTAAATCTACGAAAAAATAAGCTCATAAAGCAAAAACAGTTCACATTACAATTTCTAAGATTGGATATAGTGCACTGACTTTTTGGTTGCAGAATCTACATTTTCATCTTGAAAAAACATATGAAAAGATAGGGATTAAGTCACGGGCTTGTAAAGTTGTATTACAGCTTGTACAGTGGCTTCTTCACATAAAGATTCATTTTTCTTTTTTTCTAATTCTAGATATTACAACACTAGAAAAACTTCAGAAAATTGTACCTAAAATGTAGATAAAAATGATAATTAATAGTTCCATTTTGTGTTATTTTTTATTAAAAAGTTATTTTTTTTGTCTTATTTTTTTGATTTCTGTTATGAAATTTTTCGCATCAGACTTATTTATTATAATCATTATAAACAGATATACAATAAAAATTATAAATAATGCTCATAATGCCTTTAATCTTGATAAATCTAGTAAATTAATTTGTGATAAAATGAGCGCTAAAATTATTCAAGCTAGAAATGTTTTTAAAAAATAAGTAGGACATGATTTTAAGTGTAAATTATCTTTTTTCAACTTTTTTTCACTAAAAAAGAAAATAAATATCCATCATAATCCTGTTGCCAATGCTGCTCATCAAACTCAGAAAATCTTTATAAAAATTATATTTGTGATTATATTTAATAAAAGTGCGTAAGATAGAATTTCTGCTCTATCTCTTACTTTTCAGATTCATCATAATACTGCAAAATTTATTTGTAATAAGAAGTTAAATACTAAAAACATTGATGAATAAAGTAAAATATTTCAAGAGGGTAAGAATTTTTCTCAGAAGAAAATATAAGCAAAATTTTGGCTTAATCAAAGCAAGAAAAATCAAGCACTAATAGAAATAATTCAGAAATATTTAAATAAAGAATTTTTTACTTTATAGATATCTTCTCTATTATTATTTGCATTAAGCCCCGAAAAAACAGGTAATAAAAATCACAATAACGGTCAAATTAATAAAAATGGCAGCGTAACTAGGCTTAAATAATTTGAATAATATCAAGCATCTTTTGTTCATAAAATATAAATTACCATTTGGGTATCAACTTGACTTAATAATGTTCATACTTGTGCTGAAAATAATGCTACAATAGAATATTTGAAAATGCTAGATATAAATTTTTTATTACAGAATAATTTTTGATTTTTAAAGTGTTTTTTATAATATTTTGTCCAAAAAATAATGCTAGAAATAATAGTTGTTAAAAATAATCAAATTACGAAAACATAAGATACTGAATTTAGTGTAACATTGTCAATAAATAGAAGATATATAACAAAGGTTAAGTTAAAAATACTTCTTAAAAACATTACTCATTTTTCCAAAAAAGTATTTTGAATAGCACTAAAAAAAGTAGTAGAAATTTGAAAAATATTTATTAAAATAAAAAATAATGAAAAAATCTTTAAAACTTCTCAAGCAATAGGGCTACTAAAATAATTTAATCAGATAAAATTTGATGAAAAAAATATAATTAAAAAAATTATTATAGAGGTTATAATTTGAGCACTAGCTCATAAAAATAAAACAGTTTTTGCTTTATCAAGTCTTTTTTCTTCTAGGTATTTTGGGATAAAATATTTAAAACTTTCTGTAAATCAAAAATCATTTAGACTGGATAATAGTGTTAATAAAGATATAATTCAATAAATTATTCAAATATCTTCAACAGACAATTGTCCAGAAATTATAATTTTAATTATGTATCAAATAGGAGCTGATAAAAGCGAAAAAAAATAAAGCCAAAATCATTTTTTTAAAAATTTCTCTTTTAGTCAGGTAGTATTTTCTGTCTTGTCTATCATTTTTTATTAAATATTTTTATAGAATCAGATATTTATGTGTATTATATCAATAAAATTTAAATTACAAAATTTTTGCTTTTTTTTTATTTTTATGGTATAATCAAAGAGAATAATATAAAAATTAGATATAAAATTCAAAAAAATATCAACTATTTAATAATAAAATAGTAAATTTGTAACTTAATTTATTTGTGATGCCAAGTAGGACTTGATTTATATGATGATGACAGGAAGAGGTGACCTCTTTAGAAGTAGATGCAGTTATTGCAGATGCAATTTTTAAGTCTCAAGAAGATGGTCCTTTTTGTATTAATGAATTAACTTCAGGTGAGGGGCGCAAAAGAGAAAAAATTTTATTAGAATTAAATAGATGAAATGAAATTGATATTTTGAATATGAAATTCTTAATCAATTTACTTAGGGAAAGGAAAGTAGAAAGGCTTAGTGAAATAGAAATAAAAGCGATAGAAGCTAGGATAAATGAGAATCATCCTATGTATGATATTTTATTACTAGAAGAATGAGATGACATTTGTAATTTCACTTTTTCTGGCATAAAAGATATGAATGATATTTATGGACAACCATTTGTAGATGAAATTGTGTCGAGATTTAAACAAGAAGTTTTAGATAAAAATTGATTTGAAGTAGTTTGGACAAATTATACTACATTTTTACTAAAATGAGAAACGCAATCCTTATGAATAGATGAAAAATCTTTACAAGATAAATTAGATGAAATTTTTAGACAAGTATCAAAAGAAAATAAAAAATCAGAAGAATCTGAGAATACTTTAAAGGTTAATTTTTTGAATAGTAAGGTTCCAAAAACTGAAAATCAGAGAGAAAAAATTATATTTATCGCTGACTTTATAGAACAAATAGCTAAAAATGGAGCGAAAAAATCAGGAGATGAATTTGTAGAATTAGATGAAATAGAAAATTTAGAAGAGGAGTTTTATTCTGAATATAGAGCAAATTGTAGTCAAGAATGTCAAGCTTTAAATCGTGATTGAGAACCATTGGGAGTTATTGATTTGGATTGAAGAAAAGTTTATTCTGATGAAACTAAGACAAAGCAAGTTTGATTTATAAAATGAAGATTTGTATTTGATAAAGAAGATGGAGAATGAGAACAAATATGATTTATAGAGTGAAAGCCTATTTATTCAACAAAATTGACAGATGAAAATGGACAACCAAAACAAGTTTGAGAGGTTGTAAATTGATTTTATTATCAATTTTATGAAGTTGATTGAAAATGAGAAGATGAATGAAAGAAGTTTATAAGAAGAGAGATGGTTCGTTTATTTGATGATAATTGAAAACCTGATCAGGAAATAATGGATTTTATAAGAAAAAAAGAGTTATATCAAGATACTGATTTATATTGAGATCTTAAGAAAATAATAAATTCTTATGAATTGAATTGAAAAAGCATTTTACCTTTTTTAGCTAATAAAAAACTATTAGATCGTTGAATTATTATGACTGAAGAGGAAATGAAAAGAATTAAAAATTTAAAAAGTTTTCTGAGAAATCCAAGTGTTGAAGATTTTAAACCAGAAGCAATAACTAGACAACTTCTAGATTGAGAGCTTGAAGAATGAGAAGAAGTATTATCAAATAATTATGATTATAGAATAAAATATATTTGTGATGAATTAGATGATTTAATTTTGAATAATTATAAATGATTTTTAGATAAAAAATCATTTCCTTCACAAGTAGCTTGAAAAAAATGAAAACTTATGTTTGTTGATATTATCTCTATGTCAGTTCAAAATCTTTTGAATATAAGAAAAAATATTCACTCATACTTTAAGGCGAAAAATCATTATTCAGAATTGGAAGATAATTGAGCAAATGAAAGACAATTATCTGAAGCAAGGTGAAAAGCTCAAAAAGCAAGAGAAGATATCTGGATTTATTCTGTACATCAAGTTACTTCTAGAATGATTGATAGTGCTAATGAAATAAAGAATATTGATAGAGAAGAAATTCCTGATGTCTGAAATATAGAAATTTGATTATGATGAGATGAAATAACTATGTTTTTTGAAGAAAAAGATTGAGAGGATACTCCAGGAGCCGTTTTACATGATATTGTTGATGAAGAACTTGATATTAATGATTTTTTGGGTAGAATATCATTACTAGATATTGATAAAGTTGTTAAATCACCGTGGGGTATATCTAGAAAACTAGAAGATTTGGATAAATCAACACAATTGTCTAAAGTTTTAGAAAAGAGACTAGCCTCTTTGAAGAAGATGCTTTCAGAAATGTTTTCATCAGACTTACAAAGAAGTCAAAATGAGTTATTAGGGGACTTTAGAATTGAAGTTGAAATTTGATGACTTGGAAGAGAAGATTCTAAGGTGTATGCTTTAGGGCAAGATAACGTTCAATACAATATAGTATTTCAACAAAATCCATTTTGAGATGGAACTCCAAAAGATAATAAGTTTGAGATAAGGAGGTTATTTGAGGTAAAAGAAGTAGAAAAGTGAAAATATGCAATACATTTAAGAAAAGAGTCTCCTCTTATTACTAGATTAGATAAATGTCGTTTATGAAGAGATGATTCAAGAGCAGTATAAAAATATATTATTACATAATTTTTTAGATTATGTCACCATTAGCCAAAGCAAATGAACTGTATTCAAGACAATGAGAAATAGCCAAAGCATCAATTGATGAAAGTCATGATGTTGAGGGTATTTTCGAGCAGTTAAAAAGCGATGAGAAATTAAGAAAAGAATATATAAAATTTAAAGCAGCTCTAGTTTCGATAGCAGCATTTTATTATAAAAAAAATAGAATAGATGCAGCAAAGTTACATGAAACTTTGGAAAAAGTTATGTGAACTCAAGAAGAAGTTGCTAATATTTTATCAATTTGAGATTTTGATTGGGAACAAAATTTCTTAAAAGTAGCTTTTATGGAATGATTGCCTACAAAAGAATGAACACAATGATTTTTAGCTAGAAGTGAAAGATGAATAATTAGTTCTGTTATAAATTGAGCAGATGATATAAGAGATACACAAGACACGACGGCAGAATTTGAATTAGATATTGCACATTTTAAACAAATTTTTGATAACTTTAGAAAAATTGTAAAAAATTTAGAAAATTGATTAGCTTGAGCTCAAGCTACTCGTTGAATGGTAGAAGAGGTAAAATGAAATGTTACTAAGGTTAAATTTTAATTTGAGAATAAAAGACAACAATGAAATATATTTTATTAGATTCAATCCGCTCTATGCAAAATGTATGAGCGGTTTTTAGAAATTGTGATGGAGCGGGGTATGACAAAATATTTTTGACATGATATACGCCGACTCCGCCTAGAAATGATATTAAAAAAACAGCCATTTGAGCTGAAAATTATATAGATTGGGAGTATTATAAGGACCCATTAGAAATAATTAGAAAACTAAAAAATAAATGAGTGAAAATAATTTCAGTAGAGTTAACTGAAGATAGTGTGAATTATAAAAAACTTTGAAAAAAGTATGAAAACGAAGATATTTGCCTTGTTTTATGAAACGAAATTAATTGAGTTAATGAAAAAATCTTGCAAATTTCAGATAATATTGCTATAATACCGATGAAATGAAAAAAGGCGTCGTTAAATGTATCTGTCGCTTGTTGAATCGTTATGTATGAATTTGTCTCTTAAAATAGCAAAAAATGACAATAAAAAGCAAAAAAATATTTTTATTTTTTATTATATTAATAATAAGTTTATTTAGCGTAAATAATATTTATGCTATTTGAGTAGATGAAGTTTTTACTGATATAACTAAAGATTATAAATATTATGATGAGCTTCAAAATCTTTATGATAAAGGGATTATAAAAGATAATGTTGATGGATTTTTCTTTTCTGATGAGCCTCTTAGAAGAGATGATTTTGTCTGAGTAGTATCAGAAGTATCATGTAATAAGTGTATTTATCCAAATACTCCAGCAAATTTAGTGTCAAAATATTATGGAGATAATATATTTTTTGATTTAAATAATTTAAATAAAAATTACTATTGTATTGCTGATATGGCGGATAAATGATTTGTTAAATGATATAACGCTTGATATGCTTGTGCTGATTGAACTCAAAGTGAATCTGAATCTCCATTTTGTGCGAGTAATTATGTAACAAAAGAAGAAGCTATTGCTGTACTGCTTAGAAGTTCTAATATTTTTACGGTAGAAGATAATAGTTTAGTGAAACAAAAAATAGCATCTTGAGATATAAAAAATAATTTATCTAGTGATGTAATACCTATTGAAAATGGCGTTGTTAATACTTTTTATTGATATATTCAAAAAGCTCTTGACTATTCTTTTACTGAAAAAAAAGTATGAGAAGATTGAACTATTACAGAAAAAAAATATTATTTATTAGAAAAAGAAGAAGATAATAAAATTTATCCAAATAAGCCTATAACAAGGGAAGAATATATCAAAATGGCATATGTTATTTTTAGAAAAAATAGCTGCAGCTTCGCTAGAACAAATGTAAATAATGTGTCTTCTCAAATAAATTTTTTATGATGAGAATGTAGTGAAGATGATAAAAGTTGTCCTATGGGATACGCTTCTTGAAAAAAATATGATTTTAATGCGCAGGTAGCGACAGTGTGTCAAAGCTGAATAAAAGATTATAAATGGGTGTTTAATTACTTATGACAAGCTAAAAATCCATATAAGAAAATCTTTAATACACAGTATGTTGATAATTATGAATTTAAAGATAACACAGGAAAATTACTTGAATGAAACTGGAATATAACTCTTGAAATACAGGATAATTGTGGGGATACTTCTACAATAAATAAATCTGTTTATATTTCTGATAAAACTGATTTTAGTGCTGAAATTATGGCTAATCCAAAGATTTGAAAAGCTACGTTAGTAACGGATTTTGAAGCTAAAATTTATTGAAATGTATGAAATGTTTCTTATACTTGGGTTTTCTGAGATTGAAACACTGCTGTTTGAAGGGTTGTTCAAAACGCTTATAAAAACCCTTGATTTTATGATGCAACAGTTTTTATTGAAGATAAAGAAACATGAAATAAAATAAAAGATACTGTTGTAATACAAGTTTTATGAGAAAATGAAACTTCTGAAATTTTAACAGGAGATAAGCTAAAAACTGTTTCAGAAAATTATACTACAAATAATAATAGTGAAAATAATTCAGAAAATAGTTATAATAATGGTGAAAATATAGGTGATACAGATAATGAAAGTATAAATAATAATTCTGATAATACTAATAATAGTTTAAATAGTAGTTTAAATAATTCTTCAGAAAATAATAATAGTATTAATAGTAACTCTGATATTGATAAAGATTGAATTTTAGATAAAGATGATGACTGCGTGTCAGTTTTTTGAGTAAAAGAAAATAATTGATGTCCTATTTTTTCTCGTCAATGTACAAGTAATTCAGATTGCTCTAAATGAAAAATGTGTGATATAAATGCTTGATACTGCGTATTAGATACTGATTGAGATAAAGTTCCTGATAGCAATGATAACTGTAGATTAACTCCTTGACTTATAAATAATTTTTGATGTCCAGCTTGAGCTATTTGAGAAAATTGTTATTTAGATACTAGTGATTCTTGAGTTTGTGGAGCAGCGACTTGTAATAGCTGTCCTTGTGATAATACTCTTGATTTTAAAGCCGACTTTAGAAAATGTGATTTAGTTTTTCCAACAATATTATCACCAGACGGAAAAGATATTTATGCAAAATGAGAAAATAAAATTATAGAAAATTAAAATATATCTTATGAAAATATTAAATTTAGATAACAGAGATTATCATATGCACTCTAATAATTTTTCTGACTGATTTAGTAGTGTTGATGAGATTGTTAGATTTGCAGGAGAAATTTGATTGACAGAAATCGCGATAACTGATCATAGTGATGCGACTTTAGATTTTTTTCAAAATCAATTTGGTTTTTTCCCTTCTACCGCTAGATATAATCTTGCATGAGATAGATGGCAAAATGTTTTTAATTGAGTTAATGTAATTTTTTGAGTAGAATGAGATTTACTTAATGAAAATGGTGATACTTGTTTTACTATTCAATGACTTGAAAGTGATTTTAAAATTTTATCACTTCATGACTGAATTTACTGCTGAGATGTGAAAAAGACAACGCAATGATTAATTAAAGCTATAGAAAAAAATTATAATCAAATAAAATTAATTTGACATCCTTGTTATATATGATGAAAAAGCCAATATTATGATATAAAACAGATAGTGGAAGTAGCAAATAATTATAATATTCCTCTTGAATTTAATGCAAAAAATATCCATAGATGAAAAACCGATTTAGAAAAGTTAGACTATATGCTCAGAAATGCGGATGAAATTTATATAAATTCTGATGCTCATACTTTATATGACCTAAAAGAATCAAGAAAATTTGCAATAAAATATTTAAAAGAAAACAATTATATTTAATTTATTATTTAATATTTTATTATGTTAAGAATCTGAATAGATTTAGATGATGTATTAGCTCAAACATATAATTATATTTTATCAAGTGAAATTTTGTGAGTAAAATTAAATTTAGAAGATCTAAAGGATTTTAATTATTATAAATTTATTCCTTGACTTGATAGAGAAAGGTGATTAGAAATTTATATTAATAAATTACTTGATGATGAGAAAAATTTAGTAATCAAACCAATGCCTTGAGCCATTGAAAAAGTAAAATTATTTAAACAAATGTGATATGAACTACAAGTTATAACTTGACGCCATAAAACTTTAAAAAACCATACTTATAATTGGATAGATAAATACTTTCCAGATTTATTTTCAAAAATTCATATAACCCAATCTTATATCCCCTGAGAAAAAACAAAATGAGAAGTTTGTAAAGAAGAAAATATAGATATTATAATAGATGATATTCCTCATTTTATAGGTGGTACAATTGATGAAAAATTAAAAATATATTTATTTAATAGACCTTGGAATGAAGACTATATTTCTAGTAATAAAAATTTAACTAGATTTGATTCTTGGAAGAATATTGTCATATAAAAAAACTCTCTATATTATATAGAGAGTTTTTATTTTAATTAATTTTAGCTTCCAGTTCTCAAATAGTTCAATTATTTATCTCAGTAACAATAATTTCTAAAATATTGTTTTTTTCTTCTAGTTTATTTTCTTGATTTATTATATTAAAACTAATTTTTTCTCAAGTAGAAGGGAATCTTTCTAATGTATGAGTTATTACATAACTAACTGTTTCTCAATTTAAATTCTCATCAATATTAGTATCTTTTATATTTAGATTTAGCTTATTTAAAAGCTCATTAATAAGAACATCAGGTTGAACCTTATAAGAATCTCATTCTCTTTTTATTTCTTCGATTTCTTTATCAGTTTCATCTTTAATATCACCAAAAACCTCTTCGATAACATCTTCCAAAGTTACAAGTCCAGCAACTCAACCATACTCATCCATAACAATTGCGATATGTTTTTCTGACTTTTGAAAAGTTTCAAGAAGATTATCTATTGGTTGATTTAAAGGGACTTTTAATACTTTAGTTAATTTTATTTCTTTTAATTTTTTCTCATTATTTCATTTATATAATTCTTTTAATAATTCTTTAGTTGTTACAACAAAATCTATTTTATCAACAGTTTTATCAAAAACAGGTAAGCGAGAATGCGTATGCTCAAGCGAATATTTTACAGCTTCTTCAATTGTAGTTTCTTGAGAAATTCTATCAATTTTTACTCTAGGAACCATAATCTCTTCTACACTTCTTTCATCAAAATTCAAAATATTTTTTAGTTTTTCATATTCAGCTTCTTCTATTGTTCAAGCATCTTTTCACATATCTATAAAAGCTTCTATTTCTTCATCAGTAATAACATCTTCATCATATTTTTTCCTAGAAAATAACTTATTTATAAGAGATATTATAAAGATAATAGGCCATAAAATTATCATCAGAATTTCATAAGGTTTAGCGACTATCAAGCTTATTTTTTCAGCATTTTTAGTAGCAAAGGTTTTTGGAAAAATTTCTCAGAACATAAGCAGTAATAAAGTTATAACTCATGTTGAAACTCAGATTGCTAAATTTTGTTCAAGTCCAGACTTATTAGCGAAATCTATTGATAATTTTGTTGCTAGGGAAGCAGTAAAAACATTTACTAAATTGTTTCAAATTAGTATCGCAATAAGCAATTTATCATTGTTTTCTTTGATTTTTTTGAGAGTTTTACTTCAATATTTATCTTGTTTTACAAGAGAATCTATTTTGTGTTTAGGCAAGCTCATTAGAGCAATTTCTGTACCAGAAAAAAAGGCTGATAAAGCGAATAAAAACACAAATAATATCATGGAGTACGGGTCCATTTTTAAAAAATATAATTAATAATATAAACTTTAATTAACTGCATTATGACAAATTTTTATTAAATTTCAAGTTTTTATTTGCAAAAAGTAAAAAAAATAATAAAATTTCCACGCTTTTTTATAAAAAAATAATTAATAAAATTAAAAAATATGGAATATTTATTGATAATTATCTGATTTATTTTGCTTATTTTCTGAGCAAACTTTTTAGTCGATTGAGCTTGTAGTGTAGCGAAAAAATTCGGTATATCAAACTTAATAATTTGATTAACAGTGGTTGCTTTCTGAACAAGCGCTCCAGAATTAGCAGTAAATTTAATTTCAGCCATTTGATGAAATACAGATTTATCAATTTCAAATGTTTTGTGAAGTAATATTTCAAATACGCTATTAATTTTATGAGCAACAGCTTTATTTTGATCAATGAAAATGCCTAAAAAATTAGCAAAAATAGATTTGCCATTTTATTTATTCATCGTAATTTTATTTTGATTACTCCTTAATGATAAATTATTATGATTTTGAAACCAAAATTTATTTTCAAGATTAGATAGCGTTATTTTTTGAATAATTTTTGTATTATTTTTAATTTATACTTTCAAAAAATCATCTAAGAATAACGAAGAAGTTAGTGAAAATTGATGACAAGAAATAAAAGAATTTTGAACTTTTAAATCAGTTGTTTTTATTCTGTGAGGTTTATTTTGACTTGTTTATTGATGAGATTTAATAGTAAATAATGCCGTTAGTATTGCAAATAGTTTTGGTATTCCGAAAAATATTGTAGGAGTTACGATTGTAGCTATTTGAACAAGTCTTCCAGAGTTAGCTGCGAGTGTGACTGCTGCATTAAGGAAAAATGTAGATATGGCAGTATGAACAGTAATAGGGTCTAATATTTTTAATACGCTTTGGATTTTATGAGCGACTTGAATTATTAAACCATTGCAAGGATATCAGTGAGTAAATATTGATATTTCGGTGACTTTAATTTCTATTATTATGTTATTTGCTTTCGTATTTATAACTTCGCGTGATTATATTTCAAGAATAGAATGAGTATTTTTGTTACTTGCTTATTGAAGCTATTTAACTTATTTAGTTGTGAATATTTAGTTTTTTATAATAAATTGACTTTTATATAATTATAAGTATATTTAATTAAAATTATATTTATTTTATATAATAATTTTATTATTATGGTAGAAGATTCAAGTTTTTCAGAAAAGTTAGAAAATTTTGATGATATATTAAAAGAATTAAAAAAAAGTTCTGAAAAGGTAGAAGAAGATATAAAATCATTAACGGACAAACAAAGAGAAGAGGTAGATAATATTTTAGATTTAAGGGCCCCTGAAAATACAGAGGAAGAAATAAGGATTGTAGAATGAAAAAATCCATTACAAATAAAGTATTTGTTTATAGAAACTTATCGTAACTGAAAGAGATTAAGTTGGCAATCTCTAAAATCAGTAATTAAATTCTGATTAGAGTCAGAAGATGTTGAATTAATAAATCTTGTAATAAAAACAATAGGATATCATTATCTTTCAATAAAGCTAATAATTGAACATTGAAATGAAGATTATATTGCAAAATTGATAGCAGTTAAGGAGAAAATAATATGTCCTCTTGATATCGAATTTAATAAAAATATAATTAATTTAAAAAGTAAAAGATTAACGAATTTATTAGTACAAAAACTTTGAATTAGTTTATTTCAAGAAGAGGACTTGTCATTAGCTATTTGGGAACTTAGAAATGAAGAAGAAAATTGAGATAAATGGTGATATGAATTAGTTGAATTAA
The DNA here is from genome assembly GCA_025210615.1 of Candidatus Altimarinota bacterium. Taxonomy (GTDB): domain Bacteria; phylum Patescibacteriota; class Gracilibacteria; order BD1-5; family UBA6164; genus JAOARJ01. The sequence continues at coordinate 1,695 of JAOARJ010000003.1, read as the reverse complement.
TGGTAGGAAAATATTGAATGCATTTAACTGAATGAACAACAAATGAAATATTAGAATCAGAAGATGAAAACTTAGGTAGATTATTATTTACAGCAAAAGGAATGGATTATGAAAGAGTTGCAGAATATTTTAAATCAAGAGAATGAAAATGAGGTTGATGATGAGGATGATTTCATTGAGGATAATAACAAAAAACTCTAGAATTTAACTAGAGTTTTATTTTTCTTTATTTTTAGCCATTTTTATTAGATTTTTAAATTATTTTTTATAAAAAATATATAAATTTTGGTTCAATATTTGCCAATTTTTTTTTTTTATGATAGTATAGTACTAAGTTTAAAAAACTATTTTAGATTTATATTTTAAAACAAAAATAAATATGGTACAAGGAAGAAATGAAACACAAGCAGGATATACTAATAGTTCTGTGGAAGGCCAAGGAGGTATTGATTCTAGTAAAAAACAAAATACACTAGAAGATATGATAAAAAAGATCTCAGAAGATGAAAAATTCTCAATGGATGAAATGCCAGACTTTACTAAAGAAATGGCTAAAGTTAAAAAGGAGGCTATTAGTGAGACAGTAAAAGGGAAAGCTGATCTTATGGAAGAATATATAGTAAATGCTGTTTTTGATGGGTTAACTAAGAAACAAATTCAAGAATTGCGTATTTTTAAAGGAGCTAATTCTATTGAAATAAGATTGGGTAAAAAGACAATCTATACTTTAGAAGAAAAAGATATGAGTGCTTTAGCTAAAATGTGAGTTAGTAAAAAAGATATAATTAAATTATTAGAAAAAAGGCAAGAGAAAGGAAATGTAAAAGTTAAAGATAATAAAAAAGAAGAAGCAACAAAAGAAGCAACAAAAGAAACATTGGATATTGCAAAGATTGAAGACGCTTTAGTTAAAAAATATGTATGGGAAAGGTGAGAGTTTGATAATTGATTTACATGGTGAGGTTCTAAATTATTATTTAAGAGATGACTTTTTAATTTTAAACAAGGTGTGGTTACTTTTGAGCATAAAGGCAAAGAAATTCCTATAGAATGAGATCTACTAGATAGAATAGATTTAGATAAATTAAATGATAAATTAAAAAAGCATAGAGAAGCTGAAATAAAAAAATTAGATATTATAAAAGTTGAAGATGCTTTAGTTAAAAAATATGCTGAACAAGAATTAGATTTTAAAGTTTGGTATGATGTTTCACTTACTTCTTTACCTGTATCTTGTTTATGATTAGAAGATTTAGACTATGATTTACATTCTTCTATTCCTGAAGAAATTTTTATAGAATATCAAGGTAAAAAAATTGTTATAGAATGAGGTCTATTAGATAGAATAGATGTAGATAAATTAAATAAAAAATTGGCAGAATATAGAAAAAAGAATAAAAAGACACCTGTTAGTCAAAATAAAATGGCTGGGGTAGGTAACGGAACAAAAATTGAAGTAGAGAATGGAACAGTTTCAATAGGTAACGGAACAAAAATTGAAATAGAGAATGGAACAGTTTCAACAGTTAATGGAACACAATCATTTGATGTAAATGCTACAACCCCAACGACAGGTAATGGAACAGTTTCATCAGGTAAAGGAACACAATCATTTGATGTAAATGCTACAACACCAACGACAGGTAATGGAACAGTTTCAGTAGGTAATGGAACGGAATTTGAAGTATCAAATGG
>JAOARJ010000013.1 GCA_025210615.1 Candidatus Altimarinota bacterium | reverse complement strand
TACTCAAGATTTACTCTAAACACAAAAAAATTTTACAATTTTTTTATATTAGTTAGAGAAAAACTTTTTAGAGTAAATGATTACTCATCTTTTACCCAAAAAGTGCTTTCTCTTCTAATTTCTCTTCGGTTTATTTTAAAGCGCTCTTACTTAAAAAATAGCTTAAAAAAATAATAGTCTAGGTTTTTAAATTTCATTAAATAACTATATGAAATAACTAAACTAAATTTTATTTTTAGGTGCTCTTTTTCTTGAGCGAACGGACCTACTATATTCCTTTTTCTAGATAAGTCAAAACTATTTTTGACTTTTTTTTATTTTAATTATTTTTATATAGTATTTTTAGCTTTAATAAGCTATTTAATAAATTATTTTTTAATAAAAAACATCTATATATTTTATAAATGATAAAAATGATAATATTTTTTGTTCAAAATTTTTGGACTATTTTTTTACTCTAGCTAGTCATTCAAAGTAGATTTCTTGCTTATTATTAAATATTTCTATCACTTTATAGATTCATTTTGTCCAAACTTCTCCATTTTTCAAAAAATGTGTTGCTTCTATTATTTTTATACTTGCCTTTGGTCTTGATAAATTTTCATTTCAATCTGTTTCAAGTAATGGTAATTCTCAGTAATCAAATTTTTCTTCATCATTAAACCAATATAATCTTTGTCATTTTTTCAAAAAATTATATTCTTGTCCTTCTATAATATTTTCTGGAATACATTCTTCTTTTTCTCTTTCTCACGATAAAAATTTATCATAATTTCTAAGAGCTAAATCTGGATTAAAAGTAACTTCTATTCACATAAAAATTATATTTATATAATAAAGTAAGAAAATTTAAAATATAATACTTATTATCTAAATAAAATCAAAAAAAATAATTTATATAAAATTTCTTCTTGTAAAATATTATTTTTGAATAAACTATATTTATAATTTTAAAAAAATTACTCCCTATATATAGTATAAGAAAAATATAATGTTTAAAACGAAAAAAATTAAATCTAAAAAATCAAATAGTATTAATAATCTAAAAAAAATCAGCTCTAAAACTCCGCATAAAAAAATAAAAAGAAGAAAGTTTTTATGAATTCTTACTAGTTTTATTGCAATTATTACTGTTTTTATAATCTGAAAGATTATTATTTCAGCTTTGCCGCTTTTTGAAATCTGATTTGATTTAATGTGATGATTTGATGATAATAAAATAAAACCTACTAAAGTAGAAAACTGAGAAATAAAAATATTGCTTACTTGAAAATGAGGTTGAGACCATGATGCTCCTGATTTAACAGACACAATGATTTTAGTTAAAATAAATAAAGATTTAAAAACTGTATCAATGTTCTCTGTTCCTAGAGATATGTATGTGGATTATCCGCATTGATGACAAGGAAAACTTAACGAAGTTTATTATAGATGATTATGATTTTATAAACAAGATGAATCTAAAGCGATGACAGATTTAATAGGTAAAATCAAACAAATAACAGGAGAAGAGATAAATTATTATGCGAATATTGATTTTTCTGGATTTAAAAAAATTATAGATGCATTATGATGAATAGAGGTAAATGTACCAGAAGATTTAATAGATACTGAGTATCCTGACTGAAATTATTGATATGAAACATTTAAAATAAAAAAAGGATTACAAACTTTAAACTGAGAAACAGCTCTTAAATATGCCAGAAGTAGACATTCTACAAGTGACTTTGATAGGTCATTAAGACAACAATTAATTATCAGTGGGATAAAAGATAGAATCCAAAATATGTGATATTTAACAGACGCAAGCAAAATAAAAGGACTATATCTAACACTAAAAGAAAATTTAAAAACAAATATGTGAATCTGAGAAATTATAGACCTAGCACTGTTTGCAAAGGATATTGATAGAAATAATATAAAGAGTTTTAATCTAAATGATAGTTGTTTTTTTAATCCTATTGATTGCAAAATGTGAGGATTTATGTATTATCCTCCTAGAGAAGATTTTAAATGACTTAGTGTTACATTGCCATTTTGAGCAGATATAGAGAATTTAGAAAATTATAGCGAAATTCAAAAATATACGAATTTAATATTTAATTATCCTGAAATATTTATAAATCCTGAAAAGATAAATATTTTTAATGCAACAAGAAAATGATGATTAGCGACTTATTTTGCAAATGCTTTAATTAAATATTGATTTAATATTCCAGCTGAAAATAGTGTATGAAACGCAAGAGATAAGCAGTATCCAAAGACAATGATTTACTATAATAATTTAGAAGAGTGAGATAAAACTCTTGAAGCACTTAGTTTATTTATTTTTTGAGATCAAATAAAAGTTGAAGAACCTGTTTATTCAAAGAATCCTGATACAAAAATAGAAATAGTTATTTGAGATGATTACGAAAGTATAAATTTATAATTAATGGAGCGAAAGCTCTCTTTTTTATATTTTTGCAGGAAAGCTTTCGCTCCTAAAAGGCGCGCCCGAATGGGCGCGCCTTTTAAATAGTCTTTTCCTTATTTTAAACCTGCTTTTACAAAATTATAAAAAAGTGGTGAAGGAGTATGTATATTTGATTTAAATTCTGGATGAGCTTGTGTAGCATGAAAAAATTTATGTTCTGGAAGTTCTATAAATTCCATTAATTTTGTTCCATCTTTTCTCACATGATAACCAGCAAATACCATTCCACAACCTTCTAAATCTTTAATATATTTAGGATTAACTTCATATCTATGTCTATGTCTTTCAAGAACAACATTATCATCTTTTGACATAATTCATAATCTATAATCTTCATTTACATCAGCTTTTATCTCTTTCATTCTTTCGTAATCTCTCTTATATCTTGATTCACTGTTTTTATATAAATCAAGAGTCTTAGACTCTTTAAGAATCGCTCAATATGTTCCGAGTCTCATTGTACCTCACATATCTCCGCTTTCTAGAATTTCTTTTTGAGAATCTATAATATTTATAATTGGGAAAGGAGTTTTTTTATCTATTTCTATAGAATTTGCTCATTGCATATCACATTTATTTCTGGCATATTCAACTAATGCTAATTGCATTCATAAACAAATACCTAAAAATGGAATATTATTTTCTCTAGCATAAGTAATAGCTTCGATTTTCCCTTCAATACCAGAAGAACCAAATCCACCAGGAACTAAAATTCCATCAACTCATTCTAAAATATCTTTTGCTCATCTATTTTCTATATCTTTTGCGTCTACCCACTTTATATTTACTTTAGCATTTAGGTTTGCTCAAGCATGAATTAAAGATTCACTAACCGAAATATAAGCATCTGTCATCATATTATCTCCTTCTTTAAGGTATTTACATACGATAGCAATAGTCGTTTCTTTCTCTGGATTTATAACATTATTTACTAATTTTTGTAACTCAGCTTTATTATAATCTTCTTTCTTTTCCATACCAAATTTTTTCAAGATTTTTTCTCAAAGTTTTTCTTCAAGTAAAACTAATGGAATCTCATAAATAGTATTCGCGTCAGGAGCTGAAATAACATGTTCAATCGGAATATTAGCGTATGTTACAATTTTACTCTTTCTAACCTCATCCATAGGATAAGGGCTTCTACAAACAATAAAGTCAGGTATAATACCAGAAGATTCTGTAAGTGCTTTTATTGATTGTTGAGTTGGTTTTGTTTTCATCTCTTTCGTATGATTTGGTACAGGAAGATATGAAACAAGCATATTTATAATATTTTCTCTACCGATTTTATGTTCTAAGGCTTTGATAGCAAACAGAAATGGTATATTTTCATAATCTCAAACTACTCATCAAACTTCTACTATACAAAAATCAAATCATTTCCCAGCTTCTAAAATTCTTCTTTGAATTTCTCCTGTTACATGAGGAATAAGTTGTACAGTTTTCCCTAAATATTCACCTTTTCTTTCTTTATCAATAACAGTTTTATACACTTGTCCTGTCGTCATATTATTGGTTCTTGGAATAGAAACTTCCAAAAATCTTTCGTAGTTTCATAAATCTTGGTCAATTTCTCATCAATCGCTAGTAACCCAAACTTCTCAGTGTTCAGTCGGTCTCATTGTTCCAGCGTCATAGTTTATATATGGGTCAATTTTTACAGATGTAACTTTGTATCCGTATCACTTTAGGATTTTTCAAATAGAAGCGCTGGTAACTCCTTTACCAACGCCGCTAATTACCCCTCCAGTGATGATAATATATTTAGTGCTTTCGCTCATAATTTATCGTTTGAGGTTAAAAAATTAATACACAATAATTTAATGATTTTTTGAAATTTTGCAAGAGGAAAATTAAGAATTATTTTTAAAATAATTATTCAAATGGTAGTGATGTTTGTCCTAGGGTATTTATAATTTTTCTATTCGAAGCGATTTCTTTATAAGCAACAATATTTTCATTCATTTTTTTTACTTTTTTAATATAAATCTTTTTATTCTTAGGTCAATCTAAGGCTAAAGAACATTTTAAAGAAAAAATAACTTCTATATTATCTTCATTTCAAAATGTCACTTCATGATTTTTTATATTTTCTTTAAATCCTTCGTCTTGCATATAAAAATTAATTATGTCTCAATTAATTAAAATATCTATTCAATGTTCTTTTATATATTCTCAAAAATATGTTCATTTCCAAGTAAGTCATCATCATTTTTTCTCTTGTTTTATAACAGGTGATATTATTTCTATTACTCATTCTAAATCTTCTCTTAGAAAGTCCTCATTTTCTGGGATATATTCTATATATTTTTCAAAATCATCTTTTTCTATCTTTTTTTCTTTTATAATCTTTTTGGTACTATCAAATAATTTAATTTCATCACTAGAAACCATATCATCTTTAATTAATTTATCAATCCTATTATTCTTTATTTTTTTTATAAATAAATTTCAACATATCTTTTTCATTTTTTCTTCCTCAATTCATTCAACTTCATATCATTGTTTTTTATAATCTTCTAATAATTTTTTGAATTTTAAACATTTAATGTTATCATCAATTATTCTCATTTCTTTATCATGAACTGATTTTTCATGTGAATCAAAATATGTTAAAGCTGAAAAGACAAAAGCTCAAACAGTAGAAACAGAAACAACTCCAGTTCAAACAATTTTTAAGATATCTTTAAAGCTTCAGTTTTCAGGAGGTAAAAATAATATCTCTATTTTTTCATTTGGGTATAAAATAGAAATTATTTCATTAATAATCAATGATAAATCTTCTCAACAACCATTTCTTGTAAAAGCTCTTATTTCATTTTCAGGAACTCAAAAATGGTTCTCAATAATTACATATTCCATAAAAAAAATTAACTGATAAAAATCCTCCTCAAAAAAAATTTTATCATAATATAAAAATATATCAAATCTTTTTTTATACTTTTATTTGACTAATTTAATTTTTGACACCTAAACTAAAATATATTATTTTATCTTTACTCTCCATAAATCCTTATATCAATATTCTCCACATCAAAATTTTCAGGAATATTTATATCTAAATTTTTTATCTCTACATCTATTATTTCTCAAGTTTTTTTATTAACTAAATGCGCGTGATTTTCTTTTATCCCTTCATAATAAGCCTTTTGTCCTATTCAGGAAAGTTTTTTAAGTCATCATTCAAGCGTTAATTCTTCTACATTTCTATAAATAGTAGACCTTCAAGCCTTTGGATAAATCTTTTTTACCCTTTCAAAAATAGTATCAACATCAAGATGATTATTATAACAAATTTTTTTTATGTCTTCTTTATAAAAATGCGTTTTCATAATAATTTTATTATATTTAATTAATTACTTATTATAATAAGAATTATTCTTGTTTTGTCAAAAATAAATTTTAATCTTCGATATCTTCTTCAGGTCAATCATAAAGCCTGTTTTCACGCTCTATCATTGCATTAACAAATCTAACAAAATAATCTTGGTCTTCATAAAATTGATTTATCATCCAAATTAAATATAAATAATTCGCTTTTACTTTAAAAACATCAATTACAATATATGTTATTGTTTCTAAACTAAATTTTTCTTTCATAAAAAAACTATTAACAAGTAAAATTAATAGCCAAAAAAAATTTGTATTTATAAAAGTTTTAGCAAACAAAAAGGACAACTTAGAAGCTCTTTGTTCGCCAAAACAATAACTTTAAGACTCTTGACAAATACAAAAGGACAAAAAATTTCAAGCAATCTAAGTTGCCCATTTCAGTATTTGTAAAAAGAATCAAAAAATGTATTTTAAAATTATCATTTTGGCTTAAAATATTGTATTTAAATTTATTTTTTATGCAAAAGTTTTTTTATATATGACTTTTAAAAAATCAAAAAAGAGCTATCATTTAACTCTTTTTTTATTACTCTTTATATCAAAATACTCTTTTTACAAAATATGAAGCATTTGATTTTAGCATATCACCTGCCTTTACTGGTTCTAAAGCATATTTTCAATTTTTTAATTCAAATATATATTTAAAAGTAAAATCACTAGCAATATCTTCATAACCTGATAACCTTGTATACCTCAAATCATTGACTATTATATTATTTTCTTTATCTTTTTGTACTGCGTAATATCATTTTGTTATTTTTTCTATTTGCTCTTTTTGATGAACTGGAATATTATCTAAATATTCGTGATGTTTTGATAAATGAGTCAATTTTATTTTTTCTCAGGTATCAAAAACACTATAATATCAATGATAGTATCAATCTTTAGTTTCTGCTGCTAATCACCATAAAAAAGTATTCAAAGGCGTTGTCGTTGTTGTATATCTAGAATATTCTATATTATGCTTTGCTAAATAATTTTCAAATACATTTCAAACATATAATTTAAATCCAACTCATAAAAATAAATAAAACGTAGAGATTATAAGTCAATAAGTCACATATTTAGTTGCTTTTTCAATATTTTTATGGTTTTTATAAGCTAAAATTAATACAAATAACAAAGGAATAGTATAAAATAAATCTATAATAAATACACTTTGAAAAGCTATTCTTATATCACTAAACGGATAAAATAATTGAGTCCCCCAAGTTGTAAAACAGTCTAATAAACTATGAGTAAAAAATCATAAAAAGACCATTAAATACCAATTTGAAAAGCTAGCTTTTTTATCTTTATCAAAAAATTTCTGAAAAGCATAAGCAAATCAGGCTCATCATAAGACAGCAAATAAAATAGAATGACTTAAACTTCTATGATATTCAACATAATCTAGCATATTATCATAAGACACAAGCACGTCTAAATCAGGAATAGTTCAAGCAATGGCTCAAAAAACTATTGCTTTTCTAGTCCCTATTTTTTTTCATAAAATAACTTGTCAAACAGCAGCACCTAAAACTGCTTGTGTAATAGAATCCATTTTATTTTTTTATTTAATATAAATTAAAATTCCTCATCTAATAATTCTTCTAAACGTTCTAATTCTGCTTGCTTTTCAGCTTGTTCTTCCTCGCTTAAATCTTTAAACTGAGCTTGAGCTTTTCTATATTGAGCTTGCATCTTTTTGATTTGAGCCTTTGTAACCCTTGGGCGACCTCAAGGTGGAGCAAATTCGCTTGGCATAATTTTTTTATTATAAAATTATTTGATTATATTTTACTTAGTAAGCTAATTTTTTCAAATTAAATTTTATATTGAAAATAATTATATTTATCGTTTGTCCTAACTAAAGACCAATTCTTCTTTTTATAATAATTATTAAATTTAGCTTCTAACAGACACATTGCTTCTATTATTTCTCATTTATCTCATAAAAAATTTAGCATTTTTTCTATTATAGATTTTCAACGTATTTTTTCGTCTAAAGCAAATTGATACAAAGAAATTATATCATCTTTTTTTCTTTTATAAAATCTGAGAGCTCATATAATTTCTCAATTAAAATCTACTACTATCATCTGTTTTCTTGATATTGAAGCTTTTATTCAATAAGGGCATATAAATTCTTCATTCCAAATTCAATCATTTTGAATACTAAAATTTTTATTAAAAAAATAAATAATTTTCTTGCTATCACTATTATCAGCATATCTTATTTTTGCTTTCATAATTTTAAATAAAAATTATTTTTATAACTACTTTTTATATCTCCTTTCTTTCTTTTATCGCTGAAATAAGAGTCATATTATCTGCGTATTCAATATATCAAGCACTTAATCATCTTGATAATCTTGTAATTTTTGTTTTATGTTTTAATGCTCTTGATGAAATTTCTTCTTTTATATAACTAGAAGTCGCTTCTCATTCTATATTGGGATTTGTTGCTAATATTATTTCTACTTTATTATCACTGTTTTCTATTCTTTTAAATAAACTTTCAAAATTTAAGTCTCAAACAAAAACTCAATTCACAGGAGAAATCGCTCATCATAAAATATGATAAGTTCCTTTATACGCTCAAGTCTGCTCAATAGAAAGCATATCAAGATATTCTTCTACTATAATTATAGAATTTTGATTTCTGTTTTCATCTGAGCAAATATTACATAATTTTTTTCATTTATCTAGCAAACAATGACATTTCGCGCAGTATCAAATATTTTCTTTAATATCGACTAAAGCTTCTCTAAAATTTTCTAAATAGTTTTTATTTGAATGAAGTAAGAAAAAAGCTAGTTTAGTAGCTGATTTTTCTCATATTCAAGGTAAAAATGAAATCATATTGATAAGATTTTTTAAACTCTCTGGCATAATCTTTTTTTAATTTTCTAAATAATTTTTAACAAAAATATTATATAAAAAAAAGCCTTTTTCTCAAGACTTTTTATCTTTAAAATTTTATTTCAGTTGGTTCTAAATATTGAACATCATCTCATGTTCATAACTGTCCGTTATCATTTTTTCACCAAACCCAAACTTTTCAATTTCAATCAACAGCAATTCAATGATACCGTCATGCTCAAATATCAGTTATTCATGTCACTTTTTTGGTTTGTGTTATAGGTGTAGGAGCATCTGTGGTTCAATCTCACAACTCTCAAGAACTATTATATGTTCATCATCACCATACTGTTCCATTAGATTTCAAAGCCAAAATATTTCACCGTCCAGCATCTACTTTAGTTATTCAAGTTAAAGAAGTCATATCACTCGAAAACCGTCACCAAGCTTCTACACTTCATCATTTAATAATTACTGTCGACCGATGTCAAGCTACTTTTTCTACTCAAGTTATTCAAGGTGATTGGGTAGGTGTATGGTTATTTCCTGTTCATTTAACTGCTCAATAATTTTTCCGCCCCCAACACCAAAGTTCTCTAGATGCACCTTTTATAGCGCAAGTATGCCGTTGTCAAACTCAAATATATTCAACATCCGTTATAGACGATTTTACAGGGACTGAAGAAGATTCTGTACTTAAATCTCATAGCATTCATTGACTATTTTCTCACCAACTCCAAACTGTTTTATCTCTTTTTAAAGCTGCAGCATGAAAATATCAAGCATCTATTTGAACAACTTCTGTTAAATCTTTAACTCTAACAGGCGTTGAGCTGCTTTCTTTATTATTATTTCATAATTGTCATCTATCATTATGTCACCAAGCCCGGACTGTTTCATCTTCTTTTAAAACTACCATAAAATCCATTCATAAAGCTATATCTTTAACATCAGAAATAGTTTCAACCTTTCAAGGTTTTGTATTATCTCAAACTCTTCATAGTTGTCCATAATTATTATACCCCCAAGTCCGAACACTTCAATCCTCCTTTAACGCTGCTGTAAAATATTGTCATCAAGCTACTTTTATAACCTTAGGAGCAACACAACTATTAGTAATACTATCCCATTTATATCAATCTTCTAGACATTTTCCTAGACAACTTTTTACTCATCAAACTTCAGTGCATAAGTCTCAAGTCACATATAATTTTCAACTTAATTTTATATCACTAGAACTAACATCTACTTTATTAGTTAAGCTAGAAATATTTGTCCAAATAGAATTATCTAATACTTCTCAGGAATTTTTGGTAACAGTAATAGCTCAAATAAAATTAGATAAATATATTCAGGCTATTAATATAGACAGAAATAATATTATTTTTTTCATGAAATTTAGGATATTATTTAATATTTTAACGCGATTATAATATAAATTATATAAAATATCAAGTTTAAAATTTATTATTTATGAAGATTTTGTCTAGTTTGTTCTAAGCTCTCTTCTTGTCAAAATTGAAATTCATTATAAGCAAGCATAACTTCTTTTAATAAATTTTCAAATCATTGCTTTGGCTCTATATTTTTTACTTGGTATTCAAAAAAGTTTGTTACAAATTTATTATATACTAAATAAAAATTATTATAAACTTCTTCGTTATCCTTAAAATACAGACTAATTAATCAAGGAACTTTTTCTCTGTCATCTGAAAAAAATTTATTATCGGCTAAATAATCTAAATCACAAGCATCATTCTCTAAATAATTTTTTAATAAATCTAAATATTTATGAGTTTCAGACATGAAATTATTTATAATTAAAAATGCTTCTTGTTTTTTATACAAAAATTCTTTTTCAAACTCATATAACCTTTGATTTTTCACTTGTTTTTTATCAAGAAAAAATTTTATAAATATTCATAAAATACTTCAAATTCAAACCGCTCAAATAAAATTTATAACTTGTTCCAAAGGCATAATTTTTAAAATTAAAATTTATTTTTATTATTTTATATATTTTTTTAGTTTATTCAAAAGTTTTAACAAAAAAATTTGACTTAATTTCATTTATCAATATTATACTCCTGTTTTATTAAATTAAAATACTAAAACAATAATACAAATATATTTAAAAAAAAATTATATTATGACTAACAAATTCCCTGATTCTATAAAATTATTAACTGATACTTTATGGCGTATTAAAGACAAAAAAGATTTACAAAATTTTATTGAAGACTCTTTTACACCTAAAGAAATTATTGATTTAGCTGATAGAATAAAAATCTTTGAAGCGCTTTTAGAATGAAAAAGCCAAAGAAGCATCGCTAATGAATTAGAATTATCAGTTACAACAGTAAACCGCGGGTCTAGAATTCTTCAATATTGAACATGAATTATTACTAAAATTTTTAAAAAATAAATATTGAATTATGACAAATAACGAATTTTATTGAGAATTTTGAGGAGCTTTTGTACCTCCTAGCTTAGAAAAAACATTAGAAACTTTAAACCAAGAATTTGATAAATATTATAATACCCCAGAATTTCAAAAAGATTTAGACTATTATTTTAAAACTTTTGTCTGACGCCCTACTCCGATTACTCATCTAGAAAATATATCAAAAGAATTATGATGAGCACAAATCTATATAAAAAGAGAAGATATGACAAATATTTGAGCGCATAAAATAAATCATTCTTTAGTGCAATGATTACTAGCCAAAAGAATGTGAAAAACTGAATTAATAGCTGAAACTTGAGCTTGAATGCACTGAGTAAGTGTCGCTACTATGTGAGCAAAATTATGAATGAAAACAAAAATATTTATGTGAGAAAAAGATGTTCGCAGGCAGTATATGAACGTCCAAAGAATGAAATTATTATGAGCAGAAGTAGTCAGTGTAACTCAAGGAGACAAAAAGTTAAAAGATGCAGTAGATGCTGCTCTAGAATATTACATAAATAATACGGATAGTTATTATCTATTAGGTTCAGCTTTAGGACCTTACCCATACCCAAAAATCGTGAGAAAATGACAAGAAATCGTCTGAAAAGAATGTTTATACCAATTCCCTGAAATATCATGACAAGAGAATCCTGATTATGTAATTGCTTGTGTATGATGAGGGTCAAACGCTATTTGAATTTTTAGCGCATATATAGATAAAGAAAATGTAAAAATTATCTGAGTAGAATGAGGATGAACAGATGTTTCAACTCTTTGAGAACACGCTGCTAGAATGAAATGAATTTGATGAAAATTATGAACTTTCCACGGATATAAATCTATTTTTATCCAAACAAAAAAAGATGAAATTGCTTCTACAAGCTCAATAAGTGCTGGCCTTGATTATCCTTGAATATGACCAGAACACGCTTATTTATCAGAAATTTGAAGAGCTGAGTATGAATATGCTTACGATAATGAAGTACTAGAAGCATATAAATTAACAGCCAAACTAGAATGAATTCTTCCAGCATTAGAATCTTCTCACGCTTTAGCTTATGCTTATAAACTAGCTCCTAGCTTAGATAAAGATAAAAAAATATTAATAAATTTATCAGGTAGATGAGATAAAGATTTAGAAACTGTTATAGAAAAATTATAAAATAAAAGAAGTGAGTTTATTCACTTCTTTTTTAATCTACACATAATATTCACTCTCCTGCTCTGAATTTTTCTATCGTTTGATGACATCAAAAACTTGAATCTGTCATCGCACATTTTCAAGCAGTATCATCAATCTTTGTAACAATACAATCCCCACTACATTCACTAGAATTATTACATTTTTTCCCTCCATCTTCATAATGCATCACACACGCTTCTATCTGAGCTTTTCATTGTGGTTCCCATTTTCATCAATTTTTTTCACATTCAACTTCGCTATTATTATTATCAATATTTCTTGTATTTCCTAAGTCTGAAAACGCGCAAGCTAAAGCTCATAAAAAAACAATTAATAATCACACCATCAATAATAAATTTTTATTTTTCACCGTCATAATTTCTGTTTTAATAAATAATATTTGTACTATTTATTACGATGAAAATTATTTTCCGTGACAAAAAAATATTAAATTATTACATAATATAAAAAAAATTAAAAAAAGATTTGACAAATAGATTAATATATATACTCAATTTTAAGTTTTATAGGAATGTCATTTTCAAATAAAAAATGCCCCTTACTACATTAGTAAGAGGTATTTTTTTGCTTTTAAATAGGTTTGTGTAAGACCTAATGGTACCTGGAGAGGGACTTGAACCCTCACTACCGAAGTAATCAGATTTTGAGTCTGACGTGTCTACCAGTTCCACCACCCAGGCAAATTTTGCTCAAATAGTTTATGTTTTTTTAGGCAAAAGTCAAAATTAAATTTAACTTTTTGTAACCTTTTTTTAAAAAAAGATTATAGGAGATACAAGCGCTTGTAAAATTTCTATTTTAAACAAATAAATAAATTATAATATGAACAAAAAAATTTGAACTGCTGCCCTATTAATCGCAGCTCTATCAGTAACTTCTACAAATTTTGTTAATGCTGGTAATACAATAAATGCAACGAAAATCAACAATAACGCTGTAAAAGCAATCAATTTAGATGATATAGATAATTTTCAAAATTGGGAAAATATTGAGGAATATAAACCTACTTTAAAAGAAATTAAAGAGTACTTGCCTAAAGAATTAGAAAGCTATAAAAAAGCTGCTAAAACTGATTCAGTAAAGAAAAAAATAGATGAATTATTAAGTAAATTAAAAAAAGTTTCTAAATTAGAAGACGCTGAAAAATTAGAAAAAGAATTTTCAAAACTATTTGAAGATGAAAATAATTTTGATTATGATAAACTACCTAATATGCAACTAGGTAATACTTTTCAAGAAAATATTGAAGATGTAAAAAAATATTTTACTGAAGAACTTAATACCTATAAAAAAATAGCAAAAAATTCTACAGTAACAAAAAAAATAGAAGAAATCGCTTCTAAATTAGCAAAAACTACAAAAATAGAAGAAGCATATAAATTACAAGATGATTTCTATAAATTATTTGAAGGTGAAAATAATTTTGATTATGATAAACTAGAAACTATTCAAACAGAAGAAGAGTTTACTAATTTAGAAAAAGAATTAGAAAATTATAAAAAATCAGATAAAGCTGATTTACAAAAAAAATTAGCGAAATTAAAAACTCAGTCAAAAGAAATTGCTGAAATGCAAAAGAAAATAAATGCTTATTATGAAGATTTATATAGCATTCAAGAAAAAATTTATCCTGAAATGAAAGAAATAAATTTTGAAGATTGTGAAAAAGATTGAGAATGTGATTTTGGTGATACTACTGCAATGACTAATTTAGAAAATACTGCTTTTCAAATTACAGATAATAAAAAAGCTATTGAACTAGCTAAAACATTAAAAGAAGACAATGTAAAATCTACTTTAGATAATTACTTCAGCAAAAATTCTATAAAAGATGAAACTCAAAAAATAAAATTCGTAGAAGAAGTAATGAGTTATTATGCTGTTATGAGCAACTGGGAAGCACATAAAATTTATCTTGTTCTTGAAGAATATAGAAATTCATTAGAAAAATAAAAAAACAATTTTACAGTAATTAAATAAATTTTCCATAGAAAAACTCTAGAAATTAATCTAGAGTTTTATTTTATTTATCTAACCCAAACAGTAAATGTATGAGAAGTGTTTCTAGTTCAGTTTACTATAATTGCAGCTCAATTATAATAATTATTGAATGCTTGTTTTGATTCCCGACTTGAAGATTCATTTCATCAAAACCGCCAACCATCATATCAAGATATGTTACATCATAAATAATCCAGTCTTGGTACTGTTAAAGTAGAACTTCATAATTTTGCAACAACTCAATTATGCAATACTTGATATGAAACTGTAGTTCACTTTAGACAACTTAAAGCAGTTGAAGAATTAGTTATAGAGTATTTATAATTTCAAGATTTAAATAATATCGCGGTTGCTCAGTTATATAGAGCAGTTCAAGTCGTTGAATTTATGACTCAAAAAGTAGATAAATCAGGAATATTTGTAACATTTCAATTTCTTATTCATATTGCTCTTTTAGTATCATTAATATTTGAAATAATAGTCCGACCTCATCAATCTGTAGTCATATCACAAAGAGTTTTAAAAGCACTTCATGCATATCAATCTGGCTTTATCCAATACTCTCAATCTTGATTTAGATAAGAAGGCTCATCAGCTAAAATAGTCTTACAATTTGTTCAAGGAGAATTTTCTGTTCAGATTTTTTCTCATAAACATTTTCAAGAATTATCACATAATTTTCAAGTCACATATAATTGTCAATTTAATTTTATATCACTAGAACTGACATCTATTTTATTAGTCAAATTAGAAATATTTGTCCAAGTTGTATTATCTAAAACTTCTCAAGAATTTTTTGTAATAACAATGGCACTAATAAAATTAGATAAATATATTCAGGCTAGTAATATTGATAAAGTTAAAATGAATTTTTTCATAATTTTCTAGAAAATTATTTAATATTTTGCTTGATTATAATAGTTTTTATATAGAATAGCAAATTTTATTTTTTTATAATATATTTTTTACATTGACAAGTAGTATATAATGTGTTAGAATTTAATCTAAAAATAAATTTTTAAGATTATTTTATTAAAAAAAGTGAGTTTAATTTATTATTAAGCCTAAGTGTATGAACCACACAAAAATACCTGATTCGTTAAAATTAGCAAAATTCTTCGCTTTAGAAATATTGGAACAGTATAATATAACAAAACCACCCGTCGATATTACTAAAATTTTAAACGACCTTGGACTAAATCTAGAAGAAATGGAATTTCCTGAAAGTGTAGATAATATCTCTGGAATGCTGGACATAGAAAATAAAACAATTTTTATAAATAAAAATGATGCCGATACTAGAAAAGCCTTTACTGTAGCTCACGAATTATGACATTATGTGATGCATCAACAGGAATTAGCTCAAAATGATAGTTATGCGATAGTATACAGAAAAGAAAATAAAAATAGAGATATTATAGAAAGACAAGCTGATCAATTTGCAGCACATCTATTAGCCCCTAAATTTTTACTAGATAATTTTGTAGCTGATTTCTCAGCTCCTCAATTAGCAAAATTATTCTGAGTATCCCCTCAAATGATGGAATTTAGACTCACAAACGAATATCAATAACAAATTTTTTATGAAAGACTCAAATACCTGACATATTGATATAAAAAAAATCGCTCAAATTCTTTGGACAGAAAAAGAAAAACAAAAAACAGAAATAAAAAATGAATCAAAATTTGAAAGAAAATTAAAAGCAAAATCAGATGAAATATATAAATCAAAAATCCAAGAAATTAGAGCAGATTGAGAAAGAGATTATTATGAACTAAGAAGACAATGGTCAACAAAAATTAGTTCTGTACTTTATGCTATGGTATTATTTCAATATTTTATTCTTATTTGAGTCGCTTTCTGAATTGTCTTTGAAATGTTTATTTTTGAAGAAGCAAAACCCTTACTTCTACTTATAGCTTGAGAAAATTTTGTACAAATTCTGTGACTAGCCTATATTATAGTAAAATTCTTATATCCTATTAATAAAAAGAATTAGGAGTATTTATAATTGCAAAATACTTTTTTTTGTGTAAAATTATAGCAATAATTAAATAAAAATACATTATGAATAATCAAGAAAATAAAAAAATAATCTGCTATAAAGATGCTAAAACTTGAAAATTTGTTTCTATGTCTTGAAAAGATTTTATTATATTTAAGACTAAAAAAGAAGCTGAAAAAGAAGCCCTAAAAAGACTATCTAAAAAATAAAATTATGCAATATATTTCCCTAGAATTCTTACTTGATGCTCACGATTTTTTATTAAACGAGTATTGATGAAAACATTGAGAACATAATTTAAATGCTGTAGACTCTGTATTGACACATATTCAAAATAATGAATATTATCCCAATTTTACAGATAAATCTGTTCAATTATTTTATTGTATTATAAAATTTCATCCTTTTATTGATTGAAACAAAAGAACTGCTATAACTGCTCTATTATCTTTTTGGACTATAAATTGGAAGATATTGCTATTTGAGTAGCTAAATGACATCTTGAAAAAGAAGATTTAAGAAAAATATTTTTGTCTATTTTTGATAGCTTTGACTTTGAGTACAGAAAAATAAAATAATAAACTAGACATATCGCTAGTTTTTTTTATACTAAAAATATTAATAAATAATAAAAATTTGATGAAACAAGATTTTCTTGATTATATAAAGAATACTTTTGATTTTAATGAAACTGAGTTTAAAAATTTTAAAGAACATTTAGAAAAACCTTTGAAAAAAAGCTTTAGAATCAATACAAATAAGATTAGTATAGATAATTTTAAAAAACTAGTAAAAAGAAATGATTGGGAACTTACAGAAAGTAATTTCTGAAAAAATATGTTTTATATTGATAGAACTACTGATTTAAAAATCCCTTTAGGAAGCACTTTTGAACATATTATGTGACTAATTTATATCCAAGAAGTTGCTGCTAGTAGTTCACCGTTTTTTATGTCCTGAGATATTATAGATAATGATCAATATTTAATATTAGATATGAGTAGCTCTCCTGGTTGAAAAACGACTCAATTAAGCGAATATTATCCTAATTCTCTAATTGTCGCAAATGAATTTGATAAACCTAGAATAAAGCAACTTTTTACAAATATAGAAAGAATGTGATGTGATAATATCGGAGTTACTAATTATGATTGAAGATTTTTCAAAAGTTTACCAGAATTATTTGATAAAGTACTACTAGACGCTCCATGTAGCGGAGAGTGAACTTGTTATAAATGAACTGATGCTATAAAATTTTGGAATGCAAAAAACATAAAATCAATTGCAAAACTTCAATTTTGATTACTTGAAAGCGCTTTAATAACATGTAAAGTCTGATGAGAAATTGTATTTTCTACTTGTACTTTAAATAAAATTGAAAACGAATGAGTTCTAAAAAAATTCTATAAAAAATACTGAAATATTATAGAAACTATCAAAATAGATAACGAAGAAACAAAAAGATTATGGCCTCATACAGATAAAACTTGATGATTTTTTATAACAAAAATAAGAAAAATTGCGTCAGTAGATAAAGCAAGTAAACAAATGCCTGAGCCAAAAAATACAATAGAAAAATTGTCTAGTAGAGAAACAAAAACAGTGTTAAGATTTTTAGAAGAAAATTTTGATTTAGACATAAAAAATTATTTTTTCTACAAACATAATAGCGAAATTTATATTTCTAAACATAATTTTTGAGAATATTTCAATAAACTATTTTTCTTTAAAGTTTGAGTAAAAATTTGAGAATTGACTGATATTTTCACTCCATGTTTTAATTTATGAGTTATATTTGACTTGCAAAAAAATGTATATAATATAGATGAAACTAGCGAAAAAATTAACAGCGAGATAGATAGATATTTAAAAGCTTATGATTTAGAAAATAAAACAGCTTTAAAAAAAGGATATATAGCGATAAAATATAAAAATACTCCTGCTTGATTAGCCGAAATTCAAGGAGAAAATATAAAAAATTTATTACCAACAAAATACGCTAGAAAATAATTTTTAACTAAAAAAATATGCCTGACTTTATACAAAATATTTTAGATTTTATAGTTAATTCTTGGGATGCACACTGAATTAATGCGATAAAAGCAGTTTGAATAATTGTTCTGTGAACAATAATTTGAAGAATTGTATATTTACTTATGATAAAAATTTTTGAAAAATTTAAAATTATAGAATTTATTGATAAAATTTTGTGCGACTTACAGGGCGAAGAAAAGCTAAAAGAAGAAAATATTTGAAAAACAAGTAGTGAAAAATTTTTAGTTTTTTCAAAAAGAGTTGATATAGAATGAGTTGTTTCAAAAGCATTTGCATATTATGTTTTTATAGTCTTTTTTAGGCTTGCTATAATGCAAATTGGGATAACTGATGTAGAAAAATTCTTAGCTGATGTAATTAATTATTTACCTAGTTTATTTATTTGAGGATTAGTTTTATTCTTCGGTATAAGATTTTCTGGATTTATTTATGATGTGGTATATCACGCGCTTAGTTTACAAAATGAAAAAACTGCGAAAGTTTTGGCTTATTTTTCAAAGGGAATCATATTATTTTTTACAGCTTTAGCTACTATAAATTATATAAAAATAGTAGATGAATTTATCATTCATACTATATTTATAGGGACTATTTCAATGATAGCTTTAGCTTGAGGACTGGCTTTTTGACTAGGTTGAAAAGATATTGCTAAAGAAATTTTAGAAAGTTTTAAAAAATAAAGAGTATTATTGTTGAGGCGCGCCCTTGGGGCGCGCCTCTTTAGCGGAGCTTGATTTTATCAAGCTCCGCTATCATATAAAAAATTCCTTATTTAATTTATCCTAAAAATAACTTGAGATAAAAAAATATTTAAATATACTAATATCAAATAAAATTTAAAGAAAAAATTATGTATCAATGTAAAGAATGTGGCGCAAAATCAGTAAATCTAACTTGAAAATGTTTTGTCTGCGGAGAATTTTGAAGTTTAGAAAAAATAATAGAAGAAAAATCATCTACTGCTGGCAATAAAATATATTGAACAAGCCAAAAATTAAATAAAATAGATTTAACAAAAAAAGAAAGCGAAATAAAATATAAAACAAGTTCTAGCGAATTAAATAATGTTTTATGATGATGAGTTGTACCCTGAAGTTTGGTATTATTATCAGGAGAACCTTGAATTTGAAAGTCTACCTTAACTCTTCAAATTTCAGATTTTATAAAAAATAAAAATTTTATTTATGTCTCTTGAGAAGAAACAACATCACAAATAAGTAATAGAAGCGAAAGATTAAAAATAAAATGAGATAATTTAAGCCTTCTTAGTGAAACAAATTTTGAAAATATAATGAGTACTTTAAAAGATAATCCGTGTGATATTGTTATCTTGGATTCTATCAGTGTAATTTCTTCAAATAATATAACTTCCGCTTCTGGAAGCATAAATCAAATAAAATATATAACTGATGTTCTGCTTGATTTTTCAAAAACTACAAATACTGCTATTTTTATAATTGGGCATGTTACTAAAGATTGAAATTTGGCTTGACCAAAAGCTTTAGAACATATGGTTGACACTGTTTTATATTTTGAATGAGATAGATTTGAAAATATTAGAATTCTTAGATGAGTAAAAAATAGATTTGGTGCAACTAACGAAGTATGAATTTTTAAAATGACAGATAAAGGGCTTATTGATGTGCCTAATCCTTGACTTGAGTTTATATCCAAAGACTCAGAGGCTACTATTTGAAGTGCCTTAAGTATAACTTTAGAATGAAGTAGAGCCTTAATAGTAGAATGTGAAAGTCTAACTACTTATACAAAATTTGGCTATCCAAAAAGGTCAGCAAGATGATTAATATCGTCAAAACTTGATATGCTTATCGCTGTTTTATGAAAATATACAAAAATAAAATTAGATTCAAGCGATGTTTATAGCAATATTGCTAGATGACTTCATATAAAAGACCCTGCTATAGATTTAGCAATTATAGCTTCTTTGATATCTAGTAAAACAAATTTTGCGATGCCAAGAAATGCAATTTTTATATGAGAAATTTCTTTGACTTGAAAAATAAAAAATGTTTTTAATATAGAAGAGCGTATTAGCCAAGCTGAAAAATTATGATTTGAAAATATTTATATTCCAAATATTAAACTAGCAAAAAAACATAAAATCAATATAATAAAACTAAATAATATCGTAGATTTAATTAACCAACTTTCTTAAATTATGAACCAATTTGCTATGGATTTTTGAGATAATCTATCAACTGAAGAAACTTTTATAATATATAAAAATGTTATAGTAGACAGAAAATCTAAATATACTACAACTTGATGAAAAGTTAAGTCAGAAGAAGAAGTGAAACAATTTATAAAAAATTTAAATAAAAATAAATATTTCCAAAAAGCAACACATAACAGCTACGCATACATTATAAAATGAGAATCTTGAGCGCTTATAGAATGAAAAAATGATGACTGAGAAACTGGCGCTGGAATGTGTATTTTAAGAGAACTAAAAAGAGAAAATGCTGTAAATTTAATAGTAGTCGTAACAAGAATTTTCTGATGAGTATACCTGCAAGCAGATAGATTCAAAAATGTCATAGACGCTAGTAAATTATTTTTAAATAAATTAAAATAAAATATTATGAAATTAAAAAATAAAATCGCTTTAATAACAGGATGAGCAGCTTGAATATGAGAGGCTATTGCTAGAGAATTTTCTAATTCTTGAGCGACTGTTATTATTGCTGATATAAATTTAGAAGCCTGAAAGAAGTTAGAACAAGAACTTGAAAACAGCTATTTTATAAAACTTGATGTAACAAATGAAACGGCTTGGCAATCAGCTTTTAAAGAAATTATAGACAAATATTGACGCGTAGATATTTTAGTAAATAATGCTTGAATTTTATGAAATAATTTCTGACCTCAAGACCCTGAAAATGCTACATTAGAGAGTTGGCAATTAGTGCATAAAATCAACTTAGAAAGCGTATTTCTATGATGTAAATACTTTTTACAAAATAATAGAAAAGTAGGTTGAGAATGAAACATTATCAATATGGCTTCTAGATCTGGAATAGTTTGAGTTCCTAATATAAGCGCTTATGCCAGCACAAAAGCCGCTATTAGAAATCATACAAAAAGTGTAGCATTATACGCTTGTGGGCAGTGATTAAAAGTTAGATGTAATTGTCTAAATCCTGCTTCAATAATGACAGCTATGTGGGACAAAGAAGATGAAAAACGTCTATCAAAAGATATTCCAATGAAAAGATTTTGAACTCCTAACGAAGTAGCAAAAGCTTGCGTTTTCTTAGCTAGTGAAGACTCTAGCTATATAACTGGTAGTGAAATAAATATTGATTGATGAGTTTTGGCTTGAACATTAACTAGCCCTTGAGAATAAATTATTAAAAATCAAAATCCTTATTTTACAAGGATTTTTTTCAAAATCTTTTGACTTATTTGTATATAATATTATACTATTCAGGCAATTTTTATTTTAATTAATTTAAAGAAAATTTTATGAAAAAACTATTAGGAGGTATTTTTATATCGCTTTTATTAAGCATAAATGTTTTTGCTAATTTTTCTGATAATATAGAGGATATTTCTTCTTTAGAGAAAAAACAAAATTACATTCAAAGTCTAGAAACTAAATTAGAAACAAATAATTCTAAAGTAAGTAGTTCATATAAATCTGCCCTGCCGAGTTTTAAAGCTTTAATTAATCAAAAATTTAATACAAAACAATCTTTAACCGCTTTTATTAAAAAACTAGAAGCACTTGAGAATAACTTTAAATCTGATTTTAAATATGTTATAACTAGCATAAAATTAAATGCTGAAATTATTTATCTAAATAACTATTTAGATTTAGAAGAAAATAATACTGAAATTAAAGACAATAATAAAGAAGAAGAAGTAAGTAGTGAAAAAATTTCCTCTCCTGCTAAACTAAGTTATAAAATTGTTGCTATAAATTATAATGATTTTTGACATAGTTTTATCCCTTACTCTACAGGTTCTTGAGTATTAATAGAAAAAAATAAAATCCTTACAAATGCTCATGTAATCCTAAAAGACGAGAAAAAAGAAATCCCTTTTACTCACCTGGCAATTTGTGAAAACAGAAGTTTTACTGAAAAACCAAAATGTGTCTATACTGGTAGAGTTGAAGCTTTTGATAAAGAAGTTGATGTCGCATTAATAAAATTAGATGATAAAGATATTTTCTGAGAAAAAGTAGATTTAGTGCCTGAAATAAATATTAGAGATAAAGAAGTTTCACTAGGTGAACAAATTACAATATATTGATATCCTGGTATTTGAGGTAGTACTATTACTTTAACAGAATGAAAAATCTCTGGTCAAGATGACGGAAGATATAAAACTGATGCGCTTATTGACCATGGAAGCTCATGAGGTTGAGTGTTTGATAAAGACTGAAATCTAATGGCTATAAGTGTAGCTTGAAAAACTGATAATAACACTATTGGTTACTTAGTTCCACAAGATAAAATTAAAACATTTTTAGAAAAAAATAAAAAATTAGAAGAACAAGAAAAAATTAACTTAGAAAGATTTATTCATATATTGAATAAATGGTATGATTATGATGAAAAAAAATTAACATCATATAATAATAGATGAGTAGAAATAAAAGATGTTTTCAAAGATATAAAACAAGAAGATTATACTATAATTTTCTGAAATTATCATGATTATATAATGATAAAAGATGAAAATTATATAGTTCAAATAATTATTTCTGACATTATAGACAATAATTGAGAATACTTTGAAAGAGAAAATTTTGATTATGAAAGAAGAAATAAAAAAATCTCTGATTTAATCTTAGAAGATGATGCTGAAAAAATAAAAAATTGTGAACAAATGTCTACTTGAAGCTATTTATGTAAGACAGATAAAGATAAAACATTCTTAAATTATGATATATTTAATTTATATAAACTAGAAAAAAATTCTGCTGTTGATGTGATTATTACTCCTTTAACTAAAAAATGAGAGGAAAAGGCAAAAGATTATTTGAAAGATATTTATAAAAAAATAACAATTAATAATATTCAAATTAATGATGAAACATATATAACTTTTGGTAATATTAAAATAAAAACTGGAGAAAATTTTGTTGTACAACATCTATTAAAGGTTGATTTAACAGAATGATTTTCTAATATAATGCAACTTATTTATCCTTATAAAAACGGAAAACATGCTGTTGCATCAATGACTAAATCTAGTAAATATAAAAATTCAGAAAAAACTCCAAGTGAAATTGAAAAAGATATTTATTCAAACCTGAAATATGTTTATGAAGATATGGACAATGTAAAACTTGAAAAAAAATATAACAGTAAATGAGAACAATTTATAAGCGTTTTTGTAGAAGAAGAACATAGTTGAGTAATATTTATTTTAGATAAAGAAAAAAATCTTTATGTAATGACTGTTTCAACAGATAAAAATGGAATTGACTGATTTGTAGCCTTAAAAAAAATGCTATATAACACTTCTTTTAGTAAAGAAAAATAAATTAATCAAAATTAAAACTCCTAATTGTTAGGAGTTTTTTTTTTATTTAGTAGTTTCAGAAGAAATTTTACTCTCTTCTTCTTTTTTAATAACTTCATCAGCTATAGTTTGTATATCTGCTTCTGTCAATTTATTATATTTCTCTTGAACAAGCTCAACAGCTTTTTCTTCTCATACTTCTTGAATCTTTGTTTTCACTTCTTCTTCAAGTTTCGCGATATCTTCTCAATATGCCTCTTTAAATTTATCTTGAATTAGTGTAAGTAAATTCTTGAATTGGTCAGATTCTATAATCTCTTGACCGCTTTTTGCTAGTTTATCAATATAAGTTCTATATTGCCCTAAATCCATCCAACCATAATATAAAGCGGCATTAAAAAATAGTGACGCAATTAACAAAATTCTTGTTATTAAACCCATCATAGTCCCCAAATTAAAAATTATTATATATAAATTATAATAAAAAACTTATTATTTCAAAGTTTTTATTAAATTTTCTATTTGATTTAAATATTTTCTTGAATCTTTTTTTAATTTTATTAACTCAAATTCTTCAAAATCATGAGCCAATTTATTCCTAACTTTATGCAATCTCCATATTTCATTTAAATCTTCAATACAAACTGGTTCTTGTTTTAAAATTTCTCAAAAACTTCCTGTATATCAAGCTTGTCTTAAAATATAATGATAAAGTTTATCCAGTTCCATAATTTTTTCTCTTTCGCTATACGAAGGCGATTTAATAAGTTTTATTTTTTTATTAAAACTTTTTATTTGATCTTCTGTAAATCACGCTTTTTTCTTATAAAAAAACGAAAAATAAATTCAGATTCAAATTATTAAAATTATCAAAAATATTATTAAAAATTCCATATTTTTTACTTATTTTTATTAAATTATTTTATCCAACCATCTATTAAGTCACTTATTACCGCGCACATTTTTTCTGGACTATGTCTTATATAATCCTTTTCATTAAGTAAATCTCTCTCTATAAGTTTATAATATTTTTTCTTTAAATCCGATCTTTGGTCATCTTTTACTTTTACAGGTTTTTTCATTTCTTCATCATAATATTTCCCTGCTAATTCATCACTTATATATCAATTATTTACCACTACATAGTCTAAAACTCATTCTCATAAATATTTTTCTATAACACTAACAAAATCTTCTACTCAAAATCAAGTCGTTTCTCAATGTTTTGTCATTATATTACAGAAATATACAACTTTTGCATTAGAGTTTTTTATAGCTTCTGATACTCATTTTACTAGTAGATTTGGAATTATAGAAGTATACAAATCCCCTGGTCAGATAATAATAATATCAGAATTTTCTAAAGTATTTACTCATCTTGTATTAGCCGAAACTTCAGGAGTTAAAAAAGCCTGCTTAATACTCATATTTGGATCGTGTTTTGGTACATCAATATTTGTTTCTCAAATAACTTTTTCTCCATTTTCAAGTATTACTCACAAATTTGAAATTTCAGTTGTAACTGGAATAACTTTTCATTGTACGCGAAACATTTTACAAACTTGTTTTAATCATTCATCGAAATCTCAAGTTATATCTGCCATAGCAGTCAATAATAAATTACCTACTGTATGACCTGAAACTGAAGAATCTTTTTGAAATCTATATTCAAAAAGTTTTCTAACTACTTGACTTTCCTTGCTTAAAGCCAAAACAGCTCTTCTAATATCTCAAGGAGGAAGAATTCAAAATTCATCTCTAAGTACTCAAGTAGAACCTCAACTATCACTCATAGCTACTAGAGCTGCTAAGTTTACTCTATCATCAGTTTTTAATCAAGATAGAACATTATAAGTCCCTGTTCAACCTCAAATAGTTGTTATATTTACTTTATCAAATACCATCATAATTTTATTTTTTTAAATATCTGCTTTATTATAAAAATTTTATTATTAAAAGCAAAAATTATTTTTATTATTTTTTATAATTAATTTTCTATTCAGGTATAAATACAACGAACTGTTAAACCTGAATTTTTAGGATCACTGTAAAGATAAATAGAGCCATAATTATCTATTCATAAAATTAATGCATCTGTACCGCTAGACTCATATGCTCTTAATCAAGTCCAATTTCATTGAGTAACTAGGTTAGAATATATATTTCAAAATAATGGAATTTTTAATGCTTGTCTTAACAGTTTATTATCATCATTACTTTGTCTTCAAGTACTATTTCAAGTAACTATTTTTTGCATATTTTCTAGTTCTCCTCTATTAGGTAATCTATATCATTGAGGACAAACTGCTCTAGTATTAGGTTCTCACCATAAAGAAGAATTTTCTACCAAGCAATAATCTCTAGTTGTTAAAACGTCTTTATAAAAATTATTAAAGTCACTTGAATTTTTGCTACTACAATCTATTTGTCAGTCATAAGTATTAAAAGTATCTCAAGAATAAATTCAATAATTATTTCACCATTGATATAATTTTCATACATTATTTATATGTGTACTATCTGGAGAAAAACTATTTTTATGACTTAATGGTTCATCTGTTAAGTCTCATAAAATATTTGGCTCATAAGGCTCATTTGCTCACATATTACTTGCCATCCATATTTGTTCACTATTATCATTTGTATTAACAATTTTTAATAAATCACGCGATACATCATCTTTTTCAAAAGTTATTCTTTTATCTATTCACTTATAAACTCTTGATTGTCCTATCAAAACAAAAGTGTCTTCAAAAACTATCGCATTAGGACAGGCATTATTTTCTAATATATATCACCATTTACATTGATTTACGCTGCACTCTCACCGAGAAGAATCTCAGAAATTCCAAACTTGAGTTGCATCTAAAGCATTAGGAATATCTGCTGTACAATCTTTTGTATTAGGTAAACATTGTCATCATTCTAAATGATATCCAGAAATACAGCTTGTAAGTACACATGCTCCCCGGCTTCAATTTGACCGAGTCTCGGTTCAACTTCATAAAGCAGTATTACAAACTCTAGTATTTGAAATACAGTCCATATTATTTTCACTGTGGTAATTTGCTTCACATGAATTTAATTTATCTCTTGAAATATTATGATTTATAAAACTTCAGTTAAAACATAAACTAGAAAATATAAAATCATAATTTCAATGGTTATAATCTTGTGTTATTGTGTTTTGAGTAGATTCATTATGTAATTTATCTGGATGATTAGTAATAAAATTTCAATAAGTCGCATGAGTATAATTTATAGTATTAGCTAAACAATTATCAGGCAATCAATTTATACAACTATTATGTTTATAAACACTAGTATCTGCCGGAGCTCAAAATTCTTCCCGAGTTCAATTATTACATGTAAACTCTTTTTTATAACTATCACAATCTTTAGAGGAAGAATGTATTTCATCAAAACTAACTCATATCCTACTCCAAAATGCAACTGGCAGAGCTCAATGCAGAGTCTTGACTCAATAGTTATCATAACAAGGATTTACTGTCACTTCTTCTATTCAGGAGCTTGTTCATAAAATCATTCTTCAAAAATTTATAGACTCCTCTACTTGTTCAGGAGTTCATTTTGGATCTAGATTATCTAATATATCATAATTAGCTACTCAATCTAATTCTCAAGATAAATAAGATTGTTTTAATTTATCAACAAATTCCACAACCTCAACATCTTCTGTCGGCATTTTATCTCATAACTCTGTCAAAGTAAAATTTGTATTAGTATTTTCTCAAGAAAGTTTCACTGGTATATCTTCCCCATCTACTACAACTTTATTTTCAGATATATTTCAAGTCATTATTGTAGGAACTCAAAGCAAAACAACTTCATCTTCTTTTTTAGCTTTTAAATAATATCAATTATAATTTCATTCTACTTGTTGATTTGTTATTTCACTATTAGCCGCTCCGATTTCTGGTAAAAAATATGAACCTGATAATTTTTCATAACCTACTAATATTTGATATTCATTTGTTGAAGAAGCTTTTGAATAAAGATAATAAGCTCAGGTTAATGGATCTCTAGGAACTTTATTTAACTCTTCTAATTCTTCTATAAATCTCTCTTCTATAAGACCTTGTTTCCACATTGGTCTTAGTTCTCATGAGGAATCTAAATAACTGCTATCAGCTCATACAAAAGGTTCAGGAAAATCTCATTTATTTAATGAGTACATCTCTAAAGCCTTTTCTAAATTCCTAACATCTGTTACTCTAACTGAGTCTCTCGCTTTATCTCATTCTTTAAAAAAGTAAATAAAAGAAATAGTAGATAAAATAACAAATAAACTTATAGCAATAACTAATTCTACAAGCGTAAATGCCTTTGATATCTGCTGTCTTCTTTTATACTCTTCCATAGATTTTATATACTTATCCAATTAAAAAATTCAAAGGAGCGATGATATCATACATTTTTGGAAAAATCAAAAGTTTTTTCAATAAAAAAACTAGACTTTTTACAAATCTAGTTTTTATTATTTTTACTAATTAGAAATTCTTTACAGCTTCTCTTAATTTACTAATTATATCTTGAAATCATTTATCTTTATAATTATTATTTTCATCAATTAAATCTTTATAAATATAATCGTCTAAATTATCTAAACTAACATTTTTATCATTATCTAAAATATCTAAGTATTTTTTTGTGTAAGCTTCGTCTCTCTTATTATTTATTAAATAATTAAAATAACTTATTCTTATTTTTACAAAAGTTCAATTTTCAGATAATGAAACAATACGATAATCAAAATATCAAGGATCATCTTGTCCACTAATATTATAATATCCATATCATTTAATATTTCATTTACTATCTTTTAAAATATCTAATCAATAAGCTAAAGGATCATCATTATAATCTTTTTTTAACATTTCCCAATACCGATCTGTTCTTACTGAAGTAACTTCTGATATCCTAGAAAGCAAATCATTGGATAATTTAGTTTGTGTTGATGCATCTTTAAATGCTTGTTTCATATCTTCTAAATCTTGTCATTCTAATTTTATTGATTTAAAAGAAAATTTATCTCCTTCTTTATTATAAACAAAATCAGTTCCTAAAATAAGTGGATCTCAATCTGGTTCAGTTGAAACACTTCATGCCCATTCACGTACATAAGTTCATTTTCTTAATTTTTGCATAACCAAAGCTGGGAAGTTTTCTTTCAGCTTAGATAAATCAATTCATAAAACATTATTATAGTTATCTATATCTCAATTTATTTTATCCATTACATAAAGAGTAATTAAATCAATCATTTTAAACATTTTTCTTGAATCCTCAGTTTTGTTATATTCTTTATATTTAACTGGATTAGACAAAATATCTACTAACATTTTTCATAATTTTTCTAATATATTTTTATTAGTAATTTTATCTATATTTTTTTTAGCTGTTTCAATCATTTTTTCTTCTTTTTCTGATAATTCTACATATTCAGGATAATCTTCATTATTCGTTTCAATTTCTTGTGTTTTATTTACATAACAAAGCCGAGCAAACGTATTTCCAGTACTACTAATAAACAAGCTTATCAATAAAACTAGACTCAATAAAATTTTTTTCATGTTTCCCATAAATAATAAATATTAAAATATAAACAGACTTATTATAATAAATTTAAATATAAAGCAAATAAAAAAGTCTATATTTCAAGACTTTTTATTTTAGAAAAATTAATCTTCTTTAGCTAACTCTTCTCACATTTTATTTATGTATAATGAATCTTCATAATCGATTTCATCATTATCAAAATATTCAGTTTCAGCTAACTCTTCAGGAGTTTCAAATCCAAACATCTTTCTATATTGTTCTCAAGCAGGTATCTTTCTACCAATGATAACATTTTCTTTAAGTTCAGATAGTTTATCAATTTTACTTGATACAGCTGATTCTACTAACACCCTAACTGTTTCTTGGAATGAAGCAGCAGATAACCATGAATCAGTAAATAATGAAATCTTTGTTAATCATAGAAGTAATCTTTCTCAGATAGCTTGTCCTTTTCCTGCTTCTCTTAATTCATCATTGATTTTCTTATATTTGATTATGTCAACGATATCTCAAGGGAAGAAAGGAGATTCTCATTTATCTAAGATTCTTACTTTACTAAACATTTGTCTAACTATAAGCTCTACATGTTTAGAATTTACAGTTTGACCTTGTGAAGCATATATAGATTTAATTTCATTTGTGATATATTCTTCAGCTTTTAATACTCCAGATACATCCATTATTTCTTTGATAGAGATAGAGCCTTCTGTTAATTTATCTCATTTTTCTACAACTTCTCAGTCTGTTACTAATATAGTCGCTCATAAATTTAATTTATAGTTTTCCTCTCTTAAATCTTTATCTTTGATAACAATCATTCAAGGAGCTACTTTTTTAATTATTCAAGCATGTTTAGCAGTAACTTTATTTCATTTTTCCTTAGGATGCTTAGCTATCATTTGTCTAGCTTTAACTTCTTGTCATTCTTTTACATTAGGTAAAAGTTTTTCGGAAAAATAATATTCTTCTGTTTCTAATTCACTAGCTGTAATTTTAATATAAGCATTTTCATTATCTTGAGATAATTCTACTACTCAAGAGTTTTTAGCAATTGAAGCACATGCTTTAGGTGTTCTTGCTTCAAATAATTCTTCTACTCTAGCTAAACCTTGAGTCATATCTCAACCTTCTTTGGCAACTCAACCCGAGTGGAAAGTACGCATCGTTAACTGAGTACCTGGTTCTCAAATAGATTGTGCCGCTACTACTCAAACAGGAGTTCAAATAAGAGCTTGTTCATATGTACCTAAGTCAAGTCCATAACATTTTTGACAAACTCAACCTTCAGTTTCACAAGTCAATACGCTTCTAATATCTACTTTATTAACCTTCTTATCGCTAAATAATTTAAGCATATCTTTGTCTATAACTTGTCCAGCTTCTCAAACTACTTCTCCTTTTTCATTCATAGCATCTTTTGCTAAAGTTCTTGAGAAGATTTTATCTTCAAATTTTTCTTGTAATCAAATTACATTTTCTTCTCTAACTACTTCTTTAGAATGAAGTGTTCAACAATCATCTTCTTTAATAAGAATAGATTGCGCTGCATCTACTAGTCTTCTTGTTAAATAACCAGATTGCGCTGTTTTAAGAGCCGTATCTGATTTACCTTTTCTTCAACCGTGAGTCGCAATAAAATATTCAAGAGTTGAGAATCATTCTTTTAGATTTGACTTAATAGGAAGCTCAATAGTTTTACCAGATGGCGAAGCTACTAATCACTTCATACCACATAATTGAGTAATTTGTCACCAATTTCATCTGGCTCCAGAATCAACCAAGTTATAAATATGATTATCATCAATAAATTCTTCCTTCATTTTTTTCTCTATTTCAGACTTAACTCATGCCCAAATAGTAATAGATTGTCTATATTTTTCATCTTCTGTTAGAAGACCTCTCCAATATCATTTTTGAATTTCTTTTACTTTAACTTCTCACTCTTCTAAAATTTCAGATTTAATTTCAGGAATCATCATATCTTCTTTAGAGATAGAAAGACCTGATTTAGTTGCATATTTATATCATAAATTTTTGATATCATCTGCAAATTGAGCTGTAGTTTCAGTTCCTAAGAATTCAAAACTAGCCGCTAATACTCTCTTAAGAGCTCATTTACCAACTGTTTCATTAATAAATCCTAATCCTTCTGGTACGATTTCATTGAATAATAATCTACCATAAGTCGTAGTTTTTAATTCATTATTAACTCTAACTTTGATTTGAGTATGATATGAAATAGCTTCATTATCAAAAGCAACAGTAGTATCATCAATACTAGCAAAAACTAGCATATCTTTTTCATCTACTTCTTTGATTCTAGTAAGATAATAACAACCAAGTACCATATCTTGAGAAGGAGAAACAATAGGGTCTCAACTTGATGGAGATAAGATATTCTTTGAAGTTATCATTAATTCTCTTGCTTCTTTTTGTGCTGCATTTGTTATAGGAAGGTGGACAGCCATTTGGTCACCATCGAAATCCGCATTAAAGGCAGAACAAGTAAGAGGGTGAAGTTGGATAGATTTACCATCTATAAGCACAGGTTTAAATGCTTGAATAGATAATCTATGAAGAGTAGGCGCACGATTTAGTAATACATATTTACCTTGAATTACTTCGTCTAAAGCATCCCAAACTTCTTTTCATCCATCTTCAATATATTTTTCAGCGTGTTTTACATTATAAACTAATCCTTTTTCAATTAAATTACCGATAACAAAAGGTTTAAATAATGTAAGAGCCATAGATTTAGGTATACCACATTCATCCATTTTTAAAGTAGGACCAACAACGATAACCGATCTAGCAGAATAATCCACACGTTTACCTAATAAGTTTTGTCTGAAACGACCTTGTTTTCATTTTAATACATCAGTAAGAGATTTTAATTTTCTCTTAGTAGCTGATACAAAACCACTTCTATTAGTTCTAGATTCACCAGTAAATAACATATCTACTGATTCTTGAAGCATTCTCTTTTCATTTTTTAAGATTACATCAGGAGCTCATAATTCTATAAGTTTTTTCAGTCTGTTATTTCTGTTTATAACTCTTCTATATAAATCATTCAAATCGCTTGAAGCAAATCTACCTCAATCTAATTGAATCATAGGTCTTAAATCTGGTGGTATAATAGGAAGAACAGTTAATACAAACCATTCTGGTCTTTGATTAGATTTAAGTAAATTAGAAGCTAATTTGATTTTTTGTAAAATTTTATTTCTCTTAACAGCAGTAGCTTTTCTCAGTTCTTCTTGTCTTTCTTTAATAAATTCCATTAAATCAATTCTTTCTAAAAGTGCTTTTAAGTGTTCAGCTCAAGTACCACCTTTAAAGATATGAGGGAATTTATCATTAACAACTCTATAATCAAGTTCTCACATAACTTCTCAAACTCTTAGAGTATTAACAAGATTTTTCATATGTTCAAACTCTTCTGTTAATTCATCAAGTTCACCCATTAAAGCCATTTCTTGTTCTTTGAAAGCTTTCTTAGTCATATTTCCAGCTTCAACTTCAAGTTGTGCTTCATTAACATCTTTTGTAATTCTTTGTTGCATTTCAGCTTTAGAAACCTTAAATCTATCTTCTAAATCTCTTAAAGCGTCAGCTCTTTTATCTTCAAATACATCAGTAATAATATAAGAAGCAAAATATACAACTTGTTCTAGTTTTTTAACAGGAAGGTCTAATAATAATCAAATTCTTGAAGGAACAGATTTTAGAAACCAAGTATGAGTAACAGGAGCATACAAATCTATGTGCCCCATTCTATCTCTTCTAACAGAAGATTTAGTTACTTCAACTCAACATCTCTCACAAACAATTCCTTTATATCTAATTCTTTTATATTTACCACAAGAACATTCATAATTTTTTCTAGGCCCGAAGATTTGTTCACAAAATAACCCTCATCTTTCAGGTTTTTGAGTTCTATAATTTATAGTTTCTGAGATTAATACTTTACCGTAAGATAATTCTCTAATTTGTTCAGGAGAAGCCATAGAGATAGCAATACCAGCAAGATTATCCAGATTCTTTCACTTAGTGATATCCTTTTTACCAACATTTTCAGCGATTTCAGAAAAATCAGTGATTTTGTCATTTAAAAAGTTATCCAAAGCTTTATCTAACATAAAACAGATATTTTAAAAATTAAATTTTTTAATATTTCTTATTCCAAATATTTTTATTAAATATTTCTTATTCCAGCTTTCATAATAATAAGGATTTTTTCTTTTGATAGAGTGGCGCGCTTTGCGCGCCACTCTCAGCGGAGTCTCGCAGAGCGAGGCTCCGCATTCAATCGAAATTCTTTATTCTATTATTATGCTAAAATAGTAAAACTATTTTTCTTCTGTAACGTCTTCTACCTTTTCTTCAGTTTTTTCAGCTTTTTTTGTAGATTTTTTAGTTTTTTTAGTCTTTTTTTCTTCTACTGGTTCTTTTTCATCTTCTATTTCCATATTTAATAAGCTTTCATATCTTTCTTTAATACCTCACTCTAGATAGTCTAATTCTTCTTGATCTAGTAATGAAATATTTAAGTTTAACGCTTGTAATTCTTTAATCAATACATTAAACGATTCAGGAATATTTGGTTTCTTAATAGGAGCATTCTTAACAATCGCTTCATAAGCTTGTGTTCTACCTTTTATATCATCTGATTTAATTGTAATCATTTCTTGAAGAATATTAGCAGCACCATATCATTCTAAAGCCCACACTTCCATTTCTCAAAATCTTTGACCTCAATTTTGAGCTTTACCTCAAAGTGGTTGTTGAGTAACCATAGAATAAGGTCAAACACTTCTGGCATGAATCTTATGGTCTACCAAATGATGAAGTTTCAACATATACTTAACTCAAACCATAGTTCTTTCTTTGAATGGTTCACCAGTTTCTCAATCAAATAATTGAACTTTACCATCTGTATCAATTCCAGCTGTTTCCATAAGAGAAGTAACTTGGTCTATACTCATTCAGTTTAGTACTGGAGTAGCTACTTTTATTCATAATTTTCTAGCAGCAGCTCAAGCATGAGTTTCTAAAATTTGTCAAATGTTCATACGAGATACAACTCATAGTGGATTTAGAATAATATCGATTGGATTACCATCTTCTGTAAATGGCATATCTTCTTCTGGTACTATTCTTGATACGATACCTTTGTTACCATGTCTACCAGCTAATTTATCTCATACTTCTATTTTCTTAGTAGCAGCTATAAGTACTTTCACTTGTTTAAATACTCATGTTGCTAGGTTATCTCCATTTTCTCTTTTTAAGATTTGTACGTCGATAACTTTTCATTTTTGACCTACCGGAAGTCTAAGAGAACTATCTTTTACATCTTTAGATTTATCTCAGAAGATCGCTCTTAACAGTCTTTCTTCAGGAGATAATTCTTGTTCTCATTTAGGAGTAATCTTTCAAACTAAGATATCACCTCATTGTACATAAGCTCAAATTCTAACGATACCATCAGCTGATAAATCTTTAAGTTTAGCACTTGATACATTAGGAATATCATCAGTAGTTTGTTCAGGCCCTAGTTTAGTTTCACGGACATCAGTAGAATATTCATATAAATGTATTGAAGTAAATGTTTCGTTTTCAATTAGTCTAGAAGAAATAATAATCGCATCCTCATAATTATAACCTTTCCAAGGCATATATGCTACGAGTAAGTTCTTTCACAGAGCTAATTCTCAATTATCAATAGATTGTCCATCTGCTAATACTTGTCCTTTAGTGAATTTATCTCATTTAGAAATAATAGGTTTTTGATGGATTATCATATTTTCATTACTTCTTCTGAATGTTTTTAATTCATAAGTAGTTTTTTCTCATTTTTTATAAAGAACTGTAATATGTTTAGCATCAACTCAGATAACTTCTCAATCCTCTTCAGCTAAAACAGCGTATCAAGACCCTTCTCAGATAACTCTTTCTATTCAAGTTCAAACAGTTGGAGCTTCAGCCTTTAATAAAGGAACAGCTTGTCTTTGCATGTTCGTACCCATTTCCGCTCTTGTCGCATCATCATGTTCTAAGAAAGGAATAAGTGAAGTCGACATACTCATTATTTGTTTAGGAGAAACATCCATATGAGTAACTTCTCTAGCATGAGTAATAGTAGGTTCTGTATTTACTCTGGCTGAAATTCTCGTTTTAGCAAAATTACCAAATTCATCTAACTGCGTACTAGCTTCAGCACTAACTAAAACTTTTGTTTGGAAAGCATCAAAGTATTCATAATCACTTGTAGCAAATGGTCTTACTTCTATTTTCTTTGCTTTGACTTCTTTTTTAATCGCTTCAGCATCTTTTTTTGTGATATACTGCTTATCTTTTACTATAATATCTCATTTATCAGATACTATATTTCCTAAAGCAATTTTATTAATAGCTTCTTTTGCGTCATTTTTTACAAAATGTTCAACTTGTCTATATGGAGTTACAATAAACCCATATTTATCTACTTTAGCATAAGTTGCGAAATGTAATACTAGTCAGATATTTGGTCATTCTGGAGTCGCAATAGGACAGATTCTTCAATAGTGAGTCGCATGTACATCACGCACCTCAAACGAAGCTCTTTCTCTAGTCAATCAACCAGGTCCCATCGCAGAAATTCTTCTCTTATGAGCTAATTCTGATAATGGATTTGTTTGGTCCATAAATTGTGATAATTGTGATGAACCGAAAAATTCTTTTAATACTGCCGTAAGTGGTCTCGAATTTACAAAATTTCCAGGAACAGCTTCATCAAGTTCTATAATAGACATTCTATCTTTGGCTATTCTTTCCATTCTTGTTAATCATACTTTTACTTTTTCAGATACTAATTCTCAAACTGATCTAATTCTTCTGTTTTCTAAATGGTCAATATCATCAGTTTCAAATCATTCTCTTTCTAAACATAAATTCAAAAAATATTTAAGTCCTGTAAGAAAATCTTCTAATTGTAAAAATTTTCCTTGATTATCTTCATCAGCATAATTATTTTTAATTCATAATTTTCTTTCCATTTTCATTCTAGCGATTTTACCTAAGTCAAATCTCTTAGTATCAAAGAAAGTTACATTAAATAATTCTTCAACTCTTTCATCAGTAGCTAAATCACCTGGTCTTAATAATTTATAGATTAAGTGGTGAGCATCCATTTTATTTTGAGTTTTATCTTTTTCAATAGTAGGCATCAAAAATCTAGTCAAAACTTCATCTCATAAATCTTTAAATGCTTCTATAATTTCAGCATTAGTTTCAAGACCATATGCTCTTAATAATGAAGTAATAGGAATTTTTCTCTTCTTATCAATTTTTACATTGATAATTCCTTTTCTTTCGATTTCGATTTCAAACCAACTTCATCTTTGAGGAATAATTTTCATCGCATACAAGTAGTTTTGTGATGGAGTGAAGAAGATACCAGTAGACCTAATAATTTGGTTTACAATAACCCTTTCAATACCGTTTACAACGAAAGTTCACGACTCAGTCATTAAAGGTACACCTCATACATAAACATCTTGTTCTTTGATTTCTCCTGTTTCTTTATTAAGCATTTCAAGTCTAACTTTCATAGGAGCTTCATAATTCAAATTTTTTCTTTGACATTCAACAGGACTAAATTTAGGTTCTTCTAAAGTATGTCCTTTAAAATAAATATCAACTTTTTCTTTAGTATAGTCTTGTATAGGAAAAACTTCGTTAAATACTTCGTCTATACCATTAGTTAAAAATTCTCTATAAGAATCAAGTTGTACCTCAATAAGCTCAGGAATTCAAGCTATTGATCTATCGTCATTAAAAAAATGACGACCTTGAATATCATATAAAGATCATACATCATTTTTCTTAGCAGTCTTTTTTGGCATAAGAATAACTAAAATAATAAAAATAAACACGACAAAAAGTACACCCCTTCATCTCCTAAAACACAATCGAAAGGTAGTGCATTACAGTAATTATATTGAAATACACAAAAAATCAAGAGAAAATTAAAGATTTTTTGTTTGTTTTGTACCTCACCCCACCCCTCTCCTACAAGGAGAGGGAATAATAAAGAAAATACTATTTTAGATAGCCCCGCGCAAAGCGCAGGGCTAATTAGTGTGGCACACTTTTGTGTGCCACACTTTAAATTAAACAACATCTTAAAAGTCCCTTTCTCCTTGTAGGAGAGAGGGATTTAGGGAGTGAGGTAATAACAAAATTAATTAATATTTGCAAATAAAAAATTTCTATATAAAATACTAAAGCCAAAATATTCAATTATCAAAAAACTGTCAAATTATATAAATAACTTTAGCATACCTATATAAATGAGCAACTTAGGTGTTTTATTGCTCTATCTTTATGGTATGCTGGCAGTTGAATGTTTTGGCGAACAGACACTCTAAGTTGCTCTTTTTGTTCGCTAAAACTAATACATTAAAATTTATTTTGGCATTAAATTATTATTTTTTAATGCTTTATATTATGGAAAAAATTTTTAAGAAAAAAACTATAGAGTGAATTTTTGAAGCTCTATGAAATGATATTTATGATGAAATAAATATTGCTCTTATAGATAACATGTATGAAAATCAATGACGATTTATAAAATATTTAAATGATAGTTTTGAAACAGGAATTAATATATTTGATTTTAATATTAAATAAAGAAAAGTCTGGCATCTATTTTATAGTAGAACCAGACTAAGAAATTTTTGGGTGGCCCCCTTGCATACTCTATTGAGCTACACCCCCCTGTGGGGTTAGAGTAACAAGGGGGCCGGGCCCTACGGAACCAAGGAGGTCCAGAGGATAATTATATATTTTTTATAAAAATAATCAAGAATAAATAAAAATAAAACTCTAGTAATTAACTAGAGTTTTTTTATTAAAACAACGCTTGATATAACATATAAGCCGCTTCTCATCTTGTTAGATTTTGGTCTGGTTGAAAATATTTTGCTCAAAACTCATCTTTCCAGGTATAATCTTTCGTGAAAATTTTATTCGCAATCACACTTTCTTCTTGAGTTAAATCTCTATATTTTATAGCATTTGTTTTATAATTTTTTGGAATATATTGATTTATTAAATTCAACATATCCATTCTTGTTAAATAATCATATTTACTTCAAGTTTTATCATTTATTTCTTTTAATTTTTCTATATATTTATTTTTTTCCACTCAAGATTCTAAATTATTTATTTTATAAATAAGAAAATTTCTTATCCATCTTAAAGCTGATTTTTTTTCTAGAGTTCTATTCTCAGAAAAATATCATTTACTAACTCAATCTACAATTCATTTTTCTAAAACATCTAATACTTCTTCCTTGTAAGTATACCAATAATCTATATCTTTAGGATTTTTCACTCTTATATTTTTTTCAGCTAATACTTTTCTTTTTAGATTATCATAAATTTTTATTATAATATTTTTATCTTTATTATTAGATTTTATTCAAAATATAGGCACTCATTTAAAAGTTGTATTATAAGTTAATTTTAAATCTTCTTTATAAGCTCAAAGAGAACATTCTTTTTTAAACTCCGAGTCAGGATTATTAGTATTATAATTAAATGGGCATATATAAGCATTCTCAGTAGTCATTCTATATTCTCAAGAATAAGGTAAATCTACTAATGGCACATTATTTTTATCCATAAATATAGCGAATCATTTTTTCTCTTCTCATAAATAAACGCTTGTATTTGTTCTTAAATTAACACTTTCCACTTTTGCTTTCACCTTTGGATTATAAACATTTAATCTCTTTGAAGTAACAAGAACAGTTCAAATTTTTATATAAAGCGTTGTTATTCAAGTTTTTAGTCAAGTTAATTGAATATCTCTTTTTCATCAATCTAGAACTCTTAATTTTTCTGGAAATATTTTTACCATATTATCGTTTAATAAAAACTTCATAAAATCTGGCAAATTTCAAGTAAACGCTTTTCAATTATGTTTACGAGTTATAGTTATATGAATTTTTGTAGTTCATCATAAAGGTATATTCCCAGTAGGACTATCATAAACAAAACTTACCTTATATCTTCTTAAAAAATCTTTTACCTCTCTTTCTAATACTTGTTTTACTGTTATTAAGTTTTTTTGTTCTACTTTTTCTATTTTTTCAACTTTTTCTTTATCAATAACTCATCATTTTATAACTGCTCAGTTTGTTTCTAAAAATAATAATGGGTCAATTGTATTATCCTTCATATCACTACTACAACCTCAAGTATTTACAACATTCCATTCATTTCAAGGACAATTTTGAAAATAATAATAAGGGTGACTTTTATCTCAAGAATTTGTATCTATTTGAAAATGAAGATGATTTCAAGTAGAATTTCAAGTACTTCATACTTCTCAAATTTTATTTCCAGCATTTACTTTATCTCAATATTTAACTGTTATTTTTGATAAATGAGCATAGTTTGAATAAATAGTTTTTCAGTTTACTGTATGTTTCACTGTTACTATATTTCCCCATCAAGTTTTCGCTCCAGCGTAAGTTACTGTACCATCTGCCATTGATACAACAGGTGTTCATTTTGAAGTAGCTATATCTACTCAAAGATGGCTTCAACTTCATACGTCCCATCAATAAGTATAAGTCGCTCACCAAAGCACTGTATAAATTCTTCTCAAATCATAATCATCTTTTTTATTGTTATAATCTGAAGTTTTTAATACTGGTAAATTTTGTTTACAATCGCTTCAAAGCGTCGAAAACTCATCAAATCTACAATTTGGTTTAGATATTATCGGCACTGGATAAGAAAAATTCGCAGCCTCTACTCACAAAACTCAAAAAATAAAAAAACTCACTAAAAATAATGAAATTTTACTTATTTTTTTATTAAAAATATTAATTTTTTGCATTTTTTTAAATTTTTTATTTACTAAAATCTAGTTATTCTTATAATAAAAAAAACTTAGTATTATATTAACACTATTTTTTTATTTTTCAATTATTATTTATAGAGTTTTTGTGAAGATATGAAACATTTAAGAATAAAGATAAACAAATTTGAAATAGATTGACATGAAATATTAAATGACATCGATTTTGTACTAAACGAAAAAGACAAAATATCAATCGTCTGATGAAATGGGGTATGAAAGACAACCTTGCTGAGAATTTTAACGTGAGAAATAACAGATTTTGACTGACATTTAGACAATGTTTGAAACCTAAAAATCTGATATTTATCACAAATTTATAGCGACAACGAAGATAAATTAGTCAGAGAAGAATTAAAAGACGCTTTTACTGAAATAAATAAAATGGACGAAGAGTTATCTAGTCTAGAAGAAGAGATGTGAAACAATCCAGAAAATATGGATTTAATAGAAAAATATACTGAAAAAATCGATATTTTTAATAATATTTGAGGTTATAATTATAACAATACTATCCATCAAGTTGCCTCTGGTATGGGGATTTTTGAATTACTTGAAAAACCTTTAACACAAATAAGCTGATGACAAAGAACAAAAGTTGCACTAGCAAAAATCCTGCTGGAAGCTCCTGATATTTTGATGCTTGATGAACCTACAAACTTCATTGATTTAAATAGTGTTGAATGGCTAGAAAACTATTTGCAAACTAAATGGTATTGAGGTTATATTATCATTTCCCACGATAGAGAATTTTTGGATAAAACTTGTGATAAAACTTATGAAATGTGGCCAAATAGACCTATAAATTTTTATCATACAAACTATTCTGGATATTTAAAAGAAAGAGCAATCAAAGAAAAAAAAGCTCTAGAAAGATTTGAAAGGCAACAAGAGCATATTGAAAAAGAAGAAAAACTTATCAACCGCTTTAGGGCTTGAAGTAGGGCTTCTATGGCAAAAAGTAGAGCAAAAGCATTAGAAAAATTAGATAGAGTTGAAAAGCCTTATATCCCAAAAACTCCAAATTTTTATTTTGACTATACTGAGGAAACAAATGAAAGAATTTTTCATATGAAAGAAATGTTTGTAGGAAGACAAGACCCTCTGTTTTATATTGGCGAAATAAATTTAATGAAAAATCAAAGAGTCTGAATAGTATGAGAAAATTGAGCTTGAAAATCAACTTTACTTAAAACAATAATGTGAAAAATAGATGTTCTAGATTGAATGCTTTTAAAGTGAAAATGATTAAAAATTTCTTATTATTCACAAATGCACGAAGAATTAGACAGAGAATCTACTATAAGACAAAATTTTGAGAAATTTTGAATAAATTATCCTGATCAGCAATTAATCTGATTATTACATCATTATTTATTTGAAAAAGAAGATATAGAAAAAAAAGTGAAATATTTATCATGATGACAAACTAGTAAATTATTATTTGCGATTTTATGACAAATCGAAAGCAATGTTTTAATCTTAGATGAGCCTACAAATCACCTTGATTATGACTCTAGAGAAGCCTTAGAAAAAGCGCTGCAGAAATATAAATGAACAATTTTATTTATCTCACACGATAGATATTTTGTAAATAAAATGGCTGATAATTTATGGCTAATTGCAGATTGAGAACTTGTATTGAATTATTGAAATTATGAAGACTATAAATATAAAAAAGAAAAATGACTTGATTTTAATGCAAATTTATTTGATGAAGAAGCACAACTTAATCTAGCATTAGAAGATAAGCTTTGAGAAAAAGAAGCCAAAAGAATTAGACAAAAATATGGTAGAGGTAAAAAAAATAGAAAATAAAAAAAGACTATTTATTTAGTCTTTTTTTATTTCATCTGCTATAATTTTTGATTTTTGTTTTATAGCATTAAAAATTTCAGATTGTGAAATTCAGAATTTAGCTAAAAATTCAAATTTATCTGGCCCCATTAAATGCTCACTCGGAGACTTTGAAAACCTTAAAAATAAATGTGGATTATTATTCTCATCTTCAATAATTTTCATGTATTTATAAAAACGATCAACCATACTAGCTCAATAATTAGAAAATTTATCTAATATAGATTGTTTTATTTGCCCTCTAATCGCTGATAATTCTAGTTCAGATCATTTAAATTGAGTTACAATTTTTTCTATTTCTCATAATAAAATTTTAACTTCGTTTGAATTATTATCTAATTTATAAGAACTAGCTGTAGCAACCAAATCAACTTTTTCTTCCTCATCTACAAGCTTATAAGCTAAATGATTAACCCTAAAATGTTCTGACAAATCAATTTTATTAATCAATGTTTTTATATAGGTCATTCCAAGAGAATATTCTCCTGTTTCATTAAATTTTGGTAAAGATCATTGAATAGTTTTTCAATTTTTTAAACGAGCTATAGCATTAATAATATAAAATTCATTAATTCAAAAGTTTTTAAAAAACTCAAATTGCTCTCTAGTTAATAACATTCAATAGCCTGTTCCTAATTCTCAAGTATATCTAACAAATAAATTTCAATTCTCATTTTCATAAATATTTTCTCATCAAGAAACCCATTTTGATAAAATTAGAGCAATCTTATTAAGTAAAGCTTCCTTCATTCTTTCCTTTAAAGCTTTTATATAATTTTGTTTGTTAATATTATTAATAACAAATGTTGGATCATTTTTATTTAATTTAATATAATCCGCTAATAATTTATCCAAATTATTTTGTTCTGCTGAAATTAAATTAAATTCTTTTTGTAATAATCTAATATCAACATTATCTAAGAAAGATTTTTT
Organism: Candidatus Altimarinota bacterium; assembly: GCA_025210615.1. Classification (GTDB taxonomy): domain Bacteria; phylum Patescibacteriota; class Gracilibacteria; order BD1-5; family UBA6164; genus JAOARJ01. The sequence continues at coordinate 161,509 of JAOARJ010000013.1, read as the reverse complement.
GGTATCAATTTCTTTTTCGACATCAGATTCTGTAATTATCCTTCTTTCATTATCATCAAGATCCTCCTCAAGCAAATAAACTGGACTAATTTCTTGAGATAAATCTAGTGCATCAATACGATTTAAAAAATCTTCTGGATTTAAAAAAATATTTACCTCTTTTTTCTCAGTAGAAAGTTCCCCTCCTGAAACTCAATTTTCAATTCACATAATATAATTATTACAATAAATAATATAAATACAAAAGTATTATATCATATATAATATTTTTTTGTCAAAAAATGAGAAAAAATAATAAAAATTTTTAATATAATAATCACTAATGTATAATTTTTTTATACGAAATATAACTAAATAAAATTTTAAATTGTTAACTTTTTGTTAAAAACTTATTTTAATAACATATTCCTTTATTAATCAACTAAAATATTTTTTATAAAATAAAAATTTAATTATTATAATAATTAAATACTAAATCGTCAAGAGATAAAAACTAGCCATAAAATGAAGATTTGCTATACTTGTTTTTGTAAATCGCTCCTTAAAAATTGTTCTTACTGTTATAGACAACAAAAAACAAAAACAGAAAATAAACAAAAAAAATAAAAATAAATAATAAGTAGAGCTTCTTTAAATTTTTAAATAAAATTTTGAAGATTTGAAAAAGCTCTACCAAAAATTAAAAACAAAATATTCCTGGTGAAATGAATATTCAAAAACTCACCCTATAAAAGTTCGAACGGGAAAAATTTACCCCTCTTTCTAGTATAATAACTTAATCCCCTGTTAGCACTATATAATTAAAGCTCGCTCTCAGATGTGGATAAGAATACTAAGGAAAACTAGCTCCTAGCTTAGCGTACCCTCGCAAGTAGGAGTATTTTTTTGTCTTAATTTTTATTAATTGTGTAATGTGGCGCGCCCTCCGGGCGCGCCACTGAGGCGTTTTATTCTCTTTTATAATAATCGAAAAATAAAACGCCTCTCGGAGCTTAATAAAATTAAGCTCCGCATAAAACATATTTTTCCTTATAAATAGCTACTTTTTATAATTTTTGTATAAAATAATTATACATAAAATATTTTTCAAAAAAATTATTAGTATTTTTATATAATAAAATTAAATGGCTTAATATAGACAATATTCAACTAAAAAATATTTTTAATAAAATAATATATAAATCTGTCAAGCTATAATACTGGAAAGACTTAAAAAAGTACGCTATAATATTTATGTAAATCGCACATTAAATATGTTCTTACTGTTACTGAGAAAAAACAAAAACAAAAAAATAACAGAAATCGTCGAGCTTCTTTAAGTTTTTAAACTAAGAATTAAAGATTTAAAAAAGCTCGACAAAACAAAAAATAAATAAAAAAATTCCTGGAGAAATGAATTTTTCAAAACTCTCCCCTTAAGAGTTCGAACTTGTAACATTTACACCCTAATCCCTACTAAGTAAGTTTAATCCCCTGCCTGCACTATATAAATATTAAAGTCCGCTAGCAGATGTGGATAAACCAGTAGAGAGACTGCTCCTACTAACGTACCCTCGTTAGAGGAGTTTTTTGATGTTTAAAAAATTTTTAGACAAAAAAAAATAATCTATTTTCTAGATTATCCTTTTTTAATTTCTTTAGCTTTTAGTAAAACATGTTTTCTTAATTTTTTATCATATTTTCTAAGCTCAAGTTTTTTACCACTTTCAAAATTTCTTTTTTGAATGTTAGTTACATAACATTGTAATCCTGATTCAACTGACATCATTCATACATATGTTCTTTTTCCTTTAGCCATAATAAAATTCTTAATATTAATATTATTCTTTTTAAAAAGTTACCTGCTTATTATATGTATTTTTTTTAAATAGCAAGTTTTATTTTATTCAAGTTGTTCAAAACCCTCATCTACTTTCATTTTTCATATCACTAACGACTTCAAATTCAGGCTTTAATACTTTAACAAGCATTGCTTGTCATATTCTATCTCATTTTTTTATAACACTTGTCTTTTTAGAAATATTATAATAATTATATTTTAATGTATCACTATTTCCTCTATAATCTTGGTCTATAATTCAAATTCAATTGATAAGCATAAGCCCATAGTTTTTAAAAGTTCAACTTCTAGAAGCTAAAATTAAACCATATCCTTCAGGAATTTCAATACTTGTTCAAGTATCAACTAATTTAGTTTCTCAAGGTTCTATTTCATAATCTTGCTTAGCTTTCACATCAAAAGCAACTGCTCAAGAAGTTTCATAATTTAATTTTTTTCAGTCATAAGTTTTTATCCTTACTTTTAATTTTTCATTCATCTTTATAATTTTATATTATTAATTATTTTTAAAATACATCCTCAAGTTCAGCAAAAACATCTTTTTCTTCATTATTTTCACTATTTTTATCTTGATTCTCATTATTTTTTTGTTTATTTTTGTTAATTCTAGACATAATAAATATTATCACCAATGCTATAAATGAACCTCATAAAATAGCAAGAATTAACCAATTTTCCTCCACTAGCTTCATATAATCAACTTGTTTATCAGCAGCAGCTTTTTCTTCTCACATAAGACTTTCTTCACTAAAAACATTATCATCTTTATTCTCAAGAACTGGAGCTGATTCTCAAATAATTTCAGTTTTTAAAGCTAGAGCCTGCTCATTTTCTGGATCTTTTTCTAACACTTTTTGTACTTCTTTTAAAGCTTTATCTTCTTTTCATTGTCTTAAATAAAAACCTGCTTTTTTAAGTCATGCTCTGATAGATGATAAATTACTTTCTATCTTTTTTTCATCAACTTGAACTTCTCCTTCATCAGCGACAACTGTACTAAAAAAGCTTATACAAAACAAAAATGCTGTTATCCATACTTGAATTTTTTTCATATTTTTTCTATAATTAATTTTAATTAAACTAATTATAATTAATTTAATATTTTCACAAAAATAAATCTATAATTTTATATTGACTTTATTTAATATTATTTATTAATAATCTAATTTTAAAAAATAAAAGCAAAAAAAGACTAAATTAATAGTCTTTTCTTCTTATAATGAATCATTCATATTTAAAGGTCATCTTAACTTTCTCTTAACTTTACCATCAACGTCATCAGTTCTTCCAAGATAATTAAATTCTTTCATTAATTCAGCATATTTTGTTCAAAAATAGGTATATTCTACAGTATGAAAAGTTCAATCTGACGAATAAATATCTTTAAATATTCTAAATTTTGTTCATCTATTAGCATAATAAATTTCCTCTCCTTTTTTATAACCAGCTACATCAAAACGAGAACAAATTGCATCAACAATTTTATTTACCATAATAGATTCAAATTGGTAAAGATCTACTTTTCAATCACTTATAGAAATTATTTCATTTATAAAAGACTCAAATGCAGGCTTAACAGATCATTCAAATTCTGATGTTTTCTCATGATGATTTTTCTTATATGTCGCACCAACTGTAAATACACCTCTAAAATCAAATCAGTCTATTAACTCTCTAATTTTTCCTTTTTTTTCAGCTATTTCTTGAAGTTCTTTTTCTGAAATTTCCTCAACTTCAGTTTGTTCTTGTCAAGAATCATCATTTCATTCCGCAGAATTTTCTTCTCAATCATTATTAGCTTTAAATTTAATTGTTTCTACTTGTGGATAATTTTCTTTTATTTTATTAAATATTTTATTATAAACATCCCGTACATCAGCACCTACTAATTCTTCGATAAATGATCTTCTTTCTTCATTTAAAAATGTATAATCTAATTTTTGAAATTCTGCTGTTTCTTCATTATAAAGTTTAAATCAAACACCTTCAGCAAAAAAAGGAATATAGGATTGAGCTGATTGTTCTGATAATTCTTTAACTATTTTAACTAAATCATTATACATTATTTCAGCTATTTTTGAAGTCAAAGCTTCTTTAACAGCTTCTTTTTCTTTTTTAGTTGTTCCTTTTTGAAAATCTTCTATAAATTTATCTCTATCTTGAATTAAAGTCATTGCTTTAACAATATCTCCTGATGCCTCACTTTGTTTAATAAGATTATCATATTCAAATATTTTTTTGTTTAATTCTTGTTTTTCATCTTTTCTTAAAAGAGAAAAATAAGATGTAATACCTCTTTTAAGTAAACCTAACTCAGGCGTATTAAATCCAAGGTCTTCTTCTCTTCCTTCAGGTATAAGCGAAAATTCTTCATTTAAATCTGCAATTTCAATAATTTTTAAAATTTGTTCTAAAGTAATTTTAACTTCTTTAGACTCTGATTTTTCAGTTGCATTTGAATCAACTCATCCATTAGTAGCATTTTGTACTCATAAATCACTAGGTTCTACTCATGTAGTAATAGCATTTTGCCCAAATTCAAGGCTTTTTCTATTTCACATAATTAATATTTTAAATTAAAATAATATAAATACAAAAGTATTATATCATATAGAATATCTTTTTGTCAAAAAATGAATGAAAAAATAAAAAACTCTAGATATTTTTCTAGAATTTTATTATTTTATTTATCGTCTACATCAAATCTAGTATAAAGAGGATTTCATTTTTCAGTGATTTTAAAAACAACTTCTTTTTCTTCTAATAAATTATTTAATTCTCAGTTTTCAAGTCTTTCTACATAATCTGTTAATCCTAATCTAGTTAGTAATTCTCACATCTTTTCAGGGAAAAAGCTATAAAGCATTAAAGCAGATATTCTAAGTCCTTCAGCAATAGTATATAAAACAGCTTGTGCATCTTCTCTATCTTCTTCAGCTTTAATTAATTTCCAAGGTTCATTTTCGTCCACATATTTATTCACTTCATCAAGAAATTTAAATATTTCATCTAAACAATCTTTTAAAGCAAATTTTTCTAAATTCTTCTTAAATTTTTCTTTTAGCTTATCAGCTTTTTCTTCTAATTCAAATCAACTAATTAACTCTTCTTCTCCTAATTTAAGCGTCAAAACTAACACTCTATTCAATAAATTTCATAAATTATTAGCGAGTTTTGCGTTATAAGTAAGTATCGCTTGTTTTGTATTAAAATCTCAATCTTGTCCTATATTTATACTAGATAATAAATATAAAACTATCAAGTCTTTACTATATTGTTCACTAAATTCTACAGGGTCAATAACATTTCATAATGACTTAGATATTTTTTGTCAATCTAAAGTAAAATAACCTGTTGTTAAAATTTGTTTTGGTAACTCATATCCACTGCTCTTTAGCATTGCAGGCCAATAAATTGCATGAAATTTTACTATATCTTTAGCCATTATATGCAAATTAACAGGCCAAAAATTTTCATCTCAACCTTGACAAACAGTCAAATAATTAAATAAAGCATCATACCAAACATAAGTTACTTGACTCTCATCAAATGGCAATTTAATACCAAATTTATTAGTTTCTCTAGATATAGAAAAATCTTCTAAACCTCTCTTTACAAACGCTTTTACTTCATTAAATCTATCTGATGGCGTTACAAAATCCGGATTATTTTCATAAAACTCTTCCAAAAATTTTTGATACTTAGAAAGTTTGAAAAAATAATTTTTTTCTTTAATTTTATCAGGCTCAGTTAAATGATCTGGACATACTTTTTTCCCATTAACTTCTATTAAATCATCTTCTTTTTTAAACGCTTCACATCACACGCAATATAATCATTCATATTCACCTTCATAAATATCTCCGTTATCAAAAGATTTTTGTAAAACGCTTCTTACAAACTCGTGATGTTCTGGCTTAGTAGTCCTAATAAAATCAGTATATTCTATTTTCATTCCATCCCAAACTCACCTATGGATATCAGCCATTTTATCCAAATAATCCATAACGTCTAATCCTTGCTCCTGCGCTTTAATAACAGCTTTTTGAGAGTTTTCATCAACTCAAGTTGAAAACTTAACTTTTTTTCAATTAATTTTATTATATCTAGCCAAACTATCTGCTATAATAGAGGCATAACTATGTCCAATATGCGGAATTCAGTTTGTATAATAAATCGGTGTCGTCACAAAAAATGTTTCTTTATTACTCATTATTTTCTTGATTATTTTTTATAAATTCTAGCTTATTTTATGCATTTTTTTATTTTTTTCAATTTTAAATTTTATTTATCATATCTTTTATAATATCTGTTTCCCTTTGTCAATTAACGCAATCCCATCAAGAAAATAATTCATATAAAAATCTCCAAAAAATTTTATAATCACAATCATATTCATCTTTATTTTCTCATATTGATTTTACTCTTTCTAATTCACCACTTAAACGACTAAAAAAACTTAAAGAATTTTCATCACTTATCTCTAAATTATTAATGAGAAATGATATTTCTGATTTTAATTGACTTAACTCTTTACATAAATCTGAAAAATATAATCGATTACTCTCATATGTATTTAACACCCTATGCCAATTATCTTGCATAGGCTCTCCAGATGGTTCAGAAAAAAAATGCTTAAATCATTCAAAAGTCATAAGTTCATTTACTTTTTTATCTTGACGGCCTATAGCAACTAAAAATTCAAAAATAATAACCTCCTTTATTTCATTATAAATTTTTTCAAAATGACTTTTAATAATCTTTCTTCTCCTCCTCTCTGGTAAATAAACCTGAAAAACATAAAAAACTGACGCTGCTATAATTGATAATGCAAGTCCATAAAAGAAATCCATTAATTCCTTTCACAAATAAAAAGCTTCTGGCATTCTATTGATCCGAATATAAATCCCAGCAAAGATAATTGCCCAAATAAATAATCAACATATTAATTTATTTTGTTTAACGAAAGTTTTCATAAAATTTAATTATTTAACTAATTTTTTTATCTTATCTCTATTCAAAACAAAAAATAATATCATCACAAATATCGCTCATAAACCATCTGCCAACATATCTTTTTGCGCATCCCAAACATCTCATTGGCTACCTAAAAATGCGATTCATTGCTCTCATCAAGCAGTCGCGGCATACCACCATTCGATAATTTCATAAACACTAGCGACCGTAAAAATTGTAAAAATCGGAAATAAAAATAATATAGATTTTGAATTCACTGATTTTTTCGCAAGCATAAGTTCAGCAATAGCAAAGCCATAAAATCATACAGAAAAATGCGCTATTCTATCAAAATGATTTCTCTCAAAATTAAATAAATTCGTGATAAAATCAAACGGTACTCTTTCAAAAGTAAAATGTCATCAAGTCGTATGCATAAAGACTAAAAATGCCATTAAAATAAGTGATAAATTTGAAAATTTATGCTTCTTAATATGTATCCAAACTATCCCTAAAACTATCAAAACAATAGGTAAATTTTCAGCAAACCAAACAGCTCTATCATAAGGATTAATAGCCAAAACTATAAAATAGATTATGTATAAAGTTAATAATATAATCGGAAATTTTTTCATAATTATTTTTTTAAAATATAAAGTTTTTATTTATTTTCTCTATAAAAGATATCTTTCTTTTTGCCTTCCTCTAGATAATACTCAGCAATTTTCCATAATCAAAATTCATCAGTAACACCTTTTCTTGTGAAATTATAAATTTTATCATAATCTGCTTTATGCTCTTTTAAAGTACTTCATCATTCTATAACCTCCATCATAAGCGGTTGAATTTTATCTAATTCTGCTACAAATCTAGCTTCCTTTGTTTTTTTATTATCATAATCATCTATAATTCATAAAATTTCTTCTTTTTTGTCTTCAGGCATAATTAAAGATAATTTTTTTATTGATATAGCTTCTTTTCCCTTCTTAGAAGCCCTTAGTTTATCATCGTGAATATGACAATCTCAAGCATAAATTTCTGGTAAATCGTGATACAAAGCTATTTTCAAACATTTTTCTAAATCTAAATTTTCAGGAACAAACATCATCACCATCATCGCTAAATGCCACGAATGTTGAGTATCATCTTCTAACGTTCAATCGCATAAATAAGGAGCCCTTTTTATGTATTTCATTTTATCAAGCTCCTCAATGAATCTTAGTTTTTTTAGCATAATTATTAAAATTAATTTTTATTTATTTTTTAATTTAACAGTATCATTTTTCGCTTGCGCCATAGAAACATATTCTAACAAAATAATATCAGAAATAGCTCTAACTTCATGATAAATCTCAGGATAAATTGAAATTTTTGTATTTTCAGTAACCAAAAATTTTTCTTCTTCCTGCGTTTTTATATCTCTACAGAATAATTCAAATTTTCAAGATATAACAAGCGTTATTTCGGGATTTTTATTTTTCTCTATTCAATTATGATAATGCTTTCAACTCACTGTTCAAGCATTTTGTTTAATAAGCATAAAATCATTTCTATCTCACGATGAAAAATCTAATATATTCATTTTTTCGTTTTCTTTAGCTAAAGATAGCCCTTCTATAACAACTCATTTCATACTTTTATAATTAAAAATTAAGTTTATTTTTCTAATAAAACTTCTTCTCACATATATCATTTTTCTCTAAAAAATTTCTCTATTTTTTCATCACGATAATATATCAAATCTACGCAAGTTCAATTCGCAAATCTATAAGTTCTAAATTTTTTATTGTTTAACATTTCTTTAAAATGTTCAATATTTTCCTGCGAAGAATTAAGTTCATTATAAATTTCTACAGATTTCATATTAAGTAACGCTCATTCTCTTATATAAAAAGAAATGGCTCATAATTCAGCACTTGTTATAAATATTGTTTGTATATTATTTTCTTCAAAAGCATATTTTTTTACTCTATTTAATAATTTTTTTCATATTCATAAATTTCTATAATTACTATCTACACAAACTCTCTGAAGGTGAACCACATCAAATCAATGATAATTTACTTTTCAATGAGGATTATCTTCTAAAAGCATAATTCATACTGCTTTTTCATCTAAAAAAGCGATAAAAGCTTTAAAAATTGTATGATCTAATTCTAAATCTTTAGTTAATCAATCATACATATAACTTCTAAAATAAGATTTATCTAGAAGTATTTTTAACTGTGATAATAATTCTTGAGTAAAATCTTTTTTATCTAGTATTTTTATTTCTAAATTATTTTTTATATTCATCTACTTCTTTATTATTAATTATTTATTTTTCTATATTTTTAAAATAAATCTAGTTTAATATACTTATTTATTATAAAAAATAAATATTTTTTTGTTTAAAATAAAAACTCTAGAATTAATCTAAAGTTCTTTTATTTATTTTATGTTATTTTTTTAATTCATAGAAATTTCTTCAAACTCTTTGAACATAATCTTTGTTTTGTAAATTCATATAAATTGTTGTTTTCTTTACATTTCTCACTTTTAATACTTTAGTTGTAATTTCATCAGTTGTCATAGGTTTTCCAGCTTTTTTCATTATTTCTACAATTACATCTATCACTGTTCCAGGTTTAAATCCCCATTCTTTTAATACATAGATACCTCTTCAAACTAATACAAAATCTTCATTTCTAATAAGTTCATTATGAACAGTATTTGTTTTCACAACATCTCATAAATACTCAGTAATTTTATTTGAAATGTCTACAAAATGCATTGGAAGTTTTTCTTTCTTTAACACATAAACTGCTTTATCTTTAAGAGTTTTTGGATTAAGAATTTTCCATTTTTCAAGTCCTACTAATACTTCTTCTCATTTAACTAAATCCTCATGAATATCAACAATACTATCAATAAACGGCAAAGTTAAATCTTCATATTTATCTCTTAAAGCTATTTTAGTAAGTTCAAATAAGATATGAACATCCACTACATCTTTTTTCTTCTTTAAAATTTTAGTCATTTCTTTGTGTACTAAATTGATTTTTTTAGGAGAAATTTGTGGAAGATAAAAATATGTTTTTACTCATAATTTTGGTTTAGCTTTTTTAATTTCATAATCAGATTGCAATACTATTGAAATAATATTTCAATCTACATTTTTAGGAAGATTTAATTCTCTTACTAAAGCATTTAATAATTTATCTTTTGTAAGTAATCATCCGTGTAAATCTAATACTTCTTTTGCAGTATTTTGAATCATTATTAAATCAGTAGTTTTTATAACTCTACCTATTTTTTTGATTCATGTATCTTCTATTTGTCTAACTCTTTCTCTAGTTATAGAAAAAGAATCTCAAATATTTTGAAGAGTTTCTTTTTGTCCGTTTAGCCCCACTCTTCTGATTATTACTTCTTGTTCTTTTGGAGTTAGTGTATCTAAGACACTAACAAATAGGTTTTTTAGTCCTTCTGTTGAATAAATAGTTGATTCCATAATAACAAAACAATTTTACAAGTTACAAGTTTTTATTTTTTTGTCAATATAATATATAATGATTTTTAGTTTTTTGTCAATTATTTTTTTGCTTTTTTTTATTATTTTTTAACAAAAATGTTCAATTAATTATAACTAAGTAAAACTAAAAAGGCAATTGCATATTTCTTTCATCAGTTAAATGTTCTCAAACTTCACTTGTATTATCAACAATAAAACTCTCATAATCTTTCTTATATTGCTTATATAAAAGCATTCCTCCCCATAAAGAAAATACAGTTCAAACCAAACAAAATATAACTCATTGCCCTATTATAATATTTTGAGAAAATGATAATAATCATCTAGTAAAAGCTCAAGCAACAAAACATAATAATAATGAAAAAATTGAAAAAGTATTTACAACAAAATGATCTCTAAAGGAAAGAGATAAATTTAATTTTATTTTTTCTTTTCTTTTTTGACTAAGCATCAAGAAAATCATAATAAAATTTAATATAAAAATTATAAATCAAATATATCAAATTTTTACACTGAAAGCGTTTGCCATAATTATTTCTTCTCCTCAAGCAGAATTTATCCAAGGAAAAAATAACGAAATAATCGAAATAAAAGCTCAAATAAGAACAAGTTTTCCTTCTAAACTTGCTACAAAAAATTTAAACCTAAATATGTTTATAAAAGCTAATATTTTAGCTCTTAATTTTCTACTTCTAGCTCTTTGTTTATATCACATAATATAAAAATATAATTAAAATTAATTATTAATATATTTAGTATAAGTTTTACATAAAATTTTTTAAAAGTAAAGTTTATTTTCATTTACTTTTACAACAAATATTGTATAAAAAATCTACAAAAAAACAAGAGATTATTAAACAAAAATATAATATATTAAGTAAAATATAGTAAAAATATTTCAATATAAATAAAAATTGGATATAATATAAAAAATTAATTATTTTAAAACAAAAAATAATGGCTAAATCTTGATTAAAAAATAATAAATTTGCATGAATTATAATTTTTATAATCAGCTTTTTTACAAGTATTATAAAAAGTGTTTGATTATTGTTATGAATAAGAAAAGAAAAACAATATACAAATTTTTTTAAATGACTAAATTTTACTTTTAAATTATGGCCAAAGTTTTTTTGGAAAAAACCAACAGCGGTAAGATTTTCTAGATTTGTCTGAGATTTTATAAACTATATTTTTTATAAAAAATAAATAAAAATAATTTTAAATAAAATAAATTATGATTAATAATAAAAATAAATTTTCTTGATTTACGCTAGTAGAAGTTTTAGTTTCTATTGTACTTTTTTCTATTATTATCTTAGCTTGATTTCAAGCGCTTAGCGCAGTGTGAGTATGAAAAATAAAACTTATAGAAAAAACAAACATAGAAAAAGAAGCATTTTTCGCTAGTGAAAAATTTTTTGAATTAATAAAAAAATGATGAACAGTAGATTACGAAGAATATTTTAACAGAAAAATAATATCAGGGATTGATACCGATAAATTATTAGATATGGATAATGGACATTATCAAACAAAATCTTGATTCTGAAATTTTTGAAAATCTTGAGTAATTTGAAACCCAAATTACTGAGATTGATTTTACTATTGCAGAAGTTCTCAAACTAAAACTTATTGAGATGACAATGCTGATTGAATTTTATTTGATTGAAATAATGATTCAAACTATAAAAGCTGATGTTTAAGAGATAATAATTATGATTGAGATGTTGCTCATATATGAGATTTTACAAATGATTATAGCCTAAGTCCACAAAGATACTGACAATATTCTTTCGTTTTTCTAGATTATAATTGAGATAAAAATGCTGATTTAGGTGATATAAATGAAGATTGAAATCCTATTTTAGATGATGATGATGAACCATTATGAACAGGACCAACTGTTTTTGATATATGAGATGAACTAACAGAATTATACTTACTTAATAAAATAAATAAACAAAGAACATTGTTTAGATGGACTTTCTCTCAAGACCCTGATGATAATGCAAATGTCTGTAATACAAAGACTTGATGAGATTGATGTTTATGAAATATAGAATTTTTGAAACTTGAATGAAAAGATTTTTGATTAAAACATAATCCAGCTGATACTGTAGATAATTTCTGACTTAATGACTGAGTCATTGATACTTGGGTTATTGCTGAAGAATTTGAATGAAATGCTAGTTATATAGTCGCGTGAAGTGATGAAAATAATTATTGGCAAAAAATCTTCCCTAACACCATAAATGTCAAAAATTTAAAATTTATTTTATATCCAAATAAAGATAGTGACTTGGCTTGGAAAGATAGCTTTGATTCTGTAAGTAATATTTCTCCTTTTGTAAAGATTTATATGACTCTGACTCCAAGCGCAAAAAAAAGAAGATGAATAGCAGGAAAAGCTCCAGAAATAAAAATCGCAACAACTATAAATTTAGGCTCTAACTAATAATTATATGAAAAAAAATAACAAGTGATTTTCTATTATACTAGCACTTTTTCTAGTGCTATCAATGATTCTAACAGCTCAATATATTTTGAGTTATATTATACCATTTTGAAAAAACACTAAATGAATAGAAAATTCGGCTAAAGCCTATTATGAAGCGACTAAATGACTTGAAACAGCTATTTATCAAATAAAAGATAAAGATGTTTTATTAACGGATACTCCTGCTGGAACTCAGTTAGCTAATACAAATATTGCTAGTGTGTTTAATATTGATTGAAATAGCAATGTAATGCCTCCTGTTTGAAAATGAAATAGTGATTATGACAAAAGCTTCAATAAATTATCTATAGATAAGCCTATTGAAATAACATTTACTAATAATGATTTTGATTTAAATGATATAAAACTTCAAATAAAATTACCAAATATAGACGCGTCAAAAACTGAAAAATTAAATATAAAGATCCAAGATGATATAAGCTGAGATTATTTATTTTATGACAAAGATTGAGCTGCGATAACAGCTATGGAAAATGTGCCGATTATCTGATGGAACCTATCTTCTACAAAAAATACTTTAACTTGAACTGATTATATAAATTTATGAAATATAAATACTAGAAGCTTGTGAGATGAAGAAGAAAAATATTATGAAACTTGAATTATAAATTTAAAATGAAAAAATCTTCAAAAAGATGAAGAAGAAACAACAATAAATCTTTTTTATAAAGATAAAGATGCTGATGATGATAAATCTTGAGCTTGAGTTTGTGATGAAAATAATGTTTGTAAACTTAGATTTTTCCTTATAAATAGGCTTACAATAGAAGCTAATAAAGCAGCTGTTTATCCTTATTTAGAGTATAAATTAATATTATGAACTTGAACTGCTAGCGAGCTAATTTCAAATAATACTCACGTAAAAGCTGAAGGAAAATCATATTGATTTAAGCGTGATATAGAGCTTGATATTCCAAGAGAATCAACAAGTGCTGCTTATGATTTTACGATTATGCAATAATAAAATTTAAATAAAATTATGAAACAAATTATTATAGAAAAAAATGATAGTGAACAAAGATTAGATAAATTTTTAAAAAAATTATTAAAAAACGCTTCAAGAAGCCTAATTTATAAATTCAATAGAAAGTGAAAAATAAAAATAAATAAAAAAAAGAAAGATAATGAATATAAGTTGCAAATCTGAGATGAATTAAAAATTTTTATCAGTGACAACGAATATGAAGAACTAACAAAAGATACTAAACAAGCTATAAAAATTGACAAAAAACTGGATAAAAAAAATATAATGTACGAAGATAAAAGCATTTTGGTAATCAATAAAAATCCTTTTTTAAATGTCCATCCTTGAGATTTCAAAACAAAAGAAATTTCACTTATTGACCAAGTCCATGATTATCTATGAAATCAATTAAATTCTTTTACTTTTAAGCCAGCCTTGGCGCATAGAATAGACAGAAATACTTCTTGAATAATTATAATTTGAAAACAAAAACATACGCTAGACCATTTGGTAAAATGATTTAAAAATCACGATATAAAAAAGATTTATTATGCTATTGTATTATGAAAATTAGAAAATAAAACTTGAAAAATAGATAAAAAAATTTTAAGACAAGATAATGTTCATAATGAAAATAAAATTATAATTAGTGAAAAATGACAAAAAGCGTTAACTTATTATAAAGTTTTAGAAGAAAAAGTCTTAGAAACAAAAAATGGGAAGCAAGATATTTCTATTTTAGAAGTCGAATTAAAAACTTGAAGAATGCATCAGATAAGGGTTCATTTAGCTAGTATCTGACATCCAATTATTTGAGACAATACCTATTGAAATAAAAATATCAATAGTTATATTGCAAAAAATTTCTGACTAAATAGACAAGCTCTTCATTCTTATAAAACTGAGTTTTATCATCCTGATAGAAAGAAAAATGTCAGTTTAAAAGCTAAATTAAAACCAGATTTAGAAAAATTTTTAAGTTATCTAAAATAAAAACTCTCTAATTACAAGAGAGTTTTTTTGATTTTAATTATTATGAACTGAAAAATGATTTAAATTCTCATACCATATATTTTTCTTTATTTTCAGAAAATTCTTTGATAGCTTCTATAACTTTGGAGATTCATTTTATGGCTTCTTCTTCAGAAATATTAAGATGAGGTTGTATTCTTACAACATTATTATTATGTCCATAATATCAAACATAAACTCATTTATCTAAACAAATTTTTCATATATAAGCTCAAATTGAATCTTCGGAATCTAAAGCGATTCAAATCATCAATCATTTTCATCTAACTTCTTTAAAAATATCATAATTTTCTAATTCTTTATAAATTATTGAAGTTATTTTTTCTCAAATTTTCAAAGCATTTTCGGCTAATTTTTCATCTTCAATAATATTTATAGTTTCAAGTCAAACAGCGCAAGAAGCAGCATGAGCTGAGAATGTAAAAGCATTTTGACAATTATTTAAACTATCAATAATATCTGCTCTTCAAATAACAGCTGATAAGGAAGCATATCCTCAACCTAATCATTTAGCAGCTACAAATAAATCAGGAGTAACTCAGTAATTTTCAAATGCCCAAAATTTTCAAGTTCTTCACATTCAAGTTTGAATTTCATCAAATATTAATATAGCTCAGTTTTTATGTAAAAGCTCTTTTACTTTTGATAAAAATTCACTGCTAGGTTCAAATACTCATCAATCTCAAAGAATTGTTTCCATAAGTAAAGCTCATACTTCCCCTGTTTTTAGAATTTCTTCTATTTTTTCTAAAACTTCTTCATAATTTTCTTCTGTTGGGTATGACAAGTGATAAAATAAATCTGGTAAATCAAGCCCCTGTTTTAAGGCATCAAATCAATTAGAACTCAAAGAAAGATAAGTTCATCAGTGATATGCCGATTTAAAAGCGATAACCTTCTTTTTTCAGGTAAAAGTTTGAGCACATTTTAAAGCTCAATCAATAGCATCAGAACCAAAAGCTCAAAACATAATTTTAGCATTTTCAATATTTGAAATTTCTGATAATTTTTTTGCATATTCTCAAACAATTTCCGTAAAAGTGTAAACTGTGCAAGTGTGTACTGCTTTTTTAGCTTGCGAGATATACGCATTTAGCAATCTATCATTATTATATCATAATGGTAAACTAGAAGCAGATGAAAGAAAATCTAAATATTGTTTTCAATCAATATCTGTGAAATAATGTTTATCCGTAGAATCTATTATTATTCAGTATAAATCTAAGTTTTGTGCTCTTCAAATATAAGCATCACGATAATTATGTTTCATTGTTTACTGGGGTATTAACTGATAAAATATAATCCATAACAACTTGAGGAGAAAAAGTTGCAAACATCGCTTTTAATGAATCAAATATTGAAGCAACATTATCTCCTCATTCTGCTAATATTCTAGCTATAGAAGAGGCTATATCATCTCAGATTGTCGGATCTAATTCATTTGCCTTATAATATGGAGGCACTGCTCAAGTATTTGTAGTTACATTAGCTCTGTTTCAATTTTCTCAAACTTCCTTAATCTCAGGAGCATTTTTATAATTTTTTGAGATAAATTCATTAAATTTTTCAGAAGAAAATCTTTCAGAAAGTACATCTCTTATAATTCAAAATTCTCTTTCTGCCATTCATCAAACCGAAATAATATGTTTATATGAAACTTCTTCTCCAAATACATAATTAGTTATAGCTTGAATATCTTGAAAACAAACAGTGTGAAACGAAGAATATCTTAAAGCTGATTCTAATGAACCTCCTCATCTATTTTCAGCTCTAGTCTTTAATTGATCAACAATTTTAGATAACTCCTTATTATTTCAAGATTCTATTTCGTCAACTATTTCTTGATATAAATATTCTAATACATAGCTAATTTTAGAATCTTTTTCCCATTCTGGATCTTTTAATGTATTAAATTTTACATCAGGATAATGTTCTCAGACAAAATTAGAAATAAATTTGAACATATTTTGAGTATTTTTTCTAACTTTATCAGCATCCATTCAATTACAATTAATAGCTCATTCTTCTCAAGTAAATAATTCGACTTTAGGAGAGTCTCAAAATTGGCTTTGTAATCTCTCACAAACAGACAAGACATAAGACATATAAGATAAAATTCTTACTGGAAACTCATTTTCAGAACCTCAAAGTCATACTCTTAAAGTCAAATCAGAGAATTTTCATCATTCAAATACTACTTCAGAAATAGAATCTAAAATACTTAATTTATCTGTATTTGAAATATCTTTTATCAAAGAATCTTTAGCAAAAAATCTAGAAATATTTTGATAATCAAAGTCTTTTTCAGGATTTAATACTTGCGAAATTATTGCTCTTTTTACTATATCATCTCCTCAAAGTCTTTCTAATATTTTTGAATCTTTTAATTTTCATTTTAAAAATTCTGCTAAAACTATTTCTTCCCATCATTTTATATCAATTCAATTTAAATCTCATCTAAGTTTTTTAGCTTTATCTAATTCTTTTGATGACTCTTTAAATCATTTTAATAATGATGTTATCATACCTTTATTAATAATAGGAGCTTTAAATGCATCTGATGATAAGAATTCTGATAATTTTTTAGCTAAATTTTCATTTCAATCTTCTCAAAAATTCGTATCATTCAAATATTTTATAAACTCATCTTTTGAAATACTTTTTCTCTTTCAAATAAAACTAATTAAATCTTTTTTAAATTTTATTTCAGATTCTGATGGCTGAGACTCTTCAAAAATAATATTATTAACTTCAGATAAAACAGATGCAACTGTAAGCTCTGTACTTTCGCCTATTAAATCAGGATATTGAGCTAAAATTTCTGGAAGAATGGATTTACTAATATATTCATCTTTATCTTCTGGAGCATACAAATTATATTGAAACATTGCTTCCAATAAAGCCCTATATTTTTCCCAAGATTTTTCAGGATCTTCACTTGATTCAATTTTCGAAATTATATTTTCTATGTATTTCCCTGATTCATTTTCAGACAATCAAATATCTGAAAAAAAATTTTTCAAATATTCATTAATTTCTCACGATATTTCAATGGAATTTATAATTCATCAATCTTCATCATGTCCACGCATAGTATTTTTTAATCTTAATAAATAAAAATCTCCCTGTTAAACAAGGAGACATAAAATAATTGCACAAAAAAGCCGTCTCCTAGAGATAAACTAGAAGAAGTAGAAGAATGTTTTTAAATGTAACGTTCATATTTTTACAAGTACAAAAGTAATATAATTTGCATTGTATATATTTTTTTTATATTTGCAAACTTTTTTTTTAATTTGTGAAATAATTGCTAATCATAAATTTACTGTTTTATTTTCTCTTTCATATTTTTCTATTACTTCCTTTGCCTGTTTGTATTGTTTTGTTCATTTTTAACTCTTTTAATAAAGTATTTTAATATTAATTTTTCTTTAGGTCATGAAAACAAGTCAAACAAGGGAATTAGTAAAGCATTAATTAAAGAATTAATAAGATACTCTTGTTTTGCAAAATCTCTTCACGCTTTATGAAAAGGAACATCTACATCTTCATCTTCTTTAGCTTTTTCTCAAACATAATTTATTTTTTAATTAAAATAATCTGGGAGTATATTATAAAATAATAGAACTAGAAATAGCCCAAGTTCAAATATTTTTATTATCAGGCAACCATGTAATAACTAAATCATTTGCTGCAATAACTGTAATTCATAAATTATTAGCAATTTCTTGAGCAATAGGATTTTCTCATTTTCAAGCATTACAAAAAATCAAAAACATTTCTGCTTTAGAATTATTATAAGTAGAAAATTTATTAACATTTTTCCTATTTATTATTCAAACATTATCTTCTGTTCAATGAGCATGATAAACTATTATTTTAAAATTTTTCATTTTTTCTAATAATTTAATAATCTCACTTATACTAGAAACTCATTTTACAACCTCTATTTTATCATCTGATACTCAATATTTAATTATATCTCACTTCATTACATCTGCTCATTTTTCTATAATTTGAGTGGTTGATTCCTTTTTATCAAATCAGGCAATTATAAGTACTTCCATCTCTTCTAATCTCTCTTCCTCCGTTTTCTTTTCAAGGTCATAAATAACTAATCAATTGTTCTCAAGTCAAGTTTTTATAATCCAAAAATTAATGACTTATATAAAAATACCAATTTCATTCTATTTGAATAAATGTTTGTTTAAATTTATTTTTTAATACTTTATTTGTTTTATTATAAACAAGAGGATTATATCAAGTTTTTTCGTTATCAATGTAAATAATATCTTTATGATTATCTATATTTATTATTTGTAACTTGTCTTTTATTTTTTCACACTTATCTTGAGAAAAACTTTTATTCAAAATACAGTTATTCATTAATAAATTATAATTAGATTCATTTTCATAAAAATAATTTAAATTTGTTCTTTACTAATAAAATAAGGTCAAAACAGATATTTTACTATAAAATAACTTAGAAGAATACTTATCGTACTAATAATATAAAAGGATTTAGGTAATTTCATTATCTATTATTAAAATCTAAATTTGGGTATTTTTTTATTACATTCTCTTTAAACTTTTCAAAATCCCTTTTTATTTGTGGAAGAATTTGTTTATACTCTCTTTTTGCTGAAATTATAGCAAGTCATAGATTTTTTATTTTATCTTCCATACTTCAATTGAAATTTTCAGCTAACCAATATCATACCACATAAAAAAGATAATCTTGAACTTCATCAAAGAATGCCCTTTGACGAGAAAATTCTTCAAATCAGTGTTCTTTATAATTAATAGTTTCTACATCCATTAAAATTAATTCTCATAAATCAGTTGTAATAAGACTATTTTTCAAATTAAATCAACATAAAATATTTCCCAAATTGGACAATGATATTTTTTGTCAAACAATATAAACATATCAATTTTTTCAGAATTTTTTCCAAATTCTTTTTAAATCATACTTTCATCATCAACGAGTTCAATTATGCATATCAATAATTCAAGTTAATAAATTACTTGTATTTTTTTGCCCTTGTTCAAACTTTTCAATTGTCTTAGTTGTTAAATCATATTTTCAAAAGATTAAATCACAATAATCTCATTTACACTTTTCTTTTCATTTTAAATATTCTTTTAACAAAAACTCACTTAATAATTCTTTATTCTTTTTTTCTTTATTTATCACTCCTCTCTTCTCTAACATAACCCTCTGTACATCATCCCTAAAATTCAAATCACTTATTCTATAAAGCAAATAACTACAAACCGGAATTCATAGATTATCAACTATCCGTTCGGCTCAATTTTTATAATAAAGATCTTTTACTGTTTCTCTTATCGCTTCTCTCCAAAAAATATCTTGCTCTTTTTTTTCTTTTAGAATCTTTTTTTATATTCTTAGAATATTATCAATTACTTACTTGATATAAATACCAAGCTATCCATCATCAACCTATAAATAATCAAATTCATAAACATACTAATATAAATAACCATAAAATAATGTTATACAAAATATCTTCTTTTTTCATAATAAATAGTTTATATTTTATTCTCAAATAACATTATATACATAATTATCTTTTTGTAAATTTTTTCTAGACCATAATAATTGTTTTATCATACTTTTATAAATTATATATCAGCTTACTTCTCAATTTTCTAGAATTTCATTAAAACATTTAAATCAAGCTTCATAAAAAATTTGGTCTTCTTTTTCATTTATTTTTGCCTCAAGTATACTTCTTCATTTTATAATTATTTCTACATCAAGTCACATTTGTTTTATTTCATTTAATGTGTGTCTAGTTGCTGCTCAATTAAATCAAACTAGGAAATTTCATAATTCAGATAAATGATATAACTTAGATTCTATAAATACATATCACTTATTACTTCTACTTATAAATTTTTTATTAAAAGAAAACAAAAAAGTAATAATATTTTAATCATTTTTATTTGGATAAAAATATAAAAATTAATTTTTTTTAATAAAAACAGTAGTTCAATCTTGATTTAAATAAAAAACATTATATTTTCTATTTTTTAATTTTATTTTTATTTTAGGTAGTTCTCATTTTACAAATTTATAATATCTCTTATAACACCATAAATAAATATTATTTGATTCTATTCTATATTGTATACTAGTGGGTTCATAAACAGTTTCCGCTAGTCTTGAATTAACATATAAAATATTTCAAATTCTTTCCAATTTTAAGTAATCATCTCAATTGTAAACATATCTATAATCAAAAAAATTATATATAAAAAATCAACATATTATTAATATTACTATAAATAATGTAAATAAAGTTTTTTTCATATTATCTTATTATTTTATTAGAATTTAAATTATCTATTATATTTTTTATTCTAGTAACTTCATATTGTTGATACATTTCTGAAAATATTATAAATAAAATAACCCCTAAAATATTGATTAATAAACACATTATTATTCATTTCTTTGTATTTTTTTAAATAATAAAACTGGCAACAATAAAAATGTAAAATAAATAAATAAACTTAACAAAAAAACCTCAAAAAAATAATACCCGCTAAAAAATATACTTATTGGAAATAAGGAATATATAAATATAATTAATGTTTTTATTTTATTCTTCATAAATAACTTTTTCTATTTCTTTAGTAATTTTAAAATAAATATAATCATCAATACTTGTATGTCTTAGCTCTATTTTAATAATTCTTCATTACATCAAAACAACCTTATAATTCACATTGTTCTAAATATTTTTTTATATCTTCAAAATATTTCTTTTTAAAATTTCCTGTATAATTTCACATTAAATAATATCAGGAAATTATTTCACAATTATTTTCATTACACCCTACTCAAGTTTTATTTATTGTTGCCAATATATAGTTAGGTTCTTCTCATCTAGCATAAAAACATTCTATTTTATCATTTAAATAATCTATCTTATATAATTTTAATAATACCTCAATATTAGAAAAATCTTTTTTTATTATTATTAAATTATTTATTGATTTTAATATTCATGATAATTCATAATCCCTAGTTTTCTTAAATGTTTCGTTTTGTTCTCAAATAATTTGAATTATAAAATAGATGCTATAACTTATTAAAAAAAATACTAAAATAATAATTATTCTCAAATAATTTTTGAATTTTTTTCTCTGTCATATTTTTCTATTACTTCCTTTGCCCGCTTGTATTGTTTTGTTCATTTTTTAGGTTATTTATATTTTAATTTCCATTTTATAAGCGTTGAATTTTCTTTTATTTTTTATAGTTTAAAATCTAAAAGCAAGTATTATAAAAAACAAATCTAATCATAAATCTCACCACAATCACAAATAGTTTAAATCTTTATTTTTTTTATATATCTTACTTTTTAAATAAGGATAAAATAAAATTATAATGAAAATTCAATATATTATGATTTGTCATAAAAAAGTTTGTGTAAATATTCCAGAATAAGCATAACTAAAAAGAAAAAAAACTAAACAATAAAATAATACTAAAACAATAAATAAAACTAATATATCAATTATAAATCACTTTATTTTATTTTTATAATTATACTGTAAAAACAAATTTTTTATTAAAATAAAACAAAAAAGTAATAATATTCTATGCATTTTTTTGTGGATAAAAATATAAAAATCTTCATACAAAAGGAGTAAATGTATCAAATGTACTTTTACCAGCTAATCTCAAAACAAGTATTCAGATACTAGAAATAGCCCAAGTTCATATATTAGCATTATCTGGTAATAAAGTCATTGAATAATCATTAGGAGCAATAACTGTAATTCATAGATTATTAGCTATTTCTTGAGCAATCGGATTTTCTCATTTTCAAGTGTTACAAGAAATTAAAAATAATTCTGCTCTAGAATTAGAATAATTAGAAAATTTAGTAACATTTTTTTTATTTATTACTCAAGCTTTGTTTTCATCTCAATGAGCATGATAAACTATTGTTTTTAAATTTTTCATTTTTTCTAATAATTTAATAATTTCGCTTATACTAGAAATTCATTTTACAACCTCTATTTTCTCTTTCTTTATTCAAAGTTTAATTGTATCTTCTCTCATAATGTCCGCTCATTTTTCAATAATTTTGGTAGTTGAACCTTTTTTATCAAATCAAGCAATAATAAGTACTTCTATTTTTTTTAACCTTTCTTTCTCTTTCTTATACCAATACCTCTTCCATTTAATCCAAAATCTAACAAAATCTTCAATTAAAAATCTTATCAAGTAAAAAGAAAAGTTTTTAATAATATAAGTTATTTCCAATCATAAAATAGCTGTTTTAATACATTCTTCAAGATATCATGGATCATCCAGTCTTTCTAAAATAATACTATCATTTAAATCCTCTTGAACCTCATCAGGAAGATTTTCATAAACATCATCCCGATTAACAATAATTGCCATGTAAATATAAGTTTATATACTAAAGTAAAAAAATCAAGTTTTTTAAAGTTTTTTTAATTTTTCATTTAAAGTTGTAGTTGTAACTTTCTCTGTGGATAAAGCAAAACTAACCTGTCATCATTTAGGACTTTTAAAGCTTTTTCTAACTATCCTAAAACCCTCATTAATAAACATCAAATCATTTCAAACATCCACATAAACCTTAACTATATCTCAAATCTCCACTTCAAAATAATCTTCTACAACAGGAACTATATTAAATTCCCTACTAGAAATAGAATGCTTTTTAATATAATCATTCGGTGCACCTCAGTCCTCTCAGTTCATATATACGCGTTCTTGTAATTTACCAAATTTTTCAATACTGCCAGAATCTGTTTTCTTAACCGACCATTCAGGTGATACAAACTTAATCTCGTTACTAATGTTTTCAGCATTTTTTAGAACTGAAATTGACTTAATATTTCTATCTCAATATTCGTTGATATTGTATCTGTATTCAACAAAATTAGGTCATGAGCTTTTATCTTCTCAAACTTTTGATTTTATATAAATCTTTTTTCATTTGATTTTTATCTCAAAACTGTCATTCATTAATCATTTAATAATATCTAAATAATTTGTACCTTCTGCAAAATAACGTACAACTGTTCAATCAGTTCAAAGCTCATTTTCGACTAACTCTAAATCTAGATTATGATTTTCATTAACTTTATTAACTAACGAAGCTACATATCACTTCGGTTGAAAATAAGCATTTAGCTTATCAAATAAGATTGCTCTTTCAAATAATCATAAATAATCTTTAATTGTCACAATATTTTTGTATAAATCACTTTTTACACTGGTTATGTATCACTCCAAATAGGTCTTTTCTCATTGTCATTTTGGCAATAAAATATTAATTTTCACTCTGTTATATTCACTCAAAAATTCTCTTTTTGAGTATCTATTATCATGATAAAGTGAAAAACTTAATGTTGAAATATCATTTAATTTTTCTTGCAGATTAATATTAAATATGTCAAAAATTTGTGCTATATTTTTCCCGTTTTTATCATAAATATATGCTATATATTCCATAAATTTTTAATTAAAAAATAAAGTAATACTTAAAAATATTACTTTGGATTATTTATAAAAAATGGCATTTTTCAATGTCTTTTTCAGCTCTAACCGTTCATTATGGGTTAAAAAATTAAATTTCAAGCTCTCTATACAAAGGCACTAATCTCTGTATATAATGGCGGACACTATAAATTGAAAATCATGAAAGATATTTTAATGTTATTGATTTGGGAAAATAAATTTATAAAAAATAACTTATTTTTTTTATATCATAAATCTAAAAAAGTCAAATTTATATTAATAAAAAACTTGAAAAATATAATAAATAGTATATCATATTTCATATTAATTTTCTTTTATTGTTTTTATGCTTTCTTTTTTTATTGTCCTGTGACATTTATTATTAATAGTTTACTATATTTATAAATGAAATTGACCTCTTGAATATATTCCTGTTATTTCAAGTGTATTTTTATATTCTGTATGTAATATATATCAAGTTGCTAGAATTTGGCATAAATTAGTGAGAAGGATGAAACCTATAAATTTTAATTGGACTCTTTCTGTAAAAATGGAGTGGGATACAACTCCTTTAACAAAAGAAATTCTAGAATCATATTTGAAAACGTTAAAAAAAGATTTCTCTATCTCTTATCCATCTACTTCTAATAATTTCATAATAAAAACCTCCTGAAGAAATGAAGAAGTAAAAGTTACTTTTAATCCTAATAATACTTTTTTTGAAATATCATATAGCTCTTGGCAAGCAAAGAAATTTAAAGAAAACTTAGATAAACATATATGAAAATTATTTCAATACATAGAGGAAAAATTTAGGCCTATGAATACAATATATAGTGTACTATGAAATTGTGATAAATTTTTTACTCACCCCGAAGCTTGGAAATTATTATCTAATAAAAATAGTTCAAATTTAAAAATAATATATCAATCTTCTTCAAAAGTAGACCGCGCAAGCGTTATAATTAAAAGAAATTGAAATAAAAAAATAAAAGAAGAGATAAATATACCAACAGCATTTAATATTCCAAAGCTTTCTTCTCTAATAGAAGATTATATTAATTTATCACTAACAAAAAAGTAATATGAACAAAACTATTAGAACTTATAGAATAAGACTAATCTTTCCTTGAAATATAGAAAATTTTGATAATTCCTTTTTATCTTCAAATTCAAATAAAAATTCTTATTCCTTAGAATATAAATGACATAAAACCGACTTTAAAAAAAGAAATAATAGAGATTTTTTAATTACTAGTGATGATTATAACTCTGAATGATTAGCAATATATTCTTGATTACATAGAATACAAAAATGAACTCAAATAGAAATATTAGAAGATTCAAACTTTAAAACATTTGATTCTCATTATATCCCTAAAAATGTAGAATTTTTAGTTTTTCCCAAAAAACAAATTTTCTTTACTTTAGCAAATAAGGAAGTTTTTAAGCATGTTATTAGTTGAATTGAAAACAAATATAATTGTAAAATATCTGCTGAAAAAATTGATTTAAGAGATTTAGCTCAAAATGAAAATAATGTTATTTGAGTTAATATAAAGCCAAATACTGCTCATTGCGATACCATGGTTGGATACTGAAATAAGGTAAATAATGACAATCAAATAAAAAATAAACTTGATGATCCTACTTCCTTTTTATCTAATGTGATGATAAAACATCCTTTTAATTGAAAAGAATTTGCCGTTACTATAACACATGATTGTGGAATTGTTATATATAAGTGGATTCAAGATTTTAAGGAAGAACTAGACTTAGTTTTTAACATTTATAATACTGTCATGAAAAGATATATAACGCAAAGCTAAAAAGGAATATCTTCAATTGAAATCTCCTCTTTTTTATCATCTATTAATATGTCTAATTCTTCATTATCAATCCAACAGTTAGTCAAATTAATTGTTGCATTATCTGGCTCATAGCCTTCATTAATTTCATTAATACTAATAACAACAGGAATTTAAGCAAATAAACCTGCAGAAATACAATTTCAAGTTGGTAATATTGGTAAAGATTCAGCAGATACTTTATCTAAATATGCTACTGTCTTTTCTATAGCGATAATATCTTTATTATTTATTAAACGGTGTAAAAAATAATTATGTAATTGAGAAATAATAGTAGTAGATATATCTGATGGTCTTTGACTAGATATAGTTAAAAAGACTGAAAACTTTCTTCATTCTTTTATTATCTCTTCAAAAGTTTCTAATCTGTAATCTTTCCATTGTTCGCTTTCTCTTTCAGAATTTTCAGACAAAATATTATGAGCTTCATCAATAATAATATGTAATGAATGATTTTTATTAGAATCTTTCTTTTTATTGTCATATAATTCTTTACATATCAACATTGGAACCATTTTTCTTATACTTGAATGATTAGATGTTGAGAATGTTGAAACATGATAACAGCAGAAACAAAAAATAAGAAGATAAAAACAACATGAGAAATGGCTCAATATACTTATTACCATTGTACTAAAAGAAGTAAACAGATTAACTGCACTCAAAAAGCAATTAGAGTTGAAAGACTAGAAGAACAAATAATAGATATATTAAAAAAGATTGAAATTATCCCTGATTTTAAAGATTGGTGCCTAAATATTTTAAAAGAAAATCATAGTGAAGAAATTGAAAAAAAAGAAAAACTTAATAATAGTATGAACAGAAATATTGGTAGAATGGAAAATAAATTAAAAAATTTAACAGATTTATTATTAGATGATATTATTTCTAAAGATGAATTTCTAATAAAAAAACAATCTCTTAAAGAAGAAATTGTTAGACTTAAAGAAAAAAGAGATAATATTGATATAGATAGCCATAAAATATTTGAGAATACTCAGAAAGTTTTTAACTTCGCTTCTCTCGTTACTGAGAAGTTTAAAAATTGAGATTTGAAAGAAAAAAAAAGAAATATTTGCTTCTCTTGGTTATAACTATGAGTTAAAAGACAAAGTTTTGACTCTAGACCTACATCCTTGGTTTTCAGAGCTTAGTAATTCTTTAGAAAATCAAAGTAGACCAAATAATAGGTTAGAACCAATAAAAAATAACACCAGCAATACATTACTTAGTGTTATTTCCTCTGATAGTTTATTATGGTCGGGGACGCGAGACTCGAACTCGCAACCCCACGCTCCCAAAGCGTGTGCGCTAGCCGATTGCGCCAGTCCCCGAGGGTTGTATGTTTTAAATTAATGGTGGGTATACCAAGAGTTGAACTTGGGACCTCGTCGTTATCAGCGACGCGCTCTAACCAACTGAGCTATACACCCATATTTATAATTGCTCATTTCTTTTTCAAAAAAAATGGAGCGGGTGATGGGACTCGAACCCACAACAACCTGCTTGGAAGGCAGGAGCTCTAGCCAATTGAGCCACACCCGCACAGATGGAATTAATTCCTAACTGCAAGACGCATTATATAAAATAAGTTTTATTTGTCAAAATTTTTTTTCACTTTTTTTCAAAAAAATAATTTCCTCCAAAATATAAAAAAAATAAAATAAATTTGACTTTTATAAATAAATAATTATAAATTATAGAATTATATTTTTGTAACTTGTATAATTTATGACACAAACTTCTGTTGAGATATCTAATTCTCAACCTTCTATTCTTGAAACATTAAGTGAAGAATTCCCTAGTTTATCTAGTGAAGCAAAAGCTTGAGAACTTCAGCTTACTAAAAAACTAGTAACACAACTAACTCTCTCAAAAGATACTAATTTTTCTGAAAATAAAGATACTACTTTCTCTGAGGATGTAGTCAATGGTGCTATGAAATGAAATATTAATGACTTACAAATTATATTACTTGCGATAAAAAGCAAACCTGAATTACAAGAAGAATTAAATATCCCAGATCTAAAAGATTTTATTAATTTTTCTTTAGCACAAATCCTAAAAGATGATTCATTTAATCAAATGGAATTAGATATTGAGGATTTTAGAATATCAGAAGACGATATAGATAAAACGTTAGAAAATATCTCTAGAATTATAGAATTACAAAGAATTTCTAATATGTGTCCAAGAATAAATGAATTAACAAGTGATATTTGAGTAAACTTACCTGATATAAGCACAATTGCTCAAATGGGTTTTCCTAATGAGATTATAAAATTAGCAAAATTAATGATAGCTGTTTATGAGATAGGACATATTCTTGATGAAGATGCTTCTCCTGAAAAAATTTTTAAAGAACATAGTATAACACCACAATGACTACAAGCTCTTTTAGAAAAAAAAGAAGTTCAAGAACAAGTGACAGATGATCAATTAAAGCTATATAAAAGAGCCGCAAATGATATTATATAGCAGCATAAATTATTCAAAAAAAACTCCTCAAATTAGGGAGTTTTTTTTAAACCTTCATTATATCCTCTTCTTTTTTCTTATAAGTTTCTTCTATTTTTTTATTACCTTCATCAATAATCTTTTGAACATCTTGTTCTAAATCTTTTCTTTCATCTTCCGAAATTTCTTTATCAGCTTCTTGTTTTTTAATTTTCTTTAATTCATCTCATCTCGCATTTCTAACCGCTACTTTCGCATCTTCCATAAGAGTCTTTGCATATTTTGAAACTTCCTTTCTTCTTTCTTCTGTAAGTGGTGGAACTTTTATCATAACACTTTCTCAATTTAATTGTGGATTTAATCCTAATCCAGAATCAGTAATAGCTTTTGCTATCGCGTGAAGAATAGTTTTATCCCAGGGTTGGATAGATAAAGTTTGAGAGTCCATAACATTCACTGAAGCAGTGTTTTTTAACGGTTGAAGCGCTCAATAACTTTCTACTTGTAAATCCTCCACCATACCAGGATTCGCTCTTCATAATTGAAGTTTATTATATTCTTGCGATAAATGTGATACTGCTTTCTCTATTCTTGAATTTAATTCTTCAAACATATTAAAAATTTTAATTTATAAAAATAACTAGCGCAAATTTTATCCTAAATAATTTTAAAATCAAATTATTTTTTTATATTCTAAATAATTTTTATTTAATTATTTTAAATTTATATATAATAAATATTTTTTAATTAATTTTTTATTATTTGTTCCTTCTCCTTTTAAGAGAAGGTTAGGATGAGGTAATTTATTTAATATTTTTTTGCAAAAATAGGATAATTATATTTTATTAATTTTTCTTGCCGAGGAGAATTTGATTTAGCTTGCAAATTCTCTAAAAATCATTCATAATGAAGTCATCAATAAATTACTATTATTTTTTTATGCTCTGAAGTCCTTACTTCGTCAGCCAAATTCTCATTTCTTAAATTAATGACAATTTCACTAATCGCTTCATTTCATAATCACAACTTAACCTCTGATACAAAATTCTTTTTTAATATAAAATTTAAAGATGTTCTTAAAATAAAAGATGTAATCTTCTTTTGTTTTTCAGGTAATTTTTCAAATTTTTCAAAGTTTTTAACTACATCTGTACTAATATCTTCCATTCATTCAAAATTTTTAGTTAACTGATTAGGTAAAGCATTATATTGTTCCATTAAATAATCTAATCATAAATCGGTGCGATAAGCATTCTCTCAAAATATTTCTACATATTGTTTCGTATTTTGACTAGAAAGTCAAAATATTTTAGACATTTTCGCATAAAAATTTTCATCAGGTTTTTCTGGAAGCCCTAATAAACTATTAAATTTATTCAAATTTTCCTCACTCCCTTCAAAAATTCATTCATAAAATAAAACAAATCCCTCATCTTTAGCTTTCTCTAATTCTTTATAAACCGACTCATAAAATTCTCCTCTTCAAATATGACTCATTGAAACAAATCTAACTGTTTTATCTTGAGTTTCATTCGTTAATTCATAAACTCATATTTTTAACGGCTCTATATCATTATTATAGACTATAAAGCCATAAACTGCTGTAAAAATAGAAAATATAAAAATACTAAAAATAAAAGCAAACTTATCTAAAAAAACTCTCAAATTTAATATCTTCTTCAAAAAAACATAATAAATTAAAGAAAATAATAAATAAAACAAAACAGCATAAAGCATGAAATAAAAAATTGTTGAGAAAATTAATTCTATTCAAATATAAATAAAACTCCAAATAATAAAAAAAACGAAAATTATACTATAAAAAATCTGTTTTTTATTTAATTTCATACAAAATAATTAAAAAAAATAAGTTAAAGTGTTGTAATTTTAAATATATTTGATATAATTTCAAGGAATTTTATATTTTTATACTAAACTGGGGTATGAAAAGCTTTATAAAAATAGCTTTAATAATTATATTAAGTGTAATATCTTGATTAAATTTTGTGTATGCTAATTGAGATTGATGACAAGGATGAAATTCTTGATGAGGAGATGCCTCCCAAACTTTAGAATGAATGTGAACATTAGTCCCTATTTGTCAAGAATGATGAGAATATCAATGTAATTTAGAAACTGCAAGAGACAGCATAAAAGACTCGATGGATGGCTCTATAGAAAGAAATAAAAGATTCTCAGAATATGTACAAGATATAATAAAATATGCTTTGTGATTTTTAACTGTCGTCTGAGTTATATACATAATTTATGCTTGATTACTTCTCCTTACAAGTGCTTGAGAAGAAGAAAAAATGACAAAAGCAAGAAAAAATATTATGTTTGTAATGGTATGATTTGCTGTTGTATATTTAGCTTACCCAATAGTTTCTTGGTTAGTAAATGCCATAAACCAATAATATAATTAAAATAAAACTAAATTTTTAAATTATGAAATTTTTATTAAAAATATTTTCAACAATATTAATTATCTTTGCAATATTTGCATGATGAAATAATACTTTTGCTGGAGATCCAGACAAACCAAGTAGTAAAGAAATAAACGAAAGTAAAACAGATACAAAGTTAAGCAAAGATAATACTTTCAAATGTAAATGAAGAAATTGTAGTGTAAGTGACTGAGCTCTGCAAATAAGAAAAGATGTAGACGATATAGAAAAAGATGATAGTCTCTTTGATTACGCCCAAAGCGTATTATCATTTGTCCTAAAATTTATCTATATAATAGCAACAATTTATATTATATATGCTTGATTCTTATTGCTTATGTGAACTGGTGATATCATCGCTTCTTGAAAAGCTAAAAGTAATATAATTTATGTCCTAGTCTGAGTCACTATTATTTATTTAGCAAATTCAATAGTAGTCTGGCTTATAAAAGTATTATGATGAGGTACTTAAAAACTCTAGATTAATTTCTAGAGTTTTGTATTACCTTACCCAAACTGAAAATATATAAGAACTACTTGCTACTCAATTTACAATAGGAGCAAATGCTTGTCAATAATTATTAAATGCTTGAAATGTAATCCGGTTTGAACCTTGGTTTCATCAAAACCGCCAACCACCACCGCCATACGTAAAGTGATTGCATCATATGTGATCAAAGTTTGGAATTGTTATTGTATTAGTTCATAATTTTTTAATAGTTCCATTATGTCCTGTTGTAAGAGGTATTGCTAATCACTTTAAGCATTTTAAAGCAACAGAAGAATTATTAATAGAATATTTATAATTTCAAGACTTAAACAATAATGCTGTTGCTCAATTATGTAAAGCATTTCAAGTAGTTGAATTAATAGTTCAGAAGGTAGATAAATTAGGAATATTTGTAAGATTTCAATTGCTTACTCATATCCCTCTTTTAGTATCATTAATATTTGAAATAATAGTCCATCATCATCAATCTGTTGTCATATCACAAAGTGTTTCAAAAGCACTTCAAGTATATCATTCTGGTTTTATCCAATAAACCCCATCTCAAACAATTCAAGTAGAATTATCTAAGATATCTTTACAAGATTTTCAAGGATTACCCTCCGTTCATAACTCTATATCCCCAAAACACTTTCAACTATTATCACAAATTTTTCAAGTTACATATAACTTTCAATTTAATTTTATATCAGCTTCTGTTACATCTATTTTATTAGTTAAATTAGAAATATTTGTCCAAGTAGTATTATCTAAGACTTCTCAAGAATTTTTAGTAATACTGATAGCACTAATAAAATTAGTTAAATAAATTCAGCTTAATATTAAACTTAAAAATAGTATTACTTTCTTCATAATTTTTGAAAAATTATTTAATATTTATGTGATTATAATATATTTTTATAAAAAATGAAATTTTATTTAAATAAAAAACTCTAGAAATTACTCCAGAGTTTCTTATTTTTACCTTACAAAAGCTAATTGCGAATTATCAGAAATAATGTATTCGGGACTCTCTATTTTTTCCATATTCTTTATAATACTACTACTTAATAATCAATTAAGACTCTCAAGTTCAGCAACTCTTACTTCTAAAAGTTCTTTTTCAATAGTTAAATTTTTCTTTACTAATTCTAATTGTCTAACATTATATCATTTTGTCGCATTACAATTCAACGTCCATACATAATATATCCCCAAAACTCATATAAATAACAAAACCATTATATAAGTTGATGTTATATTCATTTTAAAATTCTCTCTAAGCAGTCTTCTTTGAGAAAAAAAACTTGCTCATCTTTTCTTTAAAATTATCATATTTGGATTCATATCCCCCTTAGGCTTAGTTTGTAAAATTAGATTTTTACGGCTAGTCTAGCCTTTGCGCTCCTTGACCTTGAATTCATTTTTTGTTCTTCCTCACTCGGTATTATCGGTTTTTTCGTCAAAATTTTTATCTGTTTTTTATGTTTACATGTGCAAATTAAATCACTGCAATAACAATCTCTACTTTCTCTTCTCAAAATATTTTTTGTTATTCTATCTTCAAGTGAATGAAAACTTATAACAAATATTTTTCAATCTTTTTCTAATAATTCTATCGCATTATTTAAAGATTTCTCTAAATTCTCTAATTCTTTATTCACCTCTATCCTTATAGCTTGAAATATTCTTGTTTTAGCTTTAGGATGTCTTGTCACTTCTCAAATTACTTCTACTAAATCAGTTGTAGTAACAAATTTTCACATTTTTTTTCTCCTATTTACAATAGCTGTCGCTATTTTATTAGAAGCAGGTTCTTCTCAATATTGTCTAAATATCTTATATAAATCATCTCTAGTATATCAGTTTACGATATCAGCAGCAGTTTTTCAACTAGTTCTATCAAATCTCATATCAAGAGGCCCTTCTTCTCTAAAACTAAATCATCTCTCAGATTCGTCTACATGAAGAGAAGATAATCACAAATCATAATAAATTCAAGTAATCTTATCTATTCATTTCAAAGCAAGTTCTTGCTTTAGATTAACATAATTTGAATTTATCAAAATTATTTTTATTCAAGATTTTGCATATTTTTCTAATTTTTTTTCAGCTAAACATAAGTTATCTATATCAGCATCAAAGCCAATAAAAATATCTCCTTCACTCATTTTTTCAATAACTCATATTGCGTGTCATGCCATTCATAATGTACAATCCACAATAATATTTTTCTTATCTGAAAAAATTTCTATACTATCAACTAATTCCCTATATAAAACAGAAATATGCCTGTTGTCTACAATTTGAGTACACATCCAATTATCTTGTTAAAAAATTGTGAAAATTTCATTTTTTTTATTTTTGTTTTGCGTTTTGTTACTTCTATTTTTATCTTTTTTTCTTACAAAGTCAAAATTTTTTTTAAGAAAAAGTTAAATTTATTTAAGCGATTATACTAGTTTCCCCTTTGCATAAGTAAAACAAAAAAACTAAGTTTTTTACATTTTTTCAACAACTGATTCTATTAATTTATTGTATAATATATTTTGAAGAAAATAAAATTAAAAAATATTTGCTATTTTTTTTAAATACGATAAAATATTACTGTTTTAGTAATATATAAAGATTAAATTAATAATATATAAAAAAATAAAATGTTAAAAATAAACAATTTATCTGTATACATAGCCAAAAATCTATTATTAGAAAATATAAATATAGATTTAAAAAAAAATAAAACTTACGCTATAATTTGAAAAAATTGAGCCTGAAAATCAACTCTTATAAACGCCATAATATGAAATCCAAACTATCAAACTACTTGAGAGTTATTTTTAGAAGATAAAAATATCACTAGTCTATCACCTTCAGACAAAGCTCTAGCTTGACTTTTTTTAGTTTTTCAAAATATCCCAGAAATTCCTTGAGTAAAACTATCAACTTTTTTAAGAGAAATTTATAACACTCATTTAATACATAATAAATCTGAAGTAAGTCCTCTTTCTCCATTATTATTTTCAAGATTTATCAAAAAATATTTAGATATTTTAAAACTAGATGAAAATATTTTAGAAAGAGATTTAAACGTTTGATTTAGCTGATGAGAAAAAAGAAAACTTGAAATGCTCCAAATAAATTTGTTAAATCCTGAGTATATTTTTATTGACGAAATCGACTCTGGACTTGATATAGATGCTATTAATCTCATTTGAGAAAACCTAAAAAATATAAAATCAGAAAATAATTCTATCATAATTATTTCACATAATCTTGATTTATTAAACAAAATTTGAATTGACGAAGTAATTTTACTAAACTCTTGAAAAATTGAAAAAATATGAGATAATAACTTACTAAAAGAAATAAAAAATAAATGATTTAACTCTTAATTTTATTAAAAATGAGTAAAAAAATCCCAGAACACGCAAAAAAAGTTTTTTCTTGAATAATCTTTGATGCTTACCAACGGGAACAAAAATTATTTGATTGAAGTTATACCACTTTTGAGGCTTTAAAAAGAAGAAACTGAGTTATTATTATCCCTATTACTTCTACTTGAAAAATCATTGTAATCCAAGATGAACAACCTAATCGTGACTTAAAAATCACTGTTCCAACTTGAAGTGTAGACGATAATGAAAAAGAAATTGAAACAGCTGATAGAGAATTACTTGAAGAAACTTGATACAAAGCTAAAGAAATAGAATTTTTATGAAAAGAAGAATCAATATGGCAAAAAATCGATTTTGAGATACACTACTTTTTATGATTGAATTGCGAAAAAATAGCGCAGCAAAAACTAGAATGATGAGAGAGAATAAAAACCTTTAAAATGTGATTAGAAGAATTTAAAGAAGTGTTAGAAAATCCAAAATTCGATAAATATGTGAAAAATTTTATAGAAAAACACAATATTTTAAATAAAATTAATGAAATAATTAAAAAAAATTAAATAAAAAATGCAAAAAAACGATAAAATAATTTATGATGAACTGTTGTCCCCTTGACTTGATAAAGAAAAAATCAAGATTATTTCGCGTATAAAAAATGAACCAAAATGGGTACTAGAACTTAGACTAAAAGCATTTGATATTTTTCAGAAACAAAATATGCAAGAATGGTGACCAAATTTAGATAATCTAGATTTAGATAAAATAAATTATTTTGCTAGAGCCAAAGTTGATGAAGAAAAAAATTCTTGGGAAAAAGTTCCTGAGAATATTAAAAAAACTTTTGATAAACTTTGAATTCCTGAAGCTGAAAAAGAGATGTTAGCTTGAGTTTGAGCTCAGTATGATAGTGAAGCTGTATATCATTCTCTTAGTGAAGAAGCGAAAAATCAGTGAGTTATTTTTGAAGATTTGGATACGGCTATTCAAAAATATCCAAGGCTTGTGAAAAAATATATTAGCAGGAGTATTCCTCTCGCTGACCATAAGTTTTCTAGTCTTCATTATAGTGCTTTTTCATCTGGAACTTTCCTTTATATACCAAAATGAGTAAAATTAACTCAGCCTTTGCAATCATATTTTAGAATGAATATTGAAGCCGGTGGGCAGTTTGAACATACGATTATAGTATTGGAAGAAGATGCGCAGGCTCACTATATCGAATGATGTAGTGCTCCAAAATATAATGATCCATCACTTCATGCGGGGTGAGTGGAAATATTTGTTGGAAAAAATGCAAAAATGCGTTATTCAAGTGTAGAAAATTGGAGTGTAAATACTTATAATTTAAATACTAAAAGAGCAGTTGTAGAGCAGTGATGATATATGGAATGGGTATCAGGACAGCTATGATCTGGTGTTACTATGCTATATCCTTGCTCTATATTGTTATGAAAAAACTCAAAAGCTGAGCATTTATCATTCGCTATGGCAAGTAAAAATCAAAATCAAGATGCATGAGCAAAAGTTATCCATATTTGAGAAAATACTTCCTCAAAAATTATCAGTAAATCTTTATCAAAAAATGGCTGAATAAACACTTATAGAGGATTAATTGATATCAAAAAAACTGCCCTTAATTCAAAAGTTTTATCAGATTGTGATTCACTAATCATAGATAAAAAAAGCTCTTCCCATAGTATACCATTAATAAAATGCGATAATGAAACCTCTAGTATCGCTCACGAAGCTAGCACAAGCGAAATAAGCCCTGAAAAATTATTTTATTTAACAAGTAAATGAATTACAGAAGAAAAAGCAAAATCAATGATAATAAACGGCTTCTTATCACCGATAATGACAAAATTACCGATGGAATATGCTAGTGAATTAAATATTTTAATAGATATGGAATTCGAATGAGGTTTTTAAAAAATTATTTCTAATAAAAATTATGATTTATACTGATTTAAATTTGGCTTTAAATGAACAAAATTCTTATGTTTATAACGATAGCTGAAACGACATAAATATTACTTTACGAGAATGACAGAATTTGAATTTATTTTTATTTGTAGATAATGAAAAAAATGTTAAAATAAAACTAGAAAAAAATGCTAAAATTTTTCTTAATAGTCTTATTTTGAGCAATAAACAAGCTAAATTAAATATAGAAATAATTCATAAAAATAGTAATTCTAAAAGTAAAATTTACTCAGCTAGTTTATGAAAAACTGATTCTAAAACAAGCGTTATAACAAAAATTATAGCCTGAAAAAATTTGGAAAATATAGAAACTCATACTAACCATGAACACCTAAATTTATGAAAAAATACTTCTGTAACTAGCTTGCCACAGATGTTTATAGAAACAAAAAATATTATCGCTGGACATTCTAGTAAGATAGAAAATTTGGATAAAAACTTTAATTTTTATTTAGAAAGCAAATGATTAAATAATTCCCAGATTAAAAATCTATTTATAATTTCTTATTATAATAAAGTTTTTCATCAGATGTGAATTTTAGACAGTCAGTATTGTAATAACTTAAAAAATAATTTATTAAAACTAATTTAAAATCTAAAAATATTATTATGTATAATTTAAAAAGTGATTTCCCTATTTTTGAAAATAATCCTGGTTTAATTTTTATGGATTCCACAGCTACAAGCCAAAAACCAAAGCAAGTAATAGACGCTATAAGCTCTTATTATTCAAATTATAATTCAAATATTCATAGATGAAGTTATGATATCGCTCAAATTTCTGAAGAATTATATGAAAAATCTAAGCAAGTTGTAGCAGATAAAATCAATGCGAAAAATAAAAGTGAAATTATTTATTCTTATAATTCTACTTATGCTTCTAACCTTTTTATAATGAGTTTGAAAAGAAGTTGAATGCTAAAAAAATGAGATAAAGTTTTAGTTACTATTTCTGAACATCATGCGAATGTAGTCCCTTGGCTTATTTTAAAAGAAGAAATTTGAATTGAAATTGATTATGTGAATTTTGATGAAAATTATGATTTAGATTTAGAAGATTTTAAAGCTAAATACGACGACAGCGTAAAAGTTGTTTCTTTCACTTATGTATCGAACGTTGTTTGAACTGTTTATGATTTGGAAAGTGTGAGTAAATTACTAAGAGATGATACTTTATTTATCGTTGACTGAAGCCAAAGTGTACCTCATATGTATACTGACGTCAGGGCTTTAAATTGTGATGCAATGTTCTTCACTGGGCATAAAGTTATGGCTGAAAATTGATTATGAATTTTATATATCAAAGAAGAATTAATGCATAAAATGGAACCTGCTATTTCTTGAGGTTGAGCTATTGCTTGGGTAAAAAAAGAGGAGTTTAAAAGTTGAATAAAAAATACAAAATTTGAAGCTGGTACTCCAAATGTAGCTTGAGCTGTTAGTTTACTCGCAGCATTTGAATATATAGATAACATCTGATGATATAAAAAAGTTGAAGAAATTGAAGCCGATTTAGTAAAATATTTTTTAAAAAAACTTGATAATTTTCCTGAAGAAATTAAACTGATTTGAAAGAAGACACCTGAAAATAGAGTTTGAGTATTCAGCTTTTCTGTAGATTGAATTCATGCTAACGATATAAGTGACGCACTAGCAGACGATAATATTTGCGTAAGAGCAGGTCGTCATTGTGCTGATCCATTAGCGGATTATTGCGAAAAAAATTCAACTTGTAGAGCAAGTTTATATATCTACAATACTCGCGGTGACATTGATAAATTTTTTGAAAGTCTGGAGAAAGCTATTAACTTATTAAAATAAAATCTTTAAAATTATGTACAATGAAATAATAACACAC
The DNA here is from genome assembly GCA_025210615.1 of Candidatus Altimarinota bacterium. Taxonomy (GTDB): domain Bacteria; phylum Patescibacteriota; class Gracilibacteria; order BD1-5; family UBA6164; genus JAOARJ01. Next base: position 122,652 of record JAOARJ010000013.1, on the reverse strand, counting down.
TACTGAAAAAATCCAAGCAATAAAAAGAAAGTGAAAAATGCTGATATTAGATATTGGGAAGACAATGGGCTTTGTTGAGATTCTCTAGAAGTTTTTATAAAACTTGACTGAGAAAAAATTATTGAATGGTGATTTGAATGAAACACCTCTATTATAACAACAGCTTGCGCTAGTATTTTTTGAGAAGATGTAATCTGAAAAACAATTCCAGAAGTTATGACACTTTGATATAAGCACATAATCTCACTAATAAAAGAAGAAGTTAGTCCAAGAAGAAAACAAGCTTCAGTTTTATGAATTTTGGCAACTAGAAATGCCTTACATGAACACTTATTAGATGGAAAAGTTGATACTTTTGAGGATTTATTAAATATCTAATTTTATTTTAAAGCTATGAGAAAATTTTTATTATTTATATTTTTATTAATTTCTAGCGTTAGTTTTGTTTATAGTGAATATAAACTTGATAACGCTAGTTTAGAAATTGCTGAAAAATATAATTTTTCAAAAATAAATTTAGGAGAAGAACCTACCAGACAAGAATTTATAGAAACATTGTACAAATGGTATAAAGATTATAAAGTCTTAAAAAATATTAAAATAAATTATAGTAAATTTAAAGAATTAGATAATACAAGAATATTTACTGATGTAGATTTAGATTCTGACTTTTGAAAAAAGTTAAGTTATTTTACTGGTGTTTGAGCTTTTGCTAAAAATGAAAAATTTAATCCAGAAGATAAAATAAACTATAAAACTTTTTTTATAGTAATGAAAAGATTAAAAATAATGTACTCTGTAAATTGATGTAAAGCGTTAAATATTTGTGAAAACAGCACGGATATTAATGATAAATTTATGAAGTGAACTTATTATAGAATAATAGCAAAAATTTTAGATAGAAAATTAAGAAAAAATTATTATAAACCACAAGATTTTATAGATTTATGATATAAACCTTTTTTAAAACCTAGTTATAGATTTCCTATTTTAAGGCAAACTTTAAATTGATGTTATGCTTTTACTGTTAGAAATATTCTAAAATATAAATATTGAATTTGAGTTTATATATCGAAAATTGAGAAATATATTGAGAAGCCATCTAGCGCTTTATGGAACTGGTATTATAAGGATAAATATGATAAAATAGTTCATATAAAGAAAAAAAATTATAGCGATTCAGAAACTTTTTTTACTAAACTTCAACAATGAGAACCTCTTTGAATAGCTTATATTTTCAAATATAAGAATAGTAAGTGAGAAGATAAAACTGTGCCTCATAGAGTTGCGGCTTATAGTTTTGATTCAAAGGGAATTTGGATAGCAGAAACAGTTAGTAACACAAGAAAAAGAATTCCTTATAACGAAGTTTTCAATGATTATGGAAGTGTAAAAATAGCATCTTTTAATCAATATGATTATATAAAAAAATCAAACTGGATTAAGGAAAAAATAGACTTAGAAAAAGAGAAAAATTTTATTACAAAAGAATTTTAACTATGATAAAATTAAGTAAAAAATGAAACTACGCTCTAAAAAGTGTAATTTATATAGCTCATAATTATCCTGATTTACTCACTATAAAAAACATTTCAGAAAAGCTAAATATAAGCGAAAGTTTACTTAGAAGAATAGTTGCTGAATTAGAAAAATGACTCATACTTGAAACTGTAAAATGAAGATTTTGATGAGTAAAAATAAAAAAAGATTTTGAAAAAATAAGCATTTTTGATATACTTGTAAGTGTTTGAGAGGATATGACAATTTCTAGTTGTACTTCTTGAGAAAAATGTGAGAATCAAAAAACTTGTCTAACAAGTAATATTTTTAGTAACTTGCAAAGGTGATTACACAGCATGCTAAAGATGCAAACTTTAGACAAAATAATTTCTAAAAAATAAAATTATGGACTTTTTTATAGATATTTTAAAAGATTGGGAAAATTTTAGTTTTCTATGATTAAGCTGAATTCCCGCAATTATAGTTATGGTTTTAGCTGTTACAACTTGACTAAGTTTTGTATTATGATTTGTTTGAAGGGCTATACAACTGGCTTTAATTGTCATTGTATTAACTGCTCTTAGTAATACTTGATTTTTTGAAATGATAATGAAATTTATGTCATGAGCGATTACTCCTGCTTAATAAAAAAAACTCTAGAATTAACTAGAGTTTTATTTTTTAATTTTAATTATTTAGCATCTACTTCAGTAGCTAGTTTTATACCAGGCCCCATTGTATTACATACATATACAGAGTTGATATATTTACCTTTAGAACCAGATGGTTTAACTTCTTTAACAAAGTTTAATACGTGTTCTAAGTTTTGTACTAATTTTTCTTTACCGAAAGATACTTTACCTAAAATTGTATGGATATTACCTTGTTTATCAGTTCTAAGTTCTACTCTACCAGCTGCAATTTCTTTTACAATAGCTTCTACATCATCTCAAACAGTTCCTGTTTTAGGGTTAGGCATAAGACCTTTAGGTCCTAGTTGTCTAGCGATTTTACCTAATTTTCTCATCATATCAGGAGTGGCTACACAGATATCAAAGTCTAAAGCTTGTTTACCTTGAGCTATTTGTTCAATTAATTCTTCACCACCAGCAACAGTAGCTCCAGCTTTTTTAGCTTCTTCTATTTTAGTTTCAGTAAATACACATACTTTAACTTTTTTACCAGTACCATTAGGTAAACTAGTAGTCACTCTAATCATTTGGTCTTGATATTTAGGGTCAAGGTTTAGATTAAAATGAATTTCTACTGTAGCATCAAATTTTACAGTATTCGTTTTTTCTATTAATTCAATAGCATCTTCCATTGAATATACCGCGTTTTGGTCAACTAATTCCAAAACTTTTCTTAGTTTTTTACCTGCCATTTTAATAAAATTTAAATAATAAAGGTATAGCGAGCACAAAGCTCTTCCTTAAAAGGCTGACTAATTATATAAAAAAAATATGATTTTGCAAATTTAAATTTATTATTTTACCCGTATCTTATAAACATCATTTTCAGCCTGATCTGTTCAAGGAGTAGTATGTCATCAAAAAATTCAATAACCTCCCGTATAATGATCAGGGTTTCATCTCCAAAAAGTTCTTTTTATTCAAGTCCGTCATCAATATCAACTATCAAGTCAACAATCAAACCGATTACAGGAATTAAACATTCCAAGTCATCTAGTATTTCATGCTGCTCCCATTCAAGTAACACGGAATCCTTTGTTAGCAATATATTCAAGAGTATTATATCAAGCAAGTCATATTATCCGTCCTGGAAATTGCAGATGGTCTGTATTAGAATATTTATTTCAAAAGGCTACCGGTGGTATCCAATTTGAATAAGTATCTCATTCTCTATAAAATAACTCTTTAACAGTATTAGCATCAGTAGGCAAATTATATATAGAAGCCTTTGTTCAATCTAGTTCCAAGCGAAATTTACTTATAGGTACATCTCAAGCTCTAATATATTTTGACAAATAAAAATCTGTTCAAACTTCATTATAATCTCAATGTAAATCTGTAAAAGAAGAATCAAAATTTACTGTAGGAATAGAATCATACCATTTAACACTTCTCATTACTAAAGTCCAACCTCAACCATCATATTGCATATCACAATAAACTTTAAACGGATCATTTCATCAATCTCAATCTACATCAATTAGATAATTTTGACTTACTCTTTCTCATTTATCATAAATATTTTGGCAACTTGTTCAATCAGTAACAATCTTACAACTTAAAGTAGCGTGATCCCAAACTTTTCAATTATTGCAACTTCAAAGACATTTTTTTGTTCATCATATATCGCTACATAATTCTCAAGTTACATATAATTTTCAGTTTAATTTTATATCACTAGAATTAACATCTATTTTATTAGTTAAACTAGATATACTCGTCCAAGTAGTATTATCTAATACTTCTCAAGAATTTTTATTCACACTTATTGCACTAATAAAATTAGCTAAATATATTCAACTTAATAATATAGATATAAGTAAAATAAATTTCTTCATAACTTTTTTAATTTAAAATTTAATTAATTGAAATAATTATAATATTTTTTTATGAAAAATAAAGTTAAAATTATTTTGTATCGTAAGTCCATATAAAATCCCAATCTTCTAGTGGTGGAGTCTCTATATACTTATCACATCTATCGACATAAACTTTACTCGGCTTATCTCATAATTCAACAAGTGTTTGAAATAATTTTCTAGCTTCATCAAATTTTCTTGCATAATATAAATCCATGGCCCTTCTAAAATCAATCATTATTTGATTTTTTTCTTGAGATAAATTTCATTTTACATTTAATAATTCATAAATATGAACTGCTTTATTTTTTCATTTTACTCTTATTTTATCCAAATATCTAAACTCAAATTTATCTTTATTTTCAACAAATATATCATCACTTACACATATTTCAGTTCAATAATTTTTATTTACTCATTCAAGTCTAGAGGCTAAATTTACACTATCTCATAGCGCTGTAAATTCCATTTTTCTTCCCTCACTTCATATATTTCAGATAATCGCTTCTCATTTATGTAGTCACATTCTTACGCGTATTTCTCAATATCATTCTGCCATAAATTTTTGATTCAATGATTTTAATTTCACTTTTTGTTTTAAAGCAGCAATACAACCTAAAGTGGAATGATTTTCAATTTCTCAAAAAACTCACCATAAAGCCATTATTGCATCTCATTCATACTTATTTATAAATCATTTTTCATCTAGTATAACATCTGACATTTCTCATAAATAGTATCTCAAAAAATGTACTAAACTTTCTGGAGATAAATTTTCAGATATAGTAGTAAAACCTTCTATATCAGAGAAGAATATTGTTATTTCTTTCTTTTCTCATTCCAAATTTACGCTTCAAGTTGTTTCTAAAACTTTTTGAGCAATATCTTTAGAAACATATTCGCTTAGTGCCTGCATAAGTTTTGTCTTCTTTTTATCCTCTGTAATATATTTTATAATATTAGTTACAACTATCGCTAAAACCGCTGATAATATTGATTCAATAGGATAATTTAAAACTAATGGTGTAAAAATAATTATAGGATAAATAAGCAAAAATATTACTATAATTCATAAATTACTTAAAAATAAATATGTTCCTCAAGTTCTTAAATTTAAATATACAGCTAATAAAATCAAGAAAAATATTAAAGCTAATTCTAAAAATTTATTAAAATAAATTAAATAATTTTTTGTTAAAATAGTATTTATAAAATTTGTATGAATATAAACTCAATTTATTTTTCAAACAGGCGTAAAAAATACATCTTTTAGCCCCTCAGCAGTAGCTCAAATCAAAACCATTTTATCAGTCAAATCAGGGATTTTATTATTATAAACATCAATAAAAGAATATCTTTCAAAAATATTTAGATATTTATCATTTTCATCAGCCTGTAAATAATTTATTAATACTCTATTTTGCCCTGGACGCTCTAATGGAATTTCTATATTTCTTGTTGGAATAGCATTATAATAACTATTACTATAAATTCATTTATTTCAGATTAATTCGTTATTTTCAAATAATTTTGCGTAATAAGCTTTTAAAACAGCCAGTCAAAAATATTCTACTTGTGCTCATTTTATATTATTAAAAGGTCTTGCTGAATAAACTTTTTGAGTTTTAGCGTCTACTAAAGGATTAATAAGTCCTGCATTAAATTTAGCTTCATCTAAAATTTTTATAGGTTTCTCAACTTTTAATTCTAACCTACTACTCGCTTTTTCATTAAGAGAATATCATAAAATAATATTTCAAGCCTTTTTTATCGCCTTAGATAATCTTAAATCATCTAAGGTATTAGAAGAATCGGGAAAAATTATATCAAGTCAAATAACACTAGCTCACGCTTTATTTAAATTCTCAATAACAGGAATGTATTCATCTCTATCAAAAGGAAACCTTCACAAAGATTTTAAAGTTTTCTCATCTATCTCTACAACTACAATATTTTTATCCTGTTTTTTTCAAGATATTTTCTCGCGGAGTGCATAATATCAATCTTGAAAATTTTTATTTAAAGGATATAGAAAATAACTAAGTAATATCACAAAAATAAATATTGCGAAACTTAAAACCAACGTCAGATTATTTTTGTTATCAAAAAATCTCATTTTAATAATATATTAATTTTATTTATTTATATTGAATAAATCATTTAATCAATCTTGAATAGCATCTTTAGCTTTACCTTCTAAATCAGCCGCTCATTCTACTACATTATCTTTCACATCATTCATTACTTCTCAAGTTTGATTTATAATCTCTCATCATTTTTCTATTATTTCTCAAGCTGAATCTATAGTTGCTTTAATTCAATCTTCTGCTCATTTTTTTAATCCTTCAAAAGTTTTTATAGTATTATTAAAATGCTCCTCTATTTTATCAACTCAAATAATATTATTTAATATTTCCCAATTTTTTCAAAAAGCGTTTTTTAATTCTGGTAATCCTTTAAATATATCCAGATTATTTTCCATAATATTTCAAAGTACCGCAGGATCTAATTTATCACTAGTTAAGAAATTAGTTATAATTTCTTCAGCTGAATCTAAATTATTATTTATAGCATAATTTAAATCGTATAGACTGTATTTTATAAGTCCTGCCTCATCTTTGTTACTCAAATTGATTAAAATCTCTTTAAGCCTCATTTTTTCTTCAAATAATTCAGGATTATCTGGTGTAACAAAGTTTAATTTTTGATACCTTGATAAAACTTCTTGATAATACTCATTTTTTTCGATTTCAGATAATTTATCTAAATCTTCTTGACTTAATGTTCATGAAACTAATTTATTCATAAAATCCCAAGCTCAGCTAAAGAAATCTCAAATTCTTTTTGGTAAATCTTTAGCTTCTTCAATAAAGTTTAATGCATTTTGATAAAGCTCTTTAATATATTCAGTATCTAAATTGTTATTCAATTGTTCCCAAACAAAATCTCTAACTTTGTCACTTATATATTGCAAAAATTCTAAAGAAAATATTTCTCAAGTCCTTATAGTATACTGTTTATTATTTTTCTTATCATCTAAAGTCACTTCATGATCTTTTACATAAACATAATAGTCATCTAAATTCACTTCAAAAACTGTTCATCTAACTCAGGCAATATAAGAATCAAATTCTTGATTAAAATAAGAATCTTTTCACATAAAAGTTACTACATTAGACCAAGATTTTCATTTTTGTAATTCAAAATCAACTTTTATTTGAGTTAAATCATCGCTTATATAATTCTCTTTTATTTCTATTTTAGAATTTCAAGCCAGTCTAGTTAAACTACCATCTCCCCAAGTAACAACTCAAACAGACTTTCATCATATAGTATGAACAACATCTCAAGAAAAAACTTCTAATTTATCTCATTTTCATTTTAATAGCTTTTTTTCATCTCATCTGTCTATCATTCATCTTCATTCTATTATTTCAAAATAAGAACTTCTATCAAAACTAGCACTGCTAGTTAAATAAACATTATACATTTCATAAATAACCAGTGCTACTATAAAAATAGAAACCACTAATATAAATTTATTTTTTCTCAAAAAGGCAAAAAGTTTCATTTTAATATTGAATAACAAATAAAATTCTGTATAATTTTACCATTATATTTAATTAATTCAAATAAAAAATGAAAAAACAATATTATTTTATACTTCCAATCATAATAATGTTCTACTTAATTTGGCTTGTATTAGGTAATACTTATAATAATTATAAAGTAAATTCAAAGATAAAATTTTATGAAAATTATAACTCACAAACTAAACAAAAGAATGATTTTACCAAACAAGAGATTGCATATTTCAATACAAACGCTTATAAAGAAAAAATTCTAAAATCAGAACAAAATATGATAAATAAATGAGAAAAAGTTATAATTATCACTCCAAAAATAGAAAAAGAAATAAAAAAAATAGAAGTTTCAGAATTCATCGCTCCAAAATCAAATAATAATAAAATTATTCAAAATATGGATAACTTAGATAAATGGATTTATGTTTTCACTAAAAAAAGTTAGAAATTAATCTAACTTTTTTTATTTTAATCTTCTTGCTACTGGATAAACACAATCATATCCTGAAATTCTTTGATAGGCATTACAACCAGGATATATTGCATAATAGTAACCTCCATATTGAAAAGTCCGAGTAGTACTTGTTGGACTATCCCGGATATTTCGTATTCAAACACCTCCAGAAGTTGCACTAACATTATAATTAAATATAGCATTTCATCACCGATACCATGTACATCCTGTATCTCCACGACTACATCTAGCAGTATTACCATTACTAATGGTTTTATCCCGTGCCCCCACACAACTATTTCAACTTACTTCATATCAGGTATCACAAGTTTGAATAGTACATTCTCAGTAAGTTCTATTTCAAGAATTCCGCGTTTTTGTAGCTAAAGTTGCATTAGTTTTATCTGGTGTACAATCTAAAACATTATCTTCACAGCTTAAATTATCTTGTTCCCAATGATATCAACTTTGACAACTTCACAAACATTTTTTCTCTCATCAAATCACGCTACATAATTCTCAAGTTATAGATAATTTTCAGTTTAACTTTATATCACTAGAGCTAATGTCTATTTTATCTGTTAAACTAGAAATATTTGTCCGGGTTAAATTATCTAAAACTTCTCAAGAATTCTTAGTAATAGTTATAGCACCAATAAAATTAGTTAAATAAAATCAAGCTAATAATGCTGATAAAAATAAAGTTAATTTTTTCATAATTTTAATTTTTTTTAATAATTAACTAGATTATAATAATTTTTATACTAAATAGCAAATTTTTATTAAATAAAAAACTCTAATTAATCTTAGAGTTTATTTTTTTATTATAATTTAGTAAAATCTGCATCTATATCATTAGGAGAATCCAAATCTAATCAATTAGAAGGTTGTCCAAAAACTTTATTTCAAAGTTGAGTTATATTATTAAAAATCTTGTCAGGACTAGAATAATTCTTTACATCAAGTCACAATAAAGAAGCTAATCTAGGGAAAACAAATATCGATATAACTATCACTATAAGTCAAATTAATGCGTATCTTATAGAATTAATAGCTGGTGTGATTTTTTCATCTTTTCAACCTGATAAAATAAGTAAAACTCACCCCCATAGAATATATCAAATAGAAAAAATTCAAGCAAATAATACAACCAAAGAAATAGCAAGTCAAATAAAATCTCAGAAATCCATTTGAGAACTAAAAACCATATTATTTGTAGCAGTAGAATTCGCTGCATTGGCAATTTCAATAAACATACTTAATTATTTTAATTTCTAAATTTTTGTATAATATAACTATTTTTTAATTATTTTCAATTATTTTTATATTGACTCTTTCATTTTTTACTCCTCAAGCCACTCTCATAATATTTCTAATTGAATTTATAGTATTTCCTTTTTTTCATATTAAAACAGGCATATCAGATTTATCAACCTCTATTTCAAGCAAAATTCAAAATTCATCTTCAGATTTTTTTATTTTAATTTCTTCTTTTTTTTGTAATAAATTTTCTAAAATTACTTTTAAAAATTCTATATTGTCCATAATAATTATTATTTATTAATTTATTATATAATAAAAAATTCTGCCTATTTAAAGCAGAAATTCTTTTATAACTCTATATTGTTAGCTTTCATAATTTTTTCAACTCTTGGAGTTAATTGAACTCAATTTGAAAGATATTTCTTGATTTCTTCTAAGTCTTTAATTTTAAATTCTTTAGTGAAAGGATTATAAAAACCTAAAACTTTTTTGTATCCATGTTTAGCAGCAGCTGTATGTTCAGTTAATACTAATCTGAAGAACGCATTGTCTTTTTTACCAGCTCTTGATAATCTTATTTTTAACATATTAATTTATTATATTATTATTTATAAAAAATAGTTTTTTAATTTTTAGTTTATTTTTGGAATGGTGCCCAGGGCGGGAATCGAACCCGCACTTCCGAAGAAACAGGATTTTAAGTCCTGCGTGTCTACCAATTCCACCACCTGGGCAGAGAAAGGGATATACCTTTCTTTCTATATAATACCTTTTTTCTTAAGTGTTCTAAGTCCTTTAGCAGAAACTCTAACTCTATATACTAATCCTGTTTCAGGATCTTTAATGTTTTTATAAAAAAGGTTTGGATAAAATTTTCTTTTAGTTTTTCTCATTGAGTGAGAACGTCTATTTCATACTGAAGTTTTCTTTCCAGTTACTTCACAAACTCTAGCCATAATTTATTATTTATTCTTATAAAATTAGCTATCAACTTTAATTTCAACTCATACTCCAGTGGGAATATTTAAGTTTTGTAGTTGTTCTAATGTATTAGGTGTAGGTTCTTGAATTTCAAGAAGTCTTTTATGTCTTCTAATTTCAAATTGTTCTCTAGCGTCTTTATTAACAAAAGTCGATCTATTTACAGTTATTTTTTGTATTCTTGTAGGTAATGGAATAGGTCCCACTACTGTTGATCCAGTATCTTTAGCAAGCATTACTATTTTCTTTACTGCATCATCAAGAAGTTTATGATCAAAAGATTTAACTTTGATTCTCATTTTTTGAGTAGTTTTTTTAGGGCTCATCTTCTTCTAGCTCTTTAAAAATAAATTATATTAAAGTACAATCACTTAAACTAGACTCTAAAGAGAAGAAAATCTCCTCTTTAGTTATCCAATTTGTGATTAAAAACAATTTTTAGTTTTTAATTTTAGTTTTAATTATTTAATGATTTTTGAAATAGCTCAAGAACCAACAGTTCTACCACCTTCTCTAATCGCAAATCTTAGACCTTCGTCCATAGCGATAGGTACTTGTAGAGTAACTTTCATTTCTACAGTATCACCAGGCATAACCATTTCAACTCCTCCCATTAATTCAACATCACCAGTAACATCAGTAGTTCTGAAGTAGAATTGAGGTTTATAACCTTTAAAGAATGGAGTATGTCTACCACCTTCATCTTTAGTTAAGATATACACCTTAGCTTCAAATTCAGTATGTGGAGTAATTGATCCAGGTTTAGCTAATACTTGACCTCTTTCAATATCTTCTCTATCAATACCTCTGATAAGTAAACCAGCATTATCACCAGCTTGACCTTGGTCTAATTGTTTGTGGAACATTTCAACCCCAGTAACAGTAGTTTTACCAATTTCGTCTTTCATACCAACGATTTCAACTTCATCACCAACAGTAATGATACCTTGTTCAATTTTACCTGTTACTACAGTACCTCTACCTTTGATTGAGAACACGTCTTCAATAGGCATAAGGAAAGATTTATCTAATTCTCTTTGTGGTTCTGGTACGAATTCTTCAATAGCTTCGAATAATTCGATAATAGGTTTAGCTTCACCTTCAAAATCAGTAGGATTTTCTAAAGCTTTAAGACCAGATCCTCTAATGATTGGTGTATCATCTCCAGGGAATTCATATTTATTTAATAAATCTCTGATTTCCATTTCAACTAATTCAATCATTTCTTCATCATCAACCATATCACATTTGTTTAAGAAAACAACGATGTATGGTACTCATACTTGTTTAGATAAAAGAATGTGTTCTCTAGTTTGAGCCATAGGACCATCAGTAGCAGCTACAATTAGGATAGCAGCATCCATTTGAGCAGCACCAGTAATCATGTTTTTAACGTAATCCGCATGCCCTGGACAATCCACGTGAGCGTAGTGTCTTCCAGCAGTTTCATATTCAACGTGAGAAGTATTGATAGTAATACCTCTATCTCTTTCTTCTGGAGCGTTATCAATAGAAGCAAAATCTCTTACTTCACCAGTTCCGTATTTACTATTTAATACAGCAGAAATAGCTGCAGTAGTAGTAGTTTTACCATGGTCAACGTGACCAATAGTACCAATATTCATATGTACTTTCGAACGATCAAATGCCATAATTATATTAATTACTAATTATAAAATATTTTGTTTAAAGTTAACGATTTTGATTATAGCAGAGTATAAAACAAAATCAAGTTTTTTAGGTAACTATTTTCTAGCTACCTTTTTTGTTACCCTTTCAACTGCTCTTCTTATTTTTCTACGAGCATGTGTTGTTAATCTAGCCATAATATTAGATTTTGTTAGGATTTATTCAGTACTTTTTCAATTTTGCAAGAACCACTTTATAAGCGTTTTCTATCCATTTAGTCTTTCCTTCAAATTTTTCTCTTTCTTGCAATTTTTTATAATGCTTAACAGCATTAACGACCTTACTTCCTCCCTTAGGTCCTTTCTTATTTACAGCATAATTAACTCTTCTAGGTCTTTTATTTGCTGGCATTGTAAAAAAAGTTATAAAATTATAATGGTTTTTCTTGAAAAAAAATGGTGGAGAATAGGAGAGTCGAACTCCTGACCTCCTGCGTGCAAAGCAGGCGCTCTAGCCAACTGAGCTAATTCCCCACGAACAGTATTTCAAGAAAAATATTAATGGCGGAGACGACGGGACTCGAACCCGCGACCTCCTGCGTGACAGGCAGGCGCTCTAACCAAAGCTGAGCTACGCCTCCATTAATTTCCCTTGCTCACTATTTTTTAAGTAAGCGTAGGGAATTATATAAAACTTTTTTAATAATGCAAATTTTTTTTTGAGATTTTTTATAAAAAAATTGGAATTTTATTATTATTTGGCTTATCAAAAAGAAAATTAGATTCATAAATTTCTTCTAAATCAATAAGTCAAACCTTTCAAAAATACATTTTTTTCAAATCTCAACCTCACTCAACAAAATCTTTTATTCCATAAAAACCATTTGCATACATTAAATCTTTTATAAAAAATCAATTCTCATCTACTCTTTCTAGTCCTCTTTTTATCCTTGATATAAAAGTAAAAATCTCTTCATAATTCTCATTATAATAATCTCTTAAGAAATCTATTAATTCACTATAAGAATGATTTAATGCATAATTTATACAGACATATCTATCAAACATAGTATAATATCTTAAATCTTTATCTGATAAAAATCTATGTTGATTATAAATAGCAATTCATTCTTCATCGGTCATATAATACGCTGTTCATTGTGCAAAAATTTTAAACAATTTTTCTCTTCAGTTTAATCTTCTTAAATAATGTCCTTCTATTTCATGAGCGACAACCGCTCTTAAATCTTTTTTTCATATTATAGTTCATCTTCTAACAACTAGAGTATCACCTTTCATCTTAAATCTAGAAACAATATCATCCTCTATAACTTTTAAATCAAGTCAATATATATGATTAAAGTTTTTTACAAATGTAACAATCTCTGGAAAATACATCTTTTCTGATTCTTCTTCTGAAGCTCATCTTTTTAATACTTCTTGCTGAGCAAATTCTAAAACATCTTCTCTAACTCATCAAAATAATTCCTCACTATATTTTGTAATATCTTTAGTATTTTGATATTTAAATGCTTCTAAAAAATTTATCTTATTTTCTAATTCTCATTTTTTACGATTAAATATTCCAGATAATGGTAAATCTCAAATTTCTATTTCTTCTAACTGCTTCCTTAATGCATCAAAATCTATATTTATCTCATTATATTTAAACTGTGGAATATATTCTCATCTTGATACTGTAAATTTTATTTTCTCTTCTAATAAATTCGTTGGAGCTAGTTTTCATATAATAGTAACTTTTTTTCAAATATCACTTAATGCATCATCTATTTTATGCAATTGATTTTCATAATTTTTTCTGATAATCACATTTTTAGAATCTGTAGTTAAATCTGATACATCTTGTGGTAATTCTCATTTTTTATATTTAAATGGGTCAATATAAAATCATTTTAAAGCAGTCTTTCATAAAATAATATTAACTCAATCTAAATCTCTTATTTTAAAATTAGTTTCTCTTTCTTGTCATAATATTTTATATTTTAATTTTATGTTTTTTAATTCTTCTCACTCTTCTTCTCAAATTTTTAATATTTTTAATAAAAATTCTCTATCTATCAAACTGGCATTTTGAACAATCTGAATATTCGCCGTATATTTAAATTGTTTTTCTCAAGAAAAAATAGTAATAAATTCTTTCGGTCCAACTAAAATATTTCAAGTAATATTTTTAATCTTTTCTCACAAATCACTTCAAAATAAATCTTTAGCGAGTCTTACTCATTTATCTACACTAGTAACAGTTATTCATTCTACTTTTTTTAATCTAGCTCATAAAGGCATCAAGTTAGCATTCTGTACACTAAGTCATGGCCTAATATTTACTTCTAATAATAATGGTCATTTATCTTTATCCAAAACTATATCACAAGCTAAATATCCAATTCAAGTTATTTGTTGCAGACTAGAAGTCAATTCTAAAACTTTATCCCAATGAGGAAGCTCAAGTCATCTAATATCACCTATTCAAGGAATAGTTTTTATAATTTTATTTTTACTCGTAATATGCGTTAATTTACCAGTTCAAACCTCTATTCATACTCAACAAGCTCATACATGAAGATTCGCCTTTCAAGCAGATTCTTCAGTAGGTACTCTAAGCATAGCTATAATCGGTATCATATTATAAACTATCACTCTTATATCTGGCAAGCCATATTTTCAAATTAATGCAATAGATTCATCTAATTCTACTTTTCTTTCTATAACAACTTGGTCTTTATTTCAAGATAAAGAAAAAAATCAATCTAAAATATCTCTAAAATGTTGCATTAATCTTCTCTTAGACAAAATTTCTCAAGTATTTGTAATATAATTTCAAACTGAGTCCATATTATCTATTACATAAATTCAATTTCATCAATATCAAGTATTCGGCTTCACCACAAAAGGAGGTTTTAAAATAGACAAGTCCAAATCAAGAAGTTGCGAGTGTTTTTTTATCACATAAAAATTTTCAGGAACAGGAATATTTTTACTTTGTAAAAACTCTTTTGTCCTAAGTTTTGAATCTGCTAAATATCTAGCAAAAGAAGTATTTTTTCACTTAATATAGCTAAGATTTCTTTCATTTTGTCATAAAATTCAATAGGTCTTGAAAAACATATTTTTCTAATATTTATTTATTATTTTTACCATTTTTTCATCTAAAATTCTGTCTTATTATACTCTAGTTTTTATTTTTTAAAAATTTTTTTATTACAAAGTTTTAATATATTTTCTAGAAGAAAAATATCAGCTTATAGCTCATAATAAACTAAATACTAATACTTCTCATAAAAATAATAAAATATAATAACTATTATTTATCTTTATAAAATTCGCTCCAGCATCTATAAATAAAGCATCTATATTATTTATAAATAAATAAAAAATAATTTCTCATAATATCAAAGCTAAAATTGCATAAATCGCTCCTTGCAACATAAATGGTCAATATACAAAATTTCTACCTCATCAAACTAAATTAGTAATATAAATTTCATCTTTAAAAAAGAAAATAAAATTACTAATAATACTATAAATAATCACTCAAATTGAAAAAATAAATACTCATAAGAAAATATAAATTCAAATTTGAAAATTTTGTAAAATCGGCGTAATAGTCTTTATTGTGTCAAATTGTCCTTGATGTCATCACTCTTGTTTACTTCATTCTAATATTTCTAATTTTTGATTTATAATTTCATTAATTTTAGAATGTTCTTCTACTCAAATATTACTTAGCTCTAATACTCAAGGCAAAGGATTTTCTCATTCTAAAATTGCTCAAAAATCATTAGGAGATTTTTCTAATAAACTTTTTAAAGCGTCATCTTTAGAAATATATTCTATATCTATTTCATCTGATAATTTTTTTATTTTATTTTTTAAATCTATAACCCCTGAACTCTTGTCTGTTATATTATCTTTAAGATATAGACTGATAGTTAACTTAGAATTTATTTTATCTATTACTCAAAAACTTACATTATGAACAACGGCCAATATATTCACAAAAAACATTAATAATGATAATACTAATACTGTTGATAAAGATAAAAATTTATTTCTTAGAATATTTTTTATAGCGTATTTTAATAATTTTGCTTTCACTTTTTTTAATTTAATATTTTATTATATTTGTGACAAGATAATAAGAAAAATCTCTTTTTTTTCAACTTTTTTAATTTTTTATTATTTATTTTTGATAAAATTTAACTTTTTTAGTTCAGATTTTTGCAATAAAAATAATTTTATGATATTATAAAGAAAATATTTATTAAAACAGAAATAAAATGAGTTTAGAAAAAGGGAAAGCAACAATAAAAATCACTCCTGATGAATGATTAAGAAAAGTTGAAAAATGATTTGATAAATTACAAAAAGCTTTAGAAAAAAGGGATTTAAAAGAAAAAGCTCGTGGTAATTTTTCCAATTTAAAAGAAGTAATTTCTAATAATCTTATTAATTCTTTACTTTCAGAAGACTGATACAAAGTTAAATCAGGAGATATTTTAAGTTTATTTAATAAAATGACAACTAAATGAAATAGACTTAATTTTTATGATGAAGCTGATAGAATTTGGCCTTGAGATACTATTACTATAAGAGATGGAAAACTATTCAGAAAACATAATGGTAAAACTGTACAAGTATGAGAAGTTGTAAGGTGATTTGACAAAAAAACTTCTAGAAGTATTTCCAGTGTATCAATAAACCCTGATTCTAAAAAAACTTTTTCTGCACAAACTGATAAATCAAAAAAACAAGTCTGAGGTAACACTCAATGAGAATCAAAACAAAAATGAGATTCCACTAGTCAAGAACAATCTTGAAATACTGTAAATACTAGAGAAACAACTACTTGATCTAAACAAGTTTCAGAAAAAACATGAAATACTAATGGGGTTACTATACCTAAAGCTTGAACACCAGCAGAACAACAATGAGATAGTTTAAATTATGTAGCTCCTGAAAACAAAGATTTACCAGAAGGATTAAACGAAAATACTAATGATTGATCAGATGAAAATCCAAAACTATGAAGTTCTGATTATATTCCAAGTTGACAACGTTCTTATAATCCAAATGATGATTATCCTAATGGAAATTATCACCAAAAAATTACTAGACAAGAAGCATGAAGTTCTGATTATGTTTGAGATAAACAATCAGATTATAGTAATAGTGACTATCCTAACTGAAGAGAGCATCGTTCAACTTTAGTAAAATCTCTTGCTAATGACGTAAATCCTGGATGATGAGATATGGCTACTTTCAATTTTGAACAAGAAAATCAATTATTCAGAGAAAGATTAAAAATAATTGATAGTATCATCAAAAGAAATAACGAAAAATATGAACAATCGATTGAAAAATTAGCAACAAATCCTCAACAATGATTATTATATCTTGTTTGGGAAATTTGGTGAAAAGAAGCTGAAAGAGTCACTAACGATATAACAATAGCCTGAGAAACAGCAAGTTCATATTGAATAATATGAGGTGTAGATTTACCAAGAAATCAATCTAATAAAGAAGCAATGATAGAGTGTATTTCAGCTATACCTGAATATCTAAAAAATTGAGATATTGATTCAGTATTTGCATTAATGAAAGAAGCTGAAAATATGGTTCCATGACTATTTTTTGATGGAGTTGTTTGAGAAGAATTAGATGAAGTTTTTGAAATTATTAAAAAAACAAATGCTTCTAACGCTGATAAAAATTTCATAACTATAATGAATCTATTGAGAGGAGGTTATATTAATATGTGAAATAAAATGGAAGTAAAAGATGTAGTTGCTGATAAATTAATTGAAAAAGATGTTAATTTTGCTAATATAGATGAGATTATTCATAATCCTAATTTAGGAAGTTTTATCCTAAATAAAAACTGGAGAGAATTATGAATTGAAAACGATGTAAACTTACAAAATGCATTATATGAAGCTTATGAAACATCTGAAACAAATACTAAAAAATTAAGAAGTAGATGGGAAGAAAAAAACCTAGAAATAGAAGAATATAACAAACAAAATCCTGGAAATGAACAACCAATTTTTAGAATAGAAGATCTTCAAAAAAATCAAATGGCAATTGATTTATGACTTCGTGTAAAACATACACTAGTGAGAAATCAGATAGATAAAATGAAAAAAAGATGAGATGAAACAAGTTTAACATGATTATATGCTGATATTACTTGATTAGCAGAGGAAACTGAAGGCTTTGCTGGCCTATGGGGGGCTGCTGATTATATTGCCCATGGTGATGACCAAGTTGATACTATTACGGAAATTGCTTTTGAATGAGCTGTTTTCATAGCTACTATGTGAGCTTGATTTGGTGTTGCACAAGCTGCCAGATTAGCTTTATGATGAGCAGCTAGAGTCGCAAATCAATTTAGACGGCTTAATGCTGCTGGTAAATTAACAAGAACAAGTAAAATTGTAAGATGAGGTACCGCGCTTGTCTGAGGAGCAGTTGATTCAGTTGCCTTTTATGAATGATATAATACAGCAAATAATTTGTTGCGTGGAAATGATTTGTTTGAATGATGGGATAATAAAAGACAACTTTTTCATACATTAGCATTCTGAACTTGGGGACGTGCCTTACCTATGTTAGGTACAATAGATAAATTTTGAATTTCAAAAATGATTGATAAACTTCCTAAATGAGCTATTGCTGTCTGATATATTGCTGAAGCATTTAGTGCAGAAGCAGTTCGTGTAGCGATAGATGAAAAACTTTTTGATGAACATACTGAATACAGTTTAGAAGGTGTTATACAAGGTTTATTATTCCTAGGTGCTGTAAGAAAAGCTGGTAAGTCATACGACTCGATTAGATGAAAATTCAAGAAATTTCAAATGTTTAAATCAAAACAAGCTAAACAGCTTAGAGTAGAAGAAGCCAAGAGAGATAGAATAGAAGCTAGCAGAAAAACACACGAAGATAATAAGGCAAAATGGGAAGATGAAATAAATGTAGCAGAAAAAAAAGTAAAAAGATTAGAGGATGGTAAGACTAAATTAGAAAGAAAGAAAATCCAAAGAGAAACTGAACTTAATGAATTAAATGTAACTCATAAAGAATTAACAGAACTTGAGGCTATAAATGATACTTTAAATAAAACAGCAAGAGGCTTGAATGGATGGAGTAAATTTTTTGATAATTTGAAAAATAAATTTCCTATTCTTTGAGATAGTGTCTCGGCACTTAGAACTAGAAAAACAGATTTAGAGAGAATATTAACAGGTAAACAAATAAACTGAAAAACAATTAATCCAGCTAAAACAGCGGATGAATTAACAAGAGTTGAAACTGAAATAACTGCTACTAAAAAATCAATAAGTAAATTAGAAAATTGAATTAGAGTTAATGAAGCACAAACAGCTACAAAAATAGCTGAACGTGATACAATAAAAGCTACAAATGATCCTGAAATTGCGAAAGCAAAAGCAGAATTAGCGAAAACTCAAAAAGATTTAGATGATGTAAACAAAGAAATTGATAGACTTAAAGAAAAACCTAATATCGATAGTGCCCATGCCTTATTAAAATCTGAAATAAAGGCTATGGAAGTTTGAGATACAATGACTCTTCCAGACTGAACAACAGTTCATAGAGTTGGTGCGCTTAAGTGGGATGTAACTCCTCAAGGATGAACAGCTCAAAGAAGATACAGCGTAAAAAATCTTGTAGAACAAGATGTAAACTTTAATTGATCTAATGCAAAAAAATATATAAATGAAAAAGCAAACGATCATATTGCAGCTCTAAACCCTAAAAAAGGACAAGTGTTCTTCGTTTGAGATCAAAAATACACTTATACATTTAACAAACAAACAAACGCTCCTGAGTTTAGAAATAAGGGTAGAGTGTTAAGTAAAACAGAAATCGACCAACTTATTGATAGACATCCAGAGAAAATATTCCAAATGCGTGTTTGAAAAACTGTATGAGAAGTTTGAAAAGAAGTTATTGACTCTTTAAAAAGTAAATGATTTGGTAAGCTAGCAAATATTTTCCAAAAACATACAAGAGACAATTTCAAATGAGTTTTTGCTTCTTGAACTAAAACATGAGATAGATTCAAAATGTGATTAAAGTGAATTTTATGAGTTTGAGATTCTATAGTATGACCTGCCCTTAAACAAGGTGCTTGGGCTGCGGGATTTGCACTTCCTGAAGCTGTTATGGCCGCTTGGGGAGAAGATTCAGATAAACAGTTCAATACATTCGCTTCTAAATTTAGTTCTGAAATGTTCACAAATTTTATAACTTTTAGATATTTACATTGGATGGCTGCTACAGCTATACAAGCAGGTGAAAATAGAGAAGTTATTTACACGCTTTTAAAACAAATACCATGAGTAAGTGATGAATTTATAGATTCTCTACCTTAATAAAGATAACTAAAAAAGTTATCTTTTTTTGCGTTTAAAATAAAAATATGATAAAATATAGAAAATATATATTTACGAAAAAAATATGAATAAAAAAAATCCAGAAATATGATGATGAAACACTTGAATAAATGTGCCTAAAGAAGAACATATAACTTTAACAGTTGATACAATAAAAAAACATTTTGATTTAGATACTACCGCAGCAAAAATTGAAAACCTGAAAGTAAGTAAATCAAAATTACTTGAAATGAAAAAGCATATGAAAACAGTTGACGCTGAAAATAGAGTTGATTCTTTTATTAAATTAATGAAAGAAACAAGAAAAGAAATAGAACATACTTCAAAAGCAACAGAAGCTTTTAGAGAAAGTATGGAAAAATTAATTCCAACTTCACCAGTAGAACAAGCTAAGACTTGGGCGAAAGAAACAAAAGAAAAATGAACTGCCACAATTAAATCTTTTAGTGAAGAATCATTTTTCAAAAGTTTACCTAATAAAATCTGAGAGTTTTTCGGTTGAATATGGAAATGGATAAAAAAATGAATTAATTGAATTTTAGGATTATTTTGAATGGATAAATTCTTTGATACCGCTGAAAAAGCTAAATGAATGGCTGATAGTGTTATGAATTGAGAAATTCTTGAAAAACCAAAAACTTATATAGAAGAAGAATTTGAAAAAATAAGTCAAGCAAAAATCACTGAAATGAGAACTAAAGTAGAAAATAAATTAGTCGAAAAACTAGGAATAAAGGATGAAAAAAAGAAAAAATTATTAAAAGAATTATTAGAAAATCCTGATATTGTAACAAAAGAAGACCTAGTTAGAATGTCTAAAACTGGCATAACTATAGAAGATTTAGCAAAATTTGTTAATAGAACAAAAGAAAAAGTCTTTACTCAAGAAGAATTAGACGAATTTATAGAAAAATGAAAAGATTTAGCTTATAAAAAATTTGAACACTGGGTTGTAACAAACTTCTGAGAAGATAAAATAGATTCTCCTGCTAAAAGATATATTTTAAAAAAAGTATTTAATACAAAGATAAACCTTTCAGATTCTTCTAAAGATACAATATCTAATATAAAAGAAAAACAAGGTGCTACTGGTTTAGATCTTGCTATAATTTGATGAGATTTTATTTGAAAATTTACATGAAACGGTATTGGAATAATCTTCGCTTTATTCTCTGAGTGAATAATTACTATGTCAGATGTCGCTTTTAGCTTTGGTAAAACATGATGAGATATCATAGAAGTTTGATTTTCTAAATCTTGAGCAAAAGAATATGTTGATTCACATACTTTCGCAGAACATGTAGAAAGTATGTCTGATGTAGAAAAAGCCGCAATGCTTTGATTATTATATAGAAAATGATGATTCCTTTTCAATATTTTATGACATATGTGAAGTTTCGCAACTTCACTTCTCACTGATAGATTAACTCCTCAAACAGCAAATTCTCTAAGAATGAAAAAAAACTTCATGCTTAATGATTACAAAGCACAAATTAAAGAATTTGAAAAAATAGAAAAATTATTGCAAGGAAGCAAAACAGCTAAATGAGGAGAAGTCCTAAGAGAAGCTCTTCACGGTTTACAAAATGTAAGAGATAATTATAAAACATTAGACATCTTAGATAGACTAGACGACTGAAAAACAAAAAAAGCATGAGCATTAATAAAAGATACAAAATCATTAATACAAGCGCTAGATACACAATGAATAGAAATTCCTAAAGGTTTAAAATCTGCAGGAAGTCTATCTGAAGCAAGAAATATTTTAGCTAATAATTTCAGAGGATGAGAACAGTTTGCACAAAAAGGATGAGCTTTAAGATGAATAAAAAGTACTCTTTGGGGAATTGATACAGGCTCTACTATACATCAATTTAATAAAAGTTTAGCTGATACTGTTGATGTACAAAAAAAATTGGCAACTAAAAATATTGATTTAAAAAGATTCTTAAAACCATGGAGAGCATTAGAATCTTCTAGAGTTTGAAGGATGTGAGAAAGACTTGTTTTCAAATTAGATGATGCAAAATGAATAGAAGCATTTAAAAGAAATATGATAGAATTATGAAGGCATAGTCCTGACTTAGTTAAAAAAATATTTAGAGTATGACCTATCCTTTGTGTAGCAGGTTGAATTTATAATAATCCTAAAGATTGGGCTATACAATTAGCACCATTAATTCCTATTTTATGACCTATCTGAGTTGCTCTAACATCATGAGTTGATTGGAGTAATTGGAAAGATTGAGAAATAAAATTTACTTGAAATTACGCTGCCTTATGAGAATCAGCAATGTGGTTATGACTAGATTTGGCTAATAGGACTCCAATAACTGCTCCTATAAGAAGTGCAAAAAATGTACTTACTACTTGAATTGAATTTGGGCAAACTGTATGAAAATGAATTTTAAAAACAAAGCCAATGACTGTTGTTAAAACAATAATTCACCAAATTAGAAGATTAAAACCAAAAGAAAAAGTATGACTAGCTATTGCTGCTACATTAATATTAGCAACTTGAATTACTCTTGTAGCTAAATGAAGTAAAGAACATGAGGACCTTTTAAAATATGATCTTGCTGATGAAGACGGAAACCTAAAAGATCCAGATAAAGCAAATATAAGTTTAGCTGAATTAAAAGAAAATAAAGCAGCCTTAAAAAAATACATAAAATGACAATATGTAAAAACTATGTGAGAAGGTTGGTGAATTGGAATGAGAGACATTAAAAAAGTTGAATTTGATGAAGAGAATAAGACTTTACAAATAGCTCTTTATCAAGATAAATATCTAAAACTACATCCTTGAAAAAGAACTTTAGATGCAACTTGAAACAGTGTATCTTCAGAATTCGAAACTATAGCCTCAAGATTATGATATAATAATATAGAAATCGTATAAAAATAAAAACTCTAAAATTAATTAGAGTTTTTATTTAATATTTTTAATTTTTAAATTCAATCATTTCAACATCAAAAATCAAAGTTTTTCCGGCTAGTTTATGATTAAAATCTATTTTTACTGTTTTCTTTTTAGAATCAACTGAAAGTATCTTAAATACTCCGAATTGAGTAGGAACTTCTTGTCATTCTTCTAAAGGGATTCCAGCTTGAACTAATTGAATATCAGGTACTTCTTGGATATTTTCTTCACTATATTCTCCGTACGCTTCCTCTGGCGATAAAGTCATTTTTTTCTTATCTCAGATTTTCATTCATACAACTCCAGCATCAAAGCCTTTTATCATACTTCCAGCTCATACTCCAAATTCAATAGGTTTACCTCTATCTAACGAAGAATCAAATTTTTCTCCATCTTCTAAAGTTCAAGTATAGTGAACTGCAATGATATCACCAGCTTTTACAACTCTATCTTTATCAGCTTCTTGTTTAGCTTTTTTAGCTTCTTCTTCTTTTTTTGTTTTTAGTTCTTGATATTTTTTTAATTCTTCATCAACATCTATTTTAATGTCTTCTAGTTTTCAAGAATTATATTTCTTTATGTCAACTGAAATTATTTTTATGTCTTTTTTAGGTTTATCTCCTCCTTCTGTTTTTGTCTTAGCTATTTTATCAACAGTATCTAGTCATTCATAAACTTGTCCAAATACAGAGTGTCTATTATTTAATGATGGATAATCTTTTTGTACTACGAAAAATTGACTTCCGTTTGTATTAGCTCCAGCATTAGCCATTGATAAAGCTCATCTTATATTTGTTAAATTATCATTAAATTCATCTTCAAATTCACTTCACCAAAAACTTTCTCCTCACATTCCAGTACCAGTTGGGTCACCACCTTGTATCATAAAGTTATTTATAACTCTATGAAAAATAATATCTTTATAATATCATTTTTGAGCTAGTCATACAAAATTCATTACTGTTTTTGGAGCTAATTCTGGGAATAATCTAAATTTCATTGTCCCGTTAGTAGTTTTCATAATAGCGACTAAATCACCATTTTGAGGTTTATCTGTTTGATTAAATTCTGTCATATCTTTATTAATATTAGTTTCTAAATTATTATTTTCTTCCTCTACATTTTCAGTAGAATAATTATTTTTTATTATATTTTGTTCTTGATTATTATCTATATTATTTTCAGTATTATTTTTATTGTCAGTTTCTTGATTACAAGAAGTTAATAATACAAAACTTAGTGATAAAATCGCTAAAATTTTTTTATTCATAATATTTTTTTAAATTTTAAAGCCCACTAATTATATTTATATAAATTATTTTTCAAACTATTTTTTTATATAATGTTTATTTTATTATTTTTTTTCTTATTTTTGGTTTAACTTTAGTTTTTCAAGAAAATATGTTTAATAAAAAATCTAAAAAATCTCTTTCTCCTTTAAAATTATTCTTTTTTGTTCTTATTTTAGTAGCGTCAAATACAGAAAAATAAACTTTTTTGTCTAAATCAAGAAAACTTCTTATATTTTCTAGAGATTTATTATTTTTATTGCTAAAATTTATTTCATAATGAATTCATTTTGAGCGGATATTTTCTATACCATATTTATCAGCTAGAATCCTGATTTTTAATAAATCAAAGAAATTTTTAGCTTCTATATTAAGCTCGTTATTATTTAATTCTTGTAAATCTGAGATAATATTTTCTAAATCAGGCAGATTATTTATTGTTTGGATTTCTCTATAAAAATGAATTTTATCCATTTCACTACTAAAGAAATTATCATCTAAAAATGCTGAAATATTTATGTCGACAATAGTATTGATTTTATGTCATTTATTCTTGTCAGTTTCTCACATTTTTTCTTTTAATATAGCGACTTCTTGTTCTAAGATTTTGATATAAGTAGACACTCAAATTTGACTTGTATGTCCACTTTGTTTTAATCATAAAATATCTCATCATCACCTGACCTCTAAGTCTTTCATAGCAAGTTCAAATCCAGCTCATAAATAAGAATAATCAACTAAAGTTCTCAGTCTATTCGCCCCGTCTTCTTTTAATTTCTTTTTATCATATAATAAATAACAGTATCATTTTTCGCTTCTACGGCCGACTCTTCATCTAAGTTGATGAATTTGAGCTAATCACATTTTATAAGCATCGTTTATAAAAATCGTATTTACATTTTCAAAATCAACTCAGTTTTCAATAACCGTTGTAGTCAACAAAATATCATACTCCTTTCTCTTAAAAGCGAGAATTCTATCTTCTAATTCTTCTCAAGGCAGTCTAGAATGAGTGATAATAATTTTCTTTTTGGGAAATAATTCTTGTAATTTTTTTTCTAGTCTTTCTATTCAAGTTATTCTATTATGGACAAAAAATATTTGTCATCATCTTTTGAATTCACGTTTACAAGCTTCAACGACTATTTTCTCATTAAAATCAGAAACTATTGTTGAAATAGACTGTCTACCTATTGGTGGAGTTTTCAAAACTGACAACTCACGTACGCTAGCCAAAGCCATATTTAATGACCTTGGGATAGGTGTTGCTGACATTGACAAGACATCAATATTTGTTTTCATCGCCTTGATTTTTTCCTTATCTTTAACTCAGAATTTATGTTCTTCATCAACGACTAATAATCACAAATCTTTATAAATTATTTTATCGCTGAGTAGTCTATGAGTTCAAACAACTAAGTCTAAATCTCATTTT
This sequence comes from Candidatus Altimarinota bacterium, assembly GCA_025210615.1. GTDB lineage: Bacteria > Patescibacteriota > Gracilibacteria > BD1-5 > UBA6164 > JAOARJ01. The sequence continues at coordinate 96,606 of JAOARJ010000013.1, read as the reverse complement.
TTTAATCTTTCCAAAATAGTTTTTGTTCTAGATTGAGTCTGAAATCTTGTTAAAATTTCTATTTTAAATCAAAACTCTCTAAATCTCTCTATCGCACTTTCATAATGCTCATAAGCAAGGATTACTAAAGGAGACACTAAAACGGCTTGTTTTTTATTAGTTATAGCGTTATAAATAGCATTAAATGCAACTTCTGTTTTACCAAATCAAACATCTCACGATAATAATCTATCCATTGGTTTATCTTTCGCCATATCTCACAAAATTTCATTTATAGCAGCACTTTGGTCACCAGTATAGATATATGGAAAACTATCTTGAAAGTTTTGAATTTTCTCTTTATCTAGAACAAAACTAAATCAAGAAGAAGCTTTTCTTTCACTGTATATTTTCATTAGCTCCTGCGCGTATTCTTTTGCGTCTTTTGTTGCTTTAGCAATATCTCTTTGCCATTTTTGTTTATGTAACGGCGTTAGTTTTGGATTATCCGCTCAAACATATTTAGAAATTCTACTAGTTTGTTCAATCGGTACGAATAATTTTTCATCATTTTCATAATTTATTTGCAAGTATTCTTTTTCTATATTGATTAATTTTTTCTTGATAATTCCTTTATAAATACCAATTCAATGGTCGATATGCACAACATAATCTTCTTCTCTAATAGTAAGAAGCAAATCCATCGCATCACTTACTGACTTTTTCACTCTCTTTTTTACAAAGATTCTGTTTAGATTATCATCTGCTATAAAATAATTATTCTCCCATCTAAAACTTTTTAGAAAATTCAAATTAGATTCAACTAAATTAATCCCAGAAATTTTATTATAATCAAGAAAATTTTCTATATTTTTAATATTTTTTGTATAAATATTTACTTTATTTGTAGAATTTAATAACTCCCTAAAATCTTCAATATTTTTGATGTATAAATCTGTAATATCCAGATTAGTTTGAGTTTTTTCAGGATGAGAAAATAAATCTAAACTTATTTTATTTTCAAAGTCTAATTTATCTAAATCACTGAATAAATCTAAATTATCCAAAATAATTTCAGTATTATTAAAGCTCTTAAATAAGTCAAAAAGCCCACTATTAAATTTATGCCTATTTATAGTATTAATATCTTCTGGAATAATAAATCTTTTATCTTCTCCAAGTTCTACTTTTTCTATTTTTTCACTAGTATTCTCAAAATTATTTAACAGAGTTATTTCTTCTAAAGTTTCTCACCAAAAACTGATATTATAACTATATTTATCTTGCCCAAAAGGCATTATATTAATGATATCTCACTTTTTATTATAACTTCAAGGTTCTAAAAAATCATTCGCTTGGTATCAAAAATCAGCTAAGCGTTTTATAATCTCATCTATATTATAATTTTGATTTTTTTCTAATTTTATAGCATTATTTTCTATATAATAAGCATTATTTTTGCTATAAAAAATATTCACGTCGACTAGATATAAGTTTGGCAAGTTATTTTTTATATTAAAAATTTCAGCTTCACTACTTATTAAAACAGGTTTTATATTATGAAAATTAAAAAATTTTTGATAGTTTTTAAGATTTTTATTGTTATCGCAAAATAAAATAACGCCCCTGTTATTGAAATCAAAACTATTATTTATAATAAGACTTTTTGAAAAAATATTTCAAATATTTGTATAACTTGTTCAACTTTTTAGTGCAATAATTTCTGGATTTTGCATTTTTATTTTCCTCTAAATATAAAACTTTTTATTTTGTCTATAAAAACTCATGGCAGGCTTTCGTAATAGCTTGCTATAAGTTTAAATTTTTCATACATATCAACAGCATCTTCAACAGCTCTTAAAATTCGTATTAATTTTATTAGTGCTATTGCTGATAAAGTTCAGATTATAGTTATAAAAACGATTAATACTATATATAAAATTTCTATAATTTCCATAATTTATTTTTTAATAAATATTATTTATTTTCAGATTTTTTATCTTCTGTTTTTTCTTCATTAACCTCTTTAGTTTCTTCTTTTTCTTCTATATTGTTTTCTGTTTTAGAATTATTTTTAGTCTTATCACTATTTTCTTCTTTTTCTTGAATATTATTAGCTACTCATTCTACTTCTAGAGATAATTTCTTTACTATTTTCATAACTTCTTCTGCTCATTCTACTGTTTCAGATACTTCTCCTTCTTTAAAAATAATCAAAGCTGGTAAATCCTCTACTTTATAGTCTTTTGATACTGATTCTTCTTCGTCTAATGGGTATAGTTTTAATTTAAAATTATGCGCCCATCATTTTGTAAATAAAACAGGAAACATTACTAATGCTTTTCTAAAAAATTCGCTTTCTTGTTTTCAAAAAATAATTATGATTTTTTTATTATTTTTAATTAACTCAGCTAATTGTTCTTGCTTTGTTTGCTCTTCATTTTCTTTTATAAAGATCCCAGTCTTAGCAAAAGATTGAGCTGTCTTTTCTACTGCTTGGTCTGCGACTTTTTTTACTTTATTTGCTGCATCTTGTGCCATTTGTTTTGCTTTTTCAGTGAAAGCCTTAAAATCCATAATTTAAAATTTAATATATATTTGTAAAGTATAAAGGGATTATAATCGCATTTTTATAAAAATCAAACTATAAAATTATTTTTTATAAAAAATTTGTAATTTTATATAAATTTAGTATAATTTCCTTTGTTTAGGATATGCCAAAATAGTACTTTTTAGTACTAAAAAGTACCCAAAAAGCAATTTTTAATATTAAAAAACACCAAAAAAGGCGAAAAAAAACTTGCTTTTTCAAAAAAATCGATAAAATAATGCAAGTCTATTTATAAATTATAAAATAATTAAAAATCATGAATTCCGAATTAATTAAAAAAATTCAAGCTGCTTTTCTAAAAGAAGATAGAAAAGAAATTAGAACTTGAATGGAAGTTGAAATCTATCAAAGAATAGATGAAGGTAACAAAACTAGAGTACAAAGATTTAGAGGATTAGTTATTGATACTGCTGGTAAAACTCCTTTAGAAAAAACAATTACTGTAAGAAGAGTAACTGGTTCTTATGCTGTTGAAAGAATTTTTACAGTTCATTCTCCAACAATTGAGAAAATAGAAATTCTAAGACAATTTAAAGTTAGAAGAAAAAATATTAAATTTATCAGAGAACTTACTGGTAAAGCTGCTAGACTTAAAGAAGTTAAATAATTTTTTCATAATAAAAATAAAACTCTTGAAAATTTCAGGAGTTTTTTATTTTATTTAATTTCTTTATCTCAGAAGATGATGTAGATGATTCACTTATAATAGAATAGTAATGATAAAATTATCCATATTCAAGTTATTAAGAAACTTTTTAGTAAAATAATAATTAAATTTAAAATATTTAAAAAGAAATTTTTTATTCAATTCCAAAATTTTTTTTCATTTAACTCTTTTTCTAGTTTTTTTTGTTTCTTATCACTTATTTCTTTTGTAATTTTATCAATATATTTTTCAAATTCTCACCTTGTATACTTTCAATCGAAAAAAGCATTTATTTCTTTTCCCGTTAATCAATATTCATACATTAAATTAATAGTTTTTGGTTCTACAGAATATTTTGTTAATATATCATCATTGATTGTTTTTCAGTTTTTAATTTTGAGTTTTATTTCATCGTTTAAGTTATAAAAATCTCATCTCGTATATTCTTTTTTAAATAATTGGTTTATTTCATAATCAGACATTCACCATTCTTTATATCATTCTATTACTTTTTCTGGAACTTGTTCTTTAGTTAGAATCTCATTCAACTTTTTTTCTTGCAATTTTTCTAAAATTCACTCAAAACTTCAAGCAAAAGAAGTTTGGCTATAAAAAATTAAAAATGAAACTAAAAAAATAATTATTGTTATAATATAAAAAATAACTTTTATTAATCTATGCCACCAGTATTTATTTAAGGCAGAATGATTTCTCATAAAAAATAATTTAGAAAGTAATTTTAATCAGTTTATTCAAAAATATATATTTATCAACTTTTTTATTTACTGTTTTTTGTTTTGATTTATTTAAAATAATTAATAAAATATTGCTGTTTTTTAGTAAAAAATTATAAAAATTAATAAGAAAGTTAAATGAATTTATCAGATTTTGATTATAACTTACCAGAGAAATTAATCGCTCAAACTCCGCTTGAAAAAAGAGATACTTCAAGATTATTAGTATTAGATAAAAATGAGAAAACTAGAGAAGATAAAATTTTTAGTGATATTGTAGATGAGCTTTGAGAAAATGATGTTTTGGTTGTGAATAAAACTAGAGTTATGAATGCAAGGTTATCTTGAGAACTTGAATCTGGAAGAGAAGTAGAGGTATTTTTACATAATGAATTGGAGGCTTGAATTTGGGATTGTATTGTTTTTCCTTGAAAAAAATTAAAACCTTGAAAAAAAATAAAATTTCCAGAATTTCCAGAGCTTGAATGAGAAGTTATAAAGGTTACTGATTTATGAAGGAAAATAAAATTTAATATTTCTTGAGAGGTTTTTTTAGATATTATAGAAAAAATTTGAGAGATACCTTTACCACCTTATATAAAGGAAAAATTAGAAAATAATGAGAGGTATCAAACTGTTTATAATGAAAAGTTATGAAGTGTAGCAGCGCCGACTGCTTGATTGCATTTTACTCCTGAATTGCTTGAAAAATTAGAGAAAAAATGAGTTAAAATAGAGAAGGTTTTATTACATGTTGGAGCGGGGACTTTCAAGCCTGTTCAGACGGATAATATTTTGGAACACAAGATGCACTCTGAATATATAGAATTAGAAAGAGAAACATCTGAAAAATTGAATAAATATAAAAAAGAGTGAAAAAGAATTATCGCAGTAGGAACGACTTCTATAAGGGTTTTAGAAAGTTTTAGTGATGAAAATTGAGAGTTAAAATTTTGACAAAGAAATACAGATATTTTTATTTATCCGTGATATAAATGGAAATTTGTAGATGCTATGGTGACGAATTTTCATTTGCCAAAGTCTACACTTTTGATGCTTGTAAGTAGTTTTGCTTGAAGAGAATTTATGTTAGAAAGTTATAATCACGCTGTTGAAAATAATTATAGATTTTTTAGTTTTTGAGATGCTATGCTGATAAAATAATATTAAATAATTTTTTGGTTAGTGAAAAAAATAGTTGCGAAAAATATTATTACAAAAAGTGATTTACCTTGAGTTGATTTTGTTATAAATCCGTATGTTTGATGCTGACATTGATGTATTTATTGTTATGCTGATTTTATGAAAAAATTTTATGAAATCAATGAAAAATGGGGAACTTTTGTTTATCCAAAAGATTTTAAAATTCCTGAAATATGAAAAAAGTATGATAATAGAAGTATTTTTATATCTTCTGTGACTGATAGTTATCAACCAGTTGAAAAAAAGTATAAAAAAATGAGATGAATATTATGAGCATTTAAAGATTCTAAAGCTAAAATCAGTATATTAACAAAGTCTGATTTAGTTTTGCGTGATATTGATTTAATTAAGCAAATAAAAAATATTGAAGTATGATTTTCTATTTCTCATTTGAGTAATTGACTTAAAAAGCATATAGAACCTTGAACTAGCAATATTGAAGATAGAATTGATGCATTAAAAATTTTAAAAGAAAATTGAATAAAAACTTATATTTTTATGGCGCCATTATGGCCTTGAATAAGTAATACAGATAGAATTGTAGAATTAACGCATAATTTTGTTGACTATTATATGGCAGATAATTTAAGGTTAAAATTTAATAATAAAAAAATAATTTTTGATTTGATAAAAAAATATTTTCCTAAGTTATTTCCTTTATATCAAGAAATTTATAATAAAGATGATTTTAATTATTGGCAAGAAGAGAATAAAAAACTATTAAAATTAAGTAAACAATATAACAAAAAAATAAAAGTTTATTTTAAATAAAAACACTATATTAATTTCTAGTACTTTTTTTATTTTAAAAATTCTGGATATTTTTCATAAAATTCTTCTTTAAATATTTCCATCATTACTCTATCTTCATATTTTCAATTAGCATAATACTCCTTAGTATATCTTCAAATTTCTTTAAATCATACTCTTTTATAAGCAATTTCTCCTCATTTATTATTTCCAAAATATTCTATTTTTATTTTTCTCAAATTTAATCTATGAAATCAATAATGAGTTATTAGTTTTACGCTTTCTGTTCCAAATCATTTTGAATGTTCATCACTTTTAAAAATAATTATTCAAACTTCAGCAATTCTATGAAAATTATCTATATCGTGAATTCATACATTTCAAATGATATTTCCAGTCTCCAGGCTCATTATACATAATACTTTTCTTGTTTCATTATTTGCCTCTTCATTATACCATTTTTCTTGTGCTTCTCTTGTTATTATAGTATTTCAAATAATTAAAAATTTATTAATCTCTTGATTATTTATTCATTTATACCATAAGTCTAAATCACTTTTTTCTGGGACAACTAGAGCTACTTTTTCTCATTTTAGAATTATAACTCTATCATTATTGACATTCTTTTTTTCTGTCATAGTTTTATAGTTATTAAATATTAATTTAATTTATTATTTTTATTTACCTCTCATACTTATTTTTTAATTCATGTAAATCTATCTCAAAACTCACTGGACGACCATGCGGACAAGTTGAAGAATAATCAAGCGTACTATCTTTCAAAAGTTTATTCATCTCAAATAAGTTTAATTTATTCCCGAATTTTATCGCACTTCTACAAGCAGTAAAAGCATAAATTTTATTTCTTATTTCATCTAAAGTTTTTGATTTACTATCAGCTTCTTCTCAAATATCTTCTAAAACTCATAAGAAAACATCCTTTATATCATGCTGTTTTATAAACGAAGGAACAGCGTTTATCATCACAATATTATTACTTAATAATTCTACTTCAAATCACATCTCTTCAAAAACTGCCTTGCGATGCTCCAAAATATTAAATTCTTTTGGCGTAAGATTCACACTTTCTCATACTAATAATCCTTGAGAAATAGCTTTCTGTTTACTATTTACTAATCTTTCATAAATAACTCTTTCAGCCAAAGCGTGCTGGTCCAACACTTGAATAGAATTATTTGTTTCAACTATTATATAACTATTAAAGGCTTGTCCAATGATTTTTCAAAGCGGTGTATCATGTAAATCCGTAGATGTTTCTAAACTTCCTTCTTCAATATTATTTAAATTATTATTTCAAGAACTTCACTCAGGATTATCAAAAGGATTAAAATCTCTTGTTATGCGACTTTGATTTGGATTAAATTTTATTTCTTTATATGGTGAATAAGACTTAAATTTATTTCCACTTCAAGTATAAAAATTATTATTTTTATCTAAATTATTTTGCACACTACTCGTATTAGCACTAGAAAAATTATTATTTAGATTTAAAAATTCTTGCCTAATGTTATCATTATTTCATTCTAGATTTTCTGTATTATTTATATTATTTTCTTGATTATTATTGACTTGATTATGAATAGAAACAACTGAAAAACTATTTAATTTATCATAAATAGCATTATAAAAACTCTTAAAAATTTGGCTCTCATTGGCAAATCTTACCTCTAGTTTACGCGGATGAACATTTACATCCACTTGAGTAGGATCAATTTCAAGATTTAAAATATAAGCAGGAAATCTATTATGCGGAATAAATCTATTATAAGCGTTCGTAATCGCTTTATAAATAAGCGGACTTTTAATAACTCTATTATTTACAAAAAGATTTTGTCTATTTTTATTCCCAAAACTTATATTAGGATTTGTGATAAATCAACTAATCTCTATTCATCATAAATTAAAATTTACGTCTATCAGATTATCGCTAACCTCTTCTCCATAAATATGATAAATTCTAGTTTGGAGATTATCTCAAATATTATATTTAAAAACTTGTCTATTATCACTAATAAACTCAAATCAAATATGCGGATAACTAAGCGAAATATTTTGCAAAAAATCAAATATATGAGCATACTCTGTCTTATCTTTTTTAAGATAATTTAACCTTGCAGGAGTGTTATAAAATAAATCTCTAATAATTATTTTTGTCCCTGTTTCTCACATTTCTTTTATAATTTCACCTGACTCTCATCATATTATTTCTAATTTATAAGCACTTTCACTATCTTTTGTCTTTGATATAATTGTAGTTTTAGATACTGAAGTAATAGACGCTAATGCTTCTCATCTAAATCAAAAAGTCATTATGTTGTATAGATCATCAAGATTTTTTATTTTTGAAGTAGAATATTTTTCCACTGCTAAATTTAGGTCATTTTTATCTATTCAATAACCATTGTCTGTGATGATTATTTCACTTTTTCATCCATTTTTAATTTCGATTTTTATAGAATCAGAGCCAGCATCTATTGAATTTTCTATAAGTTCTTTTACAATAGAAATAGGCCTTTCTACTACTTCTCAAGCAGCGATTTGATTAGCTAAGTTTTTGTCCAATCTAATTATTTTTCACATAAAGTTTTGTTTATAGTATTTAATTATTCAGATTTTAATTATTTTTTAAGATTTAGCAATAAAATAAAAAATTAAAACTTGATTTTATATATAAAAAATATTATAATCGCTTTAATTATTAAATAATTTTTTGAAAATTATGAAGAAATTTATATTATTTTTAAGCCTAATTTTTAGCTGAATATATTTAGTGAATTTTATTTGAGCGATTTCCATAACTAAAAACTCTTGAGAAGTTTTAGATAATACTACTTGGAGTAATATTTCTAGTTTAACTAATAAAATAGATGTATCTTGAACTGATATAAAATTAAATTGAAAATTATATGTGACTTGAGAACTATGTAGTGAGGTTTGATGAGAAAAAAAATGTTTAAGAAAAAAAATAATAGACAAAAATTCTTGTGAAAATGAAGCCTGATGGATGTGGGTAGATAAAGATAATGACGTTTATATTTGAAGTGCTAAATGAGATTGATTCTGTATTTCCCCTAGATTTTGAGATTGGAATAGTGACGCCACAAATTGAACCTGATGAATTTCTTGGAATGGTTGGTGAAATAATACTGCAACTTATGTAAATGGATGGAATCCATCAGTTTTATTAGACTCTAAAACAATAGATGATACATGAAATTCTCGTCCAGACATGTGACAAACCAAAAATCTAACACATGTAGCAAATAGTCCAATACCATATTCTTGCAGGCCATTGTGAACATCAAAAAATAATGATTCTAATGCTGAAGATACTATAACCTGAAGAATGCAATGGTTAGCATGAACTTGAAATAATTACACTCAAGCTAAAAGTATAAATTGGATAACAGTAAATGATACAAACACATTATTGACAACGGTAAATTGACACGCTATTCCAGCCATTTATATAGCTGACTGTATAGATTGAGTAAAAGATTTATGAGAGGATATGGAATATAAACATCATCCAGATAAAACTAAAAATGAAACAATCTCTTATGAACAATACAAGACAGATGTTACTGCTAATACAGATACAAAAGATTTTAATAATATTACTTATCAAAATAGACAAAAATATCTAACAGCTTGGACCCAAAAACCTTGAAGTCATCTCCCAAGTGCATTTAGTTATATTTCAGATTGAAATAATTTAACATGAAATACTAGATGAGAATATCAAATGGCTTGTGAATGAGAAGATAAAAATACTCCTTTTCTAACTGATTCAAATGATAAAACTAATGCTGAAAAAATATGGCTTTCTGCAGTTGGTTATGTTGATGGAACTAAATGGTGACGGGGAGCTCGTACTATGAATGGTGGAGGCTGTTCAGAACAATGGGGATATAGCACAGGTGGTCGTAATGGTTATTATTCAGCAAGGTTTATAGTCCGCCCATAAAAATAAAAAACTACTTTGAATTAACAAGTAGTTTTATTTTTACATATTTACTATAACAGGAATTACCATAGGCTCCCTATTAACAGTTTTTAAGACATAAGATTCTAAATCTGTCTTTATAATTTTTATTAAATCTTTATCTTCTATTTCAGGTACATCTTGAAGTGTATTTTCAAAAACATTTCTAGCTTTTTTAATCAAAACTTTATGCATAAGACGAACTTCATCAAGATAAACAAATCATCTAGTTTCAAGTCTTATAGGTCAAACTATTGTTCTAGTATTTGAGTCTACTGGGAAAATAGCAACTAAAACTCATCCGTCCATCATATTTTCTCTTGCTTTGATAATATGACTTGTTGCTAATCAAATACCAAATCAATCTACTAAAATTTCTTGTACAGGAACTCTAATTCTAGATTTAAAAACACTCGCAGTATTATCTACATCTATAATTTCTCAATCGTTATTTTGCACTATATTTTCTTTAGCAAATCCTGTTTCTAAAATTCATACTTGAGCTACATTTCTATGTAAAGAATGTGTACCATAAGGCGCTATATTTTTTGGTTCTAAAACCTTTATAAGCTCTTGTTGTTCTTCTTTTCAAGCTATACTCGCTTGCCTAGGATCTAAGAAAGTATTTGTTATAATATTCACTCCTTCAAAGAATAATCTATTTAATACTCTTAAACTAGCATCATTTTGTAATTCATAAGGAGGTACAACCAAACTATCTCATCTTTCAAAAGCAATATTATAATTAGTTCAATCTATAATTTTATTTATTTGAGAAAATTTATCATCAATATTTCATCAAACTAGAATAACTTGTTCATTATCTTCTAAATTTTCTGTAATATTTGGATTATATTTTTTCACTTTTCATTCAGGAAATAGTCATAATCTTTCTCCTGCTGAAACAATATCTCCTAAATCTTTTCATAAAACCAAAATAGTTTTTCATAATTTTTCGGCTTCTTCTACAATAGGAGCAAGCCTTGTTATAAGCGGATAGGGAGTTAATATAAATGTTCTCGATTTTTTATTTCTTAAGATTTTCTTTAAATTTTCTTCAATATTATATTTAGAAAAAAACGGAGCTTTTTTAAAACTAGAAGAAGATTCATTAACTAATAAATCAGTCTTTCCTCTGTAATTCTCTAATTTTTGTTTTAAATTTTCAGTAATTTTATAACTTCAAGTATGAATAATATTTAGTTTTGGAGAAACAATATTATACATTGTTAACGATTTAGTATCATCGCTTACAATAGGCGTTACTTTAAATTTTCCACATTCTACAGTCTCTCCATCAGAAATTTCTATAAAGTTAGTTTTTTCTAAAATTTCATTATCCTTAATTAAAACTTTTAATAATTCTATTGTGATTTTATTTCAGTATAAATCAGGACATCATAATGGTTTCAATATTTGTGGAAGTGCTCAAGCGTTTTCTACTAAAGCATTTGTAATAAATAATCCTTTTATTTTTTGTTTAATAGGGATTAAAAAAGAAATATCAGGGATAGAATATTTTTTTTGTAAGACTCCAGATTCATTTTTTTGTAATCCAGCATCAACAATTATTAAATCATCTTCATATTGATAAACTGTCATATTTTTCCCGACTTCATTATTTCATCATAAAAATACAACTCTTGTCGATTCATCTCTTAATAAAGGCAAATAAAATCTAGTTTCAGGAAAATTATTTTGCATAGAGTCTTTTATAGAATAATTTCCGTTATTTGTATTATTTCTTGAATTATAATTATTTCTATTGTTATTAGTTTTATAGTTAGTGTTTTGATTATTGTTGGCGTTATTATTACTATTTTGATTAAATTTAAATTTAGTTTTTATATAAGGATTAGACTTATTTGGATCAAAAGTCAAAGGAATTTGAACTTCTTTTTTTTGTTCTTCTCTAGAAATTTCAGGATTTTCAGAAGTATTGTCTTGATTATTATTAGTATTATTGTTGTTGTTTTTATCTGATAATTCAGAGTTTAATTCATCAAAAAAATCTTGCATTAAATAAGAATTTATAAAATAAAATTGATTTACTTTATAAAAAAATAATACATCTTTTTAGGCTAATTTAACTTTTTAAAAATAAAACTTGTGATTTAAATATAATTTTTATTTATAATTATTGATTTAATATGAAAAATCTCCTTGTTATTTTTATTTTAAATTATAGTGAAGAAAAATATTTATTTTTTATAAAGCTGATAGTATATTAATTATTTTTTATATAATTCAAAAACTTTTTTTCACTTATTTCTAATTTTGTAGTATCCCAAATATCTTCTTTAAATTCATTTTCTCAAAAATTAGAATTTTTAAATTCTCCAGAAACAAAAATATGTTCTTCAAAAAATTCATACTTTTTCATTAATTTACTGCTGTTTTGAGCTTTTTTTAGAAAATCTTTATTATGCAAAATAAAAAATTCAAAACTTTCAGCAAAATCTTCATATTTATTTGTCATAGCGTATCCTGATACAAAATCTTTTTGTCCATTTCATGACTTTAAAATTTTTGTAGATTTCCAACTTATGTCATAAAATTTATTACTAGCGTCTCAAAAATATCATTTTCTTAAATAATATAAATCAACAAAATGCCCTAATTCATGAATAAAAACGCTGATAAATTCCTCATTTTTAAGCAAATGTGGAGCAAACATTAATATCGCTCAATTTTTCATTTTTCATCTAACCTCTTCTTTTGCTTCTATTAAATCAGTGATTAAATTATTGACTTTATTATTAAATAAATGGCTTATTAGAATACTTTCTAGGGAAAATTTCCTTAGATTACTTAATGTATTTTCATAATCTTCTAAAATATAATTTATTTCAAAATTATGGCTTTTTTGTTCTGTTTTTTCTACTTTTTCTTCTGTTTTTTTAATATTTTCACTATTATTTTTTGTATTTTTTATATCTTCTTGATTATTATTTTGATTCGCTGAGTCTAAATTTGGAGTATTTTTTTCTTCTTCCCTAATTTGAGCTAGTCTTTCTCTCATTTTTTCTCTAGCTTTATTAAGCCTTTCTTCTGAAATTGGAGAAGATACTTTTTTTATTTTTTCCACATTAGTATCAAAATCTGTTTGTTCTTGTTTTTCTGACAGGAATAAATCCGCATAAAAAATTATGGCAGTAAAAATAATCACAAGTGAAATAAATAATTTTAGTTTTTTCATCATATTTTTCTAATTAAGTCGAGGCTAATCAATACATAATATTTATAACTAGAGTTATAAGTCCTGAAGCTGATACTAATCAAACAAATCATAATACAGCCCATTTTATAATGCTTTTTCATTTAGTAACTCATTCATCTTCTCAAGCACTTATTATTATTGTTATACCTCAATAAGCAACTGCTCAAATAGCAGCGATTCATAATAACAAAGATAAATTTGTAACTAAAGTTGAAATAAGGTCTTTTAGTCATACATTTACAGTTGTATCATCTTTTTCTGTTTTTACTACTTTATTTGGAGTATAGTCTTTTAATAATTCTGAGACAGATTTTTCTAAATCTTTATCTAATTTACTAGCTGCCAAAACATTATTATTAAAAAAACTAAAGAATCCTCATAATAATATTAAAAATAATGTAATTAAAATCAAAAATTTTTTCATAATTTTATATTTAGATAACTAAAGAGTAATAGTTGTTAATAATTTTATAACTCACCAAGCAAGTGGAATAATAGCCATTCAAACAGCCGCATATACAAACCACATAAGCGATTTTTTAAATTCTTCTTGATTTCATCTAGCCATAAATAATTTTGCTCAGATAAAAAGAAAAACAAGTACTGCAAAAGTTGGTAATATACCAAACATGATATCTCTAATAATATTTAGCAAATTATCTAACGCACTAAGTCAATCTTCTCATGTTGTAGAGGGTGTTACTTTCACAATAGATTTTCATTTAGGACTCATTTTTTCAATAAGACTTGTATCCCCATTTTTAGCAAAACTAACTAAGCTATAAAAAGAGCTTATAAAAACTATTATGTATAAATATAATTTTTTCATAATTTTTAATTAAGTTTATATTATCTTTCATTTTCTATTGGTGGAGAATTTCAATCTAGATTAATAACCAAGTTATCTATCATATTAATAACAGCAAATGCTAGCATTGAGGCTACTACTCAAGTTAGAATCCAAGTTATCCATTTTCTCGCTTTATTCGCTTTTTCATCATCTCAAGCAGAGGTCATATACATTCATCAAGCTATCATTATAGCAATAACTCAAATAGCTATAGCATATGAAATTAATTTTGAAACTAGATTTCATAAAAATCATGTAACTTTATTAGTGCTTGAAGAATCTGTTCCTTCGGTGATTTCACAACCAGGAAGTCAGAAACAATTTATTTCTGGTACATTTGGATTTCCTTCTTCTGTTTTTATTCAATTTCAACCTCAACTTGAATCTCAATTTCAGTTTCATCATCAAGAATTACCACCATTAGCTCAGGCACTTCCTGATGTTCAACTTCAAGACAAGCTACTACCCGTATTTCAACTTGCTCAGTTTTGTCCATTTTGAGAATCTCATTGTGTTGTTCAATCTCAAGGTGTAGCATCTCATCAACCAGCTCATCAATCTCCACTATCTCAATTTGATTTTCAAGGAGTTGTTCATCAGTCTTTTCCTTGTTCTTCTCATTCTTTTCATCAGTTTCCAGAAGTTTGTCAATCTTTAGTATTACCATTTGTTTGCTCACTTCATTTTTGTTGTCAATCTTTTCAAGCTCATCATCAAGGTGTGGTATCTCATTTTCACGCAGAATTTCAAGTATCATTTCAACCTCAATTTGTTGAACTGTCTTTACCAATTCAAGAACTTCATTTTTTTTCTCATTCATTTTCATTATCTCAAGATTTTTTTCAACTTGATAAATCTACTGAAGAACCACTACTAGATCCTCCATTACTTCATCAAGAAGAACTACTATCCGAGTCTCATCAGGTATACATTCAAGGAGATGATGAATCAGTATTAGACGAATCAATTGTTTTTCTAACTTCTGCTGTATAAGTAGACCAATGAGAAGTCACTTCTCAAGAAGTATCATATTGATTTTGTTTACTATTTATTTCACTTTTTTGACCTAAAGTTATTTTCTGAGTATCAACTAATCAATCCGCAATATTATCTAAAGTTTTTGAATCAAATTTAGCTTCATTTTCATTATACCATTGCATATTTTCTTTAGCAGTATATTCCGCCAAAACAAAACTAGAAAATAATATAAAATATAATCCAATAAATAACAAACTAATATTCTTTATAATTTTTTTCATAAAAACTTAATTTTTTAAATAAAATTTTAACCTCAATATAAAACATATCTTACTAGGTCCACCAAAATATATGAACTAAGTGCTATAACAAGAGAAGTTATACCTGCCATAAAAATTCATTTTCATTTACTCAAGTATTCATCTTGTCCATGATAAAGAATCATATAACCAGCTCAAACTGTCATTATAAGTAATGATAAACTTCATAATGCTATCATTAAATTTTGGATAATTCTTCATATTACAGAATTAATTGTCGCTTTTGCATCTGTAGTTCTTGATTTATTTCAAGCTGTTTTACTTCAAAGTCAAAAAGTAGATTTAGTGTTCATCATGAAAGAGCTTTCTGTAAGACAATCTCAATTTTCTTTACATTTTGCTTTATAATTTTCTATTTTTTGTCTTTGTAACTCATTTAACGCATTATTAAATTTTTCTTGAGCTCAGTCTTCTCAGTTATCTACTGCATCATATGCATTTTCTAATTTTCCTAACAAATCTTCTTTTTGTCCTGGCTCTAATTCTCAATTTTTATCTGCATCTATAATTGCTTGTCTTTGTTCATTATATTTTTCTTTTATTTTATGTTCAGCATATGCTTCTGGAGAATCTTCTTGAAATTTTTTTTCAGTTTTTTGTTTCCTATCCTTAGCAACCTCAAGAAGTTGTTCAGCCTGTTTTAGTTCAGTATCCGTCTTCCTTATAGAATCTTGTAACGGTTTTCCTAAATTTTTTAAGTTTGCTTTAGCATCTTCCGCTGCACTCTTAGATTGTACCGTTCTTGGATCACCTGCTCAATATGCTTCTAAATTTTCTTGATATTGTCTTTCTGTCTCTGTAACTGTATCTTGTAATTCACTCAAAGTTTTTTCATTATTTTCTTTTGATGTTTTCAAATTTTTTACTGCTGCTTCAGCTGCATCTACAACTCCTTGAACCTCTGCCATTCATTTTGATACTCCTTCTGAATTTCATGCTTGAGCTTCAGATGCGTTTTTGGGACTTATAAGAGGTTTTGATTCAGTCTTAGCTATATTTTCTGCTTTTGCTGTTCAAGATGTAGCTTCTGTTATTACACTTTCTCAAGTAACTGTACCATCAGAAAATCAATCAGCTTTAGCTTGTAAATTTTGAATTAATTCTTGTGATGCTGCATATTGTCCAGTAGGATCGTTTATTGTTCAATCTGCATTAACAGTTACATTTCCTCAAGCAACTAATTTATTTTGTGCATTTTGAGCATTTACTATAGCAGTATTTATATCACTAACAGCCTTTTGTTCTTTTACAACTTCATTTTGTACTTTCTTTGCAGTAATTTGAGCTTCAGTTGGTGTTTTTTTTCAATCAGCAAGTTCTTGCTTTGTTGTCTCTAAAGTTTTTTTTCTTTCCTCTAATTGTCATAATCTAGGGACTTTATTAATTTTATTATTAACTTCTTCAATTTGAGATTTAATAACTTCTTTTCCACTTCATTCTCTAGTTGTAGTTTTTAATTTTTCTTCTAACTGTTGTTTTTGTGTTTCTAATTGTCAAATTTCAGGATGTTTTTCTCTTAAAGCTTTTATTTCTGAATCTACTATACCGATTTGAGTATCTAATTGCTCATTTGCTGGAGCATCTGCCTTTACTTTATCAGCTGCAGCTTTATTTGCAGCTTCTTGATCAGCTCTAGCTTTTTTTTCTTGTTCTGCTTGTTTATCAGCCTCTGCTTGTTTTTCTTTCGCAAGTCTATCAGCTTCGGCTTGTTGTCTTGCAGCTTCTTGGGCCTTCATATAATCTGTACTAAAACCAAAAGAATATTCTAAATTAAAGAAATTTAGACTGATTAGAATTATAAGTAAAATATTTTTAAATACTTTTTTTGAGCTCATTTTTATTTTTTTATTTATAAATTTATTTTATTGTATCATAAAATTTCGTTTTTACAAAAAAATTGTTATTATATGGAAAATAATTTTTAATTTTAGAAAATGAAAGTTGCTATTTTACATGAAATGTTAGTTAAATTATGAGGGGCAGAAAAGGTTGTAGAAGCTCTACTTGAAGCTTTTCCTAAGGCTGATTTATTTACTCTTATTTATGATGAGAAAAAAGTTTGAACAGTTTTTCCTGCTAGTAAAATAAAAGCCGTACCAAAAATAACACAAAGAATTTATAATATAACAAAAAATCAAAGATTTTGTCTCCCTTATATGGCAAGATGAGTAGAACAATTAGATTTTTCAGATTATGACGTTGTTATAGCGAGTTCTTCAGGATTTTCTCACTGAGCGATAACAAAACCTGAAACAAAATTTATCGTATATTATCATTCTCCAGCAAGATATTTATGGGATTGGACTAATGAATATAAAAAGGATATTTGATTTAATTCTGGGATAAAATGATGGATTTTAAATAAAATGTTCTATAAGTTAAGACAATGGGACACTTTGGCAAGTATGAGAAGTGATGTCAATCTTGCTAATTCTGAAAATAGTGCTAACAGAGTTTTTAAATATTATAGAAAAAAAGCTGATATTTTATTTCCACCAGTTGAAACAAATAGATTTAAATTTATAAAAAAATGAGATTATTATATTATAATTTCAGCATTAGTAGAATTTAAAAAAATAGAAGTAGCGATAGAAGCGTTTAATAAAATGCCTGATAAAAAGTTAAAAATTATATGAAGATGAAGTTATAAAGAAGCATTAGAAAAAATGGTTTCTTGAGATAATATAGAATTTTTATGAGCTCAATATTGAGATGATTTAGTGAAACTTTTATGAGAATCTAGAGGATTAGTTTTTCCTTGAGAGGAAGATTTTTGAATAACTCCTGTAGAAGCTATGTCAGCGTGAAAACCTGTTTTTGCTTATAAAGCTTGATGACTTCTTGAAACTGTTATAGAAAATAAAACTTGAGAATTTTTTGAAGACAAATTTTGAGAAGATTTTGTAGAAAAATTTATTGAATTTGATGAAAAAGTAGAACAAGATTTTTATAATAAAGGGGATTTACAAAAACATGCTGAGAATTTTTCAAGAGAAAAATTTATCGAAAAAATACAAAATATTGTGTATAAAAAATAAAGAAGTTATTATTGATGCGTAGCCTCGCAATAAGCGAGGCTACGCTAGGGGCGACAGCCCAAAGGGCTGTCGCCCTATCAAAAGAAAATCCTTATCTAAAAATAAAGTTTAATAAATAAAATTAATTATAAATATGAAAAAACTGTTAATAATTTTTACTGCATTATTGCCATTTCATGCTTTAATGATAAATTTTTTAAAATGTAAAATTTGAGTTGGCGAAAATATAATGAATATCGCTAGATTTTGGAAAGAATTTATAATTATAGGGCTAACGATATGAGTTTTATTTAATCTATATAAAAGATATAAATTAAATCTTAATAAAGCACTAAAAAATAATTATTTGGTATGAACTACTTTGACTTTTATAATAATAAGTTTTGCTTATATTTTTCTGCCTTATTTTGATGTAAATTTAGCAAATATTTTATGATTTAAATATGATGTATTTTTCTTGCTAGCATTAATTGCTTGACTATATTTAGTATCTGCTAGAGAAAATTTTAATTTATTATTAAAAACAGTTTTTTTTAGTATAGCTTTGATGATTGTTATATTTTTACCAATTTATTTGTCAGGACATATTGAAATTATGACGACTTTATTTTGATATTCAAGTGAAGTGTCTACTTATAAAGCAAATGCCTGTACTGCTTTTGCACAAAATGTAAATGGACACGCTAGATTTCAATGAACTTTAGGTTGACCAATAAGGTTTTCAGTATTCTTAACAGTATTTTTCTTTGTCTATTTAGGATATATTTTAGACTACTTAAAAAATAAAAAATCAGCTATTAATTATAGCTTATATATAGGATTACCAACACTTGTCTACTTAGTGTCTATATTCTATGCTTATACAAAAACATCTTTATTATGATTCTTATTATGAGCAATTTTATTTGTTTTAATAGCATTTAGAGATAAATTAAAACAAATCCCAAAGAAAATTTATTTATGATGATGAGCTTTATTTATAGGAGCTTTAGGAAGTTTAGTTTGGATAAAAAGAGATTTATTTTTGCACATTGGTTCGACTTTAAATAGAGTAGAAAACTTAGAACATAGTTTTCATATGTGGAGATATAATCCAGTTTGATATGGGCTTTGAATAGCAGGACCAGCTAGTGTTGTAGAACAAAGATTTTGGCCAGAAAATTGGTTTATACAAATTTTACTTGAACAAAGTTTTGTTTGACTTGCTTTTTTCATTTGAGTTTTAAGTATAATTTGAGTATATCTATGGAGAATAATTAAAAAAAGAAAAGATTATTTAAGCGTATGAATTTTTGTTGCATTTATTAGTTTACTCATAATGGCGAACCTAACTCACGCATTTGAAGAAGCTGCTACTTCTTATACTTTATTTTTGCTTATTTGAGCTTTTATTGCAAGAAATTTAAAATTTTCTAAATATTAAAATAATATAAAAATTATGAAAAAAAATTACCTATTATGGATAATAATTTATTTATGAAGTGTGATGCATTTATTTGTTATGCAGAATTATCTTGTTTTAAATAATGCGGATGATTTTGCATACCTGCAAATGGCTTCTCATTTGGCTGATTTTGATATCGCTTGATTTGGAAGCTGATGGTTTTGATTTTTATATTCTCTTCCTATTGCTTTATTTAAGCTAGTTTTTCAAGATAATTTTATATCAGCATTTCTAATAAATATTATTTTATTTGCTATTACTGCTTTATTGTTATTTAAATTATCTAGAAAAATATTGAGTAAAAACTTTAGTTTAATAGCTATTATTTTTCTTTATTTATCGCCATTTTTATTGAATTTTAATATTCACGTGTTGAGCGAAAATATTTATATTCCGTTATTTTTATGGCTACTTATAAATCTAGAAAAATTATACAGTAATTTTAATTATAAAAATATTATATTAATAAGTTTTAATCTTACTTTATTGTATCTAACAAGAGCAGAAGCGTTTATTTATATTTGAAGTGTTTGATTATATTTACTCGCTATATTTTTTCATCATAAAAATATAAATTTTACAAATATTTTTAAAAAATGATTAGTATTAGTCGCTGGTTTTTTTGTTTTTATTTCACCATATATTTTTTATTTATACAGCTTTACTTGAGAAATTTGACTAACAAATAAATGAGCAAGTAATTTTAGACAAGCGCAGATGAGGTGAATCGAAAAACAAGATGATATTTGATTTGAAAGGGCTGTTTGAGAGCTAACTGAAGATAATCATCATCTCATAGCAGGATTCGCTTGAGGACTTGATTATGATAAACCAAATATAAAATGATGAGTTTTATCATCAATTATAAATAATCCTGGAGAAACTATAATTAGACAGTTTACTAATCAAAAAAAAGTATTGCTAGAAGCAATACCTAGAATAACAATTTGAGAAGGATTAAACAGATTTTTAGATGAAAAATCAAGCCTTTATAAATTTAGATATCTAGTATTATTTTTATCTTGAGTAGTTTTATTAGTTTTTGCTTATTGATTAATCTTATTGTTTATTAATAGAAAATATAGTGTGTTTTATCCTTATTTTTTAACCTTTTTAACAGCATTTATTTTCTTCACAATATTTTTTGTAATACTAAGATATTTTGTAATATTCTTGCCATTATTTTATACTATATTTTTATATGGACTAGAAAATATAATAAAAAAATTCAGAAATATTTATAGTAAAATAGTATCTGCAATTTTAATATGATTTTTATTATTAATAAGCGCTTACTGATGTCTTGCTTATAACAATAATTTAACTAAATTAAATGATAAATATTTACTAAAAAAGCAGGCTTGATTATATCTAAAAGATAAATATAAAAATAGCGAAAATAATGAAGAATTAAAGATTATGGAAAGATTTCCGATAGTGACATATTATTCTTGAACGCTAAAAAGAATTTTGACACCGTATAGTGATAATTTTGATAATATTTTAGAATACGCGAGGTATAATAATATTGATTACTTGATTGTAGACACGATGGATTTTTTGAGTTATAGACCGCAGTTTAAAGATTTATTAGACACAAAAAATAAAATAAATTGATTAAAAGTAGAAAGTATTTTTAAGGATAGTGAATGAGCAAAAGTTATAATTTATAAATTTGATTTTCAATAATAAAAGTTGATAAAAATGTATTTTTATATAAAATAGGTTGTAATATATTATAATCTATTTTTTTATGAGTGAATTAAACAGGAAATTAATAAAAAATTGGTTGAAAAAATCAGCTTTAGAAGAAAAGCCATTTGATAAATTTATAGCTTTGTGGATTTGATATAACGGTTTTTATTCTAATTTTTTTGAAAATTGATGAGATAGAGAAAAAGCTATAACAAAAATGTGAAATCATTTGGAGTTAAAAAGACTTTTTGAAGATGATGACTGAATAAATCCTAAAGTAGAAGAATTTTTTAAACTTATTGAAGGACGTAAAGATGAATTATGAATATGAGTAAAAGATTTAAAAAAAAATAAAATAGTTGATATAAAAAGAGAAAAATGATTAAAAAACTTTTTAAAACTAATTTATACTATAAGATGCAATTTGTTTCATTGAGATAAAGATATTTATTGATGAAGAGATGATAAATTAGTTTTATTAGCATATGAAGCATTATATGAAATTTTTTCAAAATTTATAAAAGACAGCTAAAAATAAAACACCTTAATTAAGGTGTTTTTTGATTAACGAGCGACTTTTCTAAGCTCTATATATTCACTTAAAAATTTATTTAATAATGGTGGTGGATTTTTTAATATTTCAGAAGTTAAGTCAACAACTGTTCATACATTAAGTTGATTATTCGCTAAATCATATTTAATATATGTTCTATATTTTACTAGGTCATCCACTTTTCAGTATAACGAACCATCAACTATAAGTCTATTTGTAGTATATTCTCTATCATAAGAGAAGAATCATTTCCCATCTATCATTGTGATAAATATTCATTTTATCTCTGTAACATTTTTAGGAATTTGAATATTTCATTCTTTTACAACAAAAGCGCTGTAATCTCAAGTATAATTAATATTAGAACTGATTATTAAATCTCATTCTTCTATGATATAAGTGTAATGAGCATTCACTTGATTTAGTCAGTCTATAAGCAGATTTCATTTATCTAAGACTAGAATATTCTCATGTCATTTATATTTTTGCATGTCTGAAATATGATAATTTCAAGTCGTACTGATTGTTGTTATATCTTCTGTTATTTGCACTGATTCTTTATCTTCTTTTCATAACTTTTCTGCTTTTTCTACAATTGTAGGCTTAGAAATAGAAACATTATCTACATAAGAATCTTTTGTATTATCAATAGAAACTGTTACGAAATTTTTATTTCTAGGTTTTTGATCATCAAATAAATTTTCTATAATTTTTGATAAATTTCAAATATTTATAAGTTTTCAAAATACGCTTCAACTAGAAATATTTGTAATAGTAGGAGAAGCTACTCTGATAATTTTTTGAGATTTTTGTTCTCAAGGTTCATATATCTCATCTCAATCATCTATCCAAGAAATAATAACATTGTCAACATATTCTTCATCAGTAAAATCATTTACTCTTCATCTCCAATCTGTTACATAATCCTGTAATCAAGCATAAGTCATTCTATCTCAAATTACTCAAATCTCTCAACATATAGGAGTATCTAAAGTGACTGTACTTCAATTTATTACTTTAGTTTTTATTGATTCTCATCTAGCTGAAAAATCACTTCAGCTATCTGTTTTTTGAGAAATTCTTTGTACACAATATTTTTTATTTTGAAGGTTAACAGGAAAGTTTACATTTCTATTTACTTTAAAACTATCTGTGATAGGTCATCCTCATCATACTAATTCTAATTCTTCTGGTTCAGGTTCAATATCAATGACTCTTCATCAAGTGTTTATAATGGTACAATTAGCACTACATTGACCATTTGTTCAGTTCGTAGGTCATGTATCACATTCTTCTGTTCATTCAGGAATTCAATCTCAACATTGTTGTCAAGGTGTTCCTCATCAAGTAGTTGTAGTTCATCAAGAAGGAGGAGTTGTTCATCAACCTCAACCACCTCAACCTCATCATCAACCACCACCTCAACCATCAGTAGTAACAGTTAAATTTTTATTAGCATGTCCGATAGGTAAAGGAAAATTTGGATTTCTAGCTCACGGATTAGCAGGTGTTGAATAATTACTTATTACACTTACTACAACTCAATAGCTTCATTTTCAATTATAAGTTTGAGTATAAGGAAATACCGGATTATTTATAATTGTTCAATTTCATAGAGAAAGAGTTTGATAATCAGAATAACTTGTTTTTGTAGATGATAATGTTGCTGTTAAACTATCTTGCGCTGTATATTTATCAGAAGTTAAAGTTACAGAAACTCATTCTAACATACATGTATCACTACAACCATCGTTATCTCAATCTTTTCAATCATCACATTGTTCAGTATAAGTTCATCAATTCATGGCAACATTATTTTCTGCAATATTATTTCAACAAAGATTTCAAATTCAACTTGATTGTACATTAAATTCATTAATATCATAATCTCTTGTACAGTTTCAAATTACATCTGATTTATATTTAAATTTAGTATCGACAATAAACCCCTCTATTTGAACATTCGGATAGTCTCTATGAAAATCTACTGCTAAATCAGTTGTCTCCTTTTTTGTATTGGCTCCAACATTAAAATCAACATTATAAGTTTTACAACTCCATGACGTAGTTATAGGATAATATTCTTTAATCCAGACTCATCAATTCAAAACCCAAGAAGATACATTTGAAAACGGATTTACTCAAACGGGATTTACAGAAGTTAACTTCCAACATTTTTCTATCTCTGTAACATGTATTGCACAACTATTGTTGTTAGTAATCCAATACTGATGATTTCAATTTGTATCTTTATTTGTCCAATCAGCAGAAAATGCAGTGCTTCATGCAAATAAAACAGAGAGAACAAAGATTAATAATATTTTTTTATACATAATATTTATACTATTACTAAATATTTTTTATATTATAACCAATTTTAAAAAACTTGCAAGAAAAACCTCACAAGTTTTTATTATATTTTTTATGGTCATGGTGGTGGTGGTGTATTTCAACTTCAAGCATTTCATCCTCAGGTATTTCATCCACTTGGAGTACTTGGAGGTGTTTCAGGATCATTAGATTTACTATCTCATCCAGAAGCAGAATCATTAGGGGCATATCCTCATCCTAAACTACTAATCCAAGAATTAACTCTATTAGTAACTCTACTAGGAATAAGAGCATCTTGTACTGCATCTATATGCATAATACCTAAAGATTTAGCTCATACATTTCAAGTAATTCTTAAATTTTTCATAAAAATAGACATTGATGCTGACATTCACATTAATCATTCATAATAATCAGCATCTAACTGCATATGAATATTATGTTCATCATTATCATATCTTCCTGTTGTTAAAATACTTTTAACAGCTTCTTTTCTTTCCTCATCTGTCAAACTTGTAAAAGTAGTTCACAAAATTCATTCCACCATAAGATTAACAGCTTTTAATGCTCATTTATTACTTAAATTTTCAAGCATTTTATTTTTATCATTTTCACTAATATTTTCAATTTTATTAGTAGATAAGAATTTCGCTGAACCAAATATTGGCATAAGACCTTTACCTTGTTCATCTAAAGAAACATGATCAGCTACAGTAAATCATAAAATATTATTTTCTTGTTTAGGTTCTTGAATATTTTTAACTAAATCAATATAACCTTTTTTATCTTCTAAAGAAGCTCATCTCCAAGACAAACCTAGTTCATTGAATTGTTTTATAGCTGATTCAAACCTAGAACCTAGACGTTTCCCTCTCTTAGTAGATGGTACATCATATAATTCTCTGGTAACAAGATATCTTACTAACTCTTCTATATTAAAATTAGAATCTTTTTCTCTATTTTCTTTAACTTTTAATTTTGTCCAATCAACTCTTCCATCTTTTAAATATTTTTCATTTGTATCATCTATAAGTCAAGCATATATACCTAATTCAACAGCGTCCGGTAATTTATGTTTAATATTTCATTCATATTTTTTACTTCATTTCCAATTCAAATCAAAAGCTTTTCCATATGTTCTAAACATAGAGTTTCATCCTTTAGCCCTTTCAATTTCCTCTACATTTAAGAATTCATCTCAAACTCTATTTATAAATAATACTAATGCTTCGACATATTCTTCTTCTTTTTCTGTTTCTTTTAATTTTTTAATTTCTCAAATAATTCATTTAAATATGTCTACATTAGAAAGCATATCTAAAATCTTTTCAAATTTTTCTCTATCAATTAATCATTTAGTTTCTCCTAATTCTGATTCGTTAAACATACTAAAGTACTCAGAAATAGCATATTGTAAATCTTTATCATCTGTTCTTTTTTCAGAGTCAAAGCTATATTTATCTATTCTATCAATTTTATCCAGTTTAAGTTTAGCAACTTTCTTAGATAGATCAGAATTAAATACTTCTTTAAAACCTAAATCATTTTCAATATTTTCTATTCTATCACTCTTAACATTTGCCTCTTTCTCTCCATCTCCAATTCTTCAAGCGTTATTAAAATCCTCTCAAACAACAAAGCCATCTTTCTTAGTCCATTTCACACGTAGAGCTGTAGCATATCTTCTAACATCAGCAATATCTTCATCTTGTTTATAGATAAAATATATCACTTTCATTTTACCTTGTCATAAAATTGTAGTTTCTTTAGCTTTAATTTCATCAGTTATAACAACTTCATGAGTTTCATTATCAAATTTTCAAGAAATATTTCTTGATTTATAAATAACTAACTCTAAATTATCAAGATTTTTTAGTTCTAATTCTTTCTTAATTCTTTCTAGAATATTATCTAAATTAAAATTATCTACTCATCCATTTTCATTTACATCTACATATAATGCGCCATCTTCTATATCTCTTCCATTAGCAATTTCTAAAGCAACTCTATTTGCTTCATCTTGAGTTATTTCACGATTAGAATCAAATTTATCAAAATGTACTCATACAACAACTGGTATAGCACCAAATCAAGCACCCAAAAACCATCAATTAATTCTTGTTTTTGGTAAGTCTTTTTCTATTGTCTTCAAGTGTGAGATTTCTCATGAAACAATATATTTTGCAATACCATTATAAATATTTTCTTTAATTTGAAGATCATTTTTTTCCTCTTCAGTAAGTTTTTCTAAAACACTATTTGCATCATAATTAATTTTATGAATTAGTTTTTCTTTTACTTCTTCTTTATTTAATAAAATCTTAATATGAGGATTTCACATCCATAATTCTTTTGAAAATTTTATATCTTTAACCTCTCAATTATTATCAAAAGATAAAGATTCTATTACCTTTTTTCCTTCATTTATAGCTTTTTCTAATGCAGCAAGATCCCTCTTTTTACTTACAGTTGCTCAAAGAAAGAATTCTCCATCAAACATAGCTCTCAATATAGCTTGTAATCCAAACGAAACTTTTTCATACTTTGAAGTTTCATGTGTTACTCAAATACCTGCTGAAAGTAATCATACACTTACCCAAAAACCAGTTTTATCAAAAGGTTTATATGAGCAAATACCAACCGGTCAACCAGTTACTCATTCTCAATCTACTCAAGCTAACCCAATCCCAATATCTAATTTTCTTTCTCCATCTTCACTCACCCATTGTCAAAGTTCTTTAAATGCTCAAACTCATGCTTTGGGAGCAGTAAATAAGAAATTCCAACCATCTTTAACAAATCTATCATAAAAATAATCTGTAAAACTTTCTTCATCTTCTGGCAATATATCACCTCTTTCAACTGCCAATTTCCCTGTTTTTTTAATCTCTTCTTTAGCTTTTTCTAATTCTTTTATTCTTTCTATATCTCATTGAATTTCTCCAGCTTGTTTATTTCATCATTGATATTTATTTAATGGAGAAGTTCAAACTATACCATAACCTTCAACATAAATTCTTCCTTCATCTTTTTCTAAAATTTTATTAATTAAAGCATATAATGAATCCTTCTTATCTGGATTTACATCATTTTTAACAAGATCAAAAATATCTTCAACAGAATTGATTTCAACATTACTAACAGCTCTATGATTCATAAAATCTAAATCAGCTTTAAAAACATCAACTATATTTTTATTTGCAACTTCAGGATTTGATTTCAATGCTACCAATACTTGTTCTTTTGGTAGATCTTTTCTAATTAAATCACTGAATTTTTTAGCATTAGAAACTTCATCGCTTTCATTATTAATAGCGTTTTGTTCATGATTATAAAATTCATCAAAATATCTTGTTGGTTCGATTTTTAAAGTCCCATCTTCTAGTCTTTCTACATTGATAATAGATTTCAAATGCATTTCTCATTCTTTTCATCATTTTACTGGAATTCTTGCACGAATATAAAAATCGTCATCTTCTTCTCTTGCATGTTGCCATTCATCTCAAACATATAATTTTTGATTTAAAGTTTCAGGAGTTAAATCATAAGAATTGAACAATCCATCTGGATCTATTTTATATTTAGCTTCTTCTTTACCAGTATGAGAATATTTATCAGCTGAATTAATTCTAACTTTTGTTCAATCAGAAAATTTTACAAAAATATTATTTCACTCAACTTTAATATCGCTTTCACTTTCTCCCACTTCAGTTACACTTTCTGTAGTTTCATCACTATCATATTTTTTCGGATCTCTATAATATTCTTCATGAGTAATAATATCTCCTTCTCTGATTTTTTCTGGTGATTTAATAACAGATTCTACTTTGTTTCCAGCTTTTACAGCTTCTCTTAAAGAGGCAATTTCTTGTTTAATTTCTTCCCTTATTACTGTTTTTTCAGCAGATAATTTATCCAAAGAATTTAAAAAATCTTCAAGAAATTTTAATACTCCTTTTTCTTTATCATCTAAAACTCAGTCATCATCATAAGTTTTAAGAATATCTCTTGTTCTATTTACAACAGTTAAAAGTCTTACTTCATAAACATTAACTTCTTTCATTAATTCTGGTCTTCAAGAAACTTGTCTTTTTACATCAGAAATTTTTCTAATACAATAATGTATATCTTTAAAATCATTTGAAGATATATTTCTGTTATTATTTTCTAATGGTTGTAACATTGGTTCTAATCATTTCAATGCAGTTTTTTTCTCTGCATTTGTATTTCCTCCTTCATTTAAAGTATTTGTTCAAGACATAATAAAATTAAATTATTTTTAAATATTTTCCTATTTATCTTATCATAAAAAAAAAATGCTGTCAAAAAATGACACCATTTTATTTAAATTTTCTAAATTTTTTAACTATTTTTATTTCAAATTTTATTAACTACTAGTTGTTGAATAATCATAAATATAGAAGTTATTGCCCAATATAGAGCCAATCAAGCGAATAATGTATAAGTTACAAATCAAATCATTATAGGCATAAAATATAACATCATTTTATTCATCATTTCTGTTGTATCAGGCATATTATTTTCTTTTACTTCTACTTTACTGCTATTTTTCTTCTTTTCTAATACAACATCTTTTTTCTCATCAGGATTCTTATTTAATGCAAAAGATAATTTTATTTGAGCGAATTGTAATAACGCTACAACTATTGCAATAGCTATTCATAATAATCATAAACTAGAACTAACAGCTAAAATATCAACTCAGAAAAAATTATGGTTAATAGCATTTATATCAAAATTTCAGAAAAAATTATATATATAGTATAAATTTTCAGGTTCTCTAACTCATTTTATTATATAATATACAACTAATAAAATAGGCATTTGAATAAGAAGAGGAAGACAAGAACCAACTGGATTTACTCACTCTTTTTTATATAATTCCATAAGTTTCATTCATAATTCTTGTTGTTTTCATTTATACTGTTCTTGCAATTTTTTAATTTTTGGTTGGATTGCTTGAAGTTTCTTTTGGCTCACCATCATTTTATGTTGAGGATAAACAAGAGCAAGTCTTATCAAAATTGTTATGGCAATAATAGCAAATCCTAAACTCATTGCCATATTAGTCATTAAAAACGCAAACAAATTATAAACAGGAGCGTATAACAAATAAGAGAAAATTTTATTAATAAATCATTTATTTTCTATGTTAAAGCTAGTGGAATAATCTTTATCTAATCAAGTTAATTTTGCATTATAATTAGCTGCAATTAAAAAATCATTATAACTATTTTCATAATTTATAATTTTTGTTTCTCCTGTTTTTAAAATTATATCTTCACAAGCATTATTATTTAAACTTATTTCATCAGCTCATTTAAATAATGTAATATTTTTACAAGTATTAAAATTTACTTCACTAGATGTATTATTTATAACTTTTAATTCAGGAGCATTTGGAATTGTATAATTTTGACTTACTGGCTCAAAAATTAATTCAGGTTTTACTTCTCCTTTTTTTGGATTAGTAAAAGTAGATACTATAAGAAAAGTTATAGCGAATATTAGCAAAAAGTTAAAAAATTTATCTTTCATTCTTTTTATAATTATTAAATATTTTTTTAAATAGAAAATCTATATCTCTATTAAATTCTTCAATTATTTTTGTATTTTTTTTATCTATTTTATATTTAGTTTTTATCACAAAAACAAAGTCATAATATTTATTTTCTTTATTTTTGCCAATAAATTTTTGAGTTTTATCATAAAATCTTCTTCTAAAAAAATTTCTATCCACTGCTTTTTTGCTAGATTTTTTTGATATGACAATCGCGAATCTATTATGAGGCAGTTTGTTTGCACAATAATTTAGAACAAGATTATACGCAAAAAAAGGCTTTCCTTTTTGCAAAGCCCTCTTTACTTCTCTTTCTTTTAGTCTAAATTTCTTTGAAATCATAAGAAAAAACTGTTATTATTTTTTTCTAACAATATAATTTCCTTTACCATCAAAAGGAGTCTTTTTAGCTTTACCTCCAGCAACAATATGAAGTCTAGCTTTACCGTTAATTTCTTGAAATCTTTTAGGGTAAGATACAGTTAATTCGTGTCTTCCTTTTCTTCTTCTAGATTTTAGAACTTTTCTTCCGCTAGCAGTAGCACTTCTACTTAAAAAACCGTGTACTCTAAGTCTTTTTCTTTTCTTTAATTTACCTAACATAATTTGATTTATTATATTTTATTATTTTAATTTAAAATTTTTAGGGAAAATTTACTTGCTAGAGTTTATACAAAAACCTTAAAAAGTCAAAATTATTTTCACCTTTTTTATATTATCTGATAACGCTTCACTCTTTTTCTCAATTAATAGCTCTTAAAATAGCTCAATCTTTATTCAAAGAAACTATTCTAATTTCCAAATTATTATCCCTTGCCATAGCAAACGCTGAAGTATCCATAACTTTTAAGTTTTCAGAAATAACTTCTTCATAAGTAGCTTCTTCTATCATTTGTGCATCGTCATATTTATTTGGGTCTTTGTCATAAAGTCCATCTACTTGAGTTGCTTTTATAATCATATCAGCTTCTATTTCTAAAGCAGATAAAACTCAACTAGTATCACTTGTAAAGTAAGGAATTCAAGCCCCTCAAACGAAAACTAAAATTTTATTATCTTGCAAATACTCTAAGGCTTTGTATTTATTTAATTTTTCTGACACCATAGGTATATCAAAAGGAGAAAACATAACAGTTTTTCATCAAGCTCTTCTAATAGCTTCTGTAAAAGCAACTCAGTTTATATGTATTGCAAGCATTCACATATGATGAGCAGATACTGCATCCATTCAAGCTGAGATTCATTTTACTCATCTAAAAATATTTCATCAACCTAATACAACAGCAACTTCTACTCAAGAATTTTTTATATCAATAATTTTTTTAACTAAATCATCCATATAATTTTGGTCAATTCAGTATTCTAGATTTCCCATTAATGCTTCTCAAGATATTTTTAGTAAAACTCTTTTTTTCATAAATTATTTTTTTAATAATAAGGATTTTCTTTTGATAGTGTGGCAAGCATTTGCTCGCCACATATAAGCGGAGCCTGGCGGAAGCGAGGCTCCGTCATTAAATAGTTTTTCTTTATTTAGTAATTATTTTGAAAACTTCATCACTTCATTCTATATCGTTATCAAAATCTTTTGTCTTAAATTCTTTATTTTTTTCTCAAATATTATTTTTGTCTATTCATTCTCCAGTTTCTAAAGTTTTTATACCATATAAACCGTGTTTTTTATCATAATAATGTTTTTCATAAAAATATTTATCTCCTGATAATCTTAGCACAAAGAAACTAACTCATTTAGAATCATCGCTATTATCAAATGGTCTACAAGTATTCCAGTAAGTCCAACCATAATTATTTATTAAATAGTTTGTTACTTCGTCAGAAGTACAAGATAAATCTAAAGGTTTATCTAATTTTTTTACTTCAAAATCATCTATTTTTGAATAAGTAAAATTAGTATTTGATAATTTTAATACGTTTCAGATATTTTCATTTTCAGGTAAATCTATTGCTAGATAATCGTCTTCTGTTCAGAATCATTCTGAAGTTGTAGTGCTTGTATTTTCATTATCTGTATCTAGTTCAGAAATTGATTCTTGTTTTTCAGGAATGGTAATTGTTATGAAACTACTAGCTTTTTGTTCTCATTTATAAGCAATAATTTCATAATTATTTTCTCCAGTATCTAATACTTGAAATCTTTTATACGCATTATATTCAAAAGTTTTATCTCCTGGTTTAAATTTTGTTAATTGAAATTCATCATCTGGAAAATCAGAAGTGCTATTACTAAATTTTACAACAATTTTATCTACTGAGGTTTCTACATTTCAAGTTATTTTCACTTCCTGCGTATAAGCATCTACACCTCAAATATTATCAATAGTTACAAACTCTTTTCTTTCTGGAATTTCAGGAGCTGTTAAGTTAGATTTATTATCATCAATTTTATTATTAGAAGTATCAGAATTATCTTCTGTATTATTTTGAGAAGCATTATAATTATCTCATAATAAATCTTTTTTTGCATCTTCTATATCTATTTTGCTTGCTCATCATCCACAACTAGCTAACAATAATAAACTTGTAATAAAAAAAGTAATTTTTAATTTTTTAATTTCTCTTAAATTCATATATATATATTAATAAAAAAATAAACTTTATTTAATTTGTATTATATGTATAATATGAATAAGTAAAAATTTTTTGTCACTTTTTTATAAAAAATGTGTTTTAAACACTGACAAGAAAATATTATTTATTAATTTTGTTATTATGAACTATAAAAAATTATGTAGTGCTCTTGTTATTAGTTTATCAGCTTTTAGTCTAGCTAGTGCTGATGATACTGATACACAAATTATAGATGCTATAAATAAAGATGAAGTAAAAGAACTTAACTTTGACATTAAAATGAAAAGTTTTAATTCTTGTGAGGATATGTCAAAAGTTATGTGAGATTACTTAAAAAATTATTATAAAAATAGACCTTTCTATCCTTATTATAGAAATGGACCATTAATGCTTGAAAAATGAATGGTTATGGAAGACTCTGTAGACGCTAGTGCCGAGGTAAAAGCAGAAGCTCCTACTAGTTCTATTGCTTGAGATGGAGAAAGTGATTTTTCTGAAACTAATACTCAAGTTTCTGGAGTAGATGAAGCTGATATTATAAAAACAGATTGAAAATACATTTATTATTATAAAGATACAGATAAAACAGTTTATGTAACTGATACTAAAAATACTGATTTAAAATTAGCTAAAAAAATTAAATTACCTGAATGATTTTGGGGAACTCAAATGTATTTAGCTGATAATAAATTATCTATTTTAGCTAATTATTATAGTAATAAACCTGACACTAGTTACTATTTTGATAGAGGAACAAAAACTTATATGATAAATTATGATGTAAGTGATTTAGAAAATTTAAAACTAGAAAAAATTTATACAGCAGATTGAAATCTAAGTAAATCTAGAAGAATTGGAGATTATTTATATGTAATTTCTACAAGCAATATGTATTTTCCTTATGGATTTGATTTTGCTAAAGCAGATTTCAAAGCTGAAAAATTTATACCACAAAAAACTGAAATTTCTCTAACAGAGAATAAGGAAGAACAAAACTTAAAAGTTCAATGAAAAACTTTTCCTTATAAAATTAAATCAGGAAACAGTGTTGGTTGTAATGAAATAGAATATGTATTACCTTCTGATGAATCTGCGAAAAAATTTGATTTTTCTCCTAGTTTTGCAACTGTTTCTATTGTTGATTTAAAAAATCCTGAAGCAGAAGTTAAATCAAAAGTTTTAGTATGAGATGTATCTGAAATTTATATGAGTACAAAAAACTTATATATCACAAATAGAATGCATACTAGTTATGATTTTTCTTGTCCTAGAGGAAGTTATTGTATAATGCCATATTTTAGAAGTGGAAATAATACTTTGATTCACAAAATAAATATTGACGGGCAAAAAGCTAATTATCAAGATTCTGGAATAATTCCTTGAGAGCCATTAACTCAATATTCTATGGATGAAAAAGATGATAATTTTAGAATTATAACTAAAAAATGGAATCCAGAAAGAAGTACAGGAGTTTATATTTTAGACAAAAACTTAAAATTAAAATGAAGTCTTACAGGATTAGGGAAAACAGAAGATTTTAAATCATCTAGATATGTATGAGATAAATTATATTTAGTGACATTTAAACAAATTGATCCATTCTTTGTAATAGATTTAGCAGATGCGAGTAAACCAAAAGTATTATGAGAACTTAAAATCCCAGGATATTCAACATATCTTCACCCATATGATGAAAATCATATTATCTGATTAGGATATGATACAAAAGAAAATAAATGGGGAGGAACAGTAAATAACGGTCTAAAAATAGATTTATATGACGTATCTGACTTTGAAAATCCAAAACAAAAACATTCTCTAACTTTATGACAAAACGGAAGTTATTCAGAAGCATTAAATAATCCTAGAATGTTTATGTGGAATGCAGCTAAAAATACTTTATTATTACCTGCTACATTATATAAAAACGATGATGATGATATGTATAATAGAAAAGATTACTTTAATTGATTAGTTGTTGTAGATATTAATAAAGATAGTTGAATAAAAGAAAAAGCAAGAATAACTCATATTGATACGACAGGACTTGAACAAATGAGAAAAAACGACTGTAGTAAATATATTAAGAAAGAAAAAGAAGAACCAGAATGTAGAAAACTTATAGATGGAACAGAATATTGTAAGAGTTTAAATTATAGATATGTACCAGAATATTGTTATGCTGATTCTACTCTTGGTGAATATATGGCTTCTAGAAGCTGGCAATTTAGAGATGAATTTATTAAGAGAGCACTATGGATAGGAGATAAATATTATTCTATTTCTGATTCTTATGTTCAATCAAATTATTTCTCTAATAATAAAGAAGCTGATAAATTAGATATTAGAAACGAAGACCAAAAAGAAAAAGATGAAAAGAGAATTAATCCAGAAGAAAAATAGTTTATAATAAAATATTAAAACACCTTAAAATTAGGGTGTTTTTTTATAAAAAACTAATTTATAAAATTGCTAAAATAAAAAAAATATATAAAATAGCTTTGATAAAATAAAAATTAATAAAAAATGTACCTATGAAGAAAATTATAACCTGATTAAAACCTACCTGAAGCGGACTTCACATTTGAAATTATTTATGAGCTTTTAAACCTTTTTTAGATATATCAAAAGATAAAGAAAGTTATATTTTTATCGCTGATTATCACTCTTTAACAAGTGTTCATAACGGTAATACATTGAGAAGTAATAAAGAAAATATGCTCCTTGAATATTTCGCTCTTATTCCAGATGATAGTAATGTTATAGTATTTGAACAATCAAAAGTAAGAAGAATAAACGATATAACTTGGTTAATTTCAAGTATGACACCTTATTCTATGATGCTTAGAGCTCATGCTTTTAAAGATTCTCAAAATAAGAATAAAGAAGTGAATATGGCATTATTTAATTATCCTGTTTTAATGACAAGTGATATTATAACTTATGATATAGATTTAGTTCCTGTTTGAAAAGACCAAAAACAACATATTGAATTTGCTCGTGATATAGCTTGATATTTTAATAGAAATTATAATAGCGAAGTTTTCAAATTACCTGAAGAATATATTCAAGAAGAAGTAAAAACTATTCCTTGAATAGACGGTAGAAAGATGAGTAAAAGTTATAATAATTTTATTCCATTATTTGCGACTAAAGCTGAATTAAAAAAATTAATAATGGCTATAAAAACAGATGATAAATGACTAGAAGAACCAAAAAATCCTGATACCTGTAATGTTTTTGCATTAATTAAATTCTTTGGAACACCTGAGCAAATAGAAGAAATTAGACAAAAATATTTAGCTGGAAATTATGGATATGGGCATGCAAAATTAGAACTTCTTGACATACTAGATGCTTATGTTGCGCCTTTTAGAGAAAGAAAAGAATTTTTAAGAAATAATCCAGAAATAATTAAGCAAA
Source organism: Candidatus Altimarinota bacterium (assembly GCA_025210615.1). Lineage (GTDB taxonomy): Bacteria > Patescibacteriota > Gracilibacteria > BD1-5 > UBA6164 > JAOARJ01. The sequence continues at coordinate 60,655 of JAOARJ010000013.1, read as the reverse complement.
AATTAGAATATTGAAATAAGAAAGCTAACGAAATGGCAGATAAAAAATACGCGCAGCTTATGAAAATAGTTGGGCTTGATAAATAATGAAAATACTATTTAATGTGGAGTCTTGCCAAAAGCAAGACTCCACTAGGAGCGATGAACTTTGTTCGTCGCTCCATCAAAAGAAAATCTTTATTTTTTTATAAAAATAATTTAATAAATATGAAAAAAGGACATTTTTTTATAATCTGATGAGTTGCTGGAGCGGGTAAATGAACGCTTACTTGAAACCTAAGAAAATTAGATAGAGAAGATTTTTATTTCCCACTTAGTTATAAAACTAGACCGAAAAGACCGTGAGAAATAAATTGAGTTGATTGACATTTTGTAACAATTGAAGAATTTAAAAAAGCAGTTGATAATAATGATTTTTTAGAATATGCTTTTGTACATAATCTTGATTATTATGGGACAAGTGCAACAGATATTTTGGAAGACTGAATAAAAAAAGAAAAAAAAATAATAAAAGAATTAGATTATCAATGAGTTATTGAAATTAAAAAAAATCACCCTGATTTAATGCAATATATTACAACAATTTTTCTAAATATTCCTGATGAAATAATGGTAGAAAGGATGAAATCAAGGGATAATACAATAAGCGAAAAAGAAATTCAAAATAGATTAAATAGCGCGGAAAAAGAAAGAAAATTTCGGCAAAATGCTGATTATATTATTAATACAAGTAATATTACTCCTGAGGAGGTTTTAGAAAAAGCTTTAAAAATTATAAATAAATAATTTATGAAAATTCATTTTATTACTATATTTCCTGAAAGTTTTGAATCTTATTTCGGCTCTAGTATTATAAAAAATGCTATAAATAAAAATATTTTTGAACCTGTTTTTCATAAGTTAAATGATTTTTCTGATAAACCTCAAAAAAGAGTAGATACAAAAGCTTATTGAACACATGGACAAGTTTTATCGCCAGAAATTTTATGAAAAGCGATTGAATATATTTTTGAAAAGTCGGAAAAAAAAATTCCAGTAATATATTTATCGCCTAGATGAGAATTATTACATCAAAAATATTTGCAAGAAAAGTCAAATGTTTTTTGAAGCGAGTTTATTATAATTTGTGGACATTATGAAGGGATAGATGAAAGAATTATAGAACTTTATGTGGATTATCATATCAGCATTTGAGAATATGTTATTTCTTCCTGAGAATTAGCTGCTATGGTCTTTACAGATGCTATTGTTAGATTACAGGAATGAGTTTTATGAAACTCTGCCTCTCGCGAAGAAGATAGTTTTTCAGAAAAATTGTTTTGGCAAAAAGAGTATCCCGTGTATACTAGACCAGAAAACTATAAATGACTAAGTGTACCTTCAGTTTTATTATCTGGAAATCACAAAAAAATAGAGGAATGGAAACAAGATAATTTAAATAAATAATTTTTATAAAAATGGATGCTATAATGGCTTGGTGGAACGATTTAATTACTATGATTCAAACATTTGATTATGCCTGACTTATAAAAAATTTGTCAGATTTATTGACTTTTGATATGTTTATCAAAATTATAATTTGATATATTTTGATTTTATGGGTAGCTATAATTATTTGGGTAACAAAAGATATTATTAATAGAACAAATAATATTTTTTATCAAGTTATTTCTATTTTGTCTGTTTTAATTTTAACTCCGCTTTGAATACCTGTTTATTTGCTTATTAGACCATCTAAAACTCTTTTTGAAAAACATTATGAAGAATCAGAATTAGATGAGGAAGAATATAGAGAAGTTATGATGAAAGAAGTATTATCAAGCGAAAACAATAACGAAGAAGTAAAATGTCATAATTGTTGATATTCGGTTCAAAAAGATTTTAAATTTTGTCCGAAATGTAGAGTTGAATTAAATAGAGAATGTAATGTATGTAAAAAAATGATAGAACCAGATTGGGAAAATTGTCCTTATTGTGGTAGTTTCCAATGAGAAGAAGAAAAAAACAAAGAACAATTAGAATTAGAAATTTGAGAAAATAAAGAAGAAGAAAAAAAAGACCTAAAATCTTTTAGATTATTTACAAAGAAAAAAGATAATAAAAAATCTGAAGACGAAACAGAAAATATTGAAGATATTACTGAAAAATGAAAAGAAGATAATGATAAAAAATTAGAAGAAAAAATTTCTTGAGATGAAACAGTAGAAAATAACTCTAAATCAGACAATATTACAGAAGAAGTAAAAAATAAAACAGGAGAAGTTTTAGAAAAATAAAAATTAATTATTATATTATGATAGCTTATTTAAAGGGACAAATTATTGATTTAAATGAAAATAATGTTGTTATTTTAACTGGTAGTTGAATATGATATGAAGTTTTTATTTCTAGTATAACTTTCGCTGATTTATGAGGACAAAAAGAAATAGAATTGCATATTTATAATCATATTACAGAAAATTCAAATTTATTATTTTGATTTCTGAAAAAACAAGAAAAAGAAGTATTTTTAGAGCTTATAAAAATTTCAGGAGTATGATGAAAAGTTGCTTTAAATATTTTATCATTGGGAATAAATAGACTTAGTGAAGCGGTTATAAATAATGATAACAAAACTATTGAAAGTGTAAATTGAATCTGAAAAAAATGAGCTTCCAAAATTATTTTAGAACTGCAAGATAAAGAAATTATTCAAAATGTTTGAGTAATAAATTCTAACTCTGGAGAAAAAGTAGTGATAAAACAATACGACAGAGAAATTTATGAAACATTAGTAAATATGTGATTTAACGCAAAAAAAGTAGCTGAAGTATTATGAAATTTACCTGATGAAATAGAGTGAGCTGAAAAAATTATTCCTTATGCTATCAAGCATTTATCATAAAATTTTAATAAAAATATTATGAAAATATCAATTTTAATGTCGATTTGAGCTCAAAATTTATGAGATGAGTTGATTTTAAAAAATGAAATAAAATTACTTGAAAAAAAATATTGAAAGGATACGCAGTTCATAGTTTTTAGTTATGATTACAAAAATCCTTTTTATAAGACAATTAATGTAAAATATAAAGAATATTTTCCTATAAATATAAAAAATCCAAAAAATTTATTTAGAAATATAAAAAATTATTTTGTTTTTATTCGTGAGGTTATTTCAAGTAGAAAAATTATTATTTGATGAGGAGGAATTATTTATGATAATGAGGTTCAAAGTGTAAAAAATCCTCTCTTACAATGGCTTTTTAGAGTAAATATCGCATCATTATTTAGAAAAGATATTATTTTTTGGGCAGTTTGAATAAATATTAAAAATAATAAAAATTTAAAATTTATAGAAAAAATATTCAAAAAAGCCAAAAAAATTTATGTAAGAGATGAATTTTCACATAATTTACTGAAAAAATTAGATATAAAAAGTGAAATTATTTGGGATCCTGTTTTTTATGATAATAATTTTAAATTAACTAGTAAATCTAGTTTAGTAAATAAATTTCAAGCTAGTAATTTTAATTTAGAAGATATAAAAAAATCAGACTATAATTTTAAAAATAAAAAGGTTTGAATTGCGTTAAGAAGTAAATATATTAATAATGAAATTATTGAAATAGAAAAAATTATAGAATATTTATTAGAAAAAAAGGCTGAAATTATTTGTATTCCACATAGTTTTCATAACAGTGATAAATTAGCTAATGATTATGTTTTTTTGAAATATTTTAGTGATAAATATAATTTAAAAATTACTAAAAATATGCAAGAAAGTTATGAAATTTATTTAAATAATGAAATTGATATAAATTTTGCAATGAGATTACATTCTATTATTTTGTCGCATGTATATGAAATAGATTATATTGCGATTAGTTATTCTAAAAAAACTGATGAAATAACAAAAAAACTCTAGAAATTCTAGAGTTTTAATTTTTATGTATTTTTATCCTCCACAAGCACTAGGATCTACTGCTGCATCTTCAGGATTTCCTGATACTACAAGGATATTGTTTGATATACAAAGTCCTTTATCATCAGATCAAACATCATCAGAAGCTAAAACAGTTACAATATCATTTTTTGCAATACCTGTTTTAAGTAATCAAATTTCTTGTCTTAAATCATCTTCTCAACCATCATTTTCACCTTTTGAATTAATATTTCATGTATTTTCAAAGGCTGTAGAAATTTCATAAGCTCAGTTGTCAATTCCGTTTGTATCTGGAGCTACTCTATAAGCGTAAGCACAAGCTACTGTTGTTGCTGTACCATTTTGATTACAAGTCGCACCATTTTTTGGATCAATTGGAATTTTTTGAACATATTGAGCAATCAAAGTTCCAAATTCTGAGTCAGTAGTAGGATACTCTGCTTCATCTTGATAAATCATTTCTACTCATGATTTTAGTACATTAATGTCTTGTAATCTAGTTGCATCTCTTGATCTTTGAATTTGAGAAGTATAAATTGCTGTTCCTCAAGTTGCTAAAATACCAATAATAGTTATTACTACTAGCAATTCTATAAGAGTAAATCACTTATTGTTTTTTCTTTGTAATTTCATATAATTATGTTATTAAAAATAAATTCCGCGCCTATTATATCATAAATTTGTATATTTCAAAATAAAATTGATAAAAAAAATAAAATTCTTATTATATAACAAAATAATACATAACTATAAAATTATGAAAGCTGTTATCTTATGTGCTTGAGAATGAAGTCGTCTTCGCCCTTTAACAAAGTATAAACCAAAAAGTTTAGTAAAAATATTCTGAAAAACTATTTTGCATCATAACATTGAATTATTAGGAAATCATGTTGAAAAAATTATAGTAATAGCCAAATATAAAAGCGAAAAAATTATAGAAGAAGTGAATAAATTAAATAAAATTTATAGTGTAAAAATAACTGTAGAAATTCAATGAGATAAACCTTGAACAGCTGCAGCTATTTCTGATTTAGAAATTTCTGGAGATTTTATACTAATAAACTGAGATACTATTTTTAGTGAACAGGATATTGTAAATATAATTAGTTTAAAAAATTATTGAGTTTTAGTAAAAGGCGTAAATAATCCTGAAAAATATGGAATTTTTAGACAAGAAAGTAATTCTAATTTAGCTTTAGAAATTATAGAAAAACCTGAAGAAAATGTATGAAATTTAGCAAATTTATGAGTATATAAATTCAATAATAAAATAATAAAATTCGCTAATGAAATAGAATTATCTAAAAGAAAAGAATATGAAATTACAGATGCTATTAATTTATTCATAAAAGAAGAAAAATTTGAATTAATAACTGCGAAAAATGATTTTATAGATATAACTTATCCTTGGGATTTACTGCATGCTAATAATAAATTTTTAGATTTATTAAACTCTATTGAAGTAGAATGAGAAATAGAAGAATGAGCTACTATAAAATGAAGAATTATCTTATGAAAAAATAGTATAATTAAATCTTGAGTTTATATAGAATGAAATGTAATTATTTGAGAAAATACTGTTATTTGACCTAATACTTATATCAGATGATGAACAAGTATTTGAAATAATTGTAAAATATGAAATGCTGTTGAAATAAAGAATTCTTATATAGGAGATAATACGAATGTGGCTCATCTGTCATATATTTGAGATAGTGTTTTATGAGATAATGTAAATATTTGATGAGGTTGTATAACAGCTAATCTGCGTCATGACTGAGAAAATTTAAGAGCCTTATGTAAAGGAAAATTAATTGATACTTGACTTAGAAAATTATGAGTTATTATAGGAGATAATTGTAAGATATGAATTCATAACAGTATTTATCCTGCTAGAACTGTTGAAGCTGATAGTTTTACATTGCCAAGAGAAATAATAAAATAATTATTTAAAAAAATTTTATGAAAAAAATTATACTACTTATATCAATATTATTAAGCTGAATATATTTATCTAATTTTATTAGTGCTATTACTGTTACTAAAAACTCTTGAGAAGTATTAGATAATTCTACTTGGAATAATATATCTAGTTTAACAGATAAAATAGATGTATCTGAAAGTGATATAAAATTAAATTGAAAGTTATACGTAACTTGAGAATTATGTAGCGTGATTTGATGAGAAAAAAAATGTTTATGAAGTTGTGACGAATGAAAAGAATGGGATAATATAACAAAAACTTGTAAAGAAATTATTGATGGAACAAGTTGTAAAAATATTTTGGGTACTCCAAAAAATAAATGAGATTGAACATATTATTTAAAATGAAAATCTTGAAATATTTTTCAGGTATATTGTGATATGACTGTTGACTGATGAGGTTGGACTTTAGTAGCTAAAATTTGACATGCTCATGATAAAATTTCAACTAGAAATACTCCTACAAGTAGTACTGAATTAATTAAATTTAAAGATTTATCAGCTATAACTCCTACTTGAACATTAGTAAATGAGTTTGTAGACACTTCTACTCAATTAAGATTTAAACACCCTCAAACAGATGAGGCAATACAAATATCAAATGTACAAATAAATGATAATACCGCTTTTTGATGTCGGTCTTGATGATGATGTTCTGCAGATAATTTTTCAGTTTTTTCTTGAACAAAACATAGACGGATTACATTATTCTTTTGAACAAGCAATCATAGTTGAATTTATGATTATTCTTTGTGATATACTCCTCCAAACTACTGAACTCGGCCTTCTTCAACTTTACATAAATCAACTGAAACTTGACCTTGATACGCATTTTTAAGATAAAAACAATAATTTATAATTAATAAAAACTAAAAAGATAATGAAAATAAAAGCGATAAAAACAAGAGTAATAAATCCTCCTCAAGATAATATTTATGATATTTTAGATAAATTATGAGAAGACTTAAAAGAAAAAGATATTATATTTATAACTTCAAAAATTCTTGCTATTCATCAGTGAAAATGTCAAGAGATAAAGGAATTAGATAACATTGAAGAAAAAGATGAATTAGTAAAAAAAGAAGCCGAATTATTTATTCCTAGACAAAGTTATGTAGAGCATAGTGTTAATTTAACTATAAAATATAATACCCTTATTCCAAATGCTTGAATAGATGAAAGTAATTCTAATGGATATTATGTTTTATGGCCAGAGAATCCTGAAAAAGAAGCTGAAAAAATCTGTAAATATTTAAAAGATAAATTTAATATAAAAGATTTAGCTGTTTTAATAACAGATAGCCATACTACTCCTCTTCGTTATTGAGTTATATGAATTAGTATGTGATTTTATGGAATGAAACCATTTAAAAGTTATATTTGAACTGAAGATATTTTCTGAAGAGAACTACAAATGTCTAGAGTTAATATCGTAGACAGTTTGTCAGTAAGCGCAGTACTTGCTATGTGAGAATGAGCGGAACAAACTCCTATTGCTATTATAAGTGATTGTGAATACGCTGAATTTACTAACAAGCCAGCTTATAATGAGCTAAATATTCCTCTTGAGGAAGATATATATTATCCTTTAATAAAACAATTTCATAATGATAAATAATACAAAATTAAGCATTTTATTTGCTCTGTTTATAGGACTTTTAGTTTGAATGAATTTACTTTGATGAAAGATAGTAAGTTTGTTTTGAATTTCTGTTTCTGTTGGAATTTTTATGGCTCCTTTAACTTTTTTAATAACAGATATTGTAGAAGAAGTTCACTGAAAAAATATCGTAAAAAATTTCGTCATTTGATGAATTTTAACTTTAGTTATAATTTTTGTTTATACTGCTATTTTTGTAGCTTTAGAACCACATTCTCGTTTTGAATTTAATAATGAATATTGAATTATTTTTTGAAATTCTATGAGAATGGTTTTAGCTAGTATTGTAGCTTTCTGACTAGCTCAAGTCAATGATATGTTAACTTTTGAAGCATTAAGAGAAAAGACAAAATGAAAAGCACTTTGGCTTAGAAATAATATCTCTACAATGTTATCACAAGCTATTGATACTTTCGTTTTTATGATGATAGCGTTTTATTGACTGACTCCAAAATTCACATTATGATTTATAATAAGTCTAGCGTTGCCATATTATGCTTTTAAAATTTTATTTGCCTTTTTAGATACTCCTCTAGTATATTTATGAGTAAACTGGCTTAGAAAATGAGAGAAAAAATAAACTCTAGAAATTAATCTAGAGTTTTTATTTTTAGTTTACTATACTCATAATGAGTCTTTAATTGCTTGTTCTATTTCTTCTGCTAACACTTGATTTTCTTCTTCTTTCAAGAATAATTTAGCTTTTTCTCTTCATTGTCATAATTTAATATCACCATAACTATAAAATGCTCATGCTTTTTTAACTACTCAAATACTAGCTCAAATATCAAGTATTTCTCATACTTTTGAGATTCATTCGTTATAAATAATGTCAAACTCTGCTTCTCTAAATGGAGGAGCGATTTTATTTTTTACTACTTTAACTTTTGTTTTGTTTCATAAAATTTCTTTATCAGAACCTGTTCAGACATCGATTTTTTCTTTTCTTCTGATATCTAATCTTTGAGAAGAGTAGAATTTAAGAGCGTTACCTCAAGTAGTAGTTTCAGGACTTCAGAACATAACACCAATTTTCATTCTTATTTGGTTAATAAAAATCACTGTACAACCTGATTTAGAAATAGGACCAGTAACTTTTCTTAAAGCTTGTGACATAAGTCTAGCTTGTAATCACATATGAGAATCTCACATACTTCATTCAAGTTCAGCTTTAGGCGTAAGAGCAGCAACTGAATCGACAATAATTAAATCAATAGCAGCACTTCTAGCTAAAGAATCAACTATTTCTAGAGCTTGTTCACCATAATCTGGTTGAGAAATTAATAAATTTTCTACGTCCACTCAGATTTTTTTAGCATATTCTGGATCAAAAGCGTGTTCTGCATCTATAAATGCACAAGTTCAACCTCATTTTTGTACTTCAGCTATCGCATGAAGGGTTAAAGTTGTTTTTCATGATGATTCTGGACCATAAATTTCTACAATTCTTCCTTTTCAGTATCCTCCTCATAAAGCTATATCCAAAGCCAAAGAACCTGATGGCCATTTTGGTACCTCAATAGCTTCTTTATCTCATAATCTCATTAAAGCTCCTTTACCGAATTGTTTTTCAATCATATCCATTGCTTGTTTTAGAGCTGCATTTCTATTTTCGTTCATAATTATATAATTTATATTAAAAAATACACAAGAGTAATTATAACTATTTTTTTTATTACTCCAAATAATAATTTTATTTTATACTTTTTCCTTTATTTATAGTAAAAATAATAAAAAATATCTAGTTTATTCTATAATTATCTTTTATTCATTCACATGTTCAAATAGAGACATTTTTTCATTTACATTTTGGACATACAAAAGTATAACCTCTTGGATTTGGTCTTTCAGCGATAACCATTTCTTCGCAATCTTTACAATAAAAAGAGACTTGTCATCTTTCCATATTAAATTCATTTTTTTTATCTCAAAATTCTTCTACATTTATTAATTCATTATATGTTGCCATAATATTATTTTTTTAAAATAAACTAAGTGGTTTTTCCTTTTTTTCTATTATGATTTGTTTAAGTTTTACTAGCTCTACAAAAGCTTTTACAGTAGCTTCTACATCGACCATCGCGTCATGTGCTCCGATGAAATATTCTCAAAATAATTTTTTATATAATTCTCATAATTTTGGAAATTTAAATCTTTCTCAATTTCATTTTATAGCACAGAAGTCAACCGTATTTCTCATCGTACAAATAACTTGATTTGGTTTATATTCTCAAAATTTATTTAATCTTTTTAGTTCAGTATTGATAATAAACTCATCATATTCAATATTGTGTCAGACTATAATATCAGCTTCATTAAGTATTTTTAAAAAATCATCTATAACTTCGCTTATATCTGGCTCATTTTTTACATCAATATCATAAATATGATGTACTTGTGAAGAGTCATAAGGAATAGGTATTTTAGGCTTAACAAGTTGATTTATTCTTTTTAATTCACTATAATCTCCTTTACTATCTATTTCTCATAATATTCCAGCGAATTGCACTAAGTAAGGTTGAATTTCCAAATTATCCATTTCTTTTTTATTCATAAAACCTGTTGTTTCTGTATCAAATACAAATACTTTCATCTTTTTCAAATAATCTTATAAATTAACTTTTTTTATATTATGGATTTTTTATAAAAAAACAATATTTATTATAAATTTTTTACAATAGCAAAGAGCCACAAAATTATTCAATTTCGTGACCCTGCTTTTTTCTGCATAGCAGCTCCTTTTTTTACGTGATTTATTTTTCTAACCATCAATATAGTAATTATTGAAAAGATTAACTCCTTCGCCAGGGAAAAACTTTTCTAGAACATAAAGGCACATGTCCTTCATGTTTTCGTCCCGTTTTTCAACCCTACAAAGATTTTGAATTGCATTACGACATTTAATAGGAAATTCATAAATACTCTCACCTTCTTTATAAAGGACAGGAGTCCCCCTTTCTAAATCAAATTTTATAAAAATGGGGCCTTTGAGGTTATTGCCATCAGCATCAACCTTTCTCAATACTTCATAACTGGCGGTAATAACCCCCAAAGAAGTCTGAATTTTCACAAGATTGTCTTCCTCTTCTATGATTTTGCCTATCACTTTATATGCCATTTTTGCCTCCTAGACTTTACTTTTTTTATTGACTAATAAATCACATTTTTATATTATCATAATATTAAAAAAAAATCAAAAATATACTTTTAATTATTTTAATAAATTTTTTACAAATTTTTCATTTTTTCTCCACTTTGGTTTCACTTTAACTCTAAGTGCTAAAAATACTTTTTTTCAATAAATTTTTTCTAATTCTATTCTCGCTTCTTTTCATATCTTTGTAATTAGTTTTCATCATTTTCAAATGATAATAAATTTTTGTGAATCTGATTCTACATAAATATAAGCAACTAACTTTAAAATCTCTGGCTTATCTTCATAATCAGCTACTTCTATAAAACTAGAATGAGGTAATTCTTCTTTTGTATTTTTAAAAACTTTTTCTCTAATTAATTCACTAATTCTAAATTTAACATCTTGAGTTGTATAATAATCTTCTCCATATTGCATTGGTCCTGTTTTTAGATATTTTTTTATTTCATCTAGAACATTATCTAATCAGATATTATCTAGTGAAGAAATTTTTATTCAATCTTCTGGTAAATTTATTTTACTATCTAAATCTATCTTTGTATAAATTTTTATAACAGGTTTATTAAAATTAGAAATTATTTCTTTAATATATTTTTCTTCTTCTCAACCTTCTCTACTAGAATCTATAAAATATAATATTACATCTACATCTCTAAGACTAGAAATTGCTTGTTTATTAATTTCTTCATTAAATATTTTATTTTCTTTATGGATTCACGGAGTATCTACGAAAATTATTTGAGAGTCTTTGTCATTATGTATTCATAATACTTTTTTTCTTGTAGTTTGAGGAATGTGAGATACTATTGATACTTTTTCTCATATTAGAGCGTTTAGAAAAGTAGATTTTCAAACATTTGGTCTTCAAATAATAGCTACAAATCATACTTTTTTTTCTTCTAGATAAGAAGTATTTTTTAAGATATCTGATAAATTTAATTCTTTCATAATTATTTTTTTAGTTAATATATTTTAATAAAATTTTCTAGTTATTTTTAATAATTTTTATGTAATTTTTTAATGTTTTTTATTAAATTATTTATTAAAATTAAATGTTTTATTTAAAAAAAGTCAATTTTTTTTGACAAAAAAGAAGTTATCCTTACAATGTAGACGCTTTTTGTATTTTATATCTTCTCCAGAAAAAAGTGCTTATTTATATAAGTGGAGATATTAAACCCATAGATAGTATGACACAATACGAATTTATGTTTATTGTTGACCCTTCTCTTAGAGAGGAAGAAAACACTAAACTAATGGAAGAAGTAAGAGAAACTCTTACAACACACGGCGCTAAAATCACTAATGAAGATATTTGGTGAGTAAAAAAATTAGCATACAGAATTAACAAATCTGCGGAAGGATTTTACGCACTATTTGATTTAGAAATGGATGGTAAAGCCATCAAAAAACTTTCTAAAGACCTAAACTTACAAAAATCTATTTGGAGATATATCTTTGTAAAAAAAGAATCTTAAAAAAATAATATAATAATAATTTAATTTTAGAAGATTATGAGAACTGTTAACAAAGTAACACTTATTGGGAATGTAACTAGAGACCCTTTAATCAAAACTACTGAATCTGGAAAAAAAGTAGCTATCTTTACAATTGCTACTAACAGATATTATAAAACTACTACAGGTGAACAAAAAAGCGAAAGTGAATTTCACAATTGTATCGCTTGGGGAAATTTAGCAGAAAGAGTTGAAACGCATTTAGTAAAAGGAAAATTAGTTTACATTGAAGGTAGACTAAAAACTAGAGTTATCGAAAAAGAAGACGAATCAAAAGTTTATAAAACAGAAGTTGTTACTACAAGTTTAATCTTCTTAAATAAAAAATCTGATTTTGATGATGCTGAAACAGAAGACCACGGTCTTAGCATTGATGATGATGATAAATTTTAATCATTAAACTTAATTTAAAAAATGAGTTCAAAAGTTTGTCCATTAGATGGAATTGAAATTGATTACAAAAATATTGATTTATTAAAAAAATATATCACAAAATTTGGTAAAATTACTCCTAGATACTACACTGGTGTATCAGTAAAAAACCAAAAGAAATTAGCTCAAGCTATAAAAAGAGCTAGAATGATGGCTTTATTACCATTCGTTATCAAATATGATAAAGATTTATCTTTATCTAACTTAGCTGATAAAGAAGAAGTAGCTGAAGCTGCATAAATAAATTTCTACTATAAAAGAGCCTTAATTAAGGCTCTTTATTTTTCTCTAAAATCAAATATATTAATCCCTGTTTCAAAACTATCATTTAAATATTTTATAAATCGTCACTGATTTTCATACATATTATTCACAAGAGCTATATTAATCTCGTCATAAACATCTTTTCATAGAGCTTCAAAAATTCACTCTATCGTTTTTTTATTAAAAAGTTTTTCCATAAAAAAATAACTATTAACAAATAAATTAATAGCCAAAAAATTTCAAGAAATTTAGCAAAGCAAAAAGGGCAACCACCCAAATCTTGCTCTGCTAAAAATCTTGAATAGACAAAATTAAGCAAGCAGGGGGATTGCCCAAGCTTACATCTATTCAAATATTTTTAGCTTTATTATTGTATTTAAATTTATTTTTTATGCAAGAGTTTTTTTAGATGGAATGACTATTGATAAGCCCCGCGCTATGCGCGGGGCTTTAGTGTGGCGCGCTGTGCGCGCCACACATCAATAAAACAACCTTATTTTTACTAGAATTTACAAAAATTTAACCGCCGAGGTTACCCCCGACGGTTTATTAAGTCCACATGTTCCAAGAATTTTTTCTGGAATAGTGGACAATAAGGATATTATGTCTTCTCCACCATCGCCAAAACCGAAGTTTCGGTGGGAGCCAGCCTCGGCTCATAAGGAAATCCGATGCATCATCGTATTCTCCCCAGTCCGCAATAACATCTCCTGTTTCATGAGTGAATCGGCATGCCTGGGTTGTAATATTTACTCCCAAAATCCTTCTACCATCTACTGTCCCAACCTCTTCCATAATATAAGGAGCAGTAACTCCATCGACTACTAACTCGTAATCTTTCTCAATGTGGGTACCTCCACTTCGATTAGATACAAGTTTTTCTCGTATACACATATCTTTATCCTCCTTAAAAATATTAACAAAAGTCAATATGTTTATTTTTTACCACTAATAATCTTTTCTCTTTACTAAAAAAGATTTTTATTTTTAAATAAAATTTAAATTTGGAATTTTACGCTTTTTCAATATAATCTAGCAGTCTTATTATTTTAAAAATATTTTTCAAATGAAATTTAGAAATATTGCCATTATTGCCCATGTAGATCACGGGAAAACTACTTTAGTTGATGCGATGTTAGCGCAAAGCGGGACATACAGAGAAAACGAAAAAGTAGAAGAGAGAGTTATGGACTCTAATGACCAAGAAAAAGAAAGAGGTATCACTATTTATTCAAAAAATACTTCAATTTTTTATAATGACCAAAAAATCAATATCGTAGATACTCCTGGACATGCCGATTTTGGTTCGGAAGTAGAGAGAGTTTTAAGAATGGTTGATAGTGTACTTTTAGTAGTTGATGCTTATGAAGGACCTATGCCTCAAACTAAATTCGTACTTAAAAAATCACTAGAACTAGGGTTAAAACCTATCGTAGTAATCAATAAAATTGATAAACCTACGGCTAGACCTGAAGAAGTTGTTGATATGTTATTTGATTTATTCGTACAACTAGGAGCAACTGATGAACAACTAGATTTTGCTCATTGTTTATCTATCGCTAGAGATGGTATAGCGAAACTTGAAATGACTGACGAAAGTTCAGACTTAACTCCATTATTTGATATGATTATGGATAAAGTTGAATGAGCTGAAAATGATGATTCTAAACCTTTAAAAATGCAAGTAGCTAACTTAGGTTATGATAATTTCTTAGGTAGACTTGCTATTTGAAGAATCTATGATGGTAAAATAAAAGTTGGTCAAAATGTTACTGTTGTAAGTAATACTTGAGAAAAAAGACAATGAAAAATCAGTAAAATTTTAACTAATGAAGGACTTAAAAAAGTAGAAGTAAATGAAGCTGTTGCTGGTGATATCGTAACTATTGCCTGAATCCCTGATATCTTCGTAGGTGAAACTATTGCTTTTGATGACACTGTTGAAGCTATGCCTGCTATCACTATTGATGAACCTACTTTGAAAATGGAATTTTTAGTTAATGATTCTCCATTTGCCTGAAAAGAAGGTAAATATTTAACTTCTAGACATATCAGAGATAGACTTGAAAAAGAACTTGAAACTAATGTTTGAATGAGTGTTGATTTTGATAATGAAAGTGGTTATATGGTTGCTGGTAGATGAGAACTTCATTTATCTGTACTTATCGAAACAATGAGAAGAGAAGGGTATGAACTTCAAGTATGAGCTCCACAAGTTATCTTCAAAGAAGAAAACGGAGTAAAATTAGAACCTATTGAAAAGGTTGCTATAAATCTTCCTGAAGAATTTGCTTGAGCTGTTATTGAACAATTAGGTAAAAGAAAAGGTGAAATGACAAATATGATGACTGATGAAAACGGTATCACAAATATAGAATTTTTAGTGCCTACTAGATGATTATTAGGTTTCAAATCTGAATTTACAACTCTTACTAAATGAGAATGAATTATCTCTTCTAGTTTTGAAGAATATGCTCAGTATAAAGGACCTATTGAAAAGAGAGAAGTATGAAGTATGATAAGTTGAGAAAAAGGCTCTACTATGGCTTACTCGTTATGGAAATTACAAGAGAGATGACCATTATTTGTGAATCCTGCTATCGAGATTTATGAATGAATGATTATTTGAGAACATCTTAAATGAGGTGATTTAGTAGTAAACGCTACTAAAAATAAACAACTAACAAATGTTAGAAGTTCTTGAGCTGATGAAGCATTAAAACTAACTGCTCCTAGACTTATGACTTTGGAAGATGCTCTTGATTATATCTGAAATGATGAATATGTAGAAATCACTCCTGAAAATATCAGACTTAGAAAGAAATATTTAACAGAAAATGAAAGAAAGAAACATAAAAGAGAAGCTAATAAATAGTTATCAAAAAACACTAGATTAATTTCTAGTGTTTTTATTTTCATTCTAATTTTTTCATAGAGGTATTATTGGATAATAATGTCATTTGTTTTATTGCTTGCTGATTTAATATTTCTAATCTATCAGCTTGGTCAATTCAATCGCCTATAAGTTTTGCATTTAATACTTCTAAATTAGCTAAGCATAATAATTGTGTAGCATTTGAATTATCTCTAACATTTCATTTTAATTCTGGATTTTTATCTCTCCATTCTTTTGCTGTATATCAAAATAATGCCTTATTCAAAATATCGGCTTCAGTTGCATAAATTAATCATTTTTTCTTTCAATCTACTTTTTCTGGTATTAAATTTTCTTTTACAGCATCAGTATGAATTCAATAATTAACTTTACTTAGTGTTCTTTTTAAGTCCCATCATAATTCTTTCTTTTCTATTTCCTCTTGTTTTAATCTTTGAAACTCTGTTATTAAGAACAATTTAAATTCTGCTGATAACCAAGAAGCAAATTCAAAAGCGATATCTTTATGAGCATAAGTTCAGCCATATCTACCAGAAGAAGAATAAATTCAAATTGCATTTGTTGAAGTTATCCACTTTTTAGGAGTCATCGAAAAACTGTTGCTTCAAGCCTCACTTTTAAACGCATCGATATCGATGCTATTAAAATTAGTATTATTCATTTGTTCCCACAAAGATAAAAATTCTATTGTAGAGCGTATTCTCATCCAGTTTTGAATAATATAATTTGTTCTTTCTGAATCTTTAAATTTCGCCATATCTGTAATACAAATATAATCTTCACTTCAAGGAGTCACATTCATAGCAACCTGAATATCTCAAACTCTTACTTTTCTATTAATCATATCTAAATTATAAAAATATATTTTTATATATTATATTGATAGAAATTTTTTGTCAAATAAAAACTCCCCGTCACAGGGAGTTTTATTTTACTATTTATTTATAACATAATTATCTTCAACTTTGAATAACACTCTAGCGACTTCATTATTTCTATAACTTAATTTATAAACAAAATGTTTATCTAACTCTTCTACATTTATACTATATAAAGCATTCTTTCTTTCAATTCTTCAATCTCTATAAATTATAAATAACGGTTCTTTTTTATCATCAGTATTTCTATAAATAGCAACTGCTCAAGGATTATATTTCGCTGTAGATAGAATAGAATAAGTGCTATAATTATTTTGGTCTACTAACTCTAAATAAGCTCAAGGATTAGCACCAGTATCAAGATTATTTATTAGATTTACTTCTCATGTATCTGGCAGAACAAAATATGATTCATAAATTTGTTTTCAATCTATATTTACTGTTATCATTGGATAATTATTCATATTTTCATCATTTGGCATCACAACCTTTATATTATCAGAAATATTATAGTCTGATGATGTGAATTCTATAAATCAAGTCGCTTCATTTACATATGCTATAACTTTATCTCATATTTTTATCTCTAATCACTTGTCCATATTGTATGAATATTTAAATTCTCAATCTTCTCCTGTATTTATAGCTTCTGGATTTACTTTTTCTAATGCTCATAATCTATATCTAAATAATGTTACTGGTTCATCTGATACTACTTCTGATATTTCTCAATTTAATTCTCAGGCTCAAGTTTTTTCTATCTCTGGAGTTGGCGCATAAGAGGTAACCTTGATAATATTCATTCAAATATTATCATTATAATCAACTATGTACATCTTAATATTTTTCTCAAAAATTGTATCAAAATCTCATATAGTCAGAATATATTTATTATCTTCTTTCTTAATCTTATAATTTTCATTACTATTTACTCATAAAATTATATCTTTATCATTTTCATTGTTTCAATCTAAATCACTATCTTTATCTAAATCTATATCAAGATAAATATCAGACACACTTTCTATACCAGATTCATCTTGTATCGCAGAAGTTATATCTATCTCAAAGTTTTGATAAACAGGGACTCTTAGATTTGATAAACTAAAACTTGGTCTTGATTTATCATTTTCTTTTTGAGGAGCAAGTACTACTGGATTACTAAATGTAGATTCTTTTTCATAAGCAAAATTCTTGATTCTAGCATAATATAAATCATTTTTTGCTTCAAGCATTACAAAATATGAATCACTATCATCTCATAAATCTATCAGATTATACTGCGCATAATCTCTAAAATCTAAGTGCAGTTCATAATTATCATAATATTTAATATTTAAATAATTAGATTCATTATATATTTTTTCATAATTCCCCATACTCTTTATAACTGTTCAAGGAAGAAGAGGTAATCATGATAATTCTAATACTTTATTTCAAATATATTTCTTCTTCTCACTGCCTTCAGCATAAAGATTTCCCCTAACAATATCAACCACTTCTATTCAATATTCAAATTCTATATTGCTTTTCGCTGGGATAATTATAGTTCTTTCTTCTGATTCTACTTTATATTTAAGAAGTACATCAACTTTACCTGAATAAAGTTTTGTACTTGAAGATACGTTTACTTCATTTCAAGAAGTTAAATCATTATTTATATTCAATAACTCAGGCGTTTCTATATAAACTCAAGCAGTATTTCAAACCAAATCTATCGTCGCTAAATTTTTTCTTATAGTATAATTTTCTTCTTTTGTTTCTGATAGAGTGGCTTTATCTATATTTGATATACCATCTATTATATTTCATCTTTTTCAATAGCTTGTCAAAGCATTTTCTTCTACTCAGAATCTATCAATCAATTGATAATATTCTATTCTATAATTATTTAATGATTCATCTAACGCAGCATCAAAATAGAAATTTATTTGTCAATCTGTATACAACGCTTCTGTGAATCAATTTACTGCGGGAGCATATCATAATCCTTCTTCAAAATAATTTGAATTATAATTCATTTCTTTTGGAGAACTCACTGTTTTTATCTTCTTCTTTCTTACACTTAAATTCTCTTTTAAAAATATTTGAGTTCACATTTGATAAAGTAAATCTTCATCTCAATCATTATCAAAATCTATAACCTTAGATTCTTCATCTCAAGTTACTTCTCATAAATATTCAAATAATCTATAATTTTTTCCATTTTCACTTACATATAATCCAGAATAATTTGAAGAATAAGCTCAAGTAGAACTTCAATTTCCTGAAGCGCTACATGAAGTAGGTTTAACTGGCGCTACAGCTGTACCATTTGTCGTACTGCTTCAAGAAGAGCTTGTCGTAGCTCCAGCTGAAATACTTGCCATTAAATTTTCTTTACTCATTATAGCGGAACTACTTGCGCTAGAGTTTACACTATAATTTGTAGCTTGTAATTTATTTTCAGCATTATTTTCTCATAAACCATTAGAATTTTCCATTCTATCTGAGATTATATCTATTTTTTCTTTCAATTTTTTCACTGTTTTATTCATACTTTCTCTTTCTCTCTTGAAACTATATTCATCTTCATATCATTCTCATTCAAATAAATCTTTATTATATTTGTCTAATAATTTATTATACCCGCTTACTCTTGTAGAAATATTTTCTTCTGTTTTAGAAATAAATTCTCATGAGTTCTTATTTAATTTTTCTTGCTTTTGTAATTTTTCTATTTTTTCTTTTATATTTTTCGCTTTTTGTTTATTTATAGAAATTTCTGTTTCTATAATTTTTTCTAAAGTTCAATATTTTTCGCTATTAAATTTCTCTAAAGAATTTATAAATTTATCTTCTTTTTTGAAATCATAATTTAATGATTTCTTTAAAGCATCTACCGCTGGAGCAAATCTAGGATTACTATTAAATACCGGTGAAGCAAGTAATCATTCTAGTTGTCCTCTAAGTTCATCTGTTGTAATTTGTTTTTCAGAAGAATCTTTTAATCAAGCTAATAAATTTTCTGTATATTTCTTTAATATTTTTGCTTTTTCTTCAGCTACTTTCATCTTAAATCAAGCATCAGCTCAAATCTCTCAAATTTCTCAGACTTCAAATGATTCAGGAGTAAAAGCATCTCAAGCATTTGTTTCCACACTTGCTCAGTCTTCACTAATTTTCACATCTAAATCTATTTCACTAGGCAATACTTGACTAAAATCTAAATCAGGGAATAATCATTCCATACTTGTTTTTAAATCTGTTGAGAAAGTATTCACATTCTCATCAAAAGTTTGTCTTATAGATTCAACATATTGATCAAATCTATACTCTAAATTTACATATGCCTCTACTTCTATAGCATCAATAAACGACATAGCAAATTCAGGGAAACTTAAATCAAACATAAAGTCTATCGCAAGATATCCAGATCTTTCTGTTAAGAATGCTATTTGGTCTCAAGCTCTCCATTCAGGAGCAAAAGGTATCATCTTAAGTAGACACATAACTTTTGTTATAAGTCTTATCAAATCAGCAATTACCTTTAATGCCGCAAATAAATCTGGAAGAGTTGGAGGTGGTGGCAAGTCAGGAAGACGAATCAATGGAAGGCTCGGTATATCTGGTAATTCTGGTAAAATTAACTCTGGCAATAACGGTATTTCTGGTATTTCTAAATCTAAATTCAAATTTAAATTTGGTACTTCAGGAAGATATAATTCAGGTAAATCAGGAAGCACAATAGGCTCTAATGTAAAATCAAAATCAGGTAATACAATAGTAAGACCAGCTTTTATATTATGTAAATCTAAAATTATATCAGGCCATTTAGGAAATCTAATTATAGGTGGTGTTGGCAAGATTAAACCAAATATAAATGTTATAAGATCAAATCTTTCATTTTTACATTCAACACATTCAGCTTCATATCACAAGAAAATATCTATCAAAACTTGCCAAGTTTTTAAAATTCATTTTATTAAAATATACAACTCTACCCATTTTTTAAATATCTTTCAGTTTCTCTTAATAAAACCTCAAAGCATTTCAGAAATAGTCTTCACATTACACAAAATTTGCTCTAACCGAACTTCTTTTTTCTTCATATAATCATATATTTTCTCCGGAATTTCAGTATATGATTCTAAAATTTCAATATTTTTATCTACTGATTCTATTAAATCTTCTACATTTGTGATTAAGTCTATTCATACATTTATTTTTCAAGAACAAGCTTCTATTTCGCTTTTTTTCTTTAATCCATCACATCAATAAGCTCAAAGAGTATATTTTCTCTTTTTATCTTCTATTTCATTTTTCCGTTGTCAAATTGTTAATTTCCATCTAATAATCATCTCTTCTAACATAGCTGGAGAAATCCAAGGTAAAATTACATCAATCGTTTCATCTTCTATATTCAAAAGAGGTAATTTTGTTAAAACTTCATAAGCAGCTTTTATTGTACCAACTTTAACTCATTCAAACTCCGCTTCTCTCATGAAAATTTCTGTTTCTATTTTATCTCTTTCTTGTCTTAATTTTACTATTAATTCTCTAGTAGCTGCTTCAGCATCTGGATCATAATTTTTATCAGCATCCATTTTTCTAGCGTCATCATTTCCATCAAAGAAATTTCATATATCTTCAAATAAACCTGAAGTTGATTCAGATAAATTTTCTCTTGAATCTTCGTATGGTAATTCAAATCATTCTTCTCAATTTTCACCTGTTTTTTTATTATTTACTTTTTTATTTGAAGAATTTGAACTAGATTTTTTCTTTCATAATTTCGCTTCTAATTTAGATATTTTTCAATCTATTTCTGCTAATTTTTTCTTTAAATCTTTAATTTGTGCATTTCATTTTTTCTCTTTTTCTCATACTCTATTTTTAAAATTTTCCCAATTATAAGCATCTTTTATAGTATCCCAAACTCACTCTGTATCAGGTAAAATAATTATAAGTTTTGGAAAATCCATAACCTTATTAATTATTTCTTCCATTTGTTTTTCAAACCGCATCATAAAAAACGCTGGGAAAGAACCTATTCTCAAATTTTTTATTTCATCAGGAATAGTTATACTAAATCATCATTCTTCACTATTAAATCAAATTCAAACATCCATTCATTCTCATCATCCAGTTGTTAATCAACTGAATAAATCTTCTCAAGTAAAATATCCATCTGTTCAAATATTTTTTGCAAAATCTTCATAAAAATCATAATCCACATTGCCTTTATCACTCGCATCTGTATCAAAAATATTTTTCACTAAATCATGTGGTAAAACCATTTTAGATGGATCTATACTAGGTGAACAACTTCATGAATTAAATATAGAATAAGAACTACAACTTGAATCGGGAGATCAAATTGTTTCATCTACTCATTCATTATTGTCCTCTTCATCATCTGAACACATATTTCAAAGACCTGCAATAACAATACAGTTTCATCATGGAACAATCGGAGATACTCATGGAGGTGGTATCCGACCATTTATAAAGTTAAATCAACCACAAACAGCTATTCAGAATGTTCAAGTTAAAGTAGGAGTAACAAACAATCTAAATATAGAACTTCATATCCCATTTGGAGGAAACCGTCAACCTGCTCACAAAGAACTAGGTGGCCAAACATAAGGTTTACGCATAGTGGGCCAAGCAAAGATAGGAAGTCACTCAAAAGGATGAAGACCATCAATAATAGGCTTTCATAAAAATGATATATCATTTCAAGGAGCCAGAGGAGCCCGATTTATAGGAGGGGAAAAGCATTCTCAACCAAATCAACAACCAAATCAATCTATCAAACTATCTATCGCGTCAGAAACTTCATCTGTTATCTCTGATAAACCAAATTCAATAGTTCACGTCATTCAGTCTGCTTCAAAACGAACATTCTCAGCTTCATCAACCGAGTCTTGTAGGTCATCTCTTATATCATCACTATCTTCTTGTAGTTTTTCTGCCTCATCTTTAGCCTTGTCTCAAATTTCTTCTACCACATTATCATATTTTTGATCTTTTTTTCAATCAGATCAGTTATCCTTTATGTCTTGCGCTGCGTCTCAAATATTTGTTTCTAAAAAATCAAGAACTTGATCCTCAGTAAAATATGCTTGTCAAACAGATATTAATCAATCAGTAAAATCAGAAATGTTATTATTATTTTCATCTTTTCAGAAATCTGTAATGACATCAGAAGTTAGTTTTGTTAACTTATCTAAGAAATCAGATACTCAATTATTATCACTATCATTTTTATAATCTTCAATTAATAATTCTCCAGCATTAATTAAATCATCAATGAAATCAGGAATTTCATTATTATTAGCATCAGTATTAAATTCTTTTATTCTCTTATATTTAGCTCAATAGGCTATAATATTATCAATAAAATCAGGTACATTATTATTATCTTTATCTTCATTATAATCTAAATCTAAAGCATTTACTTTTGATACACTAAATAAATTAAATATATCACTTGAACTATTTTTATTAGATTTATTATCAGAATTATAAGATAAAATTTTATCTTTATTATTTAAAATATTTTTTTCTAATCTAAAGTTATTATTGATAATATTTGATTGAATATCTGTTTTATCTCAATCTGAAATTTTTTGTCATACTGAAAAATCTCAATCATCTGACGGATCTCAATTTCAGTCTAAATCTCATTTCAATTCTTCTAAATGCGATTCTATATAACCTGCTTCTTGCTCCTCGGTAAGTTTGGCTTTTCATGCTTTTATCAATGCATCTATAAAGTCAGAAGTTCCATTTTTATTTTTATCTTCTTGTAATTTTTCTATATCAGAATTATTTACTAAAGCGTCAATAAAATCAGAAGCATTATTACCGTTAGCATCTTTATCATAAGTATTTAGTGATACTTTTCAGGCAGTAATTAATTCATCTACAAAATCAGGTATTTCATTCAAATCAATGTCAACATTAAATTCTTCAATATCAGTAGTCTTTCAAAATTTAAATACTTCATCTATAAAGTCTGGTATTTTATTTTGATTTTTATCTTTATTGTAATCAGTTTTTACTTGTTCATAATCCTCCATTTTTCCTGTTTCTTGTAATTTTTCTGCTGCTTTTATTTGTGCGTCGACAAAATCAGGAGTATTATTTCAATCCTTATCTGTTTTGTACATTGAAATTATATTTGACTGAGCTGGACAAGATAAATCTGAATATCATCTTTCATAAGCTCTTGCTCATATTGATTTCAACATATCTTGAGATTCTCAACAGCTTCTATTTACTTTATTACATAAAATATCTCAATATAAATCATCTCCCGTTTCTCAATCTTCAAATAATCAAACTTTTAATTGGTATGATTCAAAGATTTTAGCTTTTGTTTCATATGTAATAATTATTTCTTCTCATCTTTTAACTGTTCATAACTGAATCATAAAATCAAAACCTCTTGATGGTTCTGGAGCTTTCTCTAGCTTATAATTTTGTCAATTTACTAATACTTTGAAATCAGCAGTTTTCTTTAAATATTTAGGAATATCTTCCAGTAAAATAAAATCTTCTATATCTCTAGCATTATTATTTTTGACTTTTATAGTCGTTTTCACTATATCATCAGTTTGTAAAGGCGATTTATTATTATCCTCAGAAAATTTTGTTATTTTTATCCCTTGAAAATCAACATATTCTCATCTAACAAAAGTAGTCATAGATAAATTATTTGTTTCTCAAGCATAACTAACCACAGAACCGCTTCAAGCTCACTGTTCTATCAAAGCAAAAGATTTATCATACGCTTTCGCTGTTTCCTCCGTAATTCAATCCATATCACTTATAACTTTCACTACATTTTGTTTCTCTTGTTCATGTTTAGTTAAATTCTCATCTACCTCAGGTTTTTTACTATCTGGAGTAAAATTAAATTTATAGAAAATCATCTTCTCAAAAGTCGACCTATCTACTCATGTTTTTCAAACTTGAGCTGTCGCTGTTGTCGTATTTTCAAGTCCTGCATTTACTTCGTTTACAATCCCAGAAACAGATTCTTTTATTTCTCTTGTTGCTTCATCCATACTATCACTTGAGATATTTTTCACATCTTCTAACTGTTTTAATCAATCAAAATATACAGCCATTCAAGTATTTGTTTCTTGTCTATTTATAGAAACTCACATTCAATCAACTATAAATTTTTTCACAAAAATCGGCTTATCTTGAGTACTTTTACTATAAAAAATATTTATTTCTCAAGCATCGTCTAGAGTAACGATATCATCTTTTCAATCGTTATCCATATCAAAGATTTTAAAATCTGTCAATCTTCAATTTAAAATTAAATCATCTTTTAAACTAACTCTTACAAAATCTTTTTTATCATTGTTTAGTATATTTAATTCAAAATTTTTATTGAAAAATACTATTTCTCAGAATCAATCATCAGCAAAATCTCATACTCAATATTTTGAATTTTTAGACACATCTTCTAAATTCGCAATATTTCATCTATCAATATATTCTCATTTATTATTTTCAAATAATTTTATAAATCAAGAATTCAAAAATATAACAATATCCTCATAATTATCATGATTATAATCAAAACTATCATAAGAAATAATATCTATATTATCTTCCAGTAGTTTTCAAATTGTTGAGTCAAAAGATCTTGTGCTAGTACTTTTTCCTTTAACTCTTGTTATAGAATCAGCTTTAAATCTAGATAAACTTACAACAGGATCTCAAATATTCACCATAGAAAAACTAGCATAATTTTTTGTCGCCTCTCAAACAGATTGCCCATTTGCGTAAGCTAGCATTATTTTATTTTCATCTTTCCAGCCTGTTCAATCATTTTCTATATCTTCATGTCAATTCAAATATAATTTTGCAAAACTATTTGTAGAATTATCAGAACCAAATGCATCATTATACCGAACAGCTAATCAAGTTTTATCTTCGTTATCAACTCAATAATATTTTTTGATAGCTCCATAATCAGTAGAATCAAGATAAATTATAACTTCTCATTTCGTTCTAATATATTCTTTTTGTCTTGATAATTTTATGCTTCAGTAATTAGAAAAAACTATTTTTCAAAGAACAGTTCAAGATTTATCTAAAACATCTAGCATTAAATTTTCGCTATCATTTTCTCCTGAAATCGCTATAGTATAATATTTCGCTACATCAAAAATTTGTCAATTTCAATTTATAGAAACAATATCAGCATCAACAAAATTTCTAAGCACTATTTTATCTCCATCACGAACAAACTTATGATTATTAAATCATTTATAATAAATATAATCTTTTTTGTCTTTGTCTGTTAAATTATAACAATTCTCTTCGTCTAATATATTACATTCTTTTAAAGTCGCATGATCAAAATTATAAACAACTTCTCAAACATATTTATTTAATCCAGAATTAAATAAATTTATCTTTGTTATTTGCCCTTCTCCATAATATAAATCTTTCTCAATGTTTTGAGTTAAATCAGGAGTGTCAGACACTTCTAAATTTCAATAAGGAGAAACAGAAAATACTTCTGGATAATCTCTTGGATTATTTAAAAGAGTCGTAACAGCAAGTCATTTATTATCCTTATCAAAAATTATTCAAGACGCTAAATAATCTTGTTGACTTATATCTCAATAATTCGCTCAAATAAGGGTTGAATATAAAGAATTATAATTCCCTGCCATTATTTTGTCAGCAGTCCAAAAATACCCACTCTTTATATGTCAAGCATTTTCTCAAACTCATAAAATCGTCTTAGTTTCTCAATCTTTTCATTTATATTCATAAGAATTAAAAGAAAGATTATTAGATGAAGTTGATAATCTAAAGAAAGCTAGTCACGGAATATTTGTAGATTTTAATTCAAATTGAGCTTTTCAATTAGTAACAACTTTTCTTTCTACATCTGTCTTTAAAATACTTTGATAATCAGGATAAATAGATAAAACTACTTGTGTTCTATTATCTGTAAATACTGCATTTCAAAATACATCTCTAAGCGTTACATAAACTTTAGTTTTATCTTCTAAATCAGCACTTAATCTAGATTTTTCTAAAACAAAATCTAGTTTCAAAGGCTTAAGAGGTTTTATTGTTATTCTTTTTTCTATAATTTTTTTAATTCAAGCAACCTTAAATTGAATAACAACATCTTCTTTCGCTATATTTGTAGTCGTAAAAGTTCCTTCTCAAACAGAATTTTCTATTCTAAATGCTTCAGGCGCTGTTCAATAAATCTTATCTAAATAAGTAAATCAAACACTATTAAAATCATCAGCCGTATTTATCTTCACTTTATAACTATAAGTATTGTTTCATACTTCCATATCATCAGGAAATTCTATTTCATAATCAATATGCTCTACAACTTTTATTTCTTTTTCAACTCTAATATCTTTTCAAGATTCAGTTATATCAAATCAATTTTCCTCTGTTCATTTTATTTTATAAATAATTTTTGAAGTTCATGAAATATTAGTAGATTTTATATCTAACGCTTTTAGTCATTCTATAAGACTAATTTTTTTAGTTTTTGTATTATCACCAAAAGTTATAGAATCTCAAACAATTTCAAGCTCTAAATCATATAATGTCCCCGCCGCTATATTATTATATTTATCACGAAGTTCTACAATATCCGAAATCTCTACTCAACCAGCTTCTATAACACTTGTCGCTGAAACTGTCGTAATATGGTCCACTTTATCAGGAGCAAAAGTTATATCTTTAACTTCAGTAAATCATCTATTATCTTCTATTTGAATTTTATAATTTCCAGCCTTAGAAATAGAACCTAATGACACAGGAGTATCAATTTGTCCATCTTTAATTATAATATCTCTTTCGTTTACTTTTTCATCATTTTTATCTAAAATATTTAATTTAATTGGATAATTTACACTTATTTCTCCTCAAGTGTCTTTTATATTTGAAATTCAAATTAATAATTTATCCTCAGCTAATGAAAAAGCATTTATAGCATCTCTATTATCATTAACTCTGTATTCATTTTTATCATATAAGAATAAATTTTTCTTATCAGAAACTAAAGCTTTATCAGAAGTACTCGATAAAACTAATCATTCTATACTAGATATTTTTTGAGAATATAATCTTAATTTTGTTCAAGAAATAGCTAATCTCTTTTCATCTGAATAATTTATTACATCAGCTTTTCAAGCATCCGCGTATAAAGTAGCTTTTGCTTTTAAATAAACATAAGCTTCACTATTTTGAGTAATAAGATTTATTTTAGTTCTTCAATCTTTTACAACTAAAGGCTTTGGTAAAGTCACATAAGTAGAAATAATTTTCTCATCATCTCATTTTTTATAAACAAGTTTTTTATTTGTATCTGACAATGGTTTTGTTTCATCTTTCGATACTTCTATTTTTTGAATTTCAAGAGAAATACTTGTCTTGTTATCATTTACATTACTAACTCATTTAAATTTATTAGCAACTTTATATTCAATAACTGAGTTATATAATCCAGTTTCATCTCAAGCTATATAAATTTCATCTGACTTTTCAATGCAATCTTTTATTCAATTATCATTAGCATCTTGTCAGCAAGTTCCTTCAGGAATTCTTCATCATAATGTTTGGTCATACTTAGCAATTTTTTCTGCTTCATCAAATCATAAATCTTCTGTGTCTTCTCAAAAAACAGAAGGACCACAACAATCACTTTCCATAATCGCTCAAGCCGTATCCATTACTTCCGCCAACCGACAAAAAACAGCAGGAAGCCATTCCCGAATAGGTACTCATTCAGGAGGACTACATTTCGTACTACCTCATCCAGAGTCATCTTGTCAAGCGGCAGCTGATGCCATTTGATTATCTAAACCAGAATTAGCCGCTTCAATATCTCAAATAGGAGAAACTCATTTCACCTCAGGGTCAACACTTATAAACATCTTATCAGCTGTTCAAGGCGCGCTTAAATGAGCAGACTCATAAAATCTTTTTATCCCAGGATAAGGAACTTTTTTCTCAACCTGCGAATTCTCATCTATAATAGAATTAGCGAGACTAAGCTCTTCTCCATTTCTTCATCACTTGTCATCATTTATAACTACATCGTTTAAGTATCTTCTGAAAACATAATTATATTTTGCTGTTGCAGATTTTAAATTATTCCAATAAACAGCGAATAAAAATGTATCATAATATGAAATATCTTTTGTAGTTGTTCAAGTTTTGAAAGTATTATTCGCTTTATTTCTAACAAAATTAAGTAAATCAACTCAAGCTCAAGCCGAAGCTCCAGCTAATTCTGCTTTAACAGCTTTTTCAATATTTTTCATTGTTAGTAATTCATCTTTACCAACTCAAATTCTAAATGGATAAGGATATTTTATTTTTTGATAACCTCCCGCGCCAATAAAATCGATATACCTATCTTTATCAACTGGTAAATCTGGCGAAACAATGTTACTAATTTGCGCTTTTAATTCCTCATCTGTTGGAGATTTATGCTCCATTTCAGAATTTATTGATTTAAAATCATAATATTCAATTTCCCTTGTTGTAACTTCTCAAATTCATCAAATAGGAATAGAACAAGGATTTAAAGCAACTATAGTTACTCAGTCTAATTTTACTTCAATATCACATTGTCATTCTGCCTTTGCTAGAACAGATTCGTATGTAGCACTTTGATATTCTGCTGGTCATTTAGGCGTATAAGGAAAAGTACAATCCCAATTTTCAGCCTCTGAAAAATCCTGATTTAAAGGCACATTCCTAGGAGGTTTCCCTGGTCAATCTTTTTCAGTTTTGGCTTCATAAGTCCATAAGAAATTATTTTCTAAACAATTTTTTGGAGATGGAACTTTAGCGCTTTCTTTGCTTTGTTTTGAACCTTCTATTGAAAATAAAGGCAACAAAGAAGATTTAACATCATACACTTTTAATTTTATATCTCAAGAAGAAAAACTTTCTTGGTCTATATTAATAGGGGTTGTTCAACCAAACCGCGCATTTATTTCAGGAGGATCTTTCAAACATCTTTCAGCACTTTCTTTTTTCAATAACTCAATATCATCTTGAATTAATTGAACATTATATCATCTATTTGCTTCTACTAATTTTCCAGAGTTTTCCATAGAACCTCTATAAATAGTACATTCTTTTGTTTCCTCTATTGTTTCAGCTTTCTTTCAATATAAAATATTTGTGTAAATATTTGTTTCTTTCGCTACTTCTTCAGGCGTCGCTACAACTGGAGCTCACGGAGCTCCTCATCAAGAACCTACCATTTTATAAGAAATAATCTCTTTTTTTATTTTTGTAGGAATTTCTATTTTTTTAGACAAACTATTTTTTACAGCTTTATCCACTTCCGCTTCCAAATCTGTCGCTACTTCTTTTAAAATAACTTCAGACAATTTATCAAGTTTTCATACAAAAGATAAAACAAAATCTACATTTATATGTTTTAAACTAGCATTATATCTTCAAGCATTCGCCACATTATTTCTCATTTCTCAAATCCCGCTATCGTTAAAAATTTCAGGATATTGCTTTATCATAGAGCTTATCATATATCTAGCATTCACATCTCAAAGAAAATCCGTATTCGGCATTTGTACAACATCTTTTGTAACTTCTTTTCAAGATAATTTTTCAAGTAAATCTTTTATCTCTTGCTCACTTGTCGCACTATAAATTTCTTTTAATTTTTCAGCTAGTTCTCAAGTATATCTCCTATACATTAGGTCTTCTAAATTTTTCTGACGAGCTTCGTATCACTTATATTTTTCATAAATTATTGATTCTTGTTCTCTTAAGGAATCAAAATAAAATACATACGGCTCATTTGATTTTAAATCTGCCGCTTCAAAATTTCAATTAAAGGTATAAAAATCATGATCTTTATCAAAAAAATCTTTTATTTGCTGAATATTTGTTTCACTGCTTCAAGAATTTGGAGAAATAATTCAATGCCAAACTTCAGGTTTTATATCTCAAAGATTACTCGCATTATAAATATATTTTCAAGCAGTATTATTAAAAATAAATCATTTATCTTTAAAATCAGCGTAAGGTAAAACTGTTTTTTCACTATTTCAATTCAAATAAACAACTGGCAATTTTATATCTCAAACCAAAACAGTTCATACAAGAGATGATTTAAAACTCTTATCAGGTAATCATTCAAAATAAAATTTTTCATTTATAGAAGCTATTTTTTCACTTTTCGCATCACTAGGAATAGGAACAATAACAGTCTTAGTATTTTCCATAGCCCCAGAAATATCTTTAGCATATCTCTTTACTTTATCGCCTATTTGAGGATAAATATCTTCATTTACCAAAATAGAAACAACTTTATAAAAAGTATCATCACTAGCATATGAAGTTTCAATCAAATATTTCTCAAGTGGAACTCTAACTGACATCATAAATAACATCGCTGAAATTACAGCAAATGAAATAATTTTTTGAGTTTTATTATACCTATCATCAGTTATAAATTTTGTAAATTTGAATTGCATATTATTTTTATATATTTATATTTTTTAAAGTATAACACATAATACTGAGTTATTCAAGGTTTTGTTTTTGTTTAATTTATTATTATAGACCATTTTTTTTCTGCCCAATCTTTTATTTCATTATAATTTTTTATTTTTATTTTTGTTGATAATTTATTTCACCTGATATCTATAAATATTTCTGTTTCTCAAGGCTCTAATTCTTGCAAATATTTTTTCATCTCAACTAAATCTAATTTATGAGCTGTATTTGGAACTGGAATTATAAATTCTTTCAAAATTTCTTCTTCAAATATTTCACATGCACTATTATCATTTTTTTCTTCTTCGATTTTTTCTACTTCTTGTATAATTTCTTCTGGAATTTCATTATTTTTTTCGCTTTTTTTATCAAAATTATCTACTTTTTCATCTATTTTTTTATTATTTTCACTGTTTTTTTGTTCTAAATCTTCATTATTTTCTACTTTTTCGTCAGTTTTTTCTAAATTATTTTGTATTTCTTCATCATTATTTTGCAAAAATTTATTAAACTTACTATCATCAAAAACTCCCTTCTTTTTAGCTATACTTCTTATAAAATCAAGACTTAATGTTTGGACTTTTGCTGGCTCATTTACCAGAATAGATTTTCTTAGATATTCCGTATTTACTGACAAACTTCCCTCTAGTAAAACAAATTTTCAAGGTTTTATCTTTTCTTGCAAAGCTTCATAAAATCTATCAAAAACAGTTATTTCAAAACTTCAATAATAATTTTCAAAACTAGCCACTAGCATATTTTTTCAATTCTTCGTCATAAATTTACGAACATCTAATATATATCAAGCCGTTTGTACAACATTTTCTGGTTCTTTTCTTCATTTTTTCTTAAATTTATTTTGATTATTTTGAGGTTTATTTTCTCATCATTCTAAAGCCTGCGTTATTTGTGCATTTTTCTTTTTCTCTTTTTCTTCTTGTTTTTTCTTTTCTTCTTCCTCTTGCTCTTTAGCATAATCCTCAAAAGATTTCACTAATAAATCTGCTTTTTTTGTTTGATTTTTTGTATAAGCTTTTAATCAATCAAGAGGATGGCCTGATACCCAAAATCAAATCATTTCTTGTTCTCAATCTAATTTTTCTGCATAAGTAAAAGGGTTACATTCTTCTAAAATTAATTTATCACTAAAATCTTCATCTTCAGCTAGTTCAAATAATCAAATTTGAGCTGAATCTTCTTTTTTCTCTTCATTTTTTACAAATCTTGTCATTTCAGCTATATTATGCCACATTTGTCATCTTTCTCAAAAATCATCTATTGCTCAAGATTTAATAAGCGCTTCTAGAACCCTTTTATTTATAACATCTTTTCAAGTTCTTTTTATAAAATCTTCTAGCGTTACAAATTTTCCCCCCTCTTCTCTAGCTTTAATAATTCATTCAATAGGTCAATCTCAAAGTCATTTTATAGCCTTTAATCAAAATCTGATATTATCATCATCAATATATGTAAAATGTTTTAAAGATTCATTTACATTCGGTGGTAGCACGCTTATTCATTTACTTTCTGCTTCTCATACTTCCATAACAATTCTTTCCATATTTTCCTCATCACTTGTCATTACTGAAGCTAAAAATTCTGTTGGATAATAAGCTTTTAAAAATGCTGTTTGATAGGCAATAAAAGCATAACAAGCGGCATGAGATTTATTAAATCAGTATCCAGCAAAAGGCTCAATTACATCTTCAAAAATATGTAAAGCTAGTTTTTCTGAGTGCCCTTGTTTTCAAGCTTCTTTTACAAATTTAGCTTTTTGTTCCATTAATACATCTATTTTTTTCTTTCAAATGGCTCTCCTTAGAATATCCGCTTCTCATAGTGAAAAACCTGCAAAAGCTTGTACCATTTGCATTATTTGTTCTTGATAAACGGCTATTCATTGAGTTGGAGCTAATATTTCTTCTAATGATTCATGCTCAAATTTAACTTCTTCTCTTCAATGTTTTCTATCAATATAAGTTGGAATATATTGAAGTGGACCAGGACGATAAAGCGATACCATAACAATAATGTCTTCAAAAGTATTTGGTCACAGGTCTTTCAAATATTTTCTCATTCAATCAGATTCAAACTGAAAAACTCAAGTCGTATCACCATTTGCAAAAATTTCAAAAACTTTAGGGTCTTCAAGATTTATATCTAATACATCTACTTTTTCTCATTTACTTCTTTCAATTATTTTTTGAGCTCTTTTAATAATAGTCAAGTTTCTTAATCATAAGAAATCCATTTTTAATAATCCTAAATCTTCTAATGGATAAGCTGAATATTGAGTAATTATAGCTTCTTTATCTTTTGGTGGATTTTGTAATGCAGTAAAATTTGTCATTTTTTCAGGAGCAATAATAACCGCACAAGCATGAACTCAAATTTGTCTTACGTTTCATTCTATCTTAAGGGCATTATCAATGATTTTTGTATATTTTGGATTTTGTCTATATGCCATTTGGAATTCTGGCGCTTCATCTAAAGCTTTTGCTAATTTTGTACCTGGTTTTTCTGGAATTAGTGCGGCTAATTTATTCATTTCTTGAAACTCTATACCAAAAACTCTTCATACATCTTTTACGGCAGCTCTGGCTGCGAAAGTTCAAAATGTACAAATTTGTGCCACATGGTCAGCTCAATATTTATTTCTACAATATTCAATTACTTTATCTCTAGCATCATCAGAAAAATCCGTATCAATATCAGGCATTGACACTCTAGCTGGGTTCAAAAATCTTTCAAAAAGTAGTGAATATTTAAGAGGATCAATATCAGTTATTCATGATAAATAAGCAAGTAATGCTCAAGCCGCTGATCATCTTCAAGGTCAAACAGGAATGTCATTATCTCTCGCCCAATTAATATAATCCGCTACTATCAAAAAGTATCCGTCGAATCACATTTCATGTACTACTACTAACTCATATTCTAGCCTTTCTACTTTTTCTTGAATATCTTCGCTTAGTCAAGCTAAAATTTCTTTTTTCTTATCAGTATAATAAGTTATTGATAAGTCTTTTAGCTCTTCTGGCGAAGTTTCTTGAAGAACTTTATCAAGACTTGGTTTATCTAATTTTTTTACAAATTCTAAAATAACTTCTTCACTAATATCATAATTATATCTATGATTTAATCACGCAAAACAAAGGTATCTTAAATACCATTCATCTGAAGTTAATTTTTTTAATCATTTTTCATCTTTTTCTAACTCTAAAGCTCTTTCATATATTTTTTGATGATGTTCTGGAAGATCATATTTTGGTATTAATATTCATCAAGTTTCAAATTCTATATCTATTTGGTCAGCTATTTTATTTGTATTTTCTAAAGCGCTTGGCACATGTCAAAACTGCATTTGCATAGCTTCTTCTGATAGAAATGAGTAATCTCAATTTATAAGCGTTGGTCTATCTGGATTATCCATTGTATGACCAGTATTAAGACACATTATAACATCTTGAGTTTGTTTATCTTCTTTTTCAATATAAAAACAATCGTTAGCAGCAACTACTGGAATGTCATATTTTTTATGAAGTTCTATAAGTTTGTTTGTAACTAATTCTTGTTTTGGAATGTCTGAGTGATAAAGAAGTTCTAAATAAAAATTTTCTTCTCAAAAAATATCTTGATAGAATTTAATTCTTTCTAAGATTTCTTCGTCAGTTTTTCAAGCTAAAATTTGATAAGGAATATCTCAAGAAATAGGACCAGATAAAGCAATAATATCACTAGAATATTTTTTTATCATTTCTATATCAACTCTTGGCTCAAAATAAAATCACTCAAGATTTGATAAAGTTACTAAATCTATAATATTTCTATATCACTTAATATTTTTAGCAAGTAGTACTAATTTATGAGGTAAATTGTCTTTATTTTTTTCACTTACTGGGCTATTTGTAACATTGATTTCTATTCATAAAATAGGCTTTATTCATTCACTTTTACACGCTTTATAAAACTCGTGTCATCAATGAAGATTTCACGAATCAGTAAGTGCAACAGCAGTCATTCAAAATTCTTTTGCCTTTTTTATATAATCCTTTGGCTTTGGTAAGCCTTTTAAAATAGAAAAATGCGAATGATTATGCAAGTGAACAAAACTCATAAAAAATCCCTCTTAATTACTAAAAATTTACTTTTTATAAATATATCTATTTTTTATAATTTTACAAGCTATTTTTCGTGTTTTTAGCCAACCTTTCTAATATTTGCAATATAAAAAAATAAATGATATAATAGAGCAAAATAAATATAAAAACAAAAATAAAATTATGAATGTAATAGAAAACAAAAATGTATCTTTAGAAAATATTTCTCCTGAACAAGAAGCTGATAATATTTTTAATTCTGCTGTTGACATATATTCTGAATTAACAGAAGCTTATAAATGAAAACCTGAACAACTAAACAGAATATATAAAAAATTTGATGAAATAGAGGAAATATATGATAATTTAAAAGTATTATCTAGAGAAAAAACACCTGATGACCTGTTTTACCTAAAACAAGAATTTCAAGATCTAAAAAAATTACAAAAAAAATGGTTTACTATAAGAGATTTAAAAATTTTATCTGAAAAAAAAGTACTTAATGAAGCAGGTGAAGAGTTTAATTCTGCAATAAATATTTATTCTAAATTATTAGACTCTTACAAATGAAATTCCAAACAAATAAACAAAATATATAAAGAATTTGATGAAATAGAAAAAGCATATAATAACTTTTTAAAATTATCAAAAGAAAAAACTTCTGAAAATTTATTTTATCTAAGGCAAGAAATACAAGATTTAAAAAAATTGCAAGAAACCTGACTTACTCGTGAAGATTTAGAAGTATTTTCTGGCAATAAAGAATTTAATGACCTTAATAAATTATTTGATGAAGAGTCTAAAGCCTTAAAACAAGAAATTTATAATAAACTTACATCCTCTCCTGCTAAAAGGCATTTATTAACTTCTCTTATTTCTCAAATAAGCGCTGCTCTTAAGGATAAAAGATTCTATAAAACTGATGAAAATTCATGGCGTTTTAATTATACTATATTCAAAAATTTTAAAAATATAATTAAAAATAAAACTTGAGATGAAGCCCTAGATTATTTATTAAAGCAAAAAAAAGATAATTTAGATTATACTGAACAAAAAGTTTTAGATTTCATAAAACAAGAAGAGCAACAAGAAAATTCTAGTTTTTTTGATTCTTTTGGTTCTTCTCCTGAAAGCCGTTGGCAAGAATTTGCCCTACAAAATAATATTTTAGCAGACACTAGAACAGATAATGAAATTATTCTAGATAGATTAGATGAAATGTTTTCTTTCTCAGAAACAATGGGAAATCTAGAAGCAAATTTATCTAATGCTTGAGAAAATATACAAGAATTCATAACTGATAGTATTGATGGAGTTAGTTCTCTAGCCGAAGATACAGTGGAGTTTGTAGAAAATCTTCCTGAAGAAGTTAGTGAAATTGTTTCTTCTGTAAAAGAATCTGTAAATAAAGCATTAGAATCAAAAAATCCTCTTGAATATGTTGCTGAATGAGCAAAAGATTTACTTGATAAAGCAGTAGATGAAATTGTTTCAGCACCTATTATACAAAAATCGCTTTCCTTCGTAAAAGAAAAAATACATGAAGCAGAAGCTATTATAGGTACAGATGAACACTATGAAAGATTTGAAAATAAAATAAAGAATTCTAAGTCTTTATCAATTTTTGATTGAGAGGAATTATGAGATTATATGATTTGGTTATATGAAAATTCTAAAGATTCTGACGACTTTCTAAATAAATTACAAAGTGTTTTATGACCTCAAAATCCTTGAGATTATAATAAATTTATTGATTTATTTACAAACTGGAAAGAATGAGTTGATGATTGTCAATTATATTTACAAGAAAAAGGTCTTCCTATTATTATAAAATTAATTTTAGATGATAAAGAGTCCCTATTGCCTAAAATAGAGGAAAATACTTTCTTTAGTAATTTATCAAATTCATTACAAGAACTAGCTTTAAACACAAATGAAATAAAATACACTAAAAAAGATGAAGATAAAAACAAAAGTGAAAAGCAAAAAAAAGAAGAAGAAAAAAGCAAAAAAGAAAGTCAAAAAAGAGATGGTGAAAGAATGACAAAATTTACTATCAACTGAAAAACTGTTACTGAAGAAAACTTTACAATAGAAGACGCTAAAAATAAAACTGATAATTTTTGAATGAAATGGAAAGAATTAGATAATTGAGAAATTAAATTAAATATTATATCTACTTGAAAAACTGAAACTTTTAAATCTAAAGCTGATGCTCTTTCTTACTTGGCCCTTGTAGATATTTTTGAAGAATGTAGATTATCTCCGTTTATACCTTTTTTGAGTACTATCTGAACAATGACAGACCTAAAAACTGATATTAATCTAAGTGATTGAGTAAAACCTGCTGAAGCTAAAAAACTTATAAGAATAATATTAATGATGCTAAATATGGAAGAGGAAATTAGTATTTCAAAAGATTTTTGACAACTAACTAGATTCTTTAAATGAAGATTCAAAACAAAAGAACAAACTATATTACAATGACAAAAGTCTTGAATAATAAGAGAAGACTGAATGATAAATGAAAATATAATCGCGCAGTGGCTAGAAGAATCAAAAAACAGAAAAGATATTACAGACATGACAAATACTTTCAGTGTATGAGGAGAATTAGGCTAGAAATTCTAGTCTTTTTTTGACAAAAATTATTTTTGAGTATTATATCTTAAATAATTTAAAATATAAAACAAAATCATGACTATAAAAAATATATTAAAAAATAAAATTTTTTTATTAATTTTAGCAGGAATATTTTGAGTATTAAACATAAATAATACTAATGCTTCTTTATGTACAAACAATTATTATCCTGTCTGCGGGAAAGATTGAATCACTTATCAAAATTCTTGTTATATGAAAGAAGCCTGAGTAGAAACTGATTATTTTGGTAGTTGTTCTGGGGAAGATAAACCTAGCTGAGATTTAACAGAAAAATCAGATATTTCAGAAGATGAAGCTAGAATAACAATATTTTTAGATAATTATTTTGTTACTTATAAATTTGATTATGAAAGAAAAATAAAATTTATAAATAATTTATTATCTCAAATCAAAGAAGTTAAACCAGACGCGAGAATAACAGAAGAAAAAATAAAAAATGTAACAAATGCTTTTATAAAATATAGAGATAATTTAATTTCTAAAAAAGAAGCAGAAGAAAAAGAAAAAGCTGAACTAGAAAAAAGAAAACAAGAGCTTATAAAAAAAGAACAAGAATTAATTAAAAAATTGGAAGAAGAAAATAAGAATACTACTGTTATAGTGGCTGAAGATGACGAAGAAAAAACATCTAATAATACAGAAAAAAATTCTGATTCTTCAGAAGAAAATAAGGACGAAAATCAAGATGAAAGTAACAATAAATATATTACTGAAAACACTAAAGAAAAAGTTGATTTACTAAGGATAAATTATATTAAAGATAATATTTGAGTAAGGGCTTTATGATGAGCTAGAATAACTGCTTTTAATATAGTTTGAAAAACTGAAAATAAAGACACTTGAATTACTGATAATTATGTAATAGTTGTTTCTGAAGAATATTATGAAGATAAGGAGTGATGAATTCATACTTGAGTGCAAACAATTATTCCTATCCTAATGCAAACTAAGATAACTGATGATAAATATGAAATAATTTGATATAAAAAACCTGATTGATGAAATAATTTTAAAGATGAAGATTTATGATTTATTTTCCCTGCTGATTTTGCAAAAAAATTATCTAAAAATAATAAATTTTTTCAAGAAAAAGTAAAAGAATTACAAGAAATTAATTTAAAAAATGCTAAAATTTATTTTGAAAATAACTAATATTTTTAATAAAGAAGTTGCTATTACTTCTTTATTTTTTTAGTTTTTTTTAATTTGTCAAACCTAAATTATTGGCTTTTTTAAAAAAATATGATAGACTTATACAAATAAAAATAATATTAAAGAAAATTATGCAAATTTATAATGTATTTATGTCTAGTTTATTAGACGCAAATAAAACAATTGAAAAACAAACTGCTGCAACTGAAACTGCTCAAACTTCTTGATGAATTTTAAATTGAGTTATTTGAGATGTGCTTTATATTATTTTAGGGATAGTTTTAACTATTTTACTTCTTGTTTTGATTGTTAAAACAATGCGTTTGATGTTTGAAATGTGGACTGCAAAAAAATTAGTTTATATGAAAATTACATTGCCAAAAGCAGATTCAAAATTAGACAAAGAAAGAGAAACAAAAAAGGACTTCAAAGAAAAAATCTGAATTATGAGTATGTTTTATAAAGCTGTAAATAAACTTTCTGAAGCGGGATTATATGATACAGTTATGAATTTGCTTTTCAATCATGCGAAAGTTAGTATGGAACTTGTATACGATATGTGAAAAGTTCATTTTTATGTGTCTACTTACGAGCAATATGCTAATCTAGTACAACAACATATAACTTCGCTTTATAATGATGCTGAAGTTGAATTTGTTGAAGAAGGAGAATTTAAATTAAAACCAAATTGATATACTACAAGAGCTGCTTCTTTATGAAAAGAAAATGATGATGTTTTCCCTATTAGAACGTATAAATATATGGAAGATGATTGATTAAATAATTTCACAAATGTATTTTGAGGTCTTGCTAAAGATGACAAAGCAGTATTTCAAATTGTTATAAAACCTGCTCCAGGCTCTTGGGCTAAAAAAGCTAAAAGAGCTGCTTGATTAGTAGCGAAATGAGAATATAGTAAAAAAAGAAATATTCCATTTTTAGATATTTTTTGGAATCCTATTGTAGCCATTTTTCAATGACCAGATAGTATGGTAAAAGACCCTAATAATGCTCCTTGAGCCAATTCTTGAGATTCTTATAAAATATTTAATCAAGCTGAAGTAGAAGCGCAAAAAATAATGTGAGAATCTGCTGGGCAATTATCATTTAGAACATCTATTAGAATAATTTGTTCAAGTAAAAGCTCAAGAAATGCTGAAGAATGAGTTCATGCTATTATTTGAGCAGCTACAATTTATGCTGACGAATATAATAATTCTCTTGATAATCCGCAACTTATAGAAGATGCTTTGCCATTTATTTTTACTCCTATTAGATATTTTGCTTATAAATATAGACTTTTATGAATGTTTCAAAATATTTCAATTTTTTCTATTGATGAGCTATCAAGTATGTATCACTTTCCTGATATAAACTATAATAGAAGTCCTATTATTGAATGGTTAGAATATAAAAAACTAGCTCCTCCGCATAATCTTAAACAACCTAAAAAACCTATTATTTTAGAAAAAAAAGATAAAAACTGAAATATGAAAAAAGTTCATATGGAACTTTGAGGTTTTAAAACTTATGAAGATTGAGTTTTAATGTGATGGAATGAATATAGAAGTAGAAAAACTCCTATCTATTTTGATAAAAAAGACAGGGGTAGACACCATTATGTTATCTGAAAATCTTGAGGTTGAAAATCTGTATTTGTATGATATTTAGCTAGACAAGATGTACGGGCTGGACATGGTTTATGAGTTATTGATCCGCATGGTGATTTGGTTGAAGATATTCTAGCTTTTACTCCAAAAGAAAGAGCAAAAGATGTAATTGTCTTTGACCCTGCTGATGATGATAGACCTATGGGGCTGAATATGCTTGAGGTAATATCTAGTGAGTCAGAAGCCAGAAAAAGAGAAATGGATAGAGCCGCAATGGACGCTACTGAAATCTTTATAAAAATATTTGGTGATGAAATTTTTGGTCCTCGTATACAACATTATTTCCGTAATGGTTGTTTGACATTAATGGAAGATTTAGATGAGTGAGGAACACTTATTGATGTACCTAGATTGTTTACTGATGATGCTTTTATGAAGTATAAAACTTCAAAAGTACAAAATCCTGTAGTAAAATCTTTTTGGGACCATGAGTATGCTAATACTTGAGATAGAGAAAAACAAGAAATGATTCCTTATTTCAGTTCAAAATTTGGCCCATTTATTACTAATACTACTATTCGTAATATTATAGGACAACCTAAATCAGCTTTCAATATTAGACACGCTATGGATAATGAAAAAATTGTATTAGTAAATCTTTCTAAAGGTAAAATTTGAGCACTTAATGCGCAATTATTATGATTGATTTATGTATCTAAAATGAATATGGCTGCGATGAGTAGAGCTGATATTCCAGAAGATGAAAGAAAAGATTTCTATCTATATGTAGATGAATTCCAAAATTTTGCAACAGAAACTTTCTGAGAAATATTATCAGAAGCCAGAAAATATCGTTTAGCTCTTATAATGGCTCACCAATTTATTGCTCAAATTAATGCTTCTTGAGCTCAAAAATGAGATAAACCATCTATTAAAGATGCAGTATTCGGTAATGCTGGTACTATAATGAGTTTCAAGGTCTGAGCTGAAGATGCTGAGTATTTAGAAAAAGAATATGCTCCAGTTTTATCACAACAAGATATAATTGGTATTGCAAATTTCACAACTTATTGTAAACTAAATATAAATAATGCTTCGAGTAGACCATTTGATATAAAAACTATCCGGGATAATAATTATAAGAACACAAAAGCAGCGGGTATTTTAAAAGAATATTCAAGAAAAAAATATGGTAGAAAGAGAAAATATGTAGATATGGAAATAGAAGCTAGATTATGAATTACAAATTAAAAATAACAAATTAATTAATACTTTTCTTCTAATAAAAATAATTATGAAAAATTTTATAAAAATAATTACATTCTGTTTTATATTTAGCTTGTCTATATGAAGTGCTTTTTGAGATATCAGTACAAGAGATAATAAATATAAATGATATGAAAGTGAAAACTCTCCTACTATAGTAACAGATAATTCTGCTGGCTGAAAAGAATCTTCTGGAAATACTTGAGGTAGTTGAAAAGATGATAACAGTGGTCGTCAAGATAATACCCAAGGAACAAAAAGAGAAATTAAGCCTCTTGAAAAGATGAAAAGTGGTTTTCATACTGTTCAAGAGGAAGTTACTGGAACTTGAGGAATTTATAATTTTCTTATAACCGTGGCAAAAGATATGAAAAATCTTGTATATATCATCTCTTCTATATATTTGCTTATAATGGTTTTAAGACTTGTTTTCACACAAAATTCTGAAGAAGAGTTTCAAAATGTTAAAA
The DNA here is from genome assembly GCA_025210615.1 of Candidatus Altimarinota bacterium. Lineage (GTDB taxonomy): Bacteria > Patescibacteriota > Gracilibacteria > BD1-5 > UBA6164 > JAOARJ01. The sequence goes on along the minus strand of JAOARJ010000013.1, from coordinate 18,153 downwards.
AAACTGTTATATGGACAAGTGTCTGACTTATTGTTATGCAAATCGCTTATAGTGTAGCTGTAAATCTTTATAAACCTTGAGTATGAGAAAATGCTGGTCAAGTAGATGGTCAATTATGAGAAGTTCTACTTATAAACATAATAAATCCTATTGCTCAATTTATGTTATTTCTAACTTGATTCTGATTTGTAGCAATGATGGTATATTCAGCTTACAGACTAATAACTGCCCGTGGACAAGAAGATAAAGTAAAAAAATGAAAAGACTGAGTTATCTACGCTATAATGTGATATGTTATGGTAAAAGTATCTTGAGCAATGATAAAAAGCCTTTATTGAGATATTAATTGTGGTAAAGAATGAGGATGTAGATGAAAAGTTAATTTTAAAGAATGAGTAGATATAGTAACTGACATTATAAACTGGGGAAATACTTTTATGTTAGTAATAGTAACTATTATAATTATTTATGCTTGAGGATTAATGGTAACCTCTTGATGAAATGAAGAGAATATGGAAAAATGAAAAAAATGGTTACTATATGCCCTTATCTGAATGTTTATAGTATCGGCTAGTTATACAATAACAGTATTCTTCTTATCAAGCGAAGTATGACCTGTTATAAAACCACCGACTTAAAATAAAATATAATAATTAATTTTTATAATTATGAAAAAAATATTACTTTTCATTATCACGATTATTACTGCTTTTTATTGAAGTATTTGTTTGGCTGCTTGAGATGATAATAATGAAAAATGAGTTGTATGAATAGATAGCTTAAATAAAATTGACAGTGTAAAAGATGTTTCAATGTTAAAAGAAGGATTAAATAATGCTAGCTTAACAGAAAATGCTAACATTTTATGAGGTAGTGCTATTGCCATTTTAAAAACGACTTTACAGTGAGTATTAGTTATTTTTCTTGTATATACTTGAATTATGATGGTATTATCAATGTGAACAAATGAAGAACAGTTGTCTTCTTCTAAGAAACAATTATACTACGCTTTAACTTGATTATTATTTATAAATATTCCTGAATTATTAAAAGATGTATTTGTTACTAATAACAAAGATAAATCTTTAACTTCAAATCCTGATACATTTTCTGATTGAACAAGTATAAGTTTACTAGCATGAGATAATTTCCTAACAGTTGTTTCAGAAAATGTTATTACTTTTTTGGAGGTATTAATATTTGCCTCTGCTATACTTATGTTTATTTTAGCTTGAGGAAGAGTTATTTCTTCAAGATGAAAAGAAGAAAATGTTACTGAATGAAAATTCAAATTCTCTTACTGATTATTCTGATTATTCTTTGTAGGACTTATAGAATGATTCAAGAGTTTAGTATTTGCAAATGATTTAATGGCTTGAGAAAAATTATATCAACAATTAATGCAAGTATGAGCTTATTTCTTAGCGCCTGTCGCATTCTTCTTTATAACTCTATGATGATACTATTATTTATTATCTTGAGGAGATGATTCAAAAATGCAGAAATGAAAAGATATTATTCTTTACACTGTACTTTGAATATTAATCTATATCTCTAGTGTTTCTATTTTATCTGATATTAATTTCTAATTTTATAATTATGAAAAATTTAATTAAATTAATTATTCTATTTTCCTGTATTATTTTGTGATTATTTCTTATAACAGCTAATAATACTTATGCTGCCGATAAAGAAATAACTTTAAAAGTTGAAACAACTGAAGAAGTCCCTTGAGGGAATTGTACTGCTATAAAATGGTCTGATACAGCCAAAAAAAATCCTACATTATACCAATGTGAAATAAAAAAATGATTTAACAGTGTTATGGAAGTATTAAATAAAATGATAAAATATTGAACACTTATCGCAGCTCTAACTTGAGTATTATTCATCGTTATAAACTGAATAGCTATTTCTGCTTCTGGAGTAGACTCATGAGCAAAAGAAGCTGCAAAATGAAGAATTATACAAACAATTTTATGATTAATTTTACTTTTATTAACAGGAACAATACTTAGTATAATCGCTCCTTGGGTATATTATTAATCAAAATTTGCAAAATAAACTTTAGTATGATAGAATATACCAAAGTTTATTTTTTTTATAATATATAATTATGTCAAATCTTGAAACAGGAAATAATAATACTGAACTAACAAAAGAACAAGAAGCAAGTAAAAATGCATTTGAAACAGATTTTCCTAAAAAAGAAAAAGATCCAAACTTCCACACAGAAGAAATGAATGCAATAAAAGAAAATTATAATAAAGGTAGTGCTTGAGAAACTTTTCTCAATGCTGCAAAATCTATTGCATGAAATTTAGAAAAGAGATGATTAAGTGAGAATGAAATAACAGCTTTTAATACTCTAATTGAAAAGCGTGCTAAAGAATTAAATGGGCTTAATTTAAATGATGAAAAATGAAAAGAACAAGCTATACTAGAAATAGCCGAAAATGTAAAAGAAATAAATAAATTTATTAAATGAATAGGTTGATGAAAATGAAAAATATCAAAAGAAACTTGAGAAGCTGTTGATAAATCTCATGAAAAAGAAAGAAAAAAAGCTCAAGAATTTTCTGAAAGTCTAAAAAAGTTGATGAATCAAATAAATGAAAGACAAAACAAAGAACAAGAAGCTTCAAAAAAGAAAAGAAAAACAATATCTCAAACATGAGATAATGAACAAAAAGTAGCCTCGGCAGAAGGTGAGAGAAAATTAAAAGATTGGCCATATGATTCAGAAACAATAATGAGCGCATAAAATTGAAACTGCTAAATAGCAGTTTTTTTATTTTTATTTAATAAAAATATTCAGATAATTAAATAATATAAAACTAAAAAATAAATATTAAGAAATCAAAAATCCAAATTTATTTTAGCAAATGGCAATTCTCCAAAAAAATTCACCATTAAAATTATATAATGCAAAAAGAAATAAGCTATAAATCATATAATTTTTCATAAAATTATATTAACAAAACTTAATATTATAGCCATAAATCAAAACAACATTGCAAAAGGAATCGCAAATAACACAAATAGATTACTTATGATAAATATAATAGAAATTTCTCAAAAAAAATAAATTAATATTGGCAAATTAAAAACAAAAGCAGAGATAGCAAGAGAAAAATTATCCCTGATAAATCTTGGCAATCTTTCAAACTTATTTTCTATAAGAGGATAAATAAATGTTAATCATAAAACAGACAAAAAACTCAACCAAAAACTTATATCAAAATTTAAAATAAATGGGTTGAATAAGGCTATAATAGCAGCAGATAAAATAAGTAATGTTATAGAATTATTTTCTCTTCCTGATAAAAGAACAAAAAATCACATTCATCACATTATTGCAGCCCTTAGTACAGGAGGCTCTAAACCTACCAATAAAACAAAAATTATAATAAATAATGCTACTATAAATGGTCTTAAAAAATATGGCAAATAAACAATAAAAATTCATACAAACAAAATAATTATTGTAATATTATATCAACTAACTGCTATTATATGAGTAAGTCATGAATTATTAAAATTTTCTTGTAAATTTTTTGATAAATTTTGTCTACTTCAAATCAATATTCAAGACAATAAATTAGCTTCTTGTTCAGGAAATATAGTAGACATAGCATCTAACATTTTTTGTCTAGTTTTGTAAATAAATCCTGATTTTCATCTTATAATTTTTTCTTTTTCTAAAAAATAGATATTCAAACTTCCATAAATATTTTTTGATTTCATAAAATTTTCATAATCAAAAGTCGACACAAAATTATTAATTTTGTCTACTTTAGTGTCTACAATAATTTTATCATTTTGGTATAAATTTTCTTTTGGAGAAAAATTAATAAGCAAATTTATATTATCAATTTTTTCATTATTTATAGTAATTATTTTTCAAATATAGCTGGTATAATTTTCATATTTTTTATATGTGTTTATTATCTGTAATTCTAAACTAATTTCACTAGAATAATTATTAGTTATATTCTCTAATTTAAGCTGTTTATAATTTATATTATTATAATTTATTTGTCAGATAATTATTCAAAAAATACTACTAAAAAATAACAAAAAAATAAATTTATTAAATCAAGTTTTTCATAAAAATAAACTATAATTTAATAAAATAATTAGACAAAATATTATCAAAAAAAGTGATACAAAAAAATCAAAAAATATGTTAAAAATAAATATTCATATTAAAAAAGATAGTAGACAAAATAAAAATTGTCTATTAAGAGATAAATTCATATTTTAAAATCTACTAGATAATAATATCATTTTGTTTGCTTGAATCTTTTGAAATCATATATAATTTAAAAAATGCAAACAAGATAAAGAAAATCGCTCAAATTTGATTAAAACTTATTGCATATTTTTGGACAAATAAATCTGCTTTTCAATTAAAATTGTCTAGTATAAGAATACCACTAAAGAATAAAATCATTCCTATATATCACAAAAGTCATCTTACTTTTACAAAGTCACTAAGCATATATAGAAGCGAAAAAAGTACAAAACAAACTCATGAATAGACTAAAGCCAGAGGAAAAACAGGTATCCCACTTACCACTGGACTAAAACTATGATTGTAGACAACTTCTATTCAATATGTCGTTTCAGTTCAATAAATTTGTCCACCTAAAAATGCTCAAATAAATCAGAAAATCGCTACAAATAAAAATGTAATAACTGTTGCGTCTATATATTTTCAAGATTGTATTTTAAAACTACGAGTAGACAAAAATAACACTAACAGAAAACCAAATATCCCTCAAATAAGAGAAAAATTATAATCTGTCATTATAAAAAATTCTAAAAAATTATTTATAAATTTAAAATCTTCCCATCTTCAAATAATATAAAATAACCTTGAAAAAAGAAATGTAGACAAGAAAAACCAAAAGATTCTATTTACAAAAAATGAAAAGTTTATTCAAAATTTATCAGACACTTTTCTAAGCAGCCATAAAAACAAGAAAAAACATAATGTTAATGTTAATCCGAAGGTATAAATAAGCCATCAATTGAATATTTCAAAAAAAGGTATCATATTTTTTTACTAAAATTATAATTATCTAGATTTAGCCATCTAAAATTTAGATGACTATACTAGACAAATTATGCTCTAGATAAGTATGATTTATCTCTTGTGTCTACTTTAATTATATCTCAAATACCTATAAATAAAGGAACTTGTACAACTAGTCAAGTAGACAATGTAGCTGGTTTTTTTCCTCCTGTCGCTGTATCTCATTTTTCTCAAGGTGGAGTTTCCATAACTTCTAGTTCCACACTTGGTTCTAATTCAATATTTATTGGATTTCAGTTATATTCTTGTAAAACAACTTTTCCTCATTCTACTAAGAAGAATTTAGCATCTCAAACAGCTTCACTATTTATGAATACCTGTTCATAATTTTTTTGATTCATGAAGTAGTAATTTTCACCATCTTCATATAAATATTCATAAGCTGATTTAAAAACATCAGCTTCTTCAAATTTATCACTATCTCAAAAAGATTTTGGAACAATAGCTCCAGTAAGCAAGTTTTTCATTTTTACATTGATAACACTACTTCATCTTCCCATCACATGTTGGTCATATTTTAAGATTTCGTAAGGTGCATTTTCAAAAATAATTTTTCTACCTGGTTTTAGTTCTGTAGCTCAGTACATAATTTTTTAATTAAATTTTATTATTTAGCGTATTCTATAACTCTAATTTCTCTAATTAAATTCACTTTTACTTCTCAAGGATAGCTTCCATTTTCTTGTATTTTATCAGCAATATCTCTAGCCATTTTTACAGCTTCGATATCAGAAATAACTTCCGCATCAACAAATACTCTAACTTCTCTTCAAGCACTTACTGCATAAGCATTATTTACTCAAGAAAAAGTTTGTACAAGCGTTTCTAATTCTTTAATTCTCTTTAGATATAGTTCGATAGATTCCCTTCTTGCTCAAGGTCTAACACTACTAATTGTGTCAGCAACTTGTATAATAGCAGAGTTTAAAGATATCATTGTAGGTTCTCCATGGTGGTTTTCTATCATATCTACTATATCTTCAGAAATTCCATATTTTCTCGCTACTCTAGCTCAAATTTCTGGATGATTTCATTCAATATCATGGTCTAATGCTTTTCAAATATCATGCAGTAACGCTCAGACTCTAACAGCGTATGTATCTACTCACAAATCTTTGGCTATACTTTCAGCAATAAACGCCATTTCCCTAGAGTGTTGCAAAATATTTTGTCCATAACTAGTTCTAAATCTAAGTTTTCAGATAAGCTTAACAATCTCTTCTGGAAGAGGTTTTATATCAAGTTCATCTAAAGTCTTTTGACCAATATTTTTTAGTAAAATATCAGCCTCTCCTTTAGTATTTTCAACGATTTCTTCAATTCTAGCAGGTTGTATTCTCTTATCTTCTAAAAGTTTTTCAAGAGAAACTTTCGCTACATATCTTCTATATAAATCAAAACTAGAAATAAACACAGTATCCGGAGTATCGTCTATAATAAGAGAAACTCACGTAGCTTTTTCAAAAGTAATAATATTACGACCTTCTTTTCAGATAAGTCTTCATTTTATATCATCACTCTCAAGCGGTATAACTGTAGAAGTCGTTTCAGTTGTAACATCACAAGAATATTGTTGCATAGCTTTAATCAAAATTTCTCTAGATACTTCCTTCTCTTTTTCCTTATAATAAGATTTTCTCTTATCTAATAAAGAAATAGCATCTTTTTCATATTTTTCTTCCATTTGTTTCAGGAACAATCCTCTTGCTTCTTCTTCAGTTAGTTTAGCTATTTCAGAAATTTTAATTTCTAATTCTCATGTTTTTTCAGCCAAAACATTTCTTTCTTTTTCTAAAGATTCTTCTTTTTTAAATAAAGATTCTTGTTTTTTAGTCAACTCTTCTGCTTTCAAATCTAATTTATCTTCTTTAGATATAATTCTTTGTTCAGCTTGTCTTGCTTTCTCTAGAATTTTATCTCTCTCACTATCTGCCTTATTTAATATTTCATTTTTTTCCAACTTGGCTTCAGTTATAATTTTCTCTTTATCTACTTTTGCATTTTTTAAGATTTGGTCTGCTTCTTTTTGACTATTTTGTTTAGTCTTTGAGTCAATATATTTTGTTATCAAATGGTATACAGCTATTCAAGCTAATAGTCCACATAACAAAAATAATACTTCATTCATAAATTAATATTTAATGGTTAAAATAATTTAACCATGAAAAACTACAATTTTGCTTTTTCAGCACCCATAATATACTTTTTTTTTACAAAAAAGCAAACTAAAATAATTTTCTGAATTTAAATTAAAAATTTTTAAAATAAAAAAGCATTACTTTTCAGTAGTGCTTTGATTTTCTATATTAGTAATAATTTTATATATAGCAGGAACAATAGTTTTTTCTCATGTTTTTTTTGATATTCTTTGACTTAAAATATAAGTACTTAATGAATCTCAAAAACCATAATCCCAAAAATATTTAGGATTTCAGATAAATCAAGCTAATTTCATAACATGACATAAAACTCTTCTCATTTGTATAATTTCCTTTTCTTCGTCAGTTAAATTTTCCCATCATTTTTCATCTACTAAGTTTTCTCAATATAACGAAGTATTCGTTCCTTCCTTACCAAATTTTAAATTTACTATATTTCCGTCTTTATCAAGAAGTTTAACATCTAATGAACCTCCCGTTTGATGTGTAGATGTTCAAGGTTTTGCAATATGCTTTTTAGCTTCATATGTTCAATAAATATTTTCGTAAGTTCTTTTAGCCTCAGTTTGAGTGAAAACATTTCTATATCAATTATTTACCATAATTTGATATCAATGTGCTTTAAGAATTCTATTTACCTCTTTTAATCTTGCTACGACTCATTTTCTTAAATGACAATCAGGATTAATTAATTTCTCCTCTTTTAATTCTCTAAACATTTTATTTTTTTCATAGAAATCCTCTCAATTTTCTTTTCAGTGTTTTGCTATTAATTGCTCTAGTGATGCATTTGCCAATTTAAAATAGTAATCCTCTCCTCTAATTCAATATTCTGAAACATTAACCATTTGTTCATTACTTGGTTTTACAGGATGTTTAGGATGTTCTTCTTTATATTTAGCTGTTGGTGAAGATATATCTCACCGGTTTTCTAAATCATAATGATTTATAGGTTTTTCTTTCCAAGAATTAAAAACTTCTGTTGAAACTTTTATCTCTTGCAACTCTTCAATAGTTGGAATTCATAATTCTTTTAAATCTTCTGGATTATTCAAATCCATTTCCCTAGTCTTTTGTACTTCTGGAGAATCTTGAGAGTCTACTGGTTGCGTAGAAATATTATTAATACTATCAAATTTATTTATTTCAGTCATATCATTTATCTTAATAATTATTATGTAACTAATAATAACATAATAATCTTGAAAAATCAAAAAAGAGCTAGAAAATCTAACTCTTTTAGTTTGAAAAATTTTTATTAATCATCATCTTCTAAAGTGAATCCTCTTTCTTCTCTGATTTCAGTAGCAATATTAGCTGGAACTTCAGCATAATGGTCGAATTCCATAGAAGAAGTTGCTCTACCTTGAGAAGCTGATCTTAATTCAGTAGTATAACCAAACATTTCAGATAATGGAACAAAAGCAGTAATAACTTTAGCTTGTCCTCTATCTGTCATTTCTTCAATTCTACCTCTCTTAGAATTAATTTGTCATAAAATATCACCCATATACTCTTCAGGAGTATTAACCTCAACTTTCATTATTGGTTCTAAGATAATAGCTTGAGCTTTCTTACAAGCGTCTCTAAATGCTTTAGAAGCAGCAATCTTGAAGGCTAATTCAGAAGAATCAACTTCATGGAAAGAACCGAATGTTAAAGTAGCTTTAATATCTACCATTGGGTATCCAGCAACGAAACCTCTTTTATAAGATTCTTCTAAACCTTTTTTAACACCAGGAATATATTCTTTAGGAATAACTCAACCAGTAATTTTATTCACAAATTTGAATAATGGTTTTGGAGTATCTTGTTCATCATCTTCTTCTCTTTCTTTGTATGGTTCAAAAGTAATAACAACATGACCATATTGACCTCTACCTCAAGTTTGTTTAGAATATTTATGTTCAACATCAGCAACAGGAATTTTAATTGTTTCTCTGTAAGCAACTTGTGGGTTACCAACATTACATTCAACTTTAAATTCTCTCTTCATTCTGTCTACAAGCACATCTAAGTGAAGTTCACCCATACCTGAGATAACAGTTTGTCCAGTTTCTTCGTCAGTTTTAACTTTGAATGATGGATCTTCTTCAGCAAGTTTTGCTAATGCCATACCCATTTTTTCTTGATCAGCTTTAGTTTTTGGTTCAACAGCAACCGCGATAACTGGTTCTGGGAATTCCATTGATTCAAGAACAATTTTCTTGTCCATATCACATAAAGTTTCACCAGTTTTAGTATCTTTAAGACCAACTACAGCTCAGATATGACCAGCTTTAATTTCACTAATTTCTTCTCTAGTGTTAGCATGCATTTGAAGCAGCCTACCAACTCTTTCTTTTTTACCAGAAATAGAATTATAAACGTAAGAACCTGATTTTAGCGTACCAGCATATACTCTAGTAAAAGTTAATCTACCTACGAAAGGATCAGTCATAACCTTAAAAGCAATAGCCGCTAATGGAGAATTAGCATCAACTTTAATTTCTTCAGTTTTTTCATAATCATCTTCAGCCATAACTGTAATGTTACCATTATCTCTATCAATTGGAGAAGGTAAATATTCAACAGCAGCATCAATCATAAGTTGTACTCATACATTTTGAAGAGCTGAACCACAAGTAACTGGGTATAAGCTATCATTTGTAGTACCTATTCTTAAACCTTTTTTGATTTCTTCTTCACTTAAATCTCATTCAGAGAAATATTTATCCATTAATGCTTCATCTTGTTCAGCAACTTTTTCAATCATTTCTAATCTTAAAGCGTCTGCTTTTTCTTTTAAATCAGCAGGAATTTCAATTTCAGTAACTTTTTCACCTGAATCTCCTTCAAAGTGATAAGCTTTCATAGTTACTAAATCAATAACTCATACGTGATCTTCAGCAGCCCCGATAGGCATTTGAATAGCAACAACTTTATTACCAGCTAATCTAGTTTTAATAGATTCTAAAGTCATAAAAAAGTCAGCACCTGTTTTATCCATTTTATTTACAAATGCAATTCTAGGTACATTATATCTATCAGCTTGTTTCCATACTGTTTCAGATTGAGGTTCTACTCATTGTGAACCATCAAACACAGCAACTCAACCGTCAAGTACTCTAAGCGCTCTTTCTACTTCAATAGTAAAATCCACGTGACCTGGAGTATCAATAATATTGATTTGAACATCTTTCCAGAATGCAGTAGTAGCCGCCGAAGTAATAGTAATACCTCTTTCTTTTTCTTGTTCCATCCAGTCCATTTGTGATTCACCATCATGTGTTTCACCAATTTTGTGAGTTCTACCAGTGTAGTACAAAATTCTTTCTGTAGTAGTAGTCTTACCCGCATCAATATGGGCGATGATACCAATGTTTCTTACCTTATTTAAAGGATAGTCTTTACTCATATGATAATTTTTATAAAAAATAATTTTATTATTATAATTCTCTTCTATTATTTTTAAAAATATTAAATTTTTAAAGAATAGACTGCCAAATTTTATATAATATCTCTAAAAAGTCAAATTTTATATCTCTTCAAGTTCAATTTTTTCTAAAGTTTTCCTTATTTCATCAAGAATAAACATAGAATAACTTAGTGCTTTTTTATCTGAAATGTCAATATTTATGTTATCAAAAAAGAATAAAAATGTCTTTTGGAAAAATTTCACTACTTGTTTTTGTTTAATTTGTTTAATCAGTCTTTGGGTTAAAACAGTAGATGGTTCATAAGTCACTACTCAAATAATATCTTCAAGCATTTGATTTATTCTAAGTTTTATCTTATCGTCTAGTTTATTATCATCAAATTTTATTCTCTCCTCAGTAGAATAATCAAAAACGATTTTTTCTTTCAAAGTAAATTCTCTTATTTTATCTGAAATAGGTAAATAAATAAGAGATAACACTCATAAAATAAAATTCGATGGAACGCCTTCATCTATATTATCAATAATATCATCCCACAAAAAATCATATCTTCTATCCTTTAAAATTTGCGACAAAAAATCAGCCAAAAGTAAATCTGTTTTTTTAGCTTTATTTTCATCTTTTTGAAGTTTTTTAAACTGCTTTTTCGCCTTTTCTTGCCTCTGTCTATCTTTTTCAGATACCTCAACTCACTGACTTCAGGACTCGACCTCCTCAATATCTCCTATTTCTTCTACACTCATTTTTATTGAAATTTATTTTTTAAAATATTTTTTAGTTTATTAAACTGCTCTTCACTAAATCACAAATCGTATTTCATATTTGGCGCTTTAGGCCATCATTCATCATTACATTTTATTCATTCAAAATCAACAACCTTACTATATCTCGGAATCACATGATAATGAATTTGTTTATCTTTCATCATCAGCATCAAATAATTCATTATATCATAATCAAAAGTTTCTTTTAAGATTTTTTCTATATCTTTAATAATTTCTCAATATTCAATAAAAGCCTCCTTACTAACTTCTGACAATCTCTCTTCATTTCATTTGTGTGCCAAAATCATTGCTCACAATGTTGCTTGTTTTGGTCTTAATAAAACAACCCAATGCTTATATTCTTTCAGCAATGTTTTCGGATAACCAAATTTATTTATTGTTTCATTCATAATTATTATATAAATTTATTAAATAAATTCTACTTTAATTGTCCTGTAAATATTATTAAAATCTTTAAAATAATCAAATTTTAAACCTTTTTTTTCTAAAAATTCTTTCGAAACCTCATATTGATCAAATCAAATTTCATAAAAAGCGACTATTTTTTCTATACTTAATTTCTCTTTTAATTCTAATAACTGCTGCGTTAATTTCTCATATAATTCAAATCAAGTTTCTTCTCATCAATAAAGAGCTACACTAGGTTCAAAAAATATAACCTCCTGATCCATATTTATAAAATCTCTATTCTTTATATATGGTAAATTCGCTGTTATAATAACATTTTTTACTCACTTTAACTCATCTAAACTTTCCAAAAAATAATTTGCTAAATCAGACTGTTTTAATTTTATATTAGCTTTATAATTTTCAGCATTCTTTTTTGCTACCTCTAGGGCTTTGTCTGAAATATCAACCGCAAAATAATTTATATTTTTTTTATTATTATTTAGAAAAATACTTATCGGCATCGCGCAAGAACCTGTTCAAAAATCAATAAAAAAGTCATATTTTTCTCTTTTTTTTTCACTTTTTTTGATATTTTCTAATACTTTTTCGACCATTAATTCTGTTTCATTTCTCGGCACCAAAACTCTATTATCTACATAAAATTCTCTACCATAAAAATCTGCTTTATTAATTATATATTCAATCGGTTCTCACGATAGTAGTCTATTTAAAACTTTTTCTATGTCTCTAATATTATCTTCTGGAATATCTTCTAATAAAAAAACTCTTGTTTTATCTAATCATAAAAAATGACTTAAAATCATCTCAATATGAGAATTTTTTAAGCCCTTTTCCATAAAAATTTTAATTAATTTATCTTTTTTCATTAATTTTTTATAAAAAATATTTTTTTATTTTATCTCTCAAAAGTTTTTCTGTTAAATAAAATAACAGTAAAAAATAAAATTATCGTTAAATATCACAATGCATAAGCTAAATTACTTAATAAATAAGTATTAGTTACTCAAACTATTCAACCTATCATATCTTTTAGATTCATCGCTTCAAATGGGGGAAATAACAAGTCTACTCATTTTACACTATTTATAATAAATTCATTTCTTGTTCTAGTCGCTAAATCTAAAATTATTGTAAATCAATGTGATATAAAATAAATAAAAACTGTTACTAAAATAGTCAAAATATTCGACATAAATGTTGAGAAAAATAATACTAATGCAAGTAACACTTCTAGCTTTAATAAGATAAAGATTAGTGAAAATCAAATCAACTTAGTAAGTGCTACTGATTTAAATAATAATACTGATGAGAATACTAATGATTCAAATATAACTAACAATAAAATTACAAGAGAAAATCAGAAAAATTTTCATAAAATAAATTCATATCTTTTGATGGGTTTTGATAATATTAGGAAAATTGTTTTTCAATTTACTTCGTTAAATAAAAGCTGACTTCAGACAAATAATACTCAGATTAATCCAAAAAATTCTATCATTGCAAGACCAAAATCTATAATAATTTTTGAATCTTCTCATAGTGATAATTTCCCCAATGAAACAGAAAAAAGAATAAAAATAAACGAGAAAAATAGTATTAAATACAAAAACTTATTTCTAACAATTTCTCTAAATGTATTAAGCGCGATATTGAACATATTTTTAGTTTTATTTATTAAAATTATAATCTAAAAAGTCTTTATGACCGTTTAAAAAAGATTTTATATCTTGTGATTTTTTTCATTCTACTTTAACTTGCTTTAAAGTCAAAACTCATTTTCAGCAAACTATTCAAATTTCTCAAGAAACAGTTTTTATAACATCTCAAACTTCAGCATTATCAGGCTGATTTTCACAAAAAAATGCTTTTTCTATCGCAAATTTTTTTCATTTATACTGCGTAAAAATTCATGGCCAAGGAGTATAAGCTCTTAACTTATTATAAATTTCCTCAGAAGATAAATTAAAATCTATTTGTCAATCTTGTTTTTTTATCATACTGCAATAAGTAGCTTCTTCATAGTTTTGTTTTTGTCATTTTAATTCTCAAGTAGACACTTTTTTTAATGTGTCTACTAATAAATCCGGTCCTATTTCAACAAATTTTTCAAAGATTTCTTTTTGAGTGTCTACTATGTCTATGTCTACTTCTTTTATTGCTAGTATATCTCATTCGTCCATTTTTTCATCCATAAACATTATTGTCAAACCTGTCTTTTTATCTCATTTAAGTAGACATTCTTGAACAGGAGAAGCTCAACGATATTTCGGCAATATAGAACCGTGAATATTTATTGGTCCATATTTATTTGCTGTTAGAACTCAAGTTGGCACTATCTTTCAATAAGCTACTACTACTATAAAATCTAAATCCAAACTATTAAGCTTATCAAAAAACTCTGTGTTACCAGCTAATTTTGTAGGTTGAAGAACTTCTATATTATTGTCTAGTGCCACTTCTTTTACTGGAGTAGGCATGATAATTTTTTTTCTTCAAATTGGTTTATCAGTTTGTGATACAACTAAAGCAATATCTAAATCATCTATTTTTAAAAGTTTTTTTAATATTTCAGCAGAAAACTGAGGTGTTCAAAAGAATGCTATTCTCATTTTATTTTTTATTAATTTTAAATTTTTCTAATATTTTCGTCATAAAAACAACTAATAAAGCTATTATAATAAATACTATGATTTTTCAAGTTTTATCTAAAAATAAAGCAGAAATTCAAAAAATTAAACTTAAACTATAAACTATAGATAAAATTTGATATTTTGTTAGTCATAATTTATGTAATCTATGATGAAGATGTGTAAAATCTCATTTTAGAGGATTTTGTTTACGCATTAATCTATTTATTATTACATAAAAAGCATCTACTAAATAGATTCAAAAAACAGCAAAAACTGTTGCTATTTTTCATCAAGAAATTATTGCAAGACTTGCGAGCATAAAACCTAAAAACATTGTTCAACTATCTCATAATAACAGCTTTTCTTTGACTTCATAAAACCAGAATATTAATACGCTTCACATTAAAATTGATGTCAATTTCATTATAAAAACAGCATTCTCTATTCATCACTGATAAGTATCAGTATTAAAGAGCATAAAAGCGAGAATAAATAGGACAAAATATGAAATAAAACTAACTCAAAGCGTCATTCATCTTTCGCCATCTGTCCAATTCATCGCGTTAAAAATAAGAACATACCATACTATCGTAAAAATCAGAGGAATTAAATAAATTTTTAGATTTAAAATTTCTATAAAATATGTTTCTAGGTTAATTATTCATCAAAAAATATTACTAATATAGCCTATTTTTATTGAATTTATAGCGATTGTTGCTCAAATGATAATTTGAATTAATAATCTAATTTTTGCGCTAACTTCTACTCTATCATCAATAAAACTCACAGCAGTAACTAAACTTCAAAATCATAAAATAAGCCCTAATTTTTCATTAGGTTCTATAAATAATAAAGCTAGAATTAATAGATTTATAATAAAAATAATTCCCATACCATAAGGAACAGGTTCTCTTTTGTATCAATATTTTTTTGGATTGTCTATAAAATTTAGTTTCTTAAAAATTCTCTTGAATATTTCTATTAATCCAAAAGTTAGACAAAATGATAAAACGAATAATCAAAATATTTCTTGCATAATTTTTCTTCTATTTTTTAAGCAAGTTTATTTTAATAAAAAAGATTTAAAATACAATTTTTAATTAATTATTTTTCTATTTTTAACGGCATTGCTTTAAATTTATTCCAATCTTTCAAAAAAGAAATAAAAACTGTAAAAGAAAATAATGCACAAGATAAATCCATACCTATAATATTTTTATTTAATAATCAGTGATAAATAGCAATAGAAGCTCATATAGCAAATAAAAATTGTCAAAAAGTTGAACCATAGTATTTTATTTTCAAATTTTCTAATACTAAAAAAACTGAAGTAAAAAATCATCACATAAAAATTATTATTGAGCTATATCATAATGTTTGATCAACAAATACCATATAACAAACTATAATCAATGATATAAAATTCAAGATAAAAATACTTTTAAGTCAAAAATAATTAATTTTTTTTCATTTAGTATCTTCTAAAAATCTTTTTATTCATCATAATAAAAACGCTAATTCTGACAATAAATAATGAACTTGTCCTTGAAAAACAAACGAATATAAAGACATTGTCGTAAAAATAAGAGTAGAAAGCAATAAAAGAAAACTTCCTTCACTAACTTTTTTGTCAGCATAACAACTATTCATAACCATAGTCAAGGTGTCTCATACAACATTTGCCACAAATATAAGTAAAATATCCCACAGATTTCAGGTATTATAATAAACAATAAGCGATAAGGCAACTATAAAAATAAAAAATACCCAACTATTATTTTTAAAAAATAATTTTGTTTCATTTAATAATATTTGTTTTAAGTTCATAATTAATTTTTACTTTAATACAACTAATAAAAAGAGAGAAATTAATCTCTCTTATTTTTTATTTCTTAATCTTTATAAACTGGAAATTTTCTACATAATTGTCTTACTTCTTCTCTTAACTCTTTAAGCTTAGTCTCATCTTCTCTATTTTCAATAGCTTCAGCAAAAACTCTTGCTATAAATTTCATTTCTTCTTCTCAGAATCCTCTAGTCGTCGCAGCTGGAGTTCAAAGTCTTATCCCTGATGGATCCATAGGTTTTCTGGTATCGTATGGAATCATATTTTTGTTTGTAGATAATCATACAGCTTGAAGAGCATTTTCTGCTTCTTTTCAACTTAATCCTTTACTACCAAATACATCTATTAACATAGAATGGTTATCTGTTCAACCTGAACAAATTCTAAATCCATATTTTTGAAGCTCGCTAGCAAGTATTCTAGCATTATCAATAACTTTTTGAGCGTAACCAGTGAATTCTGGTTTTAAAGCTTCTCAAAAGGCAACAGCTTTAGCAGCGATAATATGTTCATGGGGTCAACCTTGTACTCATGGGAATACTGCTCTATTTAGTTGCGCTCCGTATTTTTCTTTGGCTAGGATTAATGCTCATCTTGGCCCTCTTAGAGTTTTATGAGTAGTTGTAGTAACAACATCACAATATGGAACTGGATTTTCTATAGCTTTACCAGCTACAAGCCCAGCTATATGAGCAATATCAGCAAATAAGATTGCTCCTACTTTATCAGCGATTTCTCTAAATCTTTTCCAATCTAAACTTCTTGAATATGCAGAAAATCAAGCTAAGATCATTTGAGGTTTATGTTCTAGTGCTAATTTTTCAACTTCATCCATATCAACTAATTCAGTTTCCTTATCTAATGTATAAGGAACAATATCATATAAAATTCATGAAAAATTTAATGGGTGTCCGTGAGTAAGATGCCCTCATTGGTCAAGACTAAGACCTAATACTGTATCTCATGGTTTTAATAATCCTAAATATACAGCTAAGTTAGCAGGACTTCCTGATAATGGTTGTACATTAGCATATTCTGCATCAAATAGCTGCTTTGCTCTTTCTATTGCTAAAGTTTCTACTTCATCGATAATTTCATTACCAGCATAATATCTTTTTCATGGATATCATTCACTATATTTATTCGTCAAAATACTTCCATTTGCTTCAAGTACATCAGCTGTTACATAATTTTCTGAAGCAATAAGTTCTACTTCTTCTAGTTGTCTAGTTTTTTCTCTAGCTATCATATCAGCTAATTTTGGATCATTATTTTTTAGCATAATTAATTTAGTTAAATTTTAAAAATAAAAAAATCTCCTTGTTTTATTATTATTTTACTTTATTCAAGCTCTAAATTAATTAGTGGCAGGATATCAAAATTTGGTATTTAGTCATAAGCATATATTTAAAAAATATTGCCTTTCAGTATATATTTTTTTTACTAAAAGGCAACTAGTTTTTAACAGAAAATTTTTTATCTAAAATAATGACAATTTTTTTCAAAAGTATCATTAAGATAATCAATAAATTTTTGCTGATTATCATAAAAATCATCTACCAAAATATTATAAAGTTTCTCTTCATTTTTATATCACATAAGCAACAATATTCATTTTATTGCAGATTTATTAAAAATTTTTTTCATAAAAATAACTATTAATAAATAAAAATTAATAGCTAAAACAAAATCAAAATTTCTAAGCAAAGCAAAAAGGGTAACCTCCCAAATCTTGCTTTGCTGAAACTTTGATAAACGGTCAAAATTAAGCAAGCAGGGTGGTTACCCAAACTCTCTACCGT
>JAOARJ010000012.1 GCA_025210615.1 Candidatus Altimarinota bacterium | reverse complement strand
TTTTTTTGCTTAAAATTGGGCAAAACGCGTTAGACTAAAATATACTATTTTCCAAGCAGTGAGCCCCACCCGGGAGGGAGAGGCAGAAGCACTCTTTTTCATCACCTTTTTATTTAAAAAAGTATTGATTTTGATTACTAAGAATTAGTAATTTTTTTTGGTTTAATTTTTATGCAAACATTTGAATTCTACTCATTTGCTGAGCAATTTTATGAGTGTCTACACTTAAATAAATCTTAGTTGTTTCAATTTTTGAGTGTCAAAGCAGTTGTGATATGTTGTAAATATCAAAATTATTTCTCACGAGTTCAGTGGCAAAGGTATGCCTTAACATATGCCAAGTAAGGTGAAATGTTAGATAATAACGCATATTTTCAATGATTTTGCGCATATCTCTATTACTTAGTTGATATCATCTTCTTGAGCAGAATAAATAGTTTTGATTTTCACAAATTTTTAATTTTAATCTATTTCTTAAGTACTTATTAATTTTTAATTTTAGATGTCATAGAAGCGGAACCATTCTGTCTTTGGCTCATTTTCATCTTCTAATTTTTAAATATCATTCATCTACATTAATATCTCAAATTTTTAAGTTCATTAACTCACTTTTCCTTATTCCTGTATATAGGAGTAAGTGAAACATTGTTTGATTTCTGACATTAATATATTTGTCCCCTTTGTCATAAATTGTATTTATAACGGCTAATAATTCTTGTACTTGTTGTTTAGTTAAGGTTTTAGGTAGCTTTTTTTCTTCTTTTCTTTTTGTGATTTCATCAATTGGATTTTTTTCTAAGTATCACTCACGCACAAGGTATTTACAAAAAACTTTTAAATTTTTTCTGTAAGTATTATATGTTGAACTGCTCCATTTTCTATCTAAAAATAAATTTCATAGAAAACTTCTGAAGTTAGCAGTTGTATAAGTAGGGAAATCAGTGATTTTTATAATTTCATCTTTTATTAAGAAATTAAATAGACTGCAGTATGATTCAAGACTTTTAAAACTTAATCATTCATTTACTTGTTTTTCTAGTAGAAAGTCGTCTAGTATACGGTTTCAATATTTTTTCATAATCATCTTTAGTTTAAGGAAATAATATCTGTTTTATTAGTCTTAAAACTTTCTCGCCAGCTGATGTTAATGGGCTTTTGTAAATCAATATAGATTTACGACAACGGTGTAAGTATATATTATAAAAATTTATTTGTCAAATGTTTTTTATAAAAAAGTTTATAAAAATTGATAAAATGTTTTTGCAAAGCCAAACTTGCATTATTTAAAAATATATGATATTCTTTAGTAGAATTATATAATAATATTTTTAATATATGAAAATTTTAAAACAAATTTTTGGACTTCTCGCCGATTATAAATATCAAAGAATAATAGAAAAAAAAGAAGAAGAATTTAAAAAAATAATAGAAGAAGAGGAAAAATGGGCGTGGGCGGAAGATGATAAAAAATCAGAAAATAATGATAAATTTTATACTAAATTTAAAGAAAAAAAGTTGTTCACGCAAAGTGAGCAAAAATTTATGGACGAATTATTAGAATATACAAAAAATAATGATATACAAGTTTTAAGTAAAGTTAGATTGGCTGATATGGTAGAAGTTCAAAATAACTTAGAATTTGGAGAAAAAAGGGGGTTATTTAATAAAATAAAATCAAAGCATATTGATTTTGTTATAATTGATACGAAAGGACAAATAAAATGTTTAATTGAATTGGATTGATGGAATCATTACTCAGATATTCAAACACAAGAGAATGATAAGTTTAAGAATGAGTTATTTGAAACATTGTGATTAAATTTAGTTAGATTTAAAGTATGACAAACAGATTTTGAGAAATTAAATCAATATTTAACTTAACGCACAATAAAGCCCGCACTAGAGCGGGCTTTATTTTCTATCTCTTGGAGGGAAAGGGTCAGAAAGAGCATAAAATTAATATTAATCAAGATATAATTATTAAATCTTTTTGAGTAAAATTAAAAAATTATGTAGTCCCTGAAGAAATGAAAAAACCTTTAATGAACTGATTAAAAAAATATTATAAAGATTTATTTAATGAGAATAAAAAACAAACTACAAAACTTAATAGAGAATTGGTTTTATTACAAAATAAAAAAGAAAAATTACTTGATTTAAAATTAAATGATGTAATTTCTGACTGAGAATACAAAAAAAGAAAAGCTGATTTTATAACTGAAGAAATTATAATAAAAGAAAAATTATGAAATATTATTAATGCTGATGACTCAATTATTGAAGAAGCCTCTAATCTCGTGGAACTTTTAAGTAAGCTTGATTTTATGCGGAAAATATGAAATAAAGAAAAAAAATTGAAATTATAAAAAATATTGTGGTGGAACTTTTAATTGACACAAAAAAACAGCTTACCATTAAGGAAAACAAGCTGTTCTATCTTATCAGAAAATTAAATTGTCCCATTTGGTGGTCCTTTAAGGCAAAAGGTGGAACGAATTTGTATAGGTATATTATACAAAATCCGCAAAAAGTAAAGAAAATAAATGAAAATTTAGAAAAATTATGTATATAAAATTATTTTTTTAAAATGCCAATTTTTGACTTAAAAGCAAATTTAAGATATAATACTAACGATTATATATAAATAAAATTTTTATAAACAATGAAAATAAGTCAAATATATTCAGAGTTAATACATCACAAAGATCAACAAAAATTGTTTGAATTTGAAAAAATCTTAACAGAAAAAATAAAAGAAACCAAAAGTCTAACTCAATTAGAAGAGTTATATTTTTTATTACTAGTAACTAAAATTAAAAATTCTTTTGTAGAAAATATAAGTATAAAGCAAACTTTAATAAAATACCTAACTTTAGTAAAACAAATAGAAACTCAAAAGAAAACAAAATATAATATATATAAAAAAATCGCTTGAAAAAAAGATTATTCACTTATCATTTTTTATAATACTTCAATTTCAAAACTCCATTATTTAGATAATTTATATCAAAAAGTTTTTTTATCTAGTTATAATAAAAATATTAGAGATTTAAAATACGATTTCAAAAAAAATCTGTATTTTGAAGAAAAAAAATATTGAAGTTTCTTTACTTATTTCTTTTATAAATGGATTACTTGATATGGAAATTGAGTTAAAAATCTTGCTATTTTTTCATTAATTACTCTAATTTTATTCTCCACAATATTTTTTATTTATGACATACTTAATCCTTGAACTTTAATAAACTGATTCCCTTGAATGGAAAATATCTCTGTTGCTAGTTATGAATATTACATTTATCTTTCTACAAATATTCTTTCAAATCTTTGAGCTGATTGAAATTTAGCGGTTACTCCATTTTTAAGGCTTATGTTTGACATAGAACAAATTTTATGAGTTATACTTTTTTGACTTTTTATATTTATAATCTGAAAAAAGTTGTAATTTCAAAAAAAATATATATTATGAGTTTACTTGACTTAGTTAAGTAAACTTTTTAAATATAAAATAAAAACAAAATAAACGGGAGTATGTATGTTCTCAACATTGCCTGATTTTTTTATGGGGATAGGAGCATTTATTCTCTCGGGAATAGATGATTTTGTAGTTCTTATTTTTCTTTTTCTTACTACAAGAGGGAAAGCAAAAGCTTATCTTTCAATCACTAGTGGTACAATAGTTGCCCTATCAATTGTTGTACTTTTTAGCTATTACATTGGGAATTTAGTAGCTGATTATATATGGATTATGGGATTTTTGTTAATTTCTTGGTCTATATATAATGTACTAAAAAACGATAGCTCTGAAGGTAAAGGACAAATGCATAGCACTAGTTTATTTATAACTTCTGCTATTGTATATTTGGTTAATGCTACTGATGATTTTACATTCTATTCATCATATTTTGCATCATCATCAAATAAAGAAGTTTCTTTTGTGTTAGGAATATACTTTTCAGCTGTTATAACGATTGCAATTGCAATTATTTTGTCAGCTAAATTAAAAAAAATAACAGATCTTAACCAAATAAAAACTTTTGTCGAAAATAAGGTTGTGAACAAACTTCCCTACGTCGTAATGTTAATAATAGGGATAAGTTTAATTTTCAAACAATGGGGAGATTATTAATGCCAAACACGAATGAATTCCTCATTGTATTATATATCGTGGGGAAAGAAATCTTTAAAGTGTTTAAGGAAAATATTGTTATATTAGTTATGTGGAGTATGCACCTCCATATAGCTCTTTATAGAATATTAACGGGGCAAGAATTGGTAGTTAGTCCTCGAGACTATCTACTTCTCTTGACAAAATTGAAAGCGGTTAAAGACTTGGCAACATTGGACAAATATCTCGTCCAGCTCGCTGACTCTCTCAAAATGGACCGAATGATTATCTACAAAATAGTAGATGAAAAAACCGCTCTAGTAGTGGCTCTTCATTCGACCATGAAAGGAGAAAAGATGAAAGTTTCTTCACTTGTTAGAATTGGAGATAACCGAAATCTTTTTGAAGCTATAAAAACAAGGCAAATTTCTGCAATTCCTGTGCCAGGAGTTGGGGAAGATGCGGTAATCCCTATTAATGGAATGTACTTCTTAGGAGTGGACGACTCGAAAATCGCCAAAGTAATGAGCGAAGAGTCTCTGTTTCTACTTAGGGTTGTAGCAAACTCCTTAGAAGGAATTTTGAAATTCAGGGATCTTCTCCTTAGAGCGGTTACTGACCCACTCACAAAGGCATTAAATAGGGCTGCTTTAGAGCTTCATTTAAAGAATCGAATTGATCCTTTCGATGAAGCATTACCTGAACATACTGCAATGATTTTTATTGACATAGATCATTTCGGTCTATTCAATAAAGATCATGGACATGAGGCCGGCGATGAGGTTCTTCGCCGAGTTTTTGAAGAACTTAGTCGAACCGTTAGTAATAACGGATTCGTCTACCGATTCGGCGGCGAGGAAATTGTCATCATTTTACATGATGGCAATACTATGAAAATTGCCGAAGAACTTAGAAAAAATATTGAAACACTTAAAGTTAAGTGGGAAGATAAAGTTCTTAGTGTAACAATTTCTGTTGGAGTCTGTACAGATGAAAACAGAAAAAAGGCGATAACGAAGTCAAACCACGCTTTGCTTTACGCAAAAGAGTGTGGAAAAAATGCCGATGGGAAAACTATCGGCAGAAATAACGTCGTGCTGTACTCAGATGCAGTTCGACTCTACGAAGAGGAAAATTTAGTCGATAACGGCTAATGTTTTTCTCAAAAAACAAAAAACTGCTTAGGATCTAATTCTAGGCAGTTTTACTTTTTTTAAACTGCTAAATAATTTCTGTATATAAACCTCAAACATTTAACCTCTTGCAATATTTTTTATAAAATGATATAATAAAATTGAAATAAAAATAAGAGGTAAAAAATGGCTGAAACTTTTTGATGATATAGCGAAACATTAGTAATGAGAAAAGCTCCTGACAGAAAAGAAGTTGCAGGTGATTCTTTTTCGCCTCAAAAAATAGAACAAAGAAGATTACAAAGCCAAATAAATTCTTTAAAAGAAGAGCAAGAAGACAAAAAAGAAATTTTGGAAGATTTGCTTATGAATTATCCTGACGAACAGTATTTTTATTATGAAGATTGAGAATTAATGCCACTTTCTCAATATGTTTGATGAGATTGAAATGATTTTGTGCATATAAAAACTAGAGAAAGTTTAATCACAAAAATATCAGCGATAAACGAGAGTTTAAGCGAAACTAGGATTGAAAGAGAAATAAAAAGATTAGACGATTTGATTATGTGAGTTCATAAAAATAATCCAAATATTAGGCTGATTTTAATGGAAATGAGGAGTCAATTATCGTGATATTGAAAGATTGATTGATACGATTTTTATGGCGAGGAATTGCAAGATATGTTGTTTTTTCTTGAAAAAAACGATACGGAAAATTTAACTTCTGCCGATTATGTTCAGTGAGTTTATAATACTTTTAATTTTTGTAGAAAACATTTAGCCGTTGACGCTAAGATAGTTTTGGCTTGAATAAAGGATTTGACTAGTAGCCAAATTTATCAATATTGAGATTGAAAAAATGATGAAGCACCTTTTGAAGCGTGGCTTGAAGAAAGTATAATTGATAATAATTATATCCCTGATTTTGCAGAACCTGCAGTTTTGGAAACTTGAAGAGTCGCAGCAGGAACGGTCGCCTGATGAATTGATTGAGTTTTGGATTATTTTTGAGCGGTGGTGGATTTGAATTTAGTGCCTGACGAAGTTATACGTTCTTTAATGGATTTAGTGCCTACTATTTTGAGGGAGTATAAGCAGATTTTTGACGAAATTTTAGATTGAATTGATGGACCTGCGGAGGTCTGATATATTCTTTGATATGTGGTTTGACTTCTTGCTTGATCTCATTTTTTCCCTGCTTGAGTTGTTTGGTGATGACCTTTGAAAATCGCAATGGATAAGGTAAAAACTCTTAATATTTCTGAAAAAGCATTTGAAAAATTTAAGTCAAATATTGTTTTAATTAGAAATACTGCAGAAGATAAATTTTGAAAATATGCGCCTGAATTGGAAGCCTTTCAAGATAAAGCTTCAAAAGTAAATAAAGTAACTAAAAAAAGCTCTGAAACGGCAACAGATACAATAAAAACGATGAAGTGAAGCAAACAGCAATTAGAAGCGTCAAGAAAAATGCTAAATAGTGCGACAAATACAGCAATTTTAGCAGATATTTTTGGCGATAAAATTCAATGACAAGTTGATGAAATAGCCAATACTGAATTTGCGATGAGAATTTATGAGGAGCAAATTATAAATTGAAATGATTTTTTAATTGATGAAATGGAAGATTGACTTTACAAAACTTCTTGAGAATTGCAATATAATTTGATTAGAGTTAAGGAGAGATTTGCGGAGATTAGGGAAACTTTTGATAATGAAATTAATCCTTTGATGAAAACTTTTAATGATAAAGACTTATCATTTTCAGAATACCGTAAACAAAAATCTAAGTTTTTGAATAATATAGATGAATATAATGAATTAACAGTTTTAATTGTACAAAAATACTTAAAAAAATAAAAGTAGTTTTTTAAAACTACTTTTTTTTAATAATCCATAATATAAAATTTAATTATATGTGAATTAAAATATTTATGTCATTCTTCATAAAATTCTCAATCAGAGGCCTTATAAATTAGTTTTCAATCTTTTAAGTGCATTCAACTATCAATATTCACGAATAGTAAATTTTTACGAGATTTAATATCAAAATTTATTATATCAACTAACACTTCTCAATTTTGATTTATATATGCCTGTAATTTTCAATCTTTCCATAATGTAAGTACATTTTGTCATATAGCTTCAATATCTTCTTTTGATAATTCACAACTTTTAATTGTTAATCATTCTCAATATTTTGTTTCTAATTTTATTGAGATTCTAGTAGTTTTAAATGTTTCTAAGTTTCGTTTTGTAATAGTTGCAGTATCAGCTCAATCTAAAATATTTCTTGCAGTAGCCCTCACTACTCAGACAGTATAATCAGTTGTAGCATTTTCAGCTAATTTTTCAACTTGTTGTTGGGGGGCTCTAGTTTCAAGAGTTGCATTATAAACGGGCAATTTATCAGCAGTTTCTCACATTAAAATTTGAATTAATTATATTTTGTTACATTATACTATTTTTTTTATTTTTTTGCAACTATTATTTTTTAAATAAAGAATAATAGTAATATTTATTAAATTTGTATTTTTCATAAATTAATATTTTATATCATATGATATATAAAACACCAAAAAGAATATAGAATCAAATAAAACTTCCAGTCCGTTCACTAATTTTATAGGTACCACTAAAGTTTATTTTTTCATTTGCTATTCATACTGCAGTTTCTAAAGAAAATTGCATATTTATAAAAGTTAAAAATATTGCAAGTATGGAAATAAAAAAAGTAAAATAGATTCAAATTCATTTTAAAAAAGGTTGATAAGATTGTTTATATTCATTTTCTAAATAGATTTTTTTTCATTCATTATTTAACTTTTTTAATTCCTGTTTGAAATTTCTTTCATAAAGGACTAAATAAATACAATGAATCACTATCAAAGCGAATAATATAGAAAATCACTGACACAATAATTGATATTGAAAATCTGTTAATTCCTTTGTTTTTCTAAACCATTGTGTATTGGGGAAGATATAATTATATAATACAAAAAAAGCAGAAGAAAATATTATAAATTTTGTGTATCAAAAGTCTATTTGAGGAGAATTTTGGATTTGTTTTTTTCTTTTAGTTATTTCAAAAATAATTTTTATTTGAAATTCATTTATAACTTTAATTATTTTCATTATTTTATTTATATTAATAAATATTGATTATTATATTAAACTAAAATATAAACAAGTCAAATGAAAGTATAAAAAAAGATTTGATATATTTTTATAGTGTGTTAGTATATATTCTGTTTTAAAAACAGGATATTTTAATCTTTATACTTTTTGTTATGAAAATACTTAATTTTGCAGTTAATAACTTTGGTTGAATTAACTGATGACTGGAACAAAATAGAATTAATTTTGATAATTCTAATACTATTTTTATTTTTTGACAAAATAATGTTTGAAAGTCTACTTTTTTAAGGGCGTATAAATTTTTTTATGATAATGAAACACCTAAGCTGGAAGATGTATATGAGAAAGATAATAATAATATAGAGTTTGAACTTGAACTTGAGTTAGATCAATATGATTTTGATAGAATTTCAAGGAGAGCCCCTAGTAAAACAGAATCTATAAAAAAGTTTTTAAAGGATTGAAAAATATTAAAAGTTTTAAAAGTCTTTGAAACAGAGAAAACTTGAGATAAAATAACAATTAAAAAAGCTAAAAATCTTACTTTTAATCCTGAAACATTAAATTGGGAAAACTCTAATTACTGAAGCCTTTGATTAGATGGTGTTTTTCAAAGATGTTTGCCTACCCCAATTTTTATAAAAGCAATGCCAACAGAGAAAGAAATAGCAGATATTGTTAATAAAATTTTAAAGGGAAAAGCAGAAAAAAAATTAAAAGAAAGAGAGTCTGAAGAGTATAAAGAAGCAGAGGCAAAAATTAAAGAATTACAAAAAAAAATGTATAACCCTGAAGCTGTAGAAAAATATAAAGAAGAAGTTAACAAATATTATCAAAAACTTTTTCCAGATACAAAAATAGAGTTAGAAGAAAAGGATAAAATATCATGGACAGAAAATAAAATTTGAAAAAATTTTAATATTTTATTTCAAAAAGTAGATATAAATTGAGATGTAGAAGAAAATATTCCTGCAGATTCTTCAAAAATTTGACATGGATCAATTAGAGCTTGAATATTTTCTTTAATGTTAATGAGAGATGTAGCGGAAGAATTTGAGCGTATAAATTGAAGAAAAGATTATTTGATTTTATTTGAAGAACCAGAATTATTTTTACATCCATGTATTATGAGACAACTAAGAAGCTTAATATATTCTGTTAGTGAAAATGATTTTCCTTACCAGATATTATGTGCCTCTCATTCTCCAGCAATGATAGATTTATCAAAAGAAAGGACTTCAATTGTAAGAATGTTAAAAGAAAATAATAAAAAAACTAAAATAAATCAATTAACAAGCTCTGAAATAGAAGAAACAATAGTAGGTATTTGAGAAGCAAGAGAACAAAAACAACAATTTATGTATGAGGTTTTAAGGTTTAATCCATATCTTTGTGAATCATTTTATGCGAATGAAGTTGTTTTAGTGGAATGACCAACAGAAGAAATTATTTTGAGATGATATTTACAAGAAAAAGAGCAATGAGGTAGAGACATTTTTGTTGTTAATTGCTGAACAATTAACAATATTCCATTTTATCAAAAAATATTTTCTACATTTTGAATTAAATATAATGTTATATTTGATACTGATAATAATGAAATATTAGAAGAAAGAGATTGCATTAATCCTAAATGATTACATGTTAATATACCAAAATTTTGATGATGAATTCGGAAAAAAATTTCTGATAAGTTTCTTGATGATTTTATGAGTTGATTAGCATGATGAATATATTTAAATGATTTTACTTTTGAACCTTCTCATCAAAGTGATGATATTCCAGAGGGATTTCATTATCCATATTCTATAGAAATAGAGAAACATGATTATGAATATAAATATGATTTATCATTAAAAGATGAGGGATTTAAAAAATGGCATCAAATTTATAACTGAGGGAAAGTTTTAAGGGCTAATTTTTACTGGAAATATATAATTTATCCTAATATAACTGATCCAGAAATAAAAAAATTGCCTATAATAAATGCAATAAGTGAAATTGTGGATAGAAATGAAATTAATTTTGAAGATTTATGAGATTGCTAATAAAAAAAACAACTTAATTTTAAGCTGTTTTTAGTTTAAATTTTGGAGCTACTTGCTCCTTTTTTTCTTTTTCTATAAATTCAGTTGGTGGCTCTCAATTTAAAGCGTCTGTCATATGTCTTATATGCTCAAGGTACATTCACGGAGAATACAAATCTTTATCAGTAGACGAAATTAAATGGTTTCTATAATACTGAATACGCGGATATTTAAAGAGTTTGTAAAAATTAATAGATAATCTTGATGACATTACTTCAGCGTCTTCAAATCTTACTTTCTCGGGGTCTTTTACTTCCACTTCACTTGTTCTTTTTAAGAATCCTCAAAGTTTTGCATAATGTAATTTATAGGTGCTTGCCTGTCTTCTAAAATTTACATCGAGCATATTTGGATTTTGTACTATTGCCTCAATTCTTGTGTTTAGTTTAACGGGGAAGACGATAAAATCTAGCAAAAATTTATTTTCTCATTTAAAGTTTTTTTCATAATTTCTAGCTCAAAAATAAAGTGTTGCTTCATCAAGTGAGATAAAATTGAAATAATCTAAAATTAAATCTTCTCAAAAAATATCAGTGATTTCTTTTCTTTTTTTCAAATAAACATTTTCTATAAAATCTATTTCGTGAATTAATTGTTTTTTCATCATTACGCAAGTTTTTTCTTTTCAAATTCTTATTTTGAATTTTGTCCAAAAATCTTTAAAAAATTTGTTTTGTTTTACTAAGTTTAAAGCGTTTGGAAATAGGTCGTTGTACTCATAATGCTCAAGATTATAAAGGACGGTTTTATATAAATCTAATTGCTCCATTTTTTCATCATATCGGCAATAAAACAGATTATAATAATAAATGTCTTTAAGTAGATTTATAAAATCTTTCACGGTTTTTATATAGATATGCGAATATCAAGAGGGCTGATTAGCGATATTTATCTGTTTAAATGGATTAAAACTTTTCATATCTCAAATTGAATTACTCGTTTTTCAGGCGGAATAAATTCAAGCTTTGATAACAAGTCAAGGGGATTGCATAAAATTAAAGATTAGTTATCGAGTACCAACTTTTCAGGCTATTTCAAAATTTTAGAAAAAATAAAAAACTCTAGAAATTAATCTAGAGTTTTAATTTTAATTATTTTCTTTTTCATTTATTTCTAAGTTTAAGATTTTTTCTCTTAAATTATCAGTTAATATTCAAGTAGAATTATAATCTAATACTTCTTTACTAAATCTTATAAGAGAAGCTCTTGTAATTTTTCAGAAATATCAAGTGTTACTAGGGTAGTCAAAATATCCATACATTCTTAATATTGCTTGTAAATTTTTTACTTCATCATTATAGTCTCAGACTTTTAGAGATTTAGTTAGAGAGTATACATCTTTTACAAATAATTTTTGAGGCTTGATAACGATAGGTTTATAAACAACTTTTTTTGAATAAGTTTTATATAAAATTTCAAATGCTTTCATCGCTCTATTTAATGCTTCAGGAAGTTTATTAAACTCTTTATATATAGCGAAGTTTAAGACTAAATCGTTATAAGCGCTTAAAGCTGTTTGATATTCTTCTTCTTCGATATTTTCGTTATCTCTTAATAATCTAAGTTTTCCTACAAGTTTATTTTCTAAAGTTTCAAATGCTTTTTTGAATTCTTCTTGTTTTACTCTATAAATAATGCTATCATCTAATTCTGTAACTATGTCTACATATCTTTTTTCTAGGATTAGATTTTTTCTTTTTTGTTTTTCAGCTTCTACAATAGTAACTGATTTCATTAAATTATTCACAAAAGTTTTATCTTTTTTACCTGATAAGTATTCATCTAGTCAGATAAACGTATCATAGTAAGCATTTATTAATTTATTATTTTCTTCTCTTAAATCCTTATCAAAGCTAGTAAAGTATTCTAGATTTCTATCATTTAATCTTAAATCATTATAATATTTTTCTATAAATACTGATAATTTAGGATTTTTTATTTCTAATAAACTAGCGTTTCTTGCTTCTTCTAGAGTATTAAATTTTGCAGTTATGGTTCAAGTTTCTTCTTCAGTTGTTGTATCAGCAGGTTTTACAGATTTTCAAGTATAATATCTTCATCTCATTACGACAATATATCATAATTTATCTGTTTTTATTGTGATTGTTCATGTTTTTGGATCGGCTTTGAACGGAATATTTTTTACAGGTTTGAATTCTCAATCTAATTTATTGCTATAGAATACATAATAACTATCGCTTGAATAAACTCTTGTAAGTTTTATTTCTACAGTGGCATCTTTGTTTAAACTTAATAACTCTTTTTCACTTCACACATATCAGATAGAGTCTGCGTTATATAGTTTTAATTTTTTACCGTTTAGATTTAGGTAGTCTTGATTTTTTATTTTGTCATCACTGAAGTCATACTTTAAGTAAGGATATAGATATCAATCCCAATTTTGAGTGTATGATACTGAGGTATTTTGGTCTATGTATAAGTTAGATTCTTGTGATGAATTTCAGTATAATCTTATTTTTTCGTTTGTTTTTGTTAAAGCAGTAATTCAAGTTTCATTTTTATTTACTTTTATTTTTCAATATACTTTTTCATCAGAATTAATAGTGTCTTCTAATTTTCTAGCTTTGTTATAGAAATAGTCAGAACTTTCATAATCTCTGCTTACACTTCATCAACCTCAACCACCTCATCATCATCCTCCACTAGGTGTTGGTGTTGGAGTTGGGTCTATCACAGAGATTGTCAGGTCTCTAGCTGTAAGATTATTATTTTCCCAGTCTACTGCATTTGTAGTAATAGATAAAGTATAAGTTCATCATTCGACTAAATTACCATTTGGATTTATTGTTAATGTATTTGTTACTTCGTTATAAGTTTTTGTTATAGAAATAGAACTTCACGAGTATTTTAAATCTGGAGATAATAGTGTTTCTGCCTTTTTCATTTTTTCATTAAAAACTACATTTATATTATCACTAGCGTTTATTAAATTATCAAAAGAAGTTATTATAGGTTTGGCTTTATCATTGTGAATTTCAATACTATATTTCATTTTTTCATAACCTCAAGCAGTACTAGTTACTTCTATAAGAGGTTTATCTCAGCTTGTAAACAATCCATCAGTAAAAGTTATTCTATTATTAGCGTTATCGTAAGCAAGGTTAGAAGCAACTTTATTTTCCGTTCTTATACTTAATTGCGCAGGAGTTAAAGCAGTTCATGGAACTTTATTAAATTTTAGGTTATATCAGTCAATGTATCAGTCATTATCGGCATCAATAGTATCTGCTTCAGTGATTTGTACTAGGGAAGAAATTATAATTTTTACATTATTTCAGTTTGAAATAATATCATTTCAGTTTCAAAAAGTATTATCAATGGAGTCTGTTAAAGTAGCTTGGATATCATAATTTCAAGCTGCAACTCAAGCTGTTGTATATTGGGTTGTTATAACACAAATTGAAGAAGCTGTAGGAGTATAAGTAAAATGAAGAGTATTGCTAGTTTGATTATAGTCAATATTATTAATATCTCATCAACAAGTATTTCCATCAATAGCAAAACTATTTGGATTTATTCACGCAGGAAGACCTGTTATATCAACTCTAGTTTTTTTGTCGTATAAAGGAATTAAAGAGATATTCATTACAAAAGTATCTCAAGAAGAATTTAAATTAACTTCATCTCAAAAAGATTCATTTCATAATTTTTTTATACTTAAGGTAGATGTGTATCAAGCGCTAGCTAAATAAATTCAGAAGCTAGAAATAAGCAAGATAGATAATAATTTAATAATATTTTTCATATTTTTTATTTAGTTATATTAAAATTAATTTCTTTTATTTCATGGATTCAAACGGTATCCATAATATTAAAATGATATTTTCAAACTGGTAATCCTTCAGGAATTTTCACGCTCATTACGTTATCAGTAATAATCTCAAAACTAGTATTTTTTATAACGATATTATTACTTAGTTGCAAAGAGATTATTTTATCAAAGCCATTTCATTGTAATACTATCATTTTTGTTTTATTATTTTTTATTATATTTGGCGTAATTTGTGCTATATTTATTTCATCATTTACAAATATAAAATTTATTTTTTGTGGTAGAGTTAGTATTTCTCAATTTTTTAGCTGCAATAAGACGAAATATTCTCAAGAATTAAAGCTGTTTTGCTGTATATTAAAATATAAATTATCTTCGTCTTTTATAGGTTCATAGCTATTTCATCAGATATTTATATATTGAATATTATCTAGATTATTTCAAGAAATTTCAATTAAGTTATCAATATTAGAGCTAAAATTATATTTATTAAGTGAAATATTATCAGTAATTTTCTTTTTATTTTCTTCTTTATTCTTAATATTAGTTTGTTCTTTTTCTGTTTCAGAATTATTATTAATTTCTTGATTACTTTTTTCTTCAGGATTTTTATTTGTTTTTGATAAATTATTATTAAGTTTATTTTTTACTTCTATATTTATAATTTTTTTTAAATTATTTTCTGTATTATTTTTATTTTCTTCGCTATTTTCTGTTGCTTCTCAAGTAATTTTTAATGTTGTTATATCATTAATTTCGGCTTCTAAAAGAGTTCTATCTATGTCTTGGCTTTCTCAGTTTATTTCTATTTTTGTTATATTTATATGGCTGGCTAATTTTTTAATGTTTATTATAATTTTACTAGCTTCTTGAGGAGTAATTATATAGACATATTCTAATAAATTTCCTTTTGCATAGGGAACAGAGTTAGATATATCAGTTTCCCAAGTAAGATTTTTTACGTAAGCATTTTCTATAAGAGGATTCTTATTATTTATTTTTTTATTAACTAAAAAAATTCCTCATAACAAAATTATTACAAAAATTATAATTATTAAATGTTTTTGAGAAATTTTTTTCATAAAATCAAAATATTAGTAGATATTAGTAAATATATAGATCAATATCTAGTGCAGTTACATTTGTTCAATCATTTAGCGTTACTGTAACTTTAGTACTTCAAGTATAGCTTGTTGGAGCTAAATATTTAAAATAAATAGTAGCTTCTCATGATTGTAATCTTGAAGCGTTAGTCAGAGATCAGCTTGTTATATCTACAGATCATTTTCAGCTTTCAGGAGTTATTGTATAGCTTATTGGTCCTCATTCTTTATCTTTTATTTGCATAGAAAAAGATTGAATTGTATTTCACCTTACTACAACAGGGCTATATGAAGGCGTTATAGAACTTAAAAGAGGGGCTGTATCAATAGCTCAGACTGTAGCAGTAACATTTACTTTATCAGCAAAAAGAGTATTATTTAGGCTAAAAATAATAGTAAAACAGGAGATAATAGCTAGAAATTTTTTCATAAATTTTTTATAAATAAATATTTTATTTATTATTTGTTTTTATTCATCTCTTCCATAATTTTCTTTCTTAATTCTTCTTCTTTTTTAGCACTATTTTTTGGTGCTATAATGAACATATATAATACTAAGATTAGAACAATGAAACCAGCTCATCATACTAAAGCTGTATTTAATCATACATAAGTTTCAACATATGATACACGGAAAGTTTTTGTTGTTCTAAGTTCTTTTTTTTCTTTATTTTTTCCTTCGTAATATGTGTAGATATTAGCTGTGAATGGTTTTGATATTTTTTGAGTTTTTATTTGTTGCCAAGGTTTTAAGTTCATCGCTTTACTTCAAATTTCTTCAGCGTAATAGTCAGTTAGATTGCGGAACATTATTTTTTTAGTTCAGTCTTCACTTACAACAGGGTATCAAAATCATTCCCAAGCAGATTCAAATTTTCTTGTGGAATTAGGTAGAACATTACCATCTGATGGATTGAATGGGATATAATTCACTTGTCTTTCTCATACAAAAGCTCATCCAGGAGTGACAATAGGTTCTTTTCAGATGTTTTCTAAAGTTACTCATCTATCATCTAAGATTTCTATTTTTCATCTTGGTTTCAAGTGGATATTTCAAGTATTTTCAAAAGCAGTTGAGAATACAACAGGCATTCAATCTAAGTTATTGTTTTCTACGAAGTTTTGTTCTTCATTTAGTCTTCAAACTTGAGTATCTTTAAATTCTCAAGCAATCTTTACTTCTCAAGGAACATCAATTAAGATAAGCACTCATAATCTTTGTACGATAGAGATTTGTCATCAAGTAGCTTCAGGAGCGAAAAAGATAGCTCAATAATGTCATCCAGGTTCTCAAGTTTTAGGTACATTAACTCTGAACTTTACTTCTCTAGTTTCTTTTGGTGCTAGAGTTATATTTCATTCAGTTAATTTTATCCAGTTAGCTAGGCTTAATTCTGGATGAGATTGTTCTGATGCTTTTAAAAATTTTGGTTTTCAAGTATCATCTCAAGCGATAAAATCTTCTGTTGAAGTATATAGAGTAATGGCTCTTGAGTCATTATTTGTTATTTTAATAATTTCAACTTTTTCTCCTCATTGTTCAACAGTTAATTCATGTTTCAAAGGAGATATAGTTATATCAGCATTAGCTCAAATTATGAAACTAAAGAAAAAAGCTATTAATAAGGCAATTTTCTTTATTTTTGATACGTTCATACAAATATGTCAAAAAATAAAATTAAATTCTTTCTAAATATACTTATTTTTGCTATTTTCTCAAGTTTTTTTATGAAAAAATATTAATTTATTTGCAAAAATGGGAAAATAGTATATAATGTTCTTGAGATTAGAAATTCTTATCTCTTCTTGACCATTGAAGGTTAAAAAGTAAAATAAAAGAGTGCTATGCCCAGCACTCTTTTTATGATTAGAATATTTTTGATATTAAATCAATTATATTCTTTGAGTCAATATTGGAGATTATTGCAATAGAAATACTTATCGCAATAACAGTTTTCCAACTGACTTTTACTTTCAAGTTAATATTAACCATTGAAAGAATATTAAAAAGTAAATTTGTCTAAAAATTTTTTAGACTACTATAATATATACAGAATTCTATTTATTACAAATTTTTATATACAAAATAAAATCCCCTCGTTGCAACTCGAGGGAATTTATTATTAAGCTTAATATTTTTAATTCTTTTTTTGAATGTTTTGAAGTTCTCCTTCATTAATTTTTCTATTTTATTAGAAGTTACCAGTAACTGTGAAAGTTAATGTATCAGAGTAGTTACCAGCTTCAACACTACCATCAATAGTAGCATCTAATGAAACAGTTGTAGTAGCGTTAGCTTGAGTAGGGTTAGCAGCAGTTAATACTGTTTGACTAGCAAGCATAGTAGCAATAGGTAAAATTGTACCACCATTATCAGTTGCAGAAACAACTCTATAATCATGAGTACCAGAAGCAGCCCCAGCATTAGAACCGAATCCACCAATATATTTATTATTATCACCGTCTAAACCAGTAGAAGCTAAACTTACAGCAATACCAGAAACAGCGTTTGAAGCAGTTGCTATATCCATTTTTCTAATGTTAGAAGCTCCAACTTGTAGAGTACCAAATCCAACAGCATATGGGTCAGCTAATTTAACAGTATCAGTAGCAACAACACCAGCACCACCAGCATCAGCACTTAATGTTAATACATCACCAGCAACAGCATTAACTGTTACATCATTCATATTAACAGTTGAACCGTCAGAATCAATAACATCTACAGTATCACCAACTTGGAAGTGGTGTCCAGCAGCAACAGTTACATCAGCACCAGCAACAGCAGTTACAGCAGAAGGAGTAGCTTGGATTTCCATATTAAGGATTGGAGCTACTCTAGCAGTAATAGCTACAACGTTAGCTGAGTCTAGGGCTACTGATAAAGCACCAGAATCATCTTTAGCTCCGTCTGAACCTTTAGTTTCAACTACGAAAGAAATATTTTTCTTAGCAGCAACTGTAGCAAAGTGAGAGTTTGCGAAAGTTACAGTAACAGGAGAGTTAGCAGTACCAGCAGTAGTAACAGGGATATCAATAGTATTTCTAGTTATATCTACAACAGGAGCACCAGCAGTAATACTATTATCACCATTGTCAACAGTAACATCAGCAGATTCTAAACTAGCATCTTGCATATCAGCAGGATAAGAAATAGTGAAACTACCTCCATTTTCTAAAGCTGTAACAGGAGTGAAAGCAACAGTTGTTACTTGAGTATTTTGAGCCATAGAATTTCCACCATTTACTGACATAACAGTAATATTAGCTGCGTTTACATTTAAAAATGTTGCGTTAAGTGCGACTAATGTTGCAATACTTGCACCAGCAACAAGCTTCTTTAAAGACGTCTTCATAGAAACAAATAAGTTACAAAATAAACAAAAAATTTGCACTCTTGATTATAATTAGAAAATAAAAATTGTCAAAGGTAAAAATAGACTTTTTTTAGTTTTTTTATAAAAATGCTTTATTTAAGGGGATTTTAGGGGCGCCGGAGGCGCCCCTAAAGAGCGAAAATTTATTCTTTAATTATTTAACTTGAGGAAAATTTTCGCTCTAAAAAAAACTATTCTTTTAAGAATAGTTTTTTATTCATAAGTTATACTTGTTGTGAATATTGAGTTTGTATTATATGTTCAAGCTGATTGTACGCCATCGATTTTTGCTCAATATTTAATTTTATAAGTATAAGTTTTTAGGTTTCAGTTTGGATCAATGTTCTTTGAGATATTTCAAAGAGTTACATTATTTAATTGGACTATATTTCAGTCATAAGAAGAAATACTTCAGTTTTCATCTTTATAAATATCTATTCAGAATCAAGTATTTCAGTCCCAATCTATAATATTACTAGAAGAAGATGTTATTATAGATGATTTATCAGCATTAAGATTAAATCAAGCTCAAATAGTTGTTATAGTTATAGTTGTTTCATTTGTTGAAGTAACTAAGTTTCCAGCTTCTAAATCTCAGATGTCTAATGGAGTTGTAGTAACAGTCATATTAAATTCATCTACATAGAATTCTATTATTTGAGTAGCAGTATTTCATACTTTATCATCAATAGTGAATGTTACTTTATATTTACCATAATCAAGAGGTTTCAAAGTATAATCAGCTTGTGAGGCTACTACATTTGAAGAGTTTAATTTAGTTCCTGATAGGTCTGCTCAGTAGGCATCTGTTCAATTCCATTTTTGGATAGCGAAAGTACTACTTGTATTATCAACTCATACTATATCATCACTATAAGTGAATCAAACAGTAGGAGTAGCTCAGAATAATTCATTATTATTTGGTGTGAATGAATCTATTGTTGGAGCATTTGAGTCAAATATATTTGCGCTTCCAGGAGTTCATTTTGGAGTATCATTATCAAATCATACACTACTTTCAGCTGTATACCAATTTCAAGCTGTTAATCAGTTTCAAGGGACATTTTTTCTTTCCATAGCCTTAGGAATATCTTTATTTCATGCTGGATAATTAGCTAAAGCGCTATCAAAAGTTGAGATAGAATTTTTAAGGACTAGATTATTTTGTCCGTTTGGATTTAAATTTAGAGTAGCATCTACTAAATTAGGAGCTACATTTATTATACTTGTTGCCTGATTCGTTTTACTTATTAAATAATATCCATTTGCTCAGATTGTTTGTCAAACAGGGATTGTAATATTTACTCCATTTCATCAAGCATTTTCTATAACCCAATTATCTAAAGAAACAGGAGCATCTCATAAGTTTCTAAGTTCTATATATTGATTGTTTACTGTGCTAGCGTACATTATTTCGTTTATAACTACACTTCAAGATAATGCGATTTGATTATTACTTCAAGCAGTAGGAGAAGGATTATTTAATGAATCTTCTAAGGCAGAGGTTTTTATTCAAACTTTACTTGTAGCTGAACTTAATGCTGTTGCTCAAGCTCACATTGTGATAACTACTTCAGTAGCAGAATTTATACTTGTAGTAGAATTTCATGAGAAAGCTCATCATCATACGATAACAAAGTCATTACTTGCTCATCATGCGCTTGTATCTATACTGGCTGCTGATATGTTTTCAGAGAATGTTAAATAGATTTTATCATCAGCAACTCAAGCACCAGCTTCATCATATCTAGCTCAGATAATGATAGGTCATACTTTATCAGTTGTTGTAGTAAAGCTAGGTTCAGCTATTACAGTATTTCAAGCTCAGTCAACTAAAGTAGAATTACTCAGTAGTTTTACATTTGGAGTTGCGCTTGTATCAGTTATTACTTTTTCATTTACTATAGCGTATACAATGTTATCACTGCTAGTTCAAGTTGTATAACTATTTACAGTGTATCAAGATACATCTACATTTATTCATCATAAATTATCTGTTAGATTTTCTGATAGTGTTAATTTTATTCTATCTATTTGTCAATCTCAATCATTATCTATAGTTTCTCTAGCTGTTATAATAGGGGATATTCAATCACTTACATTAAAGCTAGGAATACTTTCTGTATTATTTCAATCGCTGTCTCTTAGAGTTCAAGGCGTATAATTAATAGTTGGAATTTGCGCAGTATCATTATTATCACTTGTTTCATTTATAGTGAAAGTGATAATATTTGAACTAGTTGATAGAGAAGCAGCACTTGATCAAGAAGCTAGATTTCAAACTGCAAAATCTCATAAATTAGCTCAAACAAGATTCTCAGACATTGTCATTAAAATTTGGTCTATCTTTCAGAATCAAGCATTTCAGAAGTTATCATTATCTTTTGTTATTGCTGATACTTTTACAGGAGGAGCTTTATCAACTAATGCATTTGCTGTAAAGTTTCAAGCTAGATTACTAGAGCTATCTGTATAAATAGTATTATTTAAAGATAGTGATAAACTTCATACGGCAGTATTATAATTACTAGATTCATTTAATGTAATATTTATTTTATCACTTGTGACAGTTAGAGCATTTAGACTCATTCAAGCATAAGCATTATTTAACGTGAATCAATTTAGAGTAGTGCTAGCTGCAATATTTTCTGAGAAAACTATTTCTATTTTATCAAGTTTTCAATTTTTATCATCATCATAAACATTTGTTTCAAGCATTCTAGGAGAAGCTTTATCAAGAGAATTTATTGGTCAAGCATTAGCTAATTTCTTTCAAGCTAAGTCTTCGATACTATCTCAAGCATAAGTTAAATTAGGCGTTGAAGCCGTAGTTCAAGTTTCAGCAAATCTTAAGATGATTATATTATCATTTGCTGTTGCTCAAGTCTCTAGAGCAGTAGGATTTCAAATTCAATTTCAAATAGTGAAGTGAGCAAGATTTACACTAGAATCTTTTATACTTTCAGAAAAAGTTACTTTTAGGGAATTGATTTTTCAGTTTGTAATTCAATTTTCCATAGTTTCTACACTATCAATAGTTGGAGGAGTAGAATCTATTGTAAAGGCGTTACTTAATTGTCTACTTATATTTCAAGCTACATCTTCTATACCAAATCTAACTCTTACAACATTAGAATTTAATGCTGGAAGACTTGCCCAATTATAAGTTCAAGAATTAGGTAAACTATTTGCTATTTCAGTATAACTACTTCAATCAAAATATTCAAGCGTTACAGAATTTGCTTTCACTCAAGAAGCAGAATCGCTAATATTAGCAGGATTCCAAGTTATATTTGTACTTACTCATCCCGCGAACATATCTCAAGTAGTAGGCGCTGAGATAAAATTATTTCCTCAAGCAATAGTAGGACCTGTACTATCTTTTAATAAAGTTATATCTATTTCAGTAGTATTATTTGTTTTATATGCTTTATCATAAGCTATAGTTTTTACTGCATATGTTTCTCATTCAGCGTCAGTAGCAGGAACAGTAAAATTATAACTCCAATTAGCAAAATTATCACTAGTAGTAGTATCTAGATTTGTTAAAGAATTTACAAAAGTTGTTCAATTATAGTAAAAATTATCACTATTTCTTTTTATTTGAACTTTTACAGCTGACATTCAAGAAATTGTATCACTAGCCGTTCAAGTGATATTAATATCACTTTTTACATAAGTATTATCAGCAGTTGTTACGCTCAGGTTAGGATTTCCTAAGTCTGCATTATAAGTTGAAATAGGAGAGTCTTTATAATTTCATGCTTCATCTATTGATCTTATTTTAAATTCATAAGTTTTTCCAGCTTCTATAAGAGGATTTATAGTTGTTCATATATTATCACAAGAATTATCTGTTCATAAGGCTTGTCAATCTGTACACATTGTAACAGTTTGTTCTCAAACTACATAAGTAGTTCAATTATAATAAGTGTTATCAGTTGTATTTTTTAAAATATAAACAACTTTATCCATATAATCATCACTAGAAGTTCCCGAAATATCCATTCAAGAATTATTTAAGTAAGAACTACTAGAAGGAGTTGTTCAACCTCATCAAGCGTATGATAAAGCGACATTTGGAATAATAGAATCAATACCAAAACTAGAGTCCGAAGTATCTTCTGCTGTATTTCAGAAAATATCTTCAGCAACAAGTTTTATTTTTGCTGTTGTTAAATTTACTTTTGGTACTGTCCAATCATAACTTCAAGAATTAGCTAAATTAGTAGCTATTTCATAATAATCAGTTCAGTTTGTTGTATAAGAAAGTGTTATTGGATTAGCTTTTAATCCTCATGCATCTGTTATTCAAGCGGCGTTCCAAGTTATAGTAATAGTATCATCTCAAGGAGTCATTTCTCATCAATTTGGAATTTGAACAGTATTAGCAGGAACAACAGGAGCATTTTTATCTATACTAAAATCAGCATCAGTGGTATCTTCTCACTCATTTAATACATTATCATAAGCTACTAATTTTATAGAGTAGTCATTTGCTGAATTTAAAGCTGTTGTATCCCAGGCAAAACTTCAAGAATTAGGTCATTTATAAATGCTTGTATAAGCGACTTGAGTATCTCATTTATAGAATAATTCTACTTCTTTTAGTCAAGTTGTATCGCTTATTTTAGTAGTGTCCCAAGTTATTGTGATTTCATTTCATCAAAGAGTTTCTCATCAGTTTGGAGAAGTTATAGTATCAGCTCAAACCGTAGGGATAGCTGTATCAAGGGTGATATTAGCGTTGTTATTTGTTTGCTCGTTTAATCCTGTTGTATTTTTTGCTTTTAATTGAATTTGTTTTAGCCCCTCAGTTACTGCTCATCAGAATCAAACAGGGAAGCTATAAGTAACTTTTCATCAAACATAAGTACAAGTTATATTAGCGCTTCAAGTATTATTACAAGGTACATCAGTAAAAGCTCATCAAGTTAAAGGAGATAAATCAGCATTAATATTATCAATATCAGTGTTAGTTATATCAGCTGTAACTTGAATAGTATTTCAAGTTTTTGTAAAGGCAGTTGAAGTTAGATTAGTGTCAGTTATAGTCTCATTACTAAAAGCTGGAACATTTGTATTAACTGAAAAATTTGAACAAGCACTAGCCTCAGATAAATTATCCATATTATCTCTGGCTGTTATTTTCCAAGAAAAGTCTCAGGTTGTTAAAGTAACCGTTTTATTAGTGGT
Organism: Candidatus Altimarinota bacterium; assembly: GCA_025210615.1. Lineage (GTDB taxonomy): Bacteria > Patescibacteriota > Gracilibacteria > BD1-5 > UBA6164 > JAOARJ01. The sequence continues at coordinate 83,554 of JAOARJ010000012.1, read as the reverse complement.
TGCTATACTATCTATTACTTGATTAGATGTGGAACAATCATTTCAAGTAAATATTTCTAATTTATAGTTTTTTACTCAAGAACCATTACCTGAATCATCAGTGCTAGCATTCCATGAAAAATCTACATCAGTATTTCAAGAAGTAGTGAATTCATTTAGAGTAGGAGTACTAGGTCCACAATTATCATAAGAAAAATTAGCTATTTCAGAAGCGTCAGCAGTATTTCAAGCTGTATCTTGAGGAGTTAAAGAAATTTTATAAGTAGTTCAACAAACTAGAGTTAATCAAGGTACATCAATATCTTTAGTATGAGCTCAAGAAGTTATATCAGAGCTATTTAAAGGGATATTATGAGTATTTGTATCATTATTTCAAGAAGTCCTTTCAAATTTTAAAAGAGTCGAAGCTATATCTAAATCTTCGCTTATTGTCCATCATAGATTAATACTTGTTTTCCAGAAAGTTCAAAATCAAGCAGCAGTATTATTTTGAAAACTAGTTATACTAGGTTCTATTCAGTCAGTAATACTTCCAGAAAAGTTTATTAAATTATTATAACCTCATCAATTACTACGAATAGCATTAGCTTGGGCTACTAGCGTTGTTCAAGTTGTATTAGTAGCTCCTCAAAGAGAAGGTATATTATAAATAATTTTTTGTCAATCTATACTAGCTACTGAAGTAGGATTATAAGTAGTAGCTCAAATATTATATGAAATTAAAGCTGCATTATGTGAGCCTAAATTAGTATCAAGAGTAGCATCAGTGGTAACTTCTAATTTATCTCAAGTAATAAATCTAGCGCTAACTATATCGGCATGTTGTACGACATCAGCTGTAATTACAACAGCATTAGATTCAGCTGGAGTTCATAAATCTCAAGAAGTAGAATTTATAAGCACATAAACTTTGTATTCTCAACCTCAAACTAAATTATTTTCAAGAGAATCTTTTGTTACAGAGGAATCTAAAGTTATGTCATTCAGGCTTTTATTTGTAGAAGTTTGAATATATTTATCTCAATGAGTAGCTTCGTTAAAAGCTGTACTAGACGGCAATATATAGAAAAACCATGCATTAAAATAATCATAAGTAGAAGCTGGGGTATTATCCCAAGTTATATGAAAATCTCTTCAATCTATTCAATCGTTGTCTGTATCAGCATCTTCAAATAAAGTTATTCTTCAGGCCATAGAAGGAGCCGAAGAAACTTTTGTTATGCTTATATCATCTTTAGTAACTATATTACCAGCGTTATCACGACAAGTAAGTTTTAAAGTATTGCTTCAATCAATCAAACTAGCATTTGGTACTGTATAATCATAAGGAGTGCTAGCATTTAGGCTTAAAAATTCAGGAGCAGTTATAACTAGAGCGCTTGGAGCTGTTCTTTCTATTTTATATGTTCAATTTTCATTACAAGTGAATAATATATGGGCATCTTCAGTACTCACACTGGCAGTATTTCAAGGAGAACCTACAAAAGCAGGAACAGTAGTGTCCTTTGTTATAGTAAAAGTTGTAGAACCTACTTCATTAGAGGAATTTTTTACACAGGCAAAAACATTATTAGCTCAATCTGCTAAATCACTAGCATTTATTGTATAATCTATTTGAACTCAAGATGTTCAGTAGGCAGTATAATCTTGAAAAATTTTATTAGCATCAGCTTGGTCACAAGAATCAAGAGCTATTTTATATGTTCAAGTTTGGTTTGCAGAAAAAGATATTTGACTAGAAGGTTCACTAGCACTTCAAATATAATCATCAGTTATAGCAATATTAGTTACCGTTGGTGCTCAAGGAGAAGTAACAGTAATTTCTAAATCATCTTTTTTATCTATTCCTCAAAAATTTGTATCAGTAGGTAATATTGAATTTCAGTCTTCATCACTATAACTAAATATAGTATAAGGCATTGAAATTTGTCATATATCATTTAATGTTGAAATTCAAGCTTTTTTAAATATAGCAGTGTTAGAGTTTTCACAACTTATATAACTAAGAGTTTGATTTCAGATTCATAAAGCTGATAAATCAGCTGTTACGTTTGTTCAATCTAAATTTTCACATAAGTTTAAATCTTTTACTTTTACATATAAATCACGAGTTTGTCATCATTGTCATTTTATAGTTGTTGCAATTGTGCTTGTTCAAGCTTCAGTAAAATAATAATCAATAATATGTGGTCTTACATCTATATTAATAGTATAAGTCATATGATTTGACTCTACATCTACTCATCATTTTTTAGCTTTTAAATAACCTTCTAAAGTTAGTGTAGGAGTTGTTACGCCAGTTCATAAAGTTATTCCTCAAGCAGTATCATCATATACAGAATAATATTCTCAGTTTCATAATGTAAGAGCAGTATTTACATTAAATCATGTACTAGTAAATTCACCAGGTTCTATTTTTTCGTTATTACTTCATACCCAAATGTCAGTTGTTCAGTCATAAGTCATTCCATCTACACTAGGAAAATCAATTCTAGCGTTTAAATTATCTAAGGTTTGTCCAGAATTATTTTGCGCTCAGAAACTTATTTTTAATTTGTCTCATGGGACAAAGTTTTTACTTCATGAAGAACCTTGTTTTTCCACACTGAATAAAGATGCATTTAAATCACTTGATGCATATAAGTTTTGAGTAGGTATTATATTGAATATAATAGAAGCAATAGCAATAAAACTAGTAAATTTCTTCATTGTATAAAATTTTTAATCAGTTACAATTTTTATTGATTTTACATAAAAAAACAAAAATAGCAATATAAAAACTCTCAAAATATTGAGAGCTTTATATTTTATTAACTTATTACATTTGTTGTAAGCGTATATGATCAAGGGTTTCATGTCCAATCATCAGCATTGTTAACTCTTATTTCATCTTGTTTATTTGGAACAGGAGGTCATGCAGGAACAGGATTTGCTCATGTATAATCAAATTTTACAGTACTCTTTCCAGTAGCATCATTATATGTGATAGATTTTACAAGAACAGTTGAAGTATGCTTTGTAGTTATTTTACCTTGTAAATCAGCTATTGCAGCAGCATCAGTTCATAGTCTATCATCAATTTGCCATTCAAATTCTTGTGTAACTCAAGATGCTCAAGCTCAAGGAGTTGTTATAAGCGCAGCTGATCCAACATTATGACTTGTATCGACATCATTTGCAAGAATATTTGCAGTTCATTCAGTTTTTCAACTTAAAGTCTTTCATTTAATTTCTACTGTTTCTCAGTCTACTAAATTAACTCAGGCATTAGGAGTAACTACGATATTATTTCAAACTCTAGCAGCAGAAACATTTCCACTAGTATTAATACTAGTTATATTAACATCATTAGTTCCAAATAATGACATAAGAGAATATGAACGAGCGGAATCACCAAAATCGTTAGTAGTAACATTAGCAGGACTTAATGTTTCAGCTCAGCTATCATCTCAATCTAAAGACTTTCTTGTTTCATTAATAACTACAATATCTCTAGCTAATTGATTTGTAACTTGTTTTTCATCAGCTCAGTCAACAGTTCCATACCATACAGGCTTGTTAACAGCTGCTTGTCATTCAGTATCATCAGCTCAGAATCACCATTCTGCGAATGCTCAGAATTCATAATATTTACCAGGATTTAAAGGGTCAACTCAAGCATTTATACCTAATGATAAACCTCCATCAAATTGATGTTTCCATTTAGCTGAAAGATAAGATTGTTTTGGATCATCTCATAATTCAGATCTAATATCTCTATGTTCATAACTGATAAAAATTTTATTATTATCATCAATTTTTACATCAACACTAATTCAATATTTATTCATTACTTCGTCAATAGTAGCTTCTAGAATCAATTTTATATCCTCATTAATTTCTTGGATAAGTTTAGCTTCTCAGCCTATACTAAATATATTCTTGGCTTTTTTATCATATTTACCTTCTAATTCATCATATCTTAAATTAAGTTTAGCAATAAGTTCCAAAGAATCAGTTATATTTTTACTTCCTCAAACAAAAGCTTTGAAAACTTTTCAACCAGTTAATGCATAAGATGTTCTAATATGTTGAGTAACTCTTTCTGTTGCAGTATCAAAGGTTCTAGTGCTTTCACTTGTACCAAAATCTGTAGTATCAGATTGTGCAAAGATGAATCAAGCAGTCCAGCTATTGAAGAAATCACCTTCATCAAAAGATTTATCTTCATATTGGAATCATGCTATAAATTCAGGAATTTTTTTAGTTATTCAATTTATTTTTATTTCATCTCTTCTAACTCAAGCAGTGATTTTATAAATTCTATCTTTTCAAGGTTCGATTCACAAAGTGGCAAATAATTTATCAATAGTAGGAGAATATTGTCAATTTATTTCTATCCCTACCTTACTATCAAATACTCTTCAGAAAATATATTTAAATTTAGCTTCAAGATTAACTCACCCGTCTTTAACACCTCAAGTAGCTTCAAGTAACATTCTTTCATTCCAAATAGCTAATCATTTACTTCAAAGTTGCATTTGCATTTTTGATTCACTTCTCATGAAGTTATATACAGCTTGAGCTTTTTCTGCACTACCATAGGCTATTTTTCTCATTACTTCAATATCAGCATCGGTAATTTCTTCTTCCTTTTCAATTTTGATTTTAATATCATCACGGGCGATAGAAAGCTCAGCTATTTTTTTAGAAATTACTTCTTTTTCCTTTTTAAATCATTGTATAGCTTGAGCTTTTGTTTTCATAAGCTCTGTTAAACTATTAATTTCTTCCTTATGTTTTTCTTCTCAATTTGCTCAATCAGCTCTTAGGTAGTTTATTTGTTCTTGTGCGGTATTAAATTGAGTAGTAGCGAAATTTTGGGCTTCTTGAATAGATTTATGATATTTTTCAACTTCAGCTTTTAATAATTCATAAGCCATATCAGGATCTTTTTTTAATGCTTCTATGTCATTTAAAGGATTCTTTTTTGGTTTATAATTAGCCTTCTCTATATCGGCAGCTCTAGCTTCAGCTTCTGTTATATCTTTTTGTAATTGATTTATGTTAGCTTTTGTTTCTTGAGCTGTTGCATTTTGTCAGACCTCTTTTCCAAGGCTAGCTTTATCAGATGCAACTCAAGCTTTTATAGCTTTATATGCTTCTCTATCATGTTCTCAAAGTACTCTCCATTCTTTTTCATTTTTCTTTCATGCTATTTCTAGAGTTATGATAGTAGTAGAAAATAAACTTGATTTAGTATTTTTAGCAATATCAACACGGTATCATACAGAATTTTCTTTTAGCATTTGATTAAGTATTGAAACACTAAAAGGTTGCTCTCAATCAATTCCTCAGAATCAATCTCAATCTATAACTAATCAAGGAGTTCACTCTTTGAATTCTAATATATCTCATCATACTAATCTGTGAGTTTGTCAGTCACGAGAATCGACGTGAGGAGGATTTTTTAAAGTTAGTCTGTTTTCATATCTAATAAAATTCTTTAATTCTAAAGAAAATTCATCATTTGCGATTAATATTTCATGTATTAATTCGCTTTTGTGTAAGTCAGTTATATCAACTTTATCTATAGATAAAATAACTTCTTTTAATTCTGCTATATAAGCTTCTTTTTTAGCTTCTATTTCTTTAGTAATTTCCGCTTTTTTTGCTTCAAATTTAGCTTCGTTGCGTTTATCGGCTTCTTTTCCGTTAAGACTAATTACTAAATCATCTTCATTTGTTGGCTCTGGTTTTTTACTTTTTTGTCCATTTAATTTTATTTCTAGAGCTGAAATATCTCTTTTATATTGTTTTTGTAGAGTTTTAAAATTGTTACGAACTTTATTCATTTCAGAATCATCAGTAGTATCTCTACTTCTTTCATATTCTGCTCAAACTACAATTTTTAAAGTCCCTTTTTCGCTTTCCCATACTGGTTTTTGAAAACCATCCTCATCAAAAGGTATAGTGGCATTAGCATTTTTAGAATTTTCTTTTACTTTTGCTATTCATGCTAATCTTTTATCTAATTTTTCTTGTATTTCTTGTTCTGATTTTTGTGGAAGGGGAGTATCATATTCACTTCAAAGAACGACCAAACCATCTCATCTTTTTACTAAGATAATTTTAGTGTCATAGTTAACTTTTCTTCTTCATTTATCATCTCTTTTAGCATTTCTAGTTGAAAAAACAATTTGTTGACCATCTTTAAGATTAAAAATAGCTTCTTGTAATTTTTTCATATTAAAAGATTGTCTAGTTTTCCAACTATCTTTGAATATATCAAAAGTTTCACTTCAATCAGCATCCATATGAATTTTAGAATCTTCTGAAATTGTCATTATTTGTCCGCTATTATTAATTTTTAGAGTACTTCACTCCATCCAAGCTTTTCCAGGAAGTGTTTTAGGATCAACTTCTGGCACTTTAGCTTTTGGTTCTTCTTGTCAAATTAATTTTGCTTGTTCTTCAGGAGTTAGCCCTATTGCTTTACCATATGTATTAACTAACTCTTTACGAGTTTGTCTGTCAGTTCATAATGCACTTTTATCTATTCACATATTAGGATTAGTTTTAAGTAATATTTTCTCTATATTACCATATTCTCATTTTTCAAGCAAATTTTGAGCATCTTTTATTCATTTTATTGTATCATTTGCTTCTGCTTTCCTAGCGGGAAGCGTTATTTGAGCCATAATAATAAATAAAACTAAAAATGAAATATTTCTAGGTAAATGGCCTAAATCTATATTTTCTAGTATTCACTCTATTGAATTATTTTTTTCTTTTCATTGTGATCTTAATTTCTCCATTGTCTCAATTCAAGTCTGTTTTTCTTGTTGTTCCATTATATTATAGTTTAAAAATCAAAGAAACAATTTTAGCAGAATAAGAAAAAAGTCAAAAATAATTATTTTAAAATCTATTGTATAATCTAAAAATATTGTATAATTAATAAAATAAGATTTACTTTTGCTTTTTAACTCTTTTTGGATAAAATTACTTAGCTTTAAAAATTAAATAAAAAATAATGTTAGGAAAAATAACAATAATCTGAAGACCTAATGTCTGAAAATCAAGTTTTTTTAATATGTATACAGGTCATAAAATAGCGATAGTTAGTGATATTTCTGGAACTACTCGTGATATTGTTGAGTTCGAATATAATGATAGAGAAAATGATATTACTTATATTTTAGCTGACTCTGGGTGACTAGACTTTAATGCTCAAGATGATGAAGTTGCTGATGATATTATCGAAAGAACTGATAGAGCAATAGACGAAAGTGATATTTTAATTTGGTTAATTGAATATGATAGATTAACTATTTTAGATGAGAAAATTTTAGAATTGCTGAGAAAAAAGAATTACCAAAATGTAATAGTAGTAGCAAATAAAGCTGATGATGAAAATAAACAAATGGAAGCTTATAGTTTAGCTTGAACAGGTTGATTTGAAGATTTCGTGCCAGTTTCAGTTTCGCATAATAGATGAGTAGGCGAGGTTAGAAACTTAGTAGCTAAAAAACTAAAAGAAAAAGGATTAAATTATAAATATGAAGAAGTAGATGACGAATACGTAAAACTTGCAATAGTAGGTAGACCAAATGTTTGAAAATCATCGCTAATTAATGCTATAACTTGAGAAAATAAAGTTATGGTAAAAGACTTATGGGGAACTACTCGTGATAGTGTGGATACAAAATTTGAAAATGAAGCTGGAAAATTTGTATTAATAGATACAGCTTGAATCAGAAGACCTGGGAAAATTTGAAAATGAAATATTGAAGATTGGAGTGTTATGAGAAGTGAAAGAGCTATAACTAGAGCTGATGTAGTTGCTGTTGTTGTAGATTGAAAAGAGTGAATTGCTCACCAAGATTTAGCAGTAATAAACAGAGTTTTAGAAGAAAATAAATGATTAATATTAGTCGTGAATAAATGGGATTTAGTTCTTGCTAAACCATGAATAGACAAGACAACAATGATGAATAGATATATTGAATATTTAAAAGCAAAAATAGAATTTTTAAGTTGGGCTCCTGTTGTATTTTCTAGTGCTTTAGAGTGAAAAAGAGTTGAAGAAATTCTTAAAAATGCCGCTTCGATAAAAGAAGAAAGAAATAAAAGAGTAAAAACTTGAGTTCTAAATAATTTTATGGAACAAGTTATTTATAAACATCCACCAACAGGTAATAAAAAATCTCATAATCCAAAAATATATTTTGCATCACAACCTGAAACTAATCCTCCTAGATTTGTATTAAGTGTAAATAATGAAAAACATTTTCATTTTTCTTATAAAAGATATTTAGAAAATAGAATCAGAGATAATTTTTGATTTTTCGGAACACCTATAATTATTGATTATAAACAAAAAGAATGAACAGGAAGGTATAGAAGAGGTAGACAAAAAAATAGATAATAAAAAAACTCTCTAAATATGGAGAGTTTTTATTTATTTTATAAATTTTATTTAATACAAATGATAACAGAATTTTAAAATTATTTGATTTTGATATTCTTAAGAAGCCCAGCAGCTTGCGGATTTTCTACCGCGAAATCACATCTAAGAGTTACAACGAAATATGTAGCTCTTTCTCTCGCGCTTCTTTCAGTTTCGATAGTGATATCTCTTTGGATACCCCATATTAAGTTTGATGCGTCTGTTAAGATAATATCAGCTCCATCTAAAGTAACTTCGCTTACCTCATTCTCTTCAGATAAATCTTTTGAGTAATCAAAAGGTAAAGCATCTTCTAAAGTAGCAGTTTTCGCAGTTCCATCAACAGAAACTACTTTAGTAGCAAATTGTTTATCATTATCTAATGCGATAGCAATTTCTTTTCCAGCAGTTAATCCAGTAGTTTTAGATAAAGTAATCACACTTTCTCATTTTACTGTGTTAGCCCCTAGAGTAGCTGAGAAACCAGATTTTACAGCAACAGGTCTTTCAATACTCATAAGTGGAGCGTTTTCAAAAGAAATTCCAAAAGCTCCTTTTTTATTTATATCATTAGAAGTCGCTTCGTATAGCGTTTCATAGTCGATAGCCACATCATTTGGCATATAAAATTTATTTAAACTACTTCTATATTTTGTAGGAAGAGCTTTATAAAGTTTCGCTAATTTATCTTTAGAAACAAATCTATCAGTTTCAGCATTAGCATCTAATACAGTTCCAGATTTATCAAGAGTTTTTATGAATCCATTAAATAAAGAATTAATAGAATCACCATTTTCAGTTTCTCTAGAATATAAAGCAGCTCTTTCTAATTGGTTTGCTCCTTTTTTAGAAATCATTCTCATTAAATGTTCTCTAAAACTCATTCCTTCAATATTATCTTCAAGTTCATCATCAAGAATTTTTACCTCAGCCATAATTTCTTTAGTAACTAATTTGATTTGTTCACCAGAGAAATTAACTCTCTTAGTTTCATCTAAACTAGAACCTTGTTTAGCAGGGAAGAATACTTCTTCACCAACACCTAATTTAGCGATATTTTCCATAGGTGCATTCATCTTTTTGATTCTTGAATTTTTTAAAATAACAGATTCATCTTTGATATAATCAATAAACGCATCAGCTTGTCTAGTGTTAAGATGAACCATGGAAGAATTTCCAGTGTTATCAGAAAATGCTTTTATAATTTTTTGGTTTACTGTAGCCATAATATATAATTAATTATAATATAATTTTTTTTGTTTTAATTCCATATTCAGTCGCTGTTAGAAACAGTATTTTCACTTATTTGCATAGAAGGCATTCTTAATTTTTCAAGTTTTATAATGCGTTCTTCTAATTTTTTTATCTGTTTTTCTAGCGTTTCTACTTTAGAATTTTGAAGAATTTTTTCTTGTTTTATTGTAGAATTATTATTTTTTTCTTTTTCCTCTAGCGAATTAATAATATTTTTTATTATTCTTATAGTTTCAGGAATATTCTTAAAATTTTCTTCTACAATAAGGTCAATCACCTTATTATATAGCTCTTTGAGCTTTGTTAGTTTTTTTTGCATAAATATTTAAACTAATCTGATATAGCGAGAGCAATTATGTTTTATAAAGGAAAATTTTCAATGTCTTTTATAATTTTTATAAAATAAAAATTATAAAAATAAGGCCCGCGCATTTGCGCGGGCCTTTAAATAAAAACTTCCTTATTATTTAATTAAATTTATTTGAATATCTAACTTTAATAATTCTAAAGTTAGATAAATATTATTTGCTTTTTCAGGTAGAGCAGTATCTTGAGGATATTTAGCTAAATGTCCAGAAATTAAATTTTCTAATTTATTTACAAAATCATTTAAATATTTTTGTTTAATACTTTTACTCATTCTTCAAGTTTTAGCTTCAATTTGTTTAATTAATTTTTGCTCTAAATCTGAATATTTTTTATCTAAAGTATCTTTTATATGATTATAAAAATTCTTATCATTTTCTGAAATTTCTTTTTTATCTTCCCAAGGTCTAGTACATTTTTGCTTTTCTTCATTCCAAGTATACCCAGCACTACCAATACATCAGTGTTCATCTCTATCTCATCAGATTAATTTATTATCTTCTATCATTGTAGATTCTTTATTTTGTTTTTCAGTTTTTTCTAATGCTTCTTTTTCTTTCTTCTTATCAGTATATTCAAAATGTCTAACAGCTATAAAACTAGGTTTTTTCTTTTCGTCTTCTGTCATATAAATTTTTAATTCATCTCATACTTCTATATCACTAAAATATTTACCATTAGGTCACATATTTGGAATAGAAAAAGTTGCGATAAAAGTTTTATTTGTATCATATTTTATAGTAGTACTAAATCAGTCTTTTCATTGTTCGATTTTAGTTACTTTTCAAATTATAAAACTTCTTTCTTTTAAACATTTAGGTTCTCATAAAACTTCACAAGCCATTAAAGTACAAGCTCATAACTTTCCATTTTCAGTTACTGTACAAGTATTACACCCATCAAAATAACTCACGCATTTTTTTAATTCTTCTTTTGGAGCGATTTGTTCCCAAGGTCTCACACATTCTTTTTTAAATTCACTCCACATATATCCAGCACTTCAAATACATCCATGTTCATCTCTATCTCCTCATACTAATCATCTAGTTTGTCATACTACATTCCCATTTTTATCTTTTACGTCTTGAGGTACATATCAAATTTTATTTTTTGTTTTATTATCTAATTTATTTTCAAGATTTTTTATTTCTTCATCAACTTTTTTCATATCAAAAGTTTTTATTTTGTTGTCTTTAATAAATTTAAAAGTAACTAAATCTCTTTTTATTAAATCTATATTATAAGCTCATTTAGATTCATCAAAATATTTACTTCCTCATAGAAATCATACTTGACCTGTTAATTCTTGATGCGCATTGTATAAAGCATCAGAAGATATCTCATTATCTCAATCAAATATACATAAATCAGTACTTAATTTTCACCCTGATTCTGTACAAAATTTTCAAGAACCAGTTTCATTATTAGCTTCAAGCAAACTAGCATTTACAGAGTTTACTAATAATAATGAAAACATTAAAAATATAATAGTAGTTAATTTTTTCATAAACTTAATATTAAAATATAATTTATTTTTCTCTCTCATTGTACTTACTATTACGTGAAACAAAAATTTAAGTGACAAAAAAAATACCTTGCCTAGGTATTTTTATTTTTTATAAAACTAATAAGTTCTTTTATTTCAGATTCATATTTTGTTATCAAAAATTTTAAATCATGAGTAAAAATATTTGGATTTAATTCTATTTCTTTTTTTAATTCATCAAATCAGTAATATAAAATTCATTTCACTTCACTATCTCTATTTTTCTTTGCTCAATAATAAATTCACATATAAAAATGAATTTTATTTCAGATTTTGATTTCTTCCGAGTTAATTATTTTTGTAGTGTCAACAAAACTATTTGAAATATTTTGAACTATTGCTGTTGTTTCTAAAAATGGTTTTAATATTTTATGATATTTATAAAAATCTTCTGATGGATTTAAAATATAAGAAGGGACTCAAATTTCTTGAACTAATTCTATCATTGTAGTAAAATTTGGAGATTCTCAATATTTCATATGTCCTCAAACCGTTTTATCAAGCATTCAAGGATTATGTCATTTATTTAAAGACCTTTTTTGTAAAATTAAATCTCAGTTTTCATCAAATAAGAGAACATTAACAACTTCTACATATTTTGTTGTTGTTAAATTTTCTTTATATTCTTGAATTGCTTCTTTATAAAATTCTTTCCTATCCATAACAATAACTTCTCAAAATTGTTCTTTCAAAAATACATTTACTTTTTCTGACATTTTTAATACTTAATAAAAAATAATTTTGTTAATTATATGATTATATAAAGTTTTTGCAACAAAAAAACACCTGAAAAATTCAAGTGTTTTAATTTTTTAGAGGATTAGTCTTCTCTTTTTCTAGCGAAATCAATGAAAACTTTTCTTCCATCTAATTCAGCTCCGTCAAATTTTTCTTTGATAGCAGCAGCATCTTCAGCAGTTTCGAATTCAACGAATCCAAAACCTTTACTTTTTTTAGTTTCTCTGTCAAAAATAACATTAGCAGAAACTACAGTAGCATGTTCAGAGAAGATGTCTTTTAAATCTTCACTTTGAAGGTTCCAAGAAAGCCCTCCGATAAAAATAGTATTATTCATAAAATCTAGAATAATTAATAATATAAATGCTATTAACTAGAATTTATTAAGGGCTGTTCATGAACTGTAACTGTACAAGAGAACCATTAAATATTTTTTCTTTTTTAATAACGCGCATATTATATGATATTTTTTTATAAATACAAATGTTTTTTGATTTTTGTTTATTTTTTAGTATTATTAGCTTAGTAAAACTAAAAATAATAAAATATGCAAAAGTTTGATAAAGAAAATTTTAATAAATTTAATAAACATTTTTCCGTAAAAAATAATTACTCTGATATAGAAAAAAATTATATAAAAAAAACTGAAAAATATTTGAAATATATTAATTTTTTACCTTGAATAAGGCTAGTAGCTATCGTAAATAGTTTATCAATGAAGGCAGCAAATAAGGATTCTGACATAGATTTATTCATCGTTACAACACCTAATTCTATGTGGTTAAATAGAATTTTAATTACACTATTTTTCGCTATATTATGACAAAGAAAAACTAAAAATAAACACGCTTGAAAATTTTGTCTAAGCTTTTTTATAACAGAAAATAATCTAAATTTAGAAAATATAGCAATAAAAAATGACATATATTTATACTTTTGGATTGTTTATTTGAAGCCAATAATTAGTAATAATAATATTTATAATAAATTTATAGAAGAAAATAAAAAATGGGCAGATTTTAGTGAGTACAAAAAATTTATACAAGAAAATAAAAAATTTATAAAATATAGCAAAAATAAGAAAAAAACTTGAAAAATAGTTAATTTTTTTGATAAAATTATGAAAAAAATTTTTCTAAAGAAAACTTTGAAAAATTATGAAAAATTAAATAAACCATATTGAATAATCATTAATGACAAAATGCTAAAATTTCATAATAATGATATTAGGAAAGAGATGAGAGATAATATAATTTAATTATTTTTTAGTAGTAATAAAATTTGGAATGAATTTAAAGAATTTTTTTCTATAATAAGTTAAAATTATTAAACTACATATAGATAATAAATAAACAGGGAATAAATATTCTTCTATTGTCCAATTTTTTATGACAATTAATGCAGAAATATTTGCTATTAATCAAGTAAAAAAAGGAGAGATAGTTTCTGTTTCTGGATATTTATACATTTTTATTAGTAGTGGAATAGCTCAAAGTCAATCAGCTAAAACGCTAAATATTATGGCGAGTAATGGATTATCTGTAATTTGCCATAATATTATGGCTAAAAGAGCAAAAGATAAACAAGTATAATCTAAGTGTCATAATTTCCAATAACTTTTTTTGTTTACAAAAGAAGATAAAAATACTAATAATGGTAAAAAACCTGACATAAAAACAGGTAAAGCAGACCAGACAAATCCTTCAGACGCAATCATTCAAGCACTTCATACAAGAGGAGCAGTAGCCCAAATTAACCAAGTAATTCTATTGGGTTTAGTTTTTCATTTTAGAGTATTTAAAATATAAATAAAAGCTCAAAATGAATTTATTAAAACTGCAAATATGACTAACCAATATAATTTCATAATAAAATTATTAATAATTTATAAAAACTCTCCCTATTTTGAGAGAGTTTATTTTTAATCCAATTTATTTTTAAGCATTTCATTGAAAATCTTTGGATTTCATTGTCCTTTTGAAGCCTTCATACATTGACCGACTAAGAAACCAAATACTCTTTCATTACCTGATTTATAATCTTCGACTTGCTCAGTGTAATTAGCTATTACTTCGTCTACGATTTGCTCTAAAGCTCCAGTATCATTAGTTTGTCTAAGTCCTCTTTGGTCTATGATTTCATCAGCTTTACCTCATTTTTTAAATAATGCTTCCACTACATCTTTTGAATTTGTAGAAGATAATTCATCTTTATTTACTAATTCTATAACTCTTGCTAACTGTTCTATATCAAATTTTAAATCAGTGATTTTTATATCATCTTCGCTTTCTTTCATTAATGCCATCAAGATAGTAGTAATGTAAGAACAAGATTTTTTAGCGTCGTTAGTTAATTCAAGTAATTTTTCAAAATATAGAGATAAATCTCTGTCAGTCGTTAATAATCTAGCATCATCTTCTTGAAGTTTATATTCTTCTAAGTATTTAATTCTTTTTTCTATTGGCAATTCTACTAAATCTTTAGCAATCTCAGCAACTTCTTCATCTGTTATTTCAAGAGGTAATAAATCAGGGTCAGGGAAATATCTATAATCCATAGCGTCTTCTTTACTTCTTTGAGGTTTACTCATACCTTTTTCGTCATCCCATCATCTTGTTTCTTGGTCTACAATTCCACCTTCTGAAACGATTTTTACTTGTCTTTTAAATTCATTATCAATAGCTCTTCAAATAGCACTAGGTGAGTTCAGGTTTTTAAGTTCAACTCTGTTATTTAATACATCTTCTCAAGGTTTTCTGATAGAAATATTAACGTCACATCTCATTTGTCCTTTTTCCATATCAGCATTTGATACCCCAACGGCTCTCATCATTTTTTGTAATTCTCTTACAAATTCCATAACTTCAGCTTTGCTTCTAAAGTCTGGCTCAGTAACAATTTCCATCAAAGGAGAACCAGCTCTATTATAATCACATAAAGTTTTTCATCAAGCGTGAATAAGTTTACCAGCATCATTTTCCAAATGCATATGATGAATACCAAATTCTTTTATTTCTCCATCATCTATAATTTTCACTTTTCAATTAGATACAATTGGTTCATATAGTTGAGTGATTTGATAACCCATTGGAAGGTCTGGATAGAAGTATGATTTACGATCGAATTTAGAAATATTGTTAACACTACATTTCATAGCAAGCCCAGCTAAAGCTCATTTTCTTACAGCTTCTTTATTTAAAACTGGAAGCATACCAGGGAATCACATACATACGCTGCAGGCGTTTACATTTGGTTCACTTGCTAGTTCTACAGCATTTTTACAATTACAAAAAAGTTTAGTTTCACTATTAATTCTTACGTGTATTTCAAGTCAAATTACTAATTCAAAATCTTTCATAAAGCTCTATAATAAACAAAATAAAGTAGAAAACTTTTTCTAGTTTTCTTAGGCGCTTTTAAGTTTCTCGCTATATAATACACAAAATATATTTTTTTTCAAATTATACTTGTTATTTTTTTTAATTGATATATAATGTGGGTACACCGGTGTTAAATTATTTAATAACTAGAAATGCTTATGGTTATGCAAAAAAAAATCCGTATAGGAAGGAGTTTGAAAGATTCAAAAGCTGTTATAGATAGGCTTGTTGAATTAAATGTGAATGGAAAATTAGACAGTTATTTAAAAAAATTTGATTGACAAGAAACTATCATGGAAATACGTGTTGATCAAGATAAAAAATGATTATTCAAATCTAAAATTGCTTTTATTACAGATCATAATTCTTATAGATTTGAAAGAACCAAATATAAAAAATTAGATGATTTAGTGAATCATATGTTTAAATTATTGAAAGAAACTCTAGCCAGAGCGTAATATTTATAGAAAGATAAACAGAAAAAACATAAATACGAAATCAATTTTTGCCTCCTTTTTAATAAAAGGGGGCTTTTAAAAATTTAAAAATAAAATAAAACTTTCTATTAATTTAGTGAGTTTTTTAAACTGAATATTATTTTGACTATTTTATATATATTATTATAATATAAAAAAATATTTTTTAATTTTTTAGACAATGGCAGGAGATAAACCAACAAAAAGTCCTTCTTTAGCTGAACTTTGAGCTGAATGAGCAAATGAACAAAGCTCTGAAAGTTGAGCTGCAAAAATTATGATAGAAAGAATTGCGACTGAAGTCTCTAACTTAATAGTAGATCAAAATGAAAAATGAAAAAAAGAGATTTGAGAAATAAAAGAGACTTTAGAAACAAAAATCAATTCAGAAGAAGATATAAATAATATCCTACTTATATTACTTAAAGTAAAAGAGTTTTTGGATGATAAAGATAAAACTAATACTAAAATTGCTGATGAAATTGAGCAAGAGTTATTTATAGGGAAAAAATATTTTAGAAGTATGAATATTATTTGAAATTCTCCAAATAGAAGAGTTTGTGTAGAAATTTATAATGAAACTTTTTATATTGAAGAAGATGGAATAAGTTGATGAACAATAAATATTACAATGAAATAAATAAAAAACGCTAATAAATTTAGTGTTTTTTTGTAATATGAAAAATTTATGTATAATAAGCAAAATTTTATAAAAAATAAATAATTATGATAAATAATATAATATATGATGTGATTTTTATTTGATGATGAGCAAGTTCGCTTTTCGCTTGAGCTCACAGTGATAAAAAAATAAAAACTTTAATTTTAGAAAAAACTGGTAGTTTAGGAACCAAACTGCTTCTAAGCTGATGATGAAGGGCAAATATAACAAATATGAATATAGATGAAGAGTTAGATTATTTCGGTCAAAATAAAAAAGCTTTAAAAAGTATTTTTTCAAAATATAATAATTGGGATTTAATGGCATTTGCTAGCGAAAATAATTTAGAACTAGTCGAAGAAGATAGAGGTAGAATGCTTTTGAAATCTTGAAAATCAAAAGATTTTTTAGAGTTGTTATTAAAAAAAAATAGAGAGAATAATGTGGAAATAAAGTTAAAAAAAAGTGTAAAAAGTGTAAAAAAAGATGAAAAAAATGATATTTTTATAATAAAAACAGAAAAAAATGAAGAGTTTTTCTGAAAAAAAGTTGTAATTTCTACTTGATGAAGAAGTTTTATGGATTTATGAACAACAGGAGACTGATATAATTTTGCTTGAGAATTTTGAATAAAAAGTTCTGGTATTTATAGATGATTATGCTGAATCACTTGCGTAAAAAAATTAGAAGATATTTCTTGAACAAGTGTAAAATTAAAAATAAATATAAAATATAAAGATAAAGTCGTTTATAGTGAGAGCGGCCCATTATTATTTACGCATTTTTGATTGAGCTGACCGATTATTTTTAATAGCGTTTTAAAAATATGAGAATATCTTGATAAAATAGGGAAGAATACTGATGATTTAAAAGGTTTTTCAGCAGAATTATTTTTTGATTTAGAAAATACTTCTAAAAAAGTTATTAAATTTTTTGATTTATCGCAAGAAAAAAGTATTATAGAGCTAGATTTACATAGTTTTAGAAGTTGGAGGGAAGCGAAAGTGACTTGATGATGAATTTTATTAGATGAATTAGATAATAATTTGCAAAGTAAAAAGGTGCAAAATTTATTTTTTATTTGAGAAATTCTTGATATTACAGGTAAAACTTGATGATATAATTTACAACTGGCGTTTTCTACTTGATATATTGTTATGCAGTATATAAAATCATCGCTTTGAAATACAGAAAAAAAGTAAAAATATCTTTGCAAAATTTTTAGAAATATGATAAGATTATAAAAATCTATAAAATTTATAAAAAAAATTATAAAAAGCAATAAAAATATGTTTAAAAAATTGAAATTAAATAAACTAAAAAAATTTATAAAAACAAATTATAAAAAAATCATATTTTGAATTTTTATTTTGTTCGCATTAAGTACAGAAACTACTTTTGCAGCAACAGATAAATCTATTTTTTGAATTACAGTTGAGGCTATTTCAGAGTGAGTAAAAGCTCTTTTGGAAGTCTGTTTTTTTATTGCGGGAGCGTTTTCTGCTTTGGTTTGATGGCTTATGACAGTTGATTGGACGACTTGAACTATTTTTTGATTAGACTCCGTTTTTAGGGAATTATGGATAATGATTAGTAATATTGTTTATTTAGCTTTTGCTTTCATATTAGTTATTATAGCTTTTATGAATATTATCTGAAAATGATGAGATAATTATGCCTTAAAAACAGCATTACCAAAATTTATTATTTCTTTGATAATGGTACCATTTACTTGGTTTATTGTTCAGTTTTTTATAAGTCTTAGTTCTGTTTTAACAGTATCTGTTTTAACACTTCCAACTGATATCATTGCAGATAAAGCTGGATGAACTGTTAATCAATTTATAAAAATACCTAAAAATTGATGGACTATCAATGTGGACTGAATTTGAACACCAGGTTGATTAAAACCTAAAGCTAATTATGAATGATGTTCTAGTGAAGAGGAGTGTGATTATACTTTTGGAGAATATCTTCAAAAAAATCCATTTTGAGTTATGTATGTTTATTTATATTGAGTTTTTAATTTTTGAGAATTAACAAAATTAGATACTAGTAGTTGGCTTTCTTGAACAGTTTCAGTATTTGATATTATTATTAAAATAATTTTTAATTTTGCATTTTTCATAGTTTTTGTAGTAATACTTATGTGATTATTTTTAGCACTATTTATGAGAACCGCTTATTTATGGCTTTATACAATATTCTCTCCATTTTTTTGAATAATGTATTTTTTCTGAGATTGATTTTGATGAGAGAAGTTAAAAAAATTTACTTTCAAAGAATTTATATCACTTGTATTAGTGCCTGTTTATGTAGCTGCAGCCTTATCTTTTTGACTTTTGTTTATAAGTCTGATTTCAACGAATGCAAAATATAAATCGCAAACAGTTTTTACCGAAGCAGAACCATGAAAAACTATAATTAATATAGCCCCTGTTACAGTAACTGTTATTTGAGATATTTTCCCTAAATCTTGAAACCAAAGTTGAGATTGAGTAAATATTTTTGCAAGACTTATAATGTATTTATTTGGTATTACTATATTACGGCTTTCTGTTATGGCTGCGTTTAAAAGTAGTTCTATTACGGAGGCAGCGGCAGCTCCTATAATAAAAATATGACAAGATGTTTGAAATCTTATGAAGAAACTTCCTCAAAATATTCCAATTGCTCCTGGTGGATTAAGTATGAAGAGTTTTGAGAAAGCGAGTGAATTTCCTAAAAAGGCTTTGGAAACAGCTTCTGCTAAAAAAACATCAGTATATGAAGATAAACTTTATGAAATGCTTTGAGCTTGAAGTACTATCAATACTGCGAAAATGGTAGAATTACAACAACAAGCACAACAAGTAAATACAGAAGCATCATTAAGAGCATTGTTAGACGAACTTAAATCATTAGCTCAAAAATTCTGAAGAAATAATCCTAAGGTAAGGGAGTTAGAAAAGAGAGTTTTATCAGAATTACAAAAGAGAGATTTGAGTTTTGCCGCCAGAGAATTAGATAAATCATGAGTTACTATTGAACAAGCGAAAAAATTGATGGATGAAAATGGAAAATTGACAAGAGCTTGAGCAAGACTTATTCTTGGTGACCGTCGTGCTTCAAAGGTTACAGAATATATGAGAATGACTTCTTGAACTTGAGCAGGTTGATGAGCTGGCTCTACTGTTAAAGTGACAGTAGAAGCATGGAATAATCCTTGAGATGAAGTGAGAGTATTATCTTGAAAAACTAAACTGAAAGAAACACAAATTAATCATGATAATAATATAAGACTTATAGAAGAAAATGAAACAGGTAAGAAGACAATAGAATATATAGATTGATGAGAATATACATCTGTAGAACTAGGTATTGTAAATGATTTAGCAGATTTAACTCAAGCTCAAGTAGATGAATTAAAAGACCTTATGTCTAGTTGAAGTTACGATAAATATATTTCAAAAATATTGAAAGAATTATTTTGAAGAGAAGTTACTTTACAAGAATTACAAACTCGTGGAGTACCTAATTTAGATCCAGATGATGATTGAAATACTTCAGGTAATTAAAATAAAAATTATTAAATAATATTCTAATATGAAAAAAGCAATATTAATAACATTATTACTGTTCATTCCTAGTGTGGCATTTGCTGCAGGAGATTCAGGTTCTCCTAAGGATTTTCTTTTGTATTTTATTGATTTAATAATCACTATTTGAACTCTTATAATGTCGCTTATTACTATTCTACTTTGACGGCTTTTATCTCCTGATTGGATAAATGGTACTATTTTTGGCATGGAAGGTATTATGAAAGAGCTTTGGATACTTATGTCGAATATTGTTTATTTAATTTTTGCTTTTTTGTTGATAGTAATTGCTTTCATGAATATTATTTGAAAATGATGAGATAATTTTGCTTTAAAAACAGCTCTACCGAAGTTTATTGTATGAGTTATTATGGTGCCTTTTACTTGGTTTATAGTGCAGTTTGTTGTGAGTTTAAGCTCCGTATTAACAGCTTCTGTTATGCAATTACCAGCGTCAGTTTTTCCACAAAAATATGATTCAAAGATTTTTGATAGAGAAGTTATTCCATCTAATATAACAATAGATGTAAATAAATTATCAAAAATGTGAGATATAACTGGTTGATGAGATTTTTCAGAATATGTTCATTATGATGAAAAAAATAATTTATCAATAAAGAATCTTTTAGAAACTTCTCCTTATAATTTATTAGCTGTTTATTCATATGATTTATTATGATTCCAAAATATATGAAAAGTTTGGAAAGAACAATTGGTTCAGTGAACTATTGCTAATTCATTGTCGCTTATAATCTTTCAGTTATTTAAAGTAATATTTTTTGTAGTATACATTGTGTTGCTTGTATCTATGTTTTTTGCACTATTTGTTAGGATTGTTCGGGTTTGGTTATTTATGATTGCTTCGCCATTATTTTGATTACTTTTTTATTTTGGTTCTGGCGGAGAATCAATGAAAAGTTTTGAATTTAAACAATTTTTATCTCTAGCCTTTGTACCTGTTTATGTATGAGCAGCTTTATCATTCTGAATATTTTTCTTAAAAGTTGTACAAAGTAAAATAGAATCTCCAGTACAACAATGACAAATGTCAGTAGATTATGATAAAGATAGTCAAACAACGACTTTAAAAACTAAAGGTTGAGGTAATCTTATAACAATTAAATGAGATTTATTTAATTGGCAAAAATCACCAATTTTTCAATGATGAGTATGAAATGTCATTTTATGACCAGTATGAAATCTAATTATAAATTGTATTACTTTAGCTATTATCCGGATAACAGTAATGGCAGCCTTGAAAGGCTCGGAAATTACAGGAGCCGTTATAGAGCCTATTGCTACTTTTGGTAAAAATATATGATGACTTGTTTCATCTTTACCTCAATATACTCCTATTCCTTTTGCTTGACTTGATATCAAGTGATTATGAAGACTTAGTGCTGTGCCCGCTGCCGCTATTGAACAAAGGTCCGTTAATAAAGCAAATAGATATAATACAGGAATTATGAATGCCATGTGAGCCAATTTTGATAGAAATTGATATTATAAAATGCTTGATGGACTTAGAGATAATCCAGCCACAGAAGCTAGTATAAAGAAAGCTATGAAAGAATTTGAGCCATTTATCAAAGAGCTTTGAATTAATAGTGATGAATGAGAAAAAGCATTAAAAGCATTCTGAGAAGCCATTAATAAAGATCCAGCTTTAGCTAAGAAATTAAAAGAAAAATATTGAACTAATAGTGATGACTTTACTAAGAAAGATAATCTGTTTAAATTATTTGCAAATTGAAATGAAAAAATTTATAGAGAATTTAGAGAAGGTAAATATAATGAAAAAGGGAATGAGTTTAAGGTTTATAAAGAATGAGAATTGACAGGTTCACCAAGAAATTTTAATGTTGAGATATGAATGAAATGAACTAAATCTCAAGAGTTTGTTATTTGAGATGAAGAAAATAATACTACTATTAACATAGATAATGCAA
The DNA here is from genome assembly GCA_025210615.1 of Candidatus Altimarinota bacterium. Lineage (GTDB taxonomy): Bacteria > Patescibacteriota > Gracilibacteria > BD1-5 > UBA6164 > JAOARJ01. Next base: position 61,175 of record JAOARJ010000012.1, on the reverse strand, counting down.
ATAAATTTAAAGATATTACTGATATAAAAGATATAAGTAACTTATTATTAAATAATGATGATGCTGCGTTTGCTAGATTAATGAAGAGTGGAGATGTAAATGGTGAAATATGAGCCAAAATTCTTAAGACTATTATCAAAGCTCTTGCTCCTGATATTGATGAATCTACTATGACAGATGATGCATTAGAACAACTTTATAAAGACTTAAAAAAGAAAACAACAACTTAAATAATATAAAGCTAGTTTAAATACTGGCTTTTATTTTTTATAAAAACATATAAAAAAACTTGACATATATTATATATTTGTCGATTTTGACAAAATAAAAAAAAAGGGGGAGTTTTACAATGAAAAATTTCTTTATCGCAGTGTTGTTGGTAGTGCTTTCTCTTCAAACATACCAGGCGTACGCGGGGATAATTTCGCCGAAACATGCTGAGATAGAAAAGGAGTTTGTCAATATTATTGATAGAAAGATTGAAGATAGTTTTAGGATATCCTTTAATCTTAACTCTGGTTCGCGGACCAGATGTCGAACTGTTAATCAACGGTGGGTGTATCTAAGGATACTAAAGGATGACATCGCGACGGTTTTTGAAATATATCCCACTGGCGTCTGCAAGTTTGTAGATTATAGATACAAAGGTAAGGGAGGAATGGAATTGATTCCTTCTGAATATTTGGATGAGGTCAACGAAATGTTGGCTTTTATAGAAGAAAAACAGCTGGAAAAATATAACCAGCTCAAAACCAAAAGGCTTGCTGAGAATGGCAGGAGGTATTTTTGGATAGCCTATTACTGGTATATTGAATAAATCTTTAATTTCTTTTTCATTGTTTGTTTATACCCCCTGGAGAGAAATCTTCGGGGGGAATTTTTTATTACAATTAAACTTAAAAATAAAAGTATATAAAAAGTTTTGACAAAAAAATATAATTTAATATATTAAATATATACTTTAATTATAAGAGTATTTATTTTTTGATATTAAATAATAATGACGAATTTAGTAAAATCTATAACAGTAAACTGATTAAAAAGCGATATTATAGATGTAGAAGTAGATATAAATAATGGATTACCAAACTTTATAATTGTATGACTTCCTGACCAATGAGTACAAGAAAGTAGAGAAAGAATAAAGTCAGCTTTAAAATCTATTTGAGCGAAATTACCAAAATGAAGAATAGTTATAAATTTAGCTCCAGCAGATATTCGTAAGACTTGACCGAGCTTTGATTTACCTATGGCAGTGGGGATTTTGTACAAAAGCGATTTTATTTTTGATTCTACGCATATAAAAAATTCTGTTTTTATTTGAGAATTATGATTAGATTGATGAGTTAGGAAAATTTCTAGTGTGCTGCCAGCAACAATTTGAGCAAAAGAAAAAGGTTATAAAAGAATTTTTGTACCCAAAGAAAATGCAAAAGAAGCTTCTATAATACCATGAATAGATATAATTTGAGTAAATAATTTGAAAGATTTAACTATGATGTTAAATGGTGATAAAGATTTAGATATAGAGCCGCCGATAGACTTTAAAAGTCTTCAAATTGATGAAATAAATAATTTTGATTTTCAATATATTGTATGACAAGAAAATGCGAAAAGGGCTTTAGAGATAGCAGCAGCTTGAGGCCATAATATTATTATGAATGGGCCTCCTGGGAGTTGAAAAACTTTATTGGCGAGAACTTTTAGTACAATATTGCCGGATTTAGATATTGATGAATCTATTGAAGTATCGAAAATTTATTCTATTTCAGGGATGCTCGATAGTGAAAATCCGATAATTTTTAAACGTCCTTTTAGAACAGTTCATCATACGGCTTCGTGAGCTAGTATAATAGGTTGAGGGAGGAATGCGAGCCCTTGAGAAATAAGTCTAGCGCATAAATGAGTTTTGTTTTTAGATGAAATGCTTGAGTTTAATAAAAATATTTTAGAAGTGCTTAGACAACCCCTAGAAGATGGACAAATTACTGTAAATAGAGTGAATGCTAGTTATACTTATCCATCAAAATTTATTTTGTTATGAGCAATGAATCCTTGTCCTTGTGGATTTTTGACTGACCCTGATAAAGAATGTACTTGTTCAAATTTTCAAATTCAAAATTATAATGCAAAGTTATCTGGTCCGCTTTTAGACAGGATAGATATGTTTATTGAAGTACCTCGTCTTGATATAGAAGAGCTTGATATAAAAAAATGATTTGATAAAAATGAGTCTTCAAATAAGATAAAACGCAGAGTAGAAAAGGCGAGAAATTTACAAAAAGCTAGATTAAAAGAACACTCTATTTTGACAAATAGTGAGATGCAAAGTAAGTTAATAAAAAAATATTGCTGCTTAGATGAAGAAGCTGATACGATTTTAGCAAGAGCAACAACGAGTATGAATTTATCATCAAGAAGTTATTTTAGGATTTTGAAATTATCAAGGACTATAGCAGATTTATGAGGAGATGATATAATTACTTCTACGCATATTTTGGAAGCGCTTTCTTATAGAAAACAATAAAAATTAAATATTTGCAAATATATAAAAAATAGTGTAATATATGCATGTAATACATTGTTATTATATTATATTATATTATATTATTTTAGAAATATGACAAAACCTAATTCATTTGAGTGACAATCTGGTGACCCTAAAGTTCGTAGTGATTTAATTAATACAGATGTTGTACAATGAGGATTAATTCCAAATGATAAATTATTAAGTTCTCAAGATCAATTATGGAAAGAATATGCGGATTCAATATTATCTACTAGAAAATACTTAACAGATGATGATAAACAACAATTGAAAGAGATGTCTCATGATGAAGCTATGAAAATATTATGATTGATTGATAAAAGAGAAGAACTTATTTCATTAAGAAATGATTTAACGGATAGTCAAATCAAGGAATTAAGAGAAATAAATATTAATTTTGCTTTAGCTTATTTAAATTTATTAGATTTCAGAGACAGTTATTTAGAAAAAAAGAAATGACTAACATATAAAGAAAAACAAAAAATAAAATCATTATGATTTAAAGAACTTCATAATTATTTACAAAAAAATCCTCTTTAATATAGGGATTTTTATATTATATAAAAATATTATTATCGTTATACTAACGAAAAAATAAAAAACTCTTCTTAAAACTTGAATTTTTACGTTTTATCAGTATATTTAGTTTGTTTTTAAACAAACTTTTTATTTTTTTATAATAAAATATGTCAGAAATTGAAAATAATAATGATTTAGACAATGGTTGAAATATGGAATTAGATATTCCAACTGGTGTTGTTTATGCTTGAGATGAAGATAAAGATATCGTAGATGAGATGGAAAATTGTTATATCGATTATGCGATGAGTGTTATCGTATCTAGAGCGCTTCCTGATGTGCGTGATGGTTTTAAACCAGTACATAGAAGAATTCTTTATGCAATGGAAGAAATGTGACTTAGAAGCTGAGCAAAATTTAAAAAATCAGCGAAAGTTATCTGAGAAGTTCTTTGAAAATATCATCCACATGGTGACTGATCAGTATACCAAGCAATGGTAAGAATGGCTCAAAGTTTTTCACTTAGATATCCACTTATTAATGGTCAATGAAACTATGGTTCTATAGACTGAGATGGGGCGGCTGCGTACAGATATACTGAAGCAAAAATGCAAAAGTTATCTGAAAGTATGATGAGTGACATCAATAAAGAAACTGTTGATTTCAGAGATAATTATGATGCGACTGAAAGAGAACCTTCAGTACTTCCGACAAAAATTCCTAATTTACTTATGAACTGAGTAATGGGTATTGCTGTATGAATGGCGACAAATATACCTCCTCATAATTTAACTGAACTTTTAGATGCTCTAGAGTTTATGATTCATCATCCAAATTTAGATGAAGTTTGAATTGATGAACTTATGAATTTTATCAAATGACCAGATTTCCCAACAGGATGAGTTGTTTATGATAATGAGGCTATTAGAAAAGCTTACGCTACTGGTAGATGAAGTGTTATTATGAGATGAGTAGCTGAAATAGAAGAAAATAAAAAATGAAGAAAACAAATCGTTATTACTGAAATCCCTTACCAAGTTGTTAAATCAGCATTAGTAGAAAAAATTGCTAATTTAGTTAAAGAGAAAAAAATAGTTTGAATAACTGATTTAAGAGATGTATCAAATAAAGATGATATTAGAATCGTTATTGAACTTAAAAAAGATGCTTTCCCTAAAAAGATTTTGAATCAATTATACAAGCTAACAAATCTTCAAACTTCTTTCTGATTTAATATGATTGCTCTTTGAGATAGAGGTATGCAACCAAAACTTTATAATCTTAAAGAAATCTTGCAAGAGTTTATTACTCATAGAAAAGAAGTTATTACTAGAAGAACAGCTTATGAGCTTAAAGTAGCTGAAGCTAGAGCGCATATTTTAGAATGATTAAAGAAAGCTTTAGATCATATTGATGAAATTATCAAAGTTATCAAAGCGTCTAAAAATAAAGATGAAGCTAGAACTTCTTTGATGGAAACTTTTGAGTTTACTGAAATACAAGCCAACGCTATCTTAGATATGCAATTATCTAAATTATCAGGACTTGAAAGACAAAAAATCGAAGATGAATTAACTGAAAAATTAGCTCTTATAGCTGACCTTAAAGATATTTTAGCTAAACCTGAAAGAGTTGTAGCTATAATTTCAGAAGAATTTGCTGAAATCAAGGATAAATTTGGTGATGATAGAAAAACTAGAGTTAATCCAGGTAAATTAGGAGAATTTAATCCTAAAGATACAATCCCTAATGAAGAAATTTTCGTAGTATTATCAAAAAATTCTTATGTGAAGAGGGTATTAGCTAATTCATTTAGAACTCAAAGAAGAGGTGGTAAATGAATAACAACAGCTACAAAAGAAAACGACGAAATTAAATTAATGTTATCGACAAAAAATCATAATGATTTATTATTCTTTACAAGTAAATGAAGAGTATTCTCTCTTCCTGCTTATGAAATACCTGAAACTACAAGAATAGCTAAAGGACAACCTATAATAAATCTTCTAAATCTTCAAAAAGATGAAGAAATAGCTGCAATACTTGATATTACTGAAGAAAAAAATAAAAACTTATTATTTGTGACTAAAGCCTGAACAGTTAAAAAACTTGATATGGATTTAGTTAAAAATATTAGAAGTAGCTGATTAATAGTATTAAAAGTGAAAGAATGAGATGAATTATCTTGGGTAAAAACTACTTCTTGAGAAGATAATATCTTAATCGCCACTAAAGAAGGTAAAGCGATACAATTCTCGGAAGACGATGTAAGGCCTATGTGAAGAGCCGCTAGCTGAGTAAGATGAATAAAATTAAAACCAGATGACGAAGTTGTACAAGTAACAATAGTCTGTGAAGACGATGAATATGTATTTGTAGTATCTGAAAATGGTATGTGAAAAATATCATCAATAGATGAATATAGAAGCCAAAAAAGATGATGAAGTTGAGTAAAAGTTATGGCAATGACTAAGAAAACAGGTAAATTAGTTTGAGCGATGACTCTAACTGTAGAAGGAAAGAAAAACGGTGAAATAATGCTAATAAGTAGAGATGGACAAACTATAAGACTACCAATCAAATGAATAAGAGCAACTTCTAGAGTTACTCAATGAGTTATTCTAACTAAACTAAAAAATGATAAAGATATCATTGTTAGTGCTGGACTTGTTAATCAAAGTGAAGAAGAAGAATAATAATTCAGACAAAATAAAAAGAACTCATTATGAGTTCTTTTCTTGTTCAGGAATTCAAAATATTTTTCTAGCTTCTTTACTAAGATTTACAGCATTAGCATATTTTAATTGTTCTTCATCTGTTGGTATCCAAGCTTCTAATTGTTTTTTATTATTTTGTATAAATAAATTAAGTCATTTTGAATCTGTTTTATTTGCATATAATTCTAATTCAAAACCAAGTCCTCTCATATATTGAACTTTGCTTATATTATAATCTTTATCAATTAATTCTTGATATCCTTCCATATCTCCTAATTTTTCCATTATTCTATGAGAAAGGTTAAGACTTTTTACGTAGTTTATTGCTACATCAGGTTGTCAATTTTCGACATATTTTTTTATATCATCATCGATATTTTTAACTAATGTATCTTCGTTAGCCCATTCTTGTTCTTCTTTTGGCATATCTTTTAATGATATTCATTTTGTTCCATTTTTAGAACGTTCAGCCATTTCTGCATCAAATTTTTCTTTATCAGTTTGTTCTTCTTTTTCTACATATCCTCATTTAGTGTTTTCCGCTGTTGAAGGATTAAATCAAGTTTGTTCCAGTTCGACTATTTTCATTTCCACATCTTTTGATTTTGGATCAATACCATATTCTCTACTTAATGCTTGTATTTTATTAAAAAATGGCATAAAATCTTCTCCTTTTTCCATTGCCTTTGTTAATTCTATTTGTAAGTCTGCAATTTCATGTATTTGTTTTTCAATAGGAGCTTTTAATGCTGCTATATCTCATTCAAAAAAATCTAATTCTCATCCTATGTTATTTGTATTATCATTTGTTAATGTACTCGGCATATTTGATATTGTATCTCTCATATCTGCAATTTGCTCTTCTGCTTTATATAATGCTTCTAATTTTGCTATTCAATTGAATTTTTTAGCATCTTCAATTAAAACTTGTATCTTCTCTAATTTTTTTCAGAGATTATCCATTTCTTGTTCAAAATTTGCATGTGCAATTTGCTCAAATTTATTAGGTCATTCAGGATTAGTCGCATTTACCATAGTTACTAAAGTTTCTTTTTCTCTAGAAGTATTAGTATATTTTGGATCTGCAGGATCGTTATTAACTTGTGTGTCAGATAGACTTGTTACTAAATCATTATTTTCAATTGTTTTTTGTTGTTCTGCTGTCATAATTTTTAAATTATAAATAAAATATTAAATCTAGATATAGTTTAATATATTTTTTAAATAAATGCAAATTTTGAATTTCTTTTTTATATAAAAAAATAAAAAAACACTTAAATTTATAAAAAAATAAGTGTTTTTAGTTAATTTTTGTTTAAATTATTTTTGAAATTTAACTGGATAATAATCTTGACAGTCTTTAGTAACTTTTATTGCAGCAGCTTTATCATCCCATCATTCTAATTCTACAACTTTACCATGTAAATCTTTATAATGTTGCATATAATAATAGATATCTTCTTTTTCATTTTCATCTAAATCAGCAATATCATTTACACTATCATAATATTTATCATCGGCTACAGCAACAACTTTATAATCAAACTCTCCGCTATCAATCATTTTTAATCCTCCAATAACTCTACAAGGAACAACACATCCAGGTACAAAAGATTCTTTTGATAAAACAATTATATCAAGTGGATCATTGTCTTCTTTATTCCAAGTTTGAGGTAAAAGTCCATAATTAAAATTATAAGGCATAGGTGTTCTACCAATTCTATCAACCATAATACATCCCAGAGCTTTATCAAACTCATATTTTACCATTGAACCTTTTGGTATTTCGATAATAGCATTAAGCTCAGTTAAATCTTCATTTCCTAATTTTAAATCGTGAAATAAGTTCATCTTTATTTAGTTAAACATATAAAATCTTGCGCTATTATATGCTTTTTTTTTCGTTTTTCAATATTTATTTAGTTTTTTATAAACTATCCATTCTATTGTTTAAATTTCTAACCATATTTCTTATATAATGTGCTCATTCTATAGTTCACATAGCTTCTATTTTTTCTCTTTCTTCAGAACTTAGAAATGTCATTTCTTTTAGCATTTCTTTTCTAAGATTAACATTTTCTAAAAAACTTATCATAGCTGACATATATTCTGTATGTCATCTTGAATGTTTTAAAATTGATGCTAGTTCTTCAGATTCTTTATTTGATAATAATTTTTCTTCACCTAACATATATTTTCTTATAAAATCTAAAGATTCTTGTGAATAAGCTCCGTGAACTCATCTAGAAACAAAATCTTCAGCATATTCTTTTAAAAATTTATCAGAATCAATAATATCTAACAAAGTATTTTTTCTTTTTCTAATAGCTGAATAATGTTCTTCCATACCATTTGGTAATTCACCAGTATCCATATATTCTCTTGCTGTTTTTTTAATAAGAGATTTAAGAATAGGATCTGGAAGACCAGGAAGAAATTTTTTAAATTCATCTTCTGTAAAAAAATCTCTTTCTATTAACATACTATCACCTATTCATAATTTATCACACACTTTATAAACCCTTTCATTATAAAAATGTCCTGCTTTTTCAAATTCTGTTTTTTCTCTCAATCATGTGTAAAAAGGAATGTATTCTTTTTGTGCTCAACCCGTATTAATTGTATCATCAGAAACTATGCTTCCTTGATTTTCTGGAGCTTTTGTGGGTGTATTTAATTTATGATTTGACATACTTTTTAAAGTTATAAATATAATATATAGGCTATAATAATATATTTTTTATATATTTGCAAATATTGAATAAAATAAAAACACTCCAAATTTAGAGTGTTATATTATAATTATCATCATATTCTTTCCGTTCTTTTTTTAATTTATTTTCTCATAATTCTAGTCATGTTTGCCAATAAGTTCTTGTATTTTTTTCTAACATTCTTCATTCTGAAATTTCCATTCATATATTTTGAAAAGCTTTTAAAATAAATTTAGTGTTAGATTCATTGGAACTTCTTACTAATGCAACTATATGATTACAAATATCCTCAACAGAAGTTTTTCATGAAAAATCTAAGTTATTAATAATATCTTCAATACTATGTAAATTATTAGATAATCAAATTATATCGTTGATTTTTCAAGGAATTTCTTTGGGAACTAAAAAGGGAGAAGGAATTGGATTATCCTGTAAATTTCTTATATTATTTAATCAATTATTTGCTAGCATATTTTTTTAATTTTATTTTATATAATTTTTTAATTTTTCTTCAAATTGAGCTAACCCAAAATCATTTGCTCTAGAGATGCAATCTTTTTTCATCTCTAAACATTTTTCCGGAGATAAATACTTTACCGCTTCCATAATATCTTCTATTTTTGCCTGCGGATTTATAAGTAATCAAGTTTTTTCATGAATAATACTTTCTTTAAGACCTCATTCATCAGTTCACAATACCGGTTTTCCGCATGCCATAGATTCTACAGGACTCATTCAGAAATCTTCATCAACAGGGATATAAATTGTAGCAATACTGTTTCAAATATAATCTTTTAATTTAGAATTATCTTCTAGCGTTATAAATTTGATATTTTTACATCATTTACCAATTTCAAAAACTTCTTCTTTTTGAGGATCATTTTTTCAATAAATAACTATTAGTTTTTTATCAGGCATTCTCTTAAACGCTTCAACAATCCTATCAACTCTTTTTATCTCAGAAATTCTAGCAAAACTCAAGTAATAGTCGCTTTGAGAAATGTATTTAAACTCATCAGTATCAACAGGAGGGTATAATATTTCACTTTCTTTTCATAAGAATTTTTTAATTCTACTTTGCGTATTTTTTGAATTTGTTAAAATTAAATCAAATTTTTCTAAATCTTTTTCATATAAATATTTAAATAACTTAGCAAGCAAGATATAAATAGGTTTTAAAACAGGATTAATTTTTTTGATATATCTATCATATTGGTCGTATAAATATCTTGGAGGAGTGTGACAATAATAGATTTTTTTAGCGTCTTTTCTGGCATTTCTAACAGCAATAGTACAATCTCAAGAGAAAATTATATTGTCATAATTTTTTAAAAATTTAGTCTTGAAATAAAATGCTAATTTTAGTTTTATATGTCTAAATCCAGATTTAAAAATTGGGCTAGATACTTCTATCATTTCTCATTTAAAATTATTCTTTCTTAAATCAAAACTATTTTCATCAAAAAAACCAGAAGCAATATTGCTGTTTAATGCTTTTCACATCATCATTATAAGTCTTTCTCAACCTCATTTATACAAAAAAGTATCGTGAAAAACAAGTGTTTTATTATTATTTTCAGTATTTTTATTCATATTTTTAAAAATATTATTTTTTATTTAATTTATTAATTTTTTACAAAAATTTAAGTTATTTTAAGAGAAAATTTATTTTTTACAAGATTTTATTTATTAAAAATTTCATTGATTTGCTCGCTACTTAATTCTTGAAATTCTCAAGATTTTAAATCTCATAATTCTAAACCTCAGATAGCGACTCTGTGAAGAGTTAGAACTTTATTGTTAATAGCTTCAAACATTTTTTTCACTTGATGAAATTTTCCTTCAGATATAGAAATATAATATTTTTTATCTTCTATTTTTTCAAGTAGTGCTGGTTTTGTTAGATACTTTTTCGGAGTATCTTTATTGATAGTTACTCAAGATTTTATTTTTTCTTCGTCTTTTTCTGATAAATTATTTTCTAATGTTATTAGATATTTTTTGAATAAATTTTTTTTAGGGGAGATTAAATTATGAGTTAAATCACCATTATTCGTCAAAAATAATAATCAAGTAGAATCAGCATCAAGCCTTCAAACAGGATTAACTAAATTTGCATAAGGATAATCAACTAATAATTCTAAATAAGAAGCGTAAGATGCCTCTGGTTTATTACTAGTTACATATCAAGCTGGTTTATTTAAAATTAAATATAAATTTTTTTTATATTCAATATTTTCTTCTCAAACGCTAATAATATCTCAGAAGTTTATTTTTATTTGTCAGTCTAAAGCTAATTCTCAGTTTACTAAAACATATTCATCTTTTAATAATTTTTTGATTTGTTTTCTACTTCAGTATCATAAATTTGAGATGAATTTATCAAGTCTTTGCATAAATAATTTTTAGATTATAAGGAAAATAAAAACTACCCGAATTAGGTAGCTTTAATTTTGTTTAGTATACTCTTATCTGATAGCTTCTTTAAGAGTTTTACCAGCTCTAAATACAGGAGATTTCATAGCTGGGATAGTGATTTTAGCACCAGTTCTAGGGTTAACACCATTTCTAGCACTTCTGTGTGATACTTTAAAAGCACCAAATCCAGTGATGTTTACTTCACCGTCTTTTTTAAGTTCATCAGTAACTACGTCAATCATAGAAGCAACAACTCTAGAAGCAGCATCTTGACTTAAGTTTGCTTTAGCAGCAATAGCTTTAATAAAATCTTGTTTTTTCATAACTCGTAACTTATTAATAAATTAATTTTTACAGACTTAATATATCTTAATAATTAATAATTGCAAGTTTTTTTTTGACTTTTTTTCCTTTAAGTAAGGGAATATATTATGTAAACAAAATAAAAACCGCTTATTTAAGCGATTTTATAAGCTGAATATAGAATATTTCAAGAAATTCAAATATCAACTTTTATTTATATCTAATATTAGATTTTGCTTATACTTACCAGAAATTCAACTAGATTTTAATCAAATAGTATCTTTGTAAATTTTTTCTCAGTTTCATACATTTAGAGTAAAATTTACATCAAATAATGTAGGATTATAAACTATTAAATAATTATCAATAGATGAGTTTAGAAATCCATTTATACTTTGAGTATCATAAATAAAATTATCTGATGAATTTAATGTTTTTTTGTTTCCGTTAGTATAAGGGGAGAAACTATTTCATTTTCAAGTTATTCAATTTTCTTTTCAAACGATATTCCATAAAATTTGTCAGGTTGCTACTAGTGTAGGATTTTTAGCTTGAACTAAGTCAACTAAAGCGTATTCTCAAGGCTTTAATCAATTTTTTATATATTCTCCAGTATATCAATCAAAATTATAAACAACTTTTGTTTTAGAATCTAATATATCTGATTTAGGATTATTTTCATCAATATTTATTAATTCTTCTCAGTTTTTGATATCTAGTAGTCATAATTCAATACCAGCTTCAGCTCAAGCGTAAGCTTTAAAATAATGGCTCATTCATCTAGTGTCTTTCATTTCATTCATAACAAGATTGAAAATACCTGTTGTGATAATAATCATAAAACCAACAAGTAATAAGGCTAAAACAGTAGAATATCAGCCGTTATTTTTTATATTATTTTTACTTATTTTCATAATCTTACTAGATTAAAGAGATTAAATTTTTAATTTTTTATTCACTATGTCTTATATATTCGCTATTTAAAGTTGTTTGTAATTTGATTATATTTTTCTTTATTAAATCAGGTTTGATTCATTTTCTAAAAGAAGGTCTTATCGTGAAATTTATTGTTGCTTTAGGTCTTCCGGCTGTATCATTTGTTTTATTTGATACATAAAATTTTAGGTCTGTGAAATCCACCCAAGAATTTGTTATAGGTAGGGGAGTTCAATCATTTTTGATTAAGCTGCAATATTTATAAGGAATTCTTTGCTGGTTTCAATAACAATCTTCATCATAAGTCCATACTCAAGAAGAACTTTTTGTACCTAAATAATACTCACTAGTTCAAGCATAAAGAGTATCATTTTCATCATGATTATTATTTCAAGTTATTTTATGTGTTCAAGCATTTTGTAAAACTCAATTTTTATCAGTATATTCAAAAGTTATATCATTAAGCCTGATATCTTCAGATATAATTTCTAGAGCTGTTTTTATATTATTTTGCATTGCTCTACTAACTTCTGTTCTATTATTAACATCTGATGCGATACTAAATCAAGTTAAAACAGACACCATAATAATAGATAATACAGCAACAGCTACGATAACTTCAACTAATGTAAATCAAGTATTATTCTTTTTCATAATAAATTAATTATATGATTTAATTATAATTTTTTCCAGTTTGTTATTATTGTTCTTAATTCTACTTCATGGTATCAATTTGTTGTCCAGATTACTTTTGATATAACTCTTAGAGCTTCATTTTCATCTATCTCAACTAAATCTCAATTTTCGTCAGTATAATCAGCCTTTTCTATTTTAATATATTTATAAAATTCAGTAGGTTTATTATTTATACTATTATTTTCATAGATATATCTATCTTTGTCGTCTAAATATAATCTATAATCTTTCATCTTTGAATTTACTTCATTTTTTCATTCAGCAAAATAATCAATTTTAGAAGTTTTTACAGCAAATACACTATCATCAAAATTATTTTCTATCTTATAATAAGTTTCTAATTCAAATTTATCGCCTAAATAATTATTTGGATTTATTAAGTTCCAGGCAGTTTGTTCACTGAAATTAGTATCTCTTATATTTTTAACCAAATCTAGTGATTCTCTAGCTAAATTAGCAGCGATTATTTCATGTCTTGAATAATCATTCATTCTAACACTAGAGTGAAGCATTAAATAGACAGATAAAAGTCCTAGAGTGAAAATAAATATTCAAACTAGAATTTCAATAATAGAGAATCATGCATTATTAAATTTTTTCATAATTTTTTTATTATTTTAATAATCGATTAAGTTAGTTTTTGGTGTATAAGTAAGCTCTTTTCTAAGTGGACCTGGCTTAGCATTTTTAAATGAAACAGCAACTTTTACTTCATCTCAACTTAGAGGCGCGATAGTATGATTATAAGTATCTAATTTATGTATACTAGGCGTTCATTTGATAGCTGAAAATAAGATAAAAATATTTTCATTATCTTCCTCAGTATTAACAGAAGTATCAATAGTTTTTATTTCATCTATATTAATAGGGTATAATATATTATTTGATTTTACTATAAATATATTTTCTTCTAATTCTTCAGGGGTTCAGCTTAAGATTCAATTAAATTCGGGTACTTTAATATCATCAATATTCATATCATAAGGATATCAATAATATTTTATTTGGTTTTTATCAGTTTTTGATAATAAAATTCAAATACTTAGATTTTTTTTGACTTTTATTTTTATAGGAAGTCAATCTTCGTCAACACTATCAACAGTAACTTCTCTTTCAAGTCAGTTTATAGCTAGATTTCTAGCTTCATTAATACTTTGAGAAATATCTTTTATTGTTATATTAACTTTTGCTTTATTTTGATAAAAAGCATAAGGAATATAAGTAGTTATAACCAAAGCAAAAAATATGCTTATTGCAACAAGTAATTCAATTAATGTAAAAGCTTTTAAGTTTTTTTTCATAATATTTTTTACTTTAATTTAAAATTTTTATAGAGTTTGAGTAACTTTTAGAATTGCTCAGAAAATCGCAAAAGCAAACCATAACACAAATACTCAAGCTATTAAAATAGCAATTGGTTCAATCCATTTTGTCAGTACTTCAAGTGAAGTTTGTACTTCTCTTGTATATTGGTCGTTGATTTTTTTACTAATTTTGTCAATAGTAGCAGTTCTTTCTCAAACAGATAACATTTGTAAGAAATCAGCAGGGAATAATTCTTCTTCTTCACTTACACTCATCATAGAATCTACAATTTTATTTCATTTTGATACTTGCAAATTTATTTCTTCAAAAGCTTTATTATAAACATAATTATTAGTTGCTCTTCAAGTAAGTTTTAATGTTTTTGTAATAGGGATTCAACTAGCAAATAATGTTCATAAATTCGCAGCTACATTAGCTAAAATAAAATTTCTATAAACATTTCAAACTAAAGGCATATCTAAAAACATTGTATCAAAAGTCTTTTTTCCTGAATCAGTATTTTTATATCAAACAACAAATAATATTATTGAAATAATCACAAGTAATATTAGAATTATATTGTTAGATACAAAACTACTTGTGGCGATTAATGCTTTAGTCGCTAGTGGTAATTCAGTATCCGAATTAGCAAATAATGGCATGATATTAGGGATAACATATACCATAACAATACCAATAGCGATAACTAAAAATATCATAATAATTAGAGGATAAGTCAAAGAACCTTTAACTTTTTTCTTCAAGTTATATCTATTTTTTAATGTTTCACTAAGCATTACAAGAGAATCATACATACTTCATGAATTTTCTCATGCTTCAATGATAGCTGTTTCAGAATCAATAAAAATATCAGGGACTTTTTTCATCGCTTTACTTAAAGAATCTCAACTATCAATAAAAGTGATAATTTCGTCTATTCTTTCAGCAAAATAAGCATTTTTATTTTTTTTCTTAATACTTTCTAAAGCCTTTGAAATACTAACTCATCAGTCAATCATAACCGCTAAGTATTCATAAAAATTTGATTTTTCTATATCTCAAACTTTTTTAGATAAGTAAATTTTATTATCTTTATTCATTTTTATTATAGTTAGATATTTAGGATTTATTTATAGTATACTTTTAATGGAAGAGTAACTTTGAATTTCTCATCTTCATTAAAAGGATAATCTAAGTTTTCAATAAAGAATTTATAGTCTTCACTAGAATTTAATTTTCCGATTAAAGTCATTAAATTTTCTTCACTATCAACATTAAGATTCATATTAATTTCTCATTCGATAAATCCTTGTTTATTAATTTCACCAGCATCTAAATTCATAGAAATAACTTTTATTCCAGAATCATCAGCTTCAGTTAAACCATATAAATAATCAATGATTTCATTTTCAGCAAAATCTTTGTTATATTTATTAACTTCTGTGTTATCAGAATTTTCAATTTGATTTTTAATTTCTTCAAATTTTTTAAGTTCTTTTTGCTTGTCTTCTAATTGAATTGCAAGAGTTTCTTTTTGTTCTTTGTTATTTTGAAGATTAAAATAAGCATCTTTTGTGAATAACACTAAAACAAATAGAGAAATAATAATCAATATATTAGCTATTAGTTTATTTTTAGCATTT
This sequence comes from Candidatus Altimarinota bacterium, assembly GCA_025210615.1. GTDB lineage: Bacteria > Patescibacteriota > Gracilibacteria > BD1-5 > UBA6164 > JAOARJ01. Next base: position 45,376 of record JAOARJ010000012.1, on the reverse strand, counting down.
AAGTTTTCCATTTTTAAATTTTTATATTATAAAGATAGTGAAGTTTATTTCACTTCAAGTTCTACATTAAATTTGATTTGATTTGTTCATTCAAGAGCATCTATAAATAAGATATTGAATAAACTTTCTTCATCAGCCCTGTATTCTTTAATGAATTTAGCAACTTTTTCATAAGCTAAACTTTCATTATTAGTGATAGCTTTACTTTGAGAAGTAACAATTCCTTTAGAATAATTGAATCATTCAAAATCTACATTGTAAGTATCACTCATTTGTTTCATAACTCCTACAAAATTAGGAATATCAGATAAAATAGCCTTTCTATCAAGAGCTTTTTTATTTCTTTCAATTAGCTCAAAAATTTGAGTTTTTTCATCTTTTTTAATATTATTGATAGAAGCAACAACTTCATCAATTTTAGCTTGAGTTTTATTATTTTCTTGTTCAATTTTATTTGAATAGAAATTAATTCAAGCAGTAACTACAAGAACTAAAATAAAGAAAATTACACTAAGTGTTAAACCACTTTTTTTAGTTTTTACCTCTTTTGTTTCATTCATAAGGTCGAAATTTAAGATTATAATATACAAATATCTAACTCATAATAACATAATTTTTTTTTATTTGCAAAAAATGAGTTATTTTAATGCTTATTTTTTATTTTTATTATCATTTTTTTGATTTTTTTTAGTGTTTTTTGATGCTATTTCATCATAAATATCTTTCGGCAAAGTTATAATTCACTTGATTAAATCTTTTGAAAAGTTTCAAATAACAGCAATGCTATCAATAATTCATATAATCAGTCATAATGCTTGGTCAAGTATGTTCTGCGGATTTTCAGCTCTATTAAGTAATTTATCTCAGAATAATTTTGAAGATAAATAATTCTTTTGAGAAGGGGAATAATTATCAATCGATTTATGAAAATCTGATAATTTTTCTTGAGTTGACTCTATATTTTTATCCTTTATTTCTGTGATTAATTTAGCAAGCTCAGCTAATTTTTCAGGATCATCTCATATTTGATCAAAGTCTCTTCAGATTTTATCCAGAGCCATTTTTAATTTTTTTCTAGCTTCTTCAGATTTAATTCATTCTATTAATGTTTTTAACTCTTTGGAAGTGAGAAGTTTTCTAAGCTCTTTGGCCTTTTTTTCTTTATTCTCTTTTTCTTTGAGAATTCTTTTTTCTAAATCAGCAAATCAAGCCTCTATATTTCTGTTTACCGGTGGCTGATTTTGCTCAGGTGATCTATTGTTTTTTTCTACCATAATTTATAGATAATTATGTAATTAAGTTTGATTATAATTATTTTTATTTATTTGTAAAGTTTTCTAGTTCTTTTAATTCATTTTTAGCTAACAGTCAGAATTCTCAAGCGCTATTTATTATATAAGTTTTTCTAAAATATTTCTCGGCATTTTCATAATCTCCTTTAGTTTGATATAAATATCATAAATTTAGTGTTATTAGTGGATTTCTAGAGTTTTTTTCTAATCATTTTTCAAGTAATTGCTGAGCTAAATCTAGTTGTCATAATTCTCTATAAATCCATCATAAATATCAATAAAATATCTCCTCATCAGGGAATTTTTCTTTGGCCTTATTTGCCCATTTGATAGCCATAGTTTTTTTATCATTTGTGATAGCGTGATAAATTCATAATGAAAAATCTGAAATAGTAGAATTTTCCTCATCAAGAAGGTATTTAAATATTGTAAGCATATTTTCAGTTTGCTCTAAAATATAATAATTATAAGCAAGTCTTCTTTCTAAATCTTCTTTAGGCGTATAACCTGATTTAATAGCAGCATTAAAGTATAAACTACTGCTTTCATAATCTTTAAGTTCAAAATTAATAATTCATAATAAATAACTAATTTTTGGATTATTAGTATCTAATTCATAGCTATCTTCTAGGATTTCTCTAGCTTTTTCAAAGTTTTGTAATTCATAATAACTTTTTCAAATAATTTGCATTACACTTTGATAATTTGGTTTTTTTTCTAAGATTTGTTCTCAAAGATTAGCCGAAATTGGATACATTCAATTTTCAAAAAAACTAGCAGTTAATAAAGTATCTTTATAATAAATTTCATCTATTTTAAAATCTCTATATTTTTGAATAGCATTTTTTATATCTAATAATTTTGGATCAGTAATATTCTCATTTTTTTCAAAATAAGTATTAAAATTCTTTTTACATAGATGAAAATCGTTTAAACATCATAAACTATTCATATAATAAAATTTGCTTTGAGAATCTAAAGGAAAGTCTTGTTTTATTAAAAAAGCTAATTTTCTAAGGCTTGATTCACTATCTAAATTTTCTCCATAAATAAGAGATAAAACGAGTTTGTCCAGCGGAGCATTTTCGCTATCTTTTATTTTTAAATAATATTCATAAGCGTTTTTAAAATCTTTTTTATTGAAATATAAATCAGCGATCTTTTTGATTATTGCTTCATCACTAGGTAATTTTTCTAACGCATTTAAATATTGTTTCAGAGCTTTATCTGGTTCATTTTGTTTGTTATATAAATCTCATTTAATTATAATTCATCTTAGCGAATATCTATTTCTAATTTTTTCTAAAGCTGCCTTTTTCTTATCTTTAGTATTAATATTTTCTTGTTTTTTATCTTCTAATTTATCTATTTCTTCTATTAAATTTTTGTTTTTATTTATCAGAGTGTCGTCATTATATTCAGGGAAAATAATATCTTTTACAATTAATCATCAAGAAATGATAAATAAAGCTGTGAAAATTCAGATTATAACTTTTGTTTTATTTATATTCATTTTAATTTTATTAAATTATTAAGTTTTTTATTATTTATATTTACCTCACCCCCAGCCCCTCTCCTACAAGGAGAGGGTAGCTATCTAATCTATTGAGAAAAAAGTGATTTTTTAGTCTTCAAAGTTTTGAAAGAATAGTTCTATAAATATAAGAGCTACGGCTAGGAGTCCAGCTGTTTGGATTGTTAAGACCTCCATTCTATAAAAGTGAAGCAAGCTCACACTATAAGCTCAGATTAATGCTCATTGCCTCATAGAAGAAAAAACATGACTTACAAAAACTTCTCATCTATTATAAATTCTTTTGAAAAAATAAATAAATAGTGTTAAAAATGAAGCGATAGTCATAAATAAATTTCAGCTAAATATTATTAATGCTATTATTTGAGATTTTTCAGTACTTCATAAAGGATTTAAGAAATTTATTATTAATCAAAAAGTGATTAAATTTAATAGAAAAATTATAAGTATTATTAGAAGCAGGATTCTTTTTTTCATATTTTTTATAGCTTTTATTTTGTAAAATATTATTTTTTTATTATAGTTATATTACTTTATATTTCAAAAAATCAATTTAAAATTTAAAAATAAATTATGAAAGTATTAATTTTTGGTGATATTTATGGAAAAGTAGGTAGGTTTTGACTGGCTAAAGAGATAGTTTCTTTAAAAGAAAAATATAATCCAGATTTTATAATCGCGAATTGAGAAAATATGACACATTGAAGCGGACCAAACAAAAATCATTTGGCTTTTTTAAAAGATTTATGAGTAGATATTGTAACTTGATGAAATCATACATTAAGCAGAAAAATGGATATTTTAGAAGAATTAGATGGTGAATCGCCTTATGCTCTTAGGCCTGATAATTATTATGAAACAGATGAATTTAAATTGCCTTGAAAATGACATGCGGTTTATGAAAAAGACTGAAAAAAAATATTAGTGATAAATTTATTATCAGGAGTGTTTTTGAGAGTTGATGTTTATAATCCTTTTATTAGACTTGAAGAAATTTTAAAACAATATAATAGAGATGAACTAGATGCAATAGTTGTAGATTTTCATAGAGAAACGACAAGCGAGATAAATGCAATGGCTTTGATGCAAGATTGAATAGCTAGTGTAGTTTTTTGAACTCATACGCATATTCAGACAAATGATGATAAAATTTTACCAAAATGAACAGCTATGATATCTGATGTTTGAATGGTTGGGGCGGAAAATAGCGTTATCTGAGCTGATTTAGAAGGGCTTAGGCAAGGATTTATGACTTGATGATGATTAAAGAAAATAGAGCCTCGTGAGGCAACTGAATATGTTGTAAATTGATTATTTGTAGAAATAGAAGATAAAAAAGCGACTAAAGTAGAGAAAATCAGAATAAATTGAAAACTAAATTAAAAATATTATGCAAGAAATAATAAATAATATAATAGAGATATTTAATGCTAATCCTGTTGCTCAAACATTTTGATTAATTGCATTTATAGTGCAAATTTTCTGAGTTATTAACAAAGATGACAAGAAATTAATTCTTTTTCAGTCTTTTGCGAGTATTTTTTGGATAGTTCATTTTTGACTAATGTGATTATTTATTACAAGTGTAATTGCTTTTATAAATATGATGAGATGATTTACTGTATTGAAATTTCCTAAAAATATTAAAATATTTTTAATTTTTGTTATTATTTATTGAATAAATGCTGTTTATAATTATCAAAATTTATCTTCTATTTTAGCAATAGTTGCAAGTTTTACGGCATTATACGCATTTTTCTTTTTAAGTTGAAAGTGAATATTATTTAGATTAACATTATTTTGAGTTTGAATAACTTGGATGGCTTATCATTTTTTGAATCATTCTATATGATGAGTAATGACAGAGATAACTATGACAAGTTTAAATTTATTAACAGTTTTTAGATTATACAGAGATAAAATAAACTTAAAAAATAATTTAAATTTAGAATTAGAACCTGAATTAGTAGAAATAAATAAAAAATAATTTTAAAAAATATGCAAGAAATAATAAATAACATAATAGAAATATTTAATGCTAATCCAGTTGGACAAATTTTGGGAATTATGTCCTTTCTTATCCAAATTATAGCTCTTTCAAATAAAGATGATAAAAAATTTATTTATCTTCAGATTTTTGCTTTGGTATTTTGGATATGACATTATTATTTTATGGGATTATTTATTACAGCAGTAATTAGTTTTATCAATATATGAAGGTGAATAGTAGCTTTGAGATATCCAAGAAATTTTAAATTATTTATATTATTTGCAGTTATATATTGAATAAATGCTATTTTAAATTATCAAAACACAGGTTCTATTTTGGCTATAATAGCTTGTTTTACAGCTTTATATTCATTTTTTTATCTTAGTTGAAAATGAATAATTTTTAGATGTTGATTGTTATTTACCTCAACACTTTGGCTTAGTTATCATTTTTATAATCAATCAATTTGATGAGTTATGACTGAAACACTAATGATAAGTATTAATTTAATAACAATTTTTAGATTATATAGAGATAAAATAAACCTAAAAAATAATTTAAATTTGAAATTAGAGCCTGAATTAGTTGAAATAAATAAAAATTAATTTAAAATTTTGAAAAAAATAGAAAATCTGTTATAATAGGGGTGACAAAAATAAAAAATAAATGTAGAATTATGGGAAATGCTGATGACAAAGTTGATAACATTGAGAATAATGTTATTAATCTTGCTGAACATAGATGAAAAGTAGATAAATCTTCAGAAGATATTCTTGATTTTAAGGAAGAGTTTTCTGGGAGGGTTTTAGATGTCGTAAAAGTTTGTGATAAACCTGATGGTGATTGGATACCATTTTCTGCATTAATAAAAACTATTATGGCTTGAAGAATGAATCCCGAAAAAATGGCAGATGAATTATCTAAACTTAGAGATGAAAAAAGAGAAATAGAAACAGAAACAATAAAACCTAAAGATGAATTATCAGAAATAAGAAATAATGAGCAAGAAAAACAAGAAATATTTAATGATGATAAATTTGATAAAGCGGCATAAATTTTATTTATTTAATAAAATTTTATGGATTTTATAGAAAAAACTAAAGAAAAGATAAATGATGCTATTTTAAATAATAAAGAAATAGCGCCTTTTTTGTTTTTAAGTGATAATTTGGTAAAGACTAATTTAGATGTTTTTAATTTGGCTCAAAGTTTATTTGATGAGCATAAAATAAGTAAATATAATTTGATTTCACTTAATGATAATGGTGAAAGAATAAAAACTGAGCAAGCGAGAGAACTCCTTTATAAATCACATCAAAAACCATGAGAATGATTTCAAATTTTTATTATAGAAAATATAAGTAGGCTGAATATAAATTCTGGAAATGCGTTATTAAAATTTCTTGAAGAGCCTTGATATTGAAATATAATTTTGCTTACTAATGCTTGAGAAAATAATATTTTAGATACTATTATTTCTAGGGTTTCTAAAATATATTTATCTGATAAAAAGGTGTCTAGTAAGAATGAGTTTTATTATAATTTATTAGATAGATTTGTGAAAAAACAGGATAATAAATTGGCTTCTTATTTTTATAGTGAAAAGTTAGAAAAATCAGATTATTTAGATTTTTTGAAAACTTTTATTATTTATAGTAAAGAAAACCTTGTTTTTACAGAATTTTTGGATAATATAGAGGAGAAAATAAATGCGATAGAAAAAACGAATGTTTTATCAAAGTATGTTGTAGATGATTTGATTTTCAAATTACAAAATAAATTATAAAATTATTATAATGATATGAAAAAATATTTAGCTTTAATTACATTATTTGCTACTAAATTAACTAGTCTTACAGTCTTTGCTGATGGTGAGTGAAAAGAGAATACTTGAATCTTATGATGAAAAGATATAACTCAAGATAAACTTAGAAATTGAGAAATTCATCTTAATGATATTCCTCATATTTTGAAATATGCGATTGATTTTTTATTAGGTTTTGCTTGAACTGTATCAGTTTTATTTATAATAATTTGAGCTTATCAAATATTATTCGGGTCTATTTCTCAAGAGAAAACAAAATGAAGAGATACAATTATTATGGCATTAGCTTGATTTGCTTTAGCTAGTTTAAGCCGGTTTCTTTTGAATTATATTTTATCAAATTATATTTAATAAATAAAAAATACTTATGGAAAAGATTTTTTCGTGGACATTTTCAACAGATAAAAAGAGATGACAATTATGGTATATAACTGCTGGAGCAATTGTTATTTGATTTGTTTTATGGGGGATTATAAGTTCTTTATATATAATGAGTTTTGTGATTATTTTGGTGACAGGGCTGTATATCTATGTAGAAAATAATAGTGAAGATGAAGTGGAGGTTATTATAACAAGCTTATGAATAAAAGTGGATAATAATTTTTATGATTATTCTAAAATTAGAAATTTTGCTGTTGTTTATAATAGGGATCAAGCTCAATTTTTGAGATTAAATTTAAATATAAAATGAATAAAAACTTTAGAATTAAAATTAGATAATTCTATTGCTGGAGAAGTAACTGATATAATGCATAATTATGCTGAAGAAGATGAGAAAGCAGAGTATACAATGATGGATAAATTAATTAGACTTTTAAAATTATAAAAAATTTAGATAAAAAATATAAATTATGAAAGTTTTATTTTTGATAATTCTGAATAGCTTATTGCTGTTTGTGTGAATAAAATATTGAAATGATTATTTATTTTGAACACAAAATCTAGCGTCTATCACGACGGCTTGTATAAATGATGTAAAAGCTTTTTGTGATATTAGGAGTTATTTTTTATTATGAACGTTGTTAACTATAGTAAATTTAGGGATAATTTTTTTATTTAAGAAATTAACTCTTCCAGAATATATAATTACGAAGTTTATTTGAATAATTTTTTGAACGACTGCGACCTTCTTATTATTCGCTAGAATAACAGAAAGCTTAAAGATTTCAATGTTGTCATATAATATAAATTGAATAACAAACTTTATAATTATAGTTGCAATTTTTTCATTTTTAAATACTCTCTACTCTATAATATTTATTAAATAATTAAAAAAAAGAAAATATGGACTTAAAAATGTTAGAAGTAGTTTTGGCAATTTTACTTATTATTGCTGTATTATTACAAAATAAATCTACTGGACTTAATTTGACTACTATGGGAAGTGGGGTTGCTGGATGAATGAAAAAAAGAGGAGCTGAAAAATTTTTATTTGTAGCTACTATTGTTTTATCTGCTGCTTTTATTTTAAACGCTGTTGTGTTATTTGTTTTAGGCAAATAAATCATTTTTAAAAAATTAATATTTAAAAATGCAATCATATAAGATTAAAAAATTAAAAAAATACTTATTTTTATTAAGTATTGCTTTTGTTGTAGCAATTTTTTCACATTTATACTATGTGTTTTTGTACTTTGATGCAAGTGAAGTTCCAACAGAAGGTTGAGTTGTAAAAGAATGAATTATTTGAGAAATTCCTTCTCTGAATCCACTTTTAGAAGATACAGATTATAATCAATATATAACTTGATATTTGTATCGTTCTTTAATGGAATATAACATTAATGAAAAGAAATTTGTGCCTAGTTTAGCTAGTTGTAATTTAGACAATTTGGCTTTTATTAAGTGTAATATTGAAGAGGGAAGAAAATGGTCAGATGGAAAAGATGTGACAACAAAAGATTTTGTTAAATCATTCCAAATTTTAAAAGACACTGATATAAATCCTCTTGCAAAAGCAATTTTGAAAAATACTGTTATAGAAGAAAGAAAATGATATATTACTTTTAGTACGCCAACAAGAGATATAAATATTTTAAATATTTTAAGACAACCAGTCTTACAAGCTGATTATTTAGCTAATTTAAAACCTGACGAAATTTCTTGAAAACTAAATCCATATAATGGAATTTATTCTTGAGATTATGTTGTAAAAGATATTACGACAGATGATAAAACAAGTATAAAAAGGTTAGTATTAGAAAAAAATCAAGAATCTTTATCAAATCAATATATAAAAAATATTAGTTTTACATTTTTTAAAGATATGCCAGAATTCTTTAGAAATCAAGATAAAATTAATGCTTTTTATGATAAAAATAAAGTTGTTTGAGATACTTTGCCAAGATTTAATAATAATAAATATTATCTAAATCAATTTGTCTGAGCCTTTGTGAATGCGCAAAAAATAACAAATACAGATTTAAGATGAGTTTTGCTTAGTTATATTGATAAAGATAGATTATTGTGAGATTTAGATCAATGAAATATAGAAGTAAATAATCCTTATTTGACTGATGTTGTTATTGATAAAGAACCAGAAAATAAAAATATAGAAGCTTTATTACAAGAAAAATGATATTATAAAAAATCAGGTTTAATAACACAAATTGTGACTAAAAAAGAAAATGAGATAATAGACTCTAAAATGGAAGAAATAAATCCAGTTTTAAAATATATTATTTCTCCTGTGACTCGTAGCCAAAGTTTTATTGATCATGATGATTTTAGATTAGAATGAGAAATTCCAGCTGAAGATAATGTTACTAGTGTTTGGATAAATGATTATAAATTAAAATGATTTAAAGCTTGAAATAAAACGTTTTTATACAGATTAAAAGAAGAATTTTGAAATATTAAAAAATGATTAAATAAATATAAAATATATTTTGAAGAATGAGGACAAAAAATTTTAAAAGAAGAATTTGATTTATATTATAATAATGACGTTAATAAATTAAAAGACGCTAAACAGGCTTATTATGAAACATTAAGAAAGAGATTAAAAGATAATTTAGAACTTGATGTAGAAATGACAAAAGAAGAATTAGCTGAAGTTGAAAAATTAGATAAAAAATATTTTTATAATTCTGATTTGAAAAAGTTTACTTTGAGAATTCTTTATATTGATTCTCAAAAAGATGCTTTAGTTATCGCTGAACATTTTAAAAATAATTTAGCAGTTTCTTGAATAGAAGTAGAATTAGTACCGATAAGTGTTAACGCTCTACTTGCTAGCATTTCAGATTGAAGTAAAGATTATGATATTATTATCGCTTGAATTGATTTAGGGTATTTTGATTTTAATTTATTTCCTTATTTCCATTCTAGTCAAGCGAAAAATTGAAATAATTTTAGTAATATTAAAAAGCCAGAGCTGGATATATTACTTGAAGAATTAAAAGAAAATAATTTATCAGAGAAAAAAAGAGATTTATTAAAAAACAAAGTGTTAGAAATATTAAGCAAAGAGCATATTGTGAAGACAATTTATTCACCTTGTTTATATTATCTTACTGATAAAAATATTAAGAACTTTAAGAAAGTGGAGCATACTCCTGATATGGATTTAAGAAAAAAATGATATTTAAACGCTTATATAACATTTAAAAAACAAGCTAGAAGTGAGGAGAGATGATTAATTTCATTTATAAAATTTTTATACAAAATAATGGTGTGAAAAAATGGATAAAGAACAGATTAGACAACATATAATAACACCAGCTTGGGAGATTGTTTTATCAAAAACTTCTTTAAAAAAGTTTTATATTCTGCCAGGGCTTTTGTCGATGATTTTTATGACTTGACTCCTTGTTTATCAGTTTACTTATACTGCAGTAGTTTTATTTAAACAGGATGATAGGGCATTAAAAATTATACTTGATTTTTTTCATAGTGATTATTTGATGCCGATACTAATAACGGCTTGAATAATTGTTTTGTGTTATTTTATCTTAGCTCCTATTTTTGAAGTTTGATTAATAAAGAAAATAGAATCAATCTATAAAGAAAAAGAGATGAGTGCATCAGATGCAGTAGGGCAATGAGTAGTAAATTTTTGGCCATTATTTGAATATAATAATATTTTTTCAGAATTTAAATTACTGAGTATTTTTAATTTATATTTATTTGCTATTAGATTTGTTTGAGTTGAATATATAACTTGAATAAGCTATGTATTCTTGTTTTTAGCTATTATTTCTGTAATTATTAATATACTATTTTCTTATGCGAAATATATTATAGTTTTAGAAAAAAAACCGATATTTGAAGCTATTTCAAAATCAGTTCAATTAGTGTTTTTTAATTTGCATGTGACTATCAGATTATATTTTTTAATGTTTGTATTAAATACAAGAGTAATAATTAATTTTATAGTATTTTTATTTATTCCCATTGCTCTTATTTGAGCTTTTACTTATATAACTTCGCAATTATTTTTATTTATAGCGGTTATATTGTTATCTATTATATGATTATGAGTTTTTGCTTTAATTGCTTATTTAGGGACCGTTTTAGATATATTAAAGGCGTCTATTTGGTATTATGCTTATTTAGAAGCTTTGGATAATGCAAAAAATATGCATTGACATGAAGATTAAAAAAAACTGCTTTTAAGGCAGTTTTTTTTAAAGGAGCGAAAATCTTTTCAAATAAAATTTATTAAGATAGATTTTCGCTCCAGAGACGCAGCCTAAAAGGCTGCGTCTCATTAATTTATCTTACAAGTAATATAACTCCATCATCTTCATCAATAGGTAATAAGTTATATTTTATGTTTTTTTCTTTTAAAAATTCATAAAAATTTTCCATTTTATGTTTAAATTTAATTACGTCATCTAAAATTATAACTCATCAAGATTCTGTTTTATCCCAAATTAAATTTAAAAAATCTAGATAACGTTTTTTCATTCAATCTATAAAAATAAAATCATATTTTTCTTCTAGAGTAGGGATTATATCTAGAGCATTTCATTCAAGAGAATTGATAAAATTATCAAATCATACTGTTTTAAAATTATTTAATGCTTGCTTTCTAGATAAAGGAGAAAATTCTATTGTTGTGATTTTTGTTCAAATTTTTTGTGCTACTATTCACATTTGAATTGTTGAATATCAATTTGCAGTTCAAATTTCTAAAATATTTTTAGGCTTTTTTATTTTTATCATATCTTTTAAAAATTGAGCACCTTTTTCTGTTACATTTGGAATATCATTGCTTATTCAATAGGCTTTTAATTCACTTAAAAACTCTTCTATTTCTCTACTATTCATAATATTTATAATTATTATTTTATTAAAAATTCGTTTTGATTATATAAAAAAAGTAATATTTTACAATTAATTTTTGATTAAATTTTTAGTAATTTTTCTATAATTTTTAACAAAAACTAAAAAAAGGTTAATAAAAATTTGATTTTTATACAATAATTATATATAATGGGCTAAATTTATTAATTAATATGAATTTATGAAAAAGACAATAAAAGCATGAATTTACACAGCTACGGCTATGAGTACAGCATTATATAGTGAAACTTTTGCTAAAATTGAAGTTGGTACTGCTGAAGACAAGATAAAATGAAGTGGTGATTCAGCTGAAAAAGTTATACAAAATTGGATAAGTAGCGCTTTAGGATTTTTATATTTGGCTGCTGTTATCTACGGTTTATGGTGAGGTTTTCATATTCTTACTGCTGGTTGAGATGATGACAAAGTTGGGCAAGGTAAAAAAATTATTATCAATTCACTTATCGGTATTGTTGTAATTTTCTTAGCTAGTTCTATTGTTCAATGGCTTATTAATATCGTATCTGGGACAGGTTCAACTTGAGGATAATAAAATTAAATTTTATGAAAAAGATATTAAGTTACATAATACTCACAATAACTTTGCTTGGGCAAGGTTATTGTTTTGCGAAAAAATTTGATAATGCAGTGGATGTTATCAGTGATTTAAAATGAAGTAATGATACAGCTGATAAAGCTGTTCAGTGATATGTATGAAATGCTTTGACTTTTCTTTATTTAGCTGCCGTTATATTATGAATTTATTGAGGTTTTTTAATAATGACAGCTGGCTGAGATGACGAAAAAGTAAAAAAATGAAAAACAATAGTTCTTGAGGCTATGTTATGAATAATAGTAATATTTTTAGCTAGTTCATTGGTTACATTCTTGATAACATGAATATTTTGACAAAAAGTAGGTTAAAAATAATGTAATAAAAAAATAAACTCTCTAAAAATAAGAGAGTTTTTATTTAAAGAGTTTTAGTATTCATCATCATTGAAACCATCTTTTCAAGATATTAAAAAGGTTTTTAATCAAAATCAAGCTCAAAATCATATAAAAATAGCAGTAATAACGATACTTGATACAGGGGATGCAGATATAAATAATAATCCATATCCTGAATTGTATGCTATATTTTCAATAACTAAAATAAGAGCTAGTACCACACTAATATAAAATAACCATTTTCAAAACATATTTTTCTTTGTTTTTTATTATATAAATTTTGTGTATTATATATGAATATTTTTTTTTAGCAATTTTTTTTGCCTTATTTAATATATTATATACAATAGAGAGGAAATATTTGAGTAATTTTATAAAAAATATGTATAACCATTTAGAAATAGAACCAAAATGGAGAGAATTTTGGGATAAAAATAAAACACATAAAACAGAAAATGATTTTAGTAAGCCTAAGTTTTACGCACTTGATATGTTTCCTTATCCATCAGGAGCAGGGTTACATGTAGGTCATCCGAAATGATATACTGCTAATGATGTTTTGGCAAGATATAAACACGCGAATTGATATAATGTTCTTCATCCTATGGGGTGGGATGCTTTTTGATTGCCTGCTGAAAATTATGCAATAAAAACTTGAACTCATCCTAGAATTACAACTGATAATAATATTAATACTTTTAAAAATCAAATAAAAGCATTATGAATGAGTTATGATTGGGATAGAGAAGTTGATACAACTGATCCAAAATATTACAAATGGACACAATGGATATTTTTGAAAATGTTTGAGCACGGATTAGCTTATGAACAAGATTTACCTATAAATTATTGTCCTAGTTGTAAAACTGGACTTGCTAATGAAGAAGTATTAAACGACTTTACTTGTGAAAGATGTGGTACAAAAGTTGAAAAGAAAAAAATTAGACAATGGGTATTAGCTATTACAAAATATGCTGATAGATTAGCCAAAGATGTAGATAGATTAGATTGGCCTGAATGAATAAAAGAAATGCAAAGAAACTGGATTTGAAGAAGTGAAGGTTGTGAATTTGAATTAAAAAAAGCAGTTGTTAATAAACCGTTAGCGATTATTTTACATGGTTGGAAACAAGAAGAAAAAGGTTGGGAACATAACGAATGGCAAACTAAATTAAAATCAGATTTAGAGGTTTTATGATATGAAGTAGCTATGCCGAGCTTACCTAATCCTCATAAACCAGAATTAGAAAAGCAATTAGAATTTTTAGAGCAATATAAAGATAGAATAGACGAAAATACTGTTGTAATTTGACATTCTATGTGAGGGCATTTAGCTATGCATTTTGTTGAAAGATTAAATAAAAAGATTAATAAACTTATTTGTGTTGGTCCTTGTTTCAATGGGCTTATTGATAATGTAGATTGGAGTAGTGATATAGGTTGGCAAGAAGTAAAAGCTTCTATGAAAATAGATTATAATCCAGAAAAAGTTAAACAAAACACAAAAGATTGGAAGGTATTTTTATCGGATAATGATGAATTTATTTTATATGATTTAGCAACCAAACATTTCGATGAAGCAGGTGTTGAACATATAGATTTTGAAAAGGCTGGACATTTTACAACAAAAGATTGATGTGCTGATTTTAAGGAATTATTTGATGAAATAACCGATTGAATTAGAGTTTATACAACTAGAGTTGATACTGTTTTTGGTATGACATACTCAGTGCTAGCGCCAGACCATAAAGATGTAGAAAAATTTATCACGCCAGAATATAAAGCAGATTGTGAAGCATATATTGAAGAAGCGAATAAAAAATCTGACTTAGATAGAACAGAGCTAAATAAAGATAAAACTTGAATATTTACAGGTAGTTATGTGATAAATCCATTTAACGGAAAGAAAGTTCCGCTTTGGATAGCTGATTACGTACTTTGAAATTATGGTACAGGGGCTGTTATGGCAGTTCCTGCTCATGATGAGAGAGATTATGAATTTGCTAAAAAATATGACTTAGAAATTATTCAATCTATTGCGCCGTTTTATACAGATAAAGATTGATTAGATAAACCTAGGGAAGACAAAGAAACTATTGCTAGAAAAACTATTTGATGAATTTTAAGAAATCCTAAAACGGAGGAATATTATGTTTTAGATTGGGAAAAATTTGGTTGGAAGAGTTTTATTATAGGTTGAGTTGATTCTTCAGAAACTTATGAAGAAGCTGTTTTGAGAGAGATAAAAGAAGAAACTTGATACCAAAATTTAAAATTAGTGAAACAAATTTGATGAGAATATCATGAAAACTTTTTTGCAAAACATAAAGATGTGAATAGATATGCATTTACAAGAGCATTTTTGGTAGATTTAGTTGATGATGAATTTATTGCGCCAGATGAAAATGAAACTCAAAATCATAAATGAGCTTGGATAAAAAAAGAAGAAGTAGGGAATTTTGTGACGATAAATTGACATAAAAATGCTTGGGAAATTTTAAATTCTTGTGAGAAAGCTACAACAGATTATTGAGTTGTTATTGATTCAGGAGAATTTACTTGATTATCAAGTGAAAAAGCTAAAAAAGCTATGACAAAATTTTCTCAAGATAATGGATTCTGAGAATTAAAAGTAAATTATAAACTTAGAGATTGGCTATTTAGTCGTCAAAGATACTGGTGAGAACCTATTCCATTAATACATTTGAAAGGAGAAGATATTAATGCTTTGCCTGAATTAAAATTTGACCATGAAATTGTTTTTGACAAAATTAAAAACGGAGAAAAAACAATGAGAATATTTGAAAAATCTATTGAAGATACTGTATGAGAATTTAAGGCATGAAATGCTATCGTAATAAATTTATGATGAAAAGAACAATTACTTGCTATTGTTGAAGAAGTTTCTGAATATGCTGATTTTGTTGAATTACATAAACAAAGAGTGAATTTATGAGAAGAAGAAAGTATGAGTTTAGAAGATTTTAAAGAAAGATTTGCTTGGACTGAAAAAGAAAATAATTTCAAGTGAGTAAAATTTAAAGTTATTTCAAAAATTTATGACGGAATCTATACAAAAATTGTTTGTGATTATAACTTGCCATTGCAGTTACCACAAGTAGAAGACTATGAACCAGCTGGAGATGGACAATCACCTTTAGCTAGAGTACCTGATTTTGTAAATGTTAAATTAGCTGATAATTTATCTTGAGAAAGAGAAACAAACACAATGCCTCAATGGTGAGGAAGTTGTTGGTATTATTTGAGATTTATGGATAATTTGAATGATGATGATTTGGTATGAAAAGATGCTGGAAATTATTGGTGAGAAGTAGATTCTTATGTAGGTTGAGCGGAGCATGCTGTACTTCATTTATTATATGCGAGATTTTGGCATAAATTCTTGTTTGATATTTGAGTTGTTCCAACCGATGAGCCATTTGCAAGACTTAGAAATCAAGGTATGATTTTATGAATGGGATATTTTACAGATAAATGAGAAGTAATAGCGAATGATTTAGTGGAAGAAAAAAATTGAAAATACTACCACATTGAAACTTGAGAAGAACTTAAACAAGCTCCTACGAAGATGAGTAAGAGCCTTAAAAATGTAGTAAATCCAGATGATATTGTAAAAGAGTATTGAGCAGATACACTTAGATTGTATGAAATGTATTTATCAGATTTTAAAGATACAGCTCCTTGGGATACTATTGCGATAGTTGGTTGTAGAAGATTTTTAGATAAATCGTATAATTATATCACCTGAGAAGTAGAAAAATTTGCCAAAAATGATGATGAGGCGATGAAATTACTTCATAAAACTATCAAAAAAGTAGGTGAAGATATAGAGAATTATAAATTTAATACAGCTATTGCTGCTCTTATGATTTTGATAAATAATTGAATTCCTAAAGACGCTAATTTAGCGAAAGAATTTAAGCAAAAGTTTATTGTAATGTTATGAGCTTTTGCACCGTTTATGGCGGAAGAATTATGGAATTTAGAAGGGAATAATACGAGTATTTTTGATGAAACTTGGCCTAAATATGATGAAAAAATGTTAGTTGAAGATAGTATTACTATTGCTATTTCTATAAATTGAAAAGCTAGATGAGAAATAAAATTACCAGTAAATATTAGCAAAGAAGAAGCAATACAACAAGCTAAAAATACTGAAGTAGCCCAAAAATGGATAGAATGAAAAGAAATTATTAAAGAAATATATGTACCTAATAAATTAGTAAATATTGTTGTGAAATAAAAAAAACTCTCAATATGAGAGTTTTTTTTTAGGGTGAAAATTCTTCTTTAATTAATTTTTGAAGAGAATTTTCGCCCTTTGTTTAGATTAAAAATAATCTAAACAAAAAGCGCGGACCAAAGGTCCGCGCTTTTAAATAAATATTCCTTATTTTTATACTCTTGTAGTATTATCTCCTTCAACTTCAGCGTCTTCGATATCATCATCTTTTTTATCTTCTGTTTGTCCTTCGGCTTGTTGTCATTGAGCATAAATTTCTTGTCCAGCTTTCATCATAGCATCATTAAGTTCTTTTGTAGGAGTTTCTAATTCTTCTTTTCAACTTTCTGTATTCTCTAAAGCTTTTTTAAGAGTTTCTATTTTTTCTTCTACTTCTTTTTTATTTTCTTCTGAAATTTTATCTTCATTTTCTTTTATCATTTTATCAGCTTGAGCAATAGTAGAATCTGCCATATTTCTAGCTTCTACCGCTTCTTTCTTTTTCTTATCTGATTCTCTATTAGCTTCAGCTTCTTTTACTAAAGCGTCTACTTCATCATCACTCATACCAGTAGAACCTTGGATAGTAATTTTTTGTTCTTTTCAGGTTCATTTATCTTTTGCTGTTACATTAAGTACTCAGTTTGCATCAATATCAAAAGTAACTTCAACTTGAGGTACTCATCTAGGAGCAGGAGCAATACCATCTAATATAAATCTACCTAAAGATTTGTTATCAGCTGCCATTTCTCTTTCTCATTGTACTACATTGATTTCAACTGATGGTTGGTTATCTACAGCTGTAGAAAAAGTTTCTGATTTACTCGTTGGAATAGTTGTATTTCTTTCAATCATTCTTGTAGCTACTCCTCACATAGTTTCGATACTTAGTGATAATGGAGTAACATCTAGTAATAATACATCTTTTACATCTCATTGCAGGATACCAGCTTGGATAGCAGCTCACATAGCTACTGATTCATCAGGGTTTACTCCTGAATTAGGTTTTTTCCCAAAGAATTCTTCTACTTTCTTTTGTACTAAAGGTACTCTTGTTGAACCTCATACCAATACGATTTCATTTAGTTCACTAGCTTTTAATCCAGAATCTTCTAATACTTTTTTACAAGGAATTAAAGATTTTTCTACCATATCTCAGATTAATTCTTCAAATTTAGCTCTTGAAATACTCATCATCAAGTTTTTAGGACCAGTTGCATCTACTGTAATATATGGAAGATTTATGTCATAACTAGTTGTACTAGATAATTCTTTTTTAGCTTTTTCAGCTTCATCTCTTACTCTTTGTAAAGCCATTGCATCATTTCTAAGGTCAACTGCTTGGTCTTTTTTAAATTCTTCAACGATATAATCAACTAATACTTCATCAAAATTATCTCAACCTAAGTGAGTATCTCAATTTGTCGCTAATACTTCAAATGTTCCTTCATCAGATAATTCTAAAATAGAAATATCAAAAGTACCTCAACCTAAATCATATACAGCGATTTTTTCATTTTTACCTTTACCCATACCATAAGATAGGGCAGCAGCAGTAGGTTCATTTACAATTCTTTTTACCTCTAAACCAGCGATTTTACCAGCGTTTATTGTAGCTTGTCTTTGGTCATCATTAAAGTAAGCAGGAACAGTAATAACAGCTTCAGTAACCGTCTCTCCTAAGAATTTTTCAGCGTCTTCTTTTATTTTTCATAATACATGTGCTGAAATTTCAGCAGGTCTAACTTCTTTTCCATTAAATTTAATTAATACTTCTCAGTCTTTTCATTTTACTGTTTCAAAAGGAAATGCTTTCATTTCTTCTTGTACTTCATCAAATTTTCTACCTATTAATCTTTTCGCAGAAAAAATTGTTCCAAGTGGATTAGTAATCGCTTGTCTTTTCGCTGGAGTACCAACGATAGTTGTATCATCTTTACTCGCTACGATAGATGGAGTAGTTCTGTTTCATTCGCTATTTGCGATAACTTTTGCTTCTCAACCTTCCATAAAGGCAACACAAGAATTAGTTGTACCTAAATCGATACCAATGATTTTTCACATAATTATAAATATTAATTTTTAAAATAATTTAAATTTTTTAATTTTAGCAGATAATAATCTACAGTGCCAATATTATTTATTTTTTAATATTTGTCAAATAAAAATTAGCACTTTTTATAGATAGGTGCTAATTTATTTTAATTTAATTATATTTTATTATTTTCAAGCTAATCAATATCCTCAATCTATAACCATATCTTGCCCTGTTATATAAGACGCTTTATCACTAGCTAAGAATAAAATACACTCTGCTATTTCACTAGCTTCAGCAGGTCTTTCAAGTAAATTTTGTTTACTTTTTTCCCAAGTTTTTTCAGTCCAAGCTTCAAAAGCCATATCTGTAACAGTAAATCAAGGCGATACAGAATTTACTCTTATATGTGGAGCGAATTCTTTTGATAAAGAAGCACTTAAATTTATAACACTCGCTTTACTCATACAATAAGGGATCCTTGTAGAAGCCATATTAGAAATTCATCTAATAGAAGCTATATTTACTATACTTCATTTTTTATTTTCTTGCATATTTGGAATGACAGCTTGACAAAAATTTATTGTTCAAATAGTATTCACATCAAATTCTTTATAAAAATCTTCTTTTTCGCATTCTAAAAAAGGCTTTCAAGCTGCAATTCAAGCACTATTAACAAGGGAATCTATTTTTCAATATTTGTCTATTACTTTATTAACTTGTTTAGTTACTTCTTCTTTATCAGTTACATCACAAATTATATAATCAGTATTTAATTCCTCTGATAAATTTTTTAGTTCTTCAGTTAAAGTTCTTCAATGTAATATAACTTTCGCTCCTTGCTCGTTAGCTAATTTTGCTGTAGCTTTTCATATTCCTCTAGATGAACCTGTTATTAAAATTACTTTTCATTTCATATTTATAATAAATTATTTAATTAAAATATATCATTTTTCAAATCATCATCTTTTTTCTTTCTTTTCTTGTTTAATTTTTACAATATCATCAAAATTAAATCAAAAATGATTTCATAGTGTTTCTAATATTTCAAAATTATCAGCTAATTCTTCTAAAATATTTTGGAGGTTATTATTTTTTACTTCTTCAAATAATTCCTTTTGTTCTTCTATAACTTTTTGTAATATATAATCTAAAAATTCTTGTTTATTTTTTATTATTAAAATTTCTTCCCCCCCCCTCCCTTTTTTGCTAGGGTTTTGTTTTATTAATTCAGGGATTTTATCTCTAATCAATTTTTTCATAAAAATATAAATTAAACAATATTTTGCATTATTCTACTTTATAAATAATATAAATCAAAATAATTTTACTAAAAAACTAAAAATTATAACAAAATATGGATAAAAACGTTAAAAAAGTTTTAGAATTTTCTAAAAAAACATCAGAATTACCTAAAATAATAGTGATTTATGGTCCAACTTGAGCCTGAAAAACTGATATGAGTATAGATATTGCAAAAGCGCTTGACAGCGAAATAATTAGCACTGATAGTAGGCAAATTTTCAAAGAAATGGATATTTGAACTTGAAAAATCACAAAGCAGGAAATGAAGTGAGTTCCTCATCATATGCTTGATATTGTAGCGCCTAATGAAGAATATAGTGTTGGAGAATTTAAAAGAGAGGCCGAGAAGATTATGGAAAAATTATATAGTGAGTGAAAAATTCCTATGCTGGTAGGTTGAACAGGGCTTTATATAGATTCTATAATTTATGAATTTGATATTCCAGAGTTGCCTGCTGATTGGGATTTGAGAAATAAACTAGAAGAAGATAGATTAAAATATTGAAACGAGCGGTTACATAAAGAGCTTGAAAAAATAGACCCAGAATACGCTAAAGAACTTCATCCAAATAATTATAGATATGTAATGAGGGCGATTGAGGTAAAAAAATTAACATGAAAATCTAAGACAGAGTTTAGACAAAAGAAAAAATTAAAATATGACGCGCTATTTTTTACGCCTTATAAATGAGATAGGGAAGAGTTATATAATAAAATAAATGCGAGAGTTTTAAAATTTGAAGATTTATGAGTATTTAGAGAAGTGAAAAAATTATATGAAAAATATGGAGAAGAGGCTTTCTGAATGAAATCTATTTGATATGCTGAGATTATTCCATATTTAAAATGAGAAATTAGTAAAGAAAAAGCCATAGAAGAAATTCAAAAGAATTCCCGTCATTATGCGAAAAGACAAATAACTTGGTTTAAAAAATACGAAAATAATTAAAAAAAGTAGAAAAAACTTTTGACAAAGTTTCGGAGTTGAATATACTTCTCTTCTGGCTTAAATTTTCTCGCGATTAAGTCAGCTGGCAGTTTTCTTTTTTGTCATTGTTTAAGAAAACCTGCCAGAACAAGCGAGTGTTTTCTCCATTGCTTTACCCGTGGTACTTATAGAGGTTACTTTCCAGATTGGTGGAATGGTAGCTTGTCTAAGTATCACGGGCATTTTTTTGAATAATTAATAATTTTTGTCAACCAAAAAATAAAAAAAGTGAGATTTTACTCTTGACAGAAAAAGAAAAAAATGTACAATATTTTATATAAGTATTTATTATATTATAAATAAAAGATTGGCTTATGAGTGTGAATAAAGAGTCACAAGAAAGGCTAGTCACAAGAAAGGCGTAAGGAGCAAATTAAGGTGGATATTGTTTTCAATATTCGTTTTTTTAGTGTGAATTTTTTGATTAAGTTTTGCATTAAATTGAATAAATAAAAAATCCTGAGAAGTTTTAGATAACTTAACCTGGACAAATATTTCTAGTTTAGCAGATAAAATAGATGTTAGCTCTAGTGATATAAAGTTAAACTGAAAATTATATGTAGCTTGAGAATTATGTAGTGTGATTTGATGAGAGAAAAAATGTTTATGAAGTTGTAGCGAATGATTTCATTGGGAACAAAATAGTTTAAGTTGTGAAGATAATGTTTTAGATTGTACGTCAGATAAAGCTAATACAACTTTAGCAACAAAAACTTGGAATTGAGTTGATGATTATTGAGAATGTAGCGTTCAAACTTGTAATAGTTGATATGAAATTAAGAATAATGAATGTGTGAAATCATTTAATTGTTGAGTTGATAAATATAATGGTTATAAAACTCAATCTCATTTATGATATTGTATTATTGCAGATGGAAAGACTTATCATTCATTTCCACCACTTGGAGCAGGACTGGGAAGCAGTTTTGTAGTTGATTGATATTTATTTTGACTTTATAGTCATGTTAATAATCGGTCAGCAAATTTTACTTATGCTGGATCACATTCTTATAATTGATATAATTTTAGTGCTTATTTACATGGTTCAGGAAGTGTAAAATCTTTTCATGGAGTATCATTGTATCGGAGACGGAAAATTGTTCCTTGAACATATTAAAAAATAAAAACTCCTACTAATCTAGGAGTTTCTTTTTTATAAATTT
The DNA here is from genome assembly GCA_025210615.1 of Candidatus Altimarinota bacterium. Lineage (GTDB taxonomy): Bacteria > Patescibacteriota > Gracilibacteria > BD1-5 > UBA6164 > JAOARJ01. The sequence goes on along the minus strand of JAOARJ010000012.1, from coordinate 22,761 downwards.
TCTATTTTTTCAAGGGTTAATAAATATCTTTCTCATCAAATCATTATAACAGTGCTTTTCTTTACTAATAAATCGTCAGCCGATAGAGTATTAACTTGCGGATTATCAGACTCTAGTAAATTAGTTTTTAAATTTATTTTTCAAGTATAAAATACAGCTCATACTGATAATAATAACATTCAAACTATCCCTACAGTAATGGTCGTATTTAACTTTTTGTCAAAAAATAATTTATATTGTTCAAAATTTTTTATCAATATTTCTTTGTGCTTCTCTAGAAATTTTTTTATTTTTGTTTTAAATTCTTGCATACTCCTTTTGGCTTTATCTAATTAAATAGTCTAATACATTAAATCATATTTTTTAAAATTAGTCAACAAAAAAACTAAAAAAAAATTGACAATAAAAGTTGCTTTTTTCCAAAAATATATAAAATGTAATTCAAGGGTATGTTACGATTCAGGTTTACCTCCTTTTACCTAGTATCGTTCATGCCCGTATTTTTGCGTATTTAATGATAAAAAATAAGAAAAATGTCAACAGATTTATACAATGTATTATGAGTATCAAAAACTGCTACAAAAGAAGAAATCAAAAAAGCATATAGACGCTTAGCTATGAAATACCATCCAGATAGAAATAATTGAGATAAGGAAGCTGAAGCAAAATTAAAAGAAATAAACTCTGCTTATAGCATATTGTGAGATGAACAAAAAAGAAAACAATATGACACATTTGGTTCAACTTGATGACCTAATATGTGATGATTTTGAGGTTTTGGATGAGCTAGCGCAGGTGGCTTTGAATTTGACTTATGAGATATTTTTGAGTCAATGTTTAACTGATGAAGAAGGTCTTCTTGATTTACAAAAAAAAGAAATTATTCTAGATGAGAAGATATTGAAATAATTTTAGATATAGACTTAAAAACTAGTATTTATTGAGGTAAAAAAGAGATAGAAATTACAAGAGAAAAAACTTGTTCAGATTGTAATGGTAAATGATGAACTTGAGTAAAAACTTGTAGTGATTGTTGATGAAGCGGTTATGTAAAAGTTAGACAAAATAGTGTTTTCTGAGTAATTGAACACACCCAAGCTTGCGGTAAATGTAATTGAGCAGGTGAAACAGTTGAAAATGAATGTGAAACTTGTCATTGAAAGAAAAGAGTAAGCGAAAAATATAAAACAGAAATAGATCTGCCAGCAGGAATTGACAACAATATGAGAATCAGAATAGAATGAGAATGAAACGATGGAATTTGATGAGCTGAAAGCTGAGATTTATATGTTTTAGTTAGAGCATCACAATCAGAAAAATGATTAAAAAGAAAAGATTATGATTTATATTATGATGTAGAATTAGATGTTGTAGAAGCCGTTTTATGAACAGATAGAGAAGTGAATATTCCTATTTTATGAAAAAGAAATATTTGAGTGAAATCAGGAACTCAATTTTGAAGTGTGATAAAATTATCTTGAGATGGTATAAAATATGTTGATAAAGATAAAAAATGAGATTTATTTATCAATCTTAATATAAAAGTACCGAAAAAATTATCAAAAGAAGAAAGAGAAGCATACGAAAATATAGCGAAAAATAAGAAAATAAAAACTCATAATAAAAAATGAATACTTGAAAGTTTATTCGATTAGTCCTTTAAAATAAGGACTTTTTTATAATTATATTTTTAAATTATTTATAAAAAATATGCCTAAAATTACACTAAATAAAAAGTATCAAAAAAATTTAATGATATCTATAATTGTTTTATTAATTGCTTTTTTTTCTTGATTTTTTGAGGATTATATAGGGTTTCATAATAATCAAGATAATAGGATAGAATCGTTATATAAAAACACTGATAAAGCTGAAATAGAAGATAAACTTAGTGGATTTAGTTTAGATAAAATTAAAGAGCTAAAAAATACGGATTTATTTGTATGAAATAAAGATTATTTAAATAATATTGTCCAAAAAATAGATTTAGCGAAAAATAAAATTTATTTAGAAACTTATATTTTGACAGAAAAAAGAATTCAAAAAGCTTTAAAAAAAGCTTATGATAGAGGATTACAAGTAAAGATTATTTTAGAAAAAAATGTTTATAAAGCGCCAAATCTAAATAATAAAGTTTTTTATAATTTAAAAGATTATTGAATAGATATTACTTGGGCTAAAAATAATTATGCGCTTACTCATGCGAAGTTTTTTGTGATTGACGATAGCGCAATAATCTCCACGTGAAATATTTCTTATTCAAGTTTTACTAAAAACAGAGATTTTTTTATAGAAACTAGTGATGAAAATATTGTGAAAATTTTGGAAAGGATTTTTGAAAATGATTTTGAAGGAATTAATAAAGCTCCTTATAAGCATGAAATAGCATTAAGTCCAGTATATTCTAGGATAAAACTAGAAGAATTAATTAATAATGCTAAAGAAAATATAAATATTTATGCTCAAAATTTTTCTGATGAAAAAATTATTAAATTACTTGTTAATAAAGCGAATTCTTGAATAAAAATAAATATTATAGGGCCGAGTTTATCTCAAATGGAAAATAATTTAGAAGCTTATAATGCATTAAAAAATGCTTGAATAAATATTGTGGAAAAAACGAGCCCTTATATTCACGCTAAAGCACTTGTTATAGATAGCAAATTTTTGCTTATCTGAAGTATAAATTACAGTGATTATAGTATTGATAAAAACAGAGAAGTTTCGCTTGTTATAAAAAATTCTGAAATAATAAAAAAGTTTAATAAAATTTTTGAAGAAGATTTAAAATAATATTACACTTAAAATAAACAAAATTACAACTCTAAAAGACTTAAAAAAAGTTGAAAAATCGCTTTTTTATGATAAAATCTAGCTAAATATTTTTGTTATAATAAAATTTATGAACGCATCTAAATTATTTGCTGCTTGTCTGGCTCTTTTTGGCTTTGCCATTATTTCTTTTATGAGTTTTTCTCCTTGATATAGTGTTGATCCTTTGTCTTTTGAAACTACAGAAAAATGAATAAAAAAAGTAATTATTGACTCTAATACGATAAAGTTAGACAAAATTATGCCAGAGGATAAAGAAAAAGAGAATTTGGTTTATGTAAATAATTTAAGTATTTTAGATTGAGTTTATTATACTGTTAATAAAGGTAAAAGTAGTCTTTGAATAAAGAATTTAGAATCAGAAAATGTTTTTCAAATTAGAGATTGACTTTTTGCTTTTATTTTAAATGATATTAATCAAAAGAAGAAAATTGAGCATAATTGATTTACCTTAGAACCTCTTTCAACAGGGAAATTTTATGTAGATTCAAGAAATCCAAATAATACGATAATTTATTCTTCTGATGTAGTTTTGGATGTGAAATTAAAAGATACTGATACTAAAGCTGAAGTTACAAGTTTTTTGATGTATCCTCATAATGTTTTTAAATTGAAAATAGGTTTGAATAAATATTTAAAGAATGCTGATTTATTTAGAATTTCAAATGTATTGAGTCTTTCTTATCTTCCTGATGCGATTTTTGATGAAGATTGAAAAATTAATAATAATATCTCAAAATCAATTTGAATAAAAGAAAATGATGAAGAAGCTATTAAATTTTTGGAAATATTTTGAAGTATTTTAAGTTTTAAAGAAAATCAGACTACTAAAAAATATGAAGAAATAAAGAAAACTAAGGTGACTTGACTTGAAGATAGGGAATTGCTAGATAAGAATTTTGGTTTACTTATTAACAAAGATAAGAAAATTATTTATTATAAAAATAAAATTTTAAGACAAATAAATGAACTTTTTGCTGAAAATATAGAAATAAATTCAAAATTAAAAAAAGAAATTATAAATGATTTTTTAGAAATAAAATCCCTTGATGAAGAGGAATATAAAAATATGAAAGAAATTTTAAGTAGTTATTATAATATTTTGATTTATTATAATAGTCTTGATTTATTTATAAATAAAATGTTTTTGTGAGAGATTTTGGAAGAGATTTCTTGAAAAAGAGCTAAAAAAGAGAAATTTTTCTCTGAAAAATACTTATATTTAAATTCGGTTTTTTCTTCTTATGATACAAATAAAATAGATAAGAAAGAGCTTTATGGTTATATTTCAGATTTTCTTAATAACTATTATTTTAGTGAAAAACAAGAGATAAATTTATGAAATTATGATAAAAAATCTTTTGAATCTTTGTCTTTTTGGTTCGAAAAAATGTTTAAAGATAATTTTGATTTATCACCTAAGTATGCTATGTCTAATTTAGATTTATTAGAGAATTTTCTAAAAATAAATAAATTTTTGTTAGTTTGAGCTAATAAGACAGTTAAAGAAACTTATTTATATTCTTATAATAGCTTACTTAAGAAATTTTCTCTAGAGTTTTATAATAATTTTTTTGAGGAAGATAGAGGAGAGAGTAATTTGTTAGTTTTGAAAAAATATCCTGATAAAGATAATGAAATTTATAAGAAATTTAGATATTTAGTCTATTGATGAAAAGGGTTTTGAGATAATTCAGATAATTCAAATTCAATTTATAAATATATAGAAAAAAGAGTTGCTTTATTTAAAGATGATACTGATAAAAAATCTTTTGATAAATTAAAAAATGATTTTTTGGAACATATAGAAGCAAAAGATGATTATAATATTTATGAAACAAAATATGATAAGGCTACAAAGGCCTGATTTGAAACACAGGTTATTTGAAGCCAAGTTGATTATAGTTTATCTAAAGAAAAGTTTGAAGAATATTTTAGTCAATTTAGATGAATAAATTATAATTTGGATAATTTAGTTGTAGATAATGAAAACGAAAAATATAGTTTATCTTTTGTTAATATAAATTGAAAATTAGTGAGCTTTGACTTATATCCAAATCAAAGAAATAGAATAGAGAATTTTGTTGTAGACTGAAAAGAAGAAAAATATGCTTATAAACTTGATAATATAGAAGTAGAATGGGAACAAAAAAAATCAGAAGAAGAGGATTATGAAAAAAAACAAAATTATGAATTTTCTTTATTTTTTCCAAATACTTTTAGGCAACAAAGAGAAACTCATAAAGATAATTATGAAAAAGGTACAAATATTATAACAGACTCAAGAGCTCAGATAGTATTTAAAAAAGATAAATTATTAGGTCCACAATGAGAATTTAGAAGTTTAAAATGATTTTTAGATATAAAATATAATAATATAAATTTATCGGTAGGTGAGAATGATGTTTTTGATATAAAAATAAAATGAGCAACAATAAATGAAGGCATAGAATCTGAAACAGCTGGTATAGAAAACTATAAAATAGATTTTGATTCTGATTATATTTTTACTAATGTAGATCATAAATTTGATAATATTGAAATGTATTTTTATGAGTGAAAATGAAGCGAAGATTTTTTTGATTATTATGCTTATTATTCAGAACCATTGAAGATTAGTGGGACTATTGAAATAGTTGAATTTAAGAAAAAAATGACAGAAATTTTAGAACATATGATTTATATGTGAAAATTAATTTGAGTTATAAAAAAGAATTATTCGTCAGATTTTCAAATGATTTATAACTTAGAGAATAGTCAAATAAATATTTTTTATAAAGATAAAAGATGACAAAGCGTTAATATAAAACTTGATTCTAATTGAAAAGTGAGTAAATTTGTTATATGAAGACAAAGTTTTGTATGAAAACCTGTTAGTATAGGTAGTTTATATAATTTAAATATTAATAATTAGTAAAAATGAAAAAAAATACGACAACAAAAATAGTAGCTTTAATAGCTTTATTGGCAATTTTAATTTGAGTATTAGGAACTGGAATAAATTTTGTATTAAATATGTGAGAAAACGCTAATAATGCTGAAGAAGTTCAATTAACTCCTGAACAATTAGAAGAAATAAAAAATAATTTAAATAAACAAATTGAAGAGGGAAAAATAAATCTAGAAGATGAAAATACTGAAAATAGTGAAAATAATACTGAAGAACCAGAAGCTCTAGAAAATGGAGCAAGAATACATTAGTAAAATAAATTATAAATTCCATTAATTTTGAATTTTTATATAATTAAAAATTAAGATTATGAAAATAACTTTATCTTGAAGTATTGCTTTTATAAAGGAGATGCAAGAAATTAAGCAAAAATTAGAAAAATTATGACATAGTATAAAAATGCCAGAAAAGGCTTTTAAATTAGATTCTTGAGAATTAGTTACCGAGAAAAAATATTTAGAAATTATGGATAATGAAGATAATTTCAAGAAATTTAAAAATAAAATTATGCTTGATTTTTATGAAGAAAAAATAAAATGGTGTGATGCTGTTTTAGTTATAAATCCTGAGAAAAACTGACAAGAAGGTTATATTTGAGCGAATACTTTTTTGGAAATGTGATGAGCTTTTTTCTTGAATAAAAAGATTTTTATCTTAAATGATTTTTGAAAAAATAAATATAAAGAAGAGATAGATGCTATGTATCCAGTTATTATTAATAATGATTTAGAAAAAATAAAACTCTAGTGATTCTAGAGTTTTTAGTTTGATTATTTTTTAGATTTTTTATTATTTTTTGTTGTTACGGCGTGTTCTGCTAAAAGTTGTTTTGCTTCGTCAGCGACCTTTTTATTTTTATGTAGCGTATTATTTGTTTTGGTTACTACTTTATCAAAATCTTTGAATAAATCTACTATAAAATAGAATCAACTTACTCAAATAATAAGTCCCGCAACACCGAAGAAATGTTCTCAAATAAGCAGTATTATAAACGTCATACTGACAGGTAATTCCATATAGCTTGAAATTATTTTTGGGTTTAGATAATATGCTTCAATTGCATGAACTAAGGCTACAAGCACGACGATTTGTAAAACTCAGCTAAATCCTCAAATTGTAAAAGCTATAATTGCAATAGGTACAGATGATAAAAATGTTCAGAATACAGGGATAAATCCGAATATAAAGACGATAACCGCTAGCGTTAAGATATATGGGAATCCAGCAGGGTAGAAGAATAATCCTAGTAAATATAGTCAGATACTTGTTAATACTGCGTTTACTATTGCTATCATTGCTTGAGCTTTGAAAAGTAATCAGAAACTTCTTGTTAATTTTTCTATGATTATTGAATATTCGTCGTACAGAAATCTAAAGTTAGAACCTTGAACTCATCTAAAATAATCTTGTAATTTATGTCTGTCTAATATAAAGATAAAACTTAGTATAAGCGATAAAACGAATTTAAATACTATTAATCAAATTTGTTTAACATTTTCAAAAACTTGTAAGAATATTTCATAATCTCCATTTTCCATAAATTGTTCAACCCAAGTTACTACTTCTGCATTAAAGTCTTTTATTTCCTTAAGTTGGTCAGTAAATGTTATCAGTTGGTCTTTTAAAAATGGGATTTTATCAGGTAGGGCAGATAACTCTGTAATTAATTTTGGTATAATATTTGATACGGTAAAAGCCAAAATAGTTATAAACAAAATATATTCTAGTGCGATTAATAAATTTAGCGAAAAAATTTTCTTATATTTTTTATTAAATTTGTGTTTATCAATAAATATGTCCAGTTTTTTCTTTAAAAATTCTCAGCTTGATAAAAATAAGTAAGAAAAAATAAAAGTAAGGAAAAATACTAAAATAAAATCATGGAATACATAAAAAAAGCCTATTAATAACAGATAAGCGAGGATTCTTTGGAAAAATATTTTATTGATAAAAATTTTTAAAAATCTTTTTAGTGCTTTCATTTCTTTTTAAATAAACAAATAAATCTTGTACATTATATAAAAAATTTAAGTTTATACAATATAAAATAAAAAAATAAGTTTATTTTGAAAATATTATTTTTATGGACGGATAACTATTCTAAGGATTCAGTAATATTTTGTACTACCTGAACGGTCCCGTGAATGTCAGTTTGCATTGCTAAAATCTGCTAAACGATAGCATTTCATCAATTATCTCAAAGGGCAGATAAGTGAGTCCATTGATTTGAATTAAAAAAACTTCAATTTACATTAAATGCAGCTATATATTCTCATGCTTGACTTCATCAAAAACAAGAGGTCCCAGTACATCAAAAATCAGTACTACTATTTACATAGCTATAAGCAGAAGGAAGATGAGAACCTGATGATTGACTCCAACCTAATAAGTATTTTTGTCTTTTTATATAAATTGAATCCGAATTTGTATAAAGTCAGGTTGCAGAATTTATATCAGTATTATACTCAGTATATGTAATATTTTCAGAAGAATTGTCATTATGAGTATATTTCATTGTAGTTCAAGTTCATAAATTTTTTTCTCAATCTAAACAGTCAGCTATATAGATAGCTGGAATAGCTTGATGAGAAGCTGGTTTTACATCTCAAGTAATCCATGGAATACTTGCCAAATTAGCGATTGCTTTATTGTTATTAAGCCGATTCATTCTTCATACAATATCATCTCATCATACATTTCAAGTTCAGGAAGCTAAGCTTCATAAAGGCCTACAATTATATCATCAAGGAGTATCTAAAGTTTTTGTTTGTCCATATGTAGGATTTGGATTAACTGAATCTTAAACACTAGAAGTGTTCAATCAAGACCGGTGAGTTCACCATCAGTTTACTGATAATCATCCTCCACTAGAACCAGTTGCTAAAGCAGGAGAAATACAAAATCATTCTCATTTTCCGGTTCAAATATTCATATCACTAGCAGGAGGGATCCATAACCAGTTAGCACTTTGACATTTTGTTTGGTCAATTATACCTCCTCATAAACAATTACCATTAGAATCACAAATATCTCAAGTCACATATAATTTTCAGTTTAATTTAATTACTTAAAATAACTTTTTCAAGCTCATATTGCATCGCTTTTTCGTCTGAATCAAGCAATTTTGAATTCTTCATTTTATAATCTATTTCAGCTAAATTACTAAATAATCTTGATAATTTTTCTCACTTTAAAAAATAATTTTTATTCACCAAAAAACCTCTTTTTCATAAATTTAATTCAAAGCTAATTTTATTGCTAATTACACGTCTTCTCTTCATTAAATCTATATAAACAAAAGTTCTGATATTACTAAGTAAAAAATTATAAATTCAGTAAATATTTGTTTGATTTAATAGATTTCTTAATCTTGAAATAGCCATTTTTTTATTATTCATCAAAATTTCATCAACTAGCGAGAAAATACTTTCTTCTATTTCTGGCGTAACATTTTCTTTGATTATATTTTTTGAAATATTTAAATGTCAAATTAATAACTTTTCTATTTCTGAGGCTATTTTAGTATAATTTTCTCACTTAATTTTTATCAAATAATCCAAAGCGTCATTATCTATAAATTTAGAATATTTACTATTTAGTTTACGCTTTAATTCTAGTCAAGAAATGTTTCAAAACTCATGAATATTAGCTATTTTTTTTAATTTTTTATAAAATTTTCATCTTTTATCAGGTTTACTACTTACAAATAAAACGATATTTTCTTTCGGAACAAGCTCTAGCTTGTTTGATAATAATTCTTCTATATAAGCTAATTTTTTATCTTCGGAAGAAACAGGAATATCTTCTAAAATAACGAGTTTTTTTTGTCACATAAAACCTCATGATAAAACACTTTCTACAATAAAATTGTTGTCAATACTAGAATAATCTTTAATATGAATCAAATTAAAATCTCCGTATTTTTGAATAAAACGGTCTTTCCATTTTTTTAGCTCACTAGAGAGCAAAAATTGATTTTCTCATATAAATAATTCTATCATAATTTTTTTGTTATTTATAGTTTTTTATAAGGAATTTTTATTTGAATAGGGGTGACAACCCTTTGGGCTGTCGCCCCTTAGTGTGGCGCGCCTTCGGCGCGCCACACATCAATAATATCTACATTATTTTTCTTCTATCTCAAGTAATTTTATTAATTTTTTATTTTCACTAGTTTTGATTAATTCAAAAACTTCCAAAACTGTTTCTAAAGATTTTTTTAAATTTAATAAATCTTTAGGCATTGCCCTTCATAAAGCCAATCTATTTAGTATTAAATCGATATCTGACACCATTCTTAATTTATCCCTAACCTTTGATAATAAAATCGCATCTTTTAAAAACTCTTCTATAATATTTAATCTTGTGTTAATGGCTTCTATATCTTGTAAAGGTTTGATAACTTGTTCTCTAAGCATTCTCGCTCACATAGAAGTTTTTGTAGTGTTTAGTACTCAAAAAAGAGTTCAAACAGTCCCAGATTTTGTCGCCATATTATAAATTAAATCAAGATTTCTTATAGTATTTTCATCAATTCACATAAATTCATCAAAACTTTCAAAACTTATACTATTTAAAAAATCTAAACTTGATTTTTGATTTGTTTCTAAATATTCAAGCAATAACGCGCTAGAACTTTGTGCTAATCATTTATCATCTAAATAAAAGCATTGCAGATTTTTTATATTAAAATGATTAAGTAATTTTTCTTTCGCGTTTCATCTAAATTCAAAATAATAAATATTTAATGAGAATTTTTTGCTTAAAATTTCTTTTATTTGCTCTTCTCAAAATAAATTTTTATCTAATATAACTTCTTTCGGTGACATTTTATATAAAGCTGTCGCTAAATCATCGAAATTTTTAAATTCTCAAGTTTTCCAAGCTCCTGAAGTAATATCTGTATAACTTATTCAATATCATTTTTTTTCTTTAATAATAGCTACAATTATATTTGATTCTTCTCAGGCGCTATATTCATCTCCTTCAAGCGATAAAGTTGCAGGTGTTACTATTCTTACAACATCTCTTTTTACTATTCCTTTTAAACTCGGGTCTGACACTTGTTCCGCAATAGCTACTTTATAACCAGCATTAACTAAAATAGGTAAATATTTTTCTCTAGCGTGATAAGGAATTCCAGCTAATGGCGTAGGATTATCAGCATTTTTATTACGAGTTGTAATATTTATTCACAAAACTTTATGAGCGATATGAGCATCATCATCAAACATTTCATAAAAATCTCACATTCTAAAAAAAAGAACACAATCAGGATTAGCTTCTTTCATTTCATAATATTGAGCCATTGCTGGTGTTATTTTTTTCTCTTTAGTTTTTTCTTTAGTATTATTTTTCTTAGCCATTTTATTTTTAATTTAATATATTAATTTTATTATATAAATTTTTATTATTTTGTAAAAGCTAAATAATAATTTTTTCTATTTTAGATATTTTTTGTTTCGCATCTTTTTTTAATGAAGATAAAATCATTCAAGGATATACATAATTTTTATTAGAGTTTAGTATCTTTGATTCATTTAAAGCTTGTTGACATTCTAAAGCGCAATTATTCACTATTGAATAATTATGATTTTTTGCTGTTTCTTTAAAATATTTAATAACATTTTCTTTCGTTTTTTCATCACTAGTAAGCTCTACAATATTCCATATTTGTCCTTTATAAGTCTTCTCAAATTCTTTCTTCGTTATTATTTGAACACAACCATATTTTGAATCTTCTAAAAAATCGCTTTGAGTAAAACTATAAAATTTATCATCAATACAAATCATTATATGACCAAATTGAGAACTAAATTTATAAGATTTAGCATTCCAAAAACCACCTTTACGTATAAATACTTGCATAATATATTATTTTCTTTAATTAATTATTTAATAATTTTGATTATATAAATTTTTGCTATTTTGTAAAAACTAAATAATAATTTTGCTTTTTAAAATTTTTTCATATAATGTAGAGCGCTAATAACTGGTATGTATTCTGGGATTAGTTTATATTATTATTAATTTTAATACATTATGCAAAGAGATGAAAAGAAAAAAGTAATGGCACAATTTGCTAGTAACGATAAAGATACTGGTTCTACTGAAGTGCAAATTGCTATTTTCACTGCTAAGATTGAAAATCTTAAAAACCATTTAAAAGAACACGGAAAAGATAATCACTCTAGAAGGGGTATTATGCTTATGGTAGCTAAAAGAAGAAAACTTCTTAACTACTTAAAAAAGAAAAATCCAGAAAGTTATCAAAATGTTCTAAAAGAATTAAATTTAAGAAAATAATTCAAAAACAAAAAACTCTCCTGAAATATGGAGGGTTTTTATTTATCATATTTGTGTTTTTGCTTATATAAATATTGTTCTAAAAAATATGTAGTAGCTCAATAATAATATTTATGCTCAACTCATGGAGTTTCTATATTTCAATCTCAATTATAAATTCTAGTTGCCAATAATAATCTAAGTTCTTTTTCACTAAATTTTTTATTTTCCATTTTATATTTAAAATCATTTAATTCTTCCTCAGATATTTTACATCATCTATATTCTAACCAACTATTTATAGTATCTATTTTTAATTTCAAAAAAGGTTTATACCATTGCTTTTTTCCATATACATTATGAGTTCATAAAGTATCATGAACGACTTTTAAATAAACTCCTCACATAATTATATTTAATACGGAATTTTGTTCTACAGTTTCTTTGTTTTTTAAAATTCTTCTTAATTTATTTGCAATTTGTTTATATTCTGGTAAATCGTTTTTATTATTTGGATCTATTTCTTTTAATCTAATTAATAAGTTTTTTCATTCTTGGTTTTCTACCATATTAATTAAAGAATCTGGAATGCGTTTAAAAACAGGTAAATAATCATACCTTCATCTTCAATAATAATTTTGTTTATCTTCTTTTCAATTTTTATCTTTTTTATATCTTCTTACCATATCTTTGAACGGTATTGAAGTTAACTGCATATATCATAGAGAACCACGTTTAGACTGTTTTTTATCTCATTCTATATTAAAAATAGTTTCGAGGCTTATAACCGCAAGTAAATATTCTTCGGTAAATCATAAATTTTCAGATAATATTTGTATAACTTTTCAAAAGTTTTCATAAAATGCTTCAAGTCAAGTAAGTGATTTTCTCCATTCTAACCTTCTTAATCTTTGAACTTCTTGAAATTCTTCTTCTATTTTTCTCACTTCTTTATTTAATTTATCTGTTCACTCTTGAGTAATTTTTGAAAGTTGTGCTAAATAAGTATTTTTTTCTTCTGATAAATTTTCTCTTTTATTCACAAAACCAGTTTTAAAAACATCTTTGGCTAAGATATTTTTTTTATTATATTCAAATTTTTTACTTAACTTTAATACTAAATTATCTTTGTTATCAATAGGCTGAAAATCAGAAAAATTATTATTTTCTGGTAAATTTATTTTTTCTCAATTATAATTCACATGTTTTACTTCTCTTTTTTCTCCCATAAAATAAATAAAAAATAAACTATTATCTTATTACAACAATAGTTTATCATATTTATTATATATTTTCAAAATTTTACACTATTTCAAAATAAATTCTTCAATTTTGTTTATCTACAGACTCAACTTTTATTTTTATTTTATCTCAAAGAGTAAAACTTTCTTTAGTTTTTGAATTATGAAAATTCATAAAATCTTCGCTATAGGCAGCATAAGTTCATAATTTATCTTTAGAAATAAATCCTTCAACAGTATTATTTAGACTCACAAAAATTCAGGCTGAAATAACTCAAGAAATTTGTCCTTCATAAGTTTCTCAAATTTTATTTTCCATAAACTCAGCTTTTTTCATATCAATTGCTTCGTATTCTATTTTTTCAGCATTTCTTTCTAACTCTGACGTATTTAAAGCTGTTTTAGGTAACTCCTCTTTATAAAATTTTATTTTATTATTATCTAAAGTTTTTCTGAACTTTTGTTTTATAATTCTATGAATTTGCAGGTCAGGATATCTTCTAATAGGCGAAGTAAAATGACTATAAAAATCAAGAGCCAATCAAAAATGTCATTCGTTTTTATCGCTATAAATAGCTTTAGAAAGGCTTCTTAAAACTAATTTATTTAATAAATCTTCTCTAGGGTCTTCTTTAAATTTATTTAGCAGTAGTTTAAAATCTTTGCTTGATAAATCATCTTTTTTTATATTATAGCCAAAAATTGCTAAAGATTTTTTAAGTTTTTCTATATCTTCAGGTTTTGGAACAGGGTGAATTCTGTATAAAAATGGCAAATCAGAGTGAAGTTTTGAAACAGCTTCATTCGCACAAATCATAAATTCTTCTACAATTTTATGAGCAAAATGCCTTTCTTGCTTTATAATTTCAGTAGCTTTTCAATTTTTATCTAATTTAATTTTACTTTCAGGAAAATCAAAATCTAACACTCAAGAAATTTTCTTATACTTCTCTATAATAAGCCTTAATTCATTACTTTGAGTTAATAAAGTTTTTAACAATTTAACATCTTTTTTTACAATTGTTAATAAAAAATTTTCTTTTTGGTATACTAAATTTCATTTTTCATCAGCTTTTATAGATTCTCTCATTTCAAGAAAATCACGCACAAAATCATAACTCAATCTATAATTTGAATTTATAACAGATTCATAAACTCTGGCTTTTTTAACAGCTCATTTAGGTCAAATTATCATATCACAAGTCATCGCAAGTCTATCAACTTGTTCGTGCAAACTACAAAGTCCATTTGATAATTCAGGAGGTAACATAGGTACAACTCTATCTGGTAAATATATAGATGTACCTCTTTTGATGGCTTCGGCATCAAGAAAACTATCTTCTTTTACATAATGAGCAACGTCTGCTATATGAACTTTTAGGTTATAATCTCAAGAGTCTAATTTTGTTATACTAACCGCATCATCAAGGTCTTTAGCATCGATTCAATCTATAGTGAAAACAAATTCATTTCTTAAATCAACTCTTCAAGAAATATCATCAGGATTTATTTCTTCTCCATAACTAAAAGCTTCTTTTCTAGCTCTAAATTCAAATTTTTCACTAATTCTATGTTTTAATAAAATTTTGTCTATATCAAGTCCTGGATATTGTTTGTTTCATAAAACTTTTATAATTTCTCAAGTAGGGCTTTTTCATTTTTCCCAATCTACTATTTTTACTCATACAATATCTCAAGACTGCGCATTTTTCCACTTTGACTTCAAAATAAAAACATCTCTTCAGATTTTATCATCTTCAAGAGTTACAAATCAATATCATTTTTTTTCTTCAAATTTTCAAATTAAAATAGTGTCAGACCTTTTTATAACTTCTACAACTTCGGCTTCTAGTCTTCATTTAAATTCTTTTACGAAAAAAGTAACTTTATCTCCGTGAAGAGCTTTATTTAATTTTGTCTCATGTACAAAATATCATTTGTTCTTACCTTCTTCGTCAACAAAAGTTAGCCCAGTTTTTGTCTTTGAAATAATTCAAATTAATGTTTCTCTATTTTTAGCAGCAATATTTTTTTCTAAAACTTTTGTGATTTTAGCCTCAGGTTTTGTTTTATAAGTTTGATTTCTAGTTATAACAGCTTCGACTTTATCTCAATCTTGCGCTTCTCATTTATTTCAAGAAAATACATAAAAATCATCACAACAATGAATATTACATAATGGTTTTATAAAACCAAAATTTCAATGACATTCATATATTCAAGTGATTTTTTCTCAAATTAATCATTTTGTCATATTTTCTAAAATTTTTGTGATTCTAGCTTCAGCTTTTTTATCTCATCTTGCCATTTTAATAATTTGATACTCAACAAAATCTCAAGATTCAGCTCAAGCAATATTCCCAGCCCCAACGTAAACATCTTTTTGTTTTTCAGCCTTTTTTCTTGGTGTTATAAAACCAAAATCTCACATTTTTTTAAATTCTCAAGTATGAATTTCATCTTTAATACTTCAGATTTTTTTCTTTATTTTTACCATAATCCGACAGCGAGTTAATAATATAATTTTTTAGCTACAATATTATAATTAAGTATTTAAATTTAGCAAGTTTTTCTATTTTTATCTCTTGTATTTTTTTATAAATATAATATACTACTTAAAATATTAAATAATTTTTTAAAAATTATGAAAAAAATAATTCTATTTTTAAGTCTAATTTTAAGCTGAATATATTTAGTTAATTTCATTAGTGCAATCACTATAACTAAAAATTCTTGAGAAGTTTTAGATAATTCTACATGGACAAATATTTCTAGTTTAACTAATAAAATAGACGTTAGCTCTAATGATATAAAATTAGATTGAAAATTATATGTGACTGGAGATATTTGTGATAGTAGTTGAAGTTGTTTGTGAAAAGGAATTATAGATGAAAATAGATGTAAAAAAGCAAATTGGATGCGGGTACCACATGAAAAAGATGTTTATATTTGAAGTTCTCAATGAGAATGATTTTGTATTTCGCCGAGATTATGAGAATTTGGGGCTGGAGCTTGAGAATGAATTTCATTTAATGGTTGGTGAGCTTATGATCTTGATAACTATCGTTCTTGGCCTGTTAATGATGTAGATGATACTTGAAATATGAATTCAAATTATTGACAAACAAGGGACTTAATACATGTAGTAAATAAAGATACAGAATTTTCTTGTAAACCTTTATGAGAGGCTGTGGATGATGTTGATCCGGTTTTTTGAGATACACTTATTTGAAGAATGAAGTGGCTTACTGATAATTGAAATGATAGATCTAAAATGTGAAGTATAGATTGGGTATGAAGCACTAAACCAGATAGTAACTTGTCTATTCCGTCTATTTATATAGCTGATTGTATAGATTGAGTAAGGGATTTAGGGGAAAACATGGAATATAAGCATTATCCAAATGAAATGTTAAATGAGATAATACCTTATTCTAGATACAGTACAAATGAAGAAGTAAATGCAATAGGAGGAAATTTAAATAATCAAATTTATCAAGACAGACAAAAATATTTAACAGCTTGGACACAAAAAACAGGATCTCACCTACCATCAGCTTTTGGCTATATAAACGATGGTAATGCTTGACCATGTACTTGATGATGAGACTGTAATAATTTAACAATTGATACTACTAAATGAGAGTATCAAGTTGCCTGTGAAGCAAATTTATTAACTGATACTAATGATAATACAGATAATAGTTGGATACGGTTATCTGCAATTAGTAACAATGTAAATGGTTGTAATTGGTGACGGTGACCTCGTATAATAGGAAAAGATGGATGTTGATACCAATATCATGATGGTAGTGGAAGTCATTATCCTAATATGAATGTAAGATTTGTTGTTCGTCCATAAAGAATTAATATTAATAAAAAACTACTTATATAATTTAAGTAGTTTTATTTTATTTTTGAAATGGTGCCGAGGGGCGGATTTGAACCACCGACACAGGGCTTTTCAGGCCCCTGCTCTACCCCTGAGCTACCCCGGCATTGCTTATAAAATCTTTTAAAGCTCCGCCATTATATAAAGTTTTTTACAAAAGGCAAGTTTTTTTTTGTAAAAAATAATTTTTTCGTATAATGAGAGAGTTATATATTAAAAATAGATATATGAAAATTCGTATATGTGCCTGACAAAAGTGTAAAAATTATTATTCTAATTTTATAAAAGAAAGATTAGAAAATGACATAGAGAGATTTGGATTAGAAAATGTTTTTTTAGAAGAAGGCTGTTGCTTTTGAAATTGTAAAAAGTGACCTAATATAGAAATAGATTGAGAAATAATAGAAAGATGTACTCCTATAATAGCTTCGAAAAAAATGTTTGAAAAGTTAAAAAAAGAGGAAGAAAAATAATGTAGATACTATTGATGTGTGGCACGCCTTTGGCGTGCCACACTAAGGGGCGACTGTCCAAAGGGCAGTCGCCCCATCAATAAAACTTCCTTTTAAAGATAAACTAAATAATAATTAAAAATTAAAACTATGGAATTATACAATACTTTAACGAGAAAAAAAGAAAAATTTAAACCGCTTAGAAACGATAATACAAAAATTTATTATTGTGGGCCAACTGTTTATAATTACGCTCATATCTGAAATTTAAGAACCTATGTTTTAGAGGATATGATTATTAAAACACTAAAATTTATCGGATGATATAAAATTCATACAACAATGAATTTAACAGATATTGAAGATAAAACTATTGCGGGTAGCCAAGAATCTTGAGAAACACTACTAGAATTCACTAGAAAATATACAAAAATATTTTTAGAAGATTTAGATAAATTAGGTATAGAAAAAGCAGATAATATAACACCTATTTCTGATTTAATTCCAGAAATGGTAGAGATGATAAATGGATTAATAAAGAAATGATATGCTTATTTATGAGAAGATTGAAGTGTTTATTATGATATTTCAAAATTTAAAAAATACGGAAAATTCGCAAATTTAGATTTCTCTGGAATGAAAGCTTGAGCAAGAGTAGATTCTGATGAATATGATAAAGAAAACGCGTCAGATTTCGTTTTATGGAAAGCCTATAAAGAGTCAGACTGAGAAAATTTCTGGAGTGAAAAATTTATGATAAACTGAGAAGAAAAAACTTTAAAATGAAGACCAGGATGGCATATCGAATGTAGTGCTTGTTGTATGAAGCATTTTGGTGCTCAAATAGATTTACATATGTGATGAGAAGATTTAGTGTTTCCACATCATCAAAATGAAATCGCGCAAAGTGAAGCATATTTTGG
Organism: Candidatus Altimarinota bacterium; assembly: GCA_025210615.1. GTDB lineage: Bacteria > Patescibacteriota > Gracilibacteria > BD1-5 > UBA6164 > JAOARJ01. Next base: position 4,186 of record JAOARJ010000012.1, on the reverse strand, counting down.
GAAAGAATTTTCTAAATACTGGATTCATACAGGTCATTTAATGGTAGATTGAAAAAAAATGAGTAAAAGTTTATGAAACTTCTACACACTAAGAGATTTAGAAGAAAAATTTGATAATGTGAAACCGCAGTTATTATATAGAGCTATAAGATTAGCTTTTATAAACGGAAAATACAGAGAGCAAGTGAATTTTACTTTTGAAAAAATAGAAGCAGGATTCAATACATTAAATAAATTAGATGAAACATTAAAAAGACTTAAACAAGCTAAAAATACTTTAGAAAGCGAAATTAATGTAACTACTCAAAAATGATGAAAACTTAAAGTAAAATGAATTAGAAGAGAATTTAGGGATGAACAACAAGCATTTATAGCCGAGTTTATGGAAAAATTAGAAGATGATTTTAATACTCCTGAAGCGCTAGCGGTATTATTTGATTACCAAAAATTTGTGAATAGTGAGCTAGATACTGGTGAAGTTTCGAAAGAAGAAGTTATTTCGATGATAGATATGTTTGATACTATGAATTACGTGTTATGAATAATGAATATGGCAATAATTAATGAGAAAGAAGAGGCTATTCCTAGCGATATTTTAGAAAAACTAGAAGCAAGAAATGAGGCGAAAGCGAATAAAAATTTTGAATTATCAGATAAATTAAGAGATGAGTTATTAGAATCTGGTTATAAAATTCTTGATACTAGAGATTGAGCTAGAGTTGAAAAAATATAAAATTTTTTAACAATTTTGTGAAAAATATGATAAAAAATAGTAATAATTTATAATTTTTAAATTATGAAAACAACAGAAATTTGCGTAAAAGCTGTCATAAAATATGATAATAAATTTTTGATATTAACAAGAAGTCAAAGTGATATGTTGAAGAAAAACTATGATATAGAAAAAGATTGATTATATGAAGGTGTTTATGATATTCCGTGATGATGAATTGAATTTTGAGAAGCGCCAGATGACGCTTTAAAAAGGGAATTGTTTGAAGAAATTTGATTAAAATTAGATTTTGAATTTAAAGTTTTAAAAACATGGTCAATTTTAGAAGATAATTATCATCTTGTTTGATTAACTTATTTTATAGAATTATCACAAAATTTTGATATAAAATTAAGTCACGAGCATAGTGATTATTTTTGGCTTACTAAAGAAGATATTTTAGAAAATAAAGGATATCCAGAGTGGCTAAAAGAAGAGATAAATTTAGTAAAATAATTTTGAATTTATGAAAAAATTATATTATGATATTTTTGATACTAAACTTTGTCAGGTTCTTTTAGTGTGAAATAATGATTGACTCAAAATCCTTGAGATGAAATTTTTAGATGAATTAGAAAAAGACTTTAAAATAAATGAAAATTGGGAGGAAAATAATGATTTTTTCACTGATATTAGAGAGCAAATTTTAGAATATTTTGATTGAAAAAGAAAAAAGTTTAATATAAAGTTAAATTTGGATTGAACGGATTTTCAAAAAAAAGTTTGGGAGCAATTAATAAAAATACCTTATTGAGAAACAGCTTCGTATAAAGAAATAGCGACTAAAGTATGAAATAGTAAGGCTTCTAGAGCTGTTTGATTAGCGAATAATAAAAATCCTATACCGATAATTATTCCTTGTCATAGGGTTATTTGAAGTGATTGAAAACTAACTTGATTTGCTCACTGAATAGGGAATAAACAAAAATTATTAGATTTAGAAAAATAATTATGAAAAAAATTATTGCAATTATTTGATTTAATGCTTCTTGAAAGGATACTATTGCTGAATATATTAGCAAAAAGTTATGAATCAAAATTTATAGTATAAGTTGAGTTATAAAAAAAGAAGCAGACAAACAAGGGCTTCAAAAAACTAGAGATAATTTGATAGATATAGCTTTAAAAATGGCAAAAAAACATTGAAAACAAGTTTTAGCAGAAAGATTATTAGAAGAGATAAAAAATAAGTGAATAATCGTTTGAATGAGAGTTCCTGAGCAATTAAATTATATTAGAGATAATACTGAAAGTATTTTTATTTGAGTTAGAACTGATTTAGAAAAAAGATTTGAAAGAATGCAAAATAGAGAATTATATTGAGATCCTAATAATTTAGATGAGCTTATAAAATTAGAGAAAAAAGAAAATAATCTTCCAAATATTTCTAATACTGAAATTTGTTTACAAAAATGTGATTATATTATAGATAACAATTGAAATTTAGAGGAGTTATTTAATCAGGTTGATGAGATTATAAAAAAAAGTGAGTATTTTTAATTGCTCACTTTATTATTTTCTGTTTGTATAACTCAAGATAATTTATTTATAGTTATTAAACTTTTTTTTCAACTTAAAATACTTGTTGTTAATAAAATTTCTTTTATATTGCTGGCGCAATTTATGGAATCAGATGTTATAGACATTTTACTTCATTCTAGTTTTATTATTATTTGTTTATCGTTTTCTAGTTCTTCTGTAGTATCATCTAATAAATTACATTCTATTTTATCTATACTTAAAGTTTTTTTAACATTATATTCATTATAAATGGTATCTGCTCCGTCTATATTATATCTAGAAATAATTTTTCATTTACTTGCTCATAGGTTATTAGGAGATATTATTATTTCCCAATAATCTGGAGTATTTAATTTTCCAGATGAATCTATAACTCATTTTCATACTAGCGAATTATTTTTTATCTCTTCTATTGGTTTTATTATTTCAGAATTGAATATATTTAATTTTTCTGAATCAGAAGGATTAAAATTTGTATTTAAAGCAGAAACTGCTAACATAGAAATAAGCGCTATAACTACTAATATTTCTATTAATGTAAAACCTTTTTTGTTATTTTTTTGATAAAAATGCATAAAAAATTTGCAATATTTTTAAAATAATGATAATATCAATATAACCAATAATAATTATTATTGAAAAAAACACAAATACTTTATTAAATTTAACTTGTTGTTATGAATACAAAAAATAAAATTTTAGTAGCAGTTATGGCTACAACACTTAGTTTTACTATGGGTGTAAATGCTGAAGAAGTAGCAAATAAAACTGCTGAAAATAATGTTTCAGCTGTTGAAACAAAAGAATTTGCTTTTACGGCATCTCCAGAAGTTAAAGAAAAAACTGATTCTACAGTCACTTTAACTTGGGAAGAATTACCAGATGCTTTAGGATATGTTGTATCTTATGGTGAGATTAGTGTAGAAAAATCAAATGGAGAATTTGAAGTATATGAGAAAGAAGCTCCTGATTTAATTGAAGGAAATGAACATACAATAGAAGCTCTTGTTTCAGGTAAAACTTATTATTTTGCAGTAACTGCTATTGATAAGAATGCGCAGGAAACAAAATTTTCTCCAGAATTAGAAGTAGTTATGGATGGAGAAGCTCCTGTTAAAGAAGAAGCTTCAATAGAAGAAAATGTTGAAGAAACAAAAGAAGAAGTAAAAGCTACTGAAGAAATTAAAACTAATAATGCTTGAGCTTTAGAAATTTCAAATATTAAAACAATTTTTAATAACCAAATGGAAATTACTTTTAATAAATACTTAGACAATAGTGAAGCTGCTGTTAGAGAATTTAAAGTTTCTGATAAAAATACAGGAGAAGAAATTGCTGTTGAAGATTCAAGATTAACAAATAATGATATGACAGTTATTGTTGACTTAGCAGGTGAATTAAAAACTGACAGTGAATATAATTTAACTGTTATTGCATTAAACGCTAAAGATGGAAGTAATATTGAAGCTGGTGTAGAAGGAACTAGAAGTTTTGTAACTCCTCTTGAACTATTTACAAGAGTAGAAACTGATGAACCAGAAGCTCCAAAAGATGAAGTAGTTGAACCAGAAGTTGAATTAAATGCTGCTCCAGCACAAGCTAAAAATTTACCTCAAACAGGAGCACAAGAAGTTATTGTATTATTTTTAGCAATGGCTTTAGCAGGATTAATTTTTGTTAGAAGAAAAGCATAAATCAAAAATATAATTTAAACTCTAGTTAATTCTAGAGTTTTTTTGTTTTAATAAAAACTTGCTATTTTATTTAAAAAATATTATAATTAAGCAAATATCGAATAATTTTTAAAATCATGAAAAAAATAATTTTATTTATCTCTATATTATTATCTTGAATTTATTTAGCGAATTTTATTAATGCTATAACTGTAACTAA
>JAOARJ010000002.1 GCA_025210615.1 Candidatus Altimarinota bacterium | reverse complement strand
TTTATCTCTATATTATTATCTTGAATTTATTTAGCGAATTTTATTAATGCTATAACTGTAACTAAAAATTCCTGAGAAGTATTAGATAATTCTACTTGGTGAACTATTTCTAGTTTAACAGATAAAATAGACATTACTTCTAGTGATATAAAACTAAACTGAAAATTATATGTAACTTGAGAATTATGTAGCAATATTTGATGAGTGAAAAAATGTTTATGAAGTTGTGAAAGTTGATATCATTGGGAACAAGCTAGTTTAAGTTGTGTACCAAATAATTGTAGTGCAGATACAATGACAAGTAATACCTATAATTATAGTGTACCAGAATTAAATAATGGCATAACAAGCGCAGTATTAACCTCAACAAATTATCAGGATATTGCTAATTGAAAAAAATATTATACCCAGGCTTTTCTTTGCAATAATGGGGTTATCGAAACTTCTTGAAGTGAATGAAATAATATAGTTTGTAATTCTAATTATACCTGGAATTGAAGTAGTTGTATTACTACTCCAGCTTGTCCAAAATCTTATAATTGAAAATGTTATATAATGAATGCTATAGTTATTTCTAGAAATGTTATTCCTGCAGCATCTTGTTGATATTATTATACTCCTTGAGCGTCCGTAACTTGTTGATGGTGAACATGAGGAAATTTAACACCATCAATAAATGTATGCTGAACAAGCTATTGAGACTATTATGGTTCTTGAAGTTTTTCTTGATGTGTAGCCCAAGCTGGTATATATAGCGAAGCTTATTTAAAAGATTGAAAATGGGTTTCTCGTGTTCCATCAATGCAACCACGGTATTTTTGAGATATAACAAAATAAAAACTCTAGAAATTCTAGAGTTTTTAATATATATATTTTCTTTTATTTGCTTCATGCTCAGCGTTTGTTTTTGCGTAATGAATTTGTCAGTTTTTGTCGTGTAAGTAAAAATAATAATCAGTGTTTTTCGGCTCTAAACTAGCATTTATAGAGCTAACGCTTGGATTTCAGATAGGAGAAGCTGGAAGTCATTTCATCGTTCTTGTATTATAATCATTTACATCTCTTATATGGCTTCAGATAAAGCTTGGTGTACATTCTTTATTTGTTAATTCATATGGATAACATACTGTGATATCTGCTCAAATAGGCGTTCAATATTCTATTCTTGAATATAAAATTCAAGCGACAATAGGTCTATTTTTATTTACTTTTTCTTCCTTTTCAACTATAGAAGCCATTGTAATTATATCATAAATTTCTTTTTTGCTTAAGTTTTTTAAGCTATTTCAGATTTTTCTATTAAAATTGTCAAGCATTTTTTCAATTAATCTCTTGCTAGAAAAATTATTACTTAATACTTCATAAGTATCAGGGTAAAGGAATCATTCTACGCTTTTTCATTTTGTTAAAAAGCTATATTTATTTTCACTATTGCTATAATTTTCAGCTATTTTTATAAAATCTCATTTAGTAATCAACTTTTCATCAGATAAATATTTATCTATATCATAAATATTCCATCATTCTAAAATTGTCACATCAGTTGTATTCACATAAGGCTTTTCTAAAGAAAAAAGAAGGTCTTTTATGTTTGCTCAAGCAGGAATTTTAAAAGTTCAAGCATTAAATTCAAATCCATCAGCATTTCACATTCTCACATAAATTTTTAAGTAAAAATCGTCTAATTTTATGTCATATTTTGTTAAAAGTTTAGGTAAATCATATAAAGTAGAACTTTTTGGAATTCTAATTATAGTTTCTTTTTGTGTTAAAACTTGTGATTTAAAAGAGCTATAAGAAGAGTAAAAATAGATTCATCAGATAACAAAAATCCAGATAAATAATTTAAATAATCTAAAAAAAACATTTTGTTTATTATTGTCATTGTTAGTAGAAAGTCTTCTTGTTTCCATAATTTTAGCAAAATAAAAAATAAATCTGCTTTATTATAGCAAATTTATTTAAAATTAAAAATTTAAATATTAGTTTTTAAAACTAATTCATGTATTTCATTGTACTGTAGAATCAGGAGAAATAGTTACATTACTTTCTCAGTATTGATCTTTAGTTGAATCTGTATTTGTTTTAGGAGCTTGTTTTAATCAACTTTGAGGAGTCGCTAAATGCGTTTTATGTGCATCAGGAATTTTAAAAGCTCATTGTAATTGTTTGGCTTGTTTAGTTGGAACATTATTAGGATCCATTTTTCCTGTATCAACTTTTTTTCATTGGCTTTCAGGAGTTTCTGCAGGAGTTGAAATTTTTGCTTCAATTCATTTAGGTATTGCTCACATAGTTTTTATTTTTTTTAAAATATTATAATTTATACTTGTTGGTTACATTATAATATATTTTTTTATCTATTGCAAATTTTTACTAAAAAAAGTTTAAAAAAGATTTGTTAATGAAATATATTTCATTATAATAAGGGTAAATTTAAAATTTAACTATAATATTATGCCAAATTTTGATTGAACAGGTCCAGAATGAAAATGACCAATGACAGGGAACAAAAGGGGAAAATGTATAGAAGAAAATAATTTGTCTTGAGGAAAAAAGTTTTGAAGATGACAAAGTAAATGAAGGTGAGCTTGATGTGAAAGAAATTCAGGAAGATGATTATGACAAAATTTTATGAACACCCAGGACGAAGAATAATATATTTATAATAAAAAATTATGTCAAGACCTTGTAAAAATAGGATAGTTTCAAGTTCACCAGAAGTCGTTTATTTTAAACCTGCTTGAATAAAAAAGAAATTTTTAGAAGAAGTAGAAATAAAACTTGATGAATACGAAGCTTTTAGATTAGCAAATATTGATGAATTAAGTATGGCTTTGGGAGCTGATAAAATGTGAATTTCGGCTCCTACTTTTAACAGAATTTTAAAAAAATCAAGCAAAAAAATAGCCGATGCAATTATAAACTGAAAGGCGATAAAAATTAATAAAAAATAAAAATCTTGAAAATTTAAATTTTTGCTTATAATAGAAGTAATTAGATATTATTTTTTGAAAAAAGTGGCTAGAAAAAAGAAAAAACAAAATAATTCTTTTAAGAATTTTTTAATAGAACATAAAGATAAAATTATAGCAGTAGTTTTACTGTTTTTTTGAGTTATTTCGATTGCAATAGACTTAAATTCTCCATTTGGAGCGCTTTTAGATTATTTATTACAATTTTTATTTTGAGCTTATTATGGATTTATTTTTACTCCTGCAGTTTTGGCTTTATGAATATTATTACTTATAAAACAAGAAGTAGAATTTAATAGCTTTAGAGTTGTTTGATTATTGTTTTATTTCACAGCGTTGACTTCGCTTATTTGAGGTTTTAATTCAGATAATACAGAATTATTTTTATGATTTTTTAATCAGTATCCAGTTTTATCACAATTTTTTTGATGAAGTGTTGCTATAATTATTTTAGTTGTATTATTATGAGTTTCTTTAATCTTGGCTTTTAAGTTTTCTTTCAGTGCCTTTTTCTCAAGTGTTAAGGAAAAAATACCAGATTCTAACGAGATAAAAGAGAATATTAAAAAAGAATTTGCTACTAATAATAGCAGTAATAATAGTAAAAAAACTGTTAATAAAAAAGATGATTTAAAACTTAGTAAAGCGCAAGAAAAATTATTAAAACAAAAGATGAAAGAGCTTGATAAACAAAAAGCTGAACTTGAAAAAGAAAAGAAAAAATCAGCGCAAATGCAATTATCAGATGCTCCTAGAAAAGTAAAAATAGAAAAAAAATCTCCAGAAAAAAAATGACTATTTTGAGCTAAAAAAAGCGATAAATTAAAGCAACAAAAACTTATTCAAGACCCTGATTATTCTGATTGGAGCTTGCCAAGTGTTGATTTATTGAAAGATAGATTATCACAAAATACGATTACAGATTATGAACTGGAGGAGAAAAAACAAGAAATAAAAGAGAAATTAGAGGAGTTTAATATAAGTGTAAGAATGACAGGGCATAATATCGGACCGACAGTTACGCAGTATAGATTGAAACCGAAAGAATGAGTTAAATTATCAAAAATTACGAATTTGAAAAAAGATTTAACGCTAGCTTTAATGGCTGAATCTATAAGGATACAAGCGCCAATTCCTGGGGCTTGAGTAGTATGAATTGAAGTTCCTAATGAGCAAAGAGATATTGTCGGAATGAAAGAAATTTTAGAAAGCAAAGAGTTTAATAATCCGAGAGCAAAAATTCCGATTATTTTATGAAAAGATGTTTCTTGAAAAGCTATTGTATGAGATTTGACGAAAATGCCTCACTTACTTGTAGCTTGACAAACGGCTTCTTGAAAATCGGTTTGAATGAATGCTTTTTTGATTTCAATGCTTTATAAATTTTCTCCAAGTGAATTGAAATTCATAATGGTAGACCCGAAGAGAGTAGAATTGTCGATTTATAATAATATTCCACACTTATTATCGCCAGTTATTACAAATCCTGATAAGGCGACAAATGCTTTGAAATGGTGTGTTGCTGAGATGCTTAGAAGGTATGACTTACAGGTTGAGAAAAATGCTAGAAATATTGAAGAATATAATAAAAAAGTTAGTAAGAAAGAAAAATTGCCTTATATTGTGATGGTTATTGATGAATTAGCTGATTTGATGATGAGTGGTAATAAAAAGGAAGTTGAAAATTCTATAGCGAGAATTGCGCAAATGGCGAGAGCGGTATGAATGCATTTGATTGTCGCTACGCAAAGACCTTCAGTAGATGTTATTACTTGACTTATTAAAGCTAATATTCCATCGAGAATTGCCTTTACAGTAGCTTCGCAAGTAGATTCTAGAACTGTTATTGATAAGGCTTGAGCTGAAGATTTACTCGGAATGTGAGATATGCTTTATTATCCAACTTGAGCAATGGCTCCAGAAAGGGTACAATGAGTTTATGTTAGTACTGATGAGGTAGAAAATGTTGTGAATAAAATAAAATTAACTATTGACCCTAATGCGGTTGCAAATACTTATGATCAAAGTATTGTGAATGGGAAAAGTAAATTTGAGGGAAGTGTGATGGAATGACTTGAAGGGCAATATGATGAAGACCCTGAGCTTATTGAAAAAGCAATAGAAGTTGTTAAACAAATGAAAAAAGGTTCTACTTCTCTTATTCAAAGGAAATTATGACTATGATACGCTAGGGCTGCCAAGATATTGGATATTTTAGAAGAACTATGAGTGGTTTGACCAGCTAATTGAAGTAAACCGAGAGAAGTATATTTAGATTAAGATTTATTATTAATTTTTAAAAATATGTGAAAAAATAATAAAACAGAAAGGGAAGATTGAATTTTTGTAGCACTTTTGATAACTTGAATCTGAATTATATTTTTATTTAAAAATACTTTTTGAATTGATTTAAATTTAGATTTTTCAAAAATATGGCCAGTAATTTTAGTTTTATTTTGAATGTATAAACTATACTTTTTTTACAAAAATAAATAAAAAATAAAAAAACTCTAGTAAATCTAGAGTTTTAATTTTGATTTTTAAGTTATTAGAAGTTGAATACATCTACAACTTTACCATTTACTTCTAAATTATCAGCTTCAGAAATAACTAATGGGTGATGAGTTTTGTCTGTTGATTCAGGAAGTAAATAAATATTTTTACCTTCTTTTTTGAATTTTTTAACAGTAGCACATCCGTCTACGATAAATAAGAAAGCATCTTTAGCATTTACTTTTTTAGCAGTAGAATCAATTAAAGCGTAAGCTCCATCATGAATTTCTTTACCATTTACAGCAAATTTATTCATTGAAGTTCCTTCTACTTTAACAACAAAGAATTTGTCAGTTTTTCCTTTAATAATACTCTTGAATACAGGAAGATAACCACAATCTGTTTGTTTAGCATAAGTTAAAGCTCTACCAGCATTAGCAACACCTAAAATAGGGATGTTTATCATTGTTTGAAAGCCAATATTGTTTCATAGTTTTATAGCTCTATAACCTCTACCTCTTGTAATAAATCATTTTTTCTCCAAAGCTTCTAAATATTGTACAACTCATCTTTTACTTCTAAGACCAAGAGTATGTTGCATTTCTTCAATTGTAGGAGCTTGTCCATTTTTTGCGATGTACTCACTTAATTTATTAAGTACATTTTCTTGTTTCGGTGTAAGCATATCGAACAAAATTTATAAAAATATAAGTGTTTACTATTTTATCCTAAATTTTCATATATGCAAATCTTTTTATAAAAAAAGTATATAGGCTAATATCCTTTTGTGTTATTTTTAGCGATTTTTTAGTATACTTTTTCCTATATTTATATAACAAAGTAGGCTATATAAAGCGAATATAAAACCTCAAAAAATAAATACGTCTAAGTAATTTCAAAAAGAAAAATTAGTCAGTAAATAGCTTCAGAAAATACTTAACCCAATTCAAATAAATACAGTAAATATTATATATAAAATGTTTATTTTTAATTTTATAATTTTTCTTATTTCAAATCCAGCTAAAATAAGTAATAAAATTTGGCTTAATACGGTTATTACTGCTGCTCCTATAAAAGAAAACTTTGGTATAACTAATATATTTCAAATAATATTAAAAACTGTCACAATAGAATTTATTTTTAATAACTTTTTTTGTTTATCAGTTCATATTAAAATATAAATAAATAGGTTACTGATAATATAGAAAAAGAATGCAAATAAAGCTATCAAAAAAGCATCAGATGAAGTATACTGATATAATCATCTATCTAAATATTCGCTTCTAGCTACGAATTCTATGATTCTATCTCTAAATAAAATTCAACAAAATAATATTCAATATCAAAGAGAAAATAAGATATAAAAAGCATTTTCTACTGAGCTTTTTAATTTTTTTAGGTTTTTATTTTTAAAACTTTCTGTAAAAACAGGTAACATTGAATTAAGAAAAAATCACGATAATATCATCAAAACTTCAATAATTTTCATAGGGACAGAATATAAAGCGATACTTATATCAGCTTGAGTTGTTGGTTCTAAAATCGATAATAATATTACGTCTACTTTAAAATAAACCATTGATAAAAATAAAGCAAGTCAGTATGGAAGAGATATTTTAAAGATATATTTTATATATTCCGTATCAAATCTATATTTTATATTACAAATTTTCCTTGCGTAAAAATAATTTAAAACTGTCATAACTATATTACCGAGTAATCATGCTCACATTATAGCTAAAAATGGCATTATATTAGCATTATCAAAACTATCTTTTGGGAATAAAAAATATACTATAAAAATAATGGCTGTTATATTAAAAATTTTTCAAGTGACAGTTGAAATTAAAGAAAATTCAGCTTTTAAATTAGCCTGCATAAGCGACATTATAGATGAGTTTATCAATCCAAAAACCGTAAAAATTCATACTATAAAAATAGCGCTTAGTGCAACCTGAGAATTGTATCAAGGTAAAAATAATGCTGTTATTAATGCTATTAATATAATAAATCATCACAGAATAGTTCTGAGAGTTAAAACATTTCATACTATTTTTTCACTATTTTCTTTATTTTTACTGATTTCTCTAATTGATATTGCATAAAGTCATAAGTCTGCCAAAAAAGCAAAAATTCCTAAATAATTATAAATTTTAGAATAAAGCCCATATCAAGCCAAATCTAAATAATTAGTCAGGATTTTTATTAAAAAGATTGAGATTAATGCCGTAAAAAATTTAGCTCCTATTTGAGCTAAAGTATTTGTTGCGATTTTCTTATTCATAAGCCTTAATTTAAGTATTTTTCAACTCAGATAGCATCTCTAAGTATCATATTTTTTTCTTGATTTAATATATCAAAAATTAATTTATCATTATATTCAATTCTTGTATGAAAATCATCTTTATTTATAACCGCGTATTTTATTTTTTTATTGAAAAATATTTTTGCTAAATAGTCGTTAAAATCTTCTTTTTCAAGTTCTCAAATCAAAAATATATCTACAATATTATTACTTTTTTCAAATAATCTTTTTGACAGAGAAGAGTTAATCAAAACTAAATCTAATCATTCTCTAGCTTCAAAAAATTTTACTAAATTTTGTAATGGGTCATAAGTTTTTAGAAAAATGTTTTTAAATTCGTCCATTAATGCAAAATTTTTATTCAGAACAAAAAATTTCTTTTTATTTTCACTATAACTAGTTAAAAGTCATAAATTTTCTAGATTATCAAGCTCTCTTTTTATAGAATTTATTTGTTCTTCAAGCTCACGAGATAAGGCTCTCATATGATAATTTACATCATTAGCACTAGCGTAATCTAAGAAAAATTTTTCTAATATTTTAGCCCTACATTTTGAACCAAATAATTTTATCAAATCTAAATTTTGCATATTTTTATTTAAAAATAAAGTTAATTTTTTAAGTTTAACATACATATAATATCAAAATATTGTTTTTTTGCAATTATTTTTGATTTTTTATACATAAAAACTATAATAATTTTAATTTATTTTTTAAAAAAATGCAAAAAATGAAACTAATTTCATGGAATGTAAATTGAATAAGAGCAGTTATAAAAAAATGATTTTTAGATTATTTAGAAGAAGAAAATCCTGATATTATAGCGATTCAAGAAACAAAATGAAGAAAGGAACAAGTAGAACAAAAATATTTAGACAAGATAGAAAATTTATGATATATTATGCATTTTAATCCTGCAGAAAGAGCTTGATATAGCGGTACAGCTGTTTTTACAAAAATTATGCCGATAAGTGTTTTTAAATGAATAAATATTACTGAGCTGGATTTATCAGATTTAAATAGCGAAGTTGATGAAGTAATAGCTGAAAATCACGAGGGGAGAGTTATGACTCTTGAATATAAAGATTTTTATTTAGTAAATGTTTATACACCTAATGCTAAGCCAAAATTAGAAAGACTTGAATATAGGCAAGAATGGGATAAAGTTTTTAAAAAATATGTGAAACATTTAGAAAAAGAAAAGCCAGTTTTAATTTGTGGAGATTTAAATGTTGCTCATAAAGAAATAGACCTAAAAAATCCTAAGACAAATAGGAGAAAAAATGGATTTACTGATGAGGAAAGAGCGGGAATGACAAATTATATAAATTCTTGATTTATTGATACATTTAGGCATTTTTATCCTGAAGAGGAAGGCGCTTATACTTGGTGGAGTTATCTTTGAAAAGCAAGAAACAGAAATGCTGGCTGGAGAATAGATTATTTTTTGGCATCAAAAAGTTTTATGGAAAATGTTAAATCAGCGTTTATAAGAAATGAAGTAATGGGCTCTGACCATTGTCCAGTGGGGATAGAGATAGATTAATATAAAAATATTTGACAAATAAACATTTTAATTATAACAATATTGTTATAGTTGAATACAAGGAGGAAATTATGACAGAAGAATCAGCTACCATACTGGCTCGTATAGAGTCTTTGCTTGAGAAGGTTAATAATAAAATGACTTTCTTGTGTGTTGGCGTTGGTATATGTGCATTTGTTCTTTCTGCAGCGACAGTTGCACTTATTAAGATTGCTTTTTTCTCCTAGTTGAGCAAAATAGTAATCTATAATTTTCTTACACTCCGTGTGCTTTCTCGTAAGGTACACGGAGTTTTTTCTTGACAAAAAATATTTTTCCTTATAATACTTTCTGTTTTTCTAGGGAGGGCGAGTTTTTCAACACAACGGCCCCCTTTCTGGAAAAATAATTTTTCTACCAAAAGAAATCAACTGCATAGATTTTCTTAGGTAGAATAGCTTAACTCTTGGAGGAAAGTTGAGTAGAGGTTGTTGCCTCAAAGAGCTGTGTAATATTTAATATTATACGGCTTTTTTTATTTTAATTCTTCTCTATAAAACGAGGATTTATTGACATCATATTTATTGGATAAAATTCTCACTTGCATACCATATTAAATAGAGAATCGACTTTTGCTCAACCAAAATAATGTACAAGAGTCACATCAGAAAAACTTATCTTATCAAATTGTTTAAAATCTATTTTTTCTCAAATATATTTTTTATCCGTTTTTTCATCAATATCTTGATAATAAAAATTATCATCTAAAAAAATTATAGGCTTGTTATTTAATTTTAATTTATAATTTGTTAGCAAGTTTTTTATTTTATCAAAAGCTATTTTGTCGCATTGTAAGGCATTAGAAAAAGTTTCTAAATTATTGTTTTTTATCTTGTCTAAACTGTATTCAAAATTTGAAATTCACATATTTTTTGTTATATGAGAATTATAATTTCAAGTCTTTAATAATTCTCATAAATAAGCCGTATGTTTATAAAAAAATCAAATATCTCACATTAAAGCTTCTTCGCTAAATGCTTTATTAAAAAATAGTTTTAAATCTTCTTGTTTTATATTATCATAAAATTTATAAACGCTTGTTTTTAACTTTGGGTAAAGATTATCTAAAAGTTTTCATCAATAATATACATAAGAATTTGGTAATTCCCAGGCTTTTGCTGGATATTTTGTTTCATTATCCATCATTCATATATGCAGTGCAGAATCCTTTCACCAAATTTTATTTGTTAAAATATAAATAAATCAAGCACATATTTCTTTTTGAAAATTATTTGCTTTAATTAAATTTGGAGATTTATGCAAAGACCTAATATTATTTATAATATTTTTTCACTCAGGTGTTATTTTATATCTAGTGCTTTTATAATTTTTTAATTTAAAATTATCTTCAAAAAAGTTAATATTAGCTAATTTTTTATTGTTAATATTTTTTTCAGAAATACATGAAGAGATAATTTTTTCTTCGGCTTTAGATTTATTGACTAAATAATTATTATTAAAAATCAGTATAAAACTAGTGATATTAAATAAAACAAGGGAAATAATTATGTAGATTAGATATTTTTTTTGCATAATTTTTTAATTACTTTTATTATATTTTTTTTCGTAAATACTTAATGAAATCCAAACAAGAATAGGGAATAGTGATATAAGTACTATTGACTCTTTTAGCATTGAAGTTGAATTTGGATTGTTTTTGATAAATAAATATAGTAAAAATAATAGTGATACTCTTCATATTAATAATATAATTTCTCTGACCATTAGAGCTGTTTGAGAATTAAAATCTTCTTTAAATCTATTCATAATATTCATTGTTGTAGATATAGTAGTTGCGTGAAAAAGAGGTTTTAAAATTATACTTATTAATCAAAAAATTATATATCAAGTTAAATTTAAATTGAATGCTAAGAAAATATGTATACCGAAAATTGCTAAAGCAAGATATCAGATAATTTTTTTTATATTTTCATCTGTTTGTTTTAGTCATAAAAACATTGTTGCAATTATACTTATTATTCAGACGACTGTTTCATAGAATCATAAATTTGCTCAGGTTTTTAAAATTGTGAATCAAGTTACATATAATACCATTTGTTCTACTTGTTTAACAGCTGTCAGCATAAGATAACTATATCAATAAAATTTTCAATTTGAGAATAGTTTTTTGAATGTAAATTTTTTATTTTTATCAATTTTTACTGTGTAGTCAGGTAGATTTTTTGTTAGAAAAAAAGTTGATAAATAAGAAATAGGTCATAGTAATAAAACTATTAAATAAGGGTCTATTATATTTTCAGGAACTAAAAATAATATTAATGCTGAGATAAAAGGAGTTGCAATACCTATAAAAGCATTAAAAGAAGCTAGCATTCAGCTATAAAATTGTTTTTCTTTTTTATCTATTCTATCAAAATGATAAGGTTGGAATCATGCCCGAAAAGCTCATAATCAAATTGATGATAGAAAAATAGATGCGACAGCGTATTCAAAGCTTTGATTAGAAAATATTATAACAGTAGATAATAAAAAGAAAAAATGAGGAATATTTAATATTTTTTTTAAATTTATTTTATATTTTTGAGCTATAAAATTGAAAAATATAACAGATCAAGATAAAAATAGATTATAAATTATATTAAACCAAATAACGGTTTCTATATTAGAAGTTACTTTATAGACAAAAATATTTACAAAAATTCCTCTAATTAAGGGAACAATTCTTATTGTAGAAAAAAGATAAACCAAAATTTTTGATTCTGTTTTTAAGTTTACAAAATTGTCTTTTATTTTTTTTATCATTATTAATATTAATTATTTTTATTATTTAGTTTATTGCTAAGCATTATACAAGAACTTAATATTATTGGTGTAAATCATAAAAATATTATAGCTATACTTAGTGCTTCAGTGTTATTTTCGTGTCATTTAAACATAAAGTATAGTACTGTTAAAAAGAAAATTCTACTTGTATAATATAACAAATCTCTTATTATTGTAAGCATAAAATCATTTATTTTTCATTGAACAGGTTTCATAATTGTTATATTAAAAGGAGTTATAGCAACTTGAAACATAGGGTATACAACTATCATTCATAAAGCAAAAATAGTGTATCATAATAAATTCACATTTAATCATAAAATTATATGAAGAGCTAGAAGTAAAAACGCAAATACAAAGATTAATTTTTGTCTATTTTTTGGATTTTGTTTGTGTCCTAACATAAAAGTAAATAGAATAGAAATTGCTCATAATAAAGCTTCAAATCAACTTAAATTTACTTCGTTTTTTAAAATAATTATAGCTAATACATAAGTAACAACTCATCTAGCATCAGGGCTACGGAAGAAAAATTGATAAACTAGGCTATAGATATCACTTAAGCGAAAGAAATCTACAAAATATTTAAATTGAAAGTCTGATTTTTTAAGTTGATAACCAGATACTTTTTTTATAGAAGGGATAGCTCATAAAAAGAAAATAGGTCCTAATAAAATAACTATATAAAATGGATTTATAACTTCTATTGGTATAGATAAGAATAATACTCAGGCTAGCAGTGGTACGATAATTTTTAATATTCATAATAAAGAAATTTTTGTAGAACCATAAAAATCAAGTTCGTCTTCTTTTAGTTTATTTAAAACATAAGTATTATTAGCAACCCGGAAAAATCATGTTCAAATAGCGTTTATTAATATGAACGCGTAGTATCAAACATTTCATCAAATTATAAAAGCTACTATTAATCAAATAAGAGTACTAATAATTAAACTATAAAAATAATATTTTAAATTAATTCTTAATTTTGCAGCTATAAATCACGCAATATTATAAGCTAAAAATATAGCCGTAAAATATAACATATTAAAAATAATTAAAAATTCTAAAGAAGAAGTTTTAAAAATAAAGATATTAATATAGATTTGTTGTATCATTTCTGATATATTAATCAGCACTCATATAATTAGGATACTTTTTGTATCAGTGCTTAAATCTGAGAATTTTTTCAAAGTCTTCTTTATCATTATTTTATAGTTATTTATTAATATAATTTATTAAACTTGACGCATTATATATATTTTTTCTTGAAAAAAAAACTTTTTTGTTTATTATAGGCATCAGTTTATTAATTAATTATGGAATTATGGTAACAAGTAAAGAAATTAGAAAAAAATTTTTAGAATATTTTAAGGCGCAAGATCACGCCATAATTCCATCCGCCCCTGTTGTTCCAGAAAATGATCCGACAGTGCTTTTTAATACAGCTGGTATGCAACCGTTAGTACCTTATCTATTAGGAGAAAAACATCCACTAGGTACTAGATTAGCTGACTCACAAAAGTGTATTAGAACTGTGGACATTGAAGAAGTAGGGGATAATTCTCACTTGACTTATTTTGAAATGCTTTGAAATTGGTCACTTTGAGATTACTTCAAAAAAGAATCAATTGATTGGTCTTATGACTTATTAGTTCACGGATTTGGTATTGATCCAAAAAAATTAGCAGTAACTGTTTTTGAGTGAGATGAAGATGCTCCTCGTGATGAAGAGTCTGCTGATATTTGGTTTAATGTAGGGATTCCTAGAAGTAAAATTTCTTATCTACCAAAAAGTGAAAACTGGTGGGGACCAGCTGGAGAAACAGGACCTTGTGGACCAGATTCAGAAATATTCTATTGGGTATGAGAATGAGAATTCCCACCAGAAGATAGTAATGTTGAAAATGATGAAGATAATTGGATGGAAATTTGGAATAACGTGTTTATGGAATATGTAAAAGATGAAAATTGAAATTTCAATAAAGCGAACCAACAAAATGTTGATACTTGAATGTGATTAGAAAGAATTGTTACTGTACTTAATGGTAAAAAATCAGTATACGATACAGATTTATTTGATTATATCATCAAGGCGATTGAAGAAGTTTTGAATATCAAATATGATGAAGATACAATGAGAGGTGTGAGAATTATCGCTGATCACACTAGAACGGCTGTAATAATGATTTCTGACGGAATTACTCCTAGTAATGTAGACCAAGGATATGTCCTTAGAAGGCTTATAAGAAGAGCAATTAGAGAAGCTCATAAATTTGGTTTTGAATGAGAATTTATGAAAAATGTAGCAGAAGTAATAGTAAATAATTATAGTGAAGTTTTCCCTAATATAAAAGAAAATTGAAATATAATTTTAGAAGAAATCGAAAGAGAAGAAAAACAATTTTTATCTACACTAAAAAAATGATTAAAAGAATTTGAAAAATTATTAAAATGATTTGAAATTGCACTAGAGAGAACAGGGAAAAAAGTTGATATTATTGCTGGACCTAAAGCATTTAAATTATATGATACTTATGGTTTTCCTATTGAAATGACTGTTGAATTAGCTGAAGAAAAAGGTCTTAAAGTAGATGTAGAAGGATTTGAAAAAGCGTTCGAAGAACATCAAGCTAAATCAAGAGCATGAGCTGAGAAAAAATTTAAATGATGACTAGCTGATGACAGTGAAGCTACTACAGCACTTCATTCTGCGACTCATTTATTATTAGCTGCTCTTCAAGAGGTATTATGAGATCATGTTCACCAAGCGGGATCAAATATTACTGCTGATAGATTGAGATTTGACTTTACACACTGAGAAAAAGTGTCAAGAGAAGATTTAGATAAAGTAGAAGAAATAGTAAATAATATTATATCTAAAAATTGCGTGGTTATACTAGAAAATATGAGTAAGCAGGATGCTATGAATAGCTGAGTAGAAGCTAGTTTTTGGGATAGATATCCTGACACTGTAAAGGTTTATACTTTCAAATCGAAAGAGGGAGAAGTTATGTCAAAAGAATTATGTGGATGACCTCATGTAGAAAATACGCAAGGAATGTGAAGATTTAAAATTAAGAAAGAACAAGCTTCATCAAGAGGTGTAAGAAGAATAAAAGCTGTGTTAATAAAAGATTAAAATAATAAAAACTTTAGCTAAATGCTAGAGTTTTTTATTTATATTTTATTTTTGTCAGTATTATTAAGTTGAATTTATTTAACTAATTTTATTTGAGCTATTGCTATTACTAAAAACTCAGGAGAAGTTTTAGATAATTTAACTTGGACAAATATTTCTAGCTTAACTGATAAAATAGATGTTAGTTCTGGTGATATAAAACTAGATTGAAAATTATATGTAACTTGAAATATTTGTAGTGAGGTGTGATGAGTAAAAAAATGTTTATGAGAGAAAGGAACTATTAGCAATCCTTGAACTTCTTGTTTATCATTATACAATGATTGAGAAAGAGAGAATAAAAACTATTATATAGATCCTGATTGAGAATGAGTATGAAATGCTCCTTTTGAAGTTTATTGTGATATGGAATATGATGGATGAGGTTGGATATTAGTTATGAGTTCGTTAAGAAGATATACAACAAAGCCTAATGTAGATTTTGATTCATCATTTGCTTCTTTGCATTGAAAATATGTTTGATGAAATAATTTTTATTTATCTAAATATATTAGAGCTTGAGATATTTGAATTGGTAAATTACGTATGGAATATGAATGAAAAGAAGCATCTATTTTTAATCTTCCTGAAGAAGCAAATACTTTAAACGAATTATTTTATAGACCTTGAACTAGTTATACTTGACGGATTCCGCCAGTTAGTAACTCTACAAAATATCCTTCTCAAACTAAAGTATCTTTCTTGCCTTGACGGCCTCAAACAAAAATTTGTACTGATTGATTTGCTGTATTTTGAAAGGATGATAGAATGCTTCCTTGAAATACAAGTGGTTATGATATTCCACAATTATTTCATTCATGTAATCGGTGTAGTACTGTTCCTTCTGCTACAGTAAGTTTATGATATAGACGGCGGGATTGAATAAGAAGAAATTTTTTCATTAATTCTCATTATGATTTTTCTATATTTTGATGAAATGTTTATCCAGCTAATATGACAGATACTGATATTTTTAAATTATGGATAAAATAAAACTAGTTTTAATAACTAGTTTTTTATTTTGATTTTATCCAAAAAATTCATATAATTTGAGCTAATTTAGAAGTAAATAAAAAATATAAAAAATGAGTAAGAAAAAAGTATTAGTTTGAATATCTTGATGAGTTGATAGCGCGGTATCTGCATACTTATTACAACAAGAATGATACGAAGTTTATTGATGATTTATGGTGAATTATTTGGCTCCCCAGTGAGAATATTGTCCGACTAAAGAAGATTTGGCAGAGGCCAGAAAGGTGTCTGATTTTTTATGATTAAAAGATTTTTTTATCTTTAATTATGTGGATGAATATGAGGATAAAGTGTTAAATTATATGTATGAATGATATAAAAAATGAATTACGCCAAATCCTGATATAATGTGTAATAGTGAGATAAAATTTCGTGTGTTTTTAGATGAAGCTATGGCTGCTTGATTTGATTATATAGCGACAGGTCATTATGCGAATATTACTTGCGATGATAAATGAATTTATCATCTTAAAAAATGAGTGGATAACAACAAAGATCAGTCATATTTTTTGGCTTGATTATGACAAGATCAACTTTCAAAAGCGATTTTTCCGATTTGAAATTTAGAGAAAAGCGAAGTGAGGAAAATAGCTGAAAAAATATGATTACCAAATGCAAAACGTAAAGATTCTCAATGAATTTGTTTTGTGTGAAAAGTTGATATGAGTAAATTTTTGGAGAAAAAAATCCCTAATTTAGAATGAAATATAGTAGATACTTCTTGAAATATTTTAGGGAAACATAAATGAATTTTTTATTATACAATAGGGCAAAGAAAGGGACTTGGAATATGAGGTTGACCAGCTATATATGTAGTTTGAAAAGATATTGAAAAAAATGAGATTATAGTATGAGGAGAAAAAGATTTAGCTTTATTTAGCCAAAAGTTAACAGCGAATAATGTTCATTATTTAGCAGAAAAAATAGAAATGCCTTTTAAAGCCAAAGCGAAAACTAGATATAGACAAGCAGACCAAGATTGCGAGGTGTTTGATTTGTGATGAGGTAGAATAAAAGTAGAGTTTAAAGAACCTCAAAGAGCAATAACTTCAGGACAAGTGGTTGCTATATATAAGGAAGATGAACTTATTGTGAGTGCTTTTATAGATTAAAATTTAAATTAAATAAAAATGATTTTTACAAATTTACTTTTAGCTTTTCAATTAGAGAATTATAATAATTCTAGATTTTTATCTTTTATTTATAGTAGACCTTGATTTTGGCTTTTATGAAGCGAAAGACAAAGTTTAGATTGGACAAAAAAAGCTATTTTACTTTTATTTTTAGCTGGAATATTTGCTATTTTAGATTATGTTATTTTTTACTTAATTTTTGTTAAACTTTGAATAATAATCTTGATTTTATTAGCTTTACTTCAAATAATTTTATTTCCTATTTATTTAGTAATTGCAAATTTTTTATTGATTCCTTTAGATAGATATTTGAAAAATAAAATTATAAATAAAGCGAAAAATAAACTTAAAAAATATAATAATTTAAAAATAATTTGAATAACAGGTTCATATTGAAAAACTTCGACTAAAGAAGTTTTAAAAGAAGTTTTAAGCGTTAAATATAAAGTTTTAGCGAGTGAATGAAATAAAAATACGCCATTATGAATAAGCGAAGTTATTTTAAAAACGGATTTGAGTAAATATGAAGTTTTAATCGTTGAAATGGGGGCTTATGAAATTTGAGATATAGCTGAAATGTGTGATATTGTAGAGCCTACGGTATGAGTTTTAACTTGAATAACTTATCAACATTTAGAGAGATTTAAGAGTATTGAAAATATTAAAAAAGCAAAATTTGAATTACCAGAATTTATAGATAAATCTTGATTAGTTCTGCTTGATTATAGCAATGAACATATAGCTGATCATTTAGATAACAAAGCGAATATTAAAGCTGAAATTATAAAAATAAAAGACATAGAAGTTTCTTATGCAGATAATTTTATGTGATTTAATTTTGATTATAATAATAAGAGTTTTTATAGTAAACTGCTTGCTTGACATAGTGCTAAAAATTTTGTTATAGCTTATGAAATTTGAAAATATTTTAATATAAAAGAAGAAAAAATTATAGAGAAATTAGCAGAAATTGAACCTGTTGAGCATAGATTATCAAGAATTGAAAATCCAAATACTGGAGTAATAGTGATAGACGATTCTTATAATTGAAATTTTGAAGGAGTGAAAAGTACTATAAATATGCTAAAAAATGTGAATAATTCTTGAAAAAAATTATATTTAACTCCTTGATTAGTTGAGCTCTGAGATAAATCTAAGCAGGTGCATTTAGAGATATGAAAACTGCTTACTGATGCTAAACTTGATAAAGTATTATTAATAGAAAATAAAGGTGCGAGAAATATAGAAGCTTGATTATTAAAATCTTGATTTGATAAAGAAAATATTGTATTTTTTGATACAACGCAAGAAGCTCATAAAAATATTTGAAAATACCTTAATAATAGCGATGCTATTGTATTTCAAAATGATTTTACAGATAATTATTTTTAGATTTATTTATTAATTTAGTTTTATATGAGTTATATTGTTGGTGATATTAGTTCTATGACAGATGAGCAAAAAGTTGACATTGCTTGTTTGCCTGAAACATCTAAAGAAGTTTTGATAGAATTATCTTCATCTGAAAATGAGGAGGTGAGAGCTTCTGTTGGAATGAATTGGAATACTCCAATTCCTATTTTAATGGAATTATCTGATGATGAAAACGATGAAGTAAGAGGAGCGATTGCTAGTAATGAGAATACACCTCAAGATATTTTAATAAAGTTTTCTGAAGATAGTAACGAAGAAATTATAGTTTGGGTGGCTTATAATGAAAGTACTCCGAAAGAAGTTTTGATCAAATTATCACAAAGTCATAATGAAGAAATAAGAAGTGCTGTTGCTAATAACTGAAATACTCCAGAAGATATTTTAGAAAAATTATCTGAAGATAATAGCGCTGAAGTTAGAGCTTGAGCTTCTTTTAATTGGTCTTTAAGACCAGAACTTTTAGTAAAGCTATCAAAAGATAAAGATGAAACAGTTAGAGCATGAGTTGCTAATAATCCAAATACACCCAAAAAGATTTTGATAGAATTATCAAGAGATGAAAGCGAAAATGTAAGAGAATATTTGTTAAATAATTGAAATACACCAAAAGGTCTTAATATAAAATTATCTGATTAATTATCTACATTATGCAAAAAAATGAAATTATAAATAAGCTAAAAGATATTGTAAAAGAAAAATTATCTTGAGAAAAAACGGGATATGATAATTTTCATGTGTTTAGAGTTTATAATAATGCTAAAGCTATAGCTGAAAAAGAATGATGAGATATGTTTATTATAGAATGTGCTGCTTTGCTTCACGAAATGTGAGATTATAAATTTAATAATCTAAAAGAAGAAAGTTCTAATATTGCAAAAAATATTTTAGAAGATTTGGCTGTAGAAAAAAGTGACATTGGTAAAATTATCTATATAATAGACAATATGAGTTATCATGATGATGTTTTTAATACTGAAAATTATAGGGAAGAAGTTAAAAAAGAATTATTTATTGTTATGGATGCTGATAGACTAGACGCTACTTGAGCTATTGTTATCGCTAGAACTTTTGCTTTCTGATGAGCACATGGTAGACAAATTTATAATCCAGAAATAAAACCAAATGATTATAAAGATAAAGAAGATTATATAGCTCAGTATAAAGATGAAAATAGTCATTCTATAAATCATTTTTATGAAAAATTACTCAAAATAAAAGATATGATGAAAACAGAAACTTGACGCAAAGAAGCTCTTATTAGACACGAAGTTTTAGAAAGATTTTTAGAAGATTTTATGCGAGAATGGAATGCAAAATTATAATAAAAAAATAAAAATAATTATTTATGGCAAAAAGAAATAGAAATTCCTGACAAAGAAAAACTATAAATAAAACAGGACACCATAGAAAGAAAAATACAAAAAAAGGACAATATATTGTTCGTGATGAATATGCTATAAAAGCTCAAAAAGCTGGTTATAGAGCGAGAAGTGTTTATAAACTTCTTGAGCTTCAAGAAAGATTTGATTTGATACAGCCTGATTATAGCGTGATAGATGTTGGTGCTGCTCCAGGTAGTTTTTTGCAAGCTATAAGGAATATTGTTAGAGAAAAACCTGTTTTATGAATAGATATTAAACAAATAAAACCTTTTTCTTATCCTAATGTGATGACAATCCAAGAAAGTATTTTTGAATTTGAAAAATTAAAGCCTCAAGTTAAAGAAATATTTTGAGAAGAAAAAGTTGATTTAATAACTAGTGATATAGCGCCGAATACGACTTGAATAAAAGATGTAGATCAATATGCGAGTGTTGAACTTAATATTGCAATATGTGAATTTGCTGATGAATTTTTAAAAAAGTGATGAAATTTGATATTAAAAGTTTTTAAATGAGAAGATTTTAATGATTTGGCGATGCAGGTAAGAAAAAGATTCCATAGAATGACTGAGTACAAGCCAATGGCATGTCGTGATAGAAGTTTTGAGATGTATTTAATTTGATTTGATAAAAAAAAGTAAAATAAAAATATTTTTTAAATATAGTTTTATGCAAAGAAATAATACACTTATTTATAGCTTAAATATAATATCATTTGTGATAAATTTCTTTTATATTTTTGCATTTTTTCTTATAATTGGCCTTAGTTTTTGATTTTCAAATTGATTAAGTTCTGTGGTTATTCCGATTTGTATTTGAGCTTCTTCACCATTAACATTTTTATTTTGTTTATTTGGTTCGCTTTTGGAAGAGGATAATGATACTGCTGTTTTTTTAGCAAGTTTTCCGATTTTATTTTTTGTATTTAGTATATTTATTCAGATTTTTATTGTTAATTTTTATTAAAATATGAAACAGGTTATATTTTCTTTAAATCTTATTAGTGTTTTGATAGCGGTTTTTGTGGCTAGTCCTTTTATTGTATCTTGAATTGTTTCATCTATTTGATGACCAAAGTATCCTTTTGAGCCTTTTTATGTAGATTTTTGACTTTTATTTTTACATTTATTCTATATACTATTTTTAGTGATTTGAGTTTTATATTCGTTAAATAGTTATAAAAAAGACGTAAAAAAATGACTTATTTTTGCAGTTTTACCATATTTTTACGGATGATTTTTATTTTTCTTATATTGTTATAATGGCTAAATTTTATGATACATTAATTTGAGAATATTTAAAAAATCCTTGAGAAAGAGGGCTTTCTTTAGATGATTTAGCGATGCGTCAATTTGATTATGAGAAAATTAGTTATAAAGAGATTACAAATAATAATAAAATAAATTTTAGTGAGGTAGATTTAGAAACGGCGACTAAATACAGCGTAGAAGACGTTTATATAACCCATAAATTATATAAAAAACAGTTAGAGGAATTAAGCGAAGAAGATAAAAAAATATTAGATGAAATAGATTTTCCTTTGCTTGAAGTACTTAGAACTATGGAAAATAACTGAGTAAAAATAGACGAAAAAAAACTTGAAGAAATAGGGGATATATTAAAAAAAGAATTAAAAATATTACAAGATGAAATTTTTGAATTAGCTTGAAGTCAGTTTAATATAAATTCGCCAAAACAAGTAGGATATATTCTGTTTGAAAAATTAGATTTACCAAAAGGGAAGAAAACAAAAACTTGATATAGTGTGAACGCTGAAGTATTAGAAAATTTAGCGAAAAATTTTCCTATCGCAGAAAAAATTGTAACTTTTAGGCATTATAATAAGCTTTTATCAACTTATGTTGAAGGACTTTTAGATTTAGTGAATAAAGAAACTTGAAAAATTCATTCTTCATTTAATCAAACAATTGTATCAACTTGAAGACTTTCATCTACAAATCCTAATTTGCAAAATATTCCTCAAGATGATGGGCTTGCTTGAGAGATTAGAAAGGCTTTTGTTCCTTTTGAAAAAGGAGATAAATTAATGGCGTTTGATTATTCTCAGGTTGAACTTAGATTGCTTGCTATTTTAAGCTGAGATAAGGAGCTTTTACAAGCATTTAAAAATTGAGAGGATATACATGCGAGAACTGCGAAATTTATTTTTGAAAAAGAAGAAATTTCTAGTAAAGAAAGAAGTTATGCGAAGATGATAAATTTTAGTGTTGTATATTGAGTGAGTGCTTTTTCACTTGCTAAAAGGCTTGATATTTCTCAAAAAGAAGCGAAAAAATATATTGATACTTTTTTTGAAAGATATTCTGGAGTGCGTGAGTTTTTTAACAAAATGATAAAAACTTGTGAAGAAATTGGCTATGTAGAAACGATGTTTGGTAGGAAGCGTTTTATAAAATGAATAAATGATAGGAATAAATTAGTGAAGACTTGAGCTGAAAGAGAAGCGATAAATAGCCCTATTCAAGGTTCGGCAGCTGATATTATAAAAATAGCGATGATAAAAGTTCAAGAATTTTTAACTAAAAATAATTTAAAATCGCAGATGATTATTCAAGTGCATGATGAGCTTGTGTTTAATGTTAAAGCTGATGAAGAAGAGGTAATTACAAAAAATATAGTTGAAATTATGGAAAGTATAATAGAAGCTGAAATTGTATTAAAAGTTGATTATAATTCTTGAAAAAATTGGAAAGAAGCTAAGTAGTTTATGGCAGGGCTCGTCTTCGACGAGCCCTGCCGAGGCGCAGCCCTTTCATTTAAAATTATAGAAGAAGGGCTGCACCCCAATAAAATTTAATTTAAAATTATTATGGAGAAATTTTTTATAAAAAATAGATTGTGATTAAAAATTTGCGTTTTGGTAGAAAATTCTGGGGCTAGTAAATTAGCTTTCGTTGAACATTGACTTTGATGAACAAAAGAATCTGTGACAATAGCTTGAATGAGAGAAACATTAGTAAATAATGACTTCTGCACTGTGAGTTTTGATGCCAGCAATAGTTTTTGAGAAAGTGAATGAAAAATTGAAGATATAACTTTGACAAGTCATTATAATGATTTAGAAGATGTAATTTCTTGGGCTGAAAGTCAAAAACTTTATAAAGAAAAATTTTTTTTAGCTGGACATTCTATGTGAGCAGCGACAACTTTTTATTATAACACAAATTATCCAGATAAAGTTTCTTGAGTGTTCCCAGCTTCATTATTTTTATGATGAGAATTTACTGATTGTTATCGTCGTTTTACTCTTCCAGAATTTAAGAAAAATTGATATGTTGAACGGATTGGTTCTAACTGAATAAAAAGAAGAATTACGAAAGATTTTAGAAATGATGTTTTGAAATATGATATTTTAGAAAATAGTGATAATATACAAAATCCTGTTTTGATGATGGTGATGTCGTGAGATACTTGAACTCCTTTAAAAAATCATAAATTAGTTTATAATAAGCTGAAAACAAAAGATAAAAAATTGGTAGTAATAGAGTGAGAAGGGCATGTGTTTAAGGGAGAACACAATAATTCTATGAAGAAAGAATTTGATAAGTTTTTAAAACAATATTTCTAATAAAATTATTTTATAAAGATGAAAAAAGAGTTATTTATAAAAAATAGATTAAATCAAAAAATAAATGTTTTAGTGGAAAATATTTGAGCTGACAAACTAGCTTTTATTGTGCATTGAGTTGCTTGAAATGTTATAGAAGAAGATATTAGGCAAATATCTAAAACATTGCAAAATAATGGTTTTTGCGTGGTTAGTTTTGATGCAGTTAATGCTTCTTGAAAAAGTGATTGAGATATGCAATTTGCGACTTTTTCTTGATATTATAATGACCTAATTGATGTTATTGCTTGGGGGTGTTCACAAGATTTTTATAAAGAAAAGTTTTTATTAGTAGGGCATTCTATGTGAGCAATGCTTGTTATGAAATATAATAGCGAAAATAGTAAAAAAATAAATTGATTGTGTATTTATAATCCTAGTACTTGAGCTGAAAATTTGAGTAATTATAAACCTTGGAGGGAGGTAAAATGGGAAGAAGTTTGATTCGTAGAATGGGATAGCACAAGTACTCCAGGGAAGAAAAAAAGATTAAATTGGAGTTTAGTTGAAGATCTTAGAAAATATAATATTGATGATTATTTGATTATAAATAAGCCATTATTGCAGATTTCTTGAAGGCTAGATGAGGTTGTAAGATATGAAGCTCAAAAAAAATTATTTGAAAAAATAGTTTCTAGCGATAAAATGTTAGAAACTTTGGAGGATTGAAAACATAATTTTAGGTGAAAAAATTTGGATTTTTTGAATAAAAAATTGGATAACTTTTTGAAAAAATATTTTAATTAAAATTAGTTTATGCTTGGTACAAAACTTAGTAAATCTCTACTTAGAACAACGCCAAAATATATTGAATGATTAGCTAAAATTGGGGTAAAAACTGTTTGGGATTTGATTTCACATTTTCCGCGTGATTTTGATGATAGAACTCAGATTCTTGATAGTTTTTCGTACATAAATTTGAAAGAGAAAAATACTATTTTAGTGAAGTTAGTTAGTGTTAATACTCAAAGAACAGCGAATAATAAATTGCTTGTGAAAGCTATTGTTGAAGATAAAGATGAGATAATGGCAGAGGCTGTTTGGTTTAATCAAAAATTTTTAGCTGGAAGTTTAAAACCACTTGAGTGAAAACAAATTATTTTGACAGGTAAAGTAAAATATGCGTATTGAAAACTTGATTTTATGTCGCCAGATGTGGAAAAGGATTTGAGTAAGATGCAGTGAGAGATTTTACCGATTTATCCAGAATTAAACTATATTCCGAGTAAATGGATTCATTCTAAAATGAAATTTTTAGATAAATTTTTTAATGAAATTCCAGAGAACCTGCCAAAAGAAATAATAGAAAAATATAATTTTATTAGTAGGAAAAAAGCGTATCATATTTTGCATTTTCCAAAGAATAAAGTAGAGCTTGAAACTGCTAAAAAAAGGCTTGCTTATGAAGAATTATTTCATATTCAAAAACATTGAATAGATAAAAAATATGAGTTAATAAAAAATTCTTGAAATAACGCTTTTAGTATAAAATTAAGCTCTGATTTTATAAAGGAGATTTTAGAAAAATTGCCTTTTGTTTTGACTGATAAGCAGAAAATTTCTCTTTTTCAAATTTTAAAAGATATGGAGCAGGGGCATGCTAGTAATAGGTTACTTGAATGAGATGTGTGAACTTGAAAGACAATTGTGGCTCTGATTGCTGCTATTCACGCGATAAAGCAAACGCAAAAAACGTGAGAAAAAATTCAAGTCGCAGTTATGGCTCCGACGGCTATTTTGGCTAGTCAACATTTTGAAAGTATGAAAAAAATGCTTGATGAATATAACTTAAAAAGCGAGTTGTTAATTTGAGCTACTACATTAAAAAATAAAGAAAAAATTAAAGATGATTTAGTAGTTTGAAAAATAGATGTGATTATTTGAACGCACGCATTAATCGAAGATGATGTAATTTTTAATAATTTATGATTTGTGATTATTGATGAACAACATAGATTTTGAGTTAAACAAAGGGAGAAATTAGAATTAAAATTTAGTAAAATTTGAAAAGAATTAAAATATCCTCATATTTTAAATATGACAGCAACGCCTATTCCTAGAACTTTGGCTTTGACATTATATGGAGATCAAGATTTATCAATTATAGATGAGTATCCAAAGGGGAGAAAGGAGATTATTACAAAAGTAGTTAGTAGTGATAGTGCTAGAAATCAAGTAGAATTATTTATCAAAAATGAACTTGAAAAATGAAGACAAGTTTTTTGGATTTCGCCTTTGGTAGAGAAGTCTGAAAAGATGGATTTAGCTGATGCTATAAACACTTATGATTCTTTGGTAGAAATTTTTGCTCCTTTTAATGTATGATTAATTCATTGAAAATTGAAACAAAAAGAAAAAGATGAAATTATGAGTAATTTTGGTGAAAATAAAATCCAAGTTTTATCAGCTACAAGCGTAATAGAAGTGTGAATTGATGTACCTAATGCTAGTGTAATTGCAATCGAGTGAGCAGAGAGATTTGGTTTATCACAACTTCATCAATTTAGATGAAGAGTTGGGAGATGAGAATATCAGTCTTATTGTTATTTATTCCCATCAAAAGGGCATAAAACTGATAGATTAAAGGCGATGGAAAGAACAAATAATTGATTTGAATTAGCTGAAATTGATTTGGAAATTAGAGGTCCTTGAGAAGTTTATTGAGTGAAACAAGCGTGAGTTCCTGATTTAAAACTGGCTGATTTAAAGGATTTGACAATGGTTTCTCAAATAAGAGATGATTTAGAAGAGTTGTATAAAAATAAAAAATTTGACTTTTAATAAAATAAGTTATAATAATTTTAAGGTTTATTTTGTATTTGTTTTTAATTTATTGTTATGCTTACAGTTTTAGATAGTCAAACAGATAATCAGCAAGTTATTGAAAGAGAATCTTTTCCCTGAACAGAGCAATTTGCATTACATTGGTCAGGTAGTGTTTTTGGAATATTAGATTTATCTGAAAGAGATTTATTTTGAAAAATGGCTGATGTTATATCATTAGAATGACTTACACAAGAAGATGTTGCAGAATTAATTGAATTTAAAAATCAAGTTATTGAATTAGATAAAATAAATTCTGATCCAAGATTATTTTCTGAATTCAGGTTTTATGTACCAACTCGTGAACAAAAAAATGCTAGATTTATGTTTCTTATATTAGGTGAATATTTAAGTGAAGACAAATTTAAGCTAATGTTAGAATGGCTAAATAAACATACTCATTCAGCATATTTTACTTTACCTTGAAATGAACATGATATAGTTACAATTGCAGAAGAAGAAATGATATCAAAAACAGCAGAACATAAAAAAGTTTTAGATGCATCAATCAAAAGAAGATTTACTAAAGAAGAAGTAGAAAAAATTTATAAAAATTATGCTAAATTATCTCCTGAAGTTGATAGTCGCTTTTAATTTTTTCAAATACAAGAATATTTAAATCAGTTATTTTTTAATTCTTTGCTCCAAACATTTCTTCCATCTATAATAATTTTATTTTTCATTAGCTGTCATACTTTTTCAAAATCAGTGTTTTTAAATTCATCCCATTCAGTAAGTAATATTAATCAATCGGCATCTTTTAGACAACTATATTTTTCATCTAATACTTCTAATTCATCTAAATTTTCAAATTTATTTCTGATAATATCATCGCAAATTGGGTCATAAGCTGTTATTTTTTTAATTCAAGAATCCGCTAATTTTTCTATAACACTAAGGCTAGGAGCTTCTCTTGTATCGTCAGTATTTGGTTTATAAGTTAGTCACCAAATAGCGATTTTTTTATCTTTTAAATCTGGTAAAAATTGCATTAATTTATCTATTACAATAGTTTTTTGTCTATTGTTTACTTCTTGCGTTGCTTTTATTATTTGAAATTCATATCAAAAATCTTTTCAAGTTTCTTGTAAGGCTGCTACATCTTTTGGAAAACAGCTTCATCAATATCAGATTCAAGCTTTTAAGAATTTACTTCAAATTCTTTCATCAAGACCGATTCAATAAGAAATATCATCAATATTTCATCAACTTTTTTCAGCAAAATTAGCGATTTCATTGATAAAACTAAGTTTTGTAGCTAAGAAGGCATTAGCTGCATATTTTATAATTTCACTTGATTTTATATCTGTGAAAAATAATTTTGTATTGCCTCTAACAAGCGGTTTATAAACTTCTCTCATAACGTCTTCAGAAGTCTTATCTTCTACTCAACAGACAATTCTATCAGGGTATAAAAAATCTTGGACAGCTGATCATTCTCTTAAAAATTCAGGATTAGAAATTATATGGATATTAATATTTTCTCATCTTTTATTTAACTCTTTTTGAATTATTTTTTTGCATTCTGCACCAGTTCAAACAGGAATAGTAGATTTATTTATAAAAAATTTATCTTCGCAGGATAATTCTCACACAGTTTTTGAAACTGCTTTTACAAAACGTAAATCAGCCCTATGATTTTCATCTTCAGGTGTTCATACAGCACTAAAAATAACTTTTCAAAACTGTATTCCTTCATTAGCTGAACTAGAAAAATTTAGTCTAGAGTTTTTATAATTTCTTTTTACAATTTCTTCTAAACCAGGTTCATAAATAGGGATAATTCATTTTTTTAAATTTTCAATTTTATTTTCATCAATATCAATACACATCACATTATGTCAAATATCGCTTAGACAAGCTCAAGTTACAAGTCCAACATATCCTGTTCAAAAAATAGTTATATTCATTTTATTTTTATTAAATTTAAAACTTTATCTAGTATAATGATATCTTGATTATTTCAAGACTTTTGAGTAAAAAAATAAAACCAGAGAAGCCTAAACTCTGGTTTTTATATGAGAAAACAAAAATGATTTTGCTACATTTTGTAGCACAATAGGGAATGACACTTGCGTGTCACATATTATAACGCAATCACTTTAAAAAGGTTACAACTTTTTATAAAAATAATTTTAACTTTATCAATATTACTAGCCTGAATATATTTAGTTAATTTTATGAACGCTATTATTATCACAAAAAATTCTTGAGAAGTATTAGATAATTCTACATGGACAAATATATCTAGCTTAACAAATAAAATAGATGTTTCTTGAGCTGATATAAAACTAAATTGAAAATTATGCAGTGAGATTTGATTAGTAAAAAAATGTTTATGAAGCTGTAAAGATTGATATATATGGGATGATTCTACTAAAAGTTGTATATTTAATTGTCCTGCTAATTATGATTGATTTTCAACTATAATGCATGATTGAACTTGTTATTATTGAGCAACTATATTATTTTGAATAAATAATGTTGATGCTAGGTATTTAGGAGAATTTATATTGAATTGATATCTTTTGAAAAATCCTAGTTATTGAAGCTGAACGACATTTTATTGATGAACAAAAATGTGAGAATATTGATGATATACTATTAGGAAAAGTTGAGTAGGTATTAATGCTACAAAAACTCGGTGGCGGGTGTATGAAAAAGTCCCAGGACAATAAAAAATAAAAAACTCTCCTGAAATATAGAGAGTTTTTTAGCCAAAATAATCTAAAACCACAAATAAGTAAGGGGCAACCTCAGATTATGTAATTTCTTGAGTAAAATTAATTAAAATTCAGCTCAAGAACTTGTAAGTTCATAATTATTATCTTCACTATCTTTAAAGTTTACATTATTTAATGCGATATGATTTACGCTTTCTCAGTCTTTTGTCACTACGATATCAAGGATTTTTTTATTTTCTGAAATATCAGTAGGTTCTTTAAAGTTTACAAAAACTGTTGCAAAACCAGGATTATTTTCTGTTTTGATAATTTCAGCTCATTTAAAGAAAGCAAACATTGTTTTTAACTCAGTTTTTTCTGGGTTAAAAGAGAAAGAAAAAGAAATATTTTTTGCTTTATTTAATGCTTTTGAACTTTTTATAGAAATAATTGTTTTATCAAGACCATTATCTACTTCGCTGTAAACATCAGCTTTTGTTTCAGCTGCCACTTGTCAATCTACAACTGAAGTTCTCATCATTCTAGCAAAATTATTATCACTAAAAGTAGCATTAATTACTAGTGCTAAAGCTAAACTCGCTCAAACAATGAAAACAGTATTAATCTTATTTTTTCTTTTGTATTTAGAAACTATATCTTTCATAATTTTTGTATTAATTTTATTATTTTTTTCAGTATAACATAAAATTTAATTTTAGCAAAATTTTTGCTAGATATTTTTAATAATTAGATATAAAAAATAAGAATTTAATAATTTTATCTTTATTTTCTAGTAAAAATGAATAAAATATAGCTAGTTTTAGAAATAATTAATAATTTAGATGAAAAACAAAATTTTGTTCACAACAAACGAAGCTTTAGCTTTAAAAATAGCAAAAAAATTCAATTTAGAGCAAGAAAAAACAAATATTTGAGTAAAAATATTTTCTGGAAGTATAAATAATGAAGATAGAATTATTTTATGTTTATCTTGAGAAAGTAAGGATGAAGTTTTAGCTAGTTTAACTTATATTCATGATAATTATGAATTTATAAAATTTATAAATTTATGAGAATTGTCTTGCGTTAATAATTTTGAATATAAAACTTGAGATATTGTTATTCCAAATACTTTTATGGCAAATGGTGAAGATATGCCAATTTTTTTATCTAGTATGCCGGAAGGGAATTATGAATTGGAGGATTATTGAGTGATTTTTAATTGAATTTGTTTTAGTTGTTTTTGTTGACAATATTCAAAAGAAGAGGTTGAAGAATGTGCTGATATGTGTGATAAAGAAAGTTATTTTATTTTGAAATTTTTTAGCTGAGAAGAAGATTTTGATGAAAAATTTTTAATGATAAAATTATATTGAGATTTGCATTATTATGATAATTTAATTAGTGTATTAAAAATGGTTTTGTAATATAGAAAATACTCCTCAGCTAGAATCTGAAGAGTATTCACTTTCCCAAATACACAAAAATTGGATATTTTATGTATACTCTCTATTTAATAGGATTAGCAAGCTGCAATTTTCTCTTTAAACAAGCATTTTGTATCGCGCTTGTGAGGCAATCTGTGCCGCCAAAACTCTTGGAGAGTATTTAATATGATATTATTTTATTTTTAAAAGTCAAGATTTTAGAGATTATTTTTATAAAATTAAATAGACAAATGAAAAAAAATGTTATAATAAAAGCTAGAGGACTTATTTTAAGCGGAAAAAAGATTTTTTTATGTAAATTAAAAAGACAAGGTTTTTATTGTTTACCTGGGTGAACTTTGGAGTCTTGAGAATTAGTTAGAGAAACTTTAGAAAGAGAGTTTATAGAAGAATTATGAGTTAAACCGATTATTTGAAAAATGGCTTATATAAACGAATTTGTAGATAAAAAAAGATGAACAGTTTTAGATATTTGGTATTATATAGAAAATATTCATGATTTTGAAAAAGATATAGATTTAGATAAAAATTCTCATTGACATGAGCTTAGTGAGGTATGATTTTATGATTTAGAAGAATTAGAAGATTATAGACCAAAAAAATTAAAAGAGATTTTAGAAATTATAGAATTAGGAGAGATAGAAATGAGATAAGTTTTTTATTTTATGGCGCGCCCGCAGGGCGCGCCATAAGGCGTCTAACTTTCTTTATAAAATAATTGAAGAGTTAGACGCCTTAGCCCCGCAAAATTAATTTTACGGGGCTGTTCTATTATTAATTTTAAGTTTGAAAAAACGAAAAAAATAGATATATTTATAATGATTAAATTATAAATTTTTTATATGAAACCTCAAAAAAAAGCGTTTACTTTTGTTGAATTAGTCGTTGTAATGATAGTGATAGTTATTTTATCACTTGTATCTTTTTTATATTCAAAAAATAGTACGATAAACGCTAGAAATACAAATAGAATAACAGATATTTGAACTCTTCAAAATTCACTAGAGCTTTATCATTCTCAAAATTGACAATATATTTTGCCAGATAATGCGAAAAATTTATTATATACTGAAACTGATACTGATAAAATAACTTTTGCTTATCAATGAACTTTTTGAAATTTATCAAAAGTAGCCTTTAAATATAAACATATAAAAGTGGATCCTCTTGACAAAACAGCCTATACTTATAGTATTTCTAAAGATAAAGAAAATTATCAAATTATTTCATTTTTAGAAAAAAATAAAAAAAGTAAAATTGTAGCGCCTAGCGCGTGAGCTGTCGATACTTTATCAAATAGACAAGTGAAACTTTATTGAAATCCTGTATGAATTTTTGTTGATAAGACAACTCTTGTACCAGCTAATTTCACTTCAGGGATAGATTTTGTTGATATTAATAATGATACGTCATATTGATTATATTTAAATGATGAAGATAATTTAATACAGCCTTGAAATAGTGAATTTAAACAAGTTGTCCCAAACTCAAGTTGTCTAAGGTTACTTGAATTATGAAATAAAAAATCAAGAAATTATGATATATTAACTGATTATTTAGCCTGAACGACAACAAAAACTTATTGTAATATGACTTCGTGAACAGGGGGGTGGACTGCTATCTGGAGAGCTGAAAAATCAGATTACACTTCAACAGATAGTTTTGATTATACTATCTCTCCAGAAAAATTAAACGCGAGTAAAATGATGATTTGATATATAAATAATGCGCAAAAATTAACAAATTATTATTATTTTGATATTCCAACAACTCCAACTAATTTGAAAACAACAAGTCCTTTTACTGTAGCTTCTACTGAAAGTAATTTATCAAAAGTTACAGATGGAGAAACAGGAGTAGAATATATATCAAATGTAAAATTATTATATTGAAATACTGGCTGAAAAATAGCTATAACTTGAGATGCTATAACAGATACTCCTGAATTTACTTGATTCACTTCTTCTGGAGTTGATAATTGTGGGACAGTAGCACCAGTTGCTAAACAATGTTGAAATAAAAAATTTATCATTTTAGTTAAATAATTTTTATAAAATATGACGGAAAAATTAAATTTTAGTGAAGCTTATAAAAAATTAGAAGAGATTTCAAAAAAATTAGAAGATGCGACAGATTTAAAATTAGAAGATATGGAAAAATTAAAGCTAGAAGCTGAAAAACTATATAAAATATGTAATGAATATATTTTAAAATTAGAAAAATAATGCAACAAGAATTATTTAGTGAAAATGCCACTTTAGAAAAATTTAGTTTAAGCGGTTTTTTAGATGAAGTAAAAAATGCTTTTGACACTTTTATCGCGTATAAAAATTTTTTGGTAGAAGCTGAAATTAGAAGTATAAAAAAAGTTAATCAATTTTATTATTTTGAGCTTGTAGAGTTGAATTCTGATTGAGAAATAGTCGCAAAATCTAGAGCAAGTTTATTTAATCAGGTTGCGATGACAGTTTTTCTTAGGAAAATAAAATTAGATAATTATACGCAGTTAGAAGGGAAAAAAATAGTGATTCAAGGAAGAGCAAATTTTCATAAAGATTATTGATTTTCTATAAATATTGAAAAATTTATAGCAGAATTTTTTATATGAGAGCAACAACTTCAAAAGCAAAAAACAATAAAAAAATTGCAAGAGCAGTGAATTTTTGAATTAAATAAAGATACTTTTATTTGATATCCTACTTTTAATATTGCTGTTATTAGTAGTGAAACTAGTGAATGATTAAGGGATTTTAAAACGACATTGGAGGAAAGTAAATATAAATTTAATTTAGATTATTTTTATGCAAGTGTGCATTCTAGTAGCGCAAAATGAGAAATTTTAAAGCAGTTAAAACAGATAAAAAAATCGCAAAAGAAATATAATATAATCGCTATAATAAGGTGATGATGAGAATCTTCAGGGATGTATTGGGGGAATGATGAGCAGTTGGTTAGAGAAATTTGTCTTTCTAGTATCCCTATTCTAAGCGCGATTGGGCATACTGTTGATAAAAATATTATTGATGAAGTTAGTAAGTATAGCGCGAAAACTCCTACAGCTTGAGCACAAGTTTTGATAGAAGAAGCTGGATTATATAGTGAAAAACTAGAATATTTAAAAGAAGATTTAGATTATTTATTTACTAGTTTTTTAGAAAATAAAAAAGACGATTTAGATAATATTTTTGAAAATATAAATAATATTTTTAATAGGAATTTAGAGAAATTTAAGTTTAATTTAGAAGGTGTTAATAATAAAATTTTACTTAGTTTGCCTGAGAATATTTTTGAAAAATGATATAGTTTAATTTTTGATGAGAAAAGTGAAAAAGTTGTTAAAAAGTTAAAAACTTGAGAAAAATATGTACTTTTTAATAAGGATGGCAAGTATGAAGTGATAATAAATAAACTGTTAAAATAATTGAGCAATAAAAGATGGCTATAATAAGCTAATAATATTGTTCAATTTTTTTGTATAAGACTTAAATTTTCAGAGTTTTCAACAAGACTTTCACAACTCGTCTTGAAAAAGATTTACTCGCGGTTATAATAGGGAGCAAGTGAACGCGTGAAAATAGAAGAAAACTTGATAAAATAAGTAAGAAATCTGTATAAATAATTTGAACACTTTTATTTTGTATTGAATAAATTTATGGAAAATGTAATTGCTGCGATAGATATATGAAGTTCTAAAATCAAGACTGTTATTTGAGTTTTTGCTTCGCAGGAAGAGGTAAATAATTGAATTCCAAGTTTTAATGTATTGTGAATTTGAATTTCTGAATCTAACGCTATAAGAAAGGGAAATATCCTTGATATGGAAGAATTTAAAAATAATTTAGAATCTTCTTTAATAGAAGCTGAAAAAATGTCTTGAGAACAAATGGTTTGAGCATTCTTATCATTCAATTCTTCAAGTATGGATGTTGCTAGTAATAAATGAATTATTGCAGTATCTGGAGAAGAAATTGATTATAGTGATATTGATAGAGCTCTTGATATGGCTAAAAATTGAGTAGATTTACCTAATAGAGAGATTTTAAAGGTTATTCCTGATACTTTTACAGTTGATGTGGAAGAAGGGATTAAATCACCAATTTGAATGGCTTGAAGAAAGCTTGAAGTAAATACAAATATTTTCTCAATCAGTAAAAATATTTTAAATAATATGAAAAAGGCTGTTAGCGATATTTGACTTGAAATTTATGATATTTACCCAAATATTATTTCTAGCCCTGAATGAGTTTTAACAAAAAGACAAAAAGAACTTTGAGTGGTTGTTATTGATATTTGAGCTTCTACAACTTGAGTTACAGTTTATGAAGAATGAACACTAAAACATTCTGCTGTAATCCCATTAGGTTGAGAAAGTGTTACTAATGATATCGCTCTTTGAGTGAGAACATCAATAGATGTAGCTGAAAAACTAAAAATAGAACAATGAGATGTTTCTCCTAGTATGGAAGAAGAATTTAGAGATAAAGAAATAAATTTAGCGAATATGTTTCCTTGAGAAGAGTGAGATGTATCAATTAAGTACTTAAGCCAAATATTAACTGCTAGATATAGAGAAATCTTATTCTTTGTAAAAGAAGAACTAAAAAGAATTTGAAAAGATTGAATGCTTCCCGAGGGAGCTGTGATAATCTGATGATGAGCTAAAATGAAAGGATTAACTCCACTTGTAAAAGATGTGTTAAGACTTCCTGTTATAGTAGGTGTACCACTAGAAAGATGAACAATTTCAGAAACTTCGATAAGTGAT
Organism: Candidatus Altimarinota bacterium; assembly: GCA_025210615.1. GTDB lineage: Bacteria > Patescibacteriota > Gracilibacteria > BD1-5 > UBA6164 > JAOARJ01. The sequence continues at coordinate 375,082 of JAOARJ010000002.1, read as the reverse complement.
CCATCATTTGCATGAGTTATTTGAACAATGATTCTAGCCAAAAAATATTCACTTAATAATTCTAGTTTCTGATTCTCATTTAATCCAAAATGAATTTGGGATTCTTTTGTCAAATTAATAAAGAAAATTTTACCTTAATTTAATAAATAATAAAAAATATTATGGCATCACATGATAAATTAAAAGATATTCTAGCTTGAAAAGGTATGAGCTGACCTGAAGAATTAAATATGAACTGATTTATTTCTCCAATTGCAAAAATAAAAGTTTTATGAGTAGGTTGAGGAGGTAATAATGCTGTTAATAGAATGATTGAAACTGGTTTTGAATGAGTTGATTTCATTGCTGTTAATACTGATTCACAAGCATTATACACTTCAAATGCTCCTAAAAAAATAACAATTTGAAAAGCTACGACTAAAGGGCTTTGAGCTGGTAGTGACCCAGAAATTGGTAAAAAAGCTGCTGAAGAATCTAGTGAAGAATTAAGAGCTACGTTAGAAGGAGCTGATATGGTATTTATAACTTGTGGATTATGAGGAGGAACTGGTTCTTGAGCTGCTCCAGTTATCGCTGAAATTTCAAAAGAACTAGGAATTTTAACAGTATGAGTAGTTACTAAACCATTTTCATTTGAAGGACAAAGAAGAATGGGGAAAGCAGGGGAAGCTTTTGAAACTTTAAGAGAAAAAGTAGATACATTAATCACAATTCCTAATGATAAAATTTTATCAATTATAGATAAAAAGACTCCACTACTTGACGCATTTTCTATAGTAGATGAAGTATTAAATCAAGGTGTACAGTGAGTTTCTGATTTAATTGTTCAACCTGGGCTTATTAATGTGGATTTTGCTGATGTGAAAAGTGTTATGATGGATGCTGGTAGTGCGTTAATGGGTATTGGATACGGTTCTTGAGAAAATAGAGCTGTAGAAGCTGCTAGAAGCGCTATTGATTCACCATTATTAGAACTTAGTATCGCTTGAGCTAAATGAGTTTTATTTAATGTAACTTGAGGTACTGATTTAAGTATGTTTGAAGTTGATGAAGCTGCTAAAATTATTACTGAACATGCTGATCCAGAAGCTAATATTATCTTTGGTGCTAGTATTAATGATAATTATACTGGTGAAATAAAAATTACTGTTGTAGCAACTGGTTTTGATGAAGAATCAAATGAAAAATATTCTGAAACTGCTGCAGTAGCGACTAAATCTCCTTTTGGTAGAAAAAGTATAGGAGGAACTACTCCTATGAGTAGACCAACTTCTCCAGCTAGACCAAATAATCCTATGGGAGGACAAGATGATTTAGATGTTCCAGCATTTTTAAGAAATAAAAATTAAGATTATTTAAATTAAGGTAAAATAAAGGGCGGCTCGCTATGCGAGCCGACTTTTAGAGCGAAAATTTTTACTTATAGTTTAAAATAGAAGAAATTTTCGCTCTTAAAAAAAGTCTTGCTTAAAGCAAGATTTTTTTAATCATCGTATTCGGTATCTCTATCTATTCTACTTTCTTGTGGTAGTTCTTGGTGCATATATTTACTTCATTTTCTTTCATCATAAGAAATATCTACCTCTCATACCATTGATTCAACTGCTAATTGTCCAATTCTCATACCTGGATATAATGCAACAGGAACTTCATTAATATTTGTTATTTCTAAAGTTACAGTTCATTCAAATCATGGGTCGATAAATCAAGCAGTAGAATGTATAATGATTCCTAATCTTCATAGACTACTTCTACCTTCACATCTGACAGTTAAATCACGAGGTACTTTTATTTTTTCCATTGTAACTCATAGTACAAAACTTCAAGGATGAACAATAAATGGTTGTCATTCTTCTAAAGTTTTAGTTTTTACTTGTTTAGGATCAACTCATTTTAGAGCATCAATTACTACATGATTATCTTTTTTATACCGTTTAAAAGTATTTCATAATCTAAAATCTATACTAGCAGGTCATAAAAGTTTTAATGGGTCAGCTCCATCTTTTGAGCTAATTTGTAAATCTCATTTAGCAATTCTTTCCTTTATTGCTCTGTCAGATAAAATCATTGTTAATAATATTATTTAGTATTTAAAATATTAGTAGCCTTTTGGGTAGTACTTTCTTTTATTTCAAGTGCTTTTTGTTTCAAATCTTCTCCAGTATTCGTAATCTGGTCAGTTACATTATTTATAACTTCATCACTATTTCTAACAGTTTCATCTAATCAAGATTTAAAATTTGTTATTTGGTTAAATATTTCTCAAAATCAAAATTTATCAGCGATACTTTTTGTTTCTTTAGGGAAAGCAAAAATTCATACTAATGCTATTCAAATTAAAAGCAATATTAAAGAAATAACTTTTTTTATCATATAATATTAATTAAATTTATAATTATTAATTATTTTAATAAATCTTCAATAGAAGTTTCTTCTTGTTGCAACTTTTCGTTTAATTCTATAATTTCTTTTTCTTCAATACTAGGACCATTTTCTTCTACTATGTTTATAGTCGCTTGACGTCCTAATTTTTTTTCTAATTGCGCTTTTATTAATTCTAATTTTTCTTTATCAGCGGCATTTAGTTTTACTTCGTTTGCCTCAGCTTTTATTATAGAATTTTTTCAGCAAGCTTTACATTTTATATTTAGAGTTACATTTTTTCATGCAATTCAAATAATTTCAATGTTTTCTTCATTTGTTTTAGATGTACAATTTTGACATTCAAAATTTTGCAAAATGTTATCTAAAAGAGCCTTCAACAGTTTATAATTCATAATCTTTATAGTTAGTAACTAAAGATTCTCCATTAATGTTTCAAGTCTATTAATCGATTTATCTTTACCTAAAATATACATCATCTCTAAAGCTCATGGAGAGAATTTTTCTCAAGTTAGAGCAACTCTTACAGGCCAAAGAACTTGTCAGTTTTTCATTCAAGCTTCTTTTATAGCTTCTATAAAAATAGTTTTTATTTGATCAATACTTTCTATTTCTCACTCCAAATTTTTTAGAGTATTAAGTGTTAAATTTAGACCATTTTTTACTATTTCCATATTAGTAATTTTCATTTTTTCGTTCAGCATAATATCAGTATCAACTTTGATATCATCTGAGTAAAAAAATGTAGTTTGCTCTTTAAATTCATCGAACTTTTTGATTTTTGTTTTTAGTTCTAGAAGAACAGACTTATTATACTCATTATCCGCTTTTAGTAAAGTGTTTTTATAAAAATTATTATCATAAATTTCAGCCCAAGCCATAAATTTTTCATAAATATCATTAATATCTCAAGCTACTAAATATTTACTGTTATACCAGTTTAGTTTTTCTACATCAAAAACAGCACCAGATTTATTTAGATTTTCTAGTTTAAAATTCGCTATTAACTCGTCCATAGAAAAAATTTCTTCAGTAGATTTAGGATTCCAACCTAAAAATGCCATATAATTAATAAGCGCATCAACAAGATAACCTTTCTCAATATATTTTTCAACAGCAACATCTCATTGTCTTTTTGATAATTTTTTCTTATCCATTCATAAAAGTAGTGGAAGATGTACAAACTCTGGCGCTTCCCAACCAAAAGCCCCGTATAACAAAATATGCTTTGGCGTAGAAGGAACCCATTCTTCTCATCTAATTACGTGAGTTATCTCCATCAAATGGTCGTCAACGACATTCGCTAAATGATAAGTAGGGAAGCCATCAGTCTTCATCAAAACTTGTTCATCAATATCTTTCGTATTAATTTCAATTTTTCATTTTACAGTATCTTTAAATTTTACAATTTGGTTTTCAGGAACTTTTAGTCTTATAGTATAAGGCTCACCAGCTTCTAGTTTTTCTTTAATTTCATCTTCACTTAAATATCTACATTTTTTGTCATATTTTGTTGGAAGAGATAACTGCTCTTGCTCTTTTCTTAATTTATCAAGTCTATCAGAGGAACAAAAACAATAATAAGCTTTGTCTTCATCAAGCAATTTTTGAACATATTTTTTATAAATATCTAATCTCTCAGATTGTAAATAGGGTCAGGCATTTCAAGGATTATTTGGTCCTTCATCAATATTTAATCATAATTTTGTAAGCATTTCTACCATATTTTCAATTGCTCATTCTACATATCTACTTCTATCAGTATCTTCTATTCTAAGCATAAATTTACCTCCAGTATTTTTTGCATACAAGTAGTTATATAAACAAGTTCTAAGTCATCATACATGTAAATATCAAGTTGGACTAGGTGCAAAGCGAGTTACAACATTCATTTTATCTTATTTTTAAAAATTAAAAAATCCGTTTTATTATACGGATTTATAAGGAAAATCAAGGGGAAATTATAGATTATTTATAAATAATAAAATAATTAAAAAGAAGAAATTTAAAATAAATAGTCAAATTAAAGATTTTTCAAAAATACTTTCTATTAAAATTAAAACTATAAATATAATTAGTGAAATATTTTGCAATAAATAATAGTTGTTTTTCCATAAAAATATACTTAGTATACTAAATTGTAAAAGCAAGATAATATTGTTAAGTAATATTAGTAATATTAAAATAGGTTTATTTCTGACTATAAAATGTTTGTTTAAAATTGTCTTCATAAAATTTTAGTGTTAATTGATTTACTATAAAAATTAAAATTAAAAATTCTATTATTATAAAAAGTTTAAGTATAATATATAATTTATTTTTCTGTTTTTTCTTCATATTTATATGGATTAACCGATAATATAGATGAAATTATAAGGTCTTTTCTTAATTTATTTGGTGGATATGATCTCCCTAAACTATATCCTATTCTATAATAGGGACGATCTCTTAATTCATTTTGTAAGGCTCATTCTTTTTTAGCTCAGTCATCTTCTGCTGCTTGAGTTACTTTTAAAGCGCAATTTTCAATATGTTTATAAGAAAATCATATACAAGCTCATAAATATCAGTACAATACATTTCAAATATCAGATAAATATATAATATTTCATTTATAATGGATTTCTCCTCAAGGGTAATCTCATTTAAAATTATATTTTTTAGAGTTATTATTAATATCTGCAGGCTTATTTATTCAATGTTTACAAAATTTAGGGTTCATTTTTATATTAGATTCTCAACTTTCAATTTCATTAGCAAATATTATGTTTAAGTCAGGCGCAATGTCAGTACACCAGAGTATGTACCGAGTGATACTAAGAATTTTTAAATTCCAAAAGTGTTGTCATTTTTCTTTAAATAAATATTCTGCTTTAGCCCATACTGCTTCTGCATGAAATTCAAGATTTTTTTCTAATTTATCCTTATTTACTAGAAATTTATTTTTTTCATTATAAGTTTTCTAGAAAGTATTCCGTCTATTTTTAAATCATTCCCGATGGTCTGTTGTAAACTTTAGCATATCAGAGTCAAAAGCTTTTTTTATTTCAAAGATATTTCTGTTATTTACTTCCTTTTTTATGGCTTCTTCAAATCCTCAAGGATTTTGTATTTCTACAGTATATGTGTTATTTAATATATTTTATATCCGTTCCTCAGGAAGTTCCATAAATAAATCATCCCAATTTATAATTATTGACATAGTTGTTTATTAAGTAGTAAGGTCAATAATTTAAAATATATTAGATAATTTTTCAATGTCTTTTGTAATATTATTTTATTTAAAAATATATAAAAGGCAAATATTTTTCTAAATTCTCTTGCGAAAAAATTAAATACTCATATAATTAGCAAGACTTTAAAATTAAATAAAAAAATATGTTGATACCTACTGTTATTGATAAAAGCCCAACAGGTGGCGAAAGAGCTTATGATATTTATTCTAGACTTCTTGAAGATAGAGTGATTTTTTTGTGAGATGCAATTGACTCTAGTGTCGCCAATACTGTGATAGCACAACTTTTATTTCTAGAAAAACAAGATGCTAAAGCGCCTATTACAATGTATGTGAATTCTCCATGATGACATGTGACGGCTGGACTAGCGATTTATGATACAATGCAATATATAAAACCTGATGTAATTACTGTTTGTGTTTGATTAGCCGCGTCTATGGGATCTGTTATTCTTGCTTGATGAGCAAAAGGGAAGAGATATGCACTTCCACATAGTGAAATTATGATACACCAACCTTTAGGTTGAGCTGAATGACAAGCGACAGATATAAAAATTGCAGCAAAACACATTGATAAAACAGGACAAACTTTATACGGAATTTTATCTAAACATACTGGTCAAGATATCAAAAAAGTAGAAGAGGATTGTGATAGAGATAACTTTATGAGCCCAGAAGAGGCTCTTGAATACTGATTGATAGATAAAATAATAAAAAACTAAATTTAAAATTAAATTTCCGCTAAAATAAGCTCTTATTACAGAGCTTTTTTATATAATAAAAATTTGTCAAGCAATATTTCTTGAACTTACTAAAAAAATAAGATATAATTACTTTACAACTTAAATATAAGTTAAACAAAAAAATTAGATAAAAAAGTTTAGGCAAGATTTTTTTAAAATAAATTTGCTAAAAAAGCTGTATTTTGTTATACTATAAAAAATTAATAAATTAATAAAAAATATGACAAAACTAAATAGTTATTTAGAAGATTTAATAGAAAAATCTAATTTAAATGAAAAAGATGTCCATGATATTAGAACGATATTTTGAGCTGTTACAGATGAGCAAAAACAAAATATTTTAGACAATTGGGATGCTTTGGTATCTAAACTAAAACAAATCGAGGAAGATTTTATAAAAGAACAAGAAATCTTGTTGGAAAAATCTTTAGAGTGAATAGATTTTGCAATTAAAGATATAAATCTAACTACTCATGATGAACTTGAAACTTTAAAAAGCAATATGTAAAACAAAACCTAATTTACAATTAAAACAAAAATAAAATATGTCGTTAAAATGAGATAAAAAATTTACACATTTATCAAATGTTGTAACTGCTACTAAGCAAGAAATGCTAGAAAGATTAGAAAATATGCAAGAAAATATGTGATTAAGTTCATTAGTTGCGCAGCAGTTTAAAGAAAGAATAGAAGGATTATTTTGTATAGCTGAAGGAGATAATAAGGCGCAAGAAACTATTGCAGAAGTAGCATCTTTACAAGTTGATAGATTTGAATTGGGTTTAGAAGCTTTAGAACAAAAAAAGCACCAAGAAAGAATAACAGCTTTAGCTAATGTTATAGGAGCAAACGACAATAAAGAAATTTCAGATATTTTATGAAAAACAGCTTAAAAGTTGTTTTTTATTTCACTAAATTTTAATTATTAAAAAACCTTCCTGAAATTATCAAGAAGGTTTTATTTTTACTCTATTTTATTGTACATTTACCAAGTCCTATAGGAGCATCATCAGCAACTTTACAATAGTTTGTACATTCATTATATCAATCTCAGTCACTATCAAATACATAGTATCCAGAAGCACAAGAAGTTGCACTATATTTCCATGTATCAACTACCCAAGTTCTTTCACCAGTAGAAAGACTTTGTAAGTTTGTCAATGATCTGTCAGCTCAACCATTTAGAGGATCTTCAGCATCTACGTAACCAGCAGTATAAGGAATATTTGTTTTAGTTACTATCGGAACTGCTCAAGCAGGTTTTTGACAAGCTCCCCATTTATTTTTTTCATTCCATAATCAAGTCCAAGTTTTTGTACCAGTTGTTCAATCTATATCACAAGTATCAGTATTATCCATACATCATAGAGTAGGGGTATCAGCATTTATTAAATGTTGATTGTCATTATCTAAACAACCAGTTACGGTTACTGATTTATTAGTATAAGCCCAGGGATTATCAGCAATATTTTTACATTCAGCATCAACAGAATATGTAAAATTAGCTTTTAATCACGTAGAAGTATAATTTTTTGAATAGTTTGTTGCAACTGTTGGTTTTGTTGTTTCAGGAATTGGAATTTGAGCTAACCAAGAAGGGCTAGCAGCTTTATCTTCATAATTATGTCCGAAACATTTAGCTGCAGCAGTACAGTAAGCATAATTGTGAGTTGATTTTACATTTTCTCAGTCCTTCCAAGTACCATTATCACAAGTAAATGATTTAGATATAGAACTACAATCGTCATTAGAATTTGAAGTATAGAATGTCCCATTTCATCAATGTCATATAGTTCAATAACCATAAGTACAAGAATTTTGAGGAAGTGATGCAACACTACTTCCTCATGATGAAGAATTTCCTAATATAGCATCTCATACCATTTTATTATTAGCATCGGTGTCTGCGATTGCTTCCAGTGAATCATAATTAGGTTCATCTTTTAGAATATTTCAGTTACCTTCATCAGGATCTAATAAAGATTTTTTTAATTCTTTTGTGAAATCTTTAATTTCTTCATCAGTATCAGGCATTGAATCAGATTCATGTACAACTTGTATTTTTATAGCACGTGGAGCATTAGGTCATGAAATTCTTAAATCTACCTCTTTTCAAGTTGCAGAAGTTGTTTTTGATTCACCAACAATATTATCATTTAAATCTGCAGGCTCTAAATCTCAAGTTATAATTGAAGGAGTTGCTAATAAAGTAACTTTTGTACTACCAATGGCTTTTACATAATATCCATTATATGTTCAGTCAACTCTTTGAGAATTATATTCATCAGCTAAAGCGCTAGCTTTTTCAATAAAAGCTAATTTTGAATCAGAATCCTCTAATTTTACTAGAATTTCATATTGATTTAAGTTAGTTGCTTTACTGTATATATATTCAGTACTTTTATCTAATGGGTCAACAGGTTTTTTACTAAGTTTTCAAACTTGCATATACATTTTATCATCAAATTTTCATTCCTTCCAAACACCATATTGATCTCAAGTACTAGCAATATTACCATCTTCATCATAATATTTTGTTGTTCAATTTTCAGGAGTAGGAAATGCTCAAGTTTCTACTCAATATACTTCTAACGCTGTTTTTAATTTTTCAACGTCAGAAAGCCTAGCAGAATCTCTTGATTGACTTCAAAATCCTTGCAAAGATATAAATGCAATAGTTCATAATATTGCTAAGATACTAATAACAACTATTAGTTCTATAAGCGTAAACGCTTGTTTTTGTTTTCTTGTTTTCATAAGTTAAAAATAATGTATAAAATATTACTATTTTGGGCATTATACACTTAAAATTTTGTTAAGTCAAATTTATTTTCTTACAAATTTTTGTCAATATAATTTTTGATTTTTTATTAAAGTGAATATAATGCTAATAACTTAATAAAAGTTAATTAAAAAATATGAGAAAAATTTTATTGACATTATGTTTATCTATTTTATTATATTCTTGCTGAGTAGTAACCCCAGAACCAGAAGTTAGTGAAAATCTGCAGTTAGAAACACAAATTTTAGAAGAAAAAATAAATAAATTAAATCGCTTAAGAGAGCAAGCTAGATTATTAAAACAAGAAAATAAATGTGAAAATATAAATGATATAAATTTAAATATTTTAGTGTATAATAATTTTGAACTTGATTGAGTTATCGATGAAAATATTATAAATACAGAAAACATTTTAAATTTAGAAAGTTTTGAAGAAAATATAAAATTATTAAAAAAATATAACGACGAGCAAAAAATTTATATAGCTTGACTAAATGAATTAGAATTTTTTGAAGAAGAATGATGTTTTCCAAATAAAAATTTAGTCTTACTAATAAGTAATAACTCTAAAGTAAGTTTTTATACAGAGATTTTTCCTATTATAGAAAAATATAATATAAAATATAATTTAGCTTTAAATACAGCTAATCTAAGAAAAACTTGAAGGTATGAAAATTTTATGACTACACCAGAACTTCTTGAAATAATAAATACTAATAATTTTGATTTTTTATCTAATTGAGTAACTTGAATTAGGCTTACAAATATAGAAAATAAAGAAAAATTAAAACACGAAATATGTTCTAGTAAAAATTATTTAGATACGAATTTTATTCATAATACAAGTGCTATATTTTATCCAGAATGAAAGTATAATGATGAAATAATAGATTTAACAAGAGAGTGTGAATATAAATATTGAATATATATAAATAATAATCAAAATAATAAAACTGAACAAAAAAATTGATTAATTTGAAATAATAAATATAAATTAAGGTGATATAATATGGATAAAAACTTTGATTTTAATAAAATATTAAATAACTAAAAATTATGGGAAAAAATAGAAAAAAAATAAGAACTTTAGCATTTCTAACAGTTTTAATGTCCTTTTTCTCTTGAATTTTATGAGCTTTTTTCACTTATAAATTTATTATGCCAGAGAGCGTTAAAAAAGGAAACGCGCAATTAGTATCTTCAATAGAACAACAAATAAAAAATTCATATAGCACAATTTCAAAAAGTGTTGTAAACATTATTGTAAAGAAAAAAATGTCATTATATAGAAGTGATCCATTTGGGTTTTTTGAATATAATGTATGAGATGTAAAACAAGAAGTATGAGGCTGAACTTGATTTTTTGTTACTGATGATTGAATAATTTTGACAAATAAACATGTAGTTTGAGATGAAAAAGCTGAATATACAGTAGTTACGTCATTAAAAGATGAACTAGAAGCAGAAGTTGTATACAGAGATAAAACTCATGATTTAGCATTAGTAAAAGTAGATTTAAGCTGATTAGATGAAGAAAAAAGAGCATTATATAAAAAACTTGAATTCTCTTCAGCAAAAGATACAACAGTATGACAATTCGCAATAGCTATCTGAAATACACTAGCAGAGTTTCCAAATACTATAACTTTATGAATAATAAGCTGAGAACATAGACAAATAACAGTTTGAAATTGAGATGTATTGCCTTGATTATTACAAACTGATGCAGCTATAAATCCTTGAAATAGTGGAGGGCCGCTTATGAATCTAAATTGAAAGGTTGTTTGAGTAAATACTGCGATAGTTGATTGATGAAATTGAATTTGATTTGCTATTCCATTAACCCCATTAAAAATTGAAAAATTATTAGAACATATCAAAAAATAACAAAAAAATATTTAACTAAAATTAAATATAAATGGCTAGGATATACACTATTTCTAGCTTTTTTTTGAAAAAAGATTTGACTAAAAATTTTATTATGATAAAATACTTGCCCTAGCAGTGGAAATATATTCTTATATATTATTTTTTAACTGTCATTTATTATGTGCAAATACTTAATAACATTTAAATGATGAAAAGTTGCGGAGAAAAAAATAGTAGAAGCGTTAGGTGATTATGATAAATTACATCTTTTTTATAATGTTTGGTTTATAGAAAGTAAAAAGCCAGCCAGCATTATATGAGATGAATTAAAAGATTTTATTTGAGATAGTGAAAATATTTTCATCACAGAAATATCAAAAAACAGAGATTGTTGGTTAAATACATCAGCTGGAGATTTTCTTAATAGTTAATAAATAAACTTCTATTTTTAGAAGTTTTTATTTTCTTTTAAATTTGAATTATATAAAAAATATATTATACTTTAAATCAATTGTAATATATAAAATTTTAAAATTATAAAAAATTATGAAGAAAATTATATTGTTTCTAAGTTTAATATTAAGCTGAATATATTTAGCTAATTTTATTAGCGCTATAACTATAAATAAAAACTCTTGAGAAGTTTTAGATAATACTACTTGGGAAAATATATCTAGTTTAACTAATAAAATAGATGTTTCTTGAGCTGATATAAAACTAAATTGAAAGTTATATGTAACTTGAAAAATTTGTGATAATTCTTGATTTTGCTTGGGAGATAGTATTGAATGAACTATTACTAATCCCTGAAAATCTTGTTTAGATTTAAAAGGTAAGTGAGTTGATGTAGATAAAGAATATTATATAAAGCCTGATTGATATACTGGAAATGCTTTTAAAGTGTATTGTGATATGACGACTAATTGATGAGGGCGGACTAGATATGTAAATATAATTTGAAATTACAGTGCTACTGATGCTTCAAGTTGTGTTACAACACAAACTATAGTAAAAAATTCTAACATAGATTGTTTTAATCCAAATCAGTTTAATATGGCGGCAAATAATATAATGTTAAAAATTTGATGACAAAGCTATGAAAAAGTTTTAAATTGACAGGTTGAAAAAAATGTTGATACAACTCGTTCTCATCGGAAATGTACATGACATAGTGAATATATGATAAAAATGATATATACTGTAGAGCCTACAAATGACACATACTATTATTATTGGTTTTGATTAAACTATTGTAAATATGATGCACAAGTTGGTTGACGCTCATGAACAGGAAGTTATCGGAACTATTCTAATATTTGATTTTGACCAAATGGAAGTGTGCGGGAACCTAGTCCTGAACCAACAGAATTATTTATAAAATAATTTAACTAATCTTTTCTATAACATAACAAGCAAATAAAGCTAATAAAGCACTTATAATAAGTCTAACAGCTTCATAAGGAAAAGATGGATACATAAAATTATTTGTTTGCCAAAAAATATTTAAAGGCATATCAATAATTACAAAAATTATAACGAAAGAAATTAAATATCTAATCATAGTCACAAAAATTATTTTTAATATTTACAATTATATTCATTTTTCAAATTTTACAAAAAAAAGATAGAGAAGTCCTATCTTTTTATTTTATTTTTCATACTTTTTTCTAGCTTCTTCAATTCTTTTTTTCGCTTCCTTTATTCTTTTTCTAGCTTCTTTATATCTATCTTTTATTGATGATTTTTTAGTTTCTTGTTTATTTCATTCAACTTTTACTCAATCAATTTCAGGTAAAGTAGTACTACTTTCATCTTCATCATTTTTTATATTAAGCCTTCAAATTTCTAAAGCTTCTTCTATTTTTTCTTCAGCTTCTTTCTCAGCCTCAAGTCTAGCTTCTTTAGCTTCTTTTTCAGCTTCAAGTCTAGTTTCTTCAGCTTCTTTTTCTTCTTCTTTTTTATCTTCTATTTCTTCTTGCATATCCTCTTTCAAATCTTCCATATCTTCCTTCATATCTATTTTAACATCTTTTATGCTGTCTTCTGCATCTTCTTTTAACTCTTTAACTTCTTCTTCATAATCTTTCTTTAGTTCTTCAATATCTTCAAGTTCTTCTTTTTGTTCTTCTAATATATCTTTTTTATTATCTTTGATATTTTCTTGTAAGTCTTCTATATCTTCTTTAGTATATTTTATTTCATCTTCTAATTCTTCAACTCTATATTCCAATTCATATAAAGCTTCATCATATTCATCATCTCATTTCTTTTCAGCATTGGCTTTAGCTAACTCATATTTTGCTATAGCTAATTTTTTTTCTAAGATTTTTAATTTATTTTTTAATTCTATAATTTTATCTTCTTTTTCTTTTGTATCTTGATTTAAATAATTTACATATTCATCGTTATATTCCATTGTATTTTTGATTTGCTCTTTTAGGTTGTTTTCAATTTGTTGTCCATATTCTGTGATTCTCTCTTGTTCCATCTTGATTAACTCGCCATACATATCCATAGTATCATCAAATTGAGCAATCAAATAATCATTTCAATTTTCACTAGCAATATCCTTATAAGTTTCAAAGACTTCACCCATATTTAATGAATCATTTTCTTTTATATCTTTGACTTTTTCGTCAGATAAATCGTTTTCTACTACAAGATTAATCATTTTATCTAATTTTTCTTGTGAAGAAGTTTCTTCATTGTCACTATAAAGTTCTCTCATTTCAGAAATAACCTCATCTTTTACTAAAAGATTATTTACTTTATTTAATCCCTCCAAAGTGTCAGATAAGATTTGTTCCTCCATATTATCTACAAGATTTTCAATTTTTTTTTGCTCTTTAACAAAAGCATCAGCGATTTCTTTATTATCAAAAAGAGCTTCAGCTTCTTCTTCATCTTCAGGTATACTTTGAGAAATTTCACCAGAAACTTTTTTTAAATCTATATTTATTTTAGGTGTAAAAATTTCTTCTTCATCATTTTCTTCAGAAGTATTATTACTATTATTAGAATTAACTTTTTCTTTTATCGTAGAGCTTATTAGCTCATTCATATATAATAAATCTTTTTTTGTATTTTCTTTAATTTCAGGATTTTCTTCTAATTCCTTTTTAATATTTAGTTTTTTAGTTTGAGTGAAATCTTTATTTTCATCAATAACAACAGAAGTTTCTTTTGGAATTTTTATTTCTTTATCATCTTTTTTTGTTTTTAGCAAAATTGCTTCATCATCATTAATTGAATCAATAACTTTTATTCAAACTAAACCAGACTCTTCATCATGTTTAAAGGAAACCGAAGTCCCTCTAACAGAGGCACTAACTGATTTTGTTTCTACATTATAAGTTGTTCAACTTCCGATTGGTTTAAGGATTCTAGCCCATACACTTCAATTTTTTACTTCTAAATTTGCCTCATCTTTACTTAAATCTTGAATAACAAATTTTGTATTCCCAGATAATCTAAAAATACTTCCATCTTCAAATACTACATTAGCAGAACTTGTTTTCAAAGACCATAAAATATCTCAAGTTTTTAGTTTTACAGCTGATTTATTATTTCTAGCTCTATAAATTTTATTAGAAATAAGAACTGTTCATTTTATTTTATCTAAATAAGCGTTTATCTCATTAGAATCAGTATTTTCAGCGGCGAAAGCACTTTGAAAACTGCTCAATAAAATAGCAAAAATAGAAATAAGGCTAAAAAAAATTTTTGTTTTTCTCATAAGTGTATAATATATGGTTATAAATTTAGAATATTCTATCATATTTAAACTATGAAGTCAATTTACAAGAGTATATTTTCTCGTTTTTTTATTATAATCTTTATTTTTGCCCTAACTATTGGCTTTAATAGATTTTTTCCTCAAGCTTGAACAGATTTTAATGATAATTTTTTATATAACAATAATAATAATTATGAGCTTGCAAAAGATAAATTAGCTATACTAAAAATAGATGATAAAACTTTAGATGAGCTTCAAAAAAGTGATATAAATAATCTTACTTTTCCAAAAAAATTATATGCTGAAATTATAGAAAATTTAGTTGAAAATTATTGAGTAAGTGCTATTTGAATAGATGTGATTCTAGCTAATAGAAGCTCATTATTAGATGAATTAAAATTATATAATACGCTAAAAAAATATAGTGACTATGTAGTTTTGGCTTCTAGATGAGAATCTGATGTACTACCTGTTTGTAAATATAATATAGCAACTCATTGAGCAGCGAATTTTAATATTTGATGAAAAGAGGTTGATGAGAGTATTAGGATAAGAAAAGCTCAAGTTTTTTATCCGAATTATAAGCCAGCTACAGATTGTAATAAAATGTTTAAACAAAATCCAGAAAATTTAAATTGAATAGATATTTTCGCAGTAGAAATTTTTAAAAAATTTATAAAAACAAGTGATATTTTTACAAAAATAAATTTAGCAAAAACTTATTTAAATAAGCAGTTAAAATTTGATGAAATAAGCGCTAATCAAGAAAAATTTGATAAAGAATTATTACTAGCTTTTGAACAAAAACTAAAAGAAAAACAAGAAGAAGAAAATATTTATCTTAACTTTTATAAAGATAAAAATGTAGACGATAGTGATAGTTTATTTTGAATAGAAAGCTATAGTTTAGTTGATATTTTAAATAAAAAACAAGAGATAAATTTAGCCTGAAAAATTGTTTTAATTTGAGAAGTAGGTACACTTTTTCATGATTCTCATCATACTCCAGTAAGTTTTTATAAAAAAATGGCGTGAGTAGCAGTCCATGCAAATTTAGTTAGAACATTTTTGTATTGAAACTTTTTGCTTCCATTAGACGAAAATATGCAATATTCAGTATTATTTATCAGTATTTTTATATTTGCTATTTTATGTTTATTTATAACAAAGGTTACTTCAAAATTTTCTCGTAGCGCTTTATTAAACTTATTATTTTCATCAATTTTACTAATTTGATTATTAATCTGACAAATATTTTTGTGAGCAAAATTCTTTTTTACAGGAATAATTTATCCTTGTTTTCTAGTAGTTTCTGGCTTAGTGATAACATTTATTATTTATCATCTTTATAATTATTTTATAGAAGAAAAAAATAAAAGATTTTTAAAAACAGCTTTTTCTCACTATTTATCACCAGTTGTAGTAGATGAATTATCAAAAAATCCTGATGGTCTAAGTTTATGATGACAAAAGGGAAAACTAACAATATTTTTCTCAGATATAGAATGATTTACAAGTATTTCTGAAAAACTAAACGCTGAAGATTTATTTAAATTACTAAATGAATATTTGTGAGAAATGACAAGAATTTTAACAAAAAATAAATGAACACTTGATAAATTTATTTGAGATGCTGTGATGTGATTTTTTGGTGCTCCATTAAAATTAGAAAAACATATTAATTTAGCTTGTTTAACAGCAATTCAGCAACAAAAAGCATTAAAAAAATTAAATAAAAAATGGAAAGAAGAAAATTTACCAGAAATAAAAGCAAGAATCTGAATAAATTCAGCTAGCGTAATGTATTGAAATTTATGATGAGAAGATAGGTTTGATTATACTGTTATTTGAGATTGAGTAAATTTGGCTTCCAGACTAGAAGCAATCAATAAATATTATTGAACTTATATCTGTATTTCTGAGAGCGTTTTTGAAGTTGTAAAAGATGATTTTATATTTAGAGAACTTGATTTTATAGCGGTAAAAGGGAAAGAAAAATGAATAAAAATTTATGAATTACTTGCTGAAAAAAATGCTCCAGTAAATATGTATTTCTTGCAGAATTATGAAGCGTGATTAAAATTATATTATAATTGAAATTATGAAAACGCTATAGTAGAATTTGAAAAAAATTCGTGAGAAGATAAGCCTAGTGAAATTATGATAGATAGATGTAAAAAGGCTTTGTCGTGAGAAATAGTTATAGAAAATTGATTATTTAGATTTGATAAAAAATAATAAATATTATGGATAAATATAAAGAATATTATAATTTTGGTTATCATAAATTATGAGAAATATTATATTGATTTTGCTATTTTATTTTTGAAGAGACAATAAAATCTAAAGCAGAAAATATATTTTTTTCATCTAGAGATGGGCTCAACTTTTTACCATTATTAAAATTGATATATAATCATAATAAAATAGATTTTAGTAATTTAAAGCCTATTTTACTCAGTAGAAAAATGCTTTTAAATTTTCTAGATTGAGAAAAAAATAATATAGATAAATATTTGAGAAAAAATTTTAATAAAAAAAATAATATTATTGTAGATATTTGATATAAATGAACTTCTCATAAATATTTAAAGCAGATTTTGAATCAAATTAATATTGATATTAATTTTCAAAGTTTATTGTTTGTAAAGCATACCTGCGATATATCTTCTCCAGAGGTTATATGATATTTTTCAGAAGATATGGATTCTTTTTCAACTAGAATTTTGAAGAGAAATGCTTGATGATTAGAATTAATTTTATGAGATTATAATAATTGAAGTATTTCTGGATTTACAGAAAATTTATTACCCATTTTTTTGTGATGAAAAATTACTTGAGAGCAAGCAATGAAACATAAAATAATGTTTGATTGAGTTATTTGATATTTTGAGCATGCTTTAGAAAATAATATTAATCTTGAACCTAGAAAAGAACTTTTGAATAAAAGTTATGAAATATTTTGCTTACCTTCAGAAAAAATAGTTAATTTATTTAAAGATTTTATTTTTGCTGATGAGGGAAATAGATGAAAAAAATGAGAAGAATTTCAATTAAAGATCTTTAATAATAATCATATCTGAACCATAACAAATAATAAATGAAAAGTAGATAATTTTGATATTTGGTATAGAAATCCTTGGATTTGATGAAAAATGACTTTTGATAATATTGCACTTCCAGAAAGAAAACTTTATCATAAAAAAATTTTTAAAGAAGAAATAACTATTGTTTGAGGGATAAATTGAGAATCAGATTTAGATAAAGTTTATCATATTTGTAAATAAAAAACTTTATTTATCAGAATTATAATATTTACATCAAGATTTAAAAGGGCAATTCTCTTCACATTTTGGTTTTTTAGCTGTACAAAAATACCTTCAAAATAAAATAATTGTGTGATGTAATTTTGCTAAATTCTGCGTAGTAAACATATTTGAAGCGAGTTTATCAGTTTGTTCAGGTGTTTTTGTTTCTACAAATCAAAGTCTATTTAAAACTCTATGCACATGCGTATCCACAGGTAAAAAATGAGCTCAATCAAGCACTGCTAAAACAACTTTAGTTGTCTTAATTCACACTCAAGGAAGCGAAATCAACTCATCAAAATCTCTAGGAACTTTTGAATTATATTTTTCTATTAAAATTTCAGCAGTTTGCATTGCATGTCTAGCTTTTGTTTTATAAAAGCCAAGAGTGGATATATTTTGCGTAAGTTTTTCTAGTCAAATTTTTATAGCGTCTTCTGGAGTTTTATAATTATCAAAAAATTTGCTAGTAGCTTTATTAACTTGAACATCTGTAGTTTGAGCAGACCACATAACCGCACAAAGTAGCTGAAACTCTGTATTATAATTTAGTTCAGTTTTCGCATTTGGATACATTTTATCTAGCGTATCAGCTAAATATTTTTGTGTTATTTTTTTCATTTTTTTTATAAAATTTTGTTTATTTTTAATATTTTTTTATTATTATATGCATAAAATTTAAAATTAAAATTTATTTAGATGTTTTTTGAAAAAAGTTTTTATCTAACCGAAAAAACAGGGAACAACGCACTTAGTTATAATAACAGAAAAAATAAAAAATTATATGTTCCATCGCTTATAAAAGGTGATATTAGTGATGCTATAATTTGAGATAAAATAGTTTTTGAAGATTTTTCTTTTGAAAATGAACATAAATTAAAAAGTAGTATTTGACTAAAAAATTATGTAGAAGCTCGCTTTAATAATACGCCGATGTATATTTTTGATAATCATAATATTGCGTTATTTTTTTGGTATAAACATTTTTTTGAGTGAAAAATTTGAAAAAATAATTTATTAATTCATATTGATGAACATTCTGATATGAGGCATTGTCAAGGTAAAACTAACTTTTCTACGTTAGAAGAATCTTTTGAATCTGCAGTTAAAATTTGTAATGTATGAAATTATATTCAGCCATCGATTGAGGACTGATTAATTAGCGAAGTTTTGCAAATCAGAAGTGAAGAAAATTTGAAAAATTATGCAAAAAACTTAGAAAAAATGAATAAAAATAGTGATATTATATTGAATTTAGATTTAGATTTTTTCTCACCACATTTGGACTATATTGATTATAATTTAAAGAAAAAGATTATATTAGACGCTAGTTATAAAGCGAAAATTATAACAGTTTCTACTTCGCCATTTTTTATAGACCAAGATTTAGCGTTAAAAGTTTTACGCGATATTTTTAGTTAAAAATTATAAAAAAATCTTAAAATTATATTGAAAAAAATAAAAAAATATTTAAAATAACTTATTATTAAAAATTTAAGAATTAAATATGACAAAAAATTATTATGATGTCTTATGAGTAAATAAATCAGCTTCAGAAAGCGAAATAAAAAAGGCATATAGAAAGGCAGCGATGAAATATCATCCAGATAAAAATAAATGAAATAAAAATGCTGAAAGCAAATTTAAAGAGATAAATGAAGCTTATGAAACGCTTTGAAATAAGCAAAAAAGAAAAAATTATGATACTTTTGGTAGTAGTAAAGGGAATCCTTTTGCATGACAATGATGATATTCTTCTAATGATTGATGAGGTAGAACCTATTCTTATTCTTCAACTTGATGAAATATGTGAGGGTTTGAAGATATTTTTTCAGCGTTTTGATGAGGGGGGAGAAAAACTAAAACGCAATCTTCATGATTTGATTTTTCAGATATTTTTGGGAATATGTGATGACAAACTCAGTATACGCAAAGTCAAACTAAGCAAAAACCAAAGGAAGAAAATCTTGATATAGAAGTAACGGCGTTTGTTAATTTTTTTGATTTTTTATTTGGGACAAGCGTTGAGGTAGATAATACAAAATGAAAAAAAGTGAAGATAAAAATTCCAGCAGGGACTAAGCCTGGAATTAAAAAAAGAGTAAAAAATTATTGAATTAGTAAAAATGGAAAAACTTGAAATTTGATTATAAAACTAGAGGCTAAAATGCCGAAAAATATTTCAGAGGTGGATAAAAAATTATTAGAACAAATTAAGGATAATATAGGGTATTAAAAATAAAAAAAAATAAAACTAGTGGCAAGATTGCTAGTTTTATTTTGTGAAAATAAATGTGCGTTAAAATTAAGCTGCATTATTTAAAGTATTATTAACTCAGTCTTGAAATTTTTTAGTTACTATATTTCATCCTCTGATTATATGTATAACTTTACTTGAAGTTTGTCTAGGTTGTCTTACTCATGTTTCTTCTCTTGCAATAACTTTTTGCATTGCATCTAATTGAGTAGGAGACATATTTTTTAAATACGTTGTTATTTGACTTTTAGACATACTATTAAAGTCTGGTATTCCATTAGGATTTTTTCATCCTCTTCAATGTGAGTTTTTTATTTTTTCTCTTGCCATATGCTTTATAAATTATCCTTTTAAAAATATTTATTTTAAATTTTACTTTAGTTAAGTATTGTTTTTTCTTAACTTTATATATTAAACCATAAAATATATTTAATGTCAAATAAAAATTTAACTTTTTTTAAGTTTTTTAATAAATGCTTTTAAAAGTTGATTTTTTTTTGTTTTTGAATATAAATAGTAGAGCGAATTATTAATAGAAAATAAAATTTTTCAATGTCTAATTTAAACGCAATAAAAGACCTTATCGTACTAATAAATAGTGCAATAAAAGATGAACCAAATAATTTGATAACATGATGAGGAATTATAAAATCTTGATATGACAAGCAGGTAGATGAGATTAGAGATATTTTAGAAAATTCGAGAATTTGGTTAGAAAATTATCAAAATAAATTAATAGAAGAAACTGGAGCAGCTAAACTAAAAATAAAATTCACAAATGTTTTTGGTTATTTTATTGAGTTGCCATTAAGCGCTAAAGATAGTGTGCCAGATTATTTTGTACATAAACAAACTTTAGTTAATGCAATAAGATTTATCACACCAGAACTTAAAGATTTTGAGCAAAAACTTATAGAATGAGAAGGAAAATTAGCTCAAAGAGAATATGAAATTTATGAAGAAGTAAGAAAAGATATTTTATCTAAATTTAGTGAAGTTAAAACTCTTAGTGAAAAGATAGCTAAATTAGATATGATGGCTAGCTTATCACAAAATGCTTATGATAATAATTACTGTAAACCAGAAGTTACTAAAAAAACTGATTTAGAAATTTTATCAGGAAGACATCCGATAGTTGAACAAATAGAAAATGATTTTATAAGCAATGATTTGTCGCTTGATAAGAAAAAACATATTCATATTATCACTGGACCGAATATGTGAGGTAAATCGACTTTTTTAAGACAAAATGCTCTTATAATTTTGATGAGTCATATTTGAAGTTATGTACCAGCTAGAAGCGCGAAAATACCTCTTACTGATAAGATTTTTTCAAGAGTTTGAGCTAGTGATAATTTATTTTTAGGGCAATCTACTTTTATGGTAGAAATGCAAGAAATGGCGAATATTTTGCATAATTATACGCAGAAATCTTTTATTATTATTGATGAAATTTGAAGAGGGACTTCGACTTATGATTGAATGAGTATTGCGTGGAGTATTTTAGAAACACTTCATAATAAAAATAGCGTGAAAACACTATTTGCGACGCATTATCACGAGCTTGTTGATGAATCGCAGAAATTAAAACACGTTGATAATTATAGTGTTGCAGTTTGAGAAAATGATGATTGAATAGTTTTTTTGAGAAAAGTAATTAAATGAGCTATAAAAAAGAGTTATGGTTTAGAAGTTGCGAAGTTATCTTGAATTCCAAAAGAAGTTATTTCTTGAGCGAAGCAGATGCTTCAAAAATTAGAAGCGCAAGAAGTATGAGGCGGGCAACTTAATTTATGAAGTTTAGTGAATCCTATTGAGAAAGTTGAAGTAAAAATTGTGGAGAAAATAGTAGAAAAACAGTGATGAAAAGACGGTGAATTAGAACAAGAATTAAGTGGAATTGATGTAGATAATTTAACTCCACTTGAAGCGCTTAATGTGTTAAATAAATTGAAAAATAAAATATAAGGAAGTTATTATTGATGGGAGGCGCGCCCGAAGGGCGCGCCTCCCCTTAGCAGAACTTTTATAACATAAAAGTTCTGCGCCAAAAAAGTATAATTTAAATTTAAAAAATAAAATTATGAATCCAGAATATGAAGAAAAAAAAGTTTTCGTTTCACCTTGATTTAGTGAAAAATTAATAACAAGTCCAAAAGCTCACGCGCATATTATAATGATAGCTACAAAACCAGACATCATTAAACAAGCTCCTCTTTATCTTGAGCTTAAAAGAAGAGAAGAACTGGTTTTATTAGTCCATACTGGACAGCATTATGATTATAATTTATCAAAATGAGTTTTGGAAGAATTTGGGATGGAAGTTGATATAAATCTTAATATTTTTGGACCGATTCATAAAAAATATTCTTTGATAGTTGAAAGATTATGAAATACTTTAACAACTATTGCTGAAAAATATAATAAAATTCCAGTACCTTATGTACACTGAGATACCCTTACTGCTGCGACTGCGGATAAGGCTGCATTCTTAAATAAATTTGCAGTAGTTCATGTTGAAGCGGGTATTAGAACATTCACTCCAAAAAAAGAATTTTTTGAGAATTTATTCCAAGATTATGAATGATGAGATTTTAATTGGGATAGATATTATGAAAGTTTACAAGATGAAAGTCATTATGAACAAGCTAGTATGGAGCCATATCCAGAGCAATTTTGTACGAGAAGTATTGAAGCGTCGACTTGATTTTTTGCTATTCCAGTACCTCTTTATAAAAAGACCCTGCTTAAAGAATGATTTTCTCGTGATATAATGGGAATAACATGAAATACAGTGGTAGATGCGATTAGAATTTCGCAGGGGAAAGTAGAAACTTCAAAAGCATTTGAGCAATATCCAAATATGAAAGATAAAAAATTCATTTTTGTAACGATTCATAGAAGGGAAAATACGGAGAAAAAAGAGAGATTTTTAGCGCTTTATTATGCTCTTAAAAAACTTATTATGGATGGCGTAGATGTATGTTTTTTATGATTATATGCTAGTGAAGCGGCTATTGATAGATATGGCCTTAGAGATGATATAGAAGAACTTAAGAAAAAATATAAAGATAATTTTGCGTATGGACCAGCTTTAGCTCATCATCACGAGGTTATTGATATGATTTCAAAGGCTTGAGCAGTTGTGACTGATAGCGGTAGTATGCAAGAAGAAGCGAATATTGTAAATACTCCTTGTGTGACTTTAAGATTCTGAAGTGATAGAATTGAAACAGTTTTTGCAGGAGCGAATGTTATAGCACCACCAATAAATTCTTGTCTTATTTATGATATAGTTAAGGGAGCTATTGATAATAAGAAAATGAAAAAAGAGAATATTTATTGAGAAAACGTATCAGAAAGAATAGTTGATTGAGTCTTAAAAGTTTTAAAAAGAAATTGAAAACTATTTAGATTTGATGATGAAAGATTAGATTTGGAAAAATATTTTGATTATAAAATTTAGTTTATCAAAAAATAAAAACAAGGGATTATTTCTCTTGTTTTTTAAAATAACAAAAAAACTGCCTATATTTAGACAGTTTTTATTTTTTTAAAATAATTTTAAATTATTTTAATTCAACAGTAGCACCAGCTTCTTCTAATTTAGCTTTGATTTCTTCAGCTTCAGCAGCTTCAGCACCTTCTTTGATGTTACCACCATTATCAGCTAAATCTTTAGCTTCTTTTAATCCTAGACCTGTAATTTCTCTAATGATTTTAATTACAGCAATTTTAGAACCACCTGCACTAGTTAATACTACATTTTTAGCAGCATTTTCTTCAGCACCTCCTTCAGCACCAGCAGCACCAGCAACCATAACAGGAGCAGCTGCAGAAACACCGAATTTTTCTTCCATAGCTTTAACTAATTCGTTTAATTCAACGATAGTTAATCCTTCAACTAACTCAATAACTTTTTGAGCGTTAGCACTTAATTTAACTTCTTCAGACATTTTCGAAAAAATTATTAATAAAATATTTAGTAACTTTTTATAGCTTATTAAAAGCTAGCGTTAGCAGACTAAAAGGATTAGTCTACTAGGCTAAATTTTAATTATTTAGCTTCTTCTTCTGTTTTTTCCTCCTCTTTTGCAGGAGCTTCTTCAGCTTTTGTTTCTTCTTTAACTTCTTCAGCTTTAGGAGCTTCTTCTTTAGCAGGAGTATCTAATCCACCTAAGTTTTCAGCTCCTTTTTCTTCAACCTCTTTTGCCGCAGCATCAAGGAATCTTGCAAGAGCAGAAATAGGTGATTGCATTGAACCAACCAATCTTCCAAGTAAAGTTTCTTTTGATGGAAGTCCAGCGATTTCTTTAGTTTGATCAGCATCTTTAACTTCACCTTCAAAGTAAGAAGATACCCAAGTAATTTTATCTTTAAGATCTTTCATTGCAGTATTAGTAGCACCCATACCAGCAACAGCATCACCATTTGATAAAACGATAGCAACTTGCCCTTCAAGAAGTTCATCAGCGATTTCAACATCGTATACTTCTTTCATAGCAATTTTTATAAGAGTTTTCTTAGCGATTAAGAATTTAGCATCTTGCTCTCTAAGAGAATTTCTTAATTTAGTAACTTCTTCTACTGTTAAACCAGAATTACTAGTAAAAGCAATAGACTTAGCTTCTTTAAATTGAGTTTTTAAGCTTTCTAATATGTCAGCTTTTTGTTGTTTACTTACAGCCATTTGTTTTTTAGTAAAAAAATAAATCCCTTGTTTTCTGATTCGCAGGGGACTATATTAATTACGCTTATTATAATGTTTTATAAAGATTGTAATTATTAGCCTTAATCTCGGTAGGACTTAAATGCCTACGGTCTACGATCAGGTATAATGTATGTGTTATGCTATTATTTTTGAGCTTTTTTCATAGCTTCAAATTTCTTTTGTCTAGCATAAAATTTATCAACGGCTCCTGTTTTAAGGATTCTTTGTTCTCCAGTGTAGAAAGGATGACAAGCAGAGCAGATTTCAACTCTGTATTCAGTATCTTTAAGAGTACTTAAAGATTCTACAACATTTCCACAAGAACAAACAAACTTAGTAGAAGACATTTCTGGATGTATACCTTTTTTCATACGAAAATTGTTTGTTATTCATTCGCTATAATACGAAGTGAACATATAATATAATGGAGCCACTTGTCGGACTTGAACCGACGACCATTCGCTTACAAGGCGAGCGCTCTACCAGCTGAGCTAAAGTGGCCTAAATGGTGCCGAGGAAGGGACTTGAACCCTTACGCTGTGAGGCATTGGTTTCTAAGACCAACGTGTCTACCAATTCCACCACCCCGGCAAATATGTTATTTTTTTCAAAAGAAAAATGGTGGGCAGGGAGGGAGTCGAACCCCCGAAGGCGTAGCCAGTGGATTTACAGTCCACCCCATTTGACCACTCTGGAACCTACCCATAATACATGGAGCCACTTGTCGGACTTGAACCGACGACCATTCGCTTACAAGGCGAGCGCTCTACCAGCTGAGCTAAAGTGGCAATACTTTTTTTATAGTATTAGCGAGAAGTATATTATAAAAAATATTGAATATGTCAAAACTTTTTTCAAAAAAAAGTGATTTTTTATTAAAAATACTTGAAAAATAGCCAAAAAGTTTTATTTTTTTAATTTTTATCAAAGGAGAGCAACTTAAAAAACACTCTTTTATGTTAGCCAAAACATTTACTTACACCATTCATATCAAATATGAAAAGATTAAAAGTGTTATTAAGTTACTCATCTTTGATTTTGATATAAATAGGTGTATAATTTTTTGGCTAGAGGCCATTGTATCAATTATTTCATTTAAAGCAAGTTTTTTTGTATATTTTCTTTTGTTTTTTTATATACTCGCCTTTATATAGATAATAATTTAATAAAAAATATATTTTAATTTTATAAAAAATTAGTATAAAAATTTAAATACTATATATAACTTGAGTTAATAGATAAAAAATAGTAAAAATAAAATTTGACTTAAATTAAAAAATAAATATATTTCTTGTATCAATGATTATTGATATGTTTTTATAAAATTTGTTAATAATATATTATTTAAAAGATAAAAAATGAATAAATTTTGTTTAGATGAAGGGAATATAGATTTTTTAAAACAAGCATTTAATGTTTTATCAGAGCCAAATAGAATAAGAATTATCTGCATGCTTTGAAAGAGTGAAGAAGATTTATGTGTTTGTGAAATTGTTGATGATTTAGGTTTAAAACAAAACCTCGTTTCTCATCATTTATGAGTTTTGAAAAAAATTAATCTTGTTTCATCTGAAAAAAAATGAAAATATATTTATTATTCTCTTAATAAAGAGGTTTATGACAAATTGAAAAAAATAATTTGAGAAGTATTTAATTTTTAATATAATAGTTATGATTATAAAAGTTTTGTGAGGTTGATGCCCAAATTGTAAAATATTAGAAGAAAATGTAAAAATGGCTTTAAAGGAGCTAGATAAGCAAGCAGAGATACAAAAAGTTACAAATATGGAAGATATTATGATGTATGATATAATGTGAACTCCTGCGCTTGTAATAGACGAAAAAGTAGTATCATCTTGAAAAATTAATTCTCCTGATGAAATAATCGATTTTATTAAGTCATAAAAAGATTATGGACAAAAAATATCTATATTTTGGAATTGTTATTTTAGTAATTTTATTTGCGTTTATGTTTAAATTTTTTGTTAATGATGTAAAATCCGTAGAAACCGATGGTATAAAAAGTATTCCAGTAAAAGAGTTTAAAAAGCTTATAGAAGAAGGGAACAGTGTTTTAATTGACATTAGAATGCCTATTGAATTAATGCAAACAGGGATAATTTCATGAGCCCAAAATATCGATAGTTCTAGCTATGATTTTCAAGATAAATTAGAAGCATTAGATAAAAATGAAAAATATTTGATTTATTGTAGGAGTTGAAATAGGACTTGAAGTGTTTTAAAAACAATGAAACAAATGTGATTTTCAAGCGTTTATGATCTAAAATGATGAATAATTGCTTGGTTAAAATCTTGAGAAAAATTAATTAAAAACTAATTAAAAAACTAAAAAAATTTTATTATTAAATATTATATAATTGATATGGATATATTTTTTTTCGCGCAAAAAATTGCTGATTTTGTTAGCTATAATATGTTTGCGCTTGCACCTAATACGCACCTTGCAGATGCTGTTAATTTCTTTATTTATGATAGTATAAAAATTATAATTTTATTACTTGTTATAACGCAGATAATGACTTTTATAAATATAATTTTACCTGTTGAAAAGATAAGATATTTTTTAAATACTAAAAAATTATATTGACTAGAATATTTCTTTGCATCTCTATTTTGAGCGATTACTCCGTTTTGTTCTTGTAGTTCGATACCACTTTTTATATGATTTTTAAAATGATGAATCCCACTTTGAATAACTTTTAGTTTTTTGATAACTTCACCGCTCATAAATGAAGTAGCTCTGGCTATGTTTTTGTGAATTTTTTGACTAAAAGTTACTCTTATTTATCTATTTTCTTGAATAATTTTATGAATGATTTGATGATTTATTTTATGAAAATTAGGACTTGAAAAATATGTGGAAGATTTTGTATTAAATATTATAAAAAATAATAGTAAAAATAATACTGAAGTTACAAAAGAGAAGAAAAACTGGAAAAAAATATGGAAAAATTCATCAAAGGAATGATTAAATATCACGAAAAAAATTATGCCTTATGTGCTAATTTGAATATGAATTTGAGCTTTTATTCATTGATATGTTCCGCAGTGATTTTTTGAAAAATATATTACGAGTGATAATCCTTTTGCAGTGCCTATAAGCGTTGTTTTATGAATCCCAATGTACGCGAATGCTACGAGTATAATTCCGATTATGGAATCACTGATTGACAAGGGAGTTCCGCTTGGTACAGGGCTTTCTTTTATGATGGCTGTGATATGACTTAGTCTTCCAGAATTTTTGATATTGAAAAAGGTTATGAAAACTAAATTGCTTCTTATTTTTTTCTGATTAATTTGAATTTTTATAATTATTTTATGATATTTTTTTAATGTTGTTTTATAAAAAAAAAATTTGCTATTTTATATAAAAAATATTATAATTTCGCAGAATATTAAATAATTTTTCAGTAATTATGAAAAAGTTTATTCTATTTTTATCAATAATTTTTAGCTGAATATACTTAGCGAATTTTATTTGAGCTATTACCATAAGTAAAAACTCTTGAGAGGTATTAGATAACTCTACATGGACAAATATTTCTAGTCTTACTAATAAAATAGATGTTGGCTCTAGTAATATAAAATTAAATTGAAAACTATATGTAACTTGAGAATTATGTAGCGTGATTTGATGAGTAAAAAAATGTTTATGAAGTTGCTTGGATTGAGAATACTGGGATAACGCTTCGTTGTCTTGTAAAACTTGTGGTTTATGATATCATGTATCTTGATGAACTTGTGTTGTCAATAATTATACAAATACGGTTTCGAGCCCTAGATATTCTTGAAAATGGATTTTTGTATGAAGAGGTTGAGAAGGAGGATTGACTTGAACTTGTTGACATTGAGATTATTGGTGAGAAGAAAATTACATAAATATTTGAACAGGTATTTGTAAAGAATATGGGTATAATTATTGAAAAGTTACAGCAACTGTTTGAAATTCTTCAGATCCTTGATTTTATATATATAACTGCTCTGAAAATTGGGAATGGGTAAGTAATTCTTGATTTGTTGGTATATCTGAAGTAAAATGTTGAAATTAAAAAACTCTAGAATTAACTAGAGTTTTAATTTTGTCAACCAAAAAATAAAAAAAGTGAGATTTTACTCTTGACAGAAAAAGAAAAAAATCTACAATATTTTATATAAGTATTTATTATATTATAAGTAAAAGATTGGCTTATGAGTGTGAATAAAGAGTCACAAAAAAGGCTAGTCACAAGAAAGGCGTAAGGAGGAAATTAAGGTGGATATTGTTTTGAATATCAGTTTTTTTGGTGTGAATTTTTTGATTAAGTTCTGCATTAAACTGAATAAATAAAAACTCCTGAGAAGTTTTAGATAATTTAACCTGGACAAATATTTCTAGTTTAACTGATAAAATAGATGTTAGTTGAGATAATATAAAATTAAATTGAAAATTATATGTAACTTGAAATTTGTGCGATAATAATTGAAATTGTTTATGACAATGTAGTGATGTTAATAAACACTGGGATAAAATAACTTCTGCTTGTATAAATAGTGTACAAGATTGTACTCCTGAGAAAAATAATGCGACCTTAGCTACAAAAACGTGGAATTGAGTTGATGATTACTTAGAATGTACTGTTCAAACTTGCGCTGATTGATATGTTGTAGATTGAAAAGTTTGTAAATTGGCTAAACTATGAACTATTGATAATCCATGAGAATCATGTAAACATATTCTAGATAATTGATGAAGTATAGGAAATTGAGATTATTGGATAGATCCTAATTGATGAAATACAACAGATAAATTTAGAGTTTATTGTGATATGAGTTGATGAGGCTGGACTTTAGCTTTAAATATAACACAAAATATTTTACAACCAGATTTATATAATACTGAAATATGAACTCCTTCATTGTTTTCAAATTATATGGTATGAATAAAAAAATTATGACTTAATAATTCTAGTATTTTAAAATTTACTTGTAAAAAATTAAATTGAAATCGGTTTACTTTTTATCATAGAAATATATCAAATTTTTCTAGTTATTTAATTATCTGATGAAGTTATTCTGGAACAATAGAATGTGCTAATAATGAAAGTTTCTCGTCAAATAGGTCAACAACACTTAATAATTGTTTACCTTACCATACTGATTATCATAGATATTATTCTATTTCATGAAGTGTGTATGGTTGGGCAAATCTTAATGCAAGTTCTCCTTATTTAATAAGACATTGTGATGAAGATCCAGATTTAGAATGATGATATAATTGAAGAATTTGGATTAAATAAAAGCTAGATTAATTTCTAGCTTTTTTTAACCTTCTTCTACTTTTTCAGTATTATTTTCTCTTTCTTCTTCTAAATATTTTTTATCTTTATCCGTTAAATCACATACAAATTCTTGATAATCTTTTTTATATTTTATAATTCAATTTGAACAAGAATTATAATAATGATTATTTCAATATTTATTGACATAATCTCAAGTAGAAGAAGTGTTTATTCTAGGACCGTACCGCCGACTGTTATATTTCCATAAATCATTTTTTATTGATATATCTTCCGGCAAAAATATCGTTACTTTTCTCATTAAAGGAGTAAAAGCAATAGGATTTTTAAAAGTAGAATTATTCTCTCTGTATAAATTTATTTTATTTCAATTTAATTTATATTTTATATTATTTAGATTTTTAAAAAAATTTTCAGCTGCTATATTATCTTTTGTATTAATAGTATTACTTATTTCGATTTTTATGAAATTTTTTAATTCTTCTTGGTTATTTTCTAACTTTCTAAAATTAATATTATAATTTTCAAATTCTCAATCAAATATAAAATATTCGTTTCAATATAATTCAAAATTATTTAATATAAATTCTTTTTGATTTTTTTCTAATGGAATAATAATTTCTTGAGTTTTCTCAGTTTTATACATAAAGTTTTGAACAGTATTAAAACCTCATACAATGCCTAAACTAAAGGCAAAAGTAAATAACAATCAAACTGCTAATAAACTAGGTACCTTTGATAATTTTCTCTTGTAGACTATGACTCATAATGCTGTCGTTGCAAAAGCTAAAAAGCTAAGTCAGATTTTCAAAAATACATCCATACTTTCGGTATAAACTAGGTTATCAATTGTAATATTTAAAAATTGAACAGGGATTAATCAAATACCAAAAATTCAAATCAAAAATATAATAATTCATAAACTAGAATAACAAAAAGCTACAGCTTTGATAAAAAAGTTTAATAAAACATTATCACTAGACATAAAATTATTCCAAATTCTAACTATTATTCACCAAATTTTTTTAATAATATTTAATGTTATATTTTTTGCTTTTATTAAAATATTTAACGCAAAATTATATAAAAAATTTATAAGACTTGCTAATTTATTTCAAGTTTTTTTGGCTATATTAAGACTATTTTCAGTAATTTTATCTGCATTTATTTTATCAAGTAAACTTTCAGAATCTTCCACTCAAAAAATTTCACTAGGTTCTCAAATTTCATAAATAGCTTTTAAAACTTTTATCTTTGTGATATTTTTTTCTTCGCTAAGTTTTTCATAAAGTCTTTCTTCCAAATCACTGTATAATTCTTTATCTAAATTATGTTTTTTGATAAAAATATTTAGTTCTTCTAAGTATTCTTCTATGATTTTTCTCGCGTCAGGAGAGATATTTAAAGAATTTATTAGTTCGCTTTTCATTATAAAAAATTTAAAAATTAATATTATTTTGTTATATTATTAACGGCTTTGTTAAGCGTATCCCAAGATTTTCACATTATAATTAAAAGATTTTCTCAATCTTGCGTTAAATTATAATATTTTCTCGGATGACCACTATCAGATTCGACCCAATTATAATTTATCAGGCCATCTTTTTTCATTCTAGAAAGCATAGGATATAGCGTTCATTCTACAATAATTAAATTATTTTCTTTGAGCTGTTTCAAAATTTCAGCTCCATAAGTTTCTCAATTACTTATTATAGAAAGCACTATATATTCTAGAATTCATTTTCTCATCTGAGTGGTGATTTTGTTTATTTGGTCACTCATTAAAGTTAAATTTATAAAATATAATACCTTGTATTGCAAAGTAATATATTAAAAAAATAATAATTGTCAAATAAAAAAATAAAATCAGATTATTTTTCTGATTTTGTAGGGGATTTATAATTAATCTTTATAGTTGTTTGTTTTTCAATGTATTCTAGCATTTTTTCATAATCTTTAAAATTTTTGGAACTCATATTTTTTTTATTAAATCATTTATATAAGAGATTTAAATCTTTTTTTATATAAATAGTATCGATTATTAATCTTGCGAATTCAATCATTCAATTTATATGAATTAAAGAGCTTAAAATACAATCATTTAGATCTTTATTTGTTTTTTGATAGGGAGAAAATTCAAAAGTATAGGGAGTATTTTTCACATAAAGATAATTGTTTTCTAGTCATAAGTGCAATATATTATTAAATTCTTTTATTAATCAAGAATCATCTTTATCAATTCATTTTGTGATAATTTTAGTAAATTCTTTTCACTTTATTTCTTCTCCGCTTAAAAATCAGTTATTATTATATTTTTCCTTAAAGTTGCTATTTGTTATGGATAAGTAAGAAAACCAAAATGAATTTAGCGAACTTCTAAAAAGATACATTTGAGAAGGAAAATGATTTTTTATTGTTATTAGCATTGCAGAATTTAAAAGTTCTAATCCTCTTCATATAAACTGTAAACTATCTATTAAATGTTTTTTTTCTCAATAATCTAATTTTTCTTCTAAAAATCTATAAGAGTCCATTAGGAGTCATAATTTATACAGTGTGCCATCAATTTTTGATAATATGTTTTTATTTAATGTTGACTTTATAGATTCTGAATTTCTAGAAATAAAGAGCTCTAGATAAAAATTCTCCATAATCAATTTTTATTAGATTATAATTATATTTGATTATATAAAAAAATGTTTTCTTGTCACTTTTATTTTATTTTTTCGTTAAAATAAGTACAATTAGGGAAATAATTTATAACTTAAAAATATGGATAATCGCGAAATCGCTTTTATAGAGGATTGTCAAAAATGAAATAAAGAAAATTTTGCTTATCTTTATGATATGTATAGCGAAAAAATCTATAACTATATTTTTTCTAAAACATTTGATAGAGAGATGGCGGAAGATTTGACAAGTGAAACCTTTTTTAAAGCCTTAGATAAAATAAAAAGTTTTAAAATGTGAGAAAAGGCATCTTTTCAAGCGTGGATTTATAGAATTGCTCACAATAAAATAATTGACTTTTATAGAAAGAAAAAAGAAGATGTAACACTAGAAGATTATTTGGATATTAAAGTTGAAGAAATAGATTTTTGAGCAAATTTCGATAATAAACAAAAATTAAAAGAAGTTTTTAAGTATTTTAATACATTAAAAACAGAGCAAAGAGATATTCTTATTATGAGAATCTGGGATGGATTATCTTATAAAGAAATATCGCAAATAAGCTGAAAAAGCGTATCAAATTGTAAAAAAATCGTATCAAGAACACTATCAAAAGTAAATGGAGATATCGTCCTTGCTTTATTATTACTCGCTAAATTTTTTTAAGTATGAATGAAAATATTAATAATATAAAACAAAATATAGAAGAAATTTTAAATGAAATCTATGATATAGACCCGACTTTAAAGGGGAGAGAAGAAGAGCTTAAAAAAGCATTAGAAAAAATGATGGAAATAAAACCTCAAATAAAAATGAGTGAAAAGTTTAAAAATGATTTGAGACAAAGATTATATGTAGAAGCGAAATATTGAGTTAGAAATAAATTTAGTTTAAAAAACTTTGTACAAATTTTAACAGGATTTTTAACTTGATGAGCAGTAGTTTGATTAAGTGCTGTTGTAATTATTAATTCAGGAAGTTTAAATAATACAAAAGATAATATAAACTATTGATTAAGAAGCTGATGAGGAGCTATGACAATGATGAGTGATGCTCCAGAAAATGATTTTATGCCTAATAATAGTGCAGATTTTTGAGTAAAATCTGTGCCAAAATCAGCTATACCAGAAAATTTTTCAGAAGAAAAAAATAATATAGTCTTTGAAGATGCTGAAATAGAAAGTTTCGCAGTAGAATCTATGAATGAAGTTGTTGATGAAGCAAAAAATATGGAAAAAGATAGTATAATACTTAAAGGAGAAGCTCCAGAAAGTGATGAAGCTATCCCTGAAATAATGTGACTTCAAGAGTTTGATAGAGAAAACCTAATGCAAAAAGATATTTCTTGAAAACCGCCTACTCTTTATAAATATAGTTTTTTTTGAGAGTTTCCTGATTTAAAGAAGCAGTATAAATATTATAAAATCACTACACTAAATATGTGAACTACGACAGTAGAAGATTTTGTGATAGAAAAATTAAAAGATGAAGAAAGTTTAAAACTAAGTTTAGATATGGATAGAATGATTAGTAGCGTTGTGCCTGCTGATAGCGATAGATATAAAGAAATAGTTTATGATAAAGTTGTATTTACTTACGAAAGAGTTTATAAGATGAAAAGCGAGTATTTAGTACCTGCTTTATGGTTTAGTACAAGCAAACATCCGATAAAATGAGAAACATTTAAACCAGACCAAATCATACTTTTAGTTAATGAAAATGAATTAAAATAATAAAAGAGCTCTCTTAAATATAGAGAGTTTTTTTAATCTTCATAAAATATAATACTTATCCAATATTTTGGAAGAAAATCATAATCTTTTTCTTTTATTAGATCTGGTAGAATTGTTAAATCTTCTTCTATTTTTGTTATAAGATGTCAAAATCTAGGTCTTAGGGATACTTTTATTTTTTGGTCTTTGATTATCTCAGTAAGGGCAGATAGTATTTCTAATACTAATTTTTTTCTTTTTATTGAAATAGAGTCAATATTTTTATATATTATATCTAAAGCTTTTTGACTACCTTTTGTTTCTTTTTTATCAAATAATATATAGGGAATATCAGGATTTTCTTTATAGTGTTTTTTTAGTATATTTAGTTTATCTATAATTTCGTTGTTTAGTTTTATTTCTTTTTCTTCTCTATTTTTTCTTTGTTTAATAGCCTGTTTTATTGATCATAATTTTCAAGTAAAGACAGCAAAAGCAGAAGAAATATTACTATTTATAGGACTTTTATTAATTTTATTTCATGAATTATACTTTTGATATTTTTCAAATTGTATTTCACTAGACTGCTTTCACATAATATTATGTGTTTAATTTTAAATTACTTTATTATAATTTATTTTCAAAAATTTTCTGGTCAATATTGAATAATTTGTACATTTATTCAATATTTTTGTAATAAATTGAAACATTCATTATTTTTAAGCTTGTTAGTTATTTTTTCTAACGAAGTAGTTTCAGCTCTAATGACAAATCTTCAGAAATTTTCATTTATATATATAGTAAAATTATTGTCAGTTGCTTTATTTTTTATTTCTCATAACAACTTAGCAATATCTTCTTGTTGATTTCAAAGATTTTTATATCAGTCTGTTATAATATTAAAGGCTTTAAGAGCTTCTTTATCTTTTTTAAAAATTATATTTAGAGAGGCCAATTTATCAGAAATTTCTCTTTCGATTTTAGAAGGAGATTCGTTAGGGTTTAATTTTGGAACATTTGCTCAAGGTACAAGTCAAGCATTAATAGGGTTTGTATTAAATCTTGTATTATCATTATTAGAACTATTTTGTGGTAACTTATCAATTGGCATACTTTGAAAGTAAAAAAATATTTTTATCAGTATACTTTTTATTAGTGTTTTGTAAAATAATTTTTAATTAATAAAATTACAAGTGTTTTTATTTGAATAAATTTTTTTTTAGAGTATTATTAGGTTAGTTAAATTATAAGTTAATTTTTTAGATAAATGGAATTATTTTTGCATATTTGAACAAATTTAGAGTATTTTAAATTATTAAACAAGTGATTTTTATTATCAACTTGAAAAACAGATAGGGAAATAGCCTCTTTTTTTATGAAAAATTTTTCTGGTGAAATAAAAGATGACATTTCTCCGCAATATGAAGTGAATTTTATGGCTATTCGTGAACTAAAAAAGAGATATTGAAATGAAGTTTTTAAGAAAATTTCGTGAATTTATTATTGAAGTGATAATTGTGAATTTTTGATGGCGCATAAAGCAGAACTAGAACAAGCAACAAAATTATTCAAGCAGTTTAACGAATTATATCCACCACATAAGGTAAGAACTTTTACCTTTGTTACACCATATGTAGGAGATAATATGCTTTCTCATTTAGAGGAAAGTTTGGAATTTTTAAATAATCTAAAAATAAAAAATCCTATTGAAGTCGTTGTAAATGATTTATGAGTTTTAAATTTACTTAAGAAAAAATTTACGCGTTTAAAACCTGTATATGGTCGTCTTACTCATAAGTTACTAAAGACACCTCTTGTTGATACTTATTGACTTGACGCGCATCCTGCTGGTGAACTTATAAAAAATAAAACTTCTCAAGAAATAGAAATAGAAAAAGAAAAAGTGAGAGAGTGACAAAGAAAGTTTTATCAATCAAGTGAGGCGACACTGCCGATTATGCAAAGTTTTTTAAAGAAAAATAATATAGAAAGAATCGCATTAGATTATATGCAAAATAGAGAAACTCTTTATGATAATTCGAGATATTGAGAATTATGACTTGATGTTTATTATCCTTGGGCTTTGGTTATGACAGGGAGATTGTGTGATACTAGCGCGATTGAGAATCCTGTTAGATGAAATTATGCAAGCGACGAAATATGTCCGAGAACTTGTTTTAGATATGATGTTTTTTATAAAATTAAGACTACGCAATATAAATTGATTCAAAGATGAAATGCTTGATTTAGAAGTGAATTAAATCTTGATTACCTGCCAGAAAGTTTTGATAGGCATCAAAAAAATAGATTAGTTTTCGCTCCTTTTGTTACAGTATAATTAAAATAAAAAATTATTAATATAAAAAATAAATTATGTTCAAAAAAATTGTTTGATTAGGTTTTAATTCAAAATGAAAAAATGCCAAAGATGCTAGAAAATATGTTCGCGAACTTATAGATTGATGAGCGACAGAATTTTTTACGGGGTATAATCCGCCTTACTGGTCGGATAAATTCGGGTTTGAAGTGTCGCCAAATGGTAGATTTTCAGAGCATGAACAAATAACTGATTTAGAAACTTTGAAAATTATCGTTGAAGAGGCTCACTCGAGTGATATCGAAGTTTTTATAAACCTAAATGCGTGGTATTATACCGACGAAACTTTTCCTTTAATAGAAAGAATGTTGGGTGAATTTAAAGAGGCTAATGTTGATTGAATTATTTGTTGAAATATCTGAATTTTGGAATACCTAAAAGAAGTTTGATACGAATGAAAAATGAATATTTCTACGATTATGGCGGTTTATAATTGTGAAGCTATAAAATTTTTGATAGAGAATTATTGCATAAATAAAGTAATTTTGAGTAGAGAAATTGCTTTGAGTGAGATTGAAAAAATTCTATTAGAATTTCCTGAAATGAAATTTGAGGTGTTCGGTGAATGAGATTTTTGTAGGTATAACAATGGGCTTTGTTTTGCGGAACATAAGTATTGAGCAAGAGATATTTGTACTGTTGTTGTAAATGATTTAATTATCAAAAAGAGATATAATCCAGCTTTTAAAGAGATTATTTTAAGAAAAGATTTGAGTAATTTTGAAAAATTAGAATTATTAAATGACGAATATTTAGATGATTTTGAGATGTTAGAAAAATATTTTGACGAATTGGAATTAGTTTCACAAGAAGAAGAAAATGATATTTTAGAAAAAATTAAAAAAATAGCTGAAAAGAATAAAAACAATCCATATTTGTATTATGACGCTTTAAAATCTCCTGTGGAAAGCCGTAATAAAAAGATTATTACAATCCTAAAAGCTGTGAAATTAATTAATAATAAATTTTGAGAGTATGCAGATTTGAAAGAAGAGCTAGAAAATAATATAAAATTTTGAATGAAAGCATTTACTGAAATTCTTAGAGATTTAGCTTGAAAAACTAATGTTTTAGCCAAAGATAAAGATTTATTATATAATAGAAATTCAAACTTAAACCTTCACGCATATTTATTTTTCTCAAAATTTAAAAATCTTGATACCGTAAAATTTCCGACAAGATGAAGAAAGTATACTGAGAAAATTCAATTAATTACGAAAGTTGTAGAGGAGCAAAAAGTACCTGAAGATGCGATAAGTTTGTATGATAATATTGAGAGAACTCACTACGATATGGCATATTTATTTGGTGATAAATTATGGTATAGAAATTTTTTGAAATCTTTAGAAAAATAATAAAAAATATAATGAAAATAGTTATCATTTGAGCCAGTAGATGATTTTGAAAATGGCTTGCAAACTTTATAACAAAACAAAATTTTAAGAATATAGAAATAGTTCTTACTTGAAGAGAAGAAGAAAATTTAAAACAAATTTCAAAAGATTTAAATTGTAAATATTCTCTTGATAATATCGCTTCGGTAAAGGACGCTGACGTAGTTATTTTTAGTGTGCCTATAAGTGCGACAGAGTGGATAATAAAAGAAGTTGCTCCTCATATAAAGCCTTGAGCAATGGTTTTGGATGTTACAAGTATTAAAAAATTTCCAAGTATTACTATGGAAAAATATTGTGATAAAAGTTGTTTAATTGTGCCAACTCATCCGATGTTTTGACCTTTTGTGAGTTCTATTGCTGGACAAATTATTGTTTTAACTCCTTTAAATGAAGAAGATAAACAAGATAAAAGATATCAGTTTTTATTTAATTTTTTGAAAAATGCTTGAGCAAAAGTTATGGAAACAATGCCAGTTGAACATGATAAAATGATGGCAGTGGTACAAGGACTTACGCATTTAAATATGTTTGTTTTCGCTGAAACGATAAAGAGATTATGAGTTGATATTGAAAATTCTTTGGAGTTTGTATCGCCAGTTTATAAAATTATGCTGAGTTCTGTTGCGAGATATATGCATCAGAATCCGAAATTATACTGAGATATTCAAATGTATAATGATGAAGTTTTAAATGTTCATAAAATTTATAGGGAAGTATGACATGATTTTTCTACACTTGTTAAAGCTCATAATGAAGAAGATTTTATAAAAATTATAGAATGAACAAAAGATTATTTTTGAGATAACGCGATTGCTTGACAAAAATATACTGACAAGATTATTTATATGATTTCTCGTCAGGTAGAACTACTTAAAAATAATATTAATAAAGAAGTAAAATTAAAAAATATTTATGATAATAGAGAAGTTTTTTGAGTACTTATTAGTTTTGAAAATAATATTATCAAGCTTGATAATAGGGAAGAATATAATATTGATGAATGG
Source organism: Candidatus Altimarinota bacterium (assembly GCA_025210615.1). Classification (GTDB taxonomy): domain Bacteria; phylum Patescibacteriota; class Gracilibacteria; order BD1-5; family UBA6164; genus JAOARJ01. Next base: position 335,602 of record JAOARJ010000002.1, on the reverse strand, counting down.
GAAGTGATAAAATAATTTGAGGAAAATTAAAAGCCACCAATCGTAAGACTGGGGGCTTTTTGCCATGACCGATTGCTATCAGTGAAAAAAGTTATTTTTCAGGCGGGGGAATATATTCCCAGCCTTTATCTTTCCACTGGAGCAACTTGCCGCCTTTCTTAATGATATAGGGCGGTTCAAGGCCTTTTACGCCGGCATTGATTTCGGCGTAGCTGAGAAGACGGGAGAGAATATCCCCATCTTCTACTACAATGGTTCTGACCGGTTTTTTGGGTGTCGGAGTCCCATTAGATGGGAACTCCCAAGTGCCGTTGCTAGCCGTCATGTTGCCAGTAGCGTTCTGGACTTTAGCCTTTGCTTTTTTTTCGGGCAGAGTGCTGATAGCGAATGCGACCAGAATAACAATTGCTATAATAGCATAAGCCATTTTCCTTTTTTTACTCATATTTCCTCCTTGCTCTTTGAGCATTATTTTTTTATGAGTACCTTTATTATAAAAGAAAATATTATTTGTCAAGTTTTTTTATGAAAATATCAACAAAACTAAAAATTATAAAAAATAAAAAATATTTATATTTGAAAAAAAATTTTTTAAGAATATAATTTTTGCTTCTGATTTTAAATGGGAAGAGTCAGGAGTAAAACAAATACAAATAAAGAGGTGAAAAACAGATGATAAAGAAAATTGTTCTTATTTTTACTATTTTATGTGTTTTCTTTTGTGAGAATGCTGTTGCGGAAGTTTTTTATGGACAAAATGCTACACAGAAAATAGAGGAAGTAAAAAGCACTTTTACTTTTCTTAATCAAAACTCAACAAATTTTTTTCAGGCAAAAGGTTATAAGCCAGTTCAATTGAAAACCAAAGATTTTAATATTTATCTTAGAGATGATGAAACTCAATTGGTTGCATACTCAGATACAGGAGATATAACTTGCCTTGTTTATGATTTATATAATAAAGAAGTTTTGTTTTTCTTTCAAAATTGGGAAGATCAGAAAGATGAATTTCATCCATTTCAAGAAGAAAGGTTATTACTCTCTGATAAAGGAGAAGGAATTGTGAGAGTGTTGACTATGTTAAAAAAAGAATCTGCTCTTTATCATCTTTTTAACTAAATAAAAAGGAGTGAATTATGCTCCCGGAGGCTCTCGTTTCTGGGAGCTTTCGTTTTATAAAAAAATAAAGCATTCTAATTAAAGAATGCTATAAAAATTATTTTTGAGTTAACTCTACTAATCAGTCTTTATTTATAGTTACTTCAACAATTTTTGGATTATCATATTTATAATTATACAGTTTATAAACAGCGTTTTTATCTTTTATATATTCATCTTGAATTTCGCTATCACTAAGGATTTCTAAAGTTTCTTCATCTAAATCATAAGCGCTTTCAACATCATTAAATTTTCTAATTTCAATATTTAAAATACTCACTTTATTATTTTCTCAAATCTTATAAACGCTATTTTTATCTTTGAAATAGTTATTATTATAAACTTTAAATAAAGTTTTGTTTACTGTTAAATCATCTAATTTTTCGCAAGTATAACTATTATTTTCATTATCAACGCAAGAATATTTTTCTAAAAAGTCAGTATTTCTTTTTTCTTGCTCAGGATTTCCAGAGCAGCTAACTAAAATTAAACTATTTAGAATTAATATTATTATTTTATTTATATTTTTCATATTTTATTTTTAATTATTTAATTTGTTTGCTAAAAAATAAGCCTGACTTGCAGGCTTTATTAATTTTTAATTAAAAGAATTTTATTTGATCAGCATTTGGATGATCTCTTAATTTTTCTAAAGTTTTTGCTTCTATTTGCCTAATTCTTTCACGTGTTACACCAAATTCTTTACCAACTTCTTCCAGTGTATGAATATCTCAACCATCTAAACCAAATCTCATTATGATAATTTTTCTCTCACGAGGAGTCAGAAAATCAAGCATTTCATATAAGTTTTCTTTAAGTAAGCTCATATTTGTTTGTTTATCTGGAGTAGGTGATTTATCATCTTCAATAAAATCTCAAAGCGAAGTATCTTCTTCACTACCTACAGGAGCATCAAGCGATAAAATATCTTGAGAAATTCTCATTATTTGTCTCACTTTTCTTACATCCATATCCATTTCTTGAGCCAACTCTTCCATTAAAGGCTCACGAGTTAATTCTTGAGTCAATCTTCTATAAGTGTGCGTAAATTTATTGATTGTTTCAATCATATGTACGGGAACTCTTATAGTTCTTGATTGGTCAGCAATGGCTCTAGTAACACCTTGTCTTATCCACCAAGTAGCGTAAGTTGAGAATTTAAATCATTTATCAGCGTCGAATTTATCAACAGCTCTAAATAATCAAACATTTCATTCTTGAATTAAATCAAGTAATCCAAGCCCTCTTCACATATATTTTTTAGCAATTGATACTACTAATCTTAGATTGGCAGCAGCAAGCTTTTTTCTAGCTGATTGATCTCATTTTTTAATTCTTTTTCATAGGTCGATTTCCTCTTCAGGAGTCAATAAATCAACTCTTCAGATTTCATTTAAATACATTCTAATTGAATCATCAGAAATTTTTGATAAATCAACACTGTCTTTGATATTTTTCTTTTCTTTATCTTTAGATTTGTCTTTTTTATTACTATCAAATAGGTTTTCTTTATCAAGATTATCAACGATGTCAACTTTTAATTCAAGGAATCTAGTATAAACATCATCTAATAAATCTAAATCTTCTTCAGCATTAGGAATGGCAGTCATAAGCTCATCGTGAGTAACTTTTCCATAAAGTTTTCACTTTTTCATAAGCTCTTGAACACCTTCAGGCATTCCGTCTAAAATATGTTCAGGTACCTTCGTATCGATAAATTTTTTAAGTCATTTTCAAACTCTTCTTTTATCTTCTTCTCTATCTACAGGCATTTTTGCAAGTCATTTTTCTTTTTTCAAAGATTTAATAACTCACTCTTTGTCATAAGGATTTTCATCATCCTCATCTTTATCTTCTTCTTTTCCACTGAAATCTAAATCTAATCAGTCAAATTCTTTTTCTTCTTTTAATAAATCTTCCGCATTAGGTTCTTCTTTTTGTTCTTCTCAGTCTAGGTCTAAATCTAATCATTGCTCTTTCAATACAGAAGTTATATCTTCCATACTATTTTCTTTTTTAATGTTTTTTCACTCTTTTGCAGAGCTTTTTTTAGTCTCCTCAATAGGAGTTATAGGTAAGCTAGATAAATCTAACTCTTCAACAGATGATGTCTTTTTCGCAACTACTTGCGATTTTTTCACTTTTTTATTATCACTAGCTTTCTTAGCCATTGAGAATTTGTTTAATAATAAAAAATAACCAAACAAGCCCACCCATAACTTTTAAATTACAGGGTAGGTTTAGTTTATGCTTCATATTATATATGATTTAATTTTTTTTTCAACTTTATTTTTAATAAAATTTAATTATTTTAATCAATTTTTTATCGAAATTTGTAAAAAATCGTTATATTTTGTTAAAATTTCTAAATTATCAGGCTCTTTTTTCATTTTTTCTACAAAATTTTGTTTGACTTTTTTGAAAGTGTCAGAGTTTATTTTATTCACTAAAAATTTTATTTGTTCTCACATATTTTCTTTATTACTTTCAGCTATTTTTTCGCTTATATTAATGGTTAATCACTTGATAAAATTTTGTTTATCTAAATCTAATTTTTCAAAATACTCCACTCAAGAAGATAAAATATTTTTTAAATCTACTCATAGATTTTCTTTAAATAAAATTTGTTTATCAAAGATATTAATTAGCTCTGGTTGTTCTATTATATAAGCCAAGATTATGTCTTCTATATTTGGATTATTTGTCTTAATTTTTTTTGGGTTTGCTTCTCTTTTTCATCTAAGACGTCTATATTCGGTATAAATAACTTCTAATTTTATGTCTAGTTTATTTGAAATTTCCTTTAAATAAAAGTCTACTTCAATATTATTACTATAACTTTTTAGCGTGTTTAGTAGTTCTGCTAAAGCCTTTTTTTTCTCATCTAAAGAATCTAAATTATATTTTTTTTCTAGTATTGAAAAATAATATCAAATAGGCGTAAAAGCATTTTTAATAAGCTCATTAAAATCTCATCAAGAAGCTAAAAATTCATCAGGGTCTTTTCATCATTTTATTCTTATAATTTTTACTTCACAGTCTTTATTTTTTAACATTTCTATTGACGAAATTGTAGCTTTTTGACCAGCTTCATCGCCATCAAAACATAAATAAATCTTTTTTGTAAGTCTTTTAATTATCGGGATATGCTTTTCCGTAAGCGCTGTCCCAGACACGCAGACAGTATTTTTAAAATCATATCTATGGAGCGCAATTGTATCCATATATCATTCTGTGATTATCACAAAATCTTTTTTTACTATCGCGTTTCTAGCTTGATAAAGTCCATAAAGAATAGAAGATTTATCATATAAATCTGTTGCAGGAGAATTTATATATTTTGGCATTTGATTATTTACAACCCTTCAAGCAAATGCTACAAAATCTCATCTTTGGTTTACAATAGGGAAAATTATTCTATTTAGAAACTTGTCTTTTTTACTTTTTAAGTCTAAAAATACTCAAGTTTCTCAGATTAATTTATCATCATATCATTTATTTTTTAGGTAATTATAAAGTTCTAATCAAGAATCAGCAAATCATAAATTAAACGCTTTAATATCATCACTTGTTATTCATCTGTCATATAAATATTTCTCCATTTTTGGATAATTTTTCAGAGTTTTTGTATAATAATTATTGATATCTTTGTGAATGGAAAAAATATTTCTAAAATCTTGACTTTTATCTTTAAAAGTATTAGTTTCAATTCAAGTTATACTTCATAAAATGTCTACAGCTTCTTTAAAAGAGCAGTTTTCTATATCCATAATAAATTTTAGTGGTCCTCATCATTTATGGCATCAAAAACAATACGCAAGTTGTTTTGATGGACTTACGATAAAAGAAGGAGTTTTTTCGCTATGTCATGGGAAAGGACAGACTGCTTTATAATTCGCTCATGCTTTTTTTAAATTTGTGTATCTGTTAACCAAATCTACGATATCAACAGCGTTTTCTAATTCTTGGACAATACTCATTGTATAACTTTAATTATATTATTTTCATTATATAAAAATTTGATTTTTTGTAAAATTTAATAAAAAAAAACTAGAATTTTAATAAATTATTTTATTTTTTACATTATATTACCATATATAATTTGGTTTTATGAATTTTTAAAATGTATTGACTTGGGATATTTAATTAGTATAAATTATTCTACAAAACAAAAAGAAATAAAAAAAATCGGGAGGAGAATATATATGAAGTTTAAAATATTTTTTTTGATAGTGGTCGCTTTTACTCTTGCTTTCGCTGGATGTAGTAAAAGTCCAATTGTAACAGAAAATTTTTTTTCTCAGAACGGTAGTGTCAGAAGAACTACCGTTGAAATATATAACGAGCCTCCAAAAGATTATTTAGAGGCTAGGACTCCTGATGGCTGTTATGCCGTCAGAGATTTAAAAACTAACAAACAGTTTCGTCTTATTTATGGGGACGAAACATGTTCAGAACGAATTGAAAAACTATTTAAAGCAAGTTATAATAAGCTTGTATTTAAGTAGTAGCAGAAAAAAATAAGCCTCAACTTATTAAATTAATAATAAGTTGAGGCTTTGTTGTTTATAAAAATTTATTATTCAAATCTAAGAGCGTCTATTGGCCTAAGTTTAGCGGCTTTACGAGCTGGCAAGATTCAAAAAACAAGTCAGATAAATAATGAAAATCAAAAACTCATTATTATTGTGCTACTAGATATTACAGAAATTATTTGAAAATAATTTAATAAAGCGACAGCCAAGTAACTAAATCAGATTCAGATGATTCATCATAAAACGCTTAGCGCCAAACTCTCTGTTAAAAACTGCATGATTATATCATTTTTTGATGCTCAAATGGCTTTTCTTATTCAGATTTCTTTTGTTCTTTCTGTGACAGAAACAAGCATTATATTCATAACTCAAATTCATCATACTAAAAGAGAAATTCAAGCGATTCATCATAATAACATTGTTAACATTGAAGTAATAGAAGTCATATTTTCTAGCATTTCGCTTTGGTTTCTGATATTATAAGATAAATTATTTTCATCAGTTTCATTTAAAATATCTTGTAATAAAGCGTCTATTTCTTCTTCTTTTGTATCAACTTTATCACTATCAGTAACCGCGATGGTAATATTAGAATAATATTTTTGTCACATTATTCTTATAGAAGCTGTATTTAAAGGGAAAAACATATAAGAATCAAAACTAGAGTTTTCTTCTATAACTCAAATTATTTCAAAAACATTTTTTCAAACTTTTATTTTTTGTCATATAGGATTTTCTGATTCAAATAATTCGCTTGCTATATCTTGTCAAATAATCGCTACTTTATCAAGATTGTTCATATTATTATTAGAAAAATTGTTTCAGTATTCTATTTTAATATTTTTTACTCCAAAATATTCTTGAGTGATTCAATACATACTTACGCTCATATCATTTCAAGAATAAGTAGCCTGTCAGTTTCAAGAAATAATAGGTAAAACTCAATCAAGTCAATCGATATTATTTTCTATTTGTTTTACAACTTTAGCGTCTAGTATATCTTTAGCAGTAGCTTTATCTCTGCTTCATCAATATCATCATCAAGCTGAAATAGTCAAAATATTTGTTCACATTTCTTCTATTTTTTCAGTTATTCATTGTTGAGCTCAAGTTCATATAGCCATTAGGATAATAACAGAAGAAACTCAAATGATTATTCAGAGCATACTTAAAGCTGAACGAAGTTTATTTGCTTTTATACTACGCAGGGAATTCAGGATATTTTCTAAAAATATTTTTAACATAGTTTATTTTTTAGTTTTAATTTTTTTGATGGGGCGAGCCGAAGGCTCGCCCCTAGCGGAACCTCGCTAAACGCGAGGTTCCGCATCAATGTACTTCCATTTATTTAACTATCAGTCAATCTTTTACAAAAACGTGTTTTTTAGCATAAGCGTCTATTTCTGCCTCGTGAGTAATAAGTACAATTGTTTTTCATTCATTATTAAGTTCAACTAAAAGCTCCATAACTTCTTTTGAAGTTTTTGTATCCAATGCTCAAGTTGGTTCATCAGCTAAAATTATAGCAGGATTAACTGCTAGTGCTCTAGCAATAGAAACTCTTTGTTGTTGCCCTCAAGATAATTCATTTGGATTATGATTCTCTTTATCAGCTAATCATACTTTTTTTAATGCTTTTCTAGCGCGCTCTTTTCTCTCATTATCTGGAATCCTCGCGTATACTAAAGGTAACATAACTTGTTCAATAACGCTTATTCTTGGTATTAAATTATAACTTTGAAAAATAAATCATATATTTTTTCACCTAACTGATGAGAGTTCATCTTCTGTTTTTCAAGTTATCATTATATCTCAAAATTCATATTCTCAGCTGCTAGCTGTATCAAGCATTCATATAATATTCATAAGTGTAGATTTTCCTCATCAACTAGCTCACATTATAGAAACAAAATCTCACTTATTTATTTCTAAACTTATTCATTTTAATACATTGATTACATTTTCTCACATAACATAATCTTTTGTAATATCTTTTAATTTTATCATAATTTTATTACTAAATATTAATTTTTATTACATTGGTGGTCCTCACATTCAACCTCATCTTCTATTTCATCATCCGAATAATAATCATTTATTTTCAATTTTATTTAAATTAGAATTAGCTTTAAATTCAGTAATAAGAACCTCATCTCATTCTGATAATCAAGAAATAATTTCTGTTTGTCAGTCCGAAGTTAATCCAGTTTTTACTTCTGCTTTATTAGGTTTTCAATCTTTATTTATCATAACAAATTTTTTATTATCTCTTTCAGTTATAGCAGAAGATTTTATTAATATTACATCTTTTTTATTTTCTGTTATAATTTCAACGTCGGAAGTCATTCAAGATAATATTTTTTTATCAAAATTATCATCATCTAATACTAATTTTACTTCATAAGAAACCACTCAAGAATTTTGCACGGGAGTTGTATCTATAGAATTTATTTTAGCGTTTGCAGGAGTAGTAGTATAAGCATCAAAAGTTATAATAGCTTCATCTCATTTTTCAACATTTACAATATCAATTTGGTCTAGCATTACGCTTATTTCAAGTAAATTTGGATTTTCAATATAAACAGATTTATCAGTATCATTATTGATTTTATCTCATACCATATAATCGATTGTCCTAATCACTCCATCAAAAGGAGCTTCCAATTTATAATCATCTAAATTTTCATAAGCTGTTGATAATTTTATCTCTGCTTGAGAAATAGAATTTTTTGCTTTTGCTACATTTTCATCAGTTGGTCATTCAAGTACTTCTTCCAAAGTAGCTTTATTAACTTCTAAAGTTTTTTGTAATTTCTCTAGATTTTGCTCTTTAGATTTTAAACTAGTTTCATATTCACTAACTGTTAAAGCATACTTTTTCTCAGCTGTATCTATTTCTAATTTTTTCTTTTCTATTTGCAATTTAGTAGATTTTATCGATTCTTGTTTTGATAAAATACTATTATTATTGCTTTCTCATAATAAATCCAAATCTGTTAGGGTATCTAATGTTTTTATTGAAGAAGTTATGTTTGTTATTTTATTTTGCGCGTTGCTTCTATAATTTGCGATACTTGATTTTTTACTTTCTATAACGCTTTCAGTAAAATCTCATCATTCAACACTATTTTCTAAAGTTTTATAAGTATTATCAGTAGTTTCTTCTAATTTTTTATATAATTCTAATAAATCACTGTAAATATTTTTTAGTTCTTCAGTATCAGAAGAAGTATAATTATTTGTTCTAGTTTTTATATTATCAAACAATTCTATAGAAACTTTTAAGCTGTTTTCAGCACTTGTTTTATCACTAGGATTTTTTGCTCATAATTCATCTTGAAAATTATCATTTTCTTCTTTATTTTTTTCTGTGACTCATAAAATATAATCAACAGCTTCTATTATTCAATCAATATTAGTAACCTCACTAGATAGCGAACTTTCAAGAGTTTTTACTGTTGTATTTATATTAGTTTGCGTATCTGATAAATTATTTTCTTTTTCTTTTTTTAGTGTTTCTAGCTCATTTTCTTCTACTTGCAAGCTAGAATTTAGATTTTCTAATTCTTTTTGTAAATTAGTTATATCTTTTGACTGTTTTTCTAAATCATTTTTTTGGCTCGTTTGTAAATTTTCTATCTCTTTTTTTGTTATTTCAATAGAATTTTGTGTATTATCAATATCATTTTGTGCGGATAATTTTTTGCTTTCATCAGCTTCTTCATATAGTTGTTGCAGATTTATTTTAGCGTTTTCTAGATTTAATTTAGCTTCTTCAATAGCATCATATCAATCGCTATCATCTAGCTGGGCTATAATATCTCATTTTTTTACGTTATCTCAAGCGCTAAAATAAATTTTTGTAATAGTACCAGTTTTATTAAAACTTAAACTTTGTTCATCAACAAGTTCTGCTTCTCAGACTACATCAATAGAATTTTTTATATCTCACTTTTCAGCTTTTATAGTTGTAAAATTTATATTTGATCAAGGCTCGTTAGTATTTTTTCAAAAAATAATATTATTTTGCTGTAATATAAAAAATCATATTATTAAAAATATAACGCTTCACAAAATAATTTTTCTATTTTTATTTTTCATAAAATTTAATTAAATTATAAATTAACTAAATTTAAGTATAAAAAAAATAAGTAAGAATAATGTAAGAATTCTTACAAAAAAAATAACTCGCAATTCGAGTTATTAGTTATTATCTTGTGTATTCTTTAAATTTTTCATCTGTTAATTCTAGTCTTTCCTTTAATTTATTTAGAATATCTGAATCAAGTTTTCCTTTGTCAGCTTTATAAGTAAATTTGATTATCATTTCAAATAATTTATTTTTTCTAGAACGAAGTCTTTTTTTAGTTTCTTCACTTAAAAAATCCCAAGATTCTCAAGAAATTAAACAAAATAATAAAAAATAATTTCTTGAATTTTTTTTAGTTAAAATTTCATATTTTTCAGGAGATAGTTTTATACTTCATTTTTGTATATATTTTAAAAAATTCATTTGTTCAAGAGACTGCATATCATTATTATAATTTAATTCTCAACTAATTATTCAAGTGATAAATTTTGAAGTATTTCTTTCTTCTTCTGTTATTTTTGTAAGAGATATTTGAGGAATTATTGTATCTAAATCTTTACTATTTGTTTCTGGATTTCCAGTCATTTTTTTTTTTAAATATTAAATATCAAAATAAAGTCGCGAGAGATGATTTTAAAATAATATCAAAAAAAATCAAATTTATTTAAAAAAATAAATTTTTAAGTAATCTAAAAAAATATTATATTTATTATTTTTTAATTATTTTTAAAATTTCTCAAAAATTAAATCCAGCTCTAGTTAAATTATCTAAAATTTGTTTTTCAGTCTTATTTCTTTGCTTTAATTTATTATAATTTATTTCTAGATTTTCTTGTTCTTCTTCGCTAAAATAATGCTCTTCTAGTAATTTATTTATTATCGTCTTATCTTCTTTTCTTTCTATTAATTTTTGTCTGATATAATTTTTACTTTTAGTTTTTTGTTTATAAGTAATAATTTTATTTATTATAAAATCTTCTGGTAAAACGCTTTTATTTTGTGAATATTTATTTAGTTTTTCTAAAATTATTTTTTGATTAAACTGTTTCTTTATTAAATTTATTTTTATATAGTTTACATTTTTTCATTTTGAAATTAAATGTTTTATTTTTTCTTCTATGACTTTTTCTTCTAAAATTATATTATCTTCTTCTAATTCTAATATTATTTTATTAGCTATTTCAAGGGAAATTTTAAATTTTTGAGTTAATCTTTCTAATAATTTATTTTTAGATGGATAATATTTAAGGTAATATTTTATTGCATAATTTTTAAAATGATTATAATTCATAGTGTAATTTAGGTGAAGATAAATTTATAAATCTAGATTATTATATATAAAATATTATTAAGTAAAAGTTTAAGTATGAAAAATTATAAAAAAATACTAATTATTTCTGTTTTATCTTTAGTTAGTTTAACTAATGTTTTAGCTTGAGGAAAAGAAGGACAAGTTGATAACTGAGACTATATTGATAACGAAGTAAACTCAACTATAAAAGAAATAGATCAAGCTATAGAGGATAATAAAGACCTTACAGAATATATTTATTATTATTCAAAAACTTGCTCGCATTGTGCTAAAGTTCAAAAATTTTTTGATGACAATAAAATAGAAGAAAAATTCAATGTAATAAAAAAAGACACTTGAGATTATAGTAATATCCAAGGGTTATTAGCTATTAGACAAGCATTATGATTAGATGTGAATATGATTGAGACGCCATTTTTAGTTTATAAAGAAAACTGAGAATTAAAATATGATAACGGTGATAGAACAATTATAGCTTTATTTGAAGCAAAATTAAAGGAATTTTATCCAGAGGAAACAAACAAAGATAATAAAGAGGGGACAAGTTTAGAAGATGATATAACAAAAGTTTGAGATAAAGAAGTTCCAGATAATGATAATCAAAATCAAGGGATATTATTATACTTTATCATCGCTTGATTAGCTGTATTATTATGAGGAGGATGATTTATTATATTCAAGAAAAAATAAGGAAAATAAAATTTGACTTAAATAAAAAAGTAAATAATATTTTCTTATATCAATAATTATTGATATGTTATTTTTGTAAATAAAGATAAAAAATGAATATTGATTTTAGTGTAATAGACTGGAGTGTGATAGCTGCTATCATCCCAGCTTCTTTAGCTGATGCGGTGAATCCTTGTGCGTTTGCGGTAATGTTTATTCTTTTAGGTTCTATATTGAAAAAACATTGAAGTGTAAAAAGAGTAATTTTTTCAGGACTAGCATTTACTTTAGCTGTCTTTATAAGTTATTCTTTAATGGGATTAGGATTACTACAAGCATTAGCAAGCCAATGAACAGAATATACTTTTTGGTTTAAAATAATAATCTGAATAATTTGAGTATTAATCTGATTATTTAATTTGAAAGATTTCTTTTGGTATTGAAGATGAGGTTTTGTAATGGAAGTACCAAAAGCTTGGCGTCCAGCAATGCATAAGACAGCATGAATGATTCAATCACCAATTTGAGCCTTCTTTATATGAATAGTGTTATCATTATTTTTATTGCCTTGTACTTCTGGTCCTTATGCGGTTGTAATGGCTTATTTAGCTTCAGAAGGTCATACTATTACAGGTGTAACATTATTTTATGTAGCATTATATAATACTATTTTTGTAATACCGATGATAATTATAACTTTTATGGTTTGACTTGGATATGAAAAAGTTGAAAAATTAAGTAAATTAAGAACAAGAAATGTTAGAAACTTGCATTTGATTATCTGATTATTAATGCTATTATTATGAGCTTATGTAATATATGATGCGTTCTCAATAATGTCATTTAAATAAAAAACTGCTTAAATAAAGCGGTTTTTATTTTTGAAAAATAATGCTAAATTACATAAAATTTTGATAAAATTGAAAAAACTGTTATAATAAAACTATTAAAACTAATTTATTATTGTATGTTAATAAGTGATATTCTAAAAATAGGGCTTGAAAAAGCTGCTTCTGATGTTATTCTAACTGCTGGGCATTATCCAGCTTTAAAAGTAAATTGAGATGTTGTTTCTTTAGAAGAGCATTGAATTATTAATCCTGAATTAATAAAAAAAGAGCTGTTATCTATAATGAGTGAAAGACAAAAAGAGGCTTTTTTGAGAGATTTAGAAATAGATTTTAGTATTGATTTGCAAGGTTATTCTAGATTTAGAGTGAATGCTTTTAAACAAAAAGATGGTTATTGAGTTGTATTTAGACCGATTACTGATAAAATTAAAACAATGGATGAATTAGGATTACCTGAGCAAGTTCAAAATTTTATCTGACATAAAACTTGATTAGTTTTGGTTACTTGAGCCGTTGGTTCTGGTAAATCTACGACATTAGCTTCTATGTTAAACCAGATAAATAAAACTTCTTCAAGACATATTATAACTGTTGAAGATCCGATAGAATTTGTATTTAAAAATGAAAAATCAATTATAGAGCAAAGGGAAGTATGAGCTTCTACATTAAGTTTTGATAATGGTCTTAAATATGCCTTAAGACAAGCGCCTGATATAATTATGGTATGAGAAATGAGAGATTTGGAAACCTTTAGGTTAGCTCTTAGGGCTGCTGAAACTTGAAATTTAGTTTTTGCTACACTTCATACTTCAGGGGCAGCTAGAACAGTTTCAAGAATTATTGATATGTTCCCATGAGATGAAAAAAATCAAATTAGACAACAATTATCAGAATCTTTAAGGTGAGTTATTTGGCAAATTCTTCTTAAAAATAAGGAAGAAAATGGTAGAGTTGCTGCTCATGAAATTTTAGTAAACAATACTGAGGTGGCTAATATGATAAGAAAAGATGCGACACATCAAATAAATAATGCGATAGAAACTTGAGCTGAGAATGGAATGCTCACTATGAAAAAATCTTTAGAAAGTTTATATGGAAGGGGATTAATAGGTGAAGAAACTTATGAAACATCCCTAAGGCAACTTACATCAGAGTTTATGCTATAAAAGAATCTCTAAATACTAGAATAAGAGATAATTTTTAAGGGTGAAAATATAATCTTTATCGTAATAAAGCATAAAACTCTATATTTTTTAGGGGTTGTAGGAATTGAACCTCTGATTTTACTCATAATAAAAGAAAAAAGGCTTGATTTTTAGAAAAATAGGGGATATAAAAATTATGTCTTATAGTCCGTATTTATTTAAAATCTTGATAGTTAACTTTCCTTATTATTAAGCGAAAAATAAGACCATCTTGACGATGGTCTGTGCTATTAATTTCTTTTTGGCAAGCCAAAGTTGTCTATCTACTTTTTGTCCAAAATGAGACAAATGGGACAGTGGTATATAGGGGTGTTGATAATATGGATAAATATCCTATTCTTTATTGTTGAAATAATATGAAAAATAATCAAAAATAAGGAAGTGATAATATCAATAAAAATATTAAAAAAAGTGATAATTTAATTTTATTAAACATACTTTTTAATCAAAGAAAAAATAATGTTATTTGTAATCAAAAAATAAAAATTGCTAGAAATATATATAGAAAATAATTAAAATCATTAAACATATTTCCTATATAAAAAAGCAAGTATGTTAGCCATAAAAATATTATAAAATCATCAAATAATATAAAGAAAAAATTTTTATATAATCAAAAATGATGCTTAATATGTAAGAATATAAATATTAAAATAGAAAAAAATAAAGCCTCAAAAATTTTTGGTTCAAAAATTTCCATATTTCAATATTCTTGTGGTGTTATTGGATGTATCCAAAACAGAAAACTTATAATAAAGTAAAATATATAGTAAAAAATAAATCACAAAATATCTTTCATATTATTTAAAGTAAGTATTATAAATATCAGGATAAAATTTCTTTAATAAATCATCTTCTGCCTTTTGGTATTTTTCTCATATTTTTTCAGGTTTTTCAATTATTTTTCTAATTTCAGTTTTTTGCTCTTCAAATGTTTTAGGACTTGTTTCTCAGTCTTTTTTGTTATTTTTTTCTAATCTTTCCAAATATTAATTTTAAATTAAAAAATAAGGATACTATAAAAAATAAGCAAATAAATTATATTTAAAAAATAAAATAATACAGTATATAAAAAAAATTTTTTATTGAAAGGTTTTCCAAATAAAGGAAAATATAGAATAACTAAGATAGGAATAATCCATCAATAATAAACTATATAAAATAATATTACAGTAAATAAAAAAGAAAAACTTTCTCATAATAACAAAAATATAATTCAAATAATTATCCAAACTACAATAAAATTTACATATTTATTTTGGGGGATTAATTTTTTCATAAACTTTGGGATTAAAAAATTTTATTGCTTCTTTATTTAAATCTTTTTTCATTTCTTCTTTAAATTCTTTTTCTGTTTTACTAGGTTGGTTAAAATAGTCTTTTCAAATATCGTCAATATTAATGTTTTCATTTTTAGCTTGTTTCATTAATTCCTTAAAAACATTTTTATTTTCCGTTTTTGTTTTTAAATTGGGTTTTAATTGACAATAAACTGCTCAAGCTTTGTAAAATCTCCTATCTCTAAACTCATCCGTTAAATCTTTTGTTCATTTTTTTACGCGTTCATACATTTCTCATCAAAGATTAATGAAATGTATATTTATTCAATTTTTATCTCAGTTATATCAAACAAAAAAGTTTCATACTTCATCTAACCTTACTTTTTCTCAATATAAATTAACAAATCAATCTTCATCTACACATTTTTTAAAATTTTCATTATTTTTTACGTCAAATTTTCAATTAGTTTTATTATTTGGAACATAATTAAAAATATTTGTCTCATTGTCCGCTTCTTTTAATTTTTCTTCAAATAATTCTGTTATATCATGATTTTTGATATTTTTTTCTTCTCTTTCTTTCTTCTTCCTCTCCTTCTTTGCTTCTTTTTCACGCTTTTCTTGCTCTTTTTGAATTCTCTCTTCTTCCATTAAATCAGCAATCTGCTTACTTTTAAGTATATAATTTTTTATATTAAAGTCAAGATTTTCTTCAGTTTTAAACTCCAAATGGCATCTGCATCAGTAATGTCAAGGAGGTGCATTATGTCAACTAATGAAATTATCTTCAAATGGAATAAATCCTTGACTCGCATTATGACGACAAATATCACTTACTCTATCATCGCTTTCAGTAACCCGTTTTTTGTATCATTTTATTTTTTTATCTTCTAAATAAGCGTTAAAACAAGAGTTTTTATTATTTTGAAAAATCGTATCAACTAAACATTCTCCATAATTTTTTATCCTATCTAAATCAGTTATTTTTTCAAATTCTTTTCAAATCTTATCCAAAAAATTATCTTCGTTTTTATATTTTTCTGCTACTTTTTTAAAATAATCAACTTGCTCATCGTAAATATTACTAGCTATTTTTCTTGAATCACTTGAAAGTAAATTATATTTTATATTTTTTTGAGTTTCAGGAGTAGAAGGTAAAAGCTTCATTTCAGGTCAATAATATCACCATTTTCATCATATTCTACAATATAGGGTAATAATTTTCTTTTAGGGACATTATAATATGGAAAATTGTTTTCCCAAATTCAAGAATTTAAATCTCCTCAATATTTTTTTCAAAAATCAGGAGTTATTATAAATCAATCATTTTTCAGAGAATATTCTCAATTATTTTTAATCTCATCCAAATGCGAATTAAGCCATAAAATAAAACTATTTTTAGTTTCATTATCAAAAAAATCATCATCTCCAAATTTAATTTTTTCAAATATTTTTTCAGCGTTTTGCTGAGTTAAATTATGAAAATCTGATATAAAATCATTTTGTAATTTGTTGTTTAACATAAAATTTAATTAAAAAATAAAGTAATATTGTTTTAAAATATTACTTTAAATGATGACTTAAAAATGGTAATTTTCAATGTCTTTTTTACTTAATAGAATCTTGAATTGTTGCTAATTCTTGATAAATTGATTTTACATCGTTATCATTATTTGTTTTATCTGCTTTATTATACAAATCATTTAATTTCGCTATTTCATTTGATAAATCTCTATCTAATCATTCAAAATATTCAATTGTAGATTTGATATTTGTTTTTAAATTAGATATTCTTTTTGATAAATATGATTGTTTATTTTCTTTTTTAGTATTATTTTTACTAGTTTGAGTTTTAACTTGATTTCTTTTTACTTCTCTACCAGTAATAGCTTTATAAACATTATCCAAATCTTGTTGTAATGATTTTAAATCATCCACTTTTTTAGAATTTTCAGCTTTTTTTAAAGTTCTTTCTAATTTAGAAATTTCACTTGAAAAGTTTTTATTTTCTTTTTCACCTTCTTCTCTGCCCCAATTTATAGCAGATTTTATTTTGTTAATAAATTTAGTTTTTTCTTGCTTAAAAGTATTAACTTTTGGTTTTTTTGTTTGATAATAGTTATATCATCCTAAAGAACGAACTTTTTTATAAATAGGGACGAATAATCTATTTGCTTCACCATATAAATCTTTTAAATCAGCTTCAGTTTGAACATTGTGAGTTCTAGAAGATACATCTCTTAAGCTGTCTTTTACATCACTATAATCAAGATTATATTTTCTTTCATTATTTTCAATCCAAAGATTTACTTTTTCTAAAGTTTCTCTAAATTGTCCTGCCCAAACTTGAACTTGAACACTTTCTATTACACTATTGTCATTTTCAGTAGTAGTATTTGTACTATTGGCTAATGCAGAAGATGTTGTTAATAACATGCTAGATAATAAAACACTAGCTATAACTTTTTTTGTATTTTTCATAAGATAAAAAATTAATAATAAATTAAAATAAGTTACATTAGCTAATACTCTGATAGCTTAAAAAATATTGCATAAAAATTAAGAAATAACAAAAAAAGAGCTTTATTTAGCTCTTTTCTTATAGATAATATTTGTTGGTTTTAAATTATATTTTTGATAATCAAATATTTTTTCTTCTTCTGTTTTATTGATGTATTCAGTTTGAATTTGTTTTTCTAAAATATTTTCTCTTTCTCAATTTCAATTATAATAATAGCTTAAAATTTTTATTATTTTATAAGTTTTTGTATCAAAATGAATTTCTTCAACATTGATTCAACTTGTTATTTTATAAATTGCAATATTATCTACTTTTTTATCAAAAGTAAGTTTATCACTTGTTTCTAAATAATCTAAAGCTGTTTCTCAAGTTGTTTTTGATAAATCTAGAACTGCATCATAGATACTAAGAGCTCTTTTTTCTTCCACTTTAGATTCTCTATTTTTTCTTTTAATTTCTTCAATATTTTCTATTTCATAAAATTTATTATCTAGATATTGATTATTTGAATAAAATAATTCTCAGTCAAACATTTGAGTAATATCTCATCAAAAATCAAATTCTTTGATGTATAAATTTTTCTGATTTAAGAAATATTCTTTCGTTTTTGTTACTTGAGGCTTGCTATTTTCGTTTCTCTTATAAATCTCTTTTATATATTGGTAAGTAATACTATTTTGAGATTTTTCTTTGTGATATTCATAAGCCTTAGCGATAAAATCATCACTAGAAAATCCCATAAAAAAGACATTAAATACAATTAAAAATACAAGTGCAACAGATGATAATTTAAATAAAATATTAATATCAAATATATTTTTTTTCTCTTCTTTATTAGCGTAACTAAGAACTTTATTTTTCAAATATGTGTTATAATGTTTACTCATTTTTGGAGTATTATCTCATATTTCTTTGAGATTTTTTTTAATATTTTTTGTCATAATTTAATAATTATTTTCTAAAATAAGTTTGATTTTTTCTAATCCTCTATTAAGGTTTGAAGCCACTGAAGGCTCTTTTATTCATAAAATATTTGCAATTTCTTTATTCTTATATCAGTCAAAATATTTAAGCTTTATACATTCACTTTGTTTTTCAGGAAGTTTATTTAATATTTTTAATAAATACTCTTGTGATGAATTATTTATTGCAACTTTATCAGGAGTTAAATTCTCATCTTTGAAATCTTGATATTCCTCTAATCATTCACTTTGTATCCTATTTTTTGAATAATATGAGCTAATTTGATTTTTTGAAATGGTAATAATCCAAGCTTCGAATCTTTCTTTACTATTTCAGTTAAATTTAGTAATATATTTACAAATTCTCTCCCAAACAATACTTGTTATATTTTCAGCATCTTCTAGGTTATTTACTCTTCTAAAAATATATTTATAGATTTTATCTGAAAAATTATCATAGATATATTCAAGTCATTTTTTATCATAATTTTGAGCTTTTTCAATCATTATTTCAAATGATTGCTGCTGTCAAAATAATATTTTAAACATCAATTAAAAATTAAATAATATTTTATCTGATAATTAATACTCTAATTATACAGAAAATATTGCAAGAAAAAATAAAAAATTAAATTTTTCTTAAAACCACAAAAAAACTTGACAAGTAAAACTACCTAAATAAGATATATACACAAGGGTATTTTGTAGTCTAATGAAATTATAAAAAGAAGATAATAAAAGGATAAAATAAGGCTAAACGAAATCAAAAAGTAAACTAAAAATATTTTAATTTTTAATAAACAATAAGAAGAGAAAATAAAATTTTATAAGATAAAAAAATAACAAAAATTAATGATAAAAAAATTAACTTGAAACGACAAACGGATGCAAGATAAAAAAAATGACATAATTGAAACTTTACATAAATATCCAATAATCCAGGTTGCATGCCAAAAATGTGGACTTGCAAGAAGCACTTTTTACCGTCGGAGAGAAGATGATGAAGATTTTAAATATGATACGAAAATGGCTATATATAGAGGAAAAAAGTTTATAAATGACATCGCTGAAACGAATTTACTTTGACTTGTACAAGCTAAAAATCCATGAGCAATTTATTATTGGCTGAATAATAATCACGAGTGATATTGACATAAAAAATGACTTGAAAAGCCAGCAAAGAAGCCAAATACTAAAGATGAAAATTTGTACCAAAAAATATTAACAAAACTGACAAAATAATTTAAAAAATTAATTAAAAATATTGAAAAAAAGACAAAACAAAAAACTTTTTACGAAAGATGAAATAAAAAAAATATCCACTGATTTACCGCTTAGAAAAGCCTTAACTAAAGAAAGTTTTTACTTATTTTTTGAGTTGTATTTCACTCAAAACTCTTACCATGAATTTAATGATTTTCATTATAAATTAATAAAACGATTACAAAAAGCCAAAAAACCACTAAATATAATTTCATTTTCTTGAAATGATATCTATAAAATTTTACTTTTAGCTTATCCAATATGGTTACTTTTAAATAATAAGAAAATAATTTTTCTATCAAAAACCATAAAATATAGTAAAAAAATCATAAAAAATATCGCAGAAGAATTAAAAAAAAATGAATTCTTAAATAAAGATTTTGATGAAGAAATAAAAATAATTAAAAAACAAAAAATAGATATTGAAAACTTTGATAATTTAGCTTATTTGAGAGGAAACTATGATGCTATTTTCTGCACAAATTTTCAAAATAATTTGAATGAAACGCATAAATATTTGCAGAATTTGAAACTATATTTATTGCCTTTTTTAAAGCAAAAAACGCAATTATTTTGTTACAGTGATTTTATGGAAAAATTTTCTCTTATCAAGATTTTTTAACCAAAGAAAAAAAATTTAGTACATTAAAATTTCCGCTTTTAGATAATAAAAATAAAATTTTGTGGATACAAAAATATAACAAAACTCAAGTTGAAAATCTACAAAATTCTACAGATTTGAATACTTGGAAACAAGAATTTTTGCTTGTAGATAGGGATGAAGAGGTTGAAACTATGACTAAAAAAGAGAAGAAAGAACAAGATGAATGGATAAAATATTTGGAAAAAAATCCAGAAGAATTTGATAAATTGTGTTCTTATTTAGCAGGATGGGAGTAGAGATAATTTAAAATTATTGGATGAATTTGCGGCTTATATTCTTGATTGAGGAAGTTTAGGGGAGTAAAAAAATATTTAATTAATTTAATTTTCGTATATATAAAAAATTAAATTTTAACCTCTTGGTTTTTAGGGATATAGTATATACTTGTTATATATTATTTTCTAAATTTTTTTATATGGTTAAAAAATCTTATTTAAAGTTAAGTGGTAAATGAAGAGAATAAAAAAGAAATATTGGAGATTTGTCTATCTAAAGTTTATGCTTCTTTTTTTATTTTAAGAACACAAACTTGAGAAAAAAATGGAAGGCAGGTTATAAACACTTTTTTACAAAAGATGTTTAAAGAAGAAAATATTCCTGATAATATGATTTTAAATATATCTGATTATTATGATTGATATAAAGATGAATTAAAATTATGAGATGTTTATTTATTTCCTTTTATAAAAATTCAATTATTTTGAATAGGGGAGATAGGAATTGAACCTTTAATTTTATTGATAACAAAGGTGAAAATAAAAAAAAGTTTGAGAAAAATTAGAAATAGGGAGTCAGGAATTACTACTTTTTTATGAAAAAAGTTAAAAATATAAAGAAAATCTGTAAAAGTTAAAAATTGATTTTCCTGATTATTAAACTAAAAATAAGACCATCTTGACGATGGTCTGTGCTATTAATTTCTTTTTGGCAAGGGCTGTAGGAATTGAACCTACGCTTTCTAGCTTCGGAAACCAGACACTCTTTCAATTAAGCTAAGCCCTTATAAAATATTTAGCTAAAGTATTATATATAATTTTTTTTAAAACACAAAATTTATTTCTAAATAAAATAAAAAAGTCTAACTAAAGACTTTTTCTAATACTAATAAACTATTTTTCATTGCTAAATCTAAATTTGTTTTCAAATCTGTATCAGCTGATTCTGTTCCATTATCGCAAATTCATTTTATCATTATAAGTTTATCTAAAGCATGGTATTCTCTAGCGACAGATGCTATAGAATATGCTTCCATTTCAACTAAATCTCAATTATATTTTTCTTGAAAATGAGAAACTTTTTCAGGAGAATCTATAAATTGATCTCAGGTAAGACAAGTTCAGTTATTAAAAATATTAAAATTATCGTCTTCAAATTTAATAATTTGCTTTAATATAATTTCATTATGTAACTTTTCAGCTTCGCTTCAATCAAATGGTATATAAAAATCGTGTTGATGAAAAATATTTGGCAAAAATACATCTCAAATATTTATTTTTTTATCTTTGGAAATTCCACCAGCAAGTCAAATATTAACTAACTTATCAAAAATATAATTTTCAAATAAATAAGTTGTTCAAATTGTAGCAAAAATTTTTCAAATACCACATAAAGCTAGAATAATTTTATGATTTTTATATTCTCACTCAAAAATTGAAATTCAAGTTTTTTTATGAGTTAATTTTAAATTATATTTTTCTATAATATAATTTGCTTCACTTTCCATAGCTGTTACTATTGCTATATTTTTCATTTTTTATAATTATTATTAATTTTTTTATTCAAATGCTTCTCAGACTTTTTTCATAGTTTCACTAAAAATATCGTCTAATTTATTTGTTTCTTCCGCTTTAAATTTTGATAAAACCCAGTCAGACATTTCGTATCTTTCATTATATCAAACTCAAATTTTTATTCTCTTATATTCTTCTCAAATAAGTTTGTTTATATGCTTTATTCAGTTATGTCATCAAGCGCTTCATTTTTCTCTAAATCTAATTTTTCAAAAATCCATACTAACATCATCATAAACAACTAATATCTCATTTTTTGGATCTAGTTTATAGAAATTTATGATAGCTAAAGCGCTTTCTCCACTTAGATTCATATATGTTTCTGGTTTTACTAGAATAGTTTTTTTTCAGATGCAGTTTCTGGTTGCGATTTGAGCGTTGAATTTTTTGTCATATTTAAATTCAGAAAAATCCATATAATCAGCTAAATAATCAAGAAACATAAATCAAATATTATGACGAGTGTTTTCATATTGCGTTCCAGGATTTCAAAGTCAAATTATTATTCTCATATTAAAAATTTTAGATATAAAATTAAATTTTTTAGATACAAAAAAGGAGTGATTATTTTCTCCTTTATTTTAAATTTATTGCTTTAATTTTATTACATAGGTGGAAGAGCATTTGGGTCAATTCACATTCCTTGCATAACTCCTTGCATTCTTTCTCCAGCGATTCTTTGAGATTCTTTTAATCATTTATTAGTTGCTTCTAATATTGCTTTTTCTAGAGCCTCTTTGTTTCCAATAATTGAAGTATCTTCAAATTCAACTTTTTCTACTTCCATTTTTCAGTTAAAAGTGATTACTAATCCATCAACTTCTGATTCAACTAAAGTATTTTCTAATTCTTTTTGAATTTTTGCCATTTCTTGTTGCATTTTCATTAATTCTCACATTTTTGAATAATCCATAATTTTCTTATTTAATAATTAAATTTTATTTTTCAAGCTACTAAATTATATGAAAAGTTCAATTTTTTGCAAATAAAAATTTTTTATGTTATACTTGTTATATAATATTTTAAAAATAATTATCAAGATATGGCAAAAACTAATGATACAAAAGAAGAAGAATTACTTATTTTAAACGCAGATGATGACAATTCTTCTGAAGAATTAAATATTTCTTTTGATGATGACTCTAGTGAAGAATCTGGAATTATTTCTTTTGATGATGAATCTTCTGATAAAAAAGCTGAAGAAAAAGAGGAGGAAGAAATTAAAGAAGTAAGTTTTGATTTAGGTTCTTCTGATGATGAAGAAAAAAAGGAAGATACTTTAGATTTTTCTTTTGGAGGAGAATCTGCTGAAGATAAAAAAGAAGAAAAAGCAGAAGAAGTAGAAGTTATGGAAGAAGAAAGTAGTTTCTCATTTGGGGGGGATGATGAAGATAATTCTAGCGCAGCTGGATCAGATATGGTTTCTATTTTAAGTGAGGCTGCTACTAAATTAGAAAAAAGAGTAGAAGAAATTAATTCTATTAAAACTAAGAAAAATGCTAAAGTAGATGCATTGAGCGCTCAAGTTAAAGAACTTAATGATAGAATTTCTACAATTAAATGAGAAATTAAAGAAGTTGATGAAGAAGAAAAGAAAATAAAAGTTAATCTAAAATCTTTAGAAGATATGAAAAAAGCAAAATAATTTATAAAACTTAAAAATAAATTTGATTTTGCAGTAAAAATAGAATAGAATAAAGGGGATTTTTGTCCCTTTTTAGTTTTTAATTATAGAAAATATGGCAAGTTTTATTTCTCCTATTTTGGATTATGCAATAAAATCTGAAGCATCAGATATTCATCTTACAGAAGGGGATAGTGTATGATTTAGAATAAATTGAACATTAAGTAAAGTAGAAAAAGCTGGTAAATTAGATAGTGATAAAATAAAACAAATGGTTTTAGAATTATTCTCTTGAAATAAAGAAGATTATGGAGAATATATGAAAAATAAAGATGCAGATTTTGCTTATATTCATACAGACTGAACTCCTTTCAGGGTGAATGCATTTTTTAAATTATGAAAAATTTGAGTGGTAATGAGAAGAATTGCATGAGACCCAAAAACTATTGAAGAATTGTGACTCCCTGAATCAGTAAGTAAATTTACTAAGGCAAAACAAGGTTTAATTTTGATTACTGGTCCAACAGGTTCAGGTAAATCTACTTCTATGGTGTCGATTTTAGATGAAATAAATAAAACTAGAAATGAACATATTCTTACAGTAGAAGATCCTGTTGAATTTGTATTTAAAGATAATAAATCAATTTTTTCACAAAGAGAAATTTGAAGAGATAGTAAAACTTTTGAATCAGCTCTAAGAGCAGCAATGAGAGAGGATCCAGATATTATTGTAGTATGAGAAATGAGAGATAGAGAAACTGTGGAAGCCGCTATGGAATTAGCTGAAACTGGTCACTTGGTTATTTCGACTATGCATACTTCTTGAAGTGTACAAACTATCACAAGACTTGTAAACTTTTTTCCACCAGATATTCAAAATTCAGTGAGGTATAAATTAGCTGATATTTTAACAGGAGTTTTATCTCAAAGGCTTATAAAGACTGCTGATTGAAAGGGAAGAACTGGTATCTTTGAACTTATGTTTATGACGAGTTGAATAAAGAATTTAATAAGAACTGGAGAGTTTAATCAAATTAATAATAATATTGAAATGTGAAGTCAAGATTGAATGATAAGAATGAAAAATTATGCTGATAAAAAAGCAGAAGATTGACTAATAAATGAAGAAGATTATATAAATTATTTTGAAGAAGATTATTAATAAAAAATTATAAAACTTACTAGAAATAGTGAGTTTTTTATTTGCTTTTTTAGATAAAAAACATTATAATCAGGCTAATTAAGATTTAAATTTATAAAATTTATGAAGAAAATTATATTGTTTTTAAGTTTAATTTTAGGCTGAATATATTTAGCTAATTTTATTGGTGCTATAAGTTTGACCAAAAATTCTTGAGAAGTATTAGATAATACAACATGGACTAGTATTTCTAGTTTAACTAATAAAATAGACGTTAGTTCTAATGATATAAAATTAAATTGAAAATTATATGTAACTTGAAAAATTTGTGATAGCTCTTGACTTTGCTTATGAGATAATATTGAATGAACTATTACTAACCCATGAAAATCTTGTTTAGATTTAAAAGGTAAGTGAGTAGATGTAGATAAAGAGTATTATATAAAACCTGATTGATATGCTGGAAGCCCTTTTAAGGTGTATTGTGATATGACTACTGATTGATGAGGTTGGACAAGATATGTAAACATAAAGTGAAATTATAGTTTTAATGATGCTTATGCTTGCTGGCAAAAATCAGATTGAACAAATATTACTGGTTATACTAATTTAGAATGTTTTAACCCAAATAGGTATAATATAAGTGCGAATAATATAATGTTAAAATTTGATGGAAATACTTATACCAGAAGTCTTACTTTAACTCCTAGTGTTAATACCACTACTAATTGAGCAAGTAGTTATTATTGTGTTTGATGAAAAGAATATATGACAATAATGACAACTCATACTTGATCAATGTGAGAAGATGGTAGTTTTGTTTGGTTGTGATTAAATTATTGTGCTCCAAGTTGAGAGTCTTATCAACATGAAATGTGAGGAATGGCATTTACTTGAATATATGAAGTTCGGTCTCAAAGTTGATTTTGACCTAATGTATTTAAGCCTTGGAGCGGTACGGCTGCTAAATCAGAATTTTTTATAAAATAAAAACTACTTATTAATTTAAGTAGTTTTTTATGGTTTTACAGCACAAACTCAAGGTCAAATAGGTCATCAAACTTTACACCAATTTACGCAAGTTCCTCAGTCGTTATAATAATTGTCACTACATCAGAAATAACAAGGTTCTGTTGGATGAGTGGATTGCCATTCAAAATCTCAGGTTACTGAAGTTGCATTTCTTGTCATTGTAGGTCAGGCTAATACTGCTTTTGTTCAACTGCAAGAATAAACAGGATTTGAAACTGGTCAGACAATTTCTTCGTAAGTTATTCAAGACTTTTCTCATAATAAAGCTCAGGCTAAATATTCTTTTTTTGTATCATCAGTTCAATAATCTATTAATGTTTTATATTCTGGAATTTCCTTTAATATTACATTAGTATTATAATCTGCTTGAAGATTTGTAGTAAATGTTATGTATTCAGCTTCACCATCAGGTTTATTATCAGCGATTTTATCTATAATATAAGGAACCTCATCTATTCTTCAATTAATATAAAAATTTGTCGGTTGTCATACTGTTGTATTTATATTGCTATCAGCGATTATTAGACTAGGAGCACTATAATATTTTTTTGATTTTCAGATATTATAAATTCAATTATAATTTCAAGAAATTTTATTTATTTCTCAAGCTGCGTAAATAGGATTATAAGCTGTTTCATCTTCTAAATCATATTTTAATTCAAATTCTTCAAGTCACAGACTTTTTGAATAAATATACTCTTGTTTTGTTTTTGGATCAATAGGAAGTTTATCAAGATTTCAAAGTAAATTTCATAATTCTATGTCAAAAGTTCATTGTTTCCATTGTTCATCTCAGTCATATGTCATCACTGTTCAATTTACAGGTAATGGATATTCTCAATATTCAGTAGAGTATAATTCAAGCGAGGTTTCGATATTATTTATATCTGATAACCTTACTCAATTTCTACTTTTTAAAGAGTATCATTTAAAAGAAATTACAGCTACAGAAGACAAAATAGCCAGTATAATTATAACAACAACTAGCTCAACGAGAGTAAATCAATTTTTATTTTTAACAGCCATTATTTTTGAAAAATTTTATAAAATTTATTTAACTTATTCTAATATTTTTTCAAAAAAAATCAATAAAAAATATTATTATATAATTATTAAATATTATTAAAAAATAAAATATGATTTAGTCAAAATTTTTTATACAAAAAAACTTTACATATTATTTTTCTCATTAAAATAGGAAGTGTCCCGGGTATAATATTTTTAAATTTATCGCTTATGGAATTTAAAAAACACAAAACATACTTAAAATCCCCACATTATTAAAGTATATTAAACCTATAATTTATTCGTTCAGCTTTCCGGGCAAGCAAAAGAATAAAATGTTGTAAAATAATTATTACTAGGAATATCAATAAAGTTTTATCTAACTCCCCCAAAGTTATGGTAAAAAGTGAGATAGCTTTTTTAAAAAAGTAAACTTAGTGGATAGTTATTTCAAAACTGTTTGTAGTTTTGAGAGTTTGTAAAATTGGCTAAGCAAAAGACTGTCTTATTGACAGTTTTTTGTTGCGTAAAAATATTTGTAAAATCTACTATTTTATATATAATATTTTTGTTATTTTCTTTCTTAAACTTTTATGGATATAAATGTAAAAACTCAGCAAGTTGTTTCACAAGAGGATATTGCTTTATTAAAACAACAAATACAAGATGTAAGGAGTGAAAATTTGTCTACTTGATTTACTATATTAGGTATAATTATTACTGTTTTACTAGGTGTTGTTTGATTTATTGTTTGGAATTTTAAAAGCAAAGCTAAAGAGGAATTGATTGAAATTAGGAGAATTAGGGATATAGTTGAGGAAGAAAAAGATAAAGCTCTAGAGAATATTAGAGAATTAAATAAAGATGTAGATAAAACTTTGAAAAAAATTGAAGATAAGTGAGCATACACTATAAAAAAATTAATAATAGAATGAAATAGGCAAAGAAAGATAAGTGAATTATTTGAAAAAGGAGTTAAATCTCAAGATAAAAAAGAGTATGAAAAAGCTATGGATTATTATGATGAAGTAATTAAAATTGATAAAAAATCTAATATTGCATATAATAATAAATGAATTGTTTTTGCTGAGCTTAAACAATATGAAAAGGCTCTTGAATGTTATGAAGATGCAATTAAAATAAATCCAAACCTTTCAGAACCTTATAATAATAAATGATGTGCTTATTTTGAATTATGGGAAAAAACAGTTAATAAAAAATATCTATTATTGGCAATGGAGGAGTATCAAAAGGCATTAAAATTAAATCCTAAGGGCAAGGAAATACAAGAGAATATAGAAGAATGAAAAGAAGCTTTGGAGAAGTTAAAGTCAGAAGAGAAAAATAAAATTACCTGAAATAGGTAGTTTTTTTAAACAAAGTTTACGCTTAAATCTTTATTTCTAAAAATATCATTTTTTATATTATCAAGAATCAGATGCGGATTATCTCATTTTATAACAATCTTATGAATGTGATACATATTTCTTTTGAAACTTTGCGTTATTAGATTTATTTCAAATTTATTTTTATAATTTTTATTGATTTCAAGAAGGTTTTTATATAATTTTTTGATAAATTCTTCTCATTTATGTTTATCTTTATTTTTATAATTTATTTCAGCAACATTGATAAAAGGGGGATAGTTAAACAATTTTCTTTCTTTTAGAGTTTCTAAGAAAAAATCTTTAAAATTATTGTCAGTTATTAGTTTTATATTTTCATTTTCTGGGATAAAACTTTGGATAACAATTTCAGCTTCTTGTCATTTTCTTCAAGCTCTTCCGATAAGCTGTTTGATATTTTGATATAATTTTTCACTCGTATTATATTCTGGAATTAATAATTCATTTTCAATTAAAAGTACTCATACCAAAGCGATATTTTCAAAGTCAAATCAAGTTGTAATCATTTTTGTTCAGATAATAATATCAGCTTTTTCTAACTTTTGGTAAGCGATTTTTTTCTCTGATTTGTTTTTTAAATTATCTCTATCAAATCTAAAAATATTATATTTTTGTCAGTATAGAGAGTTAATTTGAGTTTCTATTTGTCATGTTCAGACTCAGATTTTTTTTAAGTTTTGGCTAGAGCAGTATTTACATTTATGTCATAATCTTTCGCTGTAATCACAAAAATGGCATACTAATTTATTATTAGAATGCACTTTTAGAGCGAGGTCGCAGTTTTTACACTTATAAATATTATTGCAATCTTGGCAAATGACAGAGCTATATTCTCATCTTCTATTTAAATATAAGATAACTTTTTTATTTTTATTTAGAGTTTCATTAATTTTTTCGATTAATAAAGGCGATAAATATTTTTCATTATTTGTATTATAATTGAGATTTGTGATGAAAATATTCTTCATTGATTTTAAAGGATTATTTTTATTGACGCGGAGCTTGATAAAATCAAGCTCCGCTAGGGCGAAGATTCTTTCTATATAATTTTATTGAAGGGAATTTTCGCCCTTAATTATTATGATTTATATTTTTCTTCAAATGCTTGTTGATTTCAGTATTCTACGAATTGCCCATGATGATTTGGTGCTTCAAAATCTCCTCATTTTTTATGTTGAATTCCACACCAATATTGTTCAGTTCTAGCGATAATTTGTGTTGCATATTTCATTAAACCATTTCCGTATGAACAATATAGACAATTAAATTTTTGAATAGGTGATAAATATGGAAGTTTTGCTCTATCAAATCTAAAATAATTGCTTCTTTTTACATATTTTAAACCATATAAAGGGAAACAAATTCTATGATAAATTTCAATGAAAATATCTAACGCAAATAGTCAAATAGCGCATCAATAAATAAATGGCATCGATAGTAAATGATGAGCAGTTCTTGTTTTGTCTTTTAGAAATTCCATAATTTTTATAGTTTAATTTTTAATTTAATTTTAATTAACTATTATTTTATATCTAAAAAATTCTATTTTGCAAGATAAAAAAGCTGTTTTTTCTTTTAAAAATCAAAAAAATGTGTTATAATGGCCTAAATTAATAAAAAATATAATAAAATTATAAGAAATATGAACTGGGATTGAATAGCATTGCTTGCGATAATACTTTGAGTTTTTACTTTTGTAATCTGGATTTTAAGAAGAAAAGCTAATTATGATAGAACTATGAATTTGGCTTTTTTAAAGGTAACTATGCCTAAAAAAGATTCTGATTTAGACGAGAAAAAAGAAATAGCAAAAGATTTTAAAGAAATGATTTGACCAATGGAACAACTTTTTGCTTCATTAAAATCTATTCATTCAAGGAAATTAAAACATTTAATTTTAGGACAAGATACGATAAGTTTTGAATACATTGTGCATAAATGAGAAATTATGTTTTATGTTGTTGTTCCTCAAGAATATAAAGCATTAGTTGAAAAACAAATAAACGGATTTTATACTGATGCAATTGTTGAAGAAACTAAAGAAGAGAATATTTTTAAAGGGAAAAAACATTATACAGGAACTTATTTATATTTGAAAAAACCATTTTTTTATCCAGTTAAAACTTATCAAAAACTTGAATCTGATCCGATAAATAATATTACAAACGCTTTTTCTAAATTAGATGAAAATGAATCTGCTGCTGTTCAAATACTTTTAAAGCCTATTTGAGATGATTGGCAAGGGGAAAGTGCGAAAATTTCTACAAATATTATGCAATGAAGAAGTTTTCAATTCACTTTCAATCCATTTAAATTATTATGGTTATTAGTTACTCTTCCTTTTAAAGAGTGAAAAACAGAAGATTCAATGTGAAAAAGTAATGATAATACTTCTGCATTAACTCAAGAAAGAGCTAAAACGGTAGATGAAAAAGGTGATAAAACAGGATATGAAACAGTTATAAGAATTATTACAACAGGAAAGACTCCAGCGACAGCTCATAGTGAACTTCTTAATATTGTTTCTGCTTTTACGCAATTTAATTATCCTGATTTTAATTGATTTTCTTATACTTTAAGACATAGTGATACCGCACTCGTAAAAAATTATTTATTCAGATATTTTAGAAAACCGATTAGTTTATGTTTTAGTAAAAGTATTTTAAATACTGAAGAATTGTCTTCTATATACCATTTTCCTCATTCAAAATATAATAAAACGCCAGAAATAAAATGGCAAAACTTTAAGATTGTAAAAGCTCCAATTGATATTCCTACAGAGGGATTAACGCTGTGAGATAATGTTTATAGAGGTGTTAAAAAAGAAATAAAAGTAGCTAATGAAGATAGATTCAGGCATTTTTATGTAATTGGGCAAACTGGTACTGGTAAGTCTTCTATAATGCAAGTTATGGCTAGACAAGATTTAAAAAATTGAAATTGATTGGCTGTACTTGACCCACATGGTGATTTAGCGAAAGATTTATTACCTTTTGTGCCTAGAGAGAGGGCAGATGATGTAATTATTTTTGATCCAGGTGATACTAAAAGACCGCTTTGAATGAATTTACTCGAAGCTGAAACTGATGATGAAAAAGAAATGGTAGCGATGGATGCGATGAATATAATGATAAAACTTTTTGGTAATGAAATATTCGGTCCAAGATTACAAGATTACTTTCGTAATGCAGCTTTAACACTTATGGATTTTCCTAGTGGTTGAGCTATTACTGATGTAGTTAGATTATTTACAGATAATGCATTTCAAGAAGAGAGAAGAAGACATGTGAAAAATCCTATTGTAAAATCGTGGTGGGATAATACTTATGCTAAAATGTGAGATAGAGAGAAGAAAGAAATTATTCCTTTTTATCAAGCTAAATTTAGTCCGTTTATTACTAACTCATTAATGAGAAATATAATCGGACAAACTAAATCAAGTTTTGACATGTTTGAAGCAATGCAAGAAGGGAAGATTATTTTGATTAATTTATCAAAATGAATCTTGTGAGATATAAATTCTGAATTATTGTGATTAATTATGGTAAGTAAGGTACAAATGTCAGCGATGAAGAGACAAAAAATACCGAAAGAAGAAAGAAAAGATTTTTTTATGTACATAGATGAATTCCAAAATTATATCACACCAGCGATTGAATCAATTTTATCTGAAGCGAGAAAATATCGCTTGGGTATGGTGCTTGCGAACCAATATTTATGACAATTAGAAAAATCTGATGCACTTACTAAATCTAGTGTAAATTTAAAAAATGCGATTTTTGGTAATGTTTGAAGTGTTATGAGTTATAAAATTTGACCTGATGATGGTGAATTTTTGGCAAAATATTATGCTCCAACTTTTTCAGAACAAGACCTAGTTAATATGGATAAATATAAGGCTGTAATGAAATTAAGTATTGATAATCAACCGAGTATTCCATTTTCTATAATTCCGAAAAATCCATATCTAGAAACTTGAGATACTAAGTTAGCAAAAGCCTTTACTGAATTATCAAGATTAAAATATTGAAGAGATGTAGCGTTTGTAGATAAAGAAATAAAATTAAGACTATGAAGTAAGTAGTAAATAGGGAAATAAAAAGTAAAAATAAATATTTTATAAAAATTGTTTTATGGTAAGTAACAATAAAAAAAATCAAGACATTAATGCATTGATAGAAGAAAATAATCAGTTAAAAAAGAAACTTGAAGTTGCTAAAGCGTGGATGGAAAGAGAAGTTAAATCTCAGGTTCATAAAGTAGCAAAAAGAAAAGTTTGAAAAATGACTGAAGATTTAAAACATGAATTTTTAAACGAAAATATAGAAGAAGTTATTTCAAAAAGAATTGCAGATTATTTTTGAGAATTGCTTTTACTTAATGCACCACAAGGTACAGTAGAAGCGATTACTACAAGTGAAATAAATTTTTATAATATGCAAAAAAATCCTACCATTGATGGATTTTCTGTGATTTCTTGATACCATAAAACGCTTGATTTATTTATTGAAAATTTTATCGTAAAACAATTTAGAAAATATGCGAAAAAACAAAAACAAACAATTTTAAGAACAAATGACCCTCTTGAAAAATCTTTAAATTTAGTTGTTAATAAATGATATATTTTATCTACCGGGAGGCTTTACTGACTACTTAGACTTTTAAAAGAAGACGGACAGTTAAATGATTATTCAATGTGTTTTAGAGATTATTTAAATAAATATGTTGATTTAAAAGATGTTTTATTAAGTGATAATTTTTTTGATAATTTTACTAAACTTAATAAAAGTGAAGTTTTATGAAGTAAAAGGCATAAATGAAGTATTACAAAAGATGAAACTATTCTTGCTAGAGATATTTTGATTTGAAATTTTAAAAACCAAGATTCCATTCTGTATAAACTTCTTGAAAGCCAAAGTGTAATATTTTAAAAAACTCCTAATTAGGGAGTTTTATTTTTTGTTTTATTTGAGATATATTTTAGATATCTTCATGACAACTCTTGTTTTTCTATTATTCATCTTATAGATAATAGGTTTAATTTTAAAATATAATCTCAGCTTTCTTGCAATGGACTTGAGAAGAATTGGTTAATTTTCTCTGAGATATCTTTATTTGTTTTTATTGTTTGTAAATCAATATAATATCAAGCTCATCTATGAAAAAATATTACATAATCTTCTCATATATAAAATGAATTTCAAGTTGATACAACATTATTTTGAACTAAATTAAATTTTGTTCAGTGTTTAATTAAACTCATTTTTAGAGGGTTTATCATTTTTACTATTTCTATTTTTGCTTGAGTTTCTTCTTTTCTTTTTTCTATATCTAATGCTGATTGTTTAGCTTTATCCCATATTGGTCATTGTAAAATATTATCAATATCTTCAAATGTTTCAGTAGTATCTATTTCATCAATATCTTCAAATCATTGTAATGCTTTGTGTACTTTTTTCATATATGTCATATCTCATCTTTGAATTCTATAACAAATATTATCATAACAAAATATTATTTGCTTTAATTTGTTTACCATTATGAATTGTCAATTTTTTAAATTATACACTTTATTTGGCAATTCTTTTCATTCATTAATTAAGAAAATCAAATCTTCTGACTTTATTTGACTCTGAGCTATAGATATTATTTTTTCCATTGTTTTTTATTTAAGTTGTTAATTATTTTTCTCATCTTCTTCTAAGATTTTTTCTAGCTCATAAATTTTATTTAAAATTTTTACATCAAAACTAGCGTCATACGCCTTTTGATAAATCATTTTAGCTTCTTTTATTTTATTCTGATTTTCTAAAATAACTCAAGCAGCTTTTAATGCTTCTACATTTTGAGGAGCTAATTTTATCGTTTCAATGTAATTTTGAAGAGCTTTTGTTTCTTCTCATTTTTTATTATAAATTTCAGCTTTTTTAAAGTATAAATCAGCGCTTTTTCATTTTTCTAAACAATTATTTATGATTTCTAAAGCTTTTTCATATTTTTCTAAAATTATATAGATATTTGCTTTTTTATCGCAAAAATCTAATTCATCATCATATTTTTCAAGTCCTAGATTATAAAATCTAATAGCACTTATAAATTTTTTTTCTTTTTGAAAGGCTTTTCAAGTTTCGCTTACCCAAGAGACAAATAAATCTTTTGTAAAATTAGAATCTTTATAAAAATTATATGTTTTATCTTCTTCTTGTTTTTGAGAATTTAAGTTATCTAATAAATCAGTTTTATCCAAATTCACTAGTTTAATATAATAAATCTCACTATTTTCATAATCTCATAAAGATAAATAAATATCTCAGATCTGTTTATTAATATTATCTATATAAGATTGAGTTTCTTCGGGAGTTTTATCTGTTTTTACTTCAGAAGTTCAATTATTTTGTATTAAATTCTTTAAAAAATCTATTTTAGCATAATATTGTTCATTTTTTGTTAGAATATTTAGCTTATTTTCTATTGCAAAATTATTTGTTTTGTCTAATTCCAAAATTTTATTTAGATAAATTAAAGCATTATCATAATCTTCTAAATTATAATAAGAATAAGCCAAATTTATAAGAGGAATAAGATTATATTCATCTTTTTTATGTTCTTTAAGGTAATAATTTATAACTCAATTCAAATTTCAATCACTATACATTTCAACGATTTCCTCAGGATATTCATACTCAACTTCTATTTCTTTTTGAGTAATAATAGGGTTTGTATAGAGAGAAAGTTCTTTTATTACAAGCATTTTTAAGAATTCTACAGCTTTGCAGTTTTCATCATTATCTTTATGCTTATTTAAAAGGAAATTTGTGATAGCATCCTTTAGTTTTTCTAGATATTTAGCTTTATCTTCATCTGTGTTAAATTTTTCTAATTTTTTTTCTATAATTTCAAAAAATTGGTACGCTTTAGTACTTCAATTATCAAAAGGACTCTCTTTTTCAACTACATTAAATCATGCTCAATATGAAGTTAGAGCATTTGTAATAAGTAACAAAAATACAACAAGTTTTTTCATAGTTTTATATTTAGTTTAATATTGACTAATTTAATTATAATGTTTTTATTTAAAAATCAAATTTAATTATAAATTTTTCTGTCAATATTCTTACATTAGAAAATTAAGATATTTTTTGTTAAATAAATTTAACAGAAATTATATGTATATAAAGCTATTTTTTAAAAATATCTAAAGTATCTAAAAACAAAAGATTTGTATTTCTTTTAAAAAAGAGTATAATGTACTCTTTAATAAATAACGTATATATTTTTCAATAAAAAATTAGTAAAAATAATTTTAATTAATAACTTATAATGCTATGAACTGAGTAAAAAAATTGCCAAGAAGTTATGTATTAAACAGGAAGATTATTATTTGATTAATAAGAGTTTGAGATAGATTAAATTCTCTTTGAGAAAAATTACTTTTAAAAAAATTTGGTATTACAATAAGAGCTGTTCTTATTTTAGATTATGTTTATTATAATGAATCACCATCTATCTGAGAAATGAAAGATAAATTTTTTACTTCGTATGCTGCTTTTAGTAAAACAATTCGTCATATGGAAGAAAAATGATTAATAAGAAGAAAAAAAGATAGTAGAAATGTCTATGTATCTTTGACCAAGGCTTGAGAAAGAATGCTTGCTGATGTAAGAGAATTTATATTTTGAGATCTAGCTCACTTAATGGACTGAATTTATAATGAAGATGAAAAACAATCTTTAGTAAAAAATTTAGAAAAATTTCAAGTATGATGTTTAGATGAATTAGAAAATAATTACACAGATATTTAAAATAATAAAAAACTTACTATTAATTTAGTAAGTTTTAGTTTTAATCTTCTTGTGCTTGGTATCTTTTATTTTTTCATCAAAGGATTTTATTAACATCAGAGTATAGAGATTCATCAGTACTATCTGATTTTATATTATTTAAATTTTTGTTATTAGATTTTATATTTGTATTTGTCACGCTATAAGCTGTTTTTATTTTTTTAGCAAAATTTATTTTTTCTTCTTGAGTTTTTGGAGTATTATCAGAAAGTTTTACTAAAGTAAAGTCTTTAAATACTCAATTATTGGCTATTCTGATTTTTTCGTTATCATCTAATTTTTTATTGCTAGTAATATTATCTGCTATTATTGACGGCACGGCGAAAAATTTTCTTCAAGATTTTATAAATATTCAATTAAAATTTCAAGTTGTTTTATAATCTTTTCTTATTTTATTGGCAGCAAATGTTGTATTTAACATTGGATTATAAGCATATTTATGATCATTGTCTTCTAGAATATATTTTATTTCAAATTCATCTAATTTTTCAGCTCTTGAGTATTCAAATAATTCTTTTGTTAAGGGGTCTTTAGGAAGTTTATCAAAATTTCATACTTGTTTTTTTACTTCATTTCAAAAAGTTCATTGTCTCCAAGCTACACTTCATCATAAAATTATAGATTTTGAATCATCTGGAAGAGGATAATGTAAATTTTGCATAGCGTATAATTCTAATGCATTTTTCATATTATTTGTATCAGTTAACCTAGCTGAATTTCTAGCTACTGAAGAACAGTTGTTTACACTTAAAAGAGCGATTGCTCAAAGCACAACTAAAATCACTACAACTACAGCTAGTTCTACGAATGTAAATCAAGAATGTGTTTTTTGTGATTTCATAGCCAAAACTATTAATTAACATAAGTAAAATATATTTTTCTACATAATCAATAACTATCGCGCATAATTCTATCATTTATTTTTACTTAAGTCAAGTATTTTATAGCTTTTTATTAAAAAATTATTTTTTTGTTGTATTTTTTGCATTTTTTTATAATATAAGATAAAATAGAGTTAGTAAAAATAATGTGTAATTAAAAAGTATGGACAATACAAGAGGTATAATCATAAAAATATTGACTTTGGGAGCTGTTTTTTCTCTGATAATTTATTTTTTGGCAGGTTTATTTAGTTGAGTAAATAATAATGGCAGCATAGAAGATAACAAAAATAATTTTAAAAATATTAATAACGATATTATCGCGACAACTTGAGTTGCTATTGCTACAAGTCTTTGAACTAGACAAATGCAAATTGTAAATACTCCAGCGACTCTTTATCAAGATGTAATGACAATAAATTATATTTTAGCGAATAAACAAGTTGCCAAAGATAAAATTATTTCAACAAATATGAGAGCGATAAATGAATATTTAAATATCGTAAAAACTGATGTTAAAGAGCTTCTTGCTAGTTCTAGTGATAGAGCGGATACTTTAGATTTTTTCATAGATCAATTAAAATATAGGCATAATACTGCTATTGATAACATGAAAAGTTTGCAAGAACAAATTACTTTATTAAAAGGAAATTTAACAGCAAGTGAGGCCGAAATAGAAAGAATAAAACAAAGAATGGAAAAAGATTTTGAAAATTTTGATTCTTGAGCGACTCTTACTAATATTGATGATTATTTAGAGCAAAGAGAAATTTATAATTACTCTTACACTTATATAATTTTTATTAATAAATTTATTAAACAATATAAATTTTTAAATAACACTACTAAAAAAATTGTAAATGCCTTAGAAACAAATAAGCAGGCGTTAGTTAAAGATGTAACAGTTATTTTACCGGCTTCTTGACAAGGATTACTTGATGATTTACAATTACTTAAAGAAGAATAATTAAATAAAAGACATTGAAAAATAATGCGGAAGCTCCTAATATCAAGGGGCTTTTAATTTTTAATTATTTTTTATGACACAAAGAATTTGATGTTTAAATGGGAATAATATAACTTTTGATAGTGATATAACTATGGCTAGTTTGGCGACTTTAATGCCTTGAGTTATTTCTTGACTTGAAGTTACTGATTCCTGAATAAATCCTTGAAAAGCTCTTATAAAAGTAACAAGAGCAGGATGAGATGAAATTTTAATTACCTATGAAAATACTACAAAAGTTACAACTATAAATACAACTTGAACAAAAAAAGTTTTTATAGAAGTGGATCAAGCTAAGATAGATTTATGAGAAAATAATGCTGAAGACGGTAGTTGAATAGCTGAAATAAAAACAGCAGAAAATTATCCGGCTAAAAATTTTATTCCTTTGGCTGATATAACAAATAATGTTATTACTGATGATAGAGAATTAATTCAAATTCAAGATAGATTTGGATTAACAAAAATGTGAAATGACTTTAATACTGCTGAAAAGCTAGTAAAATTAGATGAAACAGGGAAGCTTCCAGCAGTAGATTGAAGTAATTTGACTTGACTACAGGCAGATATCCCTAATGCAACTACGACTAATCCTTGAATTATTCAAATAGCGGAAGCTAATGATATAGTTTCTACTGATAAGGCAATATCGGCTAAAGACGCATATGATAAATATAATATTAATGTAAGGCCTAGTATAATTTCAAAAGTTGATTTTGAAATAAGTAATTCTCATATTCAAAATTCTCCATTAAGTAAAAGTTGATGAACAGAATGGGATTTTGCGGTTATTAGTTTTAGACCATATACTTGATTAAAAGATTTTTATCCCCCATCTATAATGAATATTTATAGAGAAAATACTTTTCTTAGTCCTAGTTATAATTTTTTTCAACTATGATTTCAGTGAAATAATAATAATATGAATTTTTATGTAGATTGAAATAATGTGAAAATATTCTACCAAGGTTCTACTAATGGTAATACTTATCTTTGAGTAGGGAATATTATGTTTTATAAATATTAAAAAAAAGCTATTAAATTAGCTTTTTTTGTTTAGTTGAATTTACTGATATTTAAGTATGGAATTTGTGGATTTATTAATCCCAACTTTATCATTATTGATTCAACAGGAGTAAACACTGGACTATTATAATTTTCTCGATTTATCATATTTGATGAAACAATATCTTTAAATGCTTTCTGAGCTCAGCCTAATGTATCAAATTCTTGTTTATTAGAAGTGTTTTTATCTTCTCAATTTTCATCTTTTTCTGAAAATAATCAGATATTTTTTCATATAAAACTTAATGTAGATTGCAAAACTCTGTTATATTCTCATTTTACCATTGCTCATCTTAAATCTATATCATTATTAGATAATAAAGTAAAAAATTCTGGAGAATATTTATCCCATAAAAAATTTAATTTTAACTGTTTTAATTTTCAGTAAAAATCTACAAAATTAGAAATATTGTCGCTATTTAATCATCTCGCCATATCGACAGGCATTTTTATTTTTTCTCATTTATATTCAACCGCAGCTTCATATAAAACTATTCATCATCAACAATTTAATCAACCTCAAACATTTTGATTTAAATAATCTACTCTACTAGAATAATTATTTTCTTGAGTATTGTTTTTATTTTGAGAAGTTTGTTTGTTTTCTTCATTATTATTTTCTGTTTCATTTTCTTCTTCATAATTTTTTTCTTGTCTTTTTATAAACTCTTGATAAGCTAAGTCTGTAGTTATTTCTGAAATAATAAGTTTTTTTAATATCTTCCAATTTTTATTATCTTTAAAATTATTAAAAATATTGTCAATATATGCTTCTATCTCAGAAATTTCTCAAGCTTCTAATTTTAATATAGTATCTTTCACAAAAAAATGCGAAATGGTTATTTCTTCATTTCAGTTTATATCTTTAATTATTATAATTCTTTCTTTTTCTAAAAAATTAAATAATTCTTCACTTTCCTTTTTTAATTTACTTAGAAAATTGTTTTGCTCAGCCTCTTTTCATTTTATTTCTTGAAAAATTTCAGCAATATCTATGTTTGCGATTTTTTCAGATTCTTTGGTAGAATAATTTTCTTCTATAAAGAGATTTATATGAGCAATAGATTTTCAGGCTTTTGCAAAGGCAGTAACCAAATTTCTAATAAAAATTTCAGAAGTTTTTTCTGAAGCGTTTAGAGAATTTAGAACTTGTTTGCTAGACTCAACTAAATCAGCAGCAACCTGCATTCTTACACCACTAGAAAATCCAGATAGTAAACTAGGGTCTATATATTCTACAAAAATAGCAGCTAACTCAGCATTTTGATTATATTTATTTATAATATCATCTATTTCTTCATTTATTAAATCAGCATTTAGAGGTTTTCATATAACTTTGCTAATTTCCTCTTGCACTTTAGTAGGCAAAGATTCTATATTGTCAATATTATCAGCAGTATTTGGAGAAATATTTGTATTCATCTAGAAAAAATTATTTATATTTTTTATTTAATTATGCTTTATTATATACTATTTTTGTTAAAAATAAAGTTATTTTTTTAGATTAATTAACTTTTTTTGAGCTGTTTTATATCAAATTTCTATAATTTCTTTTAATTTATCAAAATCGCTACTACCATATTTTTTTAATTTTGGTTCTAAATATATAATATTTTTATTACTATTTTTTATAGAGAGTTCTTCATTTTTTCTTATCATTAAGTCTAAAATATGATTTGCTAGTCTAAAATTTGTTTTAATAATATCTTTTGGGAATTCTATTCATAAAAAATTATTTTTTGCATCTAAATCAAATTCAGGACTATTACTAACGCTAACTGCAATTATATTTTCTCAAGATAATTCTTCAACCGGTAAGTTACAACAAACTCATCAGTCAACAAGATATTCTCACTTAAATTTATAAGGCGAAATTATCATAGGAACACTTATACTTGCTCTTAGTGCATCTACTATTTTTCATTTTGAAAACACTTTTTTCTCTCAAGTTTGTAATTTACTAGCTACAATTTTTAGAGGAATTTTACAATCTTCTATTTTAGTTTCTCAAAAAATCTCTTCTAATTTTTTTAATATTTTATTTCATTTTATGGTTCAAGATAAATCAAAATCGATTAATTTAATAACCTTAACTTCATCTATGATTTGTTTTATTTCTTCTAGTGTTTTTCAAGTCGCAATAAAAGCTCAAACAATGGCTCACATACTTGTTCAAGAAATTTCTTTTACTTCTATATTATTTTCAAGTAAAAATTTGTAAACTCAAATATGAGCGTATCAACGAGCACTTCATCAACCTAAAGCTAAACTATATTTTTTATTCATAACGATAATAATTAAATAATTTTTTGTATTATACTGATTTTTTTAAATAAATTAAATATTCTATATTTCAATCTCATCATTTTATAGGTGACACGCAGAATCAAATCTCTTCTAATCAAATATTTTTCACTAAATCTCTGATTTTTAAAATAGCTTTTTCTCTATATTTATCATTTTTGACTAATCATCATCTTCAAATTCATTCTAGTCATACCTCAAATTGAGGTTTTATTAAAGCAATTATGCTTCAAGAATTATCTAAAAATTTTGTTAAATTAGGTAAAATTAATTCTAGCGAAATAAAACTTACATCAATACTTATAAAATTTAATTTTTCTCAAAAAATACTATCTGACAACGCTCTTGCATTAGTTTTCTCTAGATTAATTATTTTTGAATTATTTTTTATTTTTTCATGTAATTGCGAATGTCATACATCTATTGCATAAATTTTTTTTACTCAGTTTTCAAGCATTATTTGGCAAAATCATCAAGTAGAGGCTCAGATATCAGCGCAGATTTTTCACTTTAAATTTATATCAAATTTTTCTATAGCTTTTAGCAATTTATAAGCGCTTCTTGCTACATATTTATCTTCTTGTCATAATAATATTATTTTAGATTTTTCTCACACCAAAAAACTAGGCTTAAAAATTATTTTATCATCGACTTTTACTTTTCAGTCTTTGATTAATAAAATTGCTCTTTGCCTTGATGAAGCGAGATTATGTTCAGCGAGGTATTTATCTAAACGCATATTATTTAAAGTTTTTTAAATATTTATTAATATTATATGTTCTATAATTTGTATGTATATTGAAGCTAATGAAGGTTCTTGGTCAATAAATTTTTCTTTTAATTCTTTTTAAAATATTTGCTTTTTTTCTTAATTCTTTAAATATTATAGGTGTACTAATTAGAGATCACCAACTTTTTACTTCTTCTTCATTTGTTGGAGATATTTTTATAGAAAAATTTTTAGAAAATTTTTTGTACTTATTTAGGAATACTGGAGTATTATTTATTTCCATTTCATTATAATAAAAAAAAGGAGAAGATACAAGTTTAGGATGAACCATACTTTTATAATTTATATGTATAGAAACCTCTATTTTATTAATTTTTATATTTTTATTTGAAATAATAACAAGGCTTCAATTAATAATGGAGTCAAAATTATAGTCAAGATTATTTATACTAATTTTTATTTTTCAAGGAAATTGTTGTTTTTTCCAGAAAAAAAGTAATACTACAAGCACTCAAAATAAAAAAGGCATAATAAATATTTTAAATATTAGTTAATAAAATTATTTCTTTTTCTTTCATTTTTTTAATTGTTCTATCGTATCTCTCAGCTCTATTGCTTTTTCAAATTCCATATTCGCCGCAGCTATATC
The DNA here is from genome assembly GCA_025210615.1 of Candidatus Altimarinota bacterium. Classification (GTDB taxonomy): domain Bacteria; phylum Patescibacteriota; class Gracilibacteria; order BD1-5; family UBA6164; genus JAOARJ01. The sequence goes on along the minus strand of JAOARJ010000002.1, from coordinate 292,618 downwards.
CATTTCAAGTTCTAGCTTATTAATCTCTTGTTTAAGTGATTTTTCATCAAGTAACGCATAATCATTTTTCTTTTTAGAACTTATTCAAATTTTCTTTATTGAAGAATAAACCGTTTTTGGCTCTATATTATGAGCTTTATTATAATCATCTTGTAGCTTTCTTCTAAAATTAGTTAAAGAAATCGCTTTTTCCATAGCGTTTGATATAGAAGGCTCTAACGTTTCAGGATTTTTTGTAGAATACATTAAAACTTCTCAAGAAGCGTTTCTAGCTGCTCTTCAAATAATTTGAATAAGTGAACTTTCACTTCTTAAAAAACCTTGTTTATCTGCGTCTAGTATAGCTATTTTTGATACTTCGGGTAAATCAAGTCATTCTCTAAGAAGATTTACTCACACTATTACATCGATTTTTCATTCTCTGAGTGCTGTAAGAATTTCTATTCTCTCAAGTGTATCGATTTCACTATGTAAATATTTTACTTTAACTCAATTTTCAATCAGATAATCTGTAAGTTCTTCACTAGAACGCTTTGTTAACGTTGTAATAAGCATTCTTTCATTTTTTTCAATAACTTTATTAATATTACTCATAATGTCATCAACCATAAACTCCATATCTTTGACAATAATTTTAGGGTCAAGAAGTCCTGTTGGTCTCATAATTTGTGGTACAATTCTGGCTTTATCGCTTGCTTTCCAAAAATCTCAAGCAGTTAAATCAAAATTATAAAAATCATCAGGATTATCAGTAGACCTTTCTATATCAAGTTTTCAAGGAGTAGCAGAAACTAAAACAGCTTTTTGAATAAGTTTTTCAAATTCTTCAAATTTTAGAGGGCGATTATCTAAAGCGCTAGGCAGTCTAAAACCATTTTCTACTAACGAAGTTTTTCTTGCTCTATCTCAATTATACATCGCTCAAATTTGAGGTAATGTCATATGAGATTCATCTACTAGAGCCAAAAAATCATCACCAAAATAATGCATCAAAGTATAAGGAGTATCTCCAGCATTTCTTCAATCTAAGTATCTAGAATAATTTTCAATACCATTAACATAACCAACTTCGCGCATCATTTCTATATCATATTCAACTTTTGTTTTTAGCCTTTCGGTAGCCACAACATTATCTTTTATTTCTTCTAATCTATTTTTTAATTCGCTTTCTATTTGTGGAATTACAGCTTCTATTGCGTCTTTTGTCGTTACAGCGTGTTTCGCAGGGAATAGTGTAACTTCATCTAAAACTTCATAAACTTCTCAAGTTAAATAATTTCTTCTTTTGATATCAGCAATTTCATCTCACCAAAATTCAATAGAATAAACAGTTTCGCGACTAGCAGGAAATATTTCAAGTAAATCTCACATAACTTGAAAATTTCAAGGTTTAAAATCATACCCCGCGCGAGTAAACTGCATATCAACTAACTCTTTTAAAATATCTTCAATCGCGTGATTTTCTCAGGTCTTCAGAGTCATCTTCTTTCACATATAATTATCAGGCTTTCAAATACCATAAATACAGCTCACTGAAGCGACAATTATTACATCTTTTCTATTTAATAAATCTTCTGTCGCAGCATGTCTAAGTCTATCGATTTCTTCATTGATAGTAGCTTCTTTTTCTATATAAGTATCAGTTTTTTGAATATATGCTTCCGGTTGGTAATAATCATAATATGACACGAAATAATGCACGGCATTTTCTGGAAAAAACGCCTTAAATTCTTCAGCTAATTGAGCAGCTAAAGTTTTATTATGAGCAATGATTAACGTTGGTTTATTTTGCTTTGCTATTAAATTTGCCATCGTAAAAGTTTTTCAAGAACCTGTAACTCACCAAAGAGTAGAATATATTTCTCATTTATTTAAGAATTTACTAAGTTCATCTACGGCTTTTTGTTGGTCTTCACTAGGTGTATATTTGCTATGAAGTTTAAAAATTCACATTGTTTTTTGGGATTTTAAAATATAACCTTTTCATTATATGTAAAAATATTTTTTTGTAAATTTTTAGTTATCAAAATTAGTAAAAAATTAATTATTCTTGATTTTTATTCTCAATTAGTTATAGTAATCTCTTAAAATTAAATAAAATAAAGCAATGAATCAACAATTATCAACATTTTTTAGTGAAATTATAGAGTTACACTGAATAGAAAAACAATTATTAGAGGATCTTGTTTTATATGGAAAAAAAATAAAGAAATATGAGATATTGTTGAATATATGAGAGTTTTTGTTTGCGTAACATTATTTTTATCAAGAGATACTGATTTTTTAGAAGTTAAAGAAGTAATTTCAAGAACGCATAAAATAAAAACTGAGATCCTTTTAATTATAGATACAGAAGATTGATATACTTGAGATAAATATGATGAATTAGTAGATGAAAATCCCTATTTTAGTAAACTTAATGAATTACCAAGAAAACAAAAACTAAAAAGAAAACCTAAAATTAACAGAACACAAATGTCAGAATGGATATAAATTATTTTTCTTCTTTTTTCTCTCAATTTTCTAAATCAACATTATTTATAATCACATTTTGCATTTTTTTAAATCAGAAAAATACAACTCAAATAATAATTATAACAAAAGGAATAGCAAGCCAAGGACTTTCTAAAATAGGAAGAAGTTTTATCACAGAATCTCACGCGAAAAATCCAGTTAGTCAAAAAATTATACTTCAAGGAAGCGATAAAAGTGAAGAATAAGTTATATATTTTTTCAGCGGAAATTTACTAAAACCAACAAACATAAGTCAAGGTGGCTGCATATACGGAGTATATTTTATCAGCACCAAGCTTTTAAATGGATGAACATGGATAAATTTTTCTAAAGCCATAAGCATTTTTGATTGCTTTTTTTTCTTTTCAAAAGATTTTATATTTCAAGTTTTTCAAATGGTATAATAAATTCAATCTCAGACGATATCTCATAAAATTCATAAAATAATCACTATAACAATATTAAATGCTCAAGTCGTGGCGGCGATTAAAGCACCTATAAAAGTAATTATAGGTCATTCAAGCACCATCAGTCAAAACATTACTAAATATCAATGTTTTAGGATAAGTTTAAGAGTTTGTGGATCAATGATTTCTTGCATTTTTTCTTTTTATTAATTACTTGATAAGCTATAAATCTTTTTACCATATTATCCCAGCTATAATTATTTGCTGTTTTTAGGGGATTATTTTTTTCTATTTTTAGACACTCTAGAGCGCATTTTTGTAAATCTTCTCAAGTATATCAGTCATATCAATTTGTAATAATATCTTTTGGTCATAAAACATTATAAGCTGCAACAGGGAGTCAACAAGCCATAGCTTCTAATATAACCAATCCAAATGTATCTGTTTTAGAGGGAAATACAAAAACATCACTGGCTGATAATAAATTTACTAATTCTTGTCATTTTTTATATCATACAAAGTTAGCTTCTGGATATTTTTTTTCTAATTCTTCTCTTTGAGGACCATCTCAGATTATTAATTTACTTCATGGTAAATCTAGTTTTAAAAAATCTTCAATGCTTTTTTCAATAGCAACTCTTCACATATAACAAAAAACAGGTTTTGGTAAATTTAAACAGATTTTTTGTTTATGTTTAAATTTTTTCGTATCAACTCAAAGTGGATAAACTCTTAAATTTTTAAATCATTTTTCTTCCAATTCTTTTTTCATTGTATAAGTACTTACTAGAACTCTACTTGATTTTTTGTGGAAGTATTTCATTGCTTTATCTCACCATTTTACAGGAATTTTCGTTCTTAAATTTACATATTCTGGTAGTTTTGTATGATAAGCAGTTGTATATTTATATCATAATTGTTTACACACCATAATTCAAGCTATTCAAAGAGTTCATTCAGTTGCAATATGAATATAATCTGGCTTTTCTTCAGATATTATTTTTTTTATTTTTGCATTTGGAAAAACAGCTAGTTCTATTTCTTTATAAGTTGGAAGTGGCATTGTAGTAAACATTGTTGGATTAATAACAATAACTTCATTTCATAGTTTTTTTATTCAAGAAATCAATTTTTCAAGCACGGTAATAACACCAGAAACTTGAGGTTTCCACGCGTCTGTTATGATTAAAAATTTTTTTCTTTTCATAAAAATTATATTAATTTATCAGAATTTATCCATAATAAACTATCTAAATGCAAAGGAGAAACTCCTAATTTCTCACTCAAAATCTTATAAAAACTATTTATATTTAGAGAGCTGTCTTTATTGTATTTGTTATATATTTTAGTAATTCTAGAATCTATCGGAATAGAAATATTATATGGAAAAGCTTTAAATCACCAAATATTTCTTCCAGCATATCAAAACATTTTTATAGCAAATACAATAGTTTTATCAGTATTTTTTTGTTTCATTTTATCAGCTAAGCATTCTCACATCTTATCCATATTATTATAAAAAAACTCTTCTTTTCAAGTAAAAATTTCTAAAAAGTCATTTATTTTATTTATTCTAATTTTTTTCATATTGATTAAACGTTTATTACAAGCACAAACTCATAAAAAATCATCAAAAAATAATTTTATATTTAATTTATTAGAAAAGTCATAATTTATTACAAAACTACTAAATTCTTCCCAATAATCTTCACCAGTTCAAGAAAGTTGGTAAGCAAGAAGGGCGTTTGCAATAACTAATGATAAATAATTATTTATACTAATATTTTTATTTTTTTCATAAATATTTTTTATAGCGATAAACTGCCTGTCAGAATTTTCTAATGCGATAATATCTTCTAAACTAATATTTTTAAATTTATTTAATAATTCTTGCATAATTTTAAATTTTTTATTAATTATTCTTATTATATTGAAAAATGATTTTTCTGGTAATTTATTTTTTATTAATTAAGATTTTTTGATTTTTTAAAGAAATATAGTATAATATATATGGCTTGAAAACCATTTTAAACCAAGGAGGTGTTTATGATTTTCAACGTCACAAAGTTTTTTGCTATTATAGGGGTAAACGCCTCTATCGGTATGGGGATATTTAGTCTTAGAGAATTAATAGTTCGCTTAATTAAGTATGTTAATATTCCTATTTTGGAAAAAACAGTAAAGTTCTTTTCATATCCTGAAGGACTCATTATCGCAGGTTGCTGTGTTGGCTTTTGGTTTGCCGTACAATATTATCTGGAATGTAGATTCTGGGGGCGTCCGGTCTCTGAATGGCATTGGGGCTTTGACTTGGTATTGTTAGTAGCAGCTGTTCTTGCTTGTCTCAAGGCTGGCGCATTGCCGATAGATAGTTACTTGATGACAATACTTTGGTCATCCGGAATTTCTATCACCGCGCTTATACTTGTACAGGGAAGCTATCAAATCTTTTTTAAGAAGATTTAAAATGCCGGTTAAGGAGGACTGACTTTATGAAAGAGAGTGACTTATCGTTTGATAAAATCACTCTCTTTCTCGTTATAGAAAACTTAAATAAATTATAACTTGAGAAATATAAAAAAATTATTAATATACTAAAAATATTCTTAATAAATAAAAAATGCTAGATAAATCAAAGTATTTCTTAAATAAAAATGAAAATAAGATTACGCTAGAAGAAACGAAAAACTTACAAGAAATTATTTTATATCACGATAATTTGTATTATAATAAAGAAAATCCTATTATTTCTGATTTTGAATATGATATTTTATTAAAGAAGTTAAATTTTTTAGAAGAAAAATATGATTTAGAAAAAATTTCTAGCAATATTTGAGCGGATTTAGTTGAGTCTACTTTTGAAAAAGTACCTCATTCAAAGCCTATGTTAAGCTTAGATAATACTTATAACGCTGAAGATTTAACTGATTTTGATAAGAAAATAAAAAATATTCTAAAACGTGATATAAATTTATCTTATAATGTAGAATATAAATTCGATGGGTTATGAATAGAGTTAATTTATGAAAAATGAAATTTTATTCAAGCTATAACTAGAGGAAACTGATTGCAGTGAGAAGATGTAACAGAGAATGTAAGGCAAATAGAGAATATTCCTAAAAAAATTGATTATAAAAATAGACTTGAAGTTAGGGGAGAAGTTGTAATGTTGAAAAGTATTTTCAAAAAAGTTAATGAAGAAAGATTAAAAAATTCAGAAGCACTTTTTTCAAATCCAAGAAATGCAGCGAGCTGAAGTCTTAGACAAAAAAATATTAATATTACAAGGGATAGAAAATTATTTTTCTTTGCTTATGATGTGCCTAATTTTGAAGAGGAAGAAGCAAGTTATAGAGATTTGATAACACATTTAGAAAATACTGGTTTTAGTGTTTCTCCATTTTTTGAGTACGGTGAAAATATAGAAAAAATAACTGAAATTATTTTGGATATTCAAGAGAAAAAATCTGATTTAAATCTTGATTTTGAGATAGATGGGTTAGTTTTAAAATTAGATAATATTTCGCTTTGGCGTGAAATTTGATTTACAGGACATCATCCTAGATATGCAACTAGTTATAAATTTCCGGCTGAATTATTAACGACAAAAATTTTAAGTATTGAAGAAAGTGTTTGAAGAACAGGGACTATTACTCCTGTAGCCAATTTAGAATCTGTGAATATCGGCTGAGTTATTGTCAAAAGAGCGACTTTACATAACTATGACGAGGTAAAAAATAAGGATATAAAAATTGGTGATAATGTGTTTATTAGAAGGGCTTGAGAGGTGATTCCTGAAGTTGTAAGTGTGATTACAGAAGGAAGAACTTGAGAAGAAAAAGAGATTTTGCCGCCAGAAAAATGCCCTATTTGTGATACAAAAGTAAAAAAAGATGAAGATAAAGTAAGATATTATTGTGATAACCCAAAATGTCCTGCAAAAACTATGCAAAATTTGGCCTATCAAATAGGTAAAACTGGTCTTAATATTGATTGATTTGGTCCTGCCATAGTAGAAAAATTTTTGGAAGAAAAATTGATAACAGATTTGCCTAGTATTTTTAATTTAAAAGATAAAAAAGAAGAAATTTTAGCTTTAGAATGATTTCAAGAAAAAAGTGTAAATAATTTATTAGAAGCTATTGAGAATGCGAAAAATATAGGAGTTAATACTTTTATTACGACGCTTTGAATTTCTTGAGTTTGAAAGGTTACAGCCAGAGAAGTTGCAAAATTATTTAAGGTCGCTGATGATATAATTAACTTTAATTATAATATTGAAGATTTGCTTGAATTAAATGATGTTTGACCAGAAATAGCGAAAAATATAGTAAACTTTTTTCATAATCCAGATAATGAAGAATTTTTGGAAAAATTAATTTCTAAATTAAATATTGAATTTCCTGATAAAAATAACAATAATAACGCAAAATTACTTGATAAAAAGTTTTGTGTAACTTGAAGTTTTGATAATTATAAAAGAGATGAATTAGTGAAAATTATTGAAGAAAACGGTTGAGAGTTCTTTTCTAGTGTAAGCTGAAAACTTGATTATTTACTTGCTTGAGAAAAAGCGGGAAGCAAAATTCAAAAAGCTGAAAAACTATGAGTAGAAATTTTAAGTTTAGAAGAATTTTTTGACTTAATAAAATAAAAAAATAGAATATTAGAGGTGAATATAAATTTAATAATAATTTTTAAATAGATATGGAAAATATAATAAATCCAAAAACTATGGAGGTAAAAACTGCTGGTTGAGTTTTAAATTGAGCTTTAGCATTCATGGCTTTATGATTAGTTTTTGCTAGCGCGGGAGCATACTTATGAATGCTTATTTCTCCTTATGTTCCTTTTGTTGCTATGATAATTTGAGCATTAATTTTAAAACTAATTTTATATTTTACAGTTAAAAAATGGTCTAAAATCCAATGACTGAATGTATTATTATTCATAACTTTTACAATGTTAAGTGGGCTAACATTATACCCAATTTTAATGATGAGTTTGGCTTCCAGTGCTATTTTAGATATAGCAATCCAAGCATTTATGGCATCAGCTTGATTATTTATGGTTATGTGAGTTTTAGGTTGGACTACAAAAAAAGATTTAACATCTTTATGATGAATATTATCAGCAGCATTAATAGTTATTATTATAGCATGATTAATTAATTTATTTTTCTTTTCAAGTATAGTAAGTTTTATTATTTCTTGTGTTGCTGTAATAATTTTTGCAGGATTTACAGCTTATGATATGCAACAAATAAAAAATTGATGATATGAAAATGCTATAGAAGCAGGGATAAATTTATACTTAGATTTCATTAATTTATTTGTAAATTTATTTTATATTCTACTGTCATTAGCTGGATTTAATGAATAATAATAAATATAAATTTTAAAAATAGCTAGTATTAATTAGCTATTTTTTATTTACTTTTAATTTTAACATTTGTTTATTTTGTTTAAAAATTGTTGTAAATCAGATTGTTTTTATTATTTCTATAATCATATTAAAATCTCATTTAACTCAAGCCCAGAATCAATATTTACTAGATTTTCTAGGGGAGATAACTTTATCCCAATATACAGTTTTGATTCTTAATTTTTTATTAATAATTATATTATTTAAATAGCTTTCTAGAGCAAATCAAGGAAGTTTTAATAATTCTTCAAAATCTTTTTCAGTAAATAAACTCTTATGAAAAACTCTTTCTCAAGAAACAAAATCTAGTCACATTTTTTTATAAATTTCCAAAGAATTTTGTCTGATGCTTATAGTAATATCGGCTTGTTTGTCTATTACTGGATTTATTAAATTATTTATAGCATTATTATCAAGTCCTATTAAATCTGAATCTAAAAATAATAAATAATCGCTAGAACTAGCTTTTATTCAAGTTATTACAGCATTTGTTTTTCCAGAGTTTTTTTCTAAATCAATAAAATTTACTTTTTCTGATTTATCTGAATTTTTTGAAATAAAATTACTTATTACCTCTTTTGTGTTGTCTGTTGAACCATCGTTAACTATTATAATTTCTGATATTAAATCATTATTTAATGCGATTTTTAAGACTTTTTCTATTCTCTCTCATTCATTATAAGCAGGAATTATACAAGAAACATTTGCCATTTTTCAATATTTTTATAAACTAAAGTCTAGATTATTCTATTTTTTTTTAGATTAAAATCAAATTATTATTTTATGAATACTGAAATTATCTCATTAGTACAATCTTTTTTGGAGATAAACCAATTTTTTGTTTATCTGATTTTATTTTTTGGTTCATTTTTTGATGCGATAATTTGATTAAATTTACTTATTTATTGAGAAATATTTTTTTTAGCCTGATGAATTTTAGCTTGATTTTGAAATTTAAATATTCATGCAGTATTTTTTATAGCACTTTTTTGAGTAATTTTATGAGACAATTTTAGCTATTGGATTTGAAAAAAATTCTGAAAAAGATTGTTTAAAGAGCATAAAAAGATTTTTACTTTAAAATTATATTTTAGATGAAAAAAAGTTTTTGATAAATATGGAGACAAAAGCGTTTTTTTAGCGAGAATTTTTTGAATTTTTTCTTGGGTAACGCCATTTTTAGCGTGAATTTTTAAGATAGAATACAGAAGATTTTTTCTTTATGATTTTTTATGAAGTATAATTTGAATAGGACAATTTATATTAATCTGATATTTTTTGTGATATAATTATGAATCTGTTATTAATTTAATTAATAATTATTTTGTGATTTTATTTTTGATTATAGCATGAATATTATTGCTTGTTTATCTAATGAAAAAAACAAAATTAAAATTCATGCTTATTGATAGTAAAAGGAAATTTTTTGCGTTTATAATAAAATATTTTTGTTTTTATGTAATAATTTTGAGTAGTTTTTATATAATGCTTTTATATTTTATGTTTTTTGTGTTTGTGTGGCCATCAAATAAAGATTTTAATAACGATATTTATCAAATAAATCATAAATTAGAAAATATAGTATGAAAATATAAACTAGATATAACAGAAGATAAAGAAGCAAAAAAAGTTGCTCAAAAAGCAAATGTTGTTTATATTTGAAATGATTTAGAAAAAAATATGGAAAAAGTTTGATGGGTAAAAAATGTAAATTTTTCAGATGAATGAATGACTTTGTGGAAATATACATATTTGACTCTTAAAAAAATAGCGCCAGTATCTGACCAATATTTATTTTGAAAAAGGCATGATTTAGCTTTTCAAAATAAAAATGCAACAATAACAGAAAGAAATCATATAAGATTTTGGCATATAGGTTTTACAGCCAGGACAAGACAAAAAATATATATTTGAGCGGCTAGTTTAGATAATTGAGCAACTCTAAGATTATATAGATATTTGATAGTTCCTTTTCATAGTGTTGATATAAATCTTGATAAATCTCGTGATTTAATAATGCAAGTTTTTTTAGAAAATGATAACACTAAAGAATTTTTATTCGCTCCAAAAAATATAGCAAAACAAGCTATAAAAACTCTTCAAAATAATTCAAATAATCAAAAAAATGTTAATAAACTTAATTTTGTGACAGATAATAAAATTTTAATAATAAAAGAAAAATAATCTTAATATAATTTGACTTATAGAATAAAAATATTATAAATAATATTACAAAAACAAAAAACAAAATATATTCTGGGAGGAATAATGAAAAATATTAACATATTTAGGCTAATTATGATAATAGTTATGCCTATTGTGATGTATTTTATAGGGGATAAAATCCTAGTAATTGATTTTTTAAAGATTTTTTTAATCTCTACTGTTTTTTTATATCCGTTAATTTATTCAGTAATAATTATGGATATAACAATAGGGATTTCTTCTAAAAAAGGATTCAAATATTCTTTTTTAGATTCAATATTTATTTATTTATTTAACCTGCATGCTGGCGGGTTTTGTAGAAAATTTGTATAAAATTTCTAACATTTTTTTGGGAGGATTTTAGTGTGAAAAATGTTTTTTTCGTGGTAATGGTTTTGGTTATTTCAGGTTGTGTAACAACCTCACAACCTAAAAATAAAATAGACTCTAGGGGAATTATTTCAGGGACTCCTCCGGAGACAACAAAAATTTATAGAGAAAATGATAAACTTGTTTTTGGAGGGGAAAAGTCTTCCCTTGAGAATATCTTTTTTACTACTTCAAGAGGTACTAGTTTTTCAATTCCCGTCAAGACTTTACCAAATGGTCGTAAAGTTTTGGCAGAGGATATAGAAATAATGGTTCATTCTAAAGAAAAAGATGAAGTGGATGAATTAATACGTCCATACTTGCCATAGTTTTAAAAGAGAGCTTTTAAAAAAGGAGGAGCTCTCTAGAAATAAAGCCCTGGTTCAATCACCGAACCGGGGCTTTTAGATTATTTTATTTCATTCTCTTTAGTGTAAACTCTTATCGTATTTTTGTTATCTATAAATTCATTTGTTGAGAAAAATTTATTTTCAAAAACTTTGTCTTTTAATTTTAAATAAGCTCACATTCATAAGTCATCAGTCATAATATAATCAGCCTTATTTAATATTTGTAAATATTTATTTTTTATACTATCTGGCAATAAAACATGTGCTGACATAATTCAAATTTCAACTCAAGATTTATGAGCGTTATACATAATAGTTTCAAAAACTCTCATATTATTTACAATATATTTTTTATCATTTTTATTATCACTATATTCTAAAATTCATTTATGAGTGTCAATATTTCATCTTCAATGACCAGGAAAATGTTTTAAATAAAGGCTCATTCATAATATTCTAGCATTTTTTACAAAGTATTTTCATAAGTTAACATAATCGTTAATATTATCAGAAAAACTTCTTTTAAGTCAAGAAATAACAGGATTAGATTTATCTAAATCAGTAACTATTCAATGTGTATTTATTCAGTTTTTATACAAAGTATAAAGCCTAAAAAATGTTATAAAATCAAGGAATCTATTTCTTTCAGTAGTATTGTTTTTATTTATAGAATAGAAAATTTCTCATACGCTGTTCATAGAAATAAAAGTTGTTCTATTTTTAAAGCTATTTGTAATTAAATTTTTTGTATTATCTTCTAATATCGCGTATTTAAACCTTAAACTTAAATTAGAATTTATATAATTTTCAAAGGTATTTTTATCATCAAAATCATTAAATCTATTCACAAGTCATCCTTCTTGATCAATAAAAATTCTTATTTTTTTATTTAAAAGTTTTAATTTATTACTTGTGTAAAACATTTGAGAAGCTGAAAATCTTCAAGTTGCATTATTTTTAAAAATAAAAATATTATCACTAAGTTTTATTTTATCACTATTTTTTTCTATAATATCATCAATATTTTTATTACTATAATTTTTATCTATTCTTAGAATTAAATTAGTATTATTTCTGTGATATTGTTTTTTTAATTCTTGAATTACATTATCTATAAACTGTCTTCTATTGTTATCTTTAGAATTATTTTTTGTTTGATTTAATAGTGAAATATAAATAAAAATCTTATTAAAATCTTTATTTATCATTAGTTTATTAATTTTATTTGTAACAGTATTTATTGCTTTAGTATAACTAGAATTTTCTGCATAAATATTACTAAAAATAAGACTATTTAAAAACAGACTTACTATAAGTATTAGGCTTATTTTTTTCTTCATAATTTCTTCTGATTTTATTTTTTAAATTTTATCTATATATATTATAACGATTTTTTTGAAAAATGTTACTGTTTTTTATAAAAAATTATATTTTCTCTTGCTTAAATAAATTTAACTCTTATAATTACTCAAGATTTATTTATTAATAATTTTTTGAATATGCTTAGATTTATTGTACCTTTGCTTTTGATAATTGTACCTTGAGTTCTTATGTCAACTATGTGAGTAGCTGCTATTATGCCGTCTATAATTTTTGATGTGATTTTGATAGCTTTATCTATTAGAATCGTTGGACCAAAAACTGTTAGAACTGTTGAATTTTTAGGTAAATATAATAGAATTTTAAGACCAGGGTTTCATTTTATAGTACCATTTGTAGAATGGACAAAAGCTCAAGATTTATATAGGAAAAATTTCCCTGTAGAAGTTGAATGAGTTACTAGTGATAATGTAACAGCTTATATTTGACTAAATGTTATTTATTATGTTGATGATAATTGAGATGATACGGAAGTATGACCAGTATTTAAGTCTGTTTATTCAATAGATAATCCTAGAACTATGATGAAATCTACTATCGATGAACAACTTAGATGAATGATAGTTATGTTTACTCATAAAGAAATTTTTGGTAAAAGAGAAGAAATTTGAGAGGTTATTGAAGAAAAATTAAGAGAAAAATTATGACAATTTGGTTTTAGAATTGATTCTATTCAAGTTAGAGATGTACAATTAGAATGAACTGTTATGCAAGCTATGAATAAAGTAGTAGAATCTGCTAAATTAAAAGAAGCAGCTTATAATGAAGCTGAAGCGCAAAAAATTATGCAAGTAAAACAAGCGGAAGCAGAAAAAGAATCAAAAGTATTAATCTGAGAATGAATGGCAGGCCAAAGAATGGCGATTGCTAAATGATTTCAAGAATCTGTTGAAATGATTAAATGAGCTGACCAAAGTCTTACTTGAGATAAAATATTAGCTTTCTTACTTGATTCTTCAAGAATTGAAACATTATGAAATATAGGTAGTAAAGATGGTTCAAAATTAGTTTATCTAAATGAAAATTTAGAATGAAAATCATCTAAATTACTAGCTGGAAGTGATATAATGTAATTAAATAAAAAATTTAAACTCTAGATTAATTTCTAGAGTTTTTTGTTAATAAAAAACTTGTTTTTAATAATATATATTATATAATCTTTTTATATATCAAATAATTTTTTAAAACTATGAAAAAACTAATTTTATCTCTAAGTATTATTTTATGTTTAATATATTTAACTAATTTTATTGGAGCTATAAGTGTTACTAAGAATCCTTGAGAAATATTAGATAATTCTACTTGGTGAAATATATCTAGCTTAACAAATAAAATAGATGTGTCTTGAGATAATATAAAACTAAATTGAAAACTATATATAACTTGAGAATTGTGTAGTGTTGTTTGATGAGTAAAAAAATGTTTATGAAAATGTACTTGAGATCAAATATGGAATAGCACAACTAAGACTTGTGAAGATTGTCCTGCTACTTATTCAGGGGGAAGTACTCAAATTTATGATTGAAAATGTTATTATCGTACTTGAAAAGTAATTTGAATAAATGATATTGATATTACACATTTATGAACTTTTATTTTAGACAATCGTTTGTTTATAGCTTGAGTTTATTCAGGTTGAACAACAACTTATGCTTGATGACAAATAATAGGTACTTATAGTTGATATGATTTAAGGTATGAATCTTGACAAACTGGAGCAACAAAAACTCGGTGGCGGGAACGGTTGGAAATTCCATGACAATAAAATAATTTCTTGAAAAATTTTAATTTTTAGATAGAATATAAATCAGTTTTTTAAAAAAATAATATAAAAAATAATGAATAACAACGAGATGGAAAATAAATATGATGTAATTATTATTTGAGCGTGAAGTGCTTGATTACCAGCAGGAATGTACGCATCTAGATATAAATTAAAAAATTTAATCATTGGAGCTATTCCTTGATGAGCGTTGTGAACTTCACATATGGTAGAAAATTATCCTGGTACAATTTCAGCACCAGGTGGAGAAATTATGAAAAATTTTATGGAACACGCTAAAGCTGCAGGAAGTGAAATGAAGACAGAATTTGTAACAGAATTAGTAGAGTGTGATTATGGTTTTGGTATCAGAACGCAATCTGGAAATGAATATGAAGCAAAAAAAGTTATTTTAGCGACAGGGAATAAATATAGAAAATTGTGAATTCCTTGAGAAGAGCGCTATTTATGAAAATGAGTTTCATATTGTGCGACTTGTGATGGAATGTTTTTTAGAGGTAGAGAATTAGTTGTTGTATGATGATGAAATACAGCTTTTGTAGAAGCATTATATTTATCTGAAATAGCGAGCAAAGTTCACATTTTATATAGATGAGACAAACCTAAAGCAGAAAAAATATGGCAAGAAAAAGCTAAAGAAAAAGAAAATATAGAAATCCATTTAAATACTGAAGTAGAAGAGATTAGATGAGAAGACTTTGTGACAAATTTGTTATTAAAATCTTGAGATGAATTAAAAGCTGATTGAGTTTTTGTGGCGATTTGAACAATTCCTGATACGAAAATTGTTGATACATTGTCTATAAAAAAAGATGAAGAATGATGTATTATTGTGGACCAAAGACAAGAATCTAGTATAAAATGATTATATGCAGCGGGGGATGTGACGACAAATTCAAATAAATTTAGACAAACTATTATGAGTGCAGCGGAAGGATGTTTGGCAGCTAATAGTGTACATGAAGATATTATAAAAGAGTGATAAAATTATCGCTTTTTATTTTATAAAATAAATTTGACTTTTAGTTTTTTAAAGTTATAAATCTATATCTGAGATTTATATTTTTATTATTTAGACAAATGAGTGTACACTGAGCATGATTAAAATTAAGTTCAACAAATATTCAATCAGAACAATTAAGACCATTAAATATTCCTAACGGTATTTTAATAGCTAATTCAAATATTAAAAAAAGTTGTGATGTAATTCTTTGATTAAATAAAGAAGAAGTAAAAGATATTATTAAACAATATTGAAGACAAATTTTACCAAAATATCATTTTTATATTTTTTTAAATAGTACTCCTGAAATATTAGAGTTAATGATAACTGAATTTGAAGAAACTTTATCTATTGAAGTGCAACATGCAATAATTGAATATTGAAATCAAAGATTAGTCGATTTAATGATAAAAACAATTTGAACTAATTTAGACCCCCAAATAAAAGGAGAATATAATTTTTTTAAAGCTGAAATTTTAAAAAAATAATAAATTTAAATTATTTAAAAACTCTAGATTAATTTCTAGAGTCTATTTTTTTATCAAACTTACAACCGTTTCAATGTGATGCGTATGCGGAAACATATCCATAGCTTTTACTTTTTCAATTTTATATTTTCAAGTTTGCAGGATACTTTCTAGGTCACGCGCTAGCGTACTAGGATTACAACTTACGTAAATTATTTGATTTGCGTTAAATTTCATAATATTTGGCAATGCATTTTTATGCATCCCACTTCTTGGAGGGTCTATAATAAGTAAATCAGCTGTTTTTCACTGCTTTAGATATTTATCTAAATAATCTTCAACTTTTGCGTTTATAAACTCTATATTATTTATGTTATTTAGTTTAGCATTAGCTTCTCAATCACGAGAAGCACTTGTTACCATTTCTACTGATACGACTTTTTTTGCAAAAGGTGAAAAAATCATTCAAATAGTTCCAGTTCAAGCATATAAATCTAGCACTGTACTACCACTTAAATCATCTTTTTTAGCATAATCTAAAGCTATAGAATAAAGTTTTTCAGCTCAACTAGAATTTGTTTGAAAAAATGAAGTAGGGGAAATATTAAATTTTAGTCATAATAGTTCTTCAGTGATAATTTTTTCTCAATAAAAATGGTCAAGTTTTCAAATCGCAATATCCGCTGGTCAATCATGACGACTAAAATACATAGATTTTATAATGTCATATTTTTCAGCTACTCAAAGCATAGCTTTTTTGATTTTTTCTAAATTATAATCTTTATTATAGCTATCATTATAATTTAAAACTATCATCATTTCGTTTGTGAAATGAGTTTTTCTCATCATTAAATGTCTATAAAATCCTTTATGAATATATTGGTCATAAGCGGGATATCATAAATCTAAAAGAGCTTTTTTAAATTCTCTAAAAATTTTATTAAATTCATCATTTACTAAAATACAACTGCGAACATCTACGACTTTTGAAAATTCTCATTGTTTATGAAATCATAAATTATTTCTGATATCTATTCACTCTTTTTTGCTGATATAATTGCCAAAACTGTATTCCATTTTATTTCTATATCCGTCTATTAAAGGAGATGGCTCTATCTCTTCAAAATTAATATTATTATCAAATTTTTCGAGATGAAAAAATGCTTCTTTAACCTGATTAGATTTTATTTCTAATTGTTTTTCATAAGGTATAATTTGCCATCTTGCTCAACCAGAAACGCCGTCCATATCACATCTTTGAGGGAGTTCATATCAAGCATTTTTTACTGTATTAATAATTTGACATTCATAAAAACTAGATTTCTTTTTTAATATTTTTATGTCATAAGTTGCTCAAGGAACAGGTCATCCGATGATAAAAATAGTTTTTCAGTCTTCGGCCTTAGCAAATCATTTTCATCCGAAAACCAATTTTTCTACTTTAATATTTTTAATAATTTCTCATTTTTTCATTATTTTTTTATTATTTTTATTAAATTTAGTAAATTTTTTTAAGTTTTTTTGTTAAAAAGTGAGCATATTTTATCTTTTTTTATAAAAAATCAAAAAAAATGTTATTTTTATTTTAAATTTTTGCTTTTTTTGTTAAAATAGGTTAAAATAATTACAGTATTATTTATAAATAAAATTTATTATTATGGTTAATAATAGTTGAGGAAACTGACCAAATGAAAATTGAGAACAAAGAGAAGTTAATGCTGAAGAAAAAAGACAAGATGCGTTAGATAAAGGTATAAAAAGATTAGCTAGACAAGAATTTAATGAGAATGATGCTCAAATTTATAATCAGGTTTGTGATTCTGATAATCCTTTTCATTTTTCTACACAGCAAGTTAAAGATTTGCACAATTTTTCTGATATTGAAGAGAATATTATTCAAGATGAGCATTGAAAAGATCTTGATAAATTAACTTGAGAAGAACTTAAAGAAGCTGAAGAAACATTTATAAAAGAAATTAAGATGAAAGGTTTTCCTATTCATAGAAATAGACAAAAATTACAAGAATTATTTGAAAAAGAATATGATTTAAGTAGTGAAGAAAAGGAAGAAATAAAGAAAACTTTAAAAAATAAAGCAACTTTATCAGAATTAAAAGATTTATTAACTTCACATTCGGTAAGACAAAAATTTTTAAAAGCAAGATTATGAGAAGATAATATTATTTCAAAGGAAAAAGAAAAAGATTTTAGAGATTATGAAATGTTTTTTAATTGGGAGGATTTATCTGAAGATCAAAAAACAACTTTAGAACTTATAAGGAATCCTGATTTTAAGCCTATTGATGAATATGACTTACAAGTTTTATTTGATACTGAGTGATGAACTGATGTTTTTAGAACGCCAGCTTGAAAGAAAAAGTTTATTGAAGATTTTTGTCCTTTTTTTACTTTAAGGCAAGTAATAAATTTTAATATTCCATCTTTTGCAGAAGAAGGAAGAGTAAAAGAAAAGAGAGTTGAAGAGTTTATTAAGAGAAGATTTGAAGAATATTGTAGTCAAGATTGAATTGATCTTGAATACGATGAGGATACTGTACAAGCTGAACATATTAGAAAATTTGAAGATATGGTTGTAGATGTGTCATTTTTTATGGACAATGATTTTGATGCTATTTTGGATAATGCGAAATTAGAAAGTTTAGCTAAAGTTATAAATAAGGCGAAAGAAAATAATCCTAGTCAAGAAAAAATAGATGAAACATTAGGGAAAATAAAAGATACTTATTGAGTTGATTTATTGAAAGAATTAAATACTCCTGAGGGGGTAGGTAAAGTTATTAGGGCTAAATTTTATGATCCTCAAGAGCGTTTGAGATTTGTTAGAGTGAAATCTTTTGATAAAGAAAATAATAAACTTGAGTATGCGATGACTTGAAGTGAACAATGAATTTATGAACAAGATGATACTAATGTAAAAAAAGTTGATTTAGAGAAATTTTTTGGACAATTTGTAGTGGATGGACTTGAAAATAAAAAAATTGAGTTTGAATTATTTTCTAAAAAAGTTTTTGAAAAGAAGAAAAAAGATGGGGTTTGAGAATTTGCAAAAGTTGTTTCTTTGGAAGAAATACCATCTTTTGGGAATTTAGCTAAAGAATATGAGAGCAAATATGTAGATTTTGAAGGTAGAAGAAAAGATTTTGATCAAGTAAAATGAGAATATAGAAAAAAAGTTGAAGATAGGTTAAAAGAAGAAACTTGAAGAAATAATATTACAGAAGAAGAATTAGATGCGGAATTGCAAGATGATCAAGAATATTTAAAATTATTAAGCGAAAAAGATGATATTGTTTTAAAATATCAAGAGGAACAAGAACTTAATAAAAGAAAGGCAGAGAGATTAATGGATGAACATGATGAAAAATGAAAAGAATATTGATTTGAAGCGGGAACTGTATTTAGAGTAAAAAATAATAAATCAAAATGATTTAGTGTTGGTAAGATAAATAATGTAAATTATGCTGCTGGTACAGTTGAATTTTTAACTAGTGGAAGATGAGCTATGGTTTATCAGCTTTCAGATTTTTTCTATGCTCTTAAGGATTCTCCTAATAAAACAGCGTGAGATGTAAGTTTGGAAGTTGAGAGAATTTGAAAAGTTAAAGATTCTCAAGATTTGCTTGACCAAATGAAGAGTAATAGTGAAGTTTGAACGAAATATAAGGATATAGAAATAGAGAATTGAAAATTTATTGAAACAAAAAAAGATGAAAATAATAATTCAAAGACCAGAGAAGTTCAATATTTTTATTGACATGATAAAAATGAAAGGTATGCAATAAAAGTTATTAATGTAGCGGGGGATTATGCGACTATTGTCAGATGAGATTATGTTGATATAAAAGTTAAAGATTGAAAAGAGGTTCCTTTAGATAGTGAGGATTATGATAAAGCTAATAATCAAGGGGTTAGATATAGAATGAATAAAGGTGAAGAAACGGTTTTGACAGCAGAGCTTTATGAAATGATGGATAATTTTGAAATGCGTCCATGAAAGACTCCTTGAGCCGCAGATGAGGAATTACCAGAACCACCAAAAAGAAAATTAGGTGTAACTTGACTTATTGGAAAGTATTTGGATTTTTATAGTGTCATGGATATGACTGAGTGAGTCACTCATCTTATTGATGCTATTTCTGCTAAATTAAAGAGATGAACTGATTATAAGGCAGCAAAATTTGCTTGAATGTTTGAATGAATTTGAATTTGAGATGTCTGAATTGAGATGAAAATGAAGATTGAAGCTGCTCAAAGAGAAGCTATGGATGAAGCCATGAATAGACTTAAGAGTATTGATTCTTGGATGGCTTGTAATTTGATAAAAAAATGGTTGCTTAGTAAATCATCTTCAGAAGCGGAAAAAGAAGCTGCAGTTATTTTTATGTTACAAAATTATTGAACGTTATATGCTAAATGAGAATTAATTCAACAAAAATGAAATTGGATTTGGTATCAAGCATTATGAGGTACTGTATGAGATGATGTTTATACTCAAACGAAAGCAGAATGTGAACAAAATTGAAATAATTTTACTGAAGAATTAGCAGTTTTTGAGCTTATTAAAAAACAATGTTCTGGTAAGAAAAAACCAAAAAGAAGGTCAAGATTACATAAAGAATTTAAATGATTACGGCCACAAGGTATTGCTGATGAAAATAAGAAATGACTGGACGACTGAACTGATTGAGCGACTATTGATGATAGGGTAAAAATGTGAATAAGTGAAATGTGAGGTTGAACTTATAATAATGCTGTATGAGTACTTGAAGCTGTTATTAATAAATGATGAGATATTGACAAGGTAAATGCTATTCCTGCAGTTATGTTATTATCTGGGCAAGCTTATACTATGGATTCAAACAGAGTCTGAGATAAATTAAAAAATATGTCGGATAAATGATTCATGATACCTCTTACTTTTATGGCTTTCCAATGAGGATATACAGATTTATTTATGGATACGGTAGTACAATTATCTCAAGATATACCAGCTGCTTATCCTCAATTTTCTTGAATGCATAAAGAGGCTTTGAGTTTAAAAGAAAATGCGAAATCAAAAAGTTTATCTGAGCCAATTAAGGTTGATAGGGCTTATAAATTTTGGCAAAAATATTGAGAAGTACTTATTAGAGCTTTATATCAATTAAATTGACAAGACAATACATATTCTAAGACTGATAATATAATTTTTCTTGAAAAAGATAATCCTAAAAAATCTATATATAAGAAATATCATCATTTCTTAATAGAAATAATGTGAAAGACTCAAATTAATTATATGGCTAATACGGCTGTTATGACGGATTGTTATGATGGGGCTTGAACTTCTTGAATATTTCTTCATAAAGCATTTAAACAAACTTGTTTATTAGATCAATGAGGTTGATTTAGAGATAAGGCATCTTGAAAAAAGATGTGGGCAGAAATATGGAAAGAATTAGATCCAAGTACTCCTGATTGAATTAAAGGAAGAACTTTAGATGATGATCCAAGAGTAGATTTAGATAAAAAGAGGAGATTGTATACTGAAGCTTTAAGATATATAATTGGGTGATTACTTGAAAACCATGGTTCTCGTCATCAAGCTATAATTTGAGCCTTTGAAGATACAGGTGATTTAAGTTATTTGCGTAGATATATTTGAATACAAGCAAAAGGACCAGAGGGAATTTTAGATATGTGAGTGAACTGAGCAGATTTTCTTAAAAAATCTACAAAAACTGAAGCATATTTGAAAAAAATTGTAGATAGAATACTTAATTGAGATAGTCCTAATAGTCCAGAAGAAGTAGCTAGATGAGTTTCAAGTAATGTACATTTTATAGAAACTGCAAAAGTTCCTGAAAACAATTCTTCTTCTCAAAATAATCAAGAAGATGATTATAGTTATGGTATGACATGATAGAAGAAATACTTAGAAATAAGTATTTTTTTTTGACTTAAGATAATTAATAGATAAAATTTATACTATTGTAAAAAAATAGATAGAAAATATAGAAGTAACTTATTTGTTTAAAAATATTTTTAATTTATGAAATGAATACTAAAAAAAATTTGAGTAGTTATATTTAGTGTGTTATTTTTATTTTCTTGCGCCTGAGAAAATAGAAAATTTGATGAAAATAAAATAAAAATTTCAACTTCAATAATACCATTAGCATCAATTGCAAATCATATCTGATGAGATAAAGTTAGTGTTGTCAGTACTATAAAGAAAGGGACTTCACCACATAATTTTGACTTAAAACCAGAGGATATTGTGAATATTCAAAAGGCAGATATCGTTGTTTATACTGGTTTTGGGCTTGATAATTTTTTTGATAAAAATATAAAACCAAAACAAAAAGTTATAACAATGAGGGAATTTTCTGTAAAAAGAGAAGTAAGAGAGTGAGCTGAACATAATCATAATACTGAAAATCACGTTTTGGATAATACTTGAGAGGATTTTGATGAACATAAAAATTATGACCCGCATGTATGGCTTTCTCCTATGAACGCAAAATTTTTAGCAAGAGAAGTTAAAGAGTCATTAATAAAAAAAGATGAGAAAAATAAGCAATATTATGAAGATAATTATTTGGACTTTCAAGATAAAATTAATGAATTATTAAATGATTTTTATGACTTTCAAGAAGGGAAAAATCAAGATTATTTTATAATTTTACATGATGGATTTGAGTATTTATTTTATGAAATTTGAGTAGATAAAGATAAACAATTAGTAATTAGAAAAACGCCTTGAGTGGAGATAACTATAAAAGATTTTTTGCAAATAAAAAAGATTATAAATAACGAAAAAGATAAAACAGTTTGAGCTATTTTTAAAGAACCAGAATTTGATTCTAAAGCGATTGCTTCACTAGAAGAAAATTATAATATTCCTATAAGATCTATGTCGCCACTTTGAGATAGTGAAAATAAAGGTGGATATATAGATAATTTAAGGAAAAATTTAGAAGCGTTAAAAACTATTTATCATAGCGAAGAAACGCAAGAAAAATAAATTTTATTTTAGTATTTTTTTAGTTTTATGGATAGAAAAATATTATTAAAAGCTGATAATATTCAGATAAAAATAGATGATAAAATTATTTTGGATAATACAACTTTTGATATAAAAACCTGAGAAATTGTATCTATAATTTGAGAAAATTGAGTTTGAAAAACGACTTTACTCAGAGCGATTTTATGAGAAATAAAAATTAATTCTTGAAAATTAGAATTGAATACTGATAAAATTTCTTATGTACCACAAAAATTAAATATTGATAAAACTTTACCTATAACAAGCCAAGATTTTTTAAAAATATTCAACAATAGTTTAGAAAAAAATTATATAAAAAAAATATCAGAAAAATATAATTATGAGGATTTATTAGAGAAAAAATTATCTAATTTAAGCTGATGAGAATTTCAAAAAATATTGATTTTAAATGCTTTAATAAGCAGACCAGAATTAGTTTTAATGGACGAACCGACAGCAAGTATTGATGA
Organism: Candidatus Altimarinota bacterium; assembly: GCA_025210615.1. Lineage (GTDB taxonomy): Bacteria > Patescibacteriota > Gracilibacteria > BD1-5 > UBA6164 > JAOARJ01. The sequence continues at coordinate 269,198 of JAOARJ010000002.1, read as the reverse complement.
AACAGGACAGGAAAAATTTTATAATATTTTGAAAAATATAGTAAAGGAAAATAAAAATGTTTCTTTTGTAATAGTTTCGCATAACAGAGAGAAAGTTTTTACTTATAGTGATAAGATTTTACATTTACATAAATCTTGTAGTTGTATAAACTATCCTGATAAAATTCTTGATAAAGATAGTGAATTATCGCATTATAATCATATTCACGACCATAAACATATTGATTAATTTATAATATATGGAGATTTTTGAGTTTGCATTTTTTTGGAGAGCATTGATTATATGCTTGTTATTTTCTGTTGTAAGTTGAATTTTTGGCTCATTAATAGTTTTTAGAAGGGAGGTACAGATAACACATACTTTATCAAATTGAGCTTTATTGTGAATAGTTTTGTGATTTTTATTTTGATTTAATATAGATATTTTTTCTAGTTTAACAGCGATAATATTAGTGATTTTTATTTATTTTTTGATTAAAAACAGAAAAATAACACCAGAGTCAGTACTTGAATTATCAGCTCAAGTAAGCCTAGCATTAGCTATATTTTTACTTTGATTTTTAAGTTTTATAAAAGTAGAGATAAATTCATTTTTATTTTGAAGTATTTTATCAAGTAATAGTTTAGACGCTATAATAATTTTTATAATTAGTTTATTCAGTGTGTGATTTTTTTCTTTATTTTATAAGAAAATTTTAGCTATATCAATAAACAATAATTTAGCTATCTTAAGCTATAAAAACATTAATTTAATAGAATTTTTATATTATATATTTTTGGCTGTAATAATTTCTTTTGGAATAAAAATATTTTGAATTTTATTATTATGAGCGTTTCTAGTTTTACCACCAAATATTGCAAAATTAGTTTCAAAAAATGTGAATAATTATTTATTTTATGCGATAATTTTTTGAAGTATAAGTAGTATATTATGAATATTTTTGTCTTATTATTTAAACTCACCGACTGGTCCGACGATAATTTTAGTGCTATTTTTTCTATTTTTATTAGCTTATTTTTTTAGTAACAAAAAAGCCTCAAACTAATGAGGTTTAATCTTCTTCTGGTTCATAGCCATAGTATTCTTTTACATCAAAGTCAGCGCCTTTTTCTTCTTCTTGAATTTTACAAAGTTCAGTATTGATTTTATCAAATGCAGTATAATTTGAGTCTACTTCATCATATTTATTTTTCAACCATTCTTTTCATTCGTATAAATATTCAAATTTTGAAATAAGTGAATATAAGCGATTATTAGCTGTTTTCCAACTTAAATAGGTTTGTTTATCATAGAAAAATGGTTCTCAATTATTTTTTGATTCTAATAAGCTTTGTAATAATTGAATTTCAACTTTTAGCGATGAATCAAGTTCTTCAAGTAAATCCCAATAACAAATAGCTTCAAATAATTCTTTTTCTTCTATGTCACCAAAACTATATTTTTTTCAATTAAAAATTTTATTTAAATCAGAATCTGCATTATAATTAGCAAAATAATTTTCCGAAAAATATGGAGTATTGATTAATTTGTATAATTCTGGCGATAACATTTCTTTTATTTCTCTATAAAATGCTTCGCTTAGATTTAGTCAAGAAAAGTCAATAGCCTTATTCACTTCTCATAACACAGTTTCTGTTGCGGCTTTTAAAGTTCAAGGTAAATATATTACTTTTCAATCTCTTACTACATTAAGTCTAGAATCTTTATTTTGTTCTGGTGTTTGTTTCTGTCCTGAATTATTAGCTTCATTTGCTAATCCCACTACAATCACTCATGATTATTTTGTTAAAAATTAAGTATAAATATTTACTAAATATATAAAAAATATAAGATAAGTCAAGAATTAGGCTTATAATTCACAAAATCTTCACATAAAATAAAAATTAAAAAATAAAATAAAAATTTGAAAAAAGCGATTTTTTGCGTATTATAAGGGCGCTTTTTATATATTAACAATTTTAAAAATGAGTAATAATTTCTCGAAAGAAGCACTAGATAGACTAGAAAAGATTAGATTATTAAAGGAATCTTGAGTTATTCCTTATGCAAATAAATTTGAATGAAAACAAGATATAAAAGATATAAAAGGCAAACCGGAAAATGTAAAAGATGTTGAACCTATGATGGAAAATTGAAGCGCGTGAGAATTTAAAACTGCTTGAAGAATGATGTCTTTTAAAAGTCATTGAAAATTATCTTTTTGAAAAATTAGAGATAATACTGATACGATTCAAGTTTGTTTTGTAAAAGATAAAGTAAAATTTAATACTTGAAGTGAAGTTGTTGAAAGTTTAACAATCTGAAATAAGGAATATTCTGCTTATAAAATTATTGATAAAATGTTTTATGTAGGTGATTATATTGGGCTTACTTGAGATTTATTTTTAACAAAACATTGAGAATTAACGCTTTTTGTAAAAGAGTTTCAAATGCTTTCTAAAGCAATTAGACCACTTCCTGAGAAATGGCATTGAGTAAAGGATAAAGAAACAATATATAGACAAAGATATTTGGATATGGTGATGAATGAAGACAGTTATGAAAGATTAAAATGAAGAAGTCATTTTATGAAAGCTATTAGAGATTTTTATTTTGAAAACGGTTTTATAGAAATAGAAACTCCTGTATTATGAAATGCTGCTTCAGGAGCGGCGGCACAACCATTTATAACTCATCATAATGATTTTGATAGTGAATTTTTCTTAAGAATTTCTCCTGAAACAGCTCTTAAAAAAGCGACAGTAGGTAGATTTGAAAAGGTTTTTGAAGTGTCTAGAAATTTTAGAAATGAATGAAGTGACCCATCTCATATGCAAGAATTTACAGCGATTGAGCACTATGCGGCTTATTGGAATTTTGAGGATAATATGAGATTTACAGAAGAAATGTTCGATTATATTTTTAATAATACTGACCTTAAAAAAGAAGTTAACATAACAGATAAAGAAGGGAATACTAAGTTAGTAAATTTCCAAACTCCTTGGGAAAGAATTGATTATATTGAGTGAGTTAAAGAGGCTTCTGGGATTGATATTACTAAATATAATACTGAAGACGCAGATAAACTTAGAGCTGATATTAAAGCGAAATGAATTGAATTTGAAGGGATGGATATTATGTGAACTCCAACTTTAATTGATTATCTTTATAAAAAAGTTTTAAGACCAAATATTGTTGGACCAGCTTTCATTTATAATTATCCTAAAACAATGCAACCGCTTGCGAGACAAAATGATGAGAATCCAGAAATTGTAGAACAATTTCAAGTTGTAGTAAATGGTTGGGAGATATTAAAGGCTTATAGTGAATTAGTTGACCCTGAAATTCAAAAAGCAAACTTTGAAGAGCAAACAGATGCTCTTGAAAAATGAGATGAAGAAGCGACAAGTGGAGATGATGATTTTGTTTTGGCTATGGAATATGGTATGCCTTGTCAATCTGGTTGGGGAATGTGAGTTGAAAGAATTTATTCTCTTTTGACTGAGCAAGAAAATCTTAGAGATGTTGTATTATTCCCGCTTATGAAAGATAATAATAATCATAAATTACCAGAGGAAGAAGAAAGTGAAGAAGAAAAATAATTAAATAATTTTTAATAAGTAAAAAAAAGATGGCTAATGATTAGTCATCTTTTAATTTTGAAATATTTTAGTACATTGCACTCATACTAACGAATGCTGCTATTGAAAAAATAGCATAAAATATTATAAATATAATAGGAGAGAATATTATAGAAACTATACCGAACCAGAATTTATCAGCTTTAGCGTAGTCAGTTCCTCATTTATATAATAAATATATTGTGTATAGTAATAATCAGATTGTTGCTCCAGATTGAGCTAAAATTAATAATTTTTCTAAATCTCCAGAAATTTGGAATGTATTAACAAGGAACTCAATTTTTTTATTCATTATTATAATAATCCAAACTGGAATATATGATAAAAGAGAAATTGTCCTTGTTTGCGCTAGAGTAGTTTTACCTTTCGCAATACTAATATAAGCATACCAAAAAAAACTAGCAGCAAAATTAAATATAAATCACATAATTAATCACATAATAAGATATGCAATTAGCATTCCAAACATTCCTAGTTTTAGATTTAATCCATCAAAGAAAGGAATACATAAAGCCATACCAGATAACCAAATGATTATCAATTTTACCATAGGACTACTTTTTTCTGTTTTTGTAAGTAGTTCATTATATCTTTCACCAATTAGACTTAACATAAGCATAAATTTAAAATATAAATAAAATTACTTTATTATAGTATATAAAAAGATAATTTTTGCAAGTTTTTTATTATTCTGAGAGTGATAAAAAGTTCATTTTAGGTATTTTATTTATTGCATGAAATGCATTTTTCATTTCATTTAAATTATTTATATAAGTAATTTTATATTTTCAAGAAGTAGTTTTATCAATATAATTATGTTTTATTTCTAAAATATCGATATGTCACCAATAAAGCCATTTTCAATCTATATTTTGTACTAAAAAGTTTCTCACTGGAGGAGCTTGGTATAACCTTATTGCAGGTTTATTTTTAAAATCAAAAATTTTATTTTCTACTTCTTTTATATTTATAGGATTTTCAAAATGTTTTTTATAGTTTAGAATATCAGTAGGGAATCCTTGTTCTTCATTTAATTGTAATGTATCACACAACTCTATAAAACTTCACATAATTTTATAATTAAAATATAATATTTCAAATTATATATTTTTCGTTAGTTTTGTAAAATTTTTTATAAAATTTTGTAAATTCTTAAAAGGTAGCTATAATGAAAAAAATATTTGTTTATTAAAAATTATGTTATATATAGTTGCAACGCCGATTTGAAATTTAGAAGATATCACACTTAGAGCTATTAGAACGCTAAAAGAAGCTGATTTAATAGCTTGTGAAGATACTCGTAAGACTTGAATATTAATAAAACACCTTGAAATAGAAAAAAAACCTATGATGAGTTTTCATTCTTACTCTTGAAATACAAAAGTGAATAAAATTTTAGAAGAGTTAAAAGTTGGGAAGAAAGTAGCTTTGGTGTCAGATGCTGGTACGCCTGGTATTTCTGATCCTTGATATAATTTGATACGTGATGCTATAAATGAATGAATTAAAGTTAGTCCGATTCCTTGAGTAAGTGCTTGTATAACAGCAATTTGTGCTAGTTGAATGCCGATGAATCATTTTTTATATTTATGATTTTTGCCAGTGAAAAAATGAAGACAAACAATGTTTAAAAAATTGCAAAATAAAGAGCAAACAGCGGTTATTTATGAGTCTGTTCATAGAATTATGAAGACTTTAGAAGACTTGAAAAATTATTTTTGAGAAGACCACTATATTGTTGTTTGAAGAGAGTTGACAAAAATTTATGAAGAGTTTGTAAGATGAACTGTAAGCGAAGTTATAGAATATTTTCAGAAAAAAGAAAAACAAAAATGAGAATTTGTGGTTATGTTTTAATTATAAGATTATAAGTAATGGAATATAAATTAGCAGACATTTTAAAAGTAAGAATTAAACAAAAATGATACGATAGTCTAACTTTTTCTTCTAGTCTTTGGAAAGCCATTTGTGAAGTATTTTTAGATAAAAAAAATATGGATATAACACAATATTTAATAAGTATTTCAAAAAATAAAAATACTGTTTTTATAAAGACAAATAAACCAGTATTAAACGCTAGTTTATTAGAATTAGAAGCCAAGTTTTTGGATAACTTTAAAGAAAAAATAGGGCAGTTATATAATGATGAGGATTTAGAAAATTTAGAGATAAAATATTTGTAAAATTTAATAAAACATTTGAAAATATGAAGTTAAAAAGTTTAAAATTATTAAATTTTAGGAAATTTAAAGAAGAAAAAATAGATTTTTCGCAGGATTTTTTAGTTGTTTTTTGAAAAAATTGAGCAGGGAAGTCTACTTTATTTGATGCGATTTGATATGCTTTATTTGGTGCTAAATCAAAAGATTTTTTAAGATGAAATAAAAGTGAGCTTAGGAGTTATTTTGCGTGAGAAAAAGAGTCTTGTAAAATAGCTTTAGAGTTTGAAATTTGAGGAGTTGATTATAGGGTTGTAAGAGTTATTGAAAAGTGAATAAAGGTTTTTTATAGCGAATTTATACCGGAAACTAAAGATGAAATTAGTTCCAATACTTGAGAAAAAATATTAGAAAAAATTGACGATTATATTGAAAAACTGCTTGGAATTGGGCGCGATACTTTTTTGAAAACTGTTTTTACAAAACAAAAAGATTTGGAAATTTTATCTAGTGGGAATGAATCTGATAGAAGAAAAATTATCCATAATATTTTGTGAATTGATAAAATAGAAGCTTCAAAATGGGATATTAAAAGGGATATTAATAGTGAAAATATATTAATAAAAAAGGTAAAAACAGACATTTGAGAAGTTGATATAGAAGAGTTAAATAATCAAAACAAGGTTTATTTAAAGCAAATAGAAGAGCAAAATAAATTGATTAAAAATCATGAAAAAATTGAATTAGAAGAGAATAAAAAATTTGAAAAAATTAAAGAAAAATATAATAAGATAGAGAAAAAAAGAGATGATTATTTAGCTTTAGAAAAGAGGTTATCTAATAATCAAACGAATCTAGAAAATATAAAAATAAATTTTAAAAATAATTTAGAAAAACAGGAAGAATTAATTAAAAAACAAGAGCTTTTTGATGAAAAAAAGTGAATTTTTAATGATTTTGAAAAACTTGAAAAAGAGTTTTTAATTTTAAAAGAAAATAAAATAAAACTTGATAATAAAATAAAATTAGAAAATGAAATAAAGGCTTTAGAGAAAAAAATTTTAGGAATAAAAAGTGAAGAAAAAAAGATTTTTTTAGAGTTTAAAATAGAAAATTATGACAATTTTTTAGAGATTAAAAATAAATTAAATTTGGATTTAGAAAAATTAGAAAAAAATAATAAAGAAATAGTGAATAAAATGGCTAATTTTAAAGCAAAACTTGAACAAATTAAGAAAAAAGCAGATGAGTTAAAATGACAAAAATTGAATATTGAAAAATTAAAGGAAAAGGGAGAGTGTCCAACATGTTTTAGGCCACTTTGAGAATATGCTGATAATGTAATAAATGGCTATGAAGAGCTATTAAATAAACAAAGAATAGAATATAAAAACATTTTGGAAGAAGTAAAAAAGACAGAAATAGAAGAAGTAGAAAATAGTAAATCTATTTTAGAAAATAAGAAAAAATTAGAAAAAATAGAAATTTTTGATAAAAAATTACTTCAAATTAGAACAAATTTAGAGAATTTTAATAAAAATTTAGATAAAAATAAAGGGGAATTAAGTAGTTATAAAAATATTAATTTTGATGAGAAAAAATTTGATGAAATTAAGAAAAAATATGAGGAACTAAAAATTGAAGTAAATAAATTAAAAATATTAGAGTGAGAGATAAAAATATTGCCAGAAATTATAGAAAATATAGCTAAAAATAAGGAAAATATAAATAAAATAGAGATAGAAAAAAAAGAGATTATAAACAAGATAAAGAAATTAAATTATAGTGAAGAGGAATATGTAAAAAATAAACAAGAAAAAGAAATTTTTAGTGAAAAAATAGCTTTAATAAAAGAAGAAAAAGCGTGATTAATAAATGAAAAAACTAAAATAATTTGAGAACAAAATTTAATTTTAGAGAGGATAAATAATTATGAAAAATTGAAAAAAGATTTTGAAGAAAAAGAAAAAAATATTGTGTATTTAGAATTGAAATTTAAGATTTTATGAGATTATATTTTGTATTTACTTGAAAATTTAAAACCTAGAATAGAGGCTTTAGCTAGCGTTTATTTTTCAAAAATTACAAAATGAAAATATGTAAATATTAGTTTAACAACTGATTATAAAATTGAGATTGAAGGGAAGTGATTACATATGTTTTCTTGATGAGAAAAGGATTTGGCGAATTTGTGTTTAAGACTTTCTTTAGCTCAAAATATGAGTAATTTAACTTCTAAAAAGGCGATAAATTTTTTAATTTTAGATGAAATTTTGTGAAGTCAGGATAATGAAAGAAGAGAAGAAATTTTGGCTAATTTAAAAGGATTAGAGGAAATATTTTCTCAGATTATTCTGATTTCTCATGTTGATGATATAAAGGATTATGCGAGTAATTTGATTGAAGTGAAAAATGTGAGTAAAAATAGGTCAGAAATTATTTCGATATAATTTTTGGAAAAAGATTTGTAAAAAAAATAATATACAATATACTTTGATTAATATTTTATAAAAAATTGCATTATGAAGCATTTATCTGGGATAAAATTGATGCTTTCGATAATTACTCTTGTGATTATTGTTTGGATTTTACATATTGGGCAAAGTCTTATAATTCCTTTTATTATAGCGATATTGTTGTCAATTTTTATATTGAGTTTGGCTCATTTTTTTGAGAGATTTCCAATAACTAGAAAGCTGCCGATGACTCTTTCTGTAATTACTTATATGGCGTTGATTTATTGAGTAATTTCGCTTATTTCTAGTAATGCTTTTAGTATTTCGGATAATTTTCCTACTTATGCTGCGAATTTTGACAAGCTTTATCATAATATATTTTTAGCTTTTTGATACACTGATCCACCAGCAACATTAGATGCAATTATTCAATCTACAGCGAAAAATATTGATATAAAAGATTTATTTACAAATACAGCAAATGGTATTGTTAATGCGCTTAGTAATGTAGTTTTGATATTTTTCTATGTGATTTTTATATTGATTGAATGAAATCATGTTAATGCAAAATTAAATAAAGCTTTGAGATGAAAAAATCATTATGCAAATACTGTCAAGACTATAACTCAAGTTCAAAATGAAATTAAATCATACTTTTTTTATAAAACTTTGATGAGTTTAGCTACTTGAGTTTTGAGTTATGTTGTTATGATGGCTTTTGGTCTTGATTATGCTTCTTTCTGGGCTTTGCTTATTTTTATGTTAAACTTTATTCCAAATATTGGTTCGATAATTTGAGTTGCTTTTCCAGTGCTTCTTTCAATTGTACAATTTACGAGTGCGGTACAAATGGTTGCGATGTGAATTTTATTAATTTCGGTACAATTTATGATTTGAAATTTTATTGAACCGCGTTATATGAGTAGTAGATTAAATTTGAGTCCGCTTCTTATAATTTTATGTTTGACTTTTTGGTGAGCTTTATGGTGAGTGGCTGGTATGCTTTTATCAGTGCCAATTATGGTGGTGTTAAATATTATTTTATGTAGATTTAAGAGTACGAGATGAATTGCGATAATGCTTTCTGAGAAATGAGATATTAATAATTTGAAATAAAATAAAATTAAAATAAAAAACTTTAGTATTACACTAAAGTTTATTTTTTATCTTCTTCATCTAGAGTTTCTACTACTTCCACCTCTTGAATTTCATCTAGAGTTTCTTCATCTTGAAGAGTTTCTACTTCCGCCTCTTGAATTGTTTCCTCTGTAACCTCATCTGCTTCATCATCTTCTAGAACTTCATCATTTTTCTTTTGCTTTTACTATTACAGGCTTTCTTGGATTTTCTTTTTTAAAGTGTCTTAGTATTAAATCAGCTTCAGCTAGTCAAACATTAGCATAACTAAATTTATCAAAAAGTTCTATATCATTGATATCATTTGGATTTATATTAACTTTGTCAGTTATAAAATTCACGATATCTTTAGCTCAAAAACTGTCAATTCTTCATTTTGCAATAAAAATTCTAACATTATTACTTCTTCCTCATTTGAAGTTTTCTTCACTAATATTTTTATAGTTTTCAAGATTTAATTCGTTTTTGTAAATAATATTTAGAAGAGCATCAATAACTTCAACTTCATTATATTTACTTAATAAATTGTTTGTTATAGCGAAATATTTTCCTGTATCATTTCATTCAATTTTACTTGCAATTTGTGATAAAATTCTATCTTTTTTAATTGCGATGATTTCTTCTCCGTTTGGAATAGGTTTTTTATCAATAGATTTTTTTGTAAAATATTCTATTTGTTTTAGGAATTTATAATCGCTTCTAGTAACTAAGCTTATAGCTTTTCAAGTTTTTCAAGCTCTACCAGTTCTACCGATTCTATGAGTATAGACTTCAGGATTTTCAGGTAAACTATAATTGATTACATGAGAAAGTCATTCTACATCGATTCATCTAGCAGCTACATCTGTAGCGACTAAAATATTTGTAATTCTATTTTTGAATCTTGCTAGAGTTTTTTCTCTCATTCTTTGTTCGATATCTCCGTGGACCGCTTCAGCTTTTAGTCATTTTCTTTCTAACACCATAGCAATTTCATCTACATCTCTTTTTGTTTTACAAAAGATTATTCAATAAAAATCTTCTTGAGTTTCAATAACTCTTGTTAGAGCTTCGAATTTATCCATTGGTTTTACAGCATGATAATAAGAAGTTATTAGTTCATTATTAACATTTCAGCTTTTTATAGAGACTTTTTCAGGTTTATTCATATAGTTGTTTACTATATTCATAATTGGTTTTGGAAGAGTTGCTGAGAATAATAAAGTCCTTTTGTTATCAGGAGTTTTTTGCATTATTTCTTCAATTTCATCTCTAAAACCTATTTTTAGCATTTCATCAGCTTCATCTAGTACGAAATATTCTATTTGATCTAGTTTTAGTGATTTTCTCTTTATATGGTCACGGATTCTTCAAGGAGTTCAAACTACGATTTGAGGATTTCTCTCAAGCATATCAAATTCTCTTCAGATTGATTGACCTCAATAAATAAGCGCTAGTTTATACGCTTTTGAACTTGTAAAAGATTTTATTTCATCAGCTACTTGGATTGCTAACTCTCTTGTTGGAGTCATTATTATTGCTTGGACTGCTTTATTTTTTGTATTAATTTTTTCTAGAATTGGAAGTCCGAAAGCAGCAGTTTTTCATGTTCAAGTATTGGCTTGTCCGATGATATCTTTGTTTGTATTAAGGAAAAGTGGAATGATTTTTTCTTGAATTGGAGTAGGCGCTTTAAATCATTTCTTTTCTAACGCGTTTAGTAAATTATCTGATAATCATAAGTCACTAAATAAAATTTGTGTTGACATGTAATATTATTATATTAAAAAATAGCTGACACATTATATAGAAAAAAGCCAGAATACCTAATTTAATTCTGACTTTTTTGCTATTTTAAATATTTTATGCTTTTTCAATAGTATCTTTTGATTTTATTTTTAGTGCTTCAAGTTGCTCCATTCATTTTTTTGCCTTTTGAGCTCTTACTTGTGCAATATGATAATTAATTCAAACTCTAAATCTAGCCATTTCTAGAACAGCCATTTCTACAGCTTTTAGATTATCCATTGTTATATTTGGATTTTCTTTTTGCATATTAAGGGCAAGATCATCAATATCAGTTAAATCATCAAAATGTCTTGCTTCACAAAAATTATAAAAATTTTGTGCATATTCTTCTCAAACATTATTAATTAATGTATCCATAAAGTCTTGTTGTCTACTTTTTACATTATTAACATTTACTAAAACTCTAGTTTTAATTATTTTTAATTGTTCGTCATCAATATCGAAATTTTGACTTAAATAATCTATTAAGTTTTTAATATCTCAAGTGAAGCTAGAATTATTTCATTCTTTTATTCAAACTGATACAATATAGTCTAACATAGCTAATTGTATTTCAGAAGCTTCTGTTCCAAATATACCTGTATTTTCAAAGAAATCTTTTCCCATTTGTAATTCATCCATTGCAGAATTTCTTTCTGCTACTTCAACTAAAGATGTATCAAATAAACCATCTAAATTTGTTGTTTCTGGGTTTGCCATAATTTAAATAATTAACATATAAAAAGTATATAAAGTAAATAATATACTTTCTAATAATATCACTTATTTTCTATTATGTCAAAAAATGAGTATATCTTAATTTTTTATTTGTCTTTTCTTAAAGTAAATACTTCAGATTAATCAGATTATTATACTACTTAAAGCTAGGATTATTAGATTTTTAGTAGAGAAAATATTTATAAATTCATAATGTATTTCAAATGGTTCAAAGAATTTTATCATTTTTGGTAAATAAAAATGTGGTATAAATTCCCAATTATTATATAGTATAGAAAGTTTTGATGTTTTTAGTGTAAATTCTAGTCAAATTATTACAACCATTGCGATACTTAGAAGCATTGGTCATAATCACATAAATGTAGATAATAGCGTGTTTAATATTATAAGGGGAAAATATAATATAAATGCTACTCATAAAGTGGTCCATACTGAGAATATAGAAGTTAGACTAGCTTCTTCAAATCAATGAAATTTTAGTAATAATAAGAAAGTTACTCAGATTCAGAATAAGATAAGAGTGATAAATAAGAAAAACATTGTTGCGAAGACTTTTGCCCAGAAATATTTTGCTCTTAGATTAAAAGTATAGAGTAATTTCCAATTTTTATAGTCGATTCTACTTATCATATATGATAGAACTCAGATTCCTACAGGGAAGAGAAATTTTAGAGCAAATCAAAAAGTTTCAGTGAAAACTCTTGTCATAAAATCGTGATTCATTAGGGTTACTTTATCCCATCAAATCATAAACATAAGCATTATATATAGTCATACACATCATGCGATGAAGCTATAAATTCAGTAGGTTCTTTTGTATTTTTTTAGTTCAGCTTTAAATATTTTTAGCATGTTAAATTTATTATTTTTTAAATTTTTAGAAGCGAGAATTCTTTTTTATAATTTTAAAAGAATGAATTTTCGCTTCAGGGCGGAGCCTCGCAAAGCGAGGCTCCGCATCAATAAAACTTCTTTATTTTTACTCAGTGATTTTAAGGTAAATATCTTCAATGTTATCTCAAAGTGTCATATACTGCTTAATAGTTCATTCAAATTTTATTTCTCAAGATTTTATAACTCAAATATGAGAACAAGCTTTTTGGATTTCATATAATTGATGAGAGCTTACTATAACAGTTATTCAATGCTCGCTTAAATCAGCAATAAGATTTCTTACATCTCTTATTCATCTGATATCTAATCAGTTTGTAGGTTCGTCTAGGATTAAAAATTCTGGATTTTTAAGTAATGTTACTCATATTGCTAGTCTTTGTTTCATTCATAGTGAATATTTTCAGACTAATTTTTTTTGAGCAGTTTTATTTAGTTTTATAAGTTTAAAGATTTCATCTACTTTTTTATAGTCTTGTCATACTAAGTCAGCAAAAATTTCTAGATTTTCTCTTCATGTATTTTTTTCATATAAAACAGGAGTTTCAACTAGACTTCAAACTTTTGCTAAAGCGTCAATATTCCAAGGTTTTCAGAAGATATTTATCTCTCAAGAGTCTTTTCAGATTATTCAAGCTAGTATCTTTAGTGTTGTGGATTTTCATGCTCCATTATCTCAGATGAATCAATAAACGCTTCATTTTTTTATATTTATATTAATATTTTTTATCGCATATAATTTTTTATATTTTTTTGTTAGATTTTTTATTTCTAGTATATTTTCAGTATTTTGCATTTAAAATTTTTAAGAGTTAAAAATAAATAAACAGCATTATTATAATGAAAAATAAAATATTGCTAATTTTTATTTAGAGAAAATTTATTAAATAAGGTTATATATACTTCAATATTTTATTTATATACATTAGGATATAAAAAAATTTTAAAATATAAACTTTTAAAAAAGTTTTTTTAAAAAGACTTTGAAAAATTTTAAAAAATGGATAAAAATATATGTCGTATAAAATAAATTAATTTTCTAAATATATATATATTATGAACGAAGATGACATATTAATTTTTCTTAATAAATTTGATTCATTACCTGAGGAAGTAAGAGAAAGTTATAACCATAAAAAATATAAGAAGCTTCCTAGAAAATTACAAAATATTCTTATAAAAGAACAACTTATAAAATGGGGGATTGCAATGCATTATTGCTGACTAGATTATAGAAAATATCTTCCAGAAGATATCGCAAAGGCTCTTTGTAAGGATTTACAGAATATAAAAAATAGAGCTGAATTATATTCAGTATAAATTTTTATTAGTAATGAATAATAGAATTTATATTAATAAAAACTCTAAAATGAATTAGAGTTTTTATTTTTGATAATTTTTATAAGATTGTATCATAATAGGATAATTTTATTTCAAAATCATTTTCACTTAATCATCAATCTATATCAGTTATAGAAAAATTATTTTCTCATTTTATATAAGGGTAGACTGAGCCGTTTTCTCTTAAATCAGAAATATCTTCTCAGTTTTTTAGGCATTGTTTTGTTTGAGAATTGATTTCTATTTTATCTCAAGCGTTAGCAGATATATTTAGAATAATAAATTCATTATTAGTGAGATTTTTTATGCTTAATGGAGGATTTATTTCTTTATTTTCTTTTACTGTTAATTCTATTTTTAAAGGAGTTTTTATATTAGATATAGTATTAGCATTTAGTATATTGTAATATCAATTTAATGCTTTAGGTAGAGTAGAATTTAATTTTATTCATCAAAATATTCATTCATTTCAAGTTATAATATTTATAGGTTGTTTTAATAGTCTTGGGTCTGGAGCTATTAGTGAAATTTTAAATTTTCTACTTGATTGAACTTCATAATCATCGTCTTCAAGTTCATATTCAAGGGGAGTTTTTATTTTACATACGCTATTCCATCTTCTATCGAGCTCATCAATAATTGTAAAAGTATTATTCAGTGGATTTTCATTTTCTTCTGGTAGAGCGAATAAACTTTCTAAATAATCCATCGCTATAGCTTTTCAAGAAAGAGAATCACTTTCAAAAAATCATTCTATATCAATTTTTCTTTCTCTAGCGAAAGTTGGAGTAGCTTTTACTCAGTGATAACCTTCAAGATTTTCTACACTGTCAGAAGATTTATAATTTTTCCAGTTGACTTTTGTTAGGAAAATCTCATAATCATCACATTTTTTGTTTATACTAGAATTATTAAATTCGTAATATTTTCAAATCATAATTATAATTTTATTAAAAAATAAGTAAGAATATTAAAATTTTAAAATATTATTTTTCAAGGTCTTATTCTCCTTGTAGAAGAGAGAAATTTAGGGAGTGAGGTAATTTTATAAAAGACATTGAGAATTGTAGTGATAAGTATATTTTTATTTTGGCTTTATTACTTAATTAAAAAAATTATGACAAGCCAAAAATTTTCCTTAAATAAAAAGGATTTTGAAGAACTTTTTAAACAAGTGATGATTATTTATTCTCCTGTTTTATTATTGTTTTTACAGCAGATTGAAAAATGAGAATTTGATATAAAAATTATTTTTGCATTAATTATTTCAACGACAATTGATATAGCGAGAAGATTTATAACTGATTTTACGAAAAAAATTGATGAAAAATGAAATAATTGAGACAGTAAAACAAGTGTTTAGTTGAATTTCTGTTGGCGTATTTGTTTGAAGTATATGAGGAGGGCTTATGAATTTGTACAACTTTACAAAAACATGAAAATTTAAATTATCATTATTTATAATTTCTATATGTATATGATGATTTGTATGATATATAACTAGTGAATTTACTGATTCTGGTGCGATTATGTGAATATCTTGAGCATTAAGTATGAAATTATTTGATATAGCAAGTGAAAATTGATTTCAAATACTTAAAAAATTTATAGGGGAGAATATTGAAGTGAAAATAAAAAAATAAACCTCATTATAATTATACAAACTATACTATAACGAGGCTTATGGATATCCTTTTTTTTCTAAAAATTATTGTTTTACTTGTGTACCATAAAGTAAAATTAATGCCTTTAAAGCTTTTTCTGATACACATTGTCCATTTTTGTTTACAAATCCTTTTTCACATTCTGCTGTTGTATTAGCTGTAGTAGTGGTCGCAGTTGAGTTTGTAGAATTACTTTCACTGCGGACTTCACGGCAGAAAACCCAGAATAAGAACATAACTATAAAAAGTAAAATAAGTTTTTTCACTTTAATCCCCCTATAAAAATTAGAAAAATATATTTAAAAAGTTTGTTTTGATATTCATTAAATATAGATTTCAAAAGTAAAAATATATTTAAGTTTATAATTATAATAAAAAAACTATAGAAATCAATAAAAAGTTAATCAATAAAAAAATGAGAAAAATAAAAAATATAGTTATTCATCATAGTGTAACACCTAGAGAACTTAATATAGAAACAGCTTTAAATAGCTTTGATAATACGCATAAAATAAGATTAACAGATAAATATAAGCAAACAAATTCTTGAACAAAATATGAAAATATCGCTTACCATTATGTAATTTGAGAAAATTGAGAAGTTGTTAATACTCGTTTAGATGAAAAAGTTTGATATCATGCGAGTAATTTATCTATAAATAACGAGTCTTTATGAATATGTTTATGCGGAAATTTTGATAAGCAAACTCCAAGTATAGAGCAATATAAAGCACTTAGAAATTTGATAAAATCTTTACAAGAAAAATACTGAAAACTAAATATTTATCCACATAATAAATTCGCTAATAAAACATGTCCTTGAAAATATTTTGATATGAGTTTAGCTTTAGCTTGAGATTATGAATTTTTATTTAAGACTTGAGAATGTGTGTGAAAAAGTTCTATATTAAGCGATATAAAATGATGGATAAATAAAACTTCAATTAATAAAGAATTGGCTTATTCAATATTAATAATGCTGGAGCGTATAAATAAAGAAAAATAAAATATTAAAAATATAATTAATAAAAATTATGAAATATACAAATTTGATAAATTTAAAAAATTTTCTAAATATTACTGATAATAGTTGTGATACTGATTTAGAAAAAAGTATAAAAATTGCGACTAAAATTTTTGATAAATATTTGGGATTTAACCTTGAAAATAAAGTTTATAGAGAGTATTTTAGAGATTTTAATTCAGATAAAATTTATATTAATTTTGGATATAAATTAAATAAAGTTAATAAAATAACACTTTATAATGAAGAGATAAAAAACTATAAAATAGAAGATAATGTAGTTTATTTAGATTGAATTTATGATTGAGAATTATTTATAGAATATGAGGCTTGATATAGCAATTTAGAAGATATTCCTGACGTTGAATACTCTGCTTTGAAATTATGTAAAAAAATTTTTGAAAACACTGATAATAATATTAGAAGTCAAAGTATAGATGATATAAATATTTCTTATTATAGCGAAAAAGATTCTAAAGATATATTTAATTATAAAGTAGTTTTAGATGAATATAAAAATATGAAAATAAATAAAATTTAATAAAAATAAAAATGTGTACACTAAAAAATTTTGAAAAGTTTTTTAATGAAAAGATAAAAATTTATAAAAATAATAAAATAATTAATTCTATTTGAGAAGAAATTGATAATTTAATACTTCATAAGGAGAATTATAAATGTCTTTTGACAGAAAATTCTTTCGATGTCAAGAATAAAAAGTGAAATTGAACGATAAAAACGACGCATATTGCGAGGTGTTATTTAAATAGTGGGTTAGAAATCGGAGATACTGTTATAAACTCAAAATGAGAATATTTAAATGTATACTATATAAAAACGATAGTAAATATATACGGAAGCCAAGATCATCAATTAGTTTTTTTAAAAAAGTAATAAAAAATTACTCAAAAAACTTGACTTTTAATATACAGGTGTATAATTATATTCTAATATTTAAAAATTAATTTAATTTTTATTATGGAACAACAAATTTGAAATTTTAGTATATTTAAAGGAGTTTGAACGGAGTACCTACAAAGTTTATCAAAAACTGCGTGTGATTTTAAATATGAACCGTGAGAAATTATTATAAAAGAATGAGATAAGCATTCACAAGATGTTTATATAATATATAGCTGAAACGCTGATGTTTATATATGAGCAAAAAAAGTATCTAGTTTATCTGATTGAGATATTGTTTGAGAATTAGCTTTTTTGACTTGAAATAGAAGGTATGCAACAGTAAAAGCTACAACTCCAGTATGCCTTATAAAGATAGATAAAGAATGATTTTTGAAAATCTTGCATGAAACAGAAAGTTGAAGAGAAATAGAAAAATTAGTAATGGAACGTTTAGCAGAAGACGCTTCTAAACATTATAAAATACAATAAACTCTAGAATTAACTAGAGTTTTTTATTTTGTCAACCAAAAAATAAAAAAAGTGTGATTTTACTCTTGACAGAAAAAGAAAAATTTCTACAATATTTTATATAAGTATTTATATATTATAATTTAAATAACTAGCTTATGCGTGATAATGAGTCGCAAAAGAGGCTAGTCGCAAAAGAGGCGTAAGGAGAAAATTAAGGTGGGTATCGTTTTGAATATCAGCTTTTTTAGTGTGAATATTTTGATTAAGTTTTGCATTAAACTGAATAAATAAAAACTCTTGAGAAGTTTTAGATAATTTAACATGGACAAATATATCTAGTTTAACAGATAAAATAGACGTTAGCTCTGGAGATATAAAACTAAATTGAAAATTATATGTAACTTGAAATTTATGCGATAATTCTTGAAATTGTTTATGACAATGTAAAAATGTTGACAAGCATTGGGATAAAATAACTTCTAATTGTGTAAATAATATTCAAGAATGCACAGCTGATATAGATAATGCTAGTTTAGCTACAAAAACGTGGAATAATGTTAATAAAGTTTATTGAAGTTGTATATTGAGTAGCTGTGTTGACTGATATGCAAAAGATTGAAATACTTGTAAACAGCTTCCTTGAAAAAGTTCATCAAATCCATGAACATCTTGTCAAAATTTATATAGTTTATGAGCTAGGGAGAATGGAAATTATTGGATAACAACAAGTTGAAATACTTATGAAGTTTATTGTGATATGGAACATGATTGATGAGGTTGGACGCTTATAATGAATTCAAAAGTTAGATATTCTACGAAACCTTGAGTAGATTTTGATTCATCTTTTGCATCTATGCATTGAGCTTATGATTGAACTAATGATTTTTATTTGTCAAAGTATACTAGAGCCTGAAATATTTGAATCAGTAAATTTCGTTTTGAAAATGTATGAGTAAGATCTACTATATCTAGTCTTACTAGTGAAACAAATACATTAAATAAGATATTTTATAGATGATGAACTAATTATTCAGGATGGGTTGCTCCTACCTCTTATTCAGATAAATATTTAGAACAAACTAAAAATTCAACGATGCCTTGACGGACCAATTCAATAAGTAATACAACGGGATTTACAGTGTATTGAACAGGTAATACATATTATAAAACACCTACAGCAAATGGATTAACTAGAAGTTATACTCGTATATTATTTGGTTCTTGTCATCGGTATTGATGTTCTCTGTGATATCAACGGGCTTGAATGACAAGAAATTGGTGGGCTGGATATACGTCTTGTCCAGCATGAAGTCCTTGATACGTACCAAATGGACGGTGTCCTTGAAAAGAACGGTGATTAGCTATGTGACGGTTTAGTCCTTGAACAACTCAAACAGATAGTAATATAATGTATAGAATACGGGTAAAATAAAAATCAGATTAATTTCTGATTTTTTCTTGCGATAAATAAAAAATGAGATATAATAATCTCTCGCGTAATTTAAAAATAAAATAAAAATATGGATATACTAAAAAATCTAAAAGAAAGATACGCTGTAAAATTATTCAATAAAGAAAAAATAGTATCAGAAGCTGATAAAGAAAAACTTATTGAAATTTGATTATTATCTCCTTCTTCATTTTGACTTCAACCTTGGAGATTTGTTATTGTAGAAAGTTTAGAATACAAGAAAAAATTAAGAAAAGCAGCATTCTGACAACCTCAGACACAAAATTCTACTTTTGCGATTATTTTATGTAGAATAGATGATTATAGTGAGAAAAATTTTATAAATCCTTATATTGATGATTTAGTAAAAAAGAGATGAAAAACTCATGAAGAATTAGCTGATTATAAACAGGTTATGCTTGATTATTTATTTAAAATGACAAAACAAGAATTAGACGCATGGGCAAAAGCGCAAGTTTATATCGCTCTTTGAAATATGATAACATCAGCTACTACAATGTGATTAGATACTTGCCCTATGGAATGATTTAATCCAGAATTATTAGAAAAGCATTTCTCGTTAAAAGAAAAATGATTAGTCCCTTGCGTGTTGCTTACTGTTTGATATAGAGATGAAAAAGATTTTTATGCAAAAGAAGAAAAAGTAAGATATGATAAAGATGATATGATATTGAGATTATAAAAATAAAATAGCTAAATTAATAGCTATTTTTTTAATTACTAGTGTCTAAAATAATTTTTATTCCAACAAAAGCAAGTAATCATCACATAATTTTTTCAACTATATATTGAATACTTGATATTTTATTTTTGATAAATTTTAAATTTAATAAAAATGATAATAAAATAAACCAAGTTCATACGACTCCCATCATTGATAATCACAATAACATTTGAGTTATTATAGGTGTTTTTATATCTATAATTTGTGTAAATACACTTAAGAAAAATATTGTAGCCTTAGGATTTAGTGCGTTTCATAAGAATCACTCAGTTAAAAATTTTAGATTAGATTTTTTTTGGATTTCTTTATTTTTTATTTCTAAATTAGTATCTTGTTTTTTGCTCTTCATTAGCATATAAGCTAAATATAATAAATATAATGCTCAAGCGATTTTTATAATATTAAATAATAATATTGATTTAGAAATTATTAATCATAATCAAGCTATACAATAAATTACATGGACTAAAACTCATAATCCTACTCAAATAGAAGTTATAATTCATGCTTTTAATCAATGTAATAAATTATTTTTTGTAACTAATATAAAATCTGGTCAAGGGCTCATTGAAGCGAGTAGTGTAATACTTATAACTAATAAAAATTGTTCCATAAATAAAGAATAATATTATAAATATAACTAATTATATAGTTTAAAATATTAAGTCAATAAAAATATTCTATATTTAATAATTATTTTATTTCAATTTTATATTGTATTATTTGAAAAAATGTATAAAATCTAATAAATAAAACTTTAAAAAATTATATGATTTGAAGAAAACTTATAGCACTTTTACTTTTTATTTGAGGATTG
The DNA here is from genome assembly GCA_025210615.1 of Candidatus Altimarinota bacterium. Classification (GTDB taxonomy): domain Bacteria; phylum Patescibacteriota; class Gracilibacteria; order BD1-5; family UBA6164; genus JAOARJ01. The sequence continues at coordinate 248,014 of JAOARJ010000002.1, read as the reverse complement.
GCCGCGATTTTTTTTATGGTAGTGTTTTTCTTTATTAGCTTTGAATGAAGTTTAATCGTTACTTCTAATACTCAAAATTATAATGTAAAAATATCCTCTGTAAAAACAGTATTTAGCAAACAAAAAGTATGTGAGAATAAAATATGTAAAATAGAAAAAATTCCTGTTTGAGAAGTTACGGTTAACATAACTAAATCGTGATATAATGATAATCAGAAAAATGTAATAATTTCTAAAGATAAAATAGAAAAAGTAAGTATAAAATTATCAAAATTATCTACTTTAAAATTAGAAGAAAAACCTGAAAATAAAGATGAAAATGAAAATACTGAAATAAAAATAAGTAATAAAATAAAGTTAATTAAATTAAAATACAAAGAAGATTTGAATAACTTAACTTCAAAAATAGAAAATGACGATAATATAATTTGACTAAAAGTAGAAGATAAAAAAATAGAAATTTATGATTATAGTGTAAAAAATAAAAAACTACTTGCTGAATTTAATGCTGAAAACATTGATTTAAATAATATTGAATCTAGTGAAATTATTTTTGATAAAATAGAATGAAAAGAAGATAATTATTATTTTAAAATAAATAGTAGCGTTTATATTGTCTGAGAAAAATTATTAAAAAACTTCAATTTTGAACCAAAAATAAATTATATAAAATTTGAAGAAGAGTTTTGAAATTTTATAATAATTAGCGATACTTGAATATTTATTTTGAATAATGAAAATAATAAGTTAGAATATAACACGAAATTTGATGATTTTGTTATGAAGAATTGAAATTTTATCTGATATATAAACTCTTCTTCTAGTGAAAAATTGAAAGACTTTAATTTATACTTTGGAAATTTGATAGTATTTTATAATCCGATTTCTTTAGAAAAAAAGGTTATTTTAAAGCCAAAATTTGAAATTAAAAAATTAATAAAACAAGATTCTGAAATTTATGCTTTTGATGTTCAAAATAATAAATATAAATTAGAAATTAATAATTAAAATAAAAATATGCTAAAAAATTTGAAAAAAATATGATTAATCTTACTACTTTTATTTAGTTTTGTAATAAATAGTAATACTTTTGCAGATAAAAATGATGAAATTATTAATAACAATGTAGAAAAAAATAATGAAAATTTAAGTTTTTCTGATTATATTACAAATTATAGAATTGCCTATAAAAAGCATTTTCTTGTATGAGAAGAGGCTCAAATCGATTTAACTGCTTTTAGTGATGATTTGAAAAATACTTTCCCTGACGATGAATTTATTTTTGAATGGAATAATGGAAGTGATATAATTAATTGAGCATTTTTTAAAAATATTTATGAAAAAATCTGAACAAAATGAATTTGACTGAGTATTTATAAAAAAGAATGACAAAATAAAAATTTAGTTTTTTCAAAGAACTTTGAAATTTTTGCTTATGAAAAAATAATTCCTATTCTTGTTTCAAAGCAAATTAAAAAAGATACTTTAGATAATTTTGTTGATTCTTATAAGCCTTTTGGTATTTATTTAGAAGTTTTATGATATTTATGAAAATCTGATTTAGAAGTTTATAGTGTTTTGAATAATTTTGATAAATGTAGACAACAAAAATGAGATAAATCTGATTTTTTAATGATTTGGTGAGATAGAGATTTTTCTTTTGATATTTTGTCTAAAATAAACAGAGAAATAACGCTTTCAAATAGACAAGAAATATTGAATATCTTTATTATGTCTGATTTTAATATAGACATTTTATCGCCTTATTTATGAAATTTTTTAGCCAATAAAAATTGGATTAATAAACTAATTATTATGCCAGAAAATTCTAGATTTCAAATAACATCTAATGAAATTAATTTAGAAAAAATTATTGAAAAACTAGATAAATCAATGCTTGCTTATAGAAATGTAGAATTAAAAACAACTTGAATTTCAGATTTTCTATTTATTTCAAAATTTGTAAATATTTTTTCAAATAAATGATTTGATACGGACAGTATTTATGTGATACTTCTTATTCCTTTTATGCTTGCGTTTATTAGCTTTTTCAAGCATCTTGTTTGATTATCAACAATGTGAATTATTCCACCAATGTTTTTGATGATTCTTGCTATAAAATTATGATTTTTAATAAGTTTTTGATTTTTTGTATGATTAGTAATTTTAAATTTAATTATTTTAAAATTTTCAGGAAGGTTTAATATGCTTTATACTCCTAAAGTTTCGATATTAATTTCTTCAAACTTAATATTATTTATTATAATTTTGTGATTATTAATAGATTCAAAATTATTAGCATTAAATATTACAGATAGTCTATATTTATTGTTATTTGTCGTAGTTTCAGAAAGGGTACTAAGTGTTATCGTTTCAAAAGAATTTTCTTCATATAGAAGAGCATTGTTAAATACCTTAATAGTGCCGATAGCTTGATATTTATTATTTAGTATTCCAGCAATTAAAACATTTATTCTTGCTTATCCTGAAATTATGATTATTATGCTTCCGGTTTTATTTATGATTTGAAGATTTACTTGACTGAGAATTACAGAATATTTCAGATTTAGAGAGGTTATTAAGACTATTGAAGAGGAAGAATAATTTTATTAATTTTTAACTTTTAAAAAGCCAATGTTAACAAAGGTTGTATGAGGAAATGAACTTAGTTGAAGCGTACAAATAAATGGTTCAAAAAATGCGAGTTTACCTATTATTGCTGCATGTTTACTTTTAAAATGAAAAGTAAGATTAAATAATGTTCCAGATATTTTAGATGTACACACTTTTTTATGAATTTTAGAGAGTATTTGAGCTAAATATACTTTTGCTAGAGGGGTATTAGATATTGACACTAGTGATTTAAGTTTGAAAAACTTAGATGAACAAAAAGTAAAAAAAGTAAGAGTTTCACTTCTTTTATTGGCACCACTTCTTCACCATTTTCATAAATTAAATATTCCTTATCCAGGAGGATGTAGTATTTGAAAAAGACCTGTAGATTCGCATCTTAATGCGCTTGACAAAATTTGATTTAAATATATCAGTAAATGAGAAAATAGAATTTGTCTAGATGGTAAACCTATTTCTGGAGATATGGAAATAAATGCTGGTTTTTCAGTAACAGCTACGGAAAACATATTAGTCGCGAATACTCTTAGAGAAGGAACTACTACTATAAAAATGGCAGCTATAGAACCACATGTAATGAATTTAGTAGATTTTTTGAGAAAAGCTTGAGCTGATATTTCACTAAGATATAATCATACAATTATAGTAAAAGGAGTTGAAAAATTAACAGATAATTTTGAATTTGATATAGTATCTGATTATATTGAATCAGGGACTTTTATGGTTATTTGAGCACTAGCTGCTAAAGAATATATTGATATTCATAATGCTAGAATTGATGATTTATATGCTTTTATTGAAAAGTTGCATCAAGCTTGAGTGAAAACTATGGATATGTGAAATGATATTTTAAGAGTTTATAAAGCGAAAGAAATAAAAAATGTAAATATTCAAACAAATATTTTTCCAGGATTTCCAACGGATTTACAATCACCATTTTGAGTTTTAATGACACAAGCTGAATGAGTATCAAAAATTCATGAAGTTATGTTTGAATGAAGATTAAATTTCTTAGTTGAATTAGAAAAAATGGGCTCAAAAATGTCAATAAATAATTCTCATGAAGCTATTATAATGTGAGCTACGCCTCTTAAATGAGCGACTGTTACAAGTTGGGATTTGAGAGCTTGAGCGGCTATGGTTATAGCTTGACTTATTGCCAGATGAGAAACTTATATCGCGAATATTGATTATGTAAAGAGATGATATAGTTGAATTTTTGAAAAATTAACAAAACTTTGAGCAGATATTGTAGAATGAGACGAAAATTAAAAAGCACTATTAATTTAGTGCTTTTATTAATTCTTTAAAATCTTATACATATTGAATAGGTAAGCTATTTCCCATATTAATAATTGTGTTTACAAAATCTTCATTATCAAAACAATCATCGAAACATTCATTAAATTCATAATAATGATTATTATTAATACCAGAATTTTTTATAAAATATTGATTATATCTTCCATTGTTTTTGGTGTAACTCTATCAATTATAATTTTCATTAATTTTTTTCTTCTCATAAGATAGCTTTTTTTATAGTAGAGTTTATGATTGCAATAATTTCATTATCAGTTCAATAGTTCAATTTGTTGCTGTTTTTATTTGTACATCTGGATTACTATAATCTTTTCTAAGATTTTCATTTACCCCTCAACTAATATTACTAGCTTGTTCTCAGATTTCAGAAATACTTATTACTCAATTATTTATAGTATCAGGTAAACTTCATTCTAGTTCACTCCAATTTCATTTTACAGGAGACAAATATTGATTTCAATTTCACATAAATATAAATTACAAAAATAGATTTATATATTTATAATTATTTTTTAATTAAAGTCAAGTTTTTATTTTTTAGTAAAAATTTTTATGGAAAAATAATGTGAAAATAATTTGACCAAAGCCAGTTTTTCAGTAAATTAAGAGGAGTAAAAATATCGCAAAAATAATTAAGTATAAATGAAAAAATTTAATGAATTTTATTTTGAAGATTTTGCCTTTAATAAAGATAATTTAACAGCAGAATTTTCTTATAGTTTTGATAAAAAATATGTGTTTACAGAAAAAATAATCTTTGATAAAAAAATAAATATCAGAGATGATTTTAGTGATAAAAAATTTCAGGTATTTTTATTTAATATTTTTATAGCACTTTGAATTAGTTATTATAAGGCTTATCCGACAGAAAAACTGGTTAGTGAAAAATATTATTTAGATGAAAAACAAAAAGAGTTTTGGAAAAAGTTTTATTTAAATTGATTATGAGAATTTTTATTTAGAAATAAAATAAAACCAGATAATTTACTTAATTTTGATTTTAGGTGAGAAAATAATTTTAAAAAGCAAGATTATAAAGTAAAAAATAGAGTAATTATACCTATTTGATGAGGAAAAGATAGTTTAGTATCAGTCGAAGAAATTAAGAAAAATAATAATTTTAAAGACGATTTTATTCTTGCTACTTTTTGAAAAGATTATTATATTCACAGGGTTTGCGAGGAAGAAATTTGAGCCAAGAGACTGTTTATAGAAAGAAAAATTAGTGAAAAATTATTTGAATTAAATAAGGCTTGAAATTATAATTGACATGTGCCAATAACTTGAATTATTGCCTTTGTATTGCTAGCTAGCAGTTATTTATATGATTATAAATTTATAGCGTTAAGTAATGAAAAAAGTGCAAATTTTTGAAACTTAAAATGGGAATGAATAGAAGTTAATCATCAGTATAGTAAAAGTTTGGAATTTGAATTAGATTTTAAAAATTATCAGAAAAATTATATAGGCGAGGGGATAGAATATTTTTCTTTACTCAGAAATATGTATGAGGTAAAAATTGCTGAAATTTTTGCTAAGAATAAAAAATATTTTGATGTTTTTTCAAGTTGTAATGCGAATTTTAAAATATTAGAAGAAAAACAAACTTTAAAAAATAGATGGTGCAATAATTGCCCCAAATGCGCGTTTGTTTTTTCTATATTAAGGCCATTTTTAGATAAAGAAGAAGTTATAAAAATATTTTGAGAAGACTTATATAAAAGAGAAGATTTGCTAGAATTATTTAAAGAGCTTTTGTGAGTATCAAATCATAAACCTTTTGAGTGTGTAGGGACTAATGAAGAAGTAATAATTTCTATGAAAAAATCTTTAGAAAAATATAATAATAAAAAATTACCAGTGATTTTAAAGTATTTTTTAGAAAATATTGATAATAAAATTTCAGAAAAAGAATATAAAAAATTAGAAGAAAAATTATATAAAATTTACGAAAAAAATCATAATATACCTGAAATATTTTTAAAATAAATTAAAAAAATAAATATGAATAAATTTAGGCTTCAACATAAAATAAGACAAGCATTTAATAAAAATGATAACATTTTGGAGAAATTTTTTAAACTTTTTGATGTTTTTCCAAGAATTTATTATGTTATTTGATTTTTTTGTATTTTTGCATTTGCGATAGTTTTTAAGACGTTTAGTTATACTGTTTTGAATCATAGTAAATACGTTCAAATGGCGGAAAATCAACAAATTTCAGAAAACGTTATTGATGTAAATAGATGAAGTATTTATAGTGATAATGAGAGAGGGAAAATTTTGGCTACAAGTGTAGATTTAAATGATTTAGCAGTTGACCCTAGTGTGGCTTGAAGTAAATGAAAACTAGCAAGTGTATTAACTGATTTAGTGTATAATGAAACTTGTAAAAATAAAAGACGTAAGCAGTGTTATGATAATATGCTTGTATTTTTGAAAGTTCCAAAAATAGAAAATTTTAATACAAGTCAAAGTAAAGTTAAAAGTATTATAAAAAGTAAAATTAATGATCAAATAAGTAGAGACAAGGTTACTTCTGTTTTACTTAGAACAGAGCTTAATGATGATGAAAAATTTGAACTTGATAAAATATCTCTTAGATGACTTTATTTATTTCAAGATAATTTGTATGCTAATCCTGAGGAAATAGAAGACGCTAATTTTGTCGCCAATAAAATAGAAAAATTCTTTATTGATGATGATATTATAGATGAAAAAACTTGAGAAGTTAAGCAATTATCACAAGAAGAGTTGTGAAAATTAAAAAAAGAAAAAATAGATAATATAAAAAAAGCACTTAGAAAAAGAGATTTAAAATATGTGAAAATTTTTAGTAAATTATCAATTTGAGCGAGTGATTATCTGCAAGAAAAAATAAAAAAAGAGAAAGACGCTATAATAAAATGAATAATAAATAAGGAGGAAGCGTTTTCTAATTTTATAATTTTAGAGCCACATCAAACAAGATTCTATCCTGAAAAAAATTTAGCAGGACAAGTTTTATGATTCTTGGATAATTGAAGAGTTGGTCGTTATTGAATTGAAGCATATTATAATGATATTTTAAATGGGCAAAAATGAAAAATAAACTATAAAAGAGCGACTTCTTGAGTTATTATAAATCCTGCTGATATAGAAGAAACGGCTGTATGAATTGACTGAGCGAGTGTTGTTTTGACTATTGATAGAAATATTCAAAATGAGGTTGAAAGATTATTAGAGGAGTGAGTAAAAGAATTTAGGGCGAATAAATGAACAGCGATTGTAATGAATCCAAAGACTTGAGAACTTATAGCAATGGCGGATTATCCGACTTATGATCCGAATAATTTCTGAGATGTTTATGAAATTGAAAAAGTAGATTTTAATAAATATCAAAATCCTGAAGTAGATTTACTTTGAATTCCTATTTTGATACAGGATAAGATAGAGTGAGAAAAATATTTTTATAAGTGAAAGACGCTTTTATTAAGGGAAGCGACGGATGATGAAAGATTGAATAGCGCAGTTGTGAAATATAAATATAAAAATGATTTTGGGCCAGCAGTTTATAAAAATGATGCGATAAGTGAGCTTTATGAACCAGGTTCGATTTTTAAACCAATTATTGTAGCAATGTGATTAGATTCAGGAGATTTACATAGATTTGATACTTATCGTGATAAATGATATGCGATGATTGACCAATTTAAAATTACGAATGTATCTAGTAAATGTAAATGACCTAGTCAAACTTTTCAACATGCTTTAAATTATTCTTGTAATACCTGAATGATTGAAATGATACAAAGAGTTTGAAAATCTTTAATTCATGATTATTTGCTAGATTTCGGCTTTGGTAATATATCCTGAATAACCTTAGATTGAGAAGTTTTTAGTCGCGTTGAACCATTTGAAACTTGGTCTAGAGCGAAATTATTTACGACATCTTTTGGTCGTTGAATGGTTACAACTCCTATTAAAGTAGCGACTGCTTATGCTACGATGGCAAATTCTTGAATAAGAATGAAACCGACTATTGTAAAGGAAATTCGTTTTGCTAATTGAAAAGTTGTAAAAAATAATATTATACCAGAAAAGAGAGTGATAAGCGAAGAAACTTCAAAAACTATTACAGAAATGCTTGTTGATTGAGTAGAAAACTGAGTGGCAAGTAATGGTAAAGTAGAAGGATATTTAGTGGCTTGAAAAACTTGAACAGCAGGTTATGTAAAAAAATGAAAATATGAGGAATGACCAGCGACAACAATAGGTTCTTTTGCTTGATATGCACCAGCTGATGACCCAAAATTTGTAATACTTGTGAAGTTAGACCGCCCGAGAACGAGTGAATTTGGTTGAGCGACTTCGGCGCATATTTTTAATAGAATAGCAACATTTTTATTTGAATATTATAAAATACCTAAAAATGTTAAACATACAGAAAAAATAGAAGATAAATAAATTATTTTTTAATAAAAAACAATGAAACATTTGGCTATAATAATGGATTGAAACCGTAGATGGGCTCACGAGAGATGATTACCTAAAGTTATGTGACATAAGGCTTGAGCTGATAATATTGAAAAAGTTGTAAAATTAGCTTCTAATAAAGGAATAGAATATATTACTTTATGGTGATTAAGTACTGAAAATTTAATAAAAAGAGATGAAGAAGAAGTGAAAAATTTGATAAAAATAATTAATAATGCGCCTAAATATTTAAAAAATTTATTAAAAAATAATGTTAAGTTAGAACTTATTTGAGATATAAAAAAATTGCCAGAAAAATCTCAAGAAATATTAAATAATTTGGTTGAAAAGACAAAAAATAATAATAAAATAACGCTTGTTTTAGCTCTTGTTTATTGATGAAAAGATGAGATTATTAGATGAATAAAAAATTTTGTTAATTCTTGAGGTGATATAGAAAATCTTGATATACATAATTTTAATGATTATTTGGACACTTGAAAATATCCGCCAGCTGATGTGATTGTAAGGACTTGATGAGATATTCGTCATTCGGGTTTTTTGCTTTATTCAAGCGATTATAGTGAATATTATTTCACGCCTAAAAAATGGCCAGAGTTTGATGAAATAGAGTTTAATAAAGTTATAGACTTTTTTAAAACAAGTAAAAGGAATTTTTGAAAATAATTATTAAAAAATAGCAATGGGGGAATATAAAAAATCATTAAAAATATTTGCAGTAATGGCAGTGATAAAAGAAATGTGGCTGGGCTGTCTTTTGTCTGTGATATATTTTAAATTTGTTTGATTAAATGATTTTAAAATCGGACTTTTTCATTTAATTATAGCTAGTTCGTTATTTTTTTTAGAAATTCCTACTTGAATTTTTGCTGATAAATTTTGATATAAAAAAAGTATTTCTCTGTCTTATTTCTTTTTATTTTTAGCTTTTTCTTCGTATGTTAGTGCGAACTTTTTTTGATGATGAATAGTTATATATATCAGTGCTTTTTTGTTTGCAATAACTTGAGCTTTTCATTCTGGAGCTACAAGTAGCTATATTTATTCAATTTTTAAAATAGAATGAAAAACGGAAAAATATTTGGATTATAATTCAAAAATTTGATGAATTTGATTAATTTTTAAAGCCTGAGGAGCTTTACTGGCTTCTTTTTTATACAATATTTCAGAAATTTTACCTTATAGTGTTCAGGCTGTTTTAATTTTTTTTATGTTTATTTTATCTTTATTTTTGAAACCAATTCCAGTAATATATAGAGAGAAAAAGCAGACTTTTTTTGATTATTCTAAAATGGCTTTAAAATATTTTTTTAATTCAAAAACTGTATTATTTTTATTTATATTTTTATTTTTTTCAACTATTTGATATGAATTTTTTAATCACATGTTAAATCAAAATTATTGGCTAGAAAAAGATTTATCTATAACTAATATTTGATTTTTAGGAGTATTTTTATTTTTGATTAATTGAATTTTATCATTATTTATTTCTGATTTATGGAAAATTTTTTGAAAGAAATATATTTTTAGTTTTTTAGCTATTTTGTGAATAATAATTTCATTTTGACTATACTTTTTTGATAATTTTTATGTGATAATTATTTTTTCAGGATTATATTATTTTTTGCATTCTGCATGCTGTAAAATTATTGATTATTCCTTGCAAGAAGCTATATCTCAAGATGAAATTAGAGCAAGTATTTTATCGACTTGAAATATGTTTTTGACTTTTATGCAAAAAGGATTATTTTTGTTTGTATGATTATTTGCGTTAAAATATTCTTATAGTGAAATAATTTTGATAATTTGATGAGGTTTTTGAATTATGGCTTTATTAATAGGAATAGTGCAATTATTTATTTTAAAAAATAAAACTTAAACAATGCTACCAACTTGGTATAAAAAATATAGAGAATTTTCTTTAAATTTAGTTATAGATTTTTTAGAGGATTATTTTGGTAAAAATACTTTAAATAAGCCACTTCAAGAAATAAAAGAAGTAACTATTTATGCTTGTCAAAATTGAAAAAAATTGAGGCCTATTTTAGCTTTAGAAATATATTTATTAAATACTAATAAAACTATAGAAGAAATAAAAAAAGAAGATGATATTGTAAAGTTTATGATAGCGCTTGAACTTGTACATTCGTATAGTCTTGTGCATGATGATTTACCTGCGATGGATAATGATACTTTGAGAAGATGAAATCCAACAGTTTGGTCTAAATATAGTGAATACATTGCGATTTTAGTAGGAGATTTATTGAATAGCTTGGCTTTTGAGGTATTAAGCGAAATAAAAAATCCAGAAATTTCTCAAAAACTTATAAAATTACTTTCTAGAAATGTAGGTTTTTATTGAATGTTAGGCGGACAAGTAGAAGATATGTATTATGAAATAAATAATTCTGACATAACGAAAAAAGACTTGGATAGTTTGCATAATAAAAAAACTTGAGCTCTTATAAAGTCGGCAATTATTTGATGAGCTATTTTGGCTTGAAGTAGTGATGAGGAAATAAGAAAATTAGAAAAATTTTGAACGAATTTATGACTAACTTTTCAGATTAAAGATGATTTATTAGATGTAGAATGAAGTAGTAAAGAAACAGGGAAAAGCGTATGATGAGAAAATAAATGATATGTATATTTTTTATGATTAGATAAAACAAAACAAGAGTTAGACAGATTAACAAAAGAAAATTTGAATTTAATAAAAGACTATAATAGTGAAAAATTAAATTGGCTTGTAGATTTTATTAAAAATAGAAAAAAATAATTTAAAAAAATATTTACTTTGTCATATAAATGTATTATAATATACTAAATTTTATCATTAATTTTTAATTATGAAGAAAAAAATTATTATTTGAGTGTGATTAGTTTTATTCTCACTATTTTTATTTGCGTGATTAACAAAAGCTTGAATTATTCCAAATTATTTGGATTTAGAAATTTTGTGTTCTTGAGAAGATAAAAAATCTAATAAATATACTTATCAACCTCAATTTTGAGATGATCCTATGATTGATTATAAACCAGTAATTTATTTATATCCAGAAGAAAAGACTGATATAAAAGTAAAACTTGATTATAAATGAGAAATTTTTGCTGATTATCCAGAGTATAATAAAGAAATAAAATGATGGGAAGTAACAGCTTATCCTGATAGTAAAATTATTAATAAAGCTGATAATAAAGAGTATAGTTATTTATTTTGGGAATGAAAACATAATGAAAAAATAAATCGGGATATTTCAAAATGATTTGTAGTAAAATGAGAAGAATCTAGAGAATTTTTGCAAGAAGTTTTACCAAAAATATGATTAACACCGAAGGAATATAATGAATTCATAGTATATTGGTATCCAATAATGCAGAAAAATAAATATAATCTAATTCATTTTGCGGATAATCAGTATACTAATACAGCGTTACTTGAAACCACTCCAAAATATGATAGTTTGCTTAGAGTATTTATGGTATTTAAAGCTTTAGATGAACCGATTAAGATAGAACCTCAAGAGTTTAAAACTTTTGAAAGAAAATGATTTACTATTGTAGAATGGTGATGAACTCAAATAAAATAAACTCTCAAATTAGAGAGTTTTTTCATATTTTTTAAATCTTTCATTCACTGTATTCCAGTTGATTATTTTCCAGAAATTATCGATATATTTTGCTCTATCATTTTTATATTGCAAGTAATAAGCATGCTCCCAAACATCACAAACAAGAAGTAAATAACTTCACATAACATTTAAATCTTGATGTTTTTCTATGGTGATTATTTCTAGATGTCATTCAGGAGTTAATACTACAGCTCACCAACCAGAGCCTTCTACAACTGTGCAAGCTGTTTTAAATTCTTTTTCAAACATTTCTAAATTTCAAAAATCTTCTTTGATTTTATCTTTTAAGTCTAGAGGTAATTCTGTTTTATTTGGAGTCATATTTTTCCAGTATAAACTATGAAGAATATGTCCAGATAGATGAAAAGCTAATTCTTTTTTCAAAGATTTTATATCAGAAAAATCTCAAATTTGTCTAGCTTTTTCAAGTTTTTTTATAGTATTATTGGCTCAAGTTACATATCAGGCGTGATGTTTTGTATGGTGAATTTCTAAAGTTTTTGCATCAATATATGGCTCTAAATCGTTATAATCATAAGTAAGTTTTGGAAGAGAGTATTGCATAATCAAAAAATTATATTTTAAATTAAATTTATATTTTAATTAAGTTAATATTATATACTATAATAAGTTAAAGTAAAATTTATTTTTTAAATAAAACATTTGCATTAAATATTTTTTTATATAAAAAAATAGAGCTGAAATTTTATAACTAACACTGCGAGTCAGGGCAACTATCCTGCTTGCTTAATTTTGGTGTTTGTCAAGATTTCAGCAGAGCAAGATTTGGATAGTTGTCCTTTTTGTTCTGCAGATTTCTTGAAAAAATTTTTGGCTATTAATTTTATTTATTAATAGTTTGGTTATGAAAAAAGAAAAATATTTTACTAAAAAAGGGGTAGAGTTTCTGATGATTTATGTCTATGCATTTGCTAAAGATGCACCGTGACTCACAATGTTTACAGAATTTAATTATGGAGACCAAAAAAGATTTATGGAAGGTTTGAAAGAAGTTTTTATAAATAGAATACCGCAGAATGAGAATAATATGAAAAATGATTGATTTATAGAAGAGCTGTAAAGGCTCTTTTTTATAACAAAAACTTGCTTTTTTAGAAAAAATTATTAAAACATATAAGTCAAAATTAACATTTATTATTAACTATCTTATTATGCAAAGTAACTTGGAATTACTTATGCCAGCTTGAGATATGGAAAAGATGAAATATGCTTTTGCTTATTGAGCTGACGCAGTTTATGTATGAGCACCGATGTTTTCGCTACGTGCGAGAACAAATGCCTTTAATATGGATACTCTAAAAGAGGCAGTACAGTATGCTCATAATTTATGAAAAAAAATCTATTTTACAGCGAATATTTACGCGCACAATATTAAAATCAAACCATTTTTAGCACATTTTAAAAAGATGTATGAGATGTGACCAGATGCTTTTATTATGGCTGACCCTGGACTTATTCATTTAGTGAAAAAAGAATTTCCTGATGCGGTTATTCATTTATCAGTTCAACAAAATAATGTAAACTGGGCACAAGTAGAATTTTGGAAGTCTGTATGAGTTGAGAGAGTGATTTTGGCTCGTGAACTTAGTATGGATGAAATGAAAGAAATTCATGAAAAAAATCCAGAAGTAGAATTAGAAGCATTTGTACACGGAGCGATTTGTATTTCTTATTCTGGTAGATGTTTATTATCAAATTATATGGCACATAGAGATGCAAATCAATGAACTTGCGCGCAGTCTTGTAGATGGCAATACAAAGTTTTAAGAGAAGAAAATAAAAATCCAATAAAAGTAGAAAATAATATCTGAGAAAGATGAGAATATGGCGGTTATAAACCATTAAAAGATTATTATTACTTAGAAGAACAAGAGCGTCCTGGAGAATTTTTACCAATTGATGAAGATGAGTATGGAACACATATTATGAATTCAAGAGATATGTGTGCGATTGCTTATATGAAAGAAATAATCGATGCTTGAATCATTTCTTTTAAAGTTGAATGAAGAAATAAGACTATAAATTATGTAGCGACAGTCGCTAGAGCTTATAGAAAAGCAATAGATTTGGCTTCACAAGGTAAAGAATTGCCTATGGAAGAATTAATGAGTGAATTATTTTCAGTAGCTAATAGAGGATATATTCCAGGATTTTTTGTATGAGATTTAAAAGATAATGCTCAATATTATGAGAAAAACGGATGATTCCAAACGAAAAAATTTATGTGAAAAGTTGTTTCTTATGATGAAAAAACTTGACTTGCTAGAATAGTAGTAAAAAATAGATTTGAAAAGTGAGATATATTAGAAATAATTACTCCTGATGAAACTTGGACAGAAACAGTATGAGATATTATTAAATATAAATGAGAAGAAAAAATAGTTACAGATGTCGCTCATGGCTGATGAGTTGATGTTTATATTAAATTAAAAAAGAATCCTTGAGAATTTTCAATTTTGAGAGCAGACATAAAGAAATAATATTTTAAAACTACTTATATTAGAGTAGTTTTTTTATTGTATTTTTTATAAAATTGTAGTATACTTAAATAGTTTTAAAAATTAAATATAAAATTATGAAAAATGAGATTAATTTAAATAAAGATTTATTGGATTCAGTATTAGAAGAAATTTTAGTAGAATATGAATTTCAAGATATAAATCATAAATATTTATTAAAAGATAAATTATACTTTAATATTTTAGAAAATTTTGAATGGAATAAGAAAAATCCTAACTTTTTGTCTACTGAAGAAAGTGTAGAAGAATTTAAAAAACTAGATAGAGTTGATTATAAAGAAGCCTTAATTGCCTTAACTTCTCAGTTAATTTTATTGCAAAACAATATTCATAACAAAAATTTTTTGGATTTTAATTCTTGAAAAAAAATTAGTAAAGTAGAATTTGAAAATGTTTTTTGAAAAGAAGATGAGGATTGATTTAATCAAAACATAACATTATTGTCTATGATTTTTTGTAATAGTTTAGTTCATAATTGTGAATAAAATTATTGTTCAAAAAATTTATTTCTTTGAAAAAGATATAAAAAATAAAGTTGATTTTTTACTTAAAATTGTTAAAATCTTTTATAGTTAAGAAAAAATAAAAATAGCTTAATAAAGCTAAAAAATAAAAAACGTATAAATAAATTATACAATAAATCTGTCAAGAAAAAATATAAAATTGACTTTTATAAAAAAAGGATAATATAGGTGTTATGAAATTAGATTTTAATAGGGAATAAAAGTATGAAGAATTTTTATCATCTTAGAAATATTTTAAAAGAAATTACGCAAAATATTAAAAAACAAGATTTTCTTGTTTATTTTAAAAAAATGACAATACTTGAAACTACTCAAACTAGAGTTGTTTTTGGTGTAATTTCTGATTTTATGAAAGGGAATTTAACTGCTAAATTTTATGATGAAATTTTTGAAGCAACAAAAATAGAATTTCCTTTACTTGAAGAAGTTATTTTTGATGTAGATGATAATATAGAAAACCCTAGTAATAGCCAAGTTGTGGACTGTTTAGCTTTTTATAAAGAATTAACAAAAGCTAAAAAGAAAACTAAAAAACAAGAAAATAAAGCTTCTATTTTAGAAACAAAATATTCAGTAGGGAATCAAAAAAAGGCTACAAAAAGCAGATATACTCTTCAAAATTTTATAGTATGATCTGATAATCAATTAGCATATAGTGCTTGTACTGCTATTTCTAAAGCGCCTTGAAAGGCTTATAATCCTGTTTATGTTTATGGAGATGTTTGACTTTGAAAAACACATTTACTTCAATGAACTTGAAATGAAATCACTAAAAAATTTAAAGATAAAAAGGTTTTATATACGACTGCTGACAAATTTTTAAATGAATACGTAAGTTGTGTAAAAAATAGAACTATTGATAAACTTAGAGCTAAATTTAAATGAGCTGATGTTTTGATTATTGATGATGTTCAATTTTTGGAAAATAAAAAGCAAACTCAAAATGAATTATACAATATTTTTAATATTTTATACGATACTGATAGACAAATTATTTTATCTTGAGATAGACCACCAAAGGAATTAACAGAGCTTGAACCTCGTCTTAGAAGTCGTTTTGAATGGGGAATTACTATTGATATTGGTAAACCTGATTTTGAAACTAGACTTGCAATTTTGCAAGAAAAAGCAAGAAGTAGAGAATTTATGTTATCACAAGATGTAGCTGAATTTATAGCGGCAAATGTAACAGAAAATGTCAGAGAATTAGAATGAATTTTGAATCAACTTATCGTTGAATATGAATTAGATTGAGCTGTTCCAACTCTTGAAAAAGTAGCTAAAAAATTGAAAAAATTATCATATACTGATGATTTACTTTGATATGGAAAAATGAGAGCACCTAAAATTAAATCGTATGAAGATTTACTTGATGCTGTCAGTGAGCATTTTTGAATTGAAAAAGAATGAATTTTATGAGGAAATAGAAAGAAAGAATTTATGATACCTAGACAAGTAGCTATGTATTTATTAAAGACAAAAATGAGCTATACATACGAAAGAATTTGAAATATATTTTCAGGAAGAAATCACGCTTCAGTATTATATTCTTGCAATAAATTAGAATCATTAATGAAAAAAAATAAGGATATTTTATACGAAGTAAATCAAATTAGAGAAAGGGTAGGGCTTTAAAAATTATCGCTATATTATGCCTAAAAATTATGATTTTAATGAAGATAATTTAGATTGGGAGGTTGAACAATCAGATTTTAATGAAAATCTTGAAGATGAAGAAGTTGAAGAGGAAAAATATGTTCCAATTGAGGATATTAGAGAGGATTTGGAAGAAGAAATCAATTTATCTGAGTTATCTGAAACAGACATTACGCTTGATGAATTAGAGGAAAATACACCTAATACAAATGAAATAGATTTGTGATTAGGTTCTTTAAATTTGTATAAAAATAAAAAACTAAAATTAAAGAAAAAAGATTCTAAAACAATAGGTTTTGATAACTTAAAAAAACAAAATTTTTTGGAAAAAAACTTCAAAAATAATGATATAAAATTAAGAGAATATAATCCAAAGGAAGATAGTTTTACAGATGATTTTAGTGATATAGAGAACTATAATACAGTAAAAAATATAGACAATGAAAATTTAAGTTTTGATATTACTAAAGCGAAAATTTGATTATTTAATTATGTGAAAAATTCTTTTAAAAATAAAATTAAAAATATAAATTCACAAAAGAAAATTTCTATTCAAAATAGTAAAATAAAAAATATTTTAATTATAGTTATTAGTATAATTTTTGTATTTATTTTTGGTATTTTTTATAAAAATATTTTGGAAAATAATTTAAAAACTGGTTTTGAAAAATTATCAAGCATTTCAAATATTCACGATTACAAAGAGGTTAGAAATACGATAAATGAGGCGAAAAGTGATTTTGCTATATCTTCGATAATGCTTTTTCCGCTTGATTTAATGTTTAATAATCCGATTTTTCAGAATAAGCAATATGCCCTTGTAAGTGATATAAATTCTTGAGCAAAAAGGCTTACTAATAGTATTTCTAGGGGATTTGAATTATTTGAGTGAACACAAAAATTAATAGAAAAAAAATGAATTGAAAACATCTATTATACGCAAATTTTACATAATTCTAAAAGTGATGTAGATTATATTGCCTCTAATTTGAAATCATCTTTTAATGCTTTTAATAAAGTAAAAAATATAATAAAAACTTGAAAAATTAAATTACCTGAAAATTTAAAAAATAAATTTTATACGGCTTATAGTCAGTTAGAAATTTTATCTAATTTTTCTAGTAAAATTTTTGATAATTACGAAGTATTTTTGGATATTTTATGAGATAATAAAGCGAAGAATTATTTAGTAGTTTTTCAAAATAGTGATGAAATTAGACCGACTGGATGATTTATGTGAAGTATGTGAATTATTACCATATTTAAAGGAAAAATTACAAATTTTGAAAGGAAAGATGTTTATGCTTACGAATGGAATTTAAAACCATTTACTGAAAAAGCTCCAAAATGAATTGATAAAATAAGTGACACTTTTGGTCTAAGAGATGCGAATTACTATGTAAATTTTAAAGAATCAAGTGAAAAAATAAAATCTCATTTTGATAAATTAAATAAAAATATTGACTGAATAATTTATTTAAATTTAAACAGTATAAATAAATTTTTAGATGAAATCTGAGATGTAAAAATACCTAATTTAAGCGTAAGATTAAATAGTGAAAATTTTTCTAGTGCTATGAGTTTATTAGTTGAATCTAAATTATCAAAAACTTGAACACTTGGCACTCCAAAACAAGTTTTATTTGATTTCATGGATATTTTTACTAAAAAATTAAAAGAAAAATGAAGTTATTTTGAGTATATAAAAATTGTTTGAGAATTAATTAAAAATAGAGAACTAGTCTTTTATTCTTTTGATAATAAAGCCAATAGTTTAGCTTATGAATTAAAAATAAATTGAAATATAAATTATAATGCGCTTGACTATAATTATATTGTAAATACTTCGATTTCGGGAAATAAATCAGATAGATATATTAAAAGGACTTATAAAAAAACGGTTAAACAAAGGCCAGATTGTAGTGTGAATACAAATTTAGAAATAATTCATAAACATAACTTTTCTATTAATGATGAGTTAAAATTTAAAAATTTATTTTATAAATTAGATATTCCGAATAATAAAACTGAAGAGTTATTACAGATTCAATGAAAAGGACAAAATTATGATTATATAAGGGTTATATTACCGAAAAATGCGATAGTTAAATGAGAATATAATACAAAGAAAATAGGGAATCATACGCAAGTGGATTTTTATTTAAAGACGCCTGTTTGATGAAAAAATTCTATTAATTTTGAGTATACATTGCCGAATATTGAGTGTAAAAATTATGATTATAAATTTTATAAACAGCCTTGAATAAAAGCTTATAATTTTGAGTTAAAAAATTGACAAGAAGAGGTGTTTTTACAAAATCAAATTACAGATTTTGAGTATAAATAAATTTGCAAAAATAATAATTAGTATATACTGAGATAAATTTATATAAATAATTTTAAATTTATGAAAAAATGTCCTTTTTGTGCTGAAGAAATTCAAGATGAAGCTGTTAAATGTAAACATTGTTGGGAAAGTTTATATAGTAAAAAAGATAATAAAAAAGAAGAAATATCAATTATAGATAAGAAATTAACGAATAAAGAAAAAATAGCATTTTTTTATTTATGAAAAGAAGAAAAAACAGCTAGAGAATTATTAGAAATTTATAATTTTTGTAGATTAAGAAAAAAAATGAAAATTTATAATGAATATTTTGATAAAATTGGTCAAATCTTAAATGCTGAAAATGATGAAATTATTAAAAACTTAGAGGAAATGAGAAATCAATTATCATTACAAAAAGTATTAAACTTTTTAAATGAGAAATATTGAGAAGAGCTTAAAAGACATGAATGAGATTGATTTATTAATTGGTTACAAACAGAATGATTTAAAATTTATGAAGAAAGTAGTATTGATTTTAAAGAATTATGTTGAAATATTAATTACTGTAATGCTCAGTTAAGTGCTTTTGTAAGGGTATTTTTTGAAGAATATTGAAATAATGAAGCTATTAAATATATAGAAAGTTTAATAACTAATCCTGAAACTTCTAATAAAAATGCTTTAGAAAATTCAGAAAAACTTATTAAAATTATAGAATGAATGGAAGATATTTTAAATAAAGAGTTTTTTGAAAGAATAATAGAATGATGAGAATCTTTGTATGAATTAGAAGAATCGATAAAACTTATTGAAAATAAAGAAGCTAAAGATATATTTGAAACATATTATAAAATTGTTGAGAAACAATATTTGTTTAATATTGTTCAACTTAATTGTGTGAAATCTAGGTTGGAATGGGATAAAATTACTCCTAATTCAATAATAGAAAATGATTGAAAAAATACTCAACGCTTTTGAAAAGAGGTTATCGATAAATTATGAGAAATATATGTATTATTAAATATTTATTATGATTATAATAGTCAATTACTTGAAAAAAGAAAAGACTATGATAAAAAAGTTTTTTGAATGCCTTTTGATGAATATTTTGAAATGAAAGAAGATAAAAAGGAAGCACCAATTCCTAAAAAAATAAAAAGTAATCTATTAAAATTTATTTCATTGTATCTTTGATATCTAATTTTATATTTTTTAATTTTAGATACATTAAATAAAAATTATCAAATTTGAGATATTCTTGCAATAGTTTTAGTTATAATGTGATTTATTATTCCTAAATTAATTATAACAAAATTTCATCAAACATTCTTGCAATCACAAAAAAAATAAGTATACTCTCTCCACTGGGGTTAATCTTGGTTTCTACTAGGAGAACCGTCAGGGATATATGCTATCAGGGGGGCGTCTATAACCTCCTCAATCAATAATAGACAAGCATAACTGCTAAAAATAGATTACATAAAGGTTTAGCTGCTTTTAAAGCTAATTCTTTCGCTGTTGCCGCCTAAGTAGCAATTTAGTGTAAAAATGAAGCCTTGCTAGATGCATGATGTCGGTTGACTGCTTCACAAGTTATTAAGTAGGGAGCTAACTCGACTGATGACTTATTAAACTTAGCCTTTGTAAATTTATTTGTTTATTTCTTAACTTATAAAGTATTTATAGAAATAAAATTAATTATGTGTTTTTGTTTGTTTTTCTAGCATAATTAATATTCAAAATAAACTATGATAGTAGAAATATATGTTTGACCTTCTAGGACATGGGTTCAAATCCCATTAACTCCACCATTGAGGATTAAACAAGGTTTCAAGTCAGGGTTTTACCTGTATGCGAAGCCTTTTTTCGTGGTCAATTTTTATGTTCAAAGCCAGAATTTTTATGATTTTTCTTTTTTGAACATAATTTGCTTTTAAATAAAAACTTTTCGCTTTGTTAAGCAGAATAATAAACATTTCAATCTCTAAAATCTCATTCCTTTCATTTTCATCAAGCCCAGCGATTTCTTTTCTCAAAAATCTGATTCTCGTATCAAAATCTTCTTTATCTTTTTTAAATCACATATTCCTCTTTATATAGTCATTTTTCTTTGATTTTATCCTTCAAATTTCCAAATTTTTTGAAGCAATTTTTTCTTTGATAGTTTTTCAATGTCATCTAATCTTGAATTTGTAAATTTTATATATTGCTTAAACTCTTTTTCTCATACTTTAAAACTTTTAAGAGCTTGTAATATAGTGTTATCAATATCAGCTAAGGTAACTCTGGCTCATAATATTTAGAGTTTTTAGTAGCGCATCTGTATCTTATTTGATTAGTTTTTACTACATCTTTTAGTATAAGTTTTTTTCAATTTATATTAGCTTTTTTAATCTTTTCTTCGTACTTTTTTTATTTGGAAGTGAAAAAGTTAATCAAAAATTATCTTCTGTAAGTGTGGAATTTATATCAAAAACTTTTAATTCTTCATATATATCATAAAGTCTTATTATGATTTTTATAAAAAATGAATTGTTTTATTTAAAGATTATGAAGTTGAAATTAAAAATATTTTAGAAGAAAATGTTAATCATATAATATATGAACATATCGAATATTCTCGTTCAGATATAATTGTTTGGGCAATTTTTATATTATTACAGTGTTGATTTAAGTTTAATAATTTCATAGATTATAGTAAAAACTTAGAAAAAACTGACGATTGCTTTATGAACTTAATGCTATTTATATACGCTAAACAAAATAGTATCAATTTAGATAACTTTTATAAATACCTTAAATGATTAGACCAAAAAGAAAATTGGTTATATTTTTATGAACTGTACAAAAATAATAAAGACTTGGTTTTTGAAAATATAAGTGAATTAGAGTATTAAGATTTTTATAATTGGATGTACAATAATAGTATAACTTTTTTGAAAATCTAATTTTACTCTTCATTTTTTAATAATAAGTTTAAATTGGATTTTACGAAGTCCTGAGTATGTTTTTATAGGTTTTTTATACTTTCTTAGATATTTTTGGTTATTAAAAGACATTGTGTTATTTTTAAACCATTATTTAGAGTAATATTTTAAAACAATATTACTTTATTTTTAAATTAAAATTTATATGTTAAACGAAAAAATATATAATAATTTTGAAGAAAAATTTAAAATTTTAACTTCAAAAAATATTAATAAAATTAATCAAAAAATAAACTTTTGAGAAGAGAATTGTTATGACAAAAATATCGAAAATAATTTTATTTCAGCATTAAATCCGCATTTGGAAGAGATTATTAATCTTTGAAAAAACTTAGTAAATAATGAAAAAATCACAGAGAATTCTGAAAAATCTAAAAATAATATTTTGTGAATTAATAAAAAAGTTTTATGAATTTGGGATGAAAATTTTCCAAGTTTTTTAACCCAAAATAATTCTCAAAATTCTGATAATAATAACGAAAATAATAAAAATATTGATGAGATATTTTGATGACCAAAAATGGAAAAATTACCTGAAATAATAAATATTTTTCCTGAAAATAATCAAAAAATTTTGCCAAATATTAGAAAATATGATGAAAATTGATTTTTAAAAACACCTAAAATGCAGCTTTTATCTTCAAAAAATAATTTTCAAAATAATATTCAAAATTTATTATCCCCTAATAATTCCCTTGAAATAGCGAAAAATATTTATCAAAATCAAATAAAATATATTGAAAAAATTATTAATAAACATAAAAATAAGGACAATTTTTTAGAAATAATTTGAGAAAAAATTAATAATATTATTAATTTTAAGAGGAATAAAATTTATTGCGATTGCATGATAAATACGCTTTTTCATAACAATAAAACGGCTTGTTTTCAGGCTTTTTTGGAGGAAAATAATTTAAAATGATACAAAAAACGGGTTACAAAAAATGATAGTAGAGTTGAGAGTATTTGTGAATATAATGGGATGCAAGAGTTTATTCCATTTGAAGATAATTTTATTAGTGGACATTTTTCGCCACCTTGACATTACTGATGTAGATGCCATTTGGAGTTTAAAACTGAAGAAAATCTTGACTTTAGTATTGAAAAATATATACTTAAAACTGAGAAAATTTCTGAGTTAATTGAAAAAAATAAGAAGAAAAAAGAGCAAGAAAGGCGTGAGAAAGAAGCAGAGAAGGAGAGGGAAGTTGGTTGAAAATATAAATTTGATATATGGATATTATTTAGAGAATATATGAAATTATGAAAAGAAGAATTAATTTGATATAGAGAAAGCTGGTGGTTACCTTGGTTAACAACAAGAACTTGGTATTTGAGAAATTCTGCACCTTGAGCCTTACTTGATGTAAAAAGAAATAAAGATTTTCTTGATTTTGTATGACCTGATAAAAAAGTAGACTTATGATGATATAGAGTCCCTTTATCTGAATTATGAAATTTTCTAATTTGATATAATGCATATTATGCAGGTATTGACCAAAATGAAAGTAATGTCTATTGATTAATGACAGAAATTTATGTAAAATGAACAACAACCGAAAAATTAGATGATGAAATGTATGATATTAAATTTTATATGGAATGATATGAATTTGCTAAAAAACAAGATAATTGAGAAATTATTGAGCAAAATGAAAAACAAGAGGTTATAAAATCTTTAAAAAAAGCAAAAAAGAATTGAGAAAGGGCTAAGAAAAAATGGCAAAAACTTTTAGAAAATAAGAAAAAGAAAGATGAAAAAGACTCAAAAACAAAAGATAAATAAAAGCATAAAAAAAATGTTTTTTATTTGTATTAATATCGTAATATTAAGTATTTTAGTTTTTTCTCCTATATTATATTTTTCTAATTTAGAAATATTAAGAAATTTATTTTTTGTATTATTTTTTTGATGACCTTTTATTTTATTACATAGTTTTTTTCGTCCAAAAATTTATTTTACTATTCTAATAATACTATTATTTTTATCATTAATTGTTTGATATAAGATATTATAAAGCTTGAGCTATTTTTTCTCAAATAGAACCAAGAATTAAAACAAAAAAGGAAAAAGAAAAAGTTTTTGTTAAATTAATTTGAGAAGCTTTTTCTGAAAAAATAGAAACAGAAGATATTTGAAAAAACCTTCTTAAGGAATATAATAAATAATTTAATTTAAAAAAATATGAAAAAATTAAAAAAAAATTATAATTATTTACTTTTTTTTAGATACAATAACAATATTTTTTTCAAAAATAATTTTCTCCATTATTTGGAAAATGTTATTTTTTATTATATATTATTGATGGATTTTTTTAATAATTATATTTATTTGACACTTTATTTTACCACAGAAAATTGATAAGAATTTATTAAAAATATTATTTTGATTTTATATAATTTCAATAATCAATCTTATTATATTTATATTTTTTATAATTCCCGTCTTTAATTAATAAAGTTATAGAAACTGAAAAAAATATTACAGATAGCATACTTGAGAAGGAAAAAGAAATTTTAGAATCAATTGTTCCAAAAGCTTATTAATAATTTATAAAATATGAAAAAAAATATTTTAACATTAATAATTATTCACTTATTTATTTCTATTTTTAGTTTTATAATACCTCAAATATGAAGTATATATTTTATAATTTTAATGATTTTAGTATATATCTGATGGATTTTTTTTCTAAGTTTTATAATATATATTGCATATTACACTAAAAATAAAAAAATAGTTAAAGACATATTTTTTGTGATTATGTATTTCTGTTTTTAAATCTTTGTATATTACTTTTTATAGGAATAAAAATGCAAAATTAGATTAATTTCTTGTTATACATGAAAATGAGATGACTCAATAGCTGAAAAATTAAGTAAACAATTAGATGTAGAAATAACAGCTCCAACTTGATATATACTAGCAAATAAAGATAATTTTCATGTTTGAGATTGATTCTATACTTGCCAGAAATCAGACCCTATTTTAAATTTTTTAATCCGGGATTGATTTTGAGAAAAATGAGAATTTAAAACTTTTACACCTTAAAAAATTAAAACATGGTATATTTTATGAGTATTATTTTTTTATTTATTTTTTATATACTGCAAATTATTTTAAATAAATTTTTTTATAAAAAAGAAAATTATTTTTCAATTAATTTAAATTTAATTTTCATACTTATTTTATTATTAGTATTTATATTAATAAATAATTTAGATGTTTCTCATATAATAATGGCTTTTTTAATGTTTTTATTTTTATTCCTATAGTTTTTTTAAAATTTAAAACTTTTTATTTAAAAAAGATTATTTTCCAAACTGAATTTATAATTCTGTATTTAGCTTTATTCTTAGCTTCTTGAATAGTAAATTTTATAAGTTATATTTTTTTATAAGGTTCAGCAGTAATCTAAAAAAGAAAAACTCCTTACTTTAGGAGTTTATTTTTGCTTATAAATTCAAATATTCAAAGTTGTTTTTATTAATTCTGGTAATAATTTTGAACCTGTATATCATTCATACATATATAACCAACCTTGATGTAAAAGATTATAAACAGTATAGACAATCCATTTTGTCGGTAAATCATCTCTTATATGTCATTGTTTTTTTAGTTTGTCTATAAGCTCTGATAAAGCATTTTCTACCTTTATATATTTATCAAAATTTTCTGATTCATAATAATCGTAATACATCGCTGAAATAAATCAGAATTCATTTCATAAAGGTACAATATCTGTCAATATTCCATCAAATTTTTCGATATTAGTTATATCTAATTTAGAATATTTATTAATAATTTCTAAAATTTTTTCTAAACAATATTCATAAGTTTCATATAATAAATGGTCTTTGTCTTTAAAATATCTATAAGCTGTAGCCCTTGATACGCTAAGATTAGAACAGATATCAACAAAACTAGCTCAAGAATTCTTATTTAAATATTGTAATGCTTCTGTTATAATTTGTTCTTTAGTGTTATTCATAGTTTATTTGTTAGGGAAATAATATTTTCAATCATCTTCATTATAGTAGTATTTTATATACTGCTCGATTTCTTCTCCTGTATATTTTTTTTCTTCTTTATTTTCTTCAGATTTTATATTTTTAATTTTATTTTCAGTATCTTTTTGATTATCTATATTACTTATTTTTGAAGGAGATACTTCTGTAATGCAATAACTTGGTGTAAGATATCAAGATATTTCTAAATCGCTACATTTTAATAAATATTTAGAGTTTATTCAAAATAAAAATCATATACAACCTATTATTGTAGATATAATTACAGATAAAAAATAAGCTTTATTATTACTTATTGTATTATCTGCTACATTACTGTTATGGATTATACTCATAAATACCAAAAAAGGCAAGCCGAATATTATAATAAATATTTCTAGTATAAAACTTATATTATTTAACATTAAATTTGCAGGATATATTCACTCATAATATCAAGCTATAAACCATAATATAGGTAATAATAAAATTAGATAACTCCATTTTGTTATTTTTGGTTCTTCGTCTTTAGATAAAAAGAAAAACGAAAAGAAAAAAGCAAGTATTCAAGCTATTATTATAAAAACATAACTAAATAAAATAGTTCAAGACGTCGCTAATGTAAAAGCTGTTTGCCAAAAAAATATTGATATAATTATAGTTCCTAAAAAGAATTTTTGTAATCTATTATTCATAATTTTATTTTTAAATTATACTAAAACTGTGTAATAATACATAACTTCATAAAACAAAATACATCAGTACTATAGCCCAGAATAATCATGGAAAATCAGATTCTTCGATAGGTTCTAATAAGTATGTTGCTTTATTTTTGATGTCATTAATTGACCAATAAATATAGAGAGCTCAAAAGAACCAATACCAACTAAAAGCAATTGCTAGGAAGATTCAAATCAAAGCTAAGCAGCTTCTAGGTTTTTTAGAAAATGTATCATAAATATTATAAAAAAATCATAACTTTTCTGTTTTTTCTCCTGGGTTTAATGATGTTCAAGTAGAAGAAGTTAGAAGAGAATTTGTATTTATTTTTTCTCTTTCAATAGCTAGGTCTAACTGCGTTTTTTCTTCTTTATTATCTTCTTGATTTCATCACTGAGTTTTTAATAATTCTTGCATTATTTCTTCTTCTGATTTAGATTGTTTTTCGCTCATATTTTATTTATTAAAAAATACTTTTTCAAAAATAAGTCGCTGCATTGAATTTATAAACTCCATCTTTTAATTCTTGAGTTGTCATTTGTTTTGGTTTATATGGAACCTGTGTTCCGTCATATTTTGACCAATCTTTTGTAATTATTCTACCTTCTTTATCCCACTGAGCGTATAATCTTGTCCCAGGGTAAGGAGTTACGACAACTCATCTGTATCATTGTACTTTTATTTTTTTGGCAAATTTTATGGATCTATCAAAGATAGTTTTATCATGTTCATCGAATCCAAATAATATACTAGCGTCAATTTCTATTCAATAGCTCTTTATTATTTTAATATATTTTTCTAATTTTTCAACTTTTAAAAATCATTTTCACACTTTGTTTAATGCTTCTTGATCAGGAGTTTCAAGTCCTACTAAGATATATTTGAATCCTGCTGCTTTCATTGCTTCGAGCATTTCCTTATCTTCCGCTATATCAACAGTTGCTTCACCGAAGAATGTTTTCTTTAATGGAGCTAATTTTCTCAGTAATTCTAAAGCGTATTCTCTGTCAGCGATTAGATTATCAGCATGTAGTTCTACATATTTAGCTCAGCAATTTTTTACTTCTTCGACTATATTATCGATAGGACGAAATCTTAATTTTTTGAAAAAAGGAGTTACAGTACAATAAGCGCAAGCATACTTACAACCTCTTCAAACTACAACACTCCAAGTCCGGTTATATTTAGAAAGAGGAATAATATGGGTTGGATATGGTTTTAGAGTAGCTAAATCTACTGGAGTTTTTCTTTGGTATAATTTTTTTAATTCTCATTTACTAAAATCTTCAATAAGTTCTTCCCAAATTCATTCTATTTCTCAAATCATCACGCTGTCAGCATATTTAAGAGCTTCTAATGTCATAAAACTAGCGTGTAATCCTCACATTACAACAGTTTTTCATAATTTTTTAAACTCACTAGCTACTTTATAACCATGAACAGCATCAGGAGTAGAGAAAAATATCGCTACAATATCAGCGTCAGATTTGAAATTTACTTTCATGTCTATAGTCTCATCAGTCATTTCAATATCAATTCAAGCTGGAGTACAGGCTGCTGCTGAATGAATATTTTGACTAGGTCCACCTGTCATTTTTTTATAATCTTTGAAATCTCCAGGAGCTGAAGCTTTTATTAAGTATACTTTCATAATTTAATTTTTATTTTTATAAATTATTATTTTTCTCACATGAGAATATAGTATAAATGCCATAAAGCATAAGCAATAACAGTAGAAGCGAAGAAAGCGATTATCCAATCTACTTTTAAACCAAATACTAGTCCAGCAAAGATTATTAGGTCTACTATTATAAATACTACTGTTTCCATATTTTAATTTATTACAAGTTATTTTTTTTATATTTAAGATTTTATTCTTCAAAGAATTTCATAAATTCTAAGATAGTTTTGATAAACATAAGGAAGCATAAATACTTCGTCAGCAAAATTAAATGCATAAGTCATCACTGCTAATATAGCTCAAGGAGTAATAGGATTTCCAGAATTTACTAGTAATAATAATACTCAAATTATAAATAAAAATACAATAAATTCAATAATTCAGAAGTTTTTAGCATCTCTATCAGATAATTTTATCTTAAGCGAGTTTAAGTTTTGGATATGTCATTTGAATTTTGGTTTATCTTTAGATTTTATAATATTCACTTGTTTTTCAAGTTCATTATTATATTTTTTGTTTAAATTTAATATTTCATCTCAAGTTATAGCGTATATTAGAGCTATTAATAATCAAGAAATTAGACAAATATAAATATTAACAAAATTAAAGGCGATAAGCATAATTATAGATCAAACAAGAGATATAATCGTCTTGAATAATAAAGTCAAATCTTCTTCTACAAAGTCTACTACTTCTTCTAACATCGAAAGTCTAGCGGTAGTTTGTGAAAAGTCAGTTTTTTCTTTATTATTTTGATTTTCTTGTAAGTCTAAAGCTTCATCATAAAAAACTTTTGCATAAACTCTAGTATCTATCAATCTTCTTATAAAATCGACTAAAATTTTTATTCAATATACTATAGTTAGTATAATCAATCATGTGAAATCTTTATTAACTAATCAATTTACTGTCACTCCCATAAGCAAAGGAGTCAGGATTAGTAATATGTTTTCAATGATTATAAAGGTAAAAATAAGATAGAAACTAGGTTTATGTCTTATAAAGATTTTTTTTAGAAAAAAATCTTTTTTCATTACAACTTAACATTACATTATAAAATTAAATGCGACAATATTGTATCATTAAAAGTTCCAAAGTCAAACTTTTTTATAATATTTTTGTCTTGAGTGAGAAAAATATTATTTTTATTTGACAAATATGTCTCATTGAAGTATAATATGCGTGCAACTTAACTTTTAAATTATTTATTTATAAATTAATTAATATGACTATGAAAAAAACAATTATCTTAATTCTTAGCTTTATATTAGCTATTACTTCTATGAATGTCGCAGCAGCTGATTTAAAAGAAGATTTCGCTAATACTAAGAAAGAAATGCATCAAGCTTATGTAAAAGCAGGGGATAACTATATTTCTATTTTAACTAAGAAATATAATAATGATGAATTAAAATTTATTATTGAAAAAGTGAAATTATTTGAACAAAGATTCAAATGAAAAAAAGTATCAGAAAATATGAATTGAACACTTCAAGTTCTAAAATATATTAGATTATGATTATTAATTGAAGTAGAAAAATGAGTAGAGAAAAAATTTGATGTGATTAATACTTGAAAAATATTAAGAGATGAAAACCATGTGTTTAAGTTAAAAACTTATGATTTCGATGATAAAAATGATAGTTTTATTAAAAAAGAAATCTCTTGAGCATTTTTAGTTGGAGAAAACTTATTAGTCGCTAGTAAAGATAGCGTTACTGATGAATCTGGAAAAACTTATGATTATATTAATGTTTGTCAAAGCAGCGACTTTTATAGTCTTCTTCATTGCAAATTTATTTGAAAAGTTGTACATACTAGCTGAGATTTGGCTTTAGTAAAAATTATGGACAAAGATGTTGATAATAAGGCAGTAAAAATTTCTCCAGATTATAAAAAATTTACAGGGAAATTATCTGATGCTGATTTAGCATTATATTCTTATACTTCCAAAGAATATGAAAATTTAAAAAGAAAAGAATTAAACGCTGCTAAGTCAGGGGATAATTATAAAATTCTTTCTTCTGTAGATAAAGCAAGTTCAGGATGAATTTTATTTGATGAAAATGAAGGACAAGTATTATGAGTACTTATAGACTGACAAAAAGTGGTTAACATAAATGAAATCGAAAAATTTATTAAAGACAATGCTAGTAAAACAAAATCTAACCCAAATATGCTTAGTAAATTAATAGATTGTCTTAAAACAGAATACGATTATATTCATGGTAAAAAGACAGATTACAATGATAAAGCTACAAGAATTTCTAATTTATTTAAAATTTTAAGCGAAGGTCAATTTGATTTCCAGAAAGGTAAATATACTGATTATATAGCTTATTCTTCTGATAAAGGATTTAAAAGTGAAATTAATATTCAAAAAATCCTAGTAAAAACTACGACAGATGAACAAAGAAAAGAAGTTAAAGAAAAAATTAAAAAATTTAACGACGCATTAGGATCTAATGATAAAATTTTAAAATCAAATTGTAAAACTATTTCTAGCAATCAAAGAGAATGTATAATTAAATTACCGTCTGGAGATTATAGAATTGTCCATTATAAAGCTTGAGAATCAAGTGTTGTTATGATGATTACTTATGCTGAAAGTAGAGGATTAAACGCAGCTAAAAGCTTTAATAAAACAATTTTAAATAATACAAGTTTTGCTCAAGATGACTTTAGAGATAATGAAATAAAATTTGGTAATCTTAGATTTGACGCAAAATTTTCTTCAGGAAAATTATATAAAGTTAGTGATAATTTAGATGAAGATGATAACCAAAGAATTAGTCTTCATATTGCAGATTTAAAAAATACGTTAAAAAATTATTCTTACCATTACGCTCTAGATTTAATGAGTGATAATATAAAAAATATTGCTAAAAATATAGACTCAGAAAGTGATAAACAAGAAATTAATAAATTAATATCTTACCATACTGTATGATTATTAAAATCAGTAGATTGAAAAATTAAGGTAGAGAAAGTAAAAACTAATTCTGGAAAAAATTATACAAGAATTATTATTGAAAATTATAATCTTATTTTATCAATATTTGAAGATTGAAATAAAGTTTATTCTATAATGAGTACTTTTGATAGCGAAGAAAAAGATTATGAAAACAAATTACAAGAAACTTTAGATTTTATTAAAAAGATTAAATTGTAAGAATAATCTTAATATTATCTTAATATAAGCTATTTTAATAAATAATTTTAAATTTACTGATGAGCTAAAGTCCACCAAGAAGTTTACGAATTAAAGTTTTAGGAGGTTTTGTTTGATTACAAAGCCAACCGAAAAACAAACTTATTTTTTATAAAAAGGTCTTAGTTTAACTCAGTAGTAACTAAAAAAATAAAACTCACTAATTAAAGTGAGTATTTTTTAATTTTATTTATAAAATTCTTAATTTCAGATAAAAATTATTTTTGGGTCTCTAAGTCTTTTTCTAAATATTTTTTTTTAGCAAAATTTATGTTTAGTTTTTTAAAAGTCTTATTAGTTGATTTAATAGAAAAAAAGTACAAAAATATTTTGACATATTATTTTATTTTTATATTATATTTGTTGTAAATACAACTAATTTTATAGAAAATGAAAGAATTAAAAGATTTTCCTAAATTTGTAAAGAAATTATTTTATGAACATAATATTTCGCATCTAAATCTTAATATTAACAAAACACAAGCCAAAATTCTTATGATTATGGATTCCTTAGATAATAAGACGATGTCAGAAATTAGTAAAGAAGTTGCACTAGAAAAAAGCTCTTTTACGCGTTCAATTAGGCATCTTATTGAGATAAAGTATATTATAAAAAAACCTTCAGAAACAGACCAAAGAGTATTACATTTATTAATTACAGAAAAGGGAAATAAGGCCATAAAAGCAATAAAAGAGGATTGGGATAAGTATTTTGCTTCAATAATGTCTTCGTTTTCTCCTGAAGAAAAAGAGGAATTTACTAAAGCAGTAAAAATTATCTCAAAATATATTAACAAAATTACAATTTAAGTTATATAAAAATGAAAAAAACAAAAGAATTATTAGAAAAAGATATAAAGTCTTTATTTTGGAAATACGCGATTCCATCAATGACGATGATGGTTATTATGTCAGTTTATTTTATAGTTGATGCGATTTTTATTGGAAGGGGAGTTGGTAGTGAGGCTCTTGGTGCAGTAAATTTGACTATCCCTATTATGGTTATAGTGAATTCAATAACTATGTCTTTGGCAATCGGAGCTTCAATTATTATTTCAATATATTTAAGTAAAAAGAAATATGTAAAAGCAAATAATACTTTTACAAATATATTATTAATTAACGCTGTTATTTCGCTTGTATTTACTGGTTTAGGATTAGTTTTTTCTAGTCAAATTGCTACCTTGCTTTGAGCAACTCCTGAAACTTTTGATATGGTTATAAGGTATTTATCAATTATCTTATATTTCCTTTTTTTCTTCACGATGCAAGCTACATTATCAAGCATTATTAGAAATGATGGTAATCCAAATCTTGCGATGGTAGCAATAATAGTAAGTAGTTTAATTAATATTCCTTTAGATGCGTTATTTATCTTTGGATTTGATTGGGGTCTTACAGGAGCGGCTATTGCTACAGGTTTATCTCAAGTTATAGCAGTAATTATTCTATCATTTCATTTTATTTTAAAGAAGGGAAATCTTAGAATATCTAAACCTAATTTTGAATTTAAAGAATATAAGAAAATTTTTATAAATACAATTCCTATAATGATTTGAAATATATTTCTGCCTATTTCTATGTTTTTAATGAATATTACAGCTAGTCAAGCTTATGGAACATTGGGGATTAGCGCTTATGCAATTGTGGCCAGTATTTCGATGTTTATTGGTATGGCATTAAATGGTATTGCTCAATGAATACAGCCAATAATTAGTTTTAATCATGGTCAAAGTGAAGAATTAAGAATAAAAAATACTTTAACTTTAGGGATAAAAAATAGTTTAATTATCGCAATAGTACTATGTATGGGGCTTTTCTTTTTTTCAGATCAAGTTATAGGATTATTTACGACAGAAGATATTAGTTCTCCTTTGTTTAGTATGACAAGAAAGGCATTATTAATATATATGGTTGGATTTGTTTTTATTGGATTTAATTCACTTTTAGCTTCATATTTTCAATCTGTAGAAAAAATAAAAGACGCGATGATAGTTAACACACTAAGGTCAATTATTATATTAATTCCTATTGCATTATTTGTTCCTTTGGTACTACCGAACGAATATATATGGACTATATTGCCAATTTCAGAATTTTTGATATCCATCAGTATATTAGCTTTTTATTATAAAAAAATTTTTGTGAAAACTCCTGAAATTTCTAAATCTTAATTTTAGGTTAGAATTTATTGAGATTTAAATCCACAATTTCCGATAGAGGATTATTTAAAACAAATAAATGATTGTGATATACCTTCTTGTAGAGTAGACTTTTTTGTAGTATAAAAAAATGAGATAACATAAAATTATTTATCATAGAATATAATATGATGAATTTGAATATTATTTTAATACAGAAAATAAAAATATTAATAAACATAATTGAGAATTATAGAATAGAATAAGATATAGAAAGACAAAAGATATTAGAATATTATTGATATAAATTTTTAAGATATAATAATTATTATAATAGTTTGATGATTTGGTTCATAAAAAATTATTCTTCGTTACTTAATAATAAGTTTAAATGGAATTTTACGAAGTCCGCTAGAAAAAAATAATAGAAAATAACCCTTATTTTAAGGGGTTATTTTGAGTTTAAATTTGTAAATTTAGCATTTGCTAGAGATGTGTTTTTAGTTAGGGCATCACTCAATTCTTCTCATAAAACTTCTTTATATTTTTGAAAAACTCTCATCCAGGCTTTTTGAATATCAGTTTGGATTTTTTCTCATTTTTTAGTAAGAGTTATTTTGGTTTTTCTGCCTTCAGTTTCTTTATTTAAAAAACCTTGAAGAATGAGTTTATCAATAAAACGAGTTATAGTTGAAGAATCCATATTCATAGCCTTTGAAATTTCTCATGTTGAAAGAGTTCCTCTTTCATTTACAAGCATAAGAAGGAAAGCATAAGATGAGCTTAATCAAATCAATCAAAATTCATTTTCAGAGATTCTATTTATATTTCTGGCTAAAGAATTTGTTGAAAAGAATAAACAACAATCAAAATATTCGTTAAGTTTTTTTGTCATAATTTTAAGTATTTAATATTACTCTATTTATAATTATTTAATCTTTTTAGTCAAGATTTATATTTTATTTAGATGCAATAGCGATGCTTCAAGATTTTCAGTTTTCCATTTGGTTGACATAGATTTTTGCTACTTCAATAGCAGGTATTCAAGAAGAAGATTCCATACCCATAGCTTCCATAGTTTCTTTTACCCAACCTGGCGAAACAGCGTTTATTCTTATATCTTCAGAAATTTCAACTTCGGACGCTCTAACGAAAGCTTCTACTGCAGAATTAACAACTGTGACCATAAAACTTCATTTCATAGGATTTTGTGCTAATAATCATGAAGTTAATACGATAGAACCTCATTTATTGATATATTCTTCACCATAACGAGCAATATTTATTTGTCCCATCATCTTATTTTTGATACTGAAGTCCCATTCTTTATCAGTTGATTCTTCCCAGTTGGCAAAATTAGCTACTCCAGCAGTGCATATTACATAATCTACATTTCCGACCTTTTTAAATAATTGCTTTATAGATTCAGGGTTAGAGATATCGACTTTATAATCTCATTTACTATAAGAAGCTGAAATTATTTCAAATTTTCCTTCTAGTAATTTTACAATATTTTTTCAAATTAGGCCAGTAGCACCTATTACTAAAACTTTTTTCACATTTTTATAATGATTAATTAAATTATTTTATTTTAATCTTTGATTAAAGAAGTTAGAAATTTCTTCAATACTTCTATTTACTTCAGCATCTTGATCATAGAAATAGAATTGATGCATAGGAGAATCTAGCTCAGTATCAAGCCAAACTAATTTTTTATCACTAGTAGTAATATTTTCAAAGTAGCTTCTAGTGTAATCAGATAATACAGCTCCATCAGAATGAACCATTATTGTAGGTTTGTTTAAATTTTTAGCAGTTGGATTTGGGTCAAAAGTTAACCAATCTTCCCAAGAAGCAACAGCAAATTTATCATCACTCCATTCAGGGATTCCACCTCTTTGCGGATTTAAATAATAATCAAATGGTCCGTACATAGCTGCAGTTGTATCAGTTGTAGAGATAGTTTTTATGTAATCCATTTCTCAAGTTTCTGCGAATTTTTTCTTAGCATTTTGCGCTGCAGTAATTTTTTCTTGAACTCCTTCTTCTCCTCCGTAGAATAATTTAACAGCTTCACCGTCATGAATCCAAGAGGCAGCAGTTCAAACTACTTCTATATCAGAGTTTTCACTAGAAGCTACTAGTACATATCCAGAACCAGCACATACTCAGAATGCTCAGATTTTTTCTACATCATTTCTTGATTTTAAGTAAGAAACGGCGTTATTTATATCTTCGACTTTTTTATCTGGTGATTCATAAAATCTAGGTTCTCATTCACTTTCTCAGTATCCTCTCGCATCAAAAGCTAAAGTTATATAACCTTCTTTTGAGAATTTATCAGCGTAAGTTCAGGCCATTTGTTCCTTGACTGTTGTCCAGCTTCAAACTACAACGATTGCTGGATATTTTTTTGTTTTATTATAGTTTTCTGGGAAATATAAGTTTCAAACTAACTTATCTCCATTTGAATCAAAAGTTATTGTTTCCATAGTATTTTTAGTTAATTTATTATTAGTTTTTAGTTCTGTTCTAATTTCTCACGCATCTTCATAAGTATAAACGCTATCAAAGAATTTATCTGCCGAATATGAATCTGCTGAGAAATTTTGAACTTGCTTTATTTTTCCATCTTCTATTTTATAAAGAAGAGCCCAGTTCATATCTATATCATTTTCTCCAGTATTGCTCCACCCTCTATGTGCGTCAATTACATAATTATCATTAGCAGCCAGTATCATCGGCTGCGCCATAAATTTTGCTTTTTGAAGTAGTTTAAAGAATCCTACAACTTCATCTATTCATTTTTTAGTTCCTGATAATTTATGTTTTCAAGGGATATACCATTCTACGTCCGCTGCCATTACTTTTCTAATGCCATCTAAATCATTTTTTCCATAAGCAATAAAGAAGTCTTGCACAACTTTTATATTTGGATTATTTTCTTGTTCACTTGAGGTTGTATTAACTGGTTTAGGCCAAATATTTTTGTTATTAATTTTTGCTAATTCTTCTTTTTGACTCTCTGAAACTTTATCAAAGTTAGCTCTACCTAAAGCGATATTAGGTAAATTATTGTTTCAGATTGTTTTATCAAAATTTAGTTTAATCGCTGTGATTTTATAATCTTTATTTAATACAAAATCATAGCTTCCATCAACTATCCAAGTTGTTCAACCGTGTACTCAGTTGATAGAATGAATCGCTCTTACGTCAGTTTTTACTTTATAATTTTCTCAATCTTTTGTAATTTTATGATTTGAATTTTTATGTTGAGTTATATCAAATCCTGGCAAAAATCATTCCCATCTTGAAATAATTTCATCTGGCGAAAGAGTTTCAGCTGGCTGTCCAGTAAACGACTGATAGTCCAGAATAACGTTATCAGCAAATAAGTCTTTTAATCAGTTCCAGTTATGAAAATCCGCATAACTTCAAACATTATCAACGTTAGCGATAATTTGCTCTTTTTCGCTAGTATTAGCTGCACTATTTTTTTCCATATTACAATCTTTAAATATATAAGTAGCCCCTGCAATTATTATTACTCATGCCAAAACTAATGGCAAAATAAAGTTAGTACTTTTCATAATTAAATTTTTAAATTTTAAAATATTTTATTAAATTTTATTTTATATTTTTAAAGGTATTTGCGTCAATATTATTAGCGAGTCCAACGATATAATGCTCTATAATAGGTAAGGTTTTATCTTCCTCCTCACGCATAATCCAAAGTTGCTCAACAAGCAAGTCAGTATAACGACCATCTTTAAAATCCGCACGCCAACGCACAAAAAACTGCGCTTGATATTTTCAATTTGATAAATATTCGACATTCACTTTTTTAATTTCATGGTCATCAGAATTTAGCTCACTGTGAATCCATTTATACCACTCCATAAACTCTTTTTTATTGCGAATTTTATAGTCAGGAAAGTCTACATAAATATTTTCATCAACAATTTTATCAAAAGCTTCAGCTGGTAAATATTCGTTTTCACAAGTCGCTCTTTCATACATTGAGAATACTTTATGTACAAAACTTTTTATATCGTTTTTTGTGAATTTATGACTGCGGAAAGCTTTCATTAAAGTTTCGTATTCTATAGTTTTATTATAGTTATCCATAATATTTTTATTAAAAATTAATTTATTATTTAATTATTTTTGCAGTGTGATAAGAAACTATAAAATTTCTATTTTCGTCTACTTTTATTTTCCAGTCTTGGCGGATATTTGTATCATACTCTTCATTATCGTATGTTTTGGCTAACCAATTTATGTCAAAACTTACGTCGAATCAGTTTTTTTCATTTCAAGTTACTTTCAGGTTAGAAAGTTTATGTGTATTCCAAGCGATACTATCTTTTACTCAACCATACCATTTCTCGAAATCTGCTATACTTCTAATCGGAAAATCAGGGAAGTTCATTTCTACTTTATCTGCGTCTAAATGTTTTTTGAATTCATTTATATCGGCTTGATGGTCAAATCCAGCGAACCATTTATAAACAAAACTTTTCACATCATTCTCACTATAAGTATTTTTAGCTGTTTCATCATATTTTTTAACTTTTTCTGTTTTTGGATTATTTTTGATACTATCTAAATATTTTACTATTTCTGTCTTATTTTCGCTTTTTGCTTTTTCATAAGGAGTTTGTCATAGATTATTTTTTATGCTTTGATTAGCTCAGGCTTCAATTAATATTTTTACAGCTTCTAGGTTATTGTCCCAAACAGCATCATGAAGGGGAGTGTATTTGTTTGAAGTCCCCTCAGCGTTTATATCTAGTCAAGCTTCTATTAATATTTTGATAATCTCGAGATTATCTTGAAACATTGCTGCGTGAAGAGCTGTTCATCAGAATGAATCTCTGGCGTCTACATCAACTCAGGCTTTTAAGATTAATTTTACTCTTTCTAAATTTCAAGTGTGAGCGGCTTTATGTAAATCATCTTTTTTAAATTCTATTTTTTCTTGATTAGAATTATCAGCATTTGCTCTCTCAGTGATTTGAGTTTTATTTAATTCTGGATTATTGCTTATTTTAAAGCTATAATATATTCATCCAAATGAGATAATTAGTAAAGATACTATTATAATGTTTTTTTTCATAATTACAAAGATTTAGCGGTATAAGATTTTATTATAGGTGTGTCATTTTCTCATAAACTGATCTCCCAGTTTTCTTTTGCTTTTAAATTAAAATCTTTATCATCTAGAGTTTTGGCTATTAATTCAACCTCAAAACTAATATCAAAATCAATATTATTTTTTGATTTAATTTCTATATTAGATAAATTATGCGTATTATTTGGTTTAATTAGTTTTAGAATTTCACTATACCAAGCCTTAAATCAATCTTTTCAAGAGAAATTATCTTCTCACATTGTGAAATTAGATTCATCATTTATATAAGGCAAGAAAAATGTATCTTCTTCTAGAATATCAAGTCAAGCGAACCAATTTTTCACAAATTTTTCTACAACTGGTTTTTTATTTCTAATATTTTCAATAGTTTGTAATAACCCGTTAGCGTGGTCGAGGGCTCTATTAGTAACCTCATTTTTTGTATGATAAACTCATGGAATATAGACCATACTATGAGTTGCGATAGGTTTTTCCCATTTCATTTGTGCTAAGTAAGCTGTTTGTTCAAGCGGTTTTAATAATTCCGCCATAGGGAAGTGGTTAAAACTTAGTGGAGTGTAAGAATGTTCCCATCATCATACCGTTGTAGAAACGATAAAATGTTTTCATTTCAATTTATCACCAGTTGAGCCATACGCGAATCAATAAGTGAATACATCATCAAACCATTTTTTTAATATACCTGTCATATTGTACCAGTAAAAAGGATATTGGAAGATGATTATATCGTGTTTAAGAAGTAGTTTTTGTTCTACTTCTACATTTATTTTATAATCTGGGTATTTTTCAGCTAAGTCATGAATTGTAATATTTTCATCTTTTTTAAACTTATTTATTATGATTTTATTGGCTAATGATTCTGAAAGATTAGGATGTCCAGATATTATTAATGTTTTTTTCATATAGCAATATTTAATAATGATTAAAATATAATATGTGTACATACATAAGATATTCTATTTTCCAATTAAGTCAAATATTTTGATAAAAAATCTTGAAAGTAGGCTATAGAATACAAATTAGGCTTATTTTTTTTATCGTTTCAATTAATTTTGTTTTATCAATTTTTCCATTTTTGTTATTATCAAGCCATACAGTTGCTATATTTGTAGTATGTTGAAGTTTTTCTTGTGTGACGAGTTTACTAGCACATATTTTAAAAGTATTAAAGACAATCGTTTTTAATAAATTTAAGATATATTATAGAGATATTATATTTGTTTAGTTCAATTTTAGTTGAATTATTGAATTATTTTTATTTATAATTTCTTATAATTAAGGTTATTTGAATATTTTATTCAAAATGAAGTGCATCAATAGGTTTTAATTTAGCTGCTTTCCATGCTGGCATAAGGCCGAATATTAATCACATAGCAAATGCTACGGATATTGATATTGATAATACCGAAGCGTTTATTGAAACTTGCATATTTGGAACCAAAGAAGTTATTAAACTAGTAACTCAGTATGACAATAATATAGCAAAAAATGTTCAAATTAAAGTTAAGATTATTGATTCAGTTAAAAATTGTGATAATATAGTTCAGTTCGTAGCTCAAATTGCTTTTCTGATACCGATTTCTCTAGTTCTTTCTGTTACTGAAACTAGCATTATGTTCATTATTCAAATTCATCAAACAACTAGTGCGATGGCTCAAATTCATCATAATAACATTGTAAATTTTCCTGTAAATTGATTGATTTGCTTTATCGCATCAGCATCAGTTTTTATTTTATAATTTACTTGTTTTGCTTTTTCTACAACAGATTTTTTAAATAGATAATAATTTAAAGCATTTTTTATAGATTTCATTTTTTTCTCATTTGTTGTATAAATTTTGATTCAAGATATTTCTCTTTGATTAAAAACTTTTGCTGCGGTTGTGTTTGGTATAAATATATTATAATCAAAGTTATAATTTTTCTTTTTTAAAATTCATGAGACTAAAAATTTTTCTCATCAAATAATTATCTCTTTTCATAATTTTATTCATCATTTTACTCATTTATTGGCTACATAATCTCATAAAATAACAACTTTATTATTATTTTTATAATCATCATCAGTAAAAAAACTTCATTTTATAATTTCATTTTTTTCGTATTTTAAATATCATTTATCTATAACACTAAAGCCTGTTTCTACGTTTTTTTCTTTATAATTAGCCATTAATGATAATCACGAGTAATTTGGAAAAGCTTTATCTATCATTGGTACAACTTTTGGAATTTCTTCTATAACTTCTGGTGTAAAAATATTTTGCGCGATAGTATATCATCATTTTTTATCTACTGTAATTAATTTTGAATTATTTCAAAAATCTTTCATTATCGAATTTTTTGCTCATTCTCAGACTGATAACATTATAACAAAAGAACTGATTCAAATAATTATTCATAGAGTAGATAAAATTGAACGCATTTTATTCGCAATAATAGATGAAAAAGCCTGTTTTATAAATATAATTATTTTTTGCATATTTTAAGAGTTAATAATATTTCAATCACGAACGATAATTGTTTTTTTTGTTCTTTCTGCTACTTCTGGCTCATGAGTGATGACAATAATTGTTTTTCATTCTTTATTTAATTGCTCAAATAAATCCATAATTTCTTCAGAAGTTTTAGTGTCTAACGCTCAAGTTGGCTCATCAGCTAGCATCATAGTAGGGGAGATTACCAAAGCTCTAGCAACTGATACTCTTTGCTTTTGCCCTCAAGAAATTTCATTCGGCATATTTTTTTCTTTTCATTTTAATCAAACTTTTTCTAATGCTTTCATAGCTAAATCTGTCGCTTTTTTGTTTGATATTCCTTGATAAATAAGCGGAAGTTTTACTTGCTCTAAAACATTTATTCTAGGAATTAAAGAATAATTTTGAAAAATAAATCAAATATTTTCTCTTCTGATTTGTCATTTTCTAGCTTCACTCACGTTATCAACTCTTTCATTATTAATATAATATTCTCAAGAATCACTATCATCAAGCATTCAAATAATATTCATTAATGTAGACTTTCAGCTTCAACTAGGTCACATAATCGCTAGAAAATCACCTTCTGAAACTTTTAAATCGACTCACTTTAAAACATCTAAAGTTTGTTCTCACATTGTGTAAGATTTTTTAATATTTTTTAATTCTAACATTTTTTGTCTAGTTAATAATTAAAATCATCACATATCTCCTCACATGTCTTCTCATTCCATATCTTGGAATTCTCATTCTTCCATTCATTCTCAGAATATATCAGTTTTCTTTTCTTTTTCTGCTGGATTATTTTTAGCTTCTAGTCAATTATAATTAATTAAAATTATTTTTTCTCATCATTTTAATCATTCTAAAATTTGATAATTTTTTCAATCTGTAATACCTGTTTTTACGACCTTTTGTTCTTCTATTCCACCTTTTTTTATAACTGTTACGATTTTTTCTCATTTTGCGTTAACTGAAACAGCTAAATAAGGCACAACAATAGATTCTGGAACTTTATTTATAGTGATAGTTGCATTTGTTCTCATTCAAGAATAAATCTTTATTCATTCTGGTTTATTCATATAAGTTTGAACTTTATATTTATCAACTCAATTTTTATTAGTAGGAGTATTTTCAATCTTATTTATCACACCGTCAAATTTTTTATTTTTATAAGAATCAAATACGAAACTAGCTTTCATTCATTTATTTATTTTTACAATATCAGCTTGTGTTACATACATATTTATTTCAATTAAATTTGGATTTTGGATAGAGATAAACTTTTGAGTATCAGCATTAAGTCTATCTCAAACATTTATATCCATATTTGTAATAATCCCATCAAATGGAGCTTTTATAGAATAATTTTCAAGTCTTTTTAATGTATTTTG
Organism: Candidatus Altimarinota bacterium; assembly: GCA_025210615.1. Lineage (GTDB taxonomy): Bacteria > Patescibacteriota > Gracilibacteria > BD1-5 > UBA6164 > JAOARJ01. The sequence goes on along the minus strand of JAOARJ010000002.1, from coordinate 205,135 downwards.
AAGAGCAATTTTATTTTGTTTTACCTCATTAATTAAATAAGTATATTCTTCATTATTATCTAAATTTATTAATTTTTTTGTCTTTTTTTCAGCATCCTTATATTCAAGTTTCATTTTATCATAAGATAATTCTTCTTGCTTTAAAGTTTCTTTTTGAGTTTGTTTTAGTGTTTCTAATTTTTGTTTTTGAAGCTCTAAATTAAGCCTAGATTTTTCTAATTTTATATTTTCATTATTTGTATTAAATCCTGAAGTTTGTGATAAAAAGTTTTGATTTTCAGATATTTTTTTAATATCTAATTCAGCAGCTTTAATATTATTCTTTTTCTCTTCTAAATTATTTAATAAATCTTGTTTAATTTTTTCAGTAGAATCATAAGTTTTTAGCTCATCAATAGTACTAAGAATAGAATTAGTTTCTGATTTATAAGTATCTCTTTGACTAGAATATTTTGATGAATAACTATTTATTTCGCTTAAATTAAAACTTCCAGAAGTAACACTTTCTTGAAAACTTTTTGCTATTAAATCAGTAGTTTTAAATAAAGTTTCATTTAATTTTTTATTTTCTTCTAGCGCTTTTATAATATTTTCAGTGTCTTTTTTAGATGTGATTTTTTTATACGATTTTTTTAATTCTTCTAGTTTTCTTTTAGATTCTTCAAAACTTCATCTCGCTTGTAATTTTAAATCAGGTCTTTTAGCAGAAAATTCTTCTTGATTAGAGAAAAATGTACTTTGAGAATCGAATAATCCATTAATTTCTTGAAAAGATTTTTGGGTATTTGTAATATTTGATTGAATCATTAAATAGTTTTGTTCAAGTTTTGAATAATAATCATTAATTTTTTTATTTAATGTATTTTCAAAATTATTTTTTAGATTATTATACTCAGTTTTTTGTTTTGTTAATTCGATATTTTTTGTGTTAAGAATCTTTTCTTTATCTTCATCTGTTAAAGAATAATTATTTATATTTTTAGCGACTTCTTTTTCTAAGATTTTATAATTATTTTCAGCTTCTTTTAATGATAACTGCGCTTCTTTTAAATCTTTATTTTGGGTAAGCTTTAATAAATCTATATCCAATTTTTTCTTATTTATTTCAGATGAAATTTTATCTAAATCGATTTGAGATTTTTTTAATCCTGTTTCGCTTATATCATCCTTAAATTTTTCTAATTTTGTCTGAGAATTTTTTAAAGTTAATTTTGCTCTTGCTACTTCATTATTAGCTTCAGTAGAATCTATTTCTGCGATAATTTGTCATTTTTTTACGATATCTCATCATTTAAAATTTACTTTTGTAATTTTTCAGCTTGTATTAAATCTAAGTCTTTGTTCATTTCTAACTTTTGCTGTTCAAATTATACTTAAGTTTGAATCAAAAGATTTTTTTTCAGCTGTTACTGTTTGGATTGGCATTTCGTCTAATATCATATCTTTTTCATTAGAATTGCCATTTGTTAAGAGAAAATATCATCATAAAGATAATAAAATAACTCATGAAATTATAATTTTTTTCTTCATAAAATTAATAATAAAAAATAAACTACACCGCATAGTTTATTTTTCAAGTTCAATTCTAGTTGAATTTTTATGTTTTTTTAATTAAATTTTATTTCTAAGATAAATTCTTCATTTTTTATTTTTATATTAAGCTTATATCAAAGCTGTTTTGTAATAGTTTCAACTATTGATAATCATAATCAAAAACCTTCATAATTTTCACTATTTTTTCATCTATAAAAATAATCTGTTAATCTTTTTGTATTATTTTGAGCTAATTCAGGTTTTATTTTATTGCTAAAAATTATGGCATTATTTTCTGATTTTATATAAATTTTATTATCTAGAGAATATTTAAATCAATTTCTTATAACGTTTTCAAGAATTCTAAAAAATAAAATTCTATCAGTTTTTATTTCTGATTTTTCATTAATGTCAAGATAAATTTTCTTTTTTTCATCGTTATTTAATGTTTTTAGATATTGTTTTATAAGGTCTTTTAAAATGAAAATATCTAAGTTATCTCAAACAGATTTTTCAGATAATTTTAATAAACTATCTACAATATTAAACATATTATTTAGTTCTTTTTTAGAATCTATAATAGCTTGTTTATCATATTCTATATCGAGAGTATCTAAATTTAAACTCATTGCGGTAATGGGAGTTTTTAACTCGTGGGCTAAGTGATGATTATAATATTTTAGTCTTTTATTTGCTTCCTCAACAGGTTTAAAATATAATCTAACAACCCTTCTAGACACAAAATAAAGGGGTATAACTAAAATTACAAGAAAAGGAAGTCATAGGAAAAACAATCAAAGTTGTACCTCAAATACAAATAATTGTGAAATATAAATTTTATCACTATTTTTATCATTATAAAAAGTATATTCTTTTCATTCTATTTTTTTTGTTATATGTTTTCATTTTTCTAAATTTAATAAAAAATCTAGATTGGATTTAAATTCATTAGTTCTTCAGAATTTTAAAATTTTTCAATCTTTTTTTTCAAAATAATCAATTGTTGGAATAAAATAAAGCATATCTATATCATCTTCCTCATCTTCTTCAATAATAGCTCATTGCATTGTGATATCTATTTTTTTATCCTCTTCTCTTCAAGCTAAAATTTCTTCCTCAGAAAATCATTCTAAATATTCTTTATTTTCGATTCATTTTATAAAATCATCTATAAATATCGCTTTAAATAAATATCCGCTAGCATAAACACTTGCTACTAAAATTCATAAAATAACAGCAGTAGTTAAAAAAGTTATTTTCAGGGATATTTTAGTTTCTTTTTTTAATTTCATTTTATTCTTTTTTAATTATTTAAGTTATTTTCAATAATATATCACACTCATTTTATAGTTTTTATAAAGTTTTTTCCTAACTTTTTTCTAATAATATAAATATGAGATTCTAGGATTGTAGTGTTAAAATTTAGATTTTCTTCTTGCTCTCACCAGACGTATTCCATAATTTCAATTTTAGTTTTTGGATATCATTTATTATCTAGTAAATATTTTATTATTTTATATTGTTTATTTTGGAATTCTACTTCTTTTTTATCTAAAAATATTTTATTTGAAGAATAATTTATTTCAATATTTCAAATTTTTTCTATATTAGATTTTATAACTCATTTTCTTTTTGTAAGAGATTTTAGTCTAACAAAAAGCTCTCAAAAATTAAAAGGTTTAGTAAGATAATCATCAACTCATAACTCAAACATATCAATTTTATCATCTAACATACTGTTTGAAGTTAATGCTAAAACAGGAGTATCAATATTCTTATTTCTGATAGTTTGTATAAACTCACGCCCATTCATTATTGGCATATTAACGTCAAGTATAATAACATCATAAGAAGAAATTAATAGTTTTTGTAAGCCTTCTTTTCAGTTCATAGCTCACTGCGCAGTACAATTTTCTTTTTTGAGTAGTTTTATTATATTATTTCTAATAGAAGGATGATCTTCTATAATCAATACTTTCATTAATTAATTTTTATAAAAATTATATTTTGATAATTAAATTATAGATTTTTTTTGTTTTTTTACAAATTTTAATTATTTACACCTTCAATAAGTTATTTTACTAAACATCTTTTATTTGTATTTTACACATTTTAGTAAATGCACTGTTTTTATTTTTACTTAAATCATTAGGATTACCTGTTTCTATAACTTTTCAGTTTTCAAGAACTACTATTTTATCGGCATGTGCTATTGTTCTCATTCTATGGGCGATAATTAAAACTGTTTTATTTTTAATAAGCTCGGAAATACTTTGTTGTATTTTTGTTTCATTTTCTACATCTAGTGATGCTGTTGATTCATCTAAAAGTATAATAGGAGCATCTTTAAGTAAAGCTCTTGCAATAGAAATACGTTGTTTTTCTCAACCAGAAAGAGTATCTCAATTTTCAGCGATTATTGTATCATAACCATTAGGCGTTTTTCTTATAAAATCATCACATTGAGCCATTTTTGCGGCTTTAATTATCTCTTCATCTGTTGCATTGTGTTTTCATATACGAATGTTATCTTTAATAGAAGTATTAAAAAGAGTTACATCTTGAAAGACAAAAGAATAATTTTTTAATAAAGTTTCAGGATCTATCTTACTTATATCTTGTCATCATAATGTAATTTTACCAGAATCAATATCCCAGAAACGAGCAGCTAATTTTGTAGCTGTACTTTTACCTCAACCAGAAGAACCTATTAATGCTGTTATTTCTCATTGTTTTGCAATAAAAGAAACATTTTTTATAACTTGTTTTCATGTTTCATAAGAAAAATTAACGTTTTTAAAAACTATATCATAGTTTTTTGGTTTAAAATCTTTAGAACCACTTTGAGTTTTTAAATTTTTTATTTCATTCATTCTTTTTATTGGAATATCTAAATGAAATAAAGCAGCTAAATTATTTAAAACATCACTAATAGGACTATAAATGCGAGTTGCTAATATTAAAAATATTAAATAAGTAAATAAACTTACTTCATTTTTTGATAATAAATATACTCAGACAAAAATTACACTAACTAATCATAATTTTAAAATACTTTGAGAACTATTAAGTAAAACTCCAATCGTAAGTTCTCATTTAGTTAAATTTTTCTCATACTTATCAAGTTTTTCTTCTAGATTATTTGTATATTTTTCTTCATTATTATATGATTTTATTTCGGCTATATTTTCTAATCCCTCTTGAATATAGCTTGAAACCTCTCTTTTATCATTATAAATTATTTTATTTTTTTCTATTTGAAGTTTTTTTGATAGGATAACAACTAGGGTTGCAATAGGTACAACCCAAAGTAAAGCTAAAGCCAATTTCCAGTTAGTTATAAACAATCCTGTTGTAGCTAAGCATAAAAAAATAATAGCGGCAAATAATTGTGGTACAGTATGTGAAAAAATTTTTTCTAATTCCGCATTATCAGCCATAATTGTCCCTGTTAAATCTGATAAGTTTTTTTCACCAAAGAATGATAATGGTAGCTTTCTTAATTTTTCAGCAATTGATACACGACGATTAGCACTTTCGCTATATACGCTTGCATGAGTACTACTATATTGAAATATGGCGATTAACCATGTTATTATCATTAGTACGCAACTTAAAATAAAATAATACATAAAACTATTTACTTCACTATTTGTTTGTTCTATAATAGGTCTTAGATAATCATCTAAAAACAGAAAAGTAAATATAGCAGGGAACATTAAGGCAATGTTAAGTAAGGTTGTAAATATTACACCTTTAATAAAATCATAAGCTCCTTTTTTTGATAGAGCAAATCTTTTTTTTAAAAAATTAATCATATTAATTATAGTTTATAGTAATATTAAATAAAAGGTTATAAATAGTTGAAATAGGGGATTAATTAATTGTCCAATCAGCAGATTTTTTATATTCTTTCCACATTTTTGCGTATAATCAGTTTTTCTCAATTAATTCTTTATGTGTTCATCTTTCTGTGATTTGTCACTCACTCATAACTAAAATACAGTCAGCGTTAACTATACTTGTAAGTCTATGGGCAATCATTAAGACTGTTTTATTTTTAGTAAGTTTATCAAAAGCTTTTTGTATTAGATGTTCGTTTTCTGGATCAGTGAAAGCAGTTGCTTCATCCAAAACAACAATAGGAGAATTTTTTAAAATAGCCCTAGCGATAGAAATACGTTGCATTTCTCATCATGATAAATATGTTCATTTCGTTCATATTTTTGTGTTTAATCAATCTGGCATTTTTTCAATAATATCTTTACATTGTGCTAATTGTAGAGCATTTTTAATTTCTTTTTCTGATGCATTTGGATTTCAATAACAAATATTTTCAAGTAAACTTGTTTTAAAAAGTTTTGTATTTTGAAAAACAAAGGAAATATTATTCATTAATTCTTTTGAAGAAATATCTTTTACATTTGTATTACCAATTTTTATTTCTCATTCATTAGTATCCCAAAAACGAGGGATAAGTCTTGCTGTTGTTGTTTTACCACTTCAAGAAGGTCAAACTATAGCAAAAGTTTGTCATTCTTTTATAGTAAAATTAATATTATCAATAGCTTTTTTATTTGCTCATGGATAACTAAAAGAAACATTTTTAAATTCTATTTTACTATTTTTAATTTCTTCTGGATTTTGTGATACTGGTAAGATTTTTGTTTTTGTAAGTTTTTCAACTCTATTAAGTGCTTCACTTGCTTGAATAACACTATTATTCAAGTGCATACTTCTCATAATTGATTGAGCAAAAACAGGAGTAATAAGGATAAAAAATATTAAATTTACTATTATATTAATATAATTTCAAGAGTTATTTATAAAAAAAATAGCTGCTATAATAAGAAAATATGCAAATGAATTTATTATAGTATTATAAGTTGACATAGGTTTTTTCCATAAAAGGGTGTAATTATAGACCATATCTCTATAATCTATAATACTTTTATAAAAACTTTTAAAAGAATAAATAGTTTGTTGAAAAATTTTTACAACAGGTATTCCACGTACATATTCAACAGCTTCAGTATTCATATTTTCTAGAGATGTCATATATTTTTGAGTAAAAAATTTTCCTTTTTTAAGCATCATATTCCTCATAATAAAAACAGTTATAATAAGAGGAATAAGACAAACAATACCTAATTTCCAGTCAAAGATGAATATTAATAATAAAGTAGTGATAGGCACAATAAAAGTTCCAGCTAAATCAGGAAGTTGATGAGCTAGAAAAGAATGAGTAATACCAGCATTATCATCAATAATTTTCCTTAATTTCCCACTTGTATTATTTTCAAAAAATCCAAGAGGTAGTTTTATAACTTTTTTCATAGTTTCTTTACGTATATTTGTTTCTACGCGGAAAGCAGCTAAGTGAGATAATGTGAGAGCTAAAAAATAAAATACAACACTTAATATTGATGTAATTAAAGCCCATAAAGCATATCAAGCAATTATTTCTTTAGTTGATTGTAAATCAGAAATTAATAATTGTTTTACAATTAACCATATAAAAATATATGGCATGATTCATAATACAGCACTTATTGCTGAACTTAAAAGAGAGCCTGGTAAAAGCATTTTTCTTTTACCCATGTATTTTTGCAATCTTGTTAATAATTTTTTCATTTTTTTATATTTTTTATAATTTATAAAATATTTTTTCCTCACTTAAAAATACTATTTTAATAATTAAATAGCTTTATTAATTTAAATTTATTTTTATTTTATTTATGAGATATTTTTATTAATTTTATCTCAATGAGGACAAACTTTTGGATTTCATAGAAAATTATCCAATCGCTGTATAGCTTCGTCAGAAAAAGCATGTTCTAATTTATGAGCTTCTTCTCTTATTTTATCTAGAGAATCATATTCTAACGTTTTCTGTAAAAAAGTTTCAATAATTCTATAGTTATATGTTATTTTTTTTGCTAATTTTAATCATTTATTAGTAAAAAAAACTTTAGAATAGGAATCTATTTTTACTAAATCTTCTTTGGCAAATTTATTCATCATTTGTGTAACACTTGGTTTAGAAATATTCATTTTTTGGGCTATATCAACTTTTTTAATTCACATATCACTAAGTTTTTCTAAACCTTGTTCTTCACAAATTTTATACATTAATCTTAAGTAATCTTCTTTACTCATTTTTATAAAAGTTAGGGTTACTTAACTTTTAGTATATTTTTAAAAATGTTTTTGTCAAATAAAAAAAATTAATTAACTTGTTATTTTTTTTAAAAAAAAGTGTTTCAGTAGAGGTAAGCTTTCTTCTATGTTAGTGCTTTATGTTGAGTTTTAATTCTAGCTACTATGAAAAATAAGAGAAAAGAGAAATTTTTCTTAAGAATAATTAGGTTTTAAAGCTAAATTATATATAATCTATTTATCTTATAATTAATTGAAAGGTAATTTAAAATATGGTATTAGAAAAATATATTAATAAAAAATTTGGAGTTAATAGTGATAAATTTTTAGAAGTTTTGCAGATGAGTCCTTGAGCAGAATGATATTTACATGGTTCTTTGAGTGAATTACTATTTAAAGATTATATTGAATCTAAATGATATGAAATTCATAGAATTAAAGAAAAACCAGGATGATGATATAATTCTAAATCAAATGAGGCAAGGTGAGACTTTTATATTCGTAAAAAATGAAATAAAAAAGATGAATGGTTTGTTATAGAAAATAAATGAATAAAAACGAATACCGAAAAACATTTATTTAAAATTAATACTAAACCTAGATTATTTAAGCATTTAAAATTTTTAGCTTTTCCTGAAAAAGATTATATTGAAAAAACATATGAAAAAGGGTATAGAACATACTTAAAGGCAAAAGAAAAATGGGAAAACAGAAATAAATGAAAAAAATTTCCAAAATTTAATTGGGACAAAAAAACTCCTTGAGCAAGAAGCTTTACTCTAGAATGATACTGGAAAAATGAAGACGATTTAAGAAAATGGGTTGATCAATTAGATGAAAAGAAATTGACAACTGATTCTTATTTAAATTTAGAATGACCAATTAAAATATTGTCTAGCCATGCTCCTAATACTAGACCTGCTTTATATACAGGCATAATTAGTGCTGCCCCATTAGTTTCAGATTTTAACATTATGTGTGTAGATTTATTTCAAAGAATTTGAGAACATAAATTTGTTTTTATGAATTCTAATACTATATCACATTCACCTACAAGTCCAGAACATTTATATCAAAATTATCATATAGATTATATTATACCTTGAGTTAAAGATAATTTAAAAATTTCGCCTCCTTGGTATACAGATATTGAAGAATGCATAGCTAAAACAAATCCAATTCCAAGAAAAATAGAAGAAAGTCAGTTAGATAAAAGATAAAAAATAATTTGATATTTTAAAAAAATTACATACATTGCAGTGTAATATTTTACACATTTGTGTATTTAGTTTTTAATTTTATAAAAATGAATGTAAATATACTTAAAATATTTGAAGAAATACACAATAATATATATGCAAATTCTTGATTATCACCAGAACAAATATTAGATGAATTTATTAAAATCTTATTTATAAAAATATTTACTGAAAAGAAATGACTAAATATTTTCTCTGTTAATAATAAAGATTTTTTAGGTGATATGGATAATTATTTCAATCAAATTAAATCTAATTATAAAAATATTTTTGATAAAGATGATAAAATAAAATTAGATCCACCCATATTATTAAATATATGTAAAAAATTTGATTGAATTAAGTTTAATAGAATAGATAATGATATAAAGGGGTTAGCTTTTCAAAAAATACTTAATAGACATCATAAAGTTTGAAAATGACAATTTTTTACACCTGTAGAGGTTGTAGATTTTATTGTAAGATTTTTAAATCCTACCAAAAATGATAAAGTTCTTGATTTAGCAGTTTGAAGTTGAGGTTTTTTATTTTCTGCATTAAATAATATGTGAGTAAATAAAAAAAGTCTAAATAATGTTCATTGAATTGACATAAATAAATTAGTTTTAAAAGTGAGTAAAATGAGGCTAATTTTAGAGTGATGAAATGAAGAAAATATTATATTGTGAAATTCTTTATCAGGTGAATTCGATTCTAAATTTAATAATTATTTTGATTTTATTTTGACTAATCCTCCATTTGGAACTCAATGAAAAGTTAATGATCAAAATATTTTATCTAATTATGAATTAGGCTATAAATGGACTAAAGAATGATGAACTTACTTAAAAACTGATAAATTATTATCATGACAAGCTCCTGAAGTTTTATTTATTGAAAAATCAATAAATTATCTTAAAGAATGATGAAAAATGTGAATTGTTTTGCCAAATTGATATTTTGAAAATAGTACTTTATGATATGTTAGAAATTTTATAAAATCTAAAGGATGTATTATATGAATCACTCAATTACCAAATGAGACTTTTATTCCTTATTGAACTTGAGTTAAAACATCAATATTATTTTTTCAAAAATGATGAAAGGCTTCTAATGATATATTTTTTTCAAAGATTTTTAAAATTTGATATCAATGAAATAAAAACGGAACTATTAATTATTTAAAAGATAATTCTTGAAACTACATTTTAAATGATGATTGAAATAGAATAGTTGATGAAGATATTACAGAAATTTTTAAAAAATATAATAATCTTAAAAATACTGATAATACATTTTTTTTACCGAGAAATGAATTAGAAGATAAATTTAATTATGATTTTTATAATCCTAAATATTTAGATATTCAAAATAATATTAAAAAGTGAAATTATAAAAGATTGAAAGATGTTTGTGATATACTAAAGACTAAAAGTGAAATTTTAAGAAATAAAGACGAACTAGTTTGTTATGTTGAATTGTGAAATGTTAATACTTTTGCACAAGAAATAATTAACTCATCTGAAATGTATGTATCTGAGCTTCCTAGTAGAGCAAGCTATCAAATTAAAGAATGAGATATTATAACATCAGTTGCTTGAAATGCTATATGAACAAAAAAGCATATAACTGCTTTAGTTAATAATAATTATGATTGATGTATATGTACTAATTGATTTAGAGTGTTAAGAAATTTCAAGGTTAGTAAAAATTATTTATTATATTACTTACAAACAGATGAATTTTTACAACAGGTTACTAAATATAAAACCTGAGCAACAATTCCTTCAATAAATGATGTTGATTTTTGAAATTTGTTAATTAGAATCCCTAATGATAATATTTTAAAGGAAATATCAAATAAAATATGAAAGTCTATTGAATTAAGAAATAAGGCAAATAATATTATTAATGATATCAATTTTTTGAAATAGTTCAGTGTTTTCAATAATATATTAAAAATTCATTTTTACAGCGAAATTAATATTTTAATAAAAAGGTGTAAAAATCTAATTTTTTTTAAAAATAAGAGGATAAAAATTTTAAAAAATAAACTCACTTTAATTAGTGAGTTTTTAAAATTATTTATTATTGATTTTATTTATAATGTTTTGCATTTGTGATAAAATTTCTTTTTGAGTTTTTAGATTTTTTTCTAAATAATCTTTTTTAGTTAAGTCTATTCATAATTTCTTTAATGATTCATTCGGTAGTTCGCTTGTTCAAGTTTTTAAATAGTCTAAATATTTCTCTGTAAATCAAGGTTTTTCATTATAAATATTAGTTCAAATAGTATTAGCAGCAGCTATTGAAATTGCATATTCATGAGTATAATAACTTCTGAAAAAATGGTCTTTTATTGCCCATTCTATACTTAAAAAATCATCATAAGTAAAATCAGGTCAATAATATTTTTTAAATAATTCTTCAAAAATTGTATTTAAAGTATTTAATGTAACAGGTTCACTATTCCATAATTTATCATAAATTTGTCTTTCAAAATCTCAGTACATTGTAGCTCTCCAATAGTTTGTTGATAAAGTTACCATATATTTATCCAAATAAGCAAGTTTTTCTTTATCTGTTTTAGTGTTATTAGCTAATTCTCTAAGTAAAATTATTTCATTCGTAATAGATGGGATTTCAACCGGGAAACTAGGGTAGTAATAAGTAACAGGTTGATTATTTATAATATTATAAAAGTTTACTGAATGTCCAGCTTCATGAGCTAAATCTTTCAAATTTCAAAGAGTATTATTAAAATTAAATAAAATATGAGGTTTTACTAAATAACTATAACCAGAAAATGCTCATCAATCTTTATTTTCTCATGAATATACATCAACCATATTATCTGCTAGTGCCATTTTTAGATATTCAATATATTTATCTCACAATTTATAAAGAGAAGAGATAATTATATTTTTTGCCTGCTCATAAGTATAACTATCTTGAGCTTTTTCTAAGGGAGCTATTATATCATAATAGTGAATTTCATTTAATCATAAATAATCTTTTTTTAGTTTTACATATTTATGAAAAATATCCAAATTATCTCTAGTTGTATTAACTAAGTTATCATAAACTTCTTCTGGTAGATTATATCACTCGTATCTTTTATTTAATACACTTGTGTAATTTCTTAATTTTGCATAAAGAGTTTTTTCTCTTTTATCTCAGATAAAAATATCGGCTAGTGTATTTTCGTATTGTTTATAAGTGTTGTATAATTTTTCAGTAAATTCTTTTCTAAAGTCTTGACTGTTATTTTCCCGAGAAGAATAAATATTAGCGTAATTAGTTAAAATTTCATTTCCATCTGGATCAGTAATTTTCGGATATTTTATATCTATATTAATTAATTTTTTATAAATATTTTTAAACGGCAAAATATTATTAGAAAATTTATTTATAATATCTTCAGCTTCTTGTGATAAAATATGTTTTTTATTATTTTTTAAATCTTTAAAAATATTTTTATAGTCAGAAAAATTTGAATTATTTATTAACGAATCTATCTTTTCATCACTAAATTCTTTTATTTCTACATCAAAAAATCAAATAGTTTCGCTATATTTTGAATAAACATTATTATCTATTTCATTTAAGAGAGCAATATTATTATCATTTGGATTTATTGATTGGGAAAAAATTATATAAGCTTGAATTTTATCAGAATACTTTATATATTCATCTTTTAATTTTAGAAACTCTAATAATTTATATTCATTATTTAATTGTCATTTATAACTAGCTAACTGAGGAATCATTTCTTCTAATTTTTCAAATTCTTTTTCTACCTCTTGAGTATTTTTATAAATTTTTGTTAAATCCCATTTATATTTATTTTCAGCATTTTCTCTATTAATAATTTTATTATTATTTAATTTTAAATTAATATATTTTATAGAGTTTTTTATTAAATAATTTATTTGCTGATTATTTTGTTTATTATTTTTATTTTTTTCTAGTATTATTAATATATTTTTTAATTTTTCTGGAGAATTTTTATGTAAATTATCAGCTTTTTTATAAAAATTATTTAGTATATTATTATCTTGATTAGTAGGGGAATATGCAAGACTTATTGAAGTACTAAATATAAATAATAATATTATAGAAATTATTTTTTTTATGTTATTCATATGTTTTTAGATTTAAAAATTAAAATTGTTCCTATTTTAACATATAAAAATTATTTATCAATTATATTTTCAAAAAAAGTTTTGACAAAAATATTAATTATAAATATAATAAGTGAGTACTTACTTAGTAAAATAATTTTTAATTACAATAATTATGAAACATACAGCTTTAATCACATGAGCTTCATCAGGAATATGAAAAGAGTTAGCTGAGATTCACGCAGAAAAATGATGAGATTTAATTCTAGTAGCTAGAAGTAAAGATAAGCTAGAACAGATAAAGCAAGATTTAGAAAGTAAATATAACATAAAAGTTATATTAATAATAAAAGATTTGACAGATGTAAACGCTCCACAAGAAATTTTTGATGAAGTTAAATGAGAAAAAATCGAGATAGATTATTTGATAAATAATGCTTGATTTGGTGGACAATGATATTTTCATGAAAGAAATTGGCAAGATGATAAAAATATGATTCAGTTGAATGTTATGGCTTTAACAGAGCTTACTAGATTGTTTTTACCAGATTTTGTTAAGAGAAACTCTTGAAAAATTTTAAATGTTTCTTCGACAGCGAGTTTTATGCCATGACCTCTTCAAGCTGTCTATTTTGCTACAAAATCTTACGTACAATTTTTTAGTAACGCGCTTAGTGAAGAGCTTTCTAATACAAATGTGTCAGTGACTAATTTGATGCCTTGAGCGACTGAAACTAAATTTGCAAAGGTTTCTAATATGGATAAGACAGGTTTATTTGATAAAACTGCATCAGTTAGAAGTGTCGCCGAAGATTGATATAATGCGATGTTAGATTGAAAAATGGATATAATTTCATGATTGACTTTTGGACAAAAAATTATGTTTTATTTAATTCCTTTTACTCCTAAAAAAGTTTTATTGAAACAAATAAAAAATATGCAAGAAATAAAAAAATAATTTAAATTATATTTTATAAAAATGAAAAAAACAGTTTTAATAACCTGAAGTACAGGAATGGTTTGAAATCACGTTTTAAAAGAATTATTAGGTAATAAACAAGTTTGAAAAATTATTTCAATTTGAAGAAGAAAAACTTGAATAAAAAATAAAAAATTAATAGAGATAGCGCATGATAATTTTCTTGATTTTTCTACTTTAGAATCTCAGTTACAAGCTATTGATGTTTGTATTTATTGTATTTGAGTTTATCAAACATCGGTTTCTAAGGAGGATTTTATGAAAATAACTTGTGATTATCAAAAGGCCCTTACTGATACTTTGGAAAAAACTTCTCCAGATATAAAATTTGTTTTATTTAGTGCTGCTTGAGCTGATAATAGTGAAAAAAGTAGAATGTTTTTTGCTAAATGAAAATGAAGAGCTGAAAATTTACTTATGCAAACTTGTTTTCCAAAGAAATATATTTTTAGGCCTTGATATATCCACCCTACAACAAAAAAAAGACCAAATTGATTACTTTATAAAATTTTTATTCCTATGTGATGATTTTTATTAAAAATTATGCCAAATATATGAATAAAAGATATTGAATTAGCAAAATCTATGGTCAGAGTTGCGCTAGATGAAAAAATAATTCCAAATACATTTGAAAATAAAACAATAAAAAATATATATAGTCAGTTAATAACTTGATAAATTTTATTATTAAATATAATAAATATGAAAAAAATTTTTAGATTTTTAAAATTAATGTGAAAAATGCTATTACTATCCAGTTTTACGCTTATAATTTCGTGAATAATCTTCTTAAATCTTCATCCCGTTTTTTGATGAAATCCAGATAAAACAGAAGATAAAATCCAAAATTCTCCAAACTTTAAAAATGGAAAATTTCAAAATATAAATAATGTTTCAATAACTAATGATGACTTTAGTTTTAAGCAACTTTGAGAATATTTTTTTACTAATTGAGTAGAAAGAACACCGAAAAATATATTACTTTCAAAGGAATTTAATAAAGAAAATTTTCTAGAAAATAATATAACTTGGTTTTGACATTCTAGTGTTTTATTTAATACTGGAAGCCAAAATATTATAACTGATCCAATTTTTTCAAGAGCTTCTCCGGTTCCTGTTTTTTGAAAACCTTTTGAAACTGAAGATGATTTTAATGCTGAAGTTTTACCACATCTTGATATTGTGCTTATTTCTCATGATCATTATGACCATTTAGATTATAAAACTATTTTAGAAATAGATAAAAAAGCAAAGAAATATTTGGTTCCACTTTGAGTAAAAGCGCATTTTAAAAAATGGTGAATAGATGAAAATAAGGTTATAGAATTTGATTGGTATGACGAAATAATTATTTGAGAAAATAAATTTGTATTCACTCCGACTCAACATTTCTCAGGAAGATGACCGCTTAATAGAGCTTCTACTTTGTGGTGAAGTTGGGCTATAAAAAATGATGAAAAAAGTTATTTTTTTAGTTGAGATACTGGTTATTTTGATGAGTTTAAGAAAATTTGAGAAAAATATGGACCATTTGATATTGTTTTTATAGAAAATTGAGCGTATAATGAATCTTGGAGCCAAATTCATATGATGCCTGAGCAATCGGTTCAAGTTTGAATAGATTTGAACGCTAAGCAAATAATGCCTATTCATTGGGCAAAATTTGATTTATCACTTCATAGTTGGACAGAACCAATTGAAAGATTTACTAAAGAAGCAAAGAAGAAAAATATAAAAACTTTTCATCCACAAATTTGAGAAATATTTGATGAAAATAAATTACCAACAGAAAAATGGTGGCTTAATATAGAAGATAATCAATAAAAAATGTCAGATAAAATAATTTTATTAATCATAATAATTTTTCTAAATTGAGTTTTTATAACACTTTGATTATATTTTATTATTAAGGCGTTATTACAATTTATTTTTGCTTATTGAGTACCATTTGTACCGACTCCAGATAAAAAAATAAAAATTTTACTAGATAATTTAGAGATAAAAGAGGATAATAATTTTGTGGATATTTGATGCGGAGATTGAAGAATTATGGCGTCAGTAGAAGAAAAATTTCCAAAAATAAATGTTTATGGTTATGAAAATTCTATATTGCCATATCAAAAAGCAATAAAAAATAAACAGAAAAACAATTTGAATTATACCGTTTATAAAAAAGATTTTTTAAAAGAAAATTTAAGTAAATATGATGTGATATATTGTTATATGATTCCTTATATGATGCCAAAAATATGGAGTAAAATTAAAAAAGAATGTAAAAAATGAACGCTATTTTATACAAGTAGTTTTGATATAAAAAGTGAAAAATATTATAAAAAAATTGAAATAAAAAAATGAAATCATCTTTATATTTATAAAGTTTAAAACTATGACAGATAAATTAACAACAAAAGAAAAATTAGTAAATTCTGCCTTGAAATTATTTTCACAAAAATGATTTGAAAACACTTCTACTACTTCGATTTGCAAGGAGGCTGGATTTTCTTCAGGGGCTTTATTTGTCCATTTTAAGACAAAAAATGATTTATTAGATTATATTTACACAAGTGTAAAAAAGAAATATTTTAGTTTTGTTTTTAGTAAAATAGACCAAAAATTAAATCCAAAAAAGAAAACTGAAACTATTTTTAGGGAGTCTATAAAGTATTTTTTGGATAATTATGAAGAGTTTATTTTTTTAAAATCTTTTGCAAATTCTCGTCATATTTCTCGTATTGCTAGGGAAGAAGTTGAAGCTGAAATGACAGCATTTACACAAATTTTTGAAGAAGGGAAAAAACAATGATTCTTTATTAAAGAAGATACAGAATTAATTTTAATTTGAATGCAATGAATATTTTACGCTTTAATTCAATATATAAAAGAAACTTCAGAAAATAACCAAGCTGAGATAGATAATAATGTTGAAAAAAGTGTAAAAATAATTATGAAGAATTTTTTAAAATAAAAAAATATTTGACAAATTAGATTAAAAAAATAAAATATAGACAAGTATATTAAATTATACTAAATATTGGTTAATTTTTATATTATGAAAACTGTAAATTTAAGGAAACATCCTAAATTTTACGCTTTAGTTCCCCACTAGAGAGTTTTTGTAATATTACTTATATAAATCACAAAAATATCTCTAGAAATAGAGATTTTTATTTTTATAAAATTAATTAATATGAAGAAGATAGCTTTACTAAAATTACTCAAGAAGGTCTTGACGGATATGTCTGTAAATAACCTCTCGGTTATTGCGGGCGTTAGTTTGACAGCGAAGACTGCGAGTATTGATACCAATAAGGCATGTATTGTCTTGTTGCTCACGATTATTATATCGATGTGAATTAATGCGATAATAATGAAGAATAATAATACAAATAATAAGGCAAATAAGAATAAGAAATCAAAAATAAAGACGGAGTCTTACAGTTCTATGAGAAAAGAATTTGTAAGAAAACTTCGTCTTTTATTGTCAAAAAATAAATAAAGATTATTTCAATAAGCTATCTTTTAATTATCACTGAAAAAATCTGAATCAACTTTCTTAATTTTATAAACATTTTTTACTTGGACTCAAATATCATATTTTATCATCAAATCAATTAAATCATCTCAATTTATTAAAATGATTTTATGAAGTTTAGCTTCCTTAGCCTTCTTAATCGCTTTTTTATCAAAATCTGAAGTTGTAACAAAAATTCATTTATTGACATCTCCACTCATAGCTCAAATAAAATTTCTTATATCTCTTTCTCATACTTTGTTTTTTGTATATCTTTTGGCTTGTGTATAGATTCTTTCTATTCATAATTGATCTTGATGTATAATTCAATCTATTCAACCATCTCAGCTTTTTGGTGTTTCTTCAAAATCTCAATATCACATTTTTTTAAATAACTCTAAAATAATTTTTTCAAAACGATAAGGATCAACTTTTTTTAGTTCTTCTAATAATTCACTTTGTAATACCTTATTTAAATTATCGTATCATTGTTTTATTAAATCCATTGGAGTTAAATCATCGATATTTTCAATATTATCTATATTATTACTATTATTATCTTTATTATCTATTTTTTGTTTTTTATTTGGAGTTATAAACTTCACAAAACTAGGATATTTCTTTAGATAATCAACAGTTATTTCATCTAAATTTTCAGATAAAACATTTTTTCATTCTTTAGTAATCTTAAAAACTCATCTTTTAGGATGAGATATTAATCAAGCTTGCCTAATATAAGATTTTCACCATCAAACTTTATTGTTAAAAGATAAAGTTCAATTAGCAACTTTTTCTTTTTTTTCTTCATCTGATACATTAAAAACTAGATAAAGTCTCTCTACTACTTCACTTAAAGTATATTCTTTTCAATCAGAAATAGCCTCTAGAATAGGAAGCATTGTTTTATTGAATTTTGGAATCATATTTTTTACTCGCTTTTAAAAAATAACTTCTTAAATATATACTTTTATTTATAAAAATCAAGTTAATTTTAGAGTATTTTAAAATTTATTTGCTTTATTTTCTAAAATAGATAAGGTGAGTTAAGTTTATTTATTAATTTAAGCCTATGAATTGACTTTGGACAATAGACAATATTATAATAATAATATATCTGTTATTTACCTTATGACTAGGTATATATGTATGACGCTGAGTGAAAAATTTTAAAGAATATTCTGTCGCGAATAGAAACTTCGGAGCCTTTATAATTTTTGCAACACTCTCAGCGTCTTTTATTTGAGGAGGTTTTACTACTGGTATCGCTTGAAAAGTTTATTTAACTTGAGTTGCAGCTATTGTAGCTTTACTATGATTCAGTTTAAAAGAAATAATTGTAGCTAAAGTTATAGCACCAAGAACAAAAAACTTCAAAAATATTCTATCTGTATGAGATATTATGGAAACAAACTATTGAAAAACTTGAAAAATAATAACAGGTATATTTTCAGTATTATTGTGTGCTTGAATTTTATGAGCTCAAGTATGAGCAATTTGAGCAATATTTAATATATTTTTATGAATAGAACCTCTTTATTGAATATTAATCTGAACATGAATTGTGATAATTTATGATACTGTTTGAGGAATGAAATCAGTAGTTTTAACTGATGTTATTCAATTTATTACACTTGCTATTTGAATTCCTTTGACATTTATATTCTGATTAATGCATGTTTGAGGTTGGGATAGTTTAGTAACTAAAGTTCCTAGTTCTTATTTTGATTTTTCTTCTTTATTTAGTGGATTAAATCTAGTAGCGTTTATCTCATTATTCTTGACTTTCTTACTTTGAGAAACTCTAGTTCCTCCTTATGTTAGACGTCTTTTTATCTCAAAAGACTCTAAAACAACAGAAAAATGAACATTCTGGAGTGGTATATTCTCTATTCCTTTCTTTATTATAGCTTGATTAATCTGATTAATTGCTTTCGCTATTGATCCAAGTTTAGAATCATCAAATACAGCTCTGCCGTTTACTATAAATACAGTATTACCAATCTGATTAAAATGAATTGTTGTTGCTTGAATGATTGCTGTAGTTATGTCATCAGCTGACTCTTTTCTTAATTCAGCTTCAGTAGCTTTCGTAAATGATATATTAAAACCAGTTTCTAAAAAAGACCACTGAGAGAAAAAATTATTATTATTTGCTCGCCTTTCTACTTTTATAACTTGAGCATTAGCAATATTATTCGCTGTAAAAATTGAAAAAATATTAGATATCTTAATTTATGCTTATAATTTCTGGGCTCCTATTATATTAGTTCCACTAGCGGCTACTATATTGGGATATAAATCAAACTTAAAAATATTTTTATGAAGTAGTTTTGCTGGATTAGGAGCTGTATTAGTTTGGACTTATGCATTATCTAATCCATATTGATTTGATTGATTAATAGTATGAATTTTTGCTAACCTATTAGTATTCTCTATTATGACAAAGTTCTGTAAAATAAAATAATAGTTATATAAAGAGTCTAAAAATAGGCTCTTTTTTTATTTTTTTATAAAAATATTAATTAAATTCTTTACTTTTTATTTAAAAAAACTATAATCAATTTTGTGAAATTATTTATTTTATTTTTTAAAATTTATAATAATGATAAGTTATAAATCTGATAAATTTACTGATGAGCAAATAAAGGATATTTTGTCGTATTATGTATCAAATATTGATAAACCAATTTTTTATGTTTATGATACACTTCCTGATGAACAATGGGCTACTTTAGCTTGAGCATACTCCAGGACACATATTTGATTCAGACAAAGATTACTAAAAGCGATTGAAGATGACGATTTTAGCGCTGAAGAAATTTTAGTTGCAGTAAAAAATGATAAAGAAAAAAAAGAAGATTCAAAAATTCAAGAAAAAGCGAGAAAATTTATCCAAAAATGGGTACAAGATTATGGTCATAATTCATTAAAAGAATTATCTCACGCGAGAATTTGTATTGAATGAGTATCAGATTTAGTAGCTTCAGATATAGTTTGAAGAAGACTTACTTCTCCGATTGTGAAATCTACAAGATATATAGATTGGACAAATGTATTAGATAATAATTTTATTGATAAAGATATTGCTAATTCAAAATATGCTGAAGAATATTCTCAAACTTTAAAAGATTTACATAATGCTTATATTGAATGTACTGAAAAAGTTTCTAAATATGTAGAGGAGTCTAATAAGGATTATTTTACTGAGCTAATGAATGAAACTCCAGAAGATAATAAAGATGTTGTTAAACTAGGGTTTAAAAAGGCTTGTAAATGAAAATCTTTTGATGCAAGTAGATATTTATTAGTCCCTTCTATGCCGACTTCAATGGCATTAAGTATGAATCTTAGAACTTTGGAATATATGATTACAAGACTTTTATCAAGTCCTTTAAAAGAAGCAAATGAAGTATGACAAATGCTTTTAGATGAATGAAGAGAGTCAGTTTTTCCAGTGTTTTTATGAGAAAAATGTCATTCTAAAAGAGATGAAAATTTAATAGATATTGAAAATAGATTATTTGATTTTGTTAAAAATAATTTTTCTTTTGAAAAAGAGGAAAATTTTGAAGTAACTGATAGAGTAGAAATGCAGCCTAATAGAGTGTTAGATGATGCTTATATTACCGCTTCTATTGCTTATAAATACAGTAACTGAAGTTTTACTCAAGTTTATGATGAAATAAAAAATAATCCAGATTTTGTAGAAAAGATTATGGATATAGCGTATAAAGATAAGGATAGATTTACTCCTACTTTAAGAGAAGTAGAGCATTCTGGAAGTATAACTTTTGAAACTTTAATGGATTATGGATGATATAGAGATATTCATAGACACAGAATGGGAACTCTTACTAGACAAAACTCTAATACTTTCCACTGATATGAAACCCCTTCTTTAGTAATAGAATCAGGATGTGAAGAAATTTATCAAAAAGCAATGAAAAAAGCTGATATTTTTTATAAAAAAATTTATAAAGATTTTCCATATCAAGCGCAATATATAGTTCCATACGCTTACAAGTATAGAACGATGTATTCTTGGAATCCTAGACAAATTCAATATTTTGTAGAACTAAGAAGTGCGCCACAAGGACATGAATCTTATAGAGAAATCGCTCAAGAATTACATGAAAAAATGGCTAAAAAACTTCCATATTTTTGTAAATATATTTGATGCAATAGAGAAGAAGTTAAATTATGAAGACTTAATCAAGCTATAAAATATTTCAAAAAGAAAAAAGACTGAAAAATATAGAATAATTTTATAAAACAACTTATTTTAATAGTAAGTTGTTTGTTTTTTTACTATAAAAATTAATTTATAATAATTATTTATATCAATTTTTTGACAAAAAAGCAATATTTAGATATACTGTTTTAGATAATAAATTTTTATTTTAAAAAATGGAAAGAGTAAAAAATAATAAAATAGATATTTCGCATCTAGAAGAATATTATAAACAAAAAATTCCTAATAGTTTTTTTTGATGGTTATATTTTTTTATTAGAAAATATAAAATAAGTACGACTTTTTATATAATAAACAGAATTATTAGAAGTATTTTGCTTATTAGTGCGCCAATAATGATAAAAATTATCACTGATTATATAACTTGAGTAGAGTTTCAAACTAATCCAGAGAAAGTGTATTTTTTGTTTTGAATTTATATTGTATTAATGGCAATAGGGTTTATTCAATTACTAGTCTTTAAGTCTGAATTATTACTTAGAAGTAGAATAAAACAAGAATTAACCGTTTTTTGACTAAATCATTTAATGAATCAAAGTTTAGATTGGCATGAAAAAGCGTGAACATGAAGCAAGCTTCAAAGAGTGATAAAATGAAGAAATAATTTTGATAGTATTATTATGATTTTTTCATGGACTTTTATTCCATTTTTCGCTAGTATATTGGCTTTATTAATTTCATTTTTATACATAGATAATATAAAATATATGCTATTTTTTGTTGGCTATATGATTATCTATTTTACTTGATTTAGATTATTTATAAATCCTCTTAATAAGGCAAATGAAGTTCTAAACAATTTTTTTGAAAATATTTTATGAAAAAACTATGAATTTATTTCTAGTATTAGGACTATAAAGTCTTCTAACCTACAAAAACAAGTTTTATGAAGAATTCAAGATTGAGAAACTAGATGAATAAAAAATTTTGAAAAATATTTTTGATTATTAAATATCAAGATTTTTACAGTAGATAATATGATTTGATTATTATGATTTTCAGTTATTTCTCTTGTTGCTCTATCTGATTTGATAGCTTGAAATATAACTATTTGAAGTTTTTTAATGATTTTTATGTTATGAAAAACGGCTTGGGATAGGATAGAAGCAGTATCTCAATCTTATATTGATTTTTTGGAAGTAAAAGTTTGATTTGTTAGATATTACAAATTATTAGAACAAAAACCAGATAATTTTGATATAGCTCCTCTTCAAAAATTTAATGATAACTGGCAAAAAATAGAATTTAATAAAATTTGATTTAAGTATAACAAAAAAGCTGAAATTTTTGATAACTTAAATTTAGAAATAAATGTGTGAGAGAAAATAGCTTTAGTGTGAACTTCTTGAGCAGGGAAGTCAACACTCGCAAAACTACTTTTAAAACAATATTTAGTAACTTCTTGAGAAATAAAAATTTGAGATATTAATATAAATAATATCAAAACACAAGAGTTATTAAATCATATGACAATGGTATTGCAAGAGCCAGAATTATTTGATATTTCAATAAAAGATAATATTTTAATAAGTGCAAAAAATCCTGAAAAATTACAAGAATATATCAAAAAGGCAAATTTATCAGATTTAGTTAATAATTTGCCTTGCAAGGAAAACACTTTAATTTGAGAAAGATGAGTAAAATTATCAGGTTGAGAAAAACAAAGGTTAGCAATAGCAAGAGCTTTAGCTAGTGAAAAAGAAATTATAATTTTTGACGAAGCGACGAGCGCATTAGACTCAATAAATGAAAAAGAAATCCAACAAACAATAGAAAAAACTTTTGAAAATAATACAATGATAGTTATAGCGCATAGATTAGCCACCATTAGGAATGTTGACAAAATATACGTCTTTGAAAATTGAAGAATAATAGAATCCTGAAATTTTACTGAATTATTAAATAAAAATTGAGAATTCAAAAAATTATGGGATATGCAAAATTTAGAAAAATAATAAAAATAAAATTATGTTAAAATCATTTATATTTGCGTTACATTTAGCGTGGGAAAACTCAAAAAATAATAGACTACAAGTTTTTTTAATGTTTATCGCTTCTATTTCAAATTGAATAGCATTATTTTTCGCTCCTTATTTTTTATCAAAATTTGTGACTTATTTGTCAGAACATAATTATCATGTTGCAACTAAGTTTTTTTGGTTATTTACTGCTTTTTCTGCTCTAACTTTTTCAACTAGATGGTTTTATAGAAATTATTTTGAAATGTTATGTGAAAATGTTATCAGATTAAATATAGAACAATATTTCTTTTTTAAATTATATAATATGCCGTTTGTTTGGCATCTGAATAACTCTACTTGATACAATGCTTCGGCTGTAAAAAAGATTTCAAGATGAGTAGCTGATTTTCTATTTTGTATTTTCCATTCAATAATCCCTTATGCGACAACATTATTTTTATTTTTTATATATTCCTTTAATTTAAGTGGATATTTGTTATTATATATGATAATTATTTTGGTAATTTTATTAGTTTATATTTGGAAAAGTTATCAATACAGATTAAAATATCTACAAGTATCAATAAAACAATGAGCAAATTTTGACAAAACATATTTTGATTTACTTAGTAATATAAAGACATTAAAAAAATTATATGTAAAAAATTTTCCAGAAGAAACACTTATAGAAGAGCAATCTACATTATTAAATAAAATAGAAAAAGTTATAAAATTAAACGCTTTTCAACGGTTTGTTTTAGAATTCTTATTATATTTAATTTTTGTAGTACCTATCTGATATTATTTTTTCTTAACACTAAATTGACAAGATTCATTATGAATAATAGTTATTTTTGTATCAATGCAATCAATTTTTACAAGATTCCTAACTTACTATATGAAACTTTATAGGAGAATAGCTCAAAATAAGGCAGATTTAGATTTATTAAAAACAGTTTTTGAAGAAAAAACAGATAAATTTTGAGATAAAAATATTAAGAAATTTAATAACATAACTTTTGAAAATACTTATTATTCTTATAAATCAGATGATAGGTTATTTGAGCATAAAGTTGATAATTTAGAAATAAATTCTTGAGAAAAAATATGAATTATTTGAACAAGTTGAGCCTGAAAAACTACTTTTTTAAATTTACTTTCTAGAAATATTATTCCAAAAACTTGAAAAATATTGATAAATAAAACTGATTATACAGATGTTTCAGAGAAGTTTTTTGAAGATAATTTTGTTTATATATCACAAGAAGTAGAGCTACTTGATATGTCGTTTAAAGATAATATTTTGTTATGAAAAAAAGTAAGCGATAAAAAATTTAAGCAAATAGTAAAAATGGCTGACTTAGAAGAATTATTATACGACAGATTATGATGAAACGAAAACGAAATTTTATGAGAAAGATGAACGAAAGTATCTGCTTGAGAAAAACAAAGAATTAATATTGCAAGAGCATTTGCAATGGATAAAAAAATTATAATTTTAGATGAAATAACAGCGAATTTAGACAGAAAGACTTCAGCTAATATACGGGAAAATCTAAGAAGAATTTTTGAAGATAAAACAGTAATCGCTATTTCTCATGAAATAAATTTTATGAAATATATGGATAGAACGATAGTTTTTGAAGATTGAAAAATAATAAAGCAGCATTAAAAATAAAAAACTCACTAATTTAAGTGAGTTTTTATTATTTCATTTAATATTTGTACTGCATTTAGTGCTGCTCATTTTAGTAATTGATCACCACTTATAAATAAATCAAGTCATTTTTTTCAAAAGACTAAATTTTGTCTAATTCTTCATATTTCTATGTCATATTTTCAAGTTGCTGTTTTTGGCATTGGATAAGTATTATTTTTAATATTATCAACAACCTTTACTCAAGGGGATTTTTTAAGTAAATTTTTTACTTCTTGAGGATTTATTTCTTTTTCTGTTTCTATAGTAACACTCTCACTATGCGCTCTAATAGTAGGGATACGCACGGCTGTACAACTTATTTTTATATTTTCATCTCAAAAAATTTTTTGAGTTTCCCAGGTAACTTTCATTTCTTCTTTAGTATAATCATTTTCACAAAAATTATCAATATGAGGGATTAAATTAAATGCTATATTATGAGAAAAAACTTTATTTTGAAATTCTTGTCAATCTAAATAACTTTTTGTAGAATCAATTAACTCTTGCATCGCTTTTGCTCATCATCAACTTGTAGCTTGATAGGTTGATATAATAATTTTTTTAATTCAAAAATGCTTATAAATAGGGAATAATGCAACTGAAGCTATAGCGGTTGTACAATTTGGATTTGCTATAATTTTAGCGTTTTTTATTTCACCAGAATTTATTTCAGGAACTATTAGAGGAATATTTTTATCATATCTAAAATGAGAAGAATTGTCAATTACCCTTGCTCAAGATTTTACAGCGATAGGAGCGAATTTTTCACTAATTTTTCATCCAGCTGAAAATAATGCAAAATCTATATTTTTAAAAGAATTTTCATCTAATAATTCTATTTTTATATCTCAAAAAGGAGTTTGTTGAATATTTCAGGCAGACCTTTTAGAACCTAATAATTTTAAATTATTTACTGGAATTTTTAGATTATCTAGACAATTTATTATTTCTATTCAAACAGCTCAAGAGGCTCATACAATAGCGATATTATATTTTTTCATAATTTTATGTATTAATAAATATTTGATGGAAGTGATTTAAAATTTTTTCTAACTCATTATTATCAACAATAGCTTCTAAACGCGAACAATTTTCATGAGGAAAAACTCATATTTGCAAGTTTTTTGAAATTTTTTTCAATTGTAAATTCACTTCCATAGCTAAATCCCAATTTAAATTTCAAATAATATTTATCATTGAACAGTTATTTTTTTCAAGTGAGCAAATTTTCTCTAGATTTTGAAATAATTTTTCTAAATTTTTCTGATTATTATCAATAGAAATATACATTGTATCTCTAGTATTTCTGATAAAACTCATATTTATATTTAATTCTTCAAAAATAGCAGAAATGTTATATAAAAAACCTGATTTTGTCATTCTTTCACTCTTTATTTTTAATAAACTACAATCTTTTTTATAAGATAATAATTTTACTTTTTTAGATAAATCTTTTTTATTACAAACCTTTGTAAATATATTTTTATTCTTTATAAAAGCGACTTCCATAGGCGAGTTATGATTTTTTAAGTATGTGATAGCTTTATTACATACAACTTTTCAAGACTCTTCAGCTTCATCATAATCAAGGATTTTTATAGTGTTAGTATTTTCTACTATTCTGGGATCACTTGTTAAAACTCATTCTACATTTTTCCATAAAATAACTTTATCTGCTTTCAGAACACTTCAAATAAAACAAGCTGTTGTATCAGTTCCTCATCTTCATAAAATAGTCGTTCTTCAAAAATTATCAATTCAAGTAAATCAAGCGATAATATTTACAATATTTTTATTATTTTCCAAATTTTTTTTAACTTTTTCTTTAGATAAATCATAATTAATATTAGCATCCCCATAATTATTATCAGTAATTATTCCTAATTCTTCTCATGTAAATCTTTTGGCTTCTATATTGTTTTCTTCCAAATAAAATTTTATAATATGAGTTGATAATTTTTCTCAAAATGAAATTATTTTAGATGTAACAAAATCAACATATCAAAAATCTAGAATAAATTTTAAACTATCTTTTAACTGCTTTAATTCACCAGAAATTATTTCTTCTAATTTTAGAATATTTTTTTTATTATTTAATATTTTTTTTATATGATTTATATGTATTTCAAATAAATTATCACATAAAATATCTATTTTTTTAATTGAGTTAGATTTGACAATTTCATCTACTCAGTTTATTAAAGTATCAGTAACTTTTGTCAAAGCTGAACAAACTACAATAATTTTATTTCCAGAATTTTTCTGCTCTTTTATATGATTTAACAGCAGTTTATTTAACTCGGGGGTTCACATAATTTCGCCCCCGAATTTATTTATTATAACTTTCTCCATAATAGATTTATTAAATTTAAATTATTGCTCTTCTATAGTTTCTTCTATTTTTACTCAGAAATGTCTAGCCTGATTTTCAACGTGAGCGAGAACTTTATCTCCTGGTTTTAATTTAGTAACCGAGATAGGATTTCATTTTATATCAGTAAGTCTTATTGTTTCAGCATTTTGCATTATTAAGCTAAATTCTTTATCTCAAACTTTAGCTCTAACTAGCATCATAGGTCTTTTCTCTATCTTATTTCTGCCAACAACAGCTACAGAAGTTTCTCATTTTGGATTTACTACTAATACTTCATCTCCACTTTTTACTTCTCATAAATATTTTGTTTTATTACCAGGGCACATAACGTAAGCATGAACTCATCAAGCATTTACTCTGAAAGGTCTAGTATCACAATATGGCGACTCAACATTTTCATTATAAACTAAAAACATTCCAGAACTTCAATCTCAAACTAATAATCATTCTCCAGGATTTAACATAGAAGCCGTATCTATACAACAACGAGAAGCCAAAGTTGTTTGTTTAGTTTCTATTATTTCTGCTTCTTGTAAGCTCATTTTTACACTACTGTTTTTTCAAATTATTTTAGCTGTTTTTTTAATTTCATTTAAATCAGTAGTTTCAAGACAAATTCAACTAGCTCACTTTTCCATAGTTTCTAACGCTAAATCAGCTTCTTTTGAATTATTTACTGATTGAATTATATTTGTTGTTTTAGATAATAGATTTTCAAGAGGAATAATTGTCCAGTCTAAATTTTCTATTATTACTGGGATTTTTCATCATAATTTTACTATCGCATCTTCATCAGCTTTTTTAGTTATCTTTTTTATCTCAATATCTTTTCAAATTTTTAAATCTCCATTTTTTGAAATAACTTTTATAATAGCTAATTGTTTTATTTTATCTTTTATTTCATCAGGAGCGAGAATTGCATCAACTCAAGATTCAATAGCCGTTGTAATAATTTCTTTATCAAATTTATTTATTTTTAAGTAGAATAATTTTTTCATAATATTTTTATTAATTTTTAATATTTATAACATTTTTTTTGCTTCTTCTAGGTTTAATCATTCGTGAACGATTTTTTTAACGATATTTAAGAATTCTTCAGGATTTTTTCTAGCAAAAACATTTCTTCAAACGCTTAGTCAAGAACATCCAGCCTCCATAGCTCCAGAAATCATTTCTAAAGTTTCAATATCTGACATTTTACTTCCTCAAGCTATTACAACAGGTATTTGAGTAGAATTAACAATCTCTTCCATTTCTTTAGAATTTCAAATGTAAGGAATTTTCACCATATCACATCAAAGTTCACTAGCAATACGAGCTGACAGCTTTAAATTATCTAAATCAACCTCTTTTAAATCGTGTCACCTAACATATACCATAGCGATTAAAGGTATTCACCATTCATTACATTCATTAGCTAGGAGAGCTAAATCTTGTATCATTTCATTTTCGTTTTCATCTCATAAATTTAATTGAGTAGAAACAGCATCAACTCACATAGTAATTGCTGTTTTTAAAGTATTAACTATCATTTTTCTATTTGGCTTTGGGCTTAGTCAGCTAGTTACGCACATATGTAATATAGAGCCAGCTCATTTTCAGATACAAGTTTTCGCAAATCAATGTTTAAGTGTTCAAGTATGAGCTAAAATAGCATCAGCTCAACCGTTTACTAATTTTTCTGATAAAATAGCAGGATCTTCTATTCATTTAATTGGAACAATTCAAGTTCAATGATGGTCCATAGGTACGATAATAGTTTTTTTACTTACTGGATTGATTATTCTTGATAATCTAATTTCTTTTCATAAATGCATAATTTTATAGTTATGTAATTAAATTAAATAAAAACTCCCGTACTTTTTAGTAGGGGAGTTTGGTTAAGTTTTTTGATTTAGTTTTTAAGACCTATTTAAACACCTCTACTATGTTTTAGTAAAGAAGTAAAAATAAAAGTTAACTGCAGGAGATGTAATATTCAAAATATTCATTTCAAATAAATTAATCTTTAAAAACTACTGTTTAATATATAAAATATTTTTTTATTGTCAAAACTTTTTTAAAAAATTATTATTTTTGATAATTGAACGCCATTGTATTTAATTTTTGAAAATTTTGTTTACTTTTCCTCACTTTATAAAGTAATTTTTCAGATTCAATTTTATCAGAATTTAATATAGAAATACTTTTGTTGTTTCATAAATACTTTTTGTAAGCGATTTTTTCTATATTGACTTTATTTGTTATATCGGTTTTATTTCATCAAAAATCTCAAATAATTAAATTTATATTCAACAAAAATAAACTAAAAACAAAAGCAAGTCCAGTAGCTCAAATAAATTTAAAAACACAGATTTTTTTAGATTTTTTATTCATTTTTTCAGCTTCTATCATTAAAAAATGTCTGATTTCATTTTTCTTTTGCTTGTCTATTTTTGATTTATAGTTTGTTTGATTGAATATGTTTTCGATATTTTTAGTCATAATCAAGCATATTATTTGGTAAAATTTTTTGTAATTTTTTTGTACTACGATGTAAAATCACTTTTGTATTAGATTCACTTTGTCCTGTTATTTGAGAGATTTCTTTAATACTTTTTTTCTCCCAAAATCTAAGAATTAAAGTTTCTTTTTGAGTTGGTTTGAGTTTTTCTAACGCTTTTTTTAAAAGATTATAATTATTTTTATTAAAATTATCAAATTCTTTTTCTTTTAAATCTGTGTCAGCAGTAACCTCATCAGCGATAAAATCCTCAAAAGGAGTTAAATCAACTTTAGGAAATAAACTAGACTTTCTGTAATATTTTTTCATTTCATTTGATGCTATTTTATAAAGCCGAGAAGAAATACTTATTCACTTAAATTTAAATTTTTCAATAGTGTTTAAGGCATTATAAAACGTTTTAGCAGCTATATCATAAGCATTTTCTTCATTATCGACTCTTCTTTCTATATAGCTATAGATTTCATCAAAATAAGCATCATATATTTCTCAAAAACAAGTTTTATCTATTTTTATTTTCTCTAAAATGATTTTTTGCTCCTCCAAAGTTAGAGCTTTTCCCATTTATTTTTGATGATTATTAAATAAAATATTACTAAATTTATTGTCTATTTCAAATAATTCCCCAGATAATTCATAAATATATTCTACATTTTCTTTATTATTAATATCTATATTTTCAAGTTTTTCTTTAATTTTTTTTACTTCTTCTATTAAATAATTTTTATTATCTAAATTTATATTTGATGAATTAATTCTTTCTAATAAATTATCTATATTATCCTCCATAAACGCTTTTTCTGTGAGAATTAAATCAGTAATATTTGCGTATTCTCAATATAGCAAATCATCAAAAACTCATGAATTATAGATTTCGTTTTCCAACAGATTTATTTCCTCTTCTTGTACAAATACATTATTTACACTTGAATTATTTTTTGTTTTATTTGCTTTTTCTAAATAAATTTTAGCTGTTTTATTTTCTCAATTTAAGAGAACCTTATTTAGTTTTTTTATTAAATAATCTAATCTTTCTAAATTGCTATTTTGTAATTCTTCTGAGTAATTATCATCTTTATAATTAATAAAATTATTTACATCAGGTTCTTCTATATTTAAAAAATTTATATCTTCGCTAAGTCAAACAATCGCATTATTTAAGGCTATATAATCATCAGGATTAGAAATATTAATCATCTGAGATTCTATAAGATTTACTTGCTGTAAATAATCATCGGCATCTTTTATATTTATAGCGTTTGTTACTAATTCCTGTTTAATATTTTGAATTTGATTGTCTAAAATCATATCAGGAGTTTCTCAATTTTTTTGTAAGTTTTCTAAGAAATATAACTGAGAAGATACTTCTTCGTATTTACTATAAAATTCATTGATTAATAAAGTTTTTTCAAAAAAATCTACTTTTGTTCATTGTTTAACATAACTAATATCAGAGAATAGCTTATTTAAATAATCAATATTATTATCTAGTTTTTTTCTATCTTTTTTTTCTAAATTATTTTCTACTATTATATAAATAGCTTTAATGTCAGTTAATAATCACTTTATTGTTATAATATTTTTTGAATAAGTTTTATCAAAAACATATTCTTCAAATTTTTGTTTGCTTTTTTCTATTTCACTATAATTCTTTGCTTTTTCTAATTCTAAAATAAAATTATTTTTTACTTTTTCAAAATTTCAATTTTCATCATCAAAACTATATATATAATCTTCATTACTATCTAAATTATAAATATTTGTTAAATAATTTTTATAATCTTGAATTGAATAAGTTTTATGTAAAAGTGTAATTATTAAGGAGTTTAAATTATTATTTATTTCTTTTAAATCTTGTTTATTTTTAGCTTTATTTAGATTATTTTTTATTTTATCTATATTTTCTAAAAAAATATTATTATCTAGATTATTAGCTAACTGCTGAGCATAAGTTATATTATTATTAAAATAATCTTTACTAAAATTTATAAAGTTTGAATTATATTTTAATGCATTAATATAAAGTCAGATTGATAGAAATATTCCAACTAAAGCAATAAAATATAGAGCGAGAAATCTTTTTTTTATTTTCATAAAAATTTATTAGGTTGTATATTATCTCGCTTATTATAATCAAAAATTCAAAAAATGTTACACTTTTTTAAAAAATATAAAAATTAATTAATTACAGCATATTCAAAGTCATACTCTGTTAATAATTTAAATAATGTTTCACTAGGATTTTTAAAAATCCAGATAATTCTATAATTATCTTCTCATAAATCCTCTCTAATTCTGCTATCCATTTCTATTTTTTTCATAGTTTCATCTATATAATCTCATAATTCTTCTTCACTATAAATAGAATCAATAATACTGGGAATACTTATTTCATAACCAATATTATAATCATCATCAAATAGATCTACTTGTCTTTCTCAATAAATATTATCATAAAAAATTTTATCTTCTGACAAATCTTTATTTGTTAAATTAATAACTTCTTCTTTGATTTTTTCTATTGAATTTATTTTTTCTTTACTTAATGAATATGTCATCATTTTATTACTATTTAATTTACTATAAAAAAATATTTTTAAATTATATCTAAATATAAACCGAAAATATATACGAGAGAATAATATACAAAAATATTTATTTTGCAAATTTATTTTTAATAAAAATATTTAAAAATATTTAATCCTCTAAAATATAAATACTAATTTTTAAAATTATAAATAAAAAACTCTAAAAAATAAAATTTAGAGTTAGATAATATAAATATAATTAAGCTGCCATAGCATGAGAATTTTCTGGCTGTCTTATATCTTTTACAGCTTTAGAAAAAGCACTTCTTAATTTATCACTTTTTTCCCTAGCTAATATTGTTTCATCTACTAAAAGAAAAGATTTTTCTGAAATAACATTTGAAATTTCTTCATTTCATTTTCCATCTACAGGTTTATATAATTCTTGAACATCAACATCTCTGTATTCACCACAAGATGATTCTATATTAGAGTCATAAGTTGTAATACTTACTATAGAAGAAGCCAATTCATAACTGGAAGCCAAAGCTTCTGTTATAATAAATTTAGCAACAACTTTTAAATTTTCAGGAACTTCAAAGACTATTCTATCTCAGACTTTACATTCAGACAAAGAAGATTTTACTTGTTTACGTAACATTTCTCTTTTTTCTCTTAAAGCAGAAATAGGTTCTCAGTTTTTACGAAGTTCTGCCATTTCTTTTATCGCTTGAAGCAAATTTTCTTTTATATTTGATTCACAAATATCTAATATAGAAGTATAAGAATTTGGATTAGCTCAAGGCACACTTTCTAAAAGCATATTTAATACAAGTTAAGGTATAAGTATGTCAACACAATATTATTTTTTTTTGTAAAGTCAAAATAAAAAAATAAAAAGTTTTTCAAAAAGGTATAATCATTATTTTTTATATATACATATTTTAGAGTATACTATTAATGACTTTATATAAGTAAATATTGTATAATAATAAAATTTTTAAATACTAGAATATTGTCAATTTGATAATTAATATATTTATTTTTTAATATATTTTATATAGAAAAAATTTACAAAAAAATAAAAATTTGATATAATAAGGGTAGATTAAATAAAATAAGAAAAATATGGTAAATCAATTACAAGAACATAAAAATAATTTTGAAGACTTACAAAAAGAAATTCAGAATTTTTTAGATAATAAATCATTAAAAGCTATTCAAGAAGTAACTTATAGATACAGTGATATTACTATTACAGAAAAAAGAAGAATTTCTAAAATAAAAAAAGATGAAGGTGAAGATGAAAATTCTAATAATAAGAAAAATAAAATAGAAGAAGATGAATATATCTATGAAGAATTATTTAAATGAAAAATTAATGAAACTTTGTTTATAGATTTTGCTTGATTTAATAAAGTCGATATAGAAAAAACAGCTCAAAATAATAGAGTTTCCCTGTGAGAAATTATTAAAGATACTAAAAAAGCTTTACTAAATAAAATAAAACAAATAGACTATTTTATAGATAAATTAAAAGATTTTATAGATAAAAATATTTTAGAAGAGTCAGAAAAAATAAAAATAGAATTTTATATTAATAGCCTAGAATATACTAAAAAAACTTTATTGTTAGCTTTTGCTTGAGTTGAATTTGAAGCTGAAAAAATATCTTGAATAACTATTTTAGATGAAGAAAATAGAGAAAAAATTTTAGAAGAAATAGAGTTTTTAGAAGGGGAATTATTTTGATGAAGAATTATAGATAATTCAGAAGAAACACAAGCTTGTGTTCAATATATTGCTGATTTTTATTGAGATTTTTCAGAAGAAGATAAAGAATATTTTCAAGACATTATTAATAAAATTAATATTTCAACTTGATTTAATTATTCTTTAGAAGAAATTTATAATAATACTGACACTAATAATAGTGAATTATCTATAAAAGAAGCTGAAAAACAAGATAAAATAAAAAATATTTTAGATACAAAAATTTCTCAAAAACAATATTTAAAGATTTTTAGATTAGCTTTTGAAATTTATTGATTAAATGATGATTTTAAGATAACTACCTCTAGTTGAAGATGAAGTATTTATGATTCTTTTTCGTGATTAGATTTTGATACAGGAGAGCAATATCAAGAAAAAACTATTTGATGGGTATTATCCCTTCTCGCTCACGAAATAGAAAGACATTTGTTAACTTTTAAAGCAAATAAAGATAATATTTGAATGTTAGAATGAGGTGATAAACTCCCTCTTGAAGAATGAGTCGCAAAACTTATGGAAGAAGTTTTATCTTGAAAAAAACTTGAGGATATAAAATTAGTGTCGAATTTTCCAAGAATTTTGGCAGCAGAAGTCTTAAATATAGATGACGCTTTTGAATTTTGTAATAAACTTTGAGAATATGATTGAATAAAATGGTGAGAAGCTAGAAAAAATAGATTAAAAAGAAATTATCCAATGAACGAGCCGTGAACTCAACATAAAGATACAGTTTATTTTAGATGATTACTTAAAACTATAAAATACGTAAAAGAAAATCAAAATAATCCAGAAAATATGGCAGCTTTATTTCTATGAAAAGCTGGTTTTAATGATTTAGAAAATATGAAAAATATAACTTGAACTTCACTAAACTCAACAGAAACAAATAAAGCATTTTTACCAGTATTTTTAGCTGAATTAATTAAATTTATATTAGTAGAAAGTGATAGATATTGAATTTGAGAACAAAAAAATAATTACGAGAATTTTTTAGATTATTTAAAAGAAAAATATCCATTTTTAAATTTAGATGAGCATTATAAAAATGTAATTCAAGAATTTACTGGGTATCAAAAAGACGCAGTAAGACATATTTTATACATTATTGAAGATGAAATTTTTACAGAAGAAGCTAATTTAGATTATTTTTCTAATAGAGCGATAAATAAATATAATAACAGAAAAAACAGAGAGAATTAATAAAAACTTTATTTTTTAGAAAAAATTTATAAAATATATAAATATTAGGTAAAAAATAAAAAATATGCAAAAAATTTTCAAAAAAATCGAAAAATTATACGAAAATAAGGCTCTTATTTCAATTCAAGAAATCACTTATGTTTATAGTGACACTTTATCTTGATGAAAATTAAATGAGACTTTATTTTGTGATTTTGCGTGAATAAATAGAGAAAATAATTTAAATATAGATGAAATAATTAAGATTACTAAAGATAAATTAAATTCGAAAATAAAAGAAATAAATAATTTAATCTCAGATATAAAAGAAGAAAAAATTAAACAAAAAAATAAAGATGATATTAGATTAGATTTTATAATCAGAACGCTTGAATATACTAAAAAAACTCTATTAATGGCGAAATATTGACTTGTTTTTGAAGTAGAAAAAATTTATAAAAATTTAAGAATATTATCCTGAGAAGATAAACAAAAAGCATTAAATAAAGTAAAGAAAATAGATGAGCAATTATTTTGATGACAAATAAAAGATAATCCTGAAGAAATAGAATTATGCGTGAATTTTTTAGCGAAACATTATAAAAAATATTCTACAGAAGATAAATTATATTTTGAAAATTTTATTAATATTATAAATAACGATTATAATACTAATTATAATTTAAAAAATATTTGTGAAAAAGATTGTAAAATAGAAAAAAAAGATAAAAAAAGAGAAGAAATTTTAAATAAAAAAATCCCTCAAGAAAAATATTTAGAAATTTTTAGAGAAGTTTTAAAAATATATTGAATCGAGGATAAATTTGATATAAGAACATCTCCAGATAGAGGAAATATTTATGATTGACCTAATTTTTTAGAATTTCCAGAATCTGAAAAATATAAAACTTTCACTTTTAGAGAACTTACAAAATTAATAGTTCACGAAGTTGAAAGACATATTTTAACTCTCCATGCTAATCACTTAAATTTATGAAATATTCAAGGGGCTAATAAACTACCTCTAGAGGAATGACTAGCGACTTTAATGGAATACACGATTAATCAAGATGTAATCACAAAAAGGGGAGTAAGGCAAGTATTTTTAAGGATTTTAGCGTTTGAATTATTAGAGACTAACGAAGCTTTAGAATTTTGCTGAAAATTATCAAAATATGATAAAAATATGTGTAACGTAACAGTTTTATATAGAAGAAAAAGAAATTATAGTTTATATGAAAAATGAGTTCAACACAAGGATACTTCTTATACAAGAGGTTATT
Organism: Candidatus Altimarinota bacterium; assembly: GCA_025210615.1. Lineage (GTDB taxonomy): Bacteria > Patescibacteriota > Gracilibacteria > BD1-5 > UBA6164 > JAOARJ01. Next base: position 168,039 of record JAOARJ010000002.1, on the reverse strand, counting down.
TAAAATTACAAAAAGAAATTTGAAAAACAATTTTTTGGGAAGATTTATTTGTATGAAGAGTATGATTTTCTGATTTAAAATTAATCAAAAAAATAGCAAAAAAACAAGAAATAAAAAGAGTTTTACCTTGTTTTATAACAGAATTTATTAAATATAATTTTTTAAATATAAATAATTTTTCTGATTTTAATATAGAAAAATTTATAAATTATTTAGAAAAAAAGTATTATTTTATTAATTTTGAGTTTATAACTTCTGGTGAAAAATATAGAGAGTTAATAAAAAATAAAATATTAAACAATAAAAAAAGTTTAAATAAAATTTTAAATTTAATAGATAAATAAAGACTCCTCTTTTTATGAGAAATCTTTTACAAATTTTGCAATTCTTTTATGTAAATCTACATTTTCTACTCAATCTGAATCAATATTTAATACTCAACAACTACTATTTATTTCTACTAAAATAAGTCATTTTTCTTTATCTTGAGCTAAATCTATACTAGCAAATATAATTCAAAATTCTTTTATTAATTCATTTGCTATTTCTTGAGCTTTTTTTGTAATTTCTTCTGGAACTTGCTCTTTTTTTAAAAAATATTTTTTTCATCAAGAACAGTAATTTGATCTAAAATCTCATTTTTTAGGATATCTAAGGACTGGATAATCTATAGTATCTCAGAAAATCATATATCTTAAATCATGGAATCATTTTACTAGTCATTTAATTCAGTCTGACATATCTATAAATTCTTGCGCAATATAATTAGTTTTTTCTTTATAAATATTTTCAAAGTTATTTTTTAATTCTTCCAATTTTATTTTTTCTACTCAAGTTCATCAGTGTCAGTCCTCAGGCTTTATAACAATAGAACTAGTTTTAAATTCTTCTAATAAATCTTTATTATTTCTTATTTTACTAAAATGATAAGTTATTGGTGAATATTTTTGTAAAAACTTTGCTGAATTTATTTTTGAACTAGCAAGCATTGTAAATTTTGTAGGATTCATTAAATTATAATTATCTTCAATATCTTTTACTGTATAGTCTACATGAGAATTTCTATGCAATATTAAATCAAAATTTATATCTTCAGAATTTTCTATTAATTCAATACTATTTTCATAAATATTATAGACATTAAATTTTTTAGTTTTATAGTCATATTCATCAGTAAAAACAGTATATAGATTTAAATTTTCTTCTTTAAAAACTCATTTTAATTTATAATAATATTTTATATAATCTAAAATTTCTTTGTGTCATTCATTAAATAGTACAGCGATATTTTTTGTCATATTTATTATTTAATATTTAAACTTTTTCTAGTATATATTATTTATTTTTTTACGCAAATTATTTTGAGAAATATTTTCTCTTGTATTTTCTGAAAAATCCATATAATAATGAAGTTAATCTGGGAAGGTATCTACTGCTAGAAATTCTAGGAGAGGAAAGTCTGGACACCACGAAGACACCATAGAGGATAACGACCTCGGGATTAGTGTATAAAAATTAAGACTAATCTATAGCTAGTGCCACAGAGACTATACTAACTGACTTGTCAGTGAAAGGTGAAAAGTCATTAGATGTTCACGCTACTAATGAAGATAATGTAAATTATTTTGGTAAACCTTATGGGGTGCAATTGGAATGGAGTTTTTATTTGGATTACGGTCTTCTAAACGCTAAATAAAAACTTACCGAGCTTGAGCTTATAGGTAACTATAAGCCTGGATAGATTGATACCGAGATACAGAATCCGGCTTATTACTCAGATTAATTAAATAAATTTAAAATTATAAAAAAGAAGTTATGTTTATAATATTATCAGGTGTACAAGGGTCTGGAAAAGGGACTCAAGGAAGAATTTTAGAAGAAAAATTTGGTTTTAAAATCTTTGAAACAGGATGAGAACTTAGAAAACATATAGCCGCTAACAGCGAAATTTGAAAAAAAGTTAAAGCAGTTATTGATGCTGGGCAGTTAGTTTGAGTAGAGATTATTGAAGAGATTGTAAAAGAGTTTATAGAAAGTTTAAAACCTGATGATAATGTTATTTTTGATGGTATTCCTAGAAATAAAGTACAAAAAGAATTTATGGATAAAATTTTTAATAAATTTGATTATAAAGTTTTATCTCTAGATTTACCAAAAGAAAAAGTAGAAGCAAGACTACTTGGAAGAAGAACTTGCAATAACTGTAAAAAAGTATTCCCATCTGTTTATGAAGGAGATAAATGTGATAACTGCGAAACTTGAGTATTAGTAAGAAGAGATGATGATCAAGATGAACAAGCGATAAAAACAAGAATAAATATTTTCTTTGATGAAACATTACCAGTTATAAAAATGTATGAACAAGAGTGAAAATTAGTTGAAGTTAATGCTGATAATTCAATAGAATGAGTAACTGAAGATATTATTTCTAAATTAAATTTAAAATAAAAAATAATGAATAAAATTTGATTTTTATTAGGGAGAGAATTTAAATTATCAATTAAAGAAATACTAGAAGTATTCAATACTGCTAGCGTTTTTTATTGTGATAAAAAAGTACTAATTATAGAGTGAGTTCTAGAAGAAGAAATATTAAATAAAGCAAATATTTTATGATGAACTATTAAAATATTTAAACTTAATAAACTAGACAATAAAGCTGATTATATAGAAGAAATTATAAAAAATAAGGGAAATAAAAAATACGCTTATGCTATAAATAATTTTTCTAAAAATATAAAAAATAGGGAATTATTAATAGATACAAAAAAAACATTAAAAGAGAAAAAAATTTCTTCAAGATTTGTAAATAAAGACTTTAAAAACTTGTCTTCAGCGCATATTATAAAAGAAAAATTAGTAGATACAAAAAGTGATTTTAATTTTATAGAAGTTGAATGAAATTATTATTTTTGAGAAACAATTTTTGTGCAAGATATAGATGCGTATTCAAAAAGAGATTATGAAAAACAAAGAGATATGCAAACTTGAATGCTTCCACCAAAATTATCACAAATGATGTTAAATTTAGCTTGAGATAAAGATGTGTATGACCCTTTTTGTGGACTTTGAACAGTTTTAATAGAAGCTGTTTTAAGATGAGATAAAAATACTTATTGAAGTGATATAAGTATAAATATGGTGGAATTTTCAATAGATAATTTAGAAAAAGCAAAACGCGAGTATAATTTGGATTTTAATTTTGAAATAGCGAGATTAAACGCAGGAGAAATAGATAAATCAGATTTTATAAATAAAAAAATAAATATCGTAACGGAATGATATTTATGAGAAATTATGACAAAGAGATGAATAAGTATTGAAAAAATAGAGAAACAAAGAAAGATTTTATCAGCAATTTATAAAGACTTTTTTAGCAATCTAAAGAAGATAAAATTTGATTGAAATATTATAATAAGTTTTCCTTTTTGGAATTTAAAAGGTAAATATTGTTATCTTGAAGAAATATATCCTATTTTAGAAAAAAATTGTGAAATTATAAGGCTTGATACACCTTGTTTTAATGCTAGTAAATTCTGAAGTTTGTTATATATTAGAGATAATCAACTTGTTTGAAGAGAGATTTTTAAATTAAAAATTAAATAATTTAAATAAAGTTTGCCCCGGTTACTTAATTGTACCGGGGCTTTAATGCAATGACATTAGATATTCCTTACTTAGTTTTAGAAAAAATTAGCAGGTACCATTTATTTTGCAAAAAGGACGCAATTGATTATCCTTTTTGTCTTTTTTAAAGAATACTATTCCTACTGCAATCAAGGCAAAACACACAATTGCGCATCTTCCAAGAATAGTTATTATTTCTGCTGTTTCTGCTGTCATTATTACCTCCCTTGCTTCCCTTAGCTTTTTTTGACTAAGGTATTTTTTGAAATTTAATGCTGAAATCCCCATTTTTTAACTAATTCAGCATTGCAGAGTATATTATATGACAAAAAATATATCTTTCAAGGCTTAAATAAGAGAAAATATCTTGATTAAATAAAATATTATGTATAATAAATAAAATATTTTTAAATTAATCTTATGAAAAAGAATTTTAAGGGTAGTTCTCTTGTGGAAGTTATGGTTATTATGATAATCGTTGTTTCTTGAGTAACCTGAATGTATGCAATTTATTGAAATTCTCAAAAAATGTCAAATAATCTTGATATGAAAATACAAGCAATTCAGATAGCTAGAGAGGGAATAGAAGCCATGACAAATATTCGTGATACGAATTGGAAAATGCTTTCTACGGATAATAAAAATTGTTGGAATACTTTGAATTATGATACAAATTGTGTTTGAAATAATACTACAACAACTGACATTAAAGAAGCGAGTTATATAATTTATCAAGATAACACTGATTATAAATGGAAATTAGATGAAATAACTTTATGAAATGAACTAAGAGATTATAAAACAGACACTTATAGAGATGATTATAAAATTTTTACTACTGATAGTAATGGAGAGTGATTTTATACGCAAGAAACAACAGCTGATACAACAAAATTTACACCATTTACAAGAGAAATTATAGTTACTTATTTTGATAGCGATAAACTTTGAGCGAGTTATAATCCTAATATCGCAACAGATTCAAACTGAGAGTTTATGAAAATTACTTCAAAAGTTATGTGGGTAGATTCTTCTAGAGAACAACCTTATTCAGTTGAATTTGAAACTTTTTTATCAAATTGGAAAGCTTTAAATTAATTTTATATCAAAAAAATATTGATTTTTATAAATTTTTTCTTATATTTTATCCGTTTTTATTAGACAATTTTAGATTTTAAAAAATTATTATGAAATTAAATGCTATAAAAATAAGATTTATTTCTTATATTATTTCTTGAGTTTTATTTTTGTTTTCTATATTTGCTATTTGATTTTTACCGTTAAATCTTTGAATAGATATGACTGGTTGAGAAAAAATTGAATATAGTTATACTCATGAGTTAGATCTAGATAAATTTAAATCAGAGGTAAAAAGTTTTACTGAAGAATTTGATAAAAAAAATAATTGAATTATAAATAATACTCAAAGTTATAAAGTTGCTTGAGAAAATACTGTTGTTGTAGTAGCTTGATTTGATGAAATAAAAAATACTAAAGATATTAGTTTAGAAGACCTAAAAAAACAATATAAAGATGAATTAACTATGAAATTATGAACTGAATTTAGTGAAGATAATTATACAAGTATTTGAAAAAGTTTTTGAGATTATATTAAAAATACAGCATTTTTAACACTAATTGTAGCTATAATTTCTATCGCGTTATATATCGCTTATGCATTTAATTGACATGTAGCTGGAATAAGCGCTTTATCATTTGCAACTATCACTATTATTACATTATTTCATGATGTATTTATCTCATCAGGATTATATATAATTACTTCAAGTATATTACCAGAATTTCAAATTGATACATTCTTCATCACGGCATTATTAACTATTTTATGATATTCTATTAATGATACTATTGTAGTATTAGACAGAATTAGAGCAAACTTAAAAGTTTATGGAGGAAGAGGAAAAAGTCTAGAAGTTATTATTAATGACTCAGTAAATGAAACAATAACAAGAAGTATTTATACTTCATTAACAGTACTAGCAGTGTTATTATCTATCTTATTCTTTGGTCCAGAAACAGTTAAAGGATTTGTATTAGTTATGGTATTCGGTACTATTGTTTGAACATTCTCATCTATATTTATCGCTTCTCCAATATTATTTGAATTAAATAAAAATAAAATTCTTAAAAAGTATGAAGAGCCAAAAGACGAAGATTAAAAAATAATCAATTAAAAAACTCTCTATTTCAGAGAGTTTTTAGTTTGTATTTTAAAAAAGTGGGAGGAGGTAATTAGCGTTCATCTTAAAAATAGTTGACAGTTCTGGTTTCAAAATACATTTGCTAATTACCTCCTTTATTATACTAAGTGCTTATAAGACATCACCTCCTTTGGTTTTAACTGCCTGAAAAGCCTACATATTATATTATAATATTTTGTAAGTCAAATTTTTTTATTAACAATAAGGTAGTTTTTTAAAAATTACAATTTCTCTAGTTCTTTTTGAAGTATCTATAACAAGTTCTAAAACTTTTTTACTTCTTTCACTGTTCATATTTTTTAAATTATCTATTAAAAAGTCTAAAACATCTAATGAAAAACTTCAAGGTTCATCAACATTTCTTATCCAATAATTATAACAGATTTTAAAAAATATTCTATAAAAACCAGGACAACAGCCAATTTCATAACCTATCGGATCATTAAGTAATTTTACCAACTTATCTAAAGTTTCAGTGTCTAAATCTATTAAAACTTCTTTTTGTATTTTTACAGTAGGCTTATTTTCAGGATTTATTATTTCATGGGTCTGAAAAAAATCATTTATAGCTTCTACTATTATTTCTACCTCTTCTTGTAAAAGTTCAACTTCTTTTATAAATGTATAATCCTGTAAAGAGGTTGCTTTATTCATAAAAAAATAGTTAGAAAATATTTCTCAAAATTATATATTATTTTGAATACCAGTCAAATAAAAATGTTAACTAAGTATATATTTTAAAAAATAAATATAAAAAGAGTTAAATAAAAAAATCCGATTATCAAAGATAATCAGATATATCATAAGAGGGGGATTTTTTGAAAGAGTGTTTAGTAATTTACCCCCCTCTTATTTACTAGCGCCTTGTTACATAGGCAACCTCCTTTTGTTTTTAGGATTCTTTATGTCCCACTGTATTATAATAAAAATAATTATAAGTCAATTTTAATTAATAATATCTCTACTAACTTTTTTAGTAACTTCTTCAATAAGTTCAGAAATATTATCAGATTTGATAGCTAATTTATGTTTTTCTAGAAATCTGTAAATTTTCTTAGAAGTATTTTTTCATTTTTTTATACAAAAATTATAGCAAAATTTCATTAGTATAGTAAAAAATTTTTCATTATTTTCAGGAATTAGGAGTTGATTTCTTTTGTAGTAAGCATTGTAATAATAAATAACTAATTCTTCAAGTATAATCTGATCTAATCGTATAATATCTTTTTTTATATTACAAAGATCTTCACTTGGAAAATCTATGATTCAATATTTAAAGAAAAAATCCTCTATTTCTTTAAAAAATAAATAAAATTCCTCTCTAGATATTTTTATTATTCTAGATGACACATTATTTTCTTTGTTTATATTAGACATTTCTGTTGTATTCATAAGAAAACAAAATAATGATATAATGTTGTATTATATATTTTTTAGAATACTTGTCAAAAAAATACTTTCAAAAAATCAAGAGTATATATAAATTAAATAATAAATATAAAATTAGTTAAGTATTTAATTTAATATAAAAAACTTTTGACTTTCTATATGATTTTTTATATAATAATATACTAATACAAAAAGAAAAATGAATTAAAAAAATGAAGGGGGGAATTATGGAGGCCTTTGATTTTTTTATATTGTTATTTATAGGAGCAATTCTATGCACAACAAATAATGTTTGCTGTGTTATAATAGGAATGCTTAAAAATTCTTTAAGGAGAAAAAAATGAAAGACTTAACTTTTCTTCAAATTGTAGGCCTAGGAGTGGGAATTTATATGTGCTTTGCACTAACGGTGATTGTATGTTTGCTAATAAAGTTTAGCAAATGCGATGATTATAAGTGTAAAAAAAAGGGGGATAATTAGACTCTTGGTATGCCAAGGGTCTTTAAACTTGAAAAAAATTTAAAATCAATATAATAAGAGATATAATATTCTTTAAAGTAAATTATTATGCAAAAAAGTAAATTATTTAATGTTTATTTAGGGGTAGTTTCTATATTTTCTATTCTTGCTATTGCAATAAATTTAGGAGTTATTTTAACAATGATTGGTAGATTTTTTATTATTTCGGATAGCGAATATATCGCTTCAAGATACAGTTATAGATTAGATAATTGTGAAAATGATAATGTAGCTATAACTAAAACTATAGAAGTTTGAGAAAGAAATATAAATACACCGAAAACAAAAGAAGAAATAGAGGCTTGTAAAGAGGAAGTTAGAAAAGATTTAATTACAGAGAGAAGATTTAGATTAAAAGAAGATATGATTACAGCAGGAGCTTGGTTTATTGTATTTATTTTCTTATTTGGATTCCATTATCCTAAATTTAAAAGATATAAAGAAGAAGATAAAAAATAATTTCAATTTAAGAACAGCTTAATAATTAGCTGTTTTTATTTTTTGTTTAACTTCTCAAAGTCAATATTTATTTAACCTTATTTTGGCTCATTCCAGTCTTTTTTTAGTAATTAAAAAATCAAAATAATTTTTAGATTTTAGTATTTTTTCTAGTTTATTTAATCAAGTTTTATAATATTCTATAGCTTCAAATTCTCTTCAAAAATTATACAAAATATTTCACACAAAAATATAACTTTCAATAGAATTATATTTATTTAAAAATTCATTAATATTTTCTTTATTCGGTGAAAAATTTAGTTTAGCACTATAATAATTATAGCTTTTATTTTTTTCTAAAAACTCATTTTTTATTTCAAAATTATTACTATAATATTTATTTTTAAAATTAAATTTATAAATATTATAAGCCTGTCTGTATTTTTGCTTATTTTCTAAAATTACTGAACTATAAGCTAAAAATCAAATATATCATCAAAAAATATTAATAATTAAAATAATGCTAATAAAATATTTATTTAATTTATAAAAAATATTATTGATTTTATTTTCAGAAGAAAAATCAAGTAATTTTATTAATATCAAGATTAACAATGAATAAGTTGAAATACTAGCAAAATTAAAACACAAAAATATTACACCTAATACAAAACTAGACAGATAAATAAACTTTTCTTTAGTATAATTATTATAAATTTTATATAATAATAAAGTAAAAAATCATGATCAAATTAATCATAAACTATTTAAAATTAATAAAAAAATATTATGAGGTCTATCGGGAAAAAATCAAAAATTTTCAAAAATATAAAGCATTTTATTTTTATAATTAACACTTAATTCTCATAAATTTTCAAATCATAATCAAAAAATAATATTTTTTATATCACTAAAAATAATTTCTAAAGTAGATTGACAAATGAAAAATCTCGATAAAAAACTATTAGCTTTACTAATATTTAAGTATAAAATAATGAATCATATTCATAAAAAAATTAGTAAAAAGTAGTAAAAATATTTAGTTTTTATTTTATGAAATTTAAATAAAAAATAGATTAAATAAGTGATAAATAAAAATATTGCTAGATAACTTTTTGATAATATTAAAGCTATAAAATTAAAAACTAGAAAAAATAAATTTAATTTAGATTTGTTATAAAAAATATTTTTTAGCCAGTAGGGAAGTAATATTAATATAAATAAAGCAAGATAATTTGGATGTCCGAAAGTAGCAAAGTTTCTATTTAATAATTCTCACGCGAGAGTAAAATTATATTTTAAATTTAATAGTCAAAAAATATTAGAAAATATTAGAGAAAAACTAGAAGCTAAAAATAAATTCTTTATAAATTTTTTAGATTTAATTTCATTAATTATTATAAATAGACTTGATAGTGATAAAAATATTAAAAAGCTGTGTCATTTTTCTGGTGTAGGGAATACTGATTTTAAGAAAAAATTAGAGAATAAACATGAAATAAAACTAAAAATTAAAAATAAATAAAGCCAAAAATAATTATATTTAATTTTATTTTTGATTAGGTAAAAAATAAAGAAAAAGTTTATTATTCAAGAAAAAATAAGAAAAAATAGAACCTTTGGGTATTCCCATCAAATAGAAAAATCTCCCGATATAAATCCTAAATATTTTAGTAAATAGGAATTTATAAGCGGGAGAGTGAAAAATAATATTATTATTAAATTTTTAATTATTTTTTTTATCATAAATCATAGTTTTTTATAAATTTATGATAGTATAATTATTTAGTTAATTTTCTCAAGTTTTATGCAACATCAGGAATAACTGCTCATCAAGCTGGAGAGTTTGGATCTGGTTGAAAATCAGTTATATTTTTTATGTCACCCATTTTTATTTCTCTTGATGTAAAACTTTCTGGGCTTTCTGGTTTTCAAAGTAAGTATCATTGATATAACATTTCTATTTCATATTCTTCTGCTAATTTTTTTATTATATCTAACTCTTTATTTTCTTCGATTCACTCACACACCATAGGACAATCATATTCTCTTGCGTAATTTAATACTTTTAAAACATCATCAGGTATTTCTTGCTTATTTTCTCATGATCTTGATTTTACAATTTCTTGCATAGTACCTCTGTCTAACTTTATTACATCTGGTTGTATCATATAAACATGTTCCATTGTAGCTCATCTTTCTCAACCAAAATCATCTACAATCATTTTAAATCATATTTCTCTTAAAAAATCTATACCTGCTAATACTTTATAATTTTCTAAATCTGAAGTTTCCAAAACCTCAACTCAAATTTTTCTTGAGTCTAATCATTTTTCAGCGACATTATTTACAAATCATTTTAAGAAATTCATATCACTTAATTCAGGAGTACCAAAATTTAAAGAAATTTCAGTATCGTATTCTTTAGCTATAGTTAAAGCTTTATTAAAAGTTATATCTGCTATTCTATTATTAAATTGATATTTTTCTGCTATATGTAAAAATTTTCATGGAGGGAAAGGGGAACCATTATCCCTTTCTAATCTAACTAATACTTCCTTTTTTGCTTCCATTACTTCTCAGTCAGGAGTAATTTTATTTATTGGTTGAAAATAAGGTACAATTCTTTGTTTATGATGAGCTATAGCATCACAAATATGATATAACATTTCTGCCTCTTCTACTTCTTTGGGAGGAAGGTTATTTTCCTCAGCTAACTCAGCAATTTTTTTTAATTTCATTGTTAGTCTAGTCATTTTTGCAGGTACTTCAATCTTATCAGAATCAAGATTTTCAACTTTTTTTAGTTGTATTTCTTCAAGTCATAACTCCCTTGCTTTATAAGCCATTGAATTTATTGCAGCCTCCATAGTATCTATATCAGATCTAGCTTTATCTAGTTCTCATTTTATAGCCTCTCCCCATTCTCATAATTGTCATTCAGAAAGAGTAGATACATCTAATAGAGCTTCGTTAGCTTCTTGAGTAGAAAATTCCCTTGTATTTTGTGTATTCATTGTTACATTGCTTTTAAAATCTAAATTATTATTAAGTTTAACAAACTAAACTTAAGTTAAATAAAATATATAATAATCTAGGAGTAATTTTATATTTATTATTAAAATTATCAACTTGAGTTATATAAAAACTTTTGACAATACAATAGTGTATATTTATTATTAATTTTATATAATAATAAAAAAGGCTATATAAAGCCTTTAATTTTAGTCAAGCGTTTTTATCATATATTCTCACTTTAGTTTATATCATCTTTTTTCATAATAAGCTCTTACTCATACTCAAGAAATAACGGCCATCTTTTTTATTCAATAAGATTTAGCTATTTCCTCAGCTCTAGTTACTAATCTTTTTCAAAATCAAATATGTTGTCCAAAAGTACTTCATTTTTCTCAGATTCAAAGTTGATCACCAAATGTATGCAATTCTCTAATAATAGCACATCATTCAAGCTCTTCTATAAAATGTTTTTCTTTTGTGAAATGTTGACTTGGTATTCTTAATCTTAATAGAGAAAAAATTGTTCTATCTTCTGGGTCTTCAAAAGTCAGAAAATGTTCTTTTCACTTAGACGCTTCATAATCTATTTCATGTAGGACAGCTTTAGTTGGGTCATTTGTTTTATCTTTTATTTCTCTAGCTCTAACGTCTAGTGCGATTTGTCATCTCTCAGCCATTTTTTTGTCTACAATTTGACGCAAGTTACTTATCGTACTTCATCATAAAATATGATTTGCTGGAATATCTCTATAAGTTCTATTTAATCTAATATATTCTGGTACAATTTCCTGTAAATCTGCCGTTAGATTTATTAATTCTTCGTCAGTATAAGGTTTATGTTTTCATTGTTTATAAAGTTCTTCTAATTCACTATAAGGAGTTACTACACAAGGATAAATTTTTAGTTCATCTGGTCTAAATCCAGGATTATCTCTCATTTCTTTCATAGACTGTTTATCCATTTCAATATTACTTCAGTATAAATTTGGCATCATATGTGCTACAACTTTAAATCAAGCGTCTTTTAATAATTTAGTCGCTTCTATAGATTCTTTATTTCAATGTCATCTTTTATTTAATTTATTTATTTCGTCGAAAGTCGTTTGGTATCAGATTTCAACTCTTGTAACTCAGTGACGGTTAAAACATTTTAATTCATCAGGATTTATAAAGTCTGGACGAGTTTCTACAGCGACTCAGATGACTCTTGCAGTCGCCGATTCATTTGTTTTTTTTGCTTCATCTAAAGATTTAGATAAACTTAATTTATATCAATCTTTCAATTTAAAATCAGCAAATTTTTCTGATCAAAAATTCGTTTCTTCAATATGATTTTTCATTTCTCAATAAGTATTGAACGCGTCATAAATTCATTTCATAAATTCTTCTCTATATTCTTCGTCATAAAAATTCCAAGTTCAACCAATAATTCTTACATCATTTTTATCTATTTTATGACCTGTAACCTCTAATGCTCTAAGTCTATTATGAATTTGTTTTACCGGATCAAATTTATTTAATTCAGCCCTCGCTACCGCTGGTTCATTTGGAATATAAGATTTCGGTAAGTCTGGATAACTAGGACAAAAAATACATTCTCAAGGACATCAAAAAGGCTTTGTTAATAAAGAAATAACAGTTACTCAAGAAAGGCTTCTAACTCATCTTTTTCTAAATAATTTTATTAATTTGGAATTTTCTTCCAGTTCTCAGTTTTTTATTTTTTTATAATAATGATTAAGAATTTCTATACTAGCTATTGGCTTATTTATCTTATATTCTTTATATATAGCGTTTTTTAATTTTTGAAAATCATTTCTTGAAATATCAGGATTTTTATTGCTTTCTGAAATAATTTCATCAAGCATATTATTTTTTTCTTCTTCGGTTATATTATTGTCTAAATTTTTATTTTTAGTCATATTATTAAAAATTATATAATTTTAGTTAAATATTTTTATTTTAAATTGCTGAAATATTTTAGGGAAAAAGCCAAAAAAATCAAGAAATAATCTTGTAATAATCAAAAAATTAGATACAATATAGTTTGTTATAATTAAATTATAATCAAAAATAAATGGAAAAAATAAATTTAGAGGAATTTTATAAAAAATTAGAAGATGACATAAATAAGATTATAAAAACTGTGGTGGATTATTCTTCTTTAGATGAAACTTTTGTGAGATTTGAAATTAATAAAGCGTATAATTATGCTAGAGAGGCTCACGAAGGGGATTTTAGGAAATCTGGAGAACCTTATATAATTCACCCTGTTAAGTCGACTGAAATTTTATTAAGTCTTAGACCTGATATTCCGACTATCCAGGCCTGTCTTTTACACGATGTAGTAGAGGATACTCCAAGAACTTTAGAAGAAATTGAAGATGAATTTTGAGAAATTGTAATGAATTTATGTGAATGAATGGAAAAAGTTTCGACAATAAAATATAGATGAGAAGAAAGAGCTATTACAACACTTAGAAAAATGTTTGTTTCAATGGCTGAAGATATTAGAGTAATTTTTATAAAAATTGCTGATAGACTTCATAATATGCAAACATTAAAACACCATCCTAAAAAAGAAAAAAGAGAAAGAATCGCTTTAGAAACATTAAATGTTTATTCTCCAATAGCAGAAAGACTATGAATCTATGAACTAAAAAATCAACTAGAAGAAGAATGTTTTAAAGTATTGAAACCTAAGGAATATAAAAAATGTCAAAAAGAATTAAATAAATTAAAAAGAGTTAGAGCAACTTTTATTAAAAATGTAAAAAAAGAAATAGATACCGCACTAAGTGAAAAAATAGGTAATTATAATTTGGATTTTAGAGTAAAATCTATTTATTCAATTTATAAAAAAATGCAATCTAAACATTTAGAGAATTTATGAGATTTATATGATATTTTTGGTATTAGAATAACAACTGATACTGTAACAAATTGTTATTTAATTCTATGAATTATACATAAATTTTGGAAACCTTTACCAAAGAGATTTAAAGACTATATAGCTCTTCCTAAAGATAATTGATATAGATCATTACATACTACGATAATTTGATTATTAAAAGATTATAGAAAACAACCAACAGAAATTCAAATAAGAACTTACGAAATGCATAAAGTTGCTGATATTTGAGTAGCAGCGCATTTTGAATACAAAGAAAAGGGAAGTAAGATAGCAACTGACATTGACTGGGTAAAAGAACTTAATGAATTAAGTCAAGATTTATGAAATAAAGATTGGATGAAATCACTTAAAGTGGATGCTTTTAGAGATAGAATTTTTGTTTTAACGCCTAATTGAGATGCTTTAAATCTTCCAGCTGGATCAACTCCTGTTGATTTTGCTTATGAAATACATTCTGATCTTTGAAATCATATTTCTATTGCAAGGGTGAATAGTAAAATTGTACCGCTTGATCAAAAATTAAAGAATTGAGATGTAGTTGAAATAGTTACAGATAAATCTAGAAAACCCAATCCTTTTTGGTTGTGATCAGTAAAAACAACAAAAGCAAGAAGTAGAATAAAATCATATTTAAGTAGTGAAGATAAAGAAAAAAATAGAGAAAGGTGAAAAGAAATTTTGAATAATTATTTGGAAAAAGTTTGACTTGAAAAACTTGATAAAGATTTAACTTATTTAAAAAATATAGATGGTCAAATTAGAAATATGGATGACCGTTGGAGTATTTTAGAACAAGTAGGGAACTTTTCTCAACCACCAAATACAGTCATAAAAAGAATAGTAAAGGCAAATAAAATAATTTTAGATAGAAATAATCAAAAATTACAAGAAAATCAAGCAGAAAATTTAGATAAAACAGAAAAGAAAATACCAGAAAATATTGAAGAAGATAATACAAAAAACAAAGTAATTATCGCTTGAGATAATGATATTCCTTATACTTTATGAAAATGTTGTGAGCCGACAATTCATAATAAAATCGTCTGATATGTTACAAGCAAGGGGAATGTAACTATTCATGATAGAGAATGTCATTTTGTAAAAAATACTAAATCTGATAGATTTATACCAGCTCGTTGGGAAGGATTGGAAGATTGAATTTTACGTGTTACTGTGGTAATAGAGTCTGAAAATACAGTTTGAATGTTAAAAAAAATTTGTGATATTTTATTTGATATGGATATTAATATTGATGATATTAATACAAGCAGAAAAAAATATTCCACTCAAGAATTTACATTAGTTTTAGAATTTAAAGATTCAGATTATTTACGTATAGAGTCTTTTGTAGAAAGAGCTAAATATAAATTATGAGAAAAATTATATGATATAAAAATTAAAAAAATAGAAGAATGTTAAAAATAAAACTCACTAATTTAAGTGAGTTTTTCTTATTTTCCCATTGAATAAAATTCTTCATCAGGTTTTACAGCTAAAAATATCATCATGCGGTTAGATAAGTTAAAGAATGCTGTAAATCAAGCTACATCCCAAATATCTTCATCACTAAGACCTTGTTTTCTCAATTTTTCAAAATCATCTTCATTCATTTCTGCTGGATTTTTTGTAAGCTTCATAGAGAATTCTATAATAACTTTTTCACGAGGAGTTATATTTGCTTCGTGATAATTTACAGCGACTTGATCAGCTTTAGAAATATTTCAAGACATTCATCTATAAGCTGCACTATGAGATGCTACACAGTATAGGCATCCGTTATATCCAGAAAAAGCAACTATCATCAACTCTCTTTCTTCAGGAGTTAGTCAGCTTTCTTTATTTGTTAGGGCTTCATTATAAGTCATAAAGGCTCTTAATTCTGCTGGTCTATGCGCTAATGCTTTTATTACATTTGGTATAAAACCATAACTTTTTTCAGCTCCTTTAACCATTTCTTGAATATCTCTTGGCATTTTTTCAAAACTAGGAACTGGGTATCTACTGATTTTTTTATTTTCCATAATTATTTTAGATAAAAATTATTAAAATATTTTGCTTATTTATTTAAAAAATTTATAATAAGCGAGTAATATTTTATTTTTTAGGAAAAATATTTCAATAGGGAAATGGTAATTTCAACTTTCTAAAAAGTAAGTTAATTAATAAAATAAATTAAATATGCAAGATTTAACAAAGTGGACAAGTGAATGTAAGGTTTATAATTTATTTGATGTTTTAGGTAAAAAATGGACAATTTTTATAATTTATTTGATAGAAAATTGATATAATTCCTTTAATTCTATTTTGAGAATACTAACAAAATTAAATCCTAAAGTTTTATCAGAAAGATTAACTCAATTATCAGATAGTTGAATAGTAAAATTTGATATTGATAAAAAAAATTGAAGAACAACTTATATTTTAACTGAAAAATGAAAATTAATATCGCTGCAAATTTGAAAAATATCAGATATAGCATACAATGAGAATATAAAATAAAAACTGCTTTAATTAGTAGTTTTTTAACATCCAGAACATCAAGAACAATTTCATGAGCAAGAAGAATTTCATCAAAATCAAACAAGACCTAAAATCATATTTTTTAAATCTTCTTTTTCTGGAATAAATCATTCAAAAATCAAGTCTTCAAAGTCTATTTCAGGCTCACAAATCACAAAAGCCGGTTGTTTAGTTATGTTAAGTAATTGTTTAGTTTCTTCCTCTAAATTAAGAATATTGGCTTTTAAAAAATCCTCTAATTCAAGTTCTTTTATAACTTCTATTGTAATTTTATTTAATTTTTCAACATCTTTTCAATCTCAAATAATTTTTATCTCCATATTAATTTTTTACTAAATAAAAATAATCCTAGATATTGTATCTAAGATTATTAATTTTTCAAGAGATTTTATCCTCATCTTAATTTAACAGCACTAGCAATAACATTGAATTCATTATCTAATACTTTGAATTTTTTAGTATCAATATCTAAGTCTCTAACAGCGATATTATCACCAGCTTCTTCTAATTTAGCTATATCAAATTTAATTTCATTAACCAAATCTTTAGCTAGACATTTAACTTTTAAAACTTTTTGTTGTTGATGTAACATATTTCAAGCTTTAATAGCTTTAGATTCACCAGTTTTAACTAAAGGGATTTTAGCTGTAACAGGGTTTTCTTTTGAAATAATCATAAAATCAACATGTAAGAAATCTCAAGTAACTGGATGTAATTGAAAATCATGAACGATAGTTTCAACTTTTTCTCATTCTACATCTAAAGTTATAATATTATATTGACCAGCCTTTCTATAAGTTTTTAGAAATTCTGATTGAGATAATTTTACAACAATAGGTTCAGCTCATTTTCCATAAGCTACTGCTGGAAATAATCCATCAATTCTTAAAAGATTTAATTTTTCATTAGCTGTTCTTTTTTCAGCTTTTATAGTAATTTTTGCCATAATATACGCGAAATTATTAATAAAATATTAGGTTCGTAATTCCTAAAAAAATCGCGTGGGAGAGATTTTTATTATTTTTTATAGGCTATATACCTATGCTGTTTTTATTATAAGCCACCAAAGTTTATGTTTTTTAATTAAAAAGTCAAATTTTTTTTATTTTTTAAAGTATTCTAAGGGGGGGGGGAGTGTATATTTTAATGAAAAATAATTTATAAACAAAAAATATATAAAAGCAAGTTTAAAATATACAATTCTTTTGACATAGCTTTTTAAAAGAATAAAATTTGGTGAAGATATTTTAATATTATTAATTTAAATTATATGGAAATACATCAAACACAAGAAGAATTTTTATCAGGATTAGATAATCACTTAGAAACAAATCAAGTTGAAAAGGTTACTATTGAAAGTGATATTATTAATTGAGTCATAGCAGAAGATTATATAGAACGTGTGAGAGCTGTTTTATTAAAATCAAGAACTACTCATATTTCAACTAATAGAGACCTTAGAAATCCTAGTTGAATAGTACAAAATATTTGAATGGGAGAAATAATGAAGAAATATTTTAATTTTTCTGAAAAAATGAAATGAAAAATTTCTGATATTTTATCTTCGGCTAATCAGGAAAAATGATCGTCAGTAGAGGAAATTACAAATAAATATATTGGTGAAAATATAGCACATTTTAATAAATTATTTTGAAAAATAACACAATTTAAATCATCTTCAGATTCAGAATATGATTATGCTAAAGCATCATAAAAAATAATACTAAAATTTTTAGTCAAGAAAAAAGTTTAATTTTCTCTTGACTTTTTTTCGTTTTTCATTAAATAATATAGTGTATATTTTAGCCAATTATACAAACTAAACAATGACATATACATGAGTTAATACTACTATTGGGGATAGTAGTTATAACGGTGTAGACTTCCCGGAAGAATGAAGTCCTGAGTTTTATTCTTTTTTAAATTGAAAGGAGAAAGCTATTTTTACACTTGCTACATATAGTCCAGATGGTCAAGAAAAAATGAAAGAACTAAAAGAAAAAGTTCACAAAAGATTTTTAGCAAAACAAGAAATTTGAGATATTACTTGAGAAACAAAAGACGAAGTTGTATCAGCAATGACAATAACTTCTTCTTCTAGTAAAACTGTAGAAATTAAAGGTTCAGAAGATATAACAGATTTTACTTGAATGGTTACTTCTTTATTATGAACAAATAGAGGAAATGACAGTGATAGACCAATTTGAAAATGGAAAATTTGATGAGAAGAAATAAATATTTATTCTCCTGATTTAGATTATTATCCTCAAAGAGTTTAAAATAATTTTGTACAAAAAATTAGAACTTAAAATATATACACACTTGCGGTATATATTTTATTTTTTCGCTTATTAATAATAGTTACTTATAAGTATATAAAAAAGATTTGAGATTTTTTGCTAAAAAAGTATAATTAATTCTTAACCTCTAACTTTTTTATTATGACTGTAGTGCTAGAACAAGGAGGTAAAAGGACACCTTTATTATGTATTAATCAGAGAAAATATCCAAAAGATATTACTTCACAAGAAGCCTCAATAATAGTTGAAGAAATGATAAAATGAGTAAAGGAAATTGTATTATGTAATGATCCTCAGGAACTTTGTGATTGTTGTAAATATTCTAGTATGTTGTTAGAACTTTGATTATATAATACAATGGAAAAAATTTTGTCTCTATCTTTTAGTGGATATATTTTACCTACTGATTTGAAATCTTTTTTTAAAGAATTAAGAGCCTTTATGTTTGTAGAAAGTTTTAATAATGAAATAGAAAAAACTAAAGAATTAATAAGTTCTTTCTTTGAAAAAAAATATGCAGATGCAGAAGATAAAAAACAACATAAACAAAAATGAAAAGAAATTGCAGAAATATGATGAAAACATGGTCCAGATTGTTTTTGAAATCTTTTCGCTTATTATTTAAATTTAGATTCAATATAAAAAAACTCTTAATTAGAGTTTTTTTTGTAATAATTTTTCTTTGTTAAATATAAATTATCTTCAAGTAATAGCTTATTTTTATTTATTATATCTCAGATAATTCATAGAGCAAAAAATTGTATAGCAATAATTAAGCTTGTTCAAGCTAAAATTAAAGATTGAACTTTTCAAGTATCAATAGGATTTAAATAATAGAAATATAAAAATCTAGATATTCAAAATAATCAAATAATTAAGAAAGGTAATCATAAAGCGAAAAATAATCTTATTGGATTATGCATTGCGTAGACTCTGAATAAATCTTTTGTTGATTTTATAATATGTTGGAACATATTTTTAAAAAGTCTTGATGGGCGAGTAGGGGAGTTTGTCGTGATTTTTATATAATCAGTTTTTAATCATTTTTTCGATGCTTGAATTATAGTATCAAGTACGTATGAAAATCTCGTAGTTATGTTAAGACGTAATAAACTTTCTCTTGAATAAGCCCTGAATCAACTTACGCTATCAGGTACTTTACTTCACGATAAGAATCTAACTAAAGTACTTCAAAGCCATTGTAAAAACTTTTTTAATAAAGAAAAATGAGCTACTTTTGAAGTTTGTCTATCTCAGATAACAATATCAGCCTTATCTTCTATAATAGGCCTTACAAGCTCTTCAATATATTTTGAAGGATATTGATTATCTCAATCCGTATTAACTAAAATATCAGCTCATTCTAAAAGGGCTTTGTTTATTCAAGTCTTAAATGCGACTCAAAGACCTTTATTTTGTTTATGAATAACAATATGATTAACACCTAATTTTCTCGCTACCTTAATTGTTTTATCACTAGAACCATCATCTATAATCATTGTTTCAATTATATCAATTCCATCAATTTTTTTGGGCATTCACTCAAAAACAAGAGGAAGAGTTTTTTCCTCATTTAAACATGGAATTTGAATAATTAATTTCATATATTTACTAAAAATTTATTACATATAATTGTCATCGTGTCTATTATCAACTGAAATGAATTTTTGGAATTGTTTTTCAAATTTCAAATCAACATCTCAAACAGGACCACTTCTATTTTTTCTAACAAATAATTTTGTCAAACCTTCTGTTTTTTTCTTTTCTTCTTCGTCAATTTCTTCAAAAGCTCCCGAGTCTGTATCATAATAATCCTCTCTATAAAGCATCATTACACTATCGGCATCTTGTTCTATCGAACCTGATTCTCTTAAGTCTGATAATATAGGTCTTTTATCTGTTCTATTTTCAACGGCACGCGATAATTGTGATAGAGCAATAACAGGTATTTCAAGTTCTCTAGCAAGTCCTTTTAATCCTCTTGAAATTTCTGAAATTTCTTGTACTCTGTTTAGTGAATTTCAATTACTCATTAATTGCAGGTAATCAATAACTATTAAATCCACTCAGTGTTGTATCTTAAGTCTTCTAGCTTTACTTTTTAAATCCATTAAATTTCATCAAGCGCTATCATCAATATAAATATTTATTTTTGATAATTCTTCCATTGCCTCTCAAACTTTCACTAATTCTTCGTCACTAATATCTCATTTTGCTAATTTCCAAGAATTTATTCAAACACTAGCAGAAATCATCCTATCTGTTAATTGTTCTTTAGACATTTCAAGAGAGAATATAGCAACAGTTTTTCATACTTTTTTTACTATTCTTATCTTCTTTAGTAGTCATTCAAACATTTCTCGCAAGATTCAAAGCAAATGCAGTCTTTCACATCGCAGGACGGGCCGCAAGTATAGACAAATCCCCAGGTTTTAAACCTCAAAGCAAGTTATCTAAATGATCGTATCATAATTTTACAGAATATCTTTCTATAAGTTCAGGATGCTCATTAAGTTCAGCAATTTCTTCCATTCTATTTTCTACAATTTCTTTTACATGAGTCAGTCTATTATCTACAAAAGTTTGAGTTACTTCAAAAAGAGCTTTTTCAGCTTTTTCTAAAAGTTCTGACAATTTTTCATCTTCTTCATAAGATTGTTTCAATATAGAATTTCAAGCTAACGCTAATTTTCTTAAAACGCTTTTATGTTTTACAATATCGGCATATTCTCATACATTAGAAGAAGTTGGTACAATATTTGTAAGTTCAGCTAAATAAGAATTTCATCAAACCTTATCAAGTAAATTTTTGTTTTTTAAATGATTTGATAGAGTTAATAAATCAATAGGCTTATGTTTTTCATTCAATTCAACCAAAGATACATAAATATCTCAATGAATCTCTTCATAAAAATCATCTTTTTTTAATTTATCTCAAACTACTGTAAGCCCTTGTTTATCAATTAAAATACTTCATAAAACAGCTTGTTCAGCTTCCATATTATGTGGAGGGATTTTTAACATTTTCAATTAATTTTTATTATTAAATTTTTATTACAAAGTTTCTTTTATCTCTGGAGTTTCAAGAATTTTTAATTTTTCTTTAGCTTGCTCGTTGTATGGTTCAAATTCTAAAAGTTTTTTCAAAGTAATTATAGCACTTCTATGATTTGACATTTTCTCATAAGTTTCAGATAAAGTTAATAAATTATCTGCATGTCTAGGTCTTTCTTTTAAAAATTTCTTCAAGAAA
This sequence comes from Candidatus Altimarinota bacterium, assembly GCA_025210615.1. GTDB lineage: Bacteria > Patescibacteriota > Gracilibacteria > BD1-5 > UBA6164 > JAOARJ01. Next base: position 145,838 of record JAOARJ010000002.1, on the reverse strand, counting down.
AATTCCGCGTTAATATAATCTCATCTATAGAAATATAAATTTGCAAGCATATTTATCGTTTCTAAGTCCTGTTTATTTAACTCGTGAGCCTTTCTATAAATTTCTATAGCTAAATCATATTTTTCTTGATGAGAAAGTACAAATCATAATTTTTTCAAAATATCAAAATCATCATTATGTACAAGTAAAAGGTCTTTATAGATGTATTCTGCTTTTATAAAATCTCAGTCAATAATATATAAACTCGCAAGTTCAATATTTATTTCTTTATTAAATTTATCAATTAAAAGCGCTTCTATAATATAATTCTTAGCAATATCATATTCTCATCTAGCCTTTGTTAAATGAATTTGTTTAAGTAAATCTTTTATTTTTTTCTTATCTAATTCATTTAATTCTTGTACTTCTTTTTTATATTGTTTATGATTTATATTTTCTGATTTCTCTTTTTTATTATTAGACTTTTTTTCTTCTTTTTGCTGTTTTTTTATTTGTTCTATGTATTTATTCTTCTTAAATATACTGCTTGTAAATTTATAAATTTCACTGAATTTTCAAGACGCATAATAAATTGCATATCACGCAGATATGACAAAAAATAAAATTTCAATTCTATAAAAAAGCAAACTAACTCAACCTCACATATTTTAAAAGTAATTTTTATTGTTATATTTATACTTTTTTTCTTTAATTTATCAAATTTATTTTACTAAAAAACATTAAAAACTTGTGAAAAATTTTTGTTAATAATTATTTCACTTTATTTTATCGCGTATTTTCCGTTTTTATCTTTAAAAATCGTTCCAAGTAGTTCTAATTTTGATAGTTTTCAATTTATTTCTATTATAGAGATATTTAATTTTTTTACTAATTCATCAGCTAAAAATGGTTTTTCCAATAAATTTTTAAAAATATTTAATTCTAATTCATCACTAAAAGCAGGAATTTCTACTTTTCATTTTTTTGATTCCTCTAGTCAATATTCTTCTAAAATATCTTTAGATTCTGTAACTAATTTTGCTTCTCATTTTTTGATTAAAGCGTTTGTTCAAGCTGAATTTATATTAAAAGCTTCTCAAGGAATAGCAAATAAATCTTTATTTAATTCTAAAGCAAGTCTAGCAGTAATAAGGCTTCCAGATTTTTCTTTTGCTTCAATAATTATAATTCAATCTGATAATCAAGCGATAATTTCATTTCTAATAGGAAAAGTAAAAGTACTTCCAGGACATCAAATAGGGAAGATTGACAATAAACATCATTTATCTTCATATGCTATTTTATTATATAAGTTTCTATTTTCACTAGGGTAGATTAAGTCTATTCAAGTTCAAAGACAAACTACTGTTTTTGTTTTATTTTTTATAGCTTCATTATGAGCTTTTGTATCGCATCAAGCAGCTCATCAGCTTATAATATTAAAATGTGGAGCTAAGTCTATTGATATTTTTCAAATAACTTTTTCTCAATAAGAGCTGATTTTTCTACTTCAAACAATTCAAAAATTTTTTCATTCTGGAATTTTTCATTTCACATAAATAACAAAAGGAATATTCGGTATATTTTTTAATTGATTTGGATAATTTTCATCATAATAACTTATAATTTCTATATTTTCTTTATTAATTTTTTCTTCTAATTTTTTTAAATTAAATTTTTTATAATTATCTAAAATTTCTTGTATTCTAGCGATTTTTTTATATCAAATACTCACTAAAATATCACTACTTAAATTCTTATAAATATCTTTATAAGTATTTTTCTTCACATCTATTAAACAGAATAATTTTTCATGATTGAAAATAAGTTTATGTAATGCCGCTAAATAAATTTTATCCTCCATTTTTTATAATTTAAATCTTAATATATACTTATATTATATATTTTTATATTTTAGTCAAATTTATTTTTAATAAAAATATTTTCAAATAAAAAAACTAGAAAAATTAATTTCTAGCTTTAATATATTTAATAATTATTATTTATCTTCTTTATATCCTACAAAGTTTTTTAACTTAATATTTTTCTTACTAGCTAATACGTAAATCATAACTTTTGAAATATACATCACTGTGAATAAGCTGACAATAGTTCAAATCATAAGAGTTAAACCAAATCATTTAATCATATTTACTCAGAAAATATATAGGATTATCGCGATAATTAATCAAGTGAAATTTGTATCCCAAATTGCTGACCATGATTTTTCAAATCAATTTTTAGTAGCTACGACAATATTTCTTCATTTATTAAGTTCGTCTTTTATTCTTTCAAAGATTAGAATATTAGCATCTATTGCCATTCAAATAGATAAAACAAGTCAAGCAATTGTAGCTAAAGTCATAACACTTCATCCGGCTTTTAATATAGCTAAAACTACTGTTACATAAGAGAATAATGCTATTCAAGCTAAAATTCCAGAAGCTCTATAAACTACAATTAAGAATAAGAATACTAATGCAAATCATAAAATTCAAGAGAAAATTAATTTATTTAATGAATTTAATCATAGTTTTGAATCGATACTTCTTTCGCTTGTTAAATATATTGGAGCAGGAATAACTCAAGCATTTATATCACTCGCTGTTTTTCTAGCTGTTTTTGAATCATAACCACCAGTAATAACAGCTCTACCATCAAGGATAGGAGTTTGTACAGTTGGTGCTGTAATTAATTCTCCTCATACAAATATAGCGATTTGTTTTTTTAATAATCTTGTTGATAAATCTCAGAAAATTTTAGCTCACTCATCATTAAATTGAAGTTCAATTTGATATTGGAATGCTTGGTTTTTTGTAGCAGTTGCTCTAGTAAAATATTTATCAGTTAAAGCTCTTCCTTCTTCATCTAAAGCAATTTTCCACTCACTAGGTTTAGCATTTATAAATAATTTATCAAATTTTAGTTCTTGTATTGTTTTTTCAATTTCCTCTTCACTATCTTCTTTTTTCTCTTTGATAGTTTTATTTTCTATATTTTTTATATAAAAGATAGCATATCATTCTCATCAGTTTGAAATTACTTGTCCATCTTTAAAGTCAACTTGCACGCTATCAGCTTTAGTAGTAATAACTTTATCTATTAATCAAGTTTGTAATTCATCTACATTAAGTCCATATTTTTGAAAAAATTCATCATCTCATGCTACAAAATCTTCAGTAAATACAACATTTGGATAAGTATCTTGATATTTTTTAGCTGTTACTGAGAATATAGCGTTAGATTGTTCTATTTCAGTAAGTGCTTTATCAGCGATTTGTTTTCTTTCTGCATAATCTTTTGGTGTAATTTCTGTTTTTCTTTCTTTAAATTCAATCTTTACAACTTTTCAAATAGCTTCTTTTGCTTTTTTAATATTCGCTTCATCTTGCAAACTATCATTTCATTTTAAAGGAATTTGAACAATAATATGTTTTTCATCTCAATAAGAAGAAGTAGTTATCACGCTGTCATTTATATTTAAATTAGAAATTCTTTTATCTACGATTTTTTTAAGACTTTCTACAGTATTATTTTCTTCTTTTTTAGTAAAATTTTCATCTTTTCTAGCCTCATCTAAATCAACTTTATAATCAAGTTCTATACCTCAACTTAAATCTAAACCTAATCTATAAGGAGTAGTTTGTTCAATATTATTTAATCCAAAATAACTCCAAGGAGTCGCTAAATAAATAAATCAGATAATAAATATTAATATTAAACTTAATTTAAAAAATTTATTTTTCATTGTTAAATTGTTAGTTGTAAAATAATTTAAAGTTTGTTTTTATTTTTGGCTTTAGCTGCTAATTGACCACACGCAGCATCAATATCATCTCATAAAGTCGCTCTTATTGTAGACGGAATTCAATATTTTTCAAGAATTTTTTGAAATTTTATTATTCTAGCTTTATTTGTAGCCTCATAAGTTAGTCAACTAGCTGCTTCTCAAGGGTTATACGGAATAAAATTTACGTGAGCTATTTTTTGATGCTTGAGTAATTGTCATAATTGCTCAGCATGCTCTGGTAAGTCATTTAAATCTCTTATCATTATATATTCGTAAAAAATCTTTTTATTAGTACTCGCTATATATTCATCTAATGCTCAGATTAATTTTTCTAATGGATACGCTTTATTTACAGGCATTAATTCATTTCTAATTTTATCATTAGGAGCGTGTAAGCTTATCGCTAAACTTGTTTGAGGAAAATCTTTTGCAAACTCTTTTATCATCGGAACTATTCAACAAGTTGATATAGTGACTCTTCTATTTGCTAAATTTATTTTCTTTTGGTCTAAAGCTATTTCAATAGATTTTTTGACTTCCGCGTAGTTATTAAATGGCTCTCACATTCACATATAAACGATATTCCTAAGTCATCATTCGCCGTTTTGAGATAAAATATCTGACACATATAATATTTGTTCAACTATTTCATAAAAGTCTAAATTTCTCGTGAGTCATAATTTTCAAGTAGCACAGAAACTACATTTCATAGCGCATCATACCTGAGAACTAACACATAATGTATTTCTTCAAGATAAATGTCTCATAATAACACTTTCTACAAAATGTCAGTCACGAGTTTTCCAAAGTAGTTTAGTAGTCTGATTGTTAGAACTATTTTGTCTGTCAACTAATTCTAATTCCTGAAAGAAAAAATGTTTATTTAAAATTTCTCTAGTATCTTTAGAAACAGTATTTATTTCATTAAAATCTTTGATAAAGTTTTTATATATAGCATTTTCAATCTGCTTATACCTAAAAGGTTTAAATCAATATTGCTGTAATATTTCTAAAACTTTTTCTTCGTCATGTATTGAATATTTCATAATTTTATAGTTTTTATTAGCCAGCAAATTATATTCAAAAAAAATAAAAGTCAAAATTAAAGCAGACAAACTTTTTATAACAAAAATAAAAAACTAATATAAAATTAGTCTATAAAATATATTTAATGTCTTTATAAAAAACTTCGGACCAACAATGCCGTTTGGCGGTTGGTCCGAGTCGTGAATTAATTATTAACCAAAACTTCCGAAATTGTACCTCCTATTGAGGATACAATAGAAATTCTACCTAACTCAATTAATTTATTGAGTTCTTTGATGATTTTCCCTTTAGGCGGAAAATCCAAATAATGGTAAATACGATTAACAAGATGTACTTTATTAATGTATTCACCTTGTCCAACTTCATTAAGAAATTGGATAATTTTCTCCTCTAAACTCATAAAGGTCCCCTCTTTTAAAAAAATCATTAAGTCTAGAATAATCTTATCACTAAAATTTTCATTTTAAAATAATAGATTATCCTTAAGAGAATAATATATTTATTTTATCCGCAAAGTCAAGCCAATTTATATAAAAACATCAAAAGATATACGTGGGTATTGTTATATTTTTATATTAATTTGAAAATAATTATTTTATCTTGCAAAAATTATTTATTTAAATAAACTAAAATTAAATTTAGAAAATAAAAGAAAAATTATAAAAATGTTAAATCCAAGACAAGAAGAAGCGAAACAATGTATAAATGGACCATTACTTATAATAGCAGGAGCTGGAAGCTGAAAAACAACAACTCTTACAGCAAGAGTAGAACATATGATAACAGATTGCAATATAGATCCAGAAAATATTTTATGTGTTACTTTTACTAATAAAGCAGCCTGAGAATTAAGACATAAATTAGCAAAAATATTAAATAAACAAACTCCAAGAAGCGTGGTTGCTAATAATTTTCCACTTGTGTGAACTTTTCATTCGATTTGAGTGTATTTTTTGAGACAATTTATTGACACGCTTTGATACGATAAGAATTTTTTGATTTATGACAGCGAAGACCAAAAAGCTATAATTAAAGATATTTATAAATATTTTCATTTGGAAGAAAAACTTTATCCAATAAGACAAATCCATTCTTATATTAGTAATGCGAAAAATCATTTAATTTCGGTAGAACAATACGAAGCTGCTGTACAAAGCGATATTCAAAGAAAAACAGCGGATGTTTATAAAATGTACGAAGAAAGATTAAAGAAAAATAACGCACTTGATTTTGATGATATTTTAATAAAAACTCTAGAAATTTTAAAAAATCCAGAAATTTTAGAAATTTTACAAGAAAAATATAAATATATTCTAGTGGACGAGTATCAAGATACGAATGAAGTTCAATATAGAATTATTAATAAAATCGCTTATAAATATAAGAATTTATGTGTAGTTTGAGATGACTGGCAGTCAATTTATTCTTGGCGTTGAGCGAATATGCAAAATATTCTAAATTTTAAACGTGATTATGAAAATGCTAAAATTATAAAATTAGAACAAAATTATAGAAGTACAAAAAATATAATTTCGGCTGCGAATAATTTAATTAAAAATAATAAATCAGCATTAGAAAAAACTTTGTTTACAGAAAATGAAATTTGAGAAAAAATAAAGATTATAGAAACTTTTTCAGATAGGGAAGAAGCAAAACGCGTAGCTAATATAATAAAAGAAAAATCAAATTGAAAATATAGTGATAATTTAATATTATATAGAACAAATGGTCAATCTAGAGCTTTAGAAGAAGCCTTAATATATGCGTGAATTCCATATAAAATTTATGGTGGATTTAAATTTTATGACAGAAAAGAAATAAAAGATTTACTTGCTTATTTAAGAACCATTCAAAATCCAAAAGATGAAGTATCAATTAGAAGAATTATTAATACTCCGAAGCGTAAAATAGGGGATACTAGTGTGCAAACTATCGTAAATTATGTAAATGCTTTTTGAGAACCTTTTATAACAGTAATAGCAAATATTGATGAAGTTGAAGAATTAAATAATTGAGCAAAAAATAATATCAGAAATTTCTATAATTTAATGAATTATTTTATAGAAAATAAAGAGAAACTATCACTTAGTGAATTATTGCAAGAGATAATTAATAAAACTGAGTATGAACAATTTTTAAGAGCGAATTTTTGAAGTGACGAAGTTTTATCTAAAATTGAAAATATTGATGAATTAGTAAATCAAGCTAGTAAATTTGATTGAATGGATACGCAGGAAGCGCTCGATACTTTCTTAGAAGAAGTAGCTTTATTAACTGATTTAGATAGACAAGCAGCTGAGTGAGTAGAAGATAATTTCGTAACACTTATGACTCTTCATACATCTAAATGACTTGAATTTAATCGTGTTTTTATAACTTGACTCGAAGAATGAATTTTTCCTCACGCAAGAGCTTTAGAAGATAATACAGAACTTGAAGAAGAGAGAAGACTCATGTATGTAGGGGTTACCAGAGCGAAAAAAGAAGCTTTTTTACTTAGAAGTAAAGAAAGGTTTAGCTTTTGAAATTATATTCAAAATCCCCCAAGTAGATTTTTAGGTGAACTTCCGGAAGAAAACATAGAAAAAGAAGAGTTACAAAGAGAAGCAAATTTCTTTAATAATCCGTATAGAATTAAAAATACTACAAACGCGTCTTCTAGTAAGACTTCTTGAGCATATAAAGTACCTTGAATTACTAAAAAAACATTTAATAATGTAGCTGATTTTTCTTCTTGAAATCGTGTTGAACATCCTAAATTTTGACAATGAGTTATAACTAATATCACTTGAGAACTTGCTACAATTAGTTTTTCTTGATTTTGAACCAAAAAAATGAGCCTAAAAATAGCTCCGATTAAAAAAATATAAAAATCAAGACAAAATACTTGCATTTTATATAATATATGATATATTATCTTTACGTATTTTATTATGTTATATATTTATATATGAGTATTACAAAAAAAATTGTAGCACTAACAAGTGTTTTTTTACTATCTGTTAGTGGACTAACAGCTTGAGCAGAATTTACTATAAAATGAGAAGATGTTGATTCTCATAATTTTGATGTAAAAAAAGATAAATATGAAATTATAGATTGAACAGAAGAAGAAGCTTTCTTTTTTGGTAAAGAAATTAATTGAAATGTATATATAAAATGAGATTTATCAGTTACTTCTGATTTAACGATTAATTGAAAATTTAGAGTAGACTGAAATTTTAAAGTTGTTTGAGATTTAAAATGAACTGGTAGATTATATGTAACTTGAACAACAAAAATAATTTGAGATAATGAATTATCTCCTGAAATTACAAATAGAACTTTTATTTGAGTAGATCCTTTCTTAAAAGTTGAATTAACTACTGAAGATGAAAAAATGGTATTAGATGAAATTGTTATTGTAGCAGATAAAGAATATAATGAATTAATGCAAGAATTAAAAAAATTACAAAAAGAAGGAAAAGATTTAGATGAAATTAAAGAAAAACTTACAGAAAATAGAAGAGATTTATATGAAAATTTATTAATAGATTACATTCAAGAAGAAGAACAAGAAAGATATGATGCTTATATTGCAAAAAGATTAAATTTTACAAAAGCTACACTAAAAAGATTTAAATCTAAAAAAGTTAGTACAACTACAAAAGTAGAAAATAAAGAAAATGAAGATAAAGAAGACAAAAAAGAAGAAATGAAAATTCCAGAAATAAATGGTTTATCTAAAGTAGAAGTTATCTTTATAATGGATATTTTCTCTGAAAAAGATAATGAATATATTCAAGGAATAATTAAAAAGGTAAATCTATTACTAGAAAATAAAAAATTCTCAGTTAGTAATACTAAATTATTAAAAGGTATTGTAGCCCTTTCTGAATATGTATTAAAAGAAAGATGAGAAAGTTCTAACAGTGATTTACTAAAAGAAATCTTTAGTGAAGATTAAATTATAAAACATAAATTTAAAAAGCAAGATTAATTCTTGTTTTTTATTTGTCTAAACCTTGATTTTATAGAAAAAATTAATATTATCCCAACTTGTCTTTTAGTGGCAAGTAAACTTTAATATCAGGGGGATAAGAAATGAAAAAAGGGGTTAAATGGGCTGCATGTATTTTAATTATTTTGTTTATTATATTTCCTCAAAAAACTTTAGCATCAGGAAACAAGAAAAAAATAAGAAACAGGGTAACAATATATGATATTCACAATCTTATTACTACAAAATATAAAAAAAAGCCTCGGAACCATCACAATGAAATACCTATAAATATTGGCGATAAAATATTTACAGTATTAAGTTGTAAAATTGAAGATGATAATTTAGGTGGTTTTGTATTATTTTTTAAAAAGGGAAATAATTTTTTTAGATTACAATATTTAGAAAAACAACTAATAATATACTCTATAAACAAAAGAGTGAATTTCTTAGTACCAAAAAAGAAATATACAGCTATTTTAGATGAGATAAGTACTACATTAAAAAGAGAAAATAAAAAAACATAAAAAATAATAAAAAAAGGAGAATGCTTATGAAAGCATAAAAACAGCCTCGTATCCAAATACGGGGCTTTAAACTTGAAAAAAAAGAAAAAATACGTATATTAAATCCAACTTTATAAAATAATTAGATGATAAAATGGCAGGACACAGTAAATGGCACAATATAAAACATAAAAAAGCCGCAGCAGACTCACAAAGATGAAAAGTATTTTCTATACATGCAAAACTTATAGCGTTAGCTGCTCAATGATGATGAGATCCGGATTTAAATCCTAGTTTAGCTGATGCAATAGCTAAAGCTAAAGCTGATAATGTACCAAATGATAATATTGATAGAGCAATAAAAAAATGAACCTGAGAAGATAAATCAGCCGCTCAAATTCAAGAAATAACTTATGAATGATATGCTCCAGGTTGAGTTGCTGTTATTGTAAAAACTTTAACTGATAATAAAAATAGAACGGCTAGTAATATTCGTCATACTTTTTCAAAATTTTGAGGAAATTTATGAGAATCTTGAGCTGTTTCTTGGATGTTTAATAAAAAATGAGTAATTATTATCTCTCTTGAAAAATATTCTTTTGACGAACTTGAAGAGCTTATTTTTGAAACTAGTGCAGAAGATTATAGTGAAGAAGATTGAATGTTTAGAGTTTTTACGACAGTAGAAGATTTTAAGGATACTAAAGCGTTTTTTGAATGAAAAAATATAGAATTAGAATTTGCAGATTTTGATTATATTGCTGATAATCAAGCAGAAGTTACAGAAATGGATAAAGCACTGAAAATTACAAAAATGATGGAAATGTTTGAAGAAGATGAAGATGTAGAAAATGTTTATAATAATGCAAATATTTCGAGTAATTTACAAAAAGAAGTCGATGATTTTATAGAAAAAAATTCTTTTAAAAGCTAAAAAACTTTAACTTCTCAATAAAAATTATGAAAAAAAATAAAGATAAGTATTTTTTATCACATAAATTTACAGGATTAAAATATGAAGATATAAACAAAGATTTATCTTATATTAGAGATGAACTATTCCCTAGTAATAGCGAATATTTTTGTAGTTTATGGATGCAAGAATTTTTTGAAAAAAATAATATGTCAGAAGATGATATTTATAAATATTGTTTAGAAGAACAAGAAAAAAGTAATATTTTTATCGCATATATTACATCTGATAAAATGAGTAAATGAATGCAATTAGAACTTGATAAAGCCGTAGAATTAAAACAAAAAATAATACTAATTATAAAACAAGACTTAATAAGAGATAAAAAATTCAGTAAATTTATAAATAATTTTGATGAAATATATAGTTTTACAGAGGATATTTCAGAAATAAAAAAACTCTAAATTAATTAGAGTTTTTATTTTAATAAAATTCCTTATTATAGCATTCGCTGCAGTATACAATTTCAGAAGAATTTGGCGGATAGCTTGTTTGAATATCTTTTCAGCATTTTGCGCAGTTTCTATCAAAAATTTTTCTAGGATTTTTCTTTTGAATTCTTTCTAAATATCTTTGGTCTGGATGTTTTTTAGGGATAGGTAAATTATATTTTCTATAAAAATCTAATTCCTGCTTTACGATTCTATAAGGTTTATTAGTAATTTCACATTTTATAGCCCAATTTAAAATATCATCAGGAATGTCTTTTATGTTTTTGGGAAGCTTATTTGCTGGAATAATTTTTTCTACATTAGGAGCTGGCGTTTCATAATCAGACCAATTAAATCATTCTTCGAGTGCTTGCTGTTTATCTAGCGGATAATAACTATTAGCGGCGCTTTGATTATATCAAAAAGGACTTAATTGATAAGGAAAAAATTCTCCCCATTCTCAAGCTTTTTCCATATGCGAAATAATTTTTGGCACTAGTTCTTCATACTCTTCTTTTGTGTATTGTTTATTTAATATACAATATTTTTTATCTTTTAATGATACGCATCAGAAACAATCTTGACAATTTACGCAATAAACACAATAGGTTAGATTTGTGACATTATTAAAGCATGAAATAGAATATAAAAGATTATTTGCATGATCTCAGCTACTGAGACACATATAACATCTTTCCATAAAAAATCAAAAATATGTTACATCCATACAATTTTCTGCAAAAGAAAGTCTAATACAATTTTTTAAATCTTTACTTTCAGTTATTTCAAAACAATCTTGACAGTTTTTAGTATTAAATAATAAGTCTCAAGTAGAATTATCATTTTGGTTTCAATGATATAGTCTTTTAGGTGTCTTTATAATTAAATTTTCATATTTTTCTAAATATTCATCTAAATTATCAAAAATCTTTTTTACTTTTTGTTTATATTCTTCTTTTGTATATTGTTCATTTAAAATACAGTATTGTTTATTTTTTAAGCTAACACACATAAAACAATTTTTGCAATTATTACAATCATATAAGTAGTATGAAAATTTACAAGAATCGCTTTTAATAGAATGAAATAAATGATAACAATTATTACAATTTATTAAATTGTATCATATAGTACTATGTACAGCTCAAGTAGATTCTACTATTCTTTCAGATCTTGCAATGTCTGAAACGTATAAAGAATCATTAACATTTCAAGAACTAAAACATAAATAACAATTTTTTAAATTTCATGATTCATTAGCATAATCCGAGTTTTCAGATCGTTGCTGAACTACAGACATTTTAGGTGCTTTTAATAAAACTTCATGAAATTGGTTAAAGAAATTTTTATCGAAATCAAAGTCTTGTCAATAATCTAGTCATTCCCATTTATCAGTCCACCGTTCTTTAAAATCATAGACAACTCAAGGTCTATCTGGATTATATATGGAAATTATTTCTTTTCAAGTTAAATCACATTTTCTTTTGTATAAATTTCTTTCATTTCTAAAAGCTAATTTTTGTTTATTTCTACAATCTACACATAAATTAGGGAAGGGAATATTATATTTTTTTCAATTTAAAATAGGAGAAACTCTTTCATAAAATCTCCTATCTTTATCTGTAATATTAAATTCACTATTACAAAACTTACATTTTTTTATTAAAATAATTTTTTCTTGATTATCAGTATTATTAGACATATTTTTTATTATTAAAATTTATTTTTTATCTTAAATATTTATGGTGTATTTCCTTTAATTGAGGGTTTGTTACATGCGTATAAACTTGCGTCGTATTTATACTTGCGTGTCATAATAATTCTTGTATAGCTCTAATATCTGCTCAATTCTGTAATAAAGTTGTAGCAAAAGAATGCCTTAAAGTATGCGCTGAAATACTTTTTAAAATAAAAGCTTTGTTTGCATATTTTTTTATTAATGTAGAAATAAAATTTCTTGATAGTCTCATTTGCTCGTCCTGAAAAGCTTTAAAGTCTCAATCCTTATAATTATGTCTTATAAAAAGGGGGGAGTATGGGTCGATTCTAGAATCTAAATAAGCTTTTAAAACTATAACTGCATCATCAGTTAAAAACACAGTTCTTACTTTTTTTCATTTTCATCTCACGGCAAATTCTTTTGTTTTAAAATTTATATCTTGTTTATTTAAAGCGACTAATTCACTAATACGGAGTCAAGTTGCATAAATACATCTTATTATAGCTAAGTCTCTTTTTCATGTAATACAGTTTATATCTGGAGCTAAAAATAATCTTTCTAATTCATCTTTAGTTAAGAACTCAACCATTCTTGGAGGTTGTTTCATCAAGTCTATTGCAGTAGGAGCAAGGGTTTTTACTCCTTGTTTCTCACAATATTTTAAAAAAGCTCTAAGGCTTATCATATAGGCGTTTCTAGTTTTTATACTAACTTCTCATTTTTGTTTTCTAATATATTTTCTAAATTTATTTGTTAATTCTAATGTTATTTCTTCAACTTTAAAATCTTCTAGTTTTTTAGAATTTAAAAAACTTTGAAAAAAAGATAAATGTCTGTTGTATTGTTCAACAGTCCTTGGAGATTTATCCTTTATATCTTCTAACCAATCTAGAAAATCTAAGTGAGCTTTTTTAAATAACATTATTTTATAATTAAACTATAATTTCAGGGTAAGGTTTTTTGATTACAATCATATGTTCAAATTGACTTCATAAACTTCAATCATCTACATATATTCAATTTTCATCTTGACTAATTTTTCACGAATTAAATCATAATAAAGGTTCAATACATATTGTCATATTTTCAAGTAGTCTTTGTCATTTATCAGTTGTTTTATAATTTAAAATATTTGGTTTTTCATGCACTTTATATCAAATTCAATGTCATTTTAAATCTTTAATAATATGAAATCAAGAGTTCTCTAAAAACTTTTCTATAGCTTCTCAGATATCTCAAACTCTATTTCAAGGAACAGCTTTTTTTATTCAAGCCATTAAGGCTCCTTGATTTATTCTTAGAAATCTTTCTACTTCCGGGTGAGCTGGCGTTCAAATTATCATAGTAAAAGCGGCATCAGTATTCAATCAAAGTTCTTTATCACGGATTCAAAAATCAAAAGTTACAACATCTCAAGATTGAAATTTATATTTACTTGGTTCTCAATGAGCTACACAATGATTTATATTAATACAAATCGCTCACTTAAATCACATTATTCAGGTAAAAGCCGGTTCTACATTATAATGTTTACATAAATTTAAAACTAAATCATTTATTTGTTTTCAATTTGTTCACTCTATAGCTATTTTCTTTACTTCTTCTATAATTTTTTTATGTATTTCTCAATTTTTCCTAATTTGATTTAATTCTATTTGATTTTTAGGTTTTGTAAGCATAATTATAAAAATTATTAATTATCAGTATAATCTCTAGCATCACATTTTCACATTCAAACTCATTGAGATTTACAAACTTTTTCAGAAATTTTTGTTGTTTGTTCTAATATTAATACTCATTCTGCAATTGTTTTATGATTATTTAATATTTTCCTTTTTAAATCTACATGTTCTTTAGCTCTTCAAGGAACCAAAAATTTAAGTTCCTCATACACATTTCTTATCTCTATTGTTTTTTCTATTTTTGATAATTGAGTGTCAGAATTTTGTTGCATATCTTTAACTTTTATAGGAACATCTTCTCAAAAAGAAGTAAATTTATCTCATAAATCTGATAATTGTTCTTCTAATTGATCTATATATTGCATAAAATTATTAACTTCTTGCTTAGTTTTATCACTTATTGGATTTAACCTTTTCCAAGATAATGGATCTTTTAAATTTTCAAGAAATGTATCAACACTTTCATCATCTCAAGCTAGTCTTCAATAAAGTTTTTTCAGTAACTCTCTCTCTTTTTTTTCTGCCATACGTTTTTGTTTAGGAGTAGCTTCTCACCAAAGACCAGCTCATATTGCTAAATCAAAAGCTTCATTCCATTCATCCCATACTCACTCAAATCAGTTTTCCCAAATTTCTTTTATTTGTTTCATTGCAGTTTCTACAATACTACCATCCATTCTACATTCTTCATTTTGGATAATTCTTGTATATTCATCTAGAAAATCTAAATCTAAATTTAAATAATATTTATCAATATAAGCTTGTAAATCACTTCTTGTCTTTTGTGCTTGTTTTGTAATCCGGTCATCATTACTTTTGAATCATTTAGCTACAGCTCACATTATAGCATATTCCATAAGAGTATTTAACTCAAGTAATCATGGAATCCCTATAATATAACTAGTTTTATCAAATTCTGGATCTACATTTATTCAAGAGTTTATAAGATTATCCATATAAGTTTTTATTCTATCTGATTCTCATCTAACTCTATCAAAATCTCTTTTTATCGCAATAGGAATACTATAATCATACCGAATTGCTCAAATCCAAAATCAAGCGGACAAAAGATAATTATCCCGTTCAGCTGGAGTTCTAAAAAATTGTCATCAAAGATTTACTAGCTTTTCTTTTTGATTATATAAATAATTTTTTGTTTTTTCATAAACGATTTTTCATTCTTCGTTTTTTATTTTTTCATACTGTCTATTAGCTTCTTTTTCTACTTTATCACCAAAACTTTCATTACTATCTTTTCAATCAGCTTCTAATGCTTCTTCACGCTCTTTTTGTAATCTTTGTTTAGTCGTTAATTTTTTATTTAAATCAGGGTTATATTCAGGATTTTTTATTATTTTATAGATAGTAACTCTTAATTGAGCTCTTATATCAGCAATATATTTATTTAATTCTGGAGTTCAATTTTCAATAGAACATTTAGTACTTCAAGCATAACTTATTTCAATAGGTACTCATAAAAATCCAGTAAAAATATTTACTAGTAATATAATTCAGATAATTATTAAGCTCAATATTTTTTTCATAATAAAAATTTATTTTATATTTTTTATTTATTTATATTATCTAACCATAATCCAAACAGGACTTTTAGAACTTCAAGAATATAATGGAGTTGTTCATTTTGCAGTTACATAAGATTGAGTCGGTCAATCTTGATAAAAACCACTAAAAGAAGAATAAGAATAAATTCATCATAAACAAATTCAAGCACTACAACTATGATTATCGTTTTCACGAAAAACTGCTAATTCATTATTAGAACCACTACAATTTAAACTAGCAAAATCTAATCATCATTTTGTAGGACTCCTTCTATCAGAAATTAATGTTTCTTTATATATTCAAGAATAAAATCATTTTTTTGTACTTCAAGAATCTGTTGTATAATACATTTCATGCTTTGTACAAGTTTCAGATCAAGTTTTAGTTTCTTCAAAGAATCTATTTCTTTCAAAGTCTCAAGGAATATTAAATCAATAATGTTTCGTAGTATCTCAATTTATTCAAGCGATAAGCTCAGTAAAATTTATTTTAGAACCATTTATTGAATATAGAGCATTTGTCGATAGGGAAGACGGAGTTGTTCAAATATTAGTTGTTAACCAATTTGCAGGAGGATAATCAGCAATGGTTTTTCAAAGTAAAGTCCAGCCTCATCAGTCAGTTGTCATATCACAATAAACTTGAAATTTATCAGAATCATCTCATCAATTTGGATCGATATAATATATTCAATTTCAAGTAGATTCCCCAGAATATAAAATATCTTTACAAGATAATCATACATTAGATTCTCATCTAGGAATAGATTTTACGTACATTTTATAGTTTTCTGAGTATCATAATCATCACCAAAAATTTGCTCATCAATCATAAAACCCACTAGGCTTATAAACCATACCTTCATAGTTACTAGCTTGACAAACACAATTTACTCAAAAACTATCACATTTAGCTTTTATAAAAAAGTAATTCCGAACTCATCATCCTGAGCCACTTTCTTGAGTATTATGTGTACAATAATTATTATAATTATTATTGTAGTTAGTTTTAAAATAAGTTGTTTGTGTATTCAATTTAAGAGGTCAACGAGCTAATTTTAGAAAATTTCTTTTTCAATTTCAGAAATCAATCATTATTTCTCAACTAGTTCATCATAACAATTTATTTATAGTATCTGTATTATATTTAAATGATGCATCATTAATTCATCAAACTGCATTGTCTGTTAGTATAGAATTAGAACCAAATGTCATTACATGAGTCCATCCTCAATCAGCATTATCCATATCACAATAAGTTTGAAAAGCGTTTCATATATATCAAGTAGGTTTTATATAATAATTTCAACTTCAGGTACTATTTCAAGAAATTAAAATATCATTACACGATAAACCAGGATTATTCTCCGTTCATTTAGGTCAATCTCATAAACATTTTCAAGAATTATCACATAATTTTCAAGTCACATATAATTTTCAGTTTAATTTTATATCACTAGAACTAACATCTATTTTATTAGTTAAATTAGAAATATTTGTCCAAGTAATATTATCTAATACTTCTCAAGAGTTTTTAGTTACAGTAATTGCGCTAATAAAATTAGCTAAATATATTCAGCTTACAAATATAGAAATTATTAATATTAGCTTTTTCATAATCTTGAAAATTATTTGTTAAGTTAGATTTATTTATATTGAATTTGTTTCATTCTATTAGCTATTGCTCTTAAATTTTTCGCAAAACTCTTCATTCAGTCAAAAATTCATTTCATTTGTACAAAAGAAGTATTGAAATCAGTAAAATCGTTTTGCTCTGACATCATTTTTTCTATTTGTAATTCTATTTTTATTAGTTCATTTTGTTGATTATCTAATAAATCTTTAGCCTTATAATCTTGTTTTCAAGTTTTACTTATTTTTCCAGATGACGAATTTCATAAATTAGTTTTTTTGTATAACTCTTTTTCCGCTAAGGCTAAATTATTTGGATTATAATAATCAAGTCAATAAGCATCAAAAGAATTCTTTATAATTCTGTCTTTTTCTACTAAATCTTTAGGAAAACTCGTCGTTTTTCATTCTTCTTCTCTCCGAACATTATATAAAGGCATTGGTTGATAATAAATAAGCAAAGAATTTGAAAAAATATCAGCTAAATCAAGAGGATAACCAAATTCAAAATTATTTATTGTCATTTTTTTCTGTGCAAGCCGACTATAAGCTCAATCCCTAAAATTCTCATTATAAGTAGAAACAATAGCCGATAAACTAGTTCATAATTTATCTGATTTATATTCTCAAATCATATTTTGAGTGTACATTTTCATCTTCACTAAAACACAAAAAACATCATCAGGAGAACAAGGAAATTCTTCAGAAAAGGGGACATATACTCAAGTTCAAGTTTCAGCTGTTACTCATCAATTACTTTGACTCATTCAAGAGCCAGATGAAAGATGAATTTCTGGATTCATATCTTTAAGCATATCATCAAATCAATTATCAGTTTCATGATTTCTATTTGCAGGATTTTCTAATACTCAAAGAGCCTCAATACTAAGTCAAGAATTGTCTATTGCACATCTAAGTTTTCATCAAACATAATCAGCTTGTTGCTCGAGAGTTTTATTTACAGAAAAACTTTCTAAATATTTCCTAAGGTTATCTCTAGCAGCTTGACTAATTCAAGCATTTTTTAGCATTCTATCAATAGCATCAATAACATCATAAGGAATTCAAATATTTTCAAAAATTTCTTCAACTTGTACTATAATTTCATTTTGAACTCAAGTTGTTTTTAAGATATTTACAACAAGATTTTTCATTTCATTTAAATCAGGAGTTTTATCAACTACATCCAAAACTTCATTAATAATATCGGAATTAACTCACAATCATTTTAAGATATTTTCAATATTTTCTTTTAATTTCGCAACAGAAATTACATTATCCAATAAATCCATAATTCAATCACGAATTTCAGGTTCCATATTTATATCATTCAACATCTTTAAAAAATTTGCTCTAAATTCATCTAAAGTAACTATTCAAATATTTCATAGAGCTAATTCTATAGCTTGTTTTGTTTGTGGATTTAATTCTACGTTTTGTCATACATTAGCCTGAGTAACACTTAAATTACTACTTCTACTATTTTTATCAGCTTCATATTTAGAAGGATCTTCAGTATTATTATTTAATAAATCGTATACTCAATCAGCAGTTCATCATTTTTCCATATCATCTGGATCATAAGGATCTTCTTCTCAATACAAAAGTGCATTAATATCATCTAAATCTTCTATTAAATCAAAAGGGGAGTTGTTAGTATTTCAATCAGAATAAACTCAAATATTACTTAATTTAAATAACTGCTCGTTTTGTTTTTCTCATTCTTGTTTAGATATTTTATAATATCATTTTACTATTTGAGATAATTTATGTAACTCTTCTTGTGTTAAGGTTTCTCTATTTTCTAAATTAACCATTGAAGCTAAAACTTTTAAATAATCTCATTTTTCTTCATAAATTTGCTTTAATTTTTTAGCTGTAGCTCACTTAAACTCAGCCTGCATTCACATACCATAAGAAAATTCAGCCAAAGCATCATCTATTTTTCAATCTTTATCATTTCATTTTAAATTTACTTCAATCATAGCTTCTTGAATTTGCATTTCTCAAGAATCTATTTTTTCAAAAATATTATCATCATCAAAAAAAGAGTATTCTTTTTGAAGTTCTCAAGCAAGTTCTCAAATACTATAAGTTTTAGCATTAACATTATTAATACTAGAAAACAAAATTAAGACAGAAAATATAATAAAAGAGATTTTTTTCATATTTTTAAATATTTATTTTTATTTAGAAGTAATTTTTAATCAAAATTTATCCTTAGATAAATGAATTTTAACACACTTTTTCTTAGTAATCAAGATATTTGCAATCTCATCTTCAATATTATCTTGAATATATCTTCTAACTTCTCTTGCTCAAAATTCAGGATTATAAACTTCTTTCGTTATATAAGGCAAAATTTTATCATCATAAGTGAATTCTAAATTTTTATTTTTTAATCTATTTTCTAAATCTTCTAAAGCTAAAATAACTATTTTTCTAATTATTTTTTTATCTAATGGATTAAAAACAATAGTTTTATCAACTCTATTTATAAATTCAGGAGCAAAATAATTCGTTAAATTATCTATAATATTGTTTTTAGCTTTTTCAAAATCATTTTGAATTTTATCTTTTTCACTGTCAGTTACATTAAATCAAATCATCTCAGCCTTAGAATTAAATTCTTCTTGACCAATATTACTTGTCATAATTATTACAGTATTTTTGAAATTTACTTCTCTTCATTTACTATCTGTTAATCTTCATTCTTCAAGAATTTGTAATAATAAATTATAAATTTCAAAATCAGCTTTTTCAATTTCATCAAATAAAACTACGCTATAAGGTTTTTTTCTTACTTTTTCAGTAAGCAGTCATCACTCTTCATATCAAACATATCAAGCACTAGCTCAAATAAGTTTATTTACTCAAGTTTTGTCATTATATTCACTCATATCGATTTTTATCAAAGCTTTTTCATCACCATAAAATTCACGAGCTAATACTTTTACTAACTCAGTTTTACCGACTCAAGTAGGACCTAAAAATAAAAAACTTCAAACAGGACGAGCTTCACTTGCTATACCAGCTTTACTTCTCATTATAGAGCTGACAATAGATTTTACAGCATCATCTTGTCCGATAATATATTTTTTTAATTTTTTAGGTAAATTTTTTAATTTAGAAATATCACTAGGATTTAAATCAGTAACAGGTATTCCAGTCGCAATACTTAATACTTTTTGAATATCAAGAGGAGTAACTTTAAATCTTTTTTCTCTAGGAATATTAAATTTTCTCTTTTTTTCTTGTATCTTCTTCTCTAAAATACTTACTTCTTCTTTTAATCTATTAGCTTCTTTATAATGTTGAGCGATGACTGAATTTTCAATTCTTTTATTTAAAGAAACAATTTGTTCTTTAATTTTTTGAACTTCTTCTTCATTATGATTATATTTCATACTTTTTAAACTACAAGCTTCATCAACTAAATCTATCGCCTTATCCGGTAAAAATCTATCTGTAATATATCTTGTAGATAATTTTACAGCTTCTTCTACAGCTTCATCAGTTATAATTAAATTATGATATTCTTCAAAACTTTCTTTTATTCAAGAAATAATTTCTAAAGCTGTATTATAATTTGGTTCATCAACAGCAATTCTTTGAAATCTTCTCTCTAGCGCAGCATCTTTTTCAATATATTTTTGGTATTCGTTTAGTGTAGTAGCTCAAATAACTCTAATTTTTCAACGTCACATCGCAGGTTTTAATATATTACTAGCATCTAAGCTTCATTCAGTCCCACCAGCTCAAATAATAGTATGGATTTCATCAATAAATAAAACAACTTCATTTTCAGCTTTTGATGCTTCTTCAATAATTTGTTTAATTCTATTTTCAAATTCTCATCTATATTTTGTTCACGCAACTAAACTAGACATATCCAGTGCCATAATCTTTTTATCTTTCATAGAAAAAGGGACAGTTCCTTCTGCTATTCTTTGTGCTAATCATTCTACGACGGCTGTTTTTCAAGTCCCTGGTTCTCAAACTAAAACAGGATTATTTTTTGTCTTTCTATTTATAATAGCTATTAATCTTTCTATTTCAGTTTCTCTTCAAATAACTTTTCAAATTTCTCAATTTTTCGCTTCACTAGTTAAATCACTAGCGAAAAAATCTAATACAGGAGTCATGCTATCATCTTTTCATTTTTGTTTTTCATGCGGCGCGTCTATATTTATATTTGGAATTCAGTCAATTCCATCATCTCATCATCACATTAAATTATCAGTTAATGCTCAAAGTAATTTTTCAATTCACTCATCTCACGCATTAAAAGTATTTTTATCTATTTTTCAATCTACGCTACCAGATTTATTTAAATCTATCAAATGATTTTCTAAATCACTAGGGTTTATTCATACGAAATCTAAAATTCTATTAAACCAGCTATTACTAGAAATTAATGCTAAAATAAAATCTTCAATACTCGCTTTAGGTTTTGAAAAACTGGAAGCTATTTTTACACTTTCAAGTAATATATCTTTTAAACTTTGCTCCATTCCAGTATAAACTCATTTTCTATCTTCAATTAAATGAGAAAAACCTGTCTTGGAAACGATTTCTAAAACTAATTTTTCATTAATTCAATAAATAGAAAAAAGTTCTCAAATAGCGTTATTTTGAGATTGTTTTAAAATTTCCATAAAAACATCAAATTCAATTGTCGTTTTTAGTCAAATATCTTTTATTTTATTTTCAGTGTCTATTAATATTTTTTTGTAAAAATCCGAAAAACTATTGCTTATCATTCCCATTATTTAGTTATATTTTATCTTTTAAATTTATGGTTAACTAACTTAGTTATGTTAACTTATTAGAGTATACACAATATTTAACTTATTACAAAACAATTTTTACTTTTTTGTTAAAAAGTTTTTTTATATCTATTTGCTTATTTTTATAATTTAATTATAATAAAACAAAAAGTTTTAAAAATATATTTTGGAAAATAAAAAAAGGAGAAAGTGATGATTGAACTTCTTGAAGAGTTTTTTCAATTTGTTAAATATGAGAATTGGCGTCCGCTGATTCTCATCTCTGGAGTAGCTTTTATAGGCTTGACTTCAGGTTACTATTTCGAGAAAATTTGGAATTTCATCTCTCAAAAAGAGTTAGAATCTCAAGCTGAAACTCTTCCTAAAAAAACAACAGAAGAGGAGAAAGGTAAAATTATAGCAGGAGTTACTGTTGTAATAGTGGTAGTAATATTCCTTGTTATAATTATCCAGCAAATTGACCGTTAGAGTAGGAAACTATTCTGGCGGTCTTTTGATTATATAAAAATAATATTGAAAAAAATAAAAAATCATTATAATCTAAGATATAAAAAAATATTTATTAAATATAAAATTATGAAAAAGAAAAATTTATTCTTACTAGGATTAGGTTATTTTGGTTGAGTAACAGTAGCTAGTTTATATTCAAAAGATAGATGACCAAAACTTAAAGAAGATTTAGAAGTAGCCCATAATAGCGATGATAAATCTATTTGTAAAGTTTTATTTAGAAATTTTATAGATATCCATAGAGAAGTTTATGAAGATACAAAAGATGTAATTATTAATGAAGAAAATATTGCTTTATATAATCAAAAGAAAGAAGAATTTTTAACTTTACTTGACGATTATAAAGCTAAATGAGAAGAAGAATTATCAAAATTAAAAGACTTAGGTGAGACATATTCAAAAGAAGCTCTTAAAAAAGCCGAAGAATATTATGAAGAAAAATTAGCAGAAATTAATGAATTTAAATGAGAAATTCCAGAATTAGTAGAAGAATATAGAGAAAAATTAGTAAAATATTTAAAACAATTACATAAAAAAATTAAAAAATTTGAAAAATAATATAATATAAAATAATAAATAAAAGAAGAAAATGACACAAGATAACGATAATTTAAACAATGAAGAATTAAAAGATTTAGAAGAATCGCTGCAAGAAGATTTAAAAAATATACAAAATCAAGAAGAAAACAAAGATAGTAATTACGAAGATAGATTAGAGCAAGAAAATAAAGAGTTAAAAGAAGCTCTAGCTAGAAAACAAGCAGACTATGTAAATTTTCAAAAAAGAACGCAGAGAGACAGGGAAGATACAATATTTTTCTTAACTAAAAAAATAATAGAAAAAATTCTTCCTACAATTGATAATTTAGAAAGAATTATAAATAATACTCCTGAAAACAACCAAACTTGAACTTTATATGAAGCTGTAGTATCAAACTATAAATCACTACTTAAAACATTAGATGAATTAAATATAAAACCATTTAATTCAAAATGAGAACAAGTAAATCCTGATAAACATGAAGTTATGACGCAAATACCAGGGGAAGAGGGGATTATAGTAGATGAATTTGAAAAATGATATATTATGTGAGATAAAATTATTAGAGTTGCAAAAGTTGTAGTATGAAATTGACAATAAAATAAAGCTGAAATTAATCAGCTTTTTCTTTTATTTTTTTAATATATCTTATTGTACCTATAATTAGAGCGGCTACTGTCATTATAGAAGCTCAAATAATATAAATTTTTAACTCATTTTCCGAAATTATTTTATTTTGAAATAAATAAGCTGAAATTCAAACAATTATCATTTCTAAAACAGCAATAGGAATCACGATTTTTCTTAGCATTAATTGGTACTCTGTTGGTTTTTTATTATCCATAATTTTTTCTTTAAAAAATAAACTAAAATTATATTAGTCTATTTTTATAATTTTACAAATTTATTTTTTATATTTAAAAATTTCTTCTATAGGCTTTCAAAAAGTCTTTGCTATATCAATAGCTAATTTTAAAGAAGGATTATATTTTCATTTTTCTAAAAAAATAATAGTTTCTCTTCTAACTCAGACCTTAGAAGCTAAATCTTGTTGAGTTAATCAGAATTTAGCTCTATTTTCTTTTATTGTAGTAATTAATTCCATAATAAATTATTAACAATTAATATCTCATTTTTTATAAAACCATTGTTGTAATACAATTCCTGTTACTAGTAATTCCACAAAAAATATTGTAGTAATTTGTAATCAAGATAAATTTAATCCCCAAATAGAAGCCACAAGCATTATCGCGCAAGCTGTCAATAAAACAATAGTCCATGACCAACTTAAGGCATAATAACCGATTTTATTAGTTCTTTCATCTCTTTCAATATATTTATCTTTTCTAGTTTTCTTTATAATTATTTTTACAAATAACGCTATTAAGATTCAAGTCATAAAACCATAACTAAAATGTCATCATTTTTCTATTGTGAATTCCGGCATATATTGGTTTAATAAATATATCATTCAAAAGATTATTCAGAATAATCCATATATTATTCCAGCTTGTTTTAAATAATATTTAATATCTTTATTTTTCATAATTTTTTAGTTATTTTTTAAATAAATATTAGAATATTCTAACATTATGTTATTTATTTTTAACTTTTTGTCAAATAAAAAGTTATATTTTTCTAACTTTATAAATTTTTCTTGACAAAAAAGCCATTCTAAATAAAATATTAAAGCCTAAAGTTAACGATTTTGCCCCATAGTTGAATGTTATGGAGCAGAATATAGAGCAAAATCAGTTTGCGCCACCTTTACCCGAGGTGGTTTTTTCTACTAGTATTTTAGTTATAATTTAAATGATTTTTACATTTAAGTTGTCTGATTTTTCGTGTTTTTATTTGAAAAAACATAGTTTATATTATATACGTGTAAAAGTTCATTTACATCGTAAAGAATTCCTAATTTAATCGGATTTTTACGATAAAACCTGGCACTAAACAGAAAAGGGAAATTAACATAACTTAACATAATATAAGTTATGTTAATTCTTGTTTTAAATAAAATGTTTTAAATAAAATAAAGTATTGAAAAAATCTTTTAATAAAAAATATTTTATTATATTGATTTTATTTCGATACCATATCTATTTTAAAAAAGTCTACTTTAATTGTAGACTTTTTTTGTTTTGTTATATCTTTATTAAATAACTAAATTTATTATATTTAAAGTAATTTTAGTACCTAATATCAATTAAATTACTTTTTATTTTGTTATTTATTTTATTATTTTTAAAGATACTTTTCATTTTAACTATTATTTTTTGCATAATTATTTTTTTAATTTATTTTTTACTTCTTCTGGAGTATAAACTCAAGTTTTTAAATATATTTCATTAATTTGTGCTTCTTCAAGCTGATCTTTTGTATCTAATTGATTAAATTTTAATGTTTCAATCTCTTTAAAATCTTGAAAAATATTTTTTAAATCTTTTAATATTCTATTTTGAATTGGTTTTATAGTATAAGCATTAAAAGCTTCCATTGCAACAGTTATACTCGCTCTATTTGAATTATCACTAATTATTAAATCATATGGAATATTTAATCTAATTGCTATACTTTTTAGTAGTTCTTGACGATAATTTATAAATGCATTAGTATCTATTTCATCTCATAAATTAAGTTTTTTAAGTTCTGCTGGAATAATAGCAGTAGAAAAAGCGTTCTTACTTCATTTTAATTTAGCTTTAAAAAATTCTGTTAAAATTTCCCTATCTTTATCGCTCAATTTAGATTCACTATCAGTAAAAATATTTGTTCTTATAGTTCCATTTTCAAAATAAGAATTATAATAAGCATCAATATAATTTACCAAAATAAGTTGATCAATAATACTTTCAAATAAACTATCTCCATAAAAACTTGTCGTAAGAGATGAATTTTTAAAGTGATAAACTTCATTAAGAGAAGTTAAATAACCGCTTGTCCTATATTTTAATGGTGTAAATCTATTAAATCTTTTCGTTTTTGTTCAGACTTTCTGAATAAAAAATTTTCAATCTTCACTTATTGTAACAGTTGAAGTAAGCATTGGTACTAGTTCAACAATAGTTCAATCCCCTCTTCTAATTACTTCAAAAAAAGCATTTCCACATACTACCAAATTTTTTACCAAAAATTCTATATCAAAATTAGTCGCAACTTTTAATAACTGCTTATCTTGACAAATAAATCAATTATTCAGAGTAGATGCTATTTTATCAGTAATTCAGCTAGCTATAAAACTTTTATTATAAACATCTAATATTTTATTAAAGTCTATTTTTGGAGTAACTTCTCATTTGAAATAATTTTCTTCTTTAAGTTGTTTTGAAACAGGTCTTTTAACTGTTTTTATTATTTTTATATTATTATTTTCTTCTTCCATATTATTAATTTTGTTATTATTTAATATTATTTATTTCTATTTTTTATATTTTCTCAAATTTTATCTTGCAAAGAGTATTTTTCTATGTTATAATTAGCTTGAATTATTAATTATTTATTAATTTAGTTTTACTTGATGATAAAAACTGTAAAAAAAATACTGCCGATAGAAATAGAGAATTCTCCTATATTAAAAGGGATTTCAATTCCTAATAATAAACAAGAAAGAGAACAACATTTTCTCACGTTTAAAAAATTTGTAGAAAAAAATAGAAATACTAAAAAATTTTTAAATGAAATTGATTATATTTTATGAGATATTTCGCTCTACCAGTTTAATTCTAGTGTAATGAAATATATGCAAGATGATTTTAATTCAAAAATCAAACCAGAATTAATTAGATATATAACTGAAGTAATAGCTTTAAATAAAATAATCATAGATATTGTTTTACAAAAACAAAAAGTTCTCTATATGGAAGAATATAAACTTGAAAAAGAATATAATCTCAAGATAAAAATTCTTATAGTTAACATAGAATCAATAATGAAAAATATGTTATCTAAAAAACAAATGTGATGATATAGGCTTACTTCTGGAGATATGGATAATATTCTAAAAGAAATAAAATCATATTTAAACGCTGAACTTGTTTGGCTAAAGAATACTAAAAAGTCATACTTTGAAAAATGATTAAAAACAGATAATCTATGACTTGGATTCTATAAATTTAACAATAACTAAAAAATTATAATCTACATAAAATACAAATATTAAACTTCTTATTTAATTTAAGAAGTTTTTTTATTTATGAACTTCATCAAAAATTTTTATTAAATTTTCATTATTATCCTTATAAGCAACTATTTCTATCGGAATATTTACCACTTCATCTTTACTAGAATCTTCTTTAAATTCTGTTTTTATAGATGCTTTATTATATCAAGAAAAAATTTCAAAACCAAATTTTCTGCCATCATTACCTATATTTTCAAACTTAAATTTATTAAACTTAAAAATATTTCTTAAATTAGAATAAATTAATTCTTGTTTATTTTCTCATTCTATTTTATTACAATTTGGTGATAATAAAGCTATATTTTCTATATTTATTTCATATAAATTCGCGCTAAAAATTATCTCTTTTATAATTTCTCTAGGAGGAAGAATTTTATTATCCCCTACACGCTGTTTTATCTCTTTATTTATTTCTAGAGTTGCCTTATTAAGTTTTCATAAACTTTTATAATTACTATTTTGCTCATCAAAAACAAATAATTCTCCAGCTCAAAATAAAATATTTTGCATATTAATTTCATTTAAATTTTAAAAATAGTTCTACTTTTGCTCATTTTGCATCTCAAGCTGTATCAGATATAGTTTCTATTTTTCATATTTTTTTCGATTTAATACCTGCTATATTAGTATTATAAATATATGTAACTAACTGAGTTAAAAGCGTTTCTAAATCACTTTCCTTTTCAGTCCAAAGACTTATTTCAAATTTTTCATTTCTAACCCCTAAAAAGTTTATCTTAAAATATTCTCTATTAAAAACTATTAACGGTTTTTCGCTTCAAGTGGGAGCGTTTAGAGAATAAACCTTTACATCAGGATTAAAATTATTAAAATAAGAAAAAATTATTTCTTTTGTGTTCATAAAAGGTTTTTAATATATAAAATGCCTTTCAAAAATATTTTCAAAATAATAATTCTCAATGTCTTTTAGAAAAATTATTGCAATATTAACAAAAAAAAAATAAAATTAGAATAATATTTTTAATGTATAAATATGAATTTAATAAATTTTGAATTAATAAATAAAAAACAACTTACAGAAGATGTTTTTGAACTTATTTTTAAACCTTCAGAAAAAAAAGAAATCATTCCATGACAATTTGTTATTTTCAATATTCAAAAAATAGATAAAATTATTAAAAGAGCTTATTCTATTGCCGATTATAATGAAAAAACTTCTGAAATAACTTTATTAATAAAAAATATTTGATATTGAAGTAATCTTATTTGTTGTCTAAATATTTGAGAAAAATTATCTTGAATGTATCCATTATGAGTTTTTACTTTAAAAAAGACTGATAATAATAAATTATTTTTAGCTACGGGGACTTGATTTGCACCAATTTATTATCAAGCTAAATCTTTTTTAGAAAAAAATAATTCACAAAATAAAGTTTTATTATTATTTTGATTAAGGTATGAAAAAGATGTTTTTTATAAAGAAAAACTTGAAAAATTAAAGCAAAAATATAAAAATTTTGATTATAAAATATTCTTATCAAGAGAAATGCAAACTTGATATGAATATTGATATATAAGCTCTTATTTATCTAAGGATAATATAAAAGATTTTGATGAATTTTATATCTGTTGATGACCACAAGTTGTAAAACCTATTGTAGAAGATTTAAAAGAAAAAAGCAAAGAAAATATATTTTTTGAATCTTATTAAAAAATTATCAAATAAAAAACACTCTAAATTAATAAAGTGTTTTTACTTTTTATTATATTTTAATCACCGATACATTCGCCATCATTAAGACAAACATTATCCGCAGTAGTAGAGATGTCTTTATCTGGTCCTGCCCAACAAATTTGCCCTGTAGCAACTAGTTCATTAGTTGTAGCAGCTGGAGTCATTGTGATTGTTTTAGTTCCATCATTATAACTCATTTTATTTAAAACATTTTGTAAATTTGTCCATTTTTCAGTAGTAATGGCAGCTCCATCAGCTACAGTTGTATTAGTTCAATTAACGGTAGCTCCAGATCTATAACAAACTTTTCATTCTACAGTTAAATTTATACCTGTCGTAGTACCTCAGTTAGTAATTTTTATAACACCGGCTTCTTGAATATCTATATATTGAAATACTCAATTAATTTTATCCCAAACAGCTTTTGTAATAATACCATTAGTTAAAGTAATATCAGTTGCAGCCATGGCAGCAGAAGCAACAAATAAAGTACTAACAATAGCCATTGTAGCTTTGATTATATTTTTTTTACCTTTCATAATATAGTAATTATTTATAAATTTATGTGCCCATTATGCACCAAAAGTATAGATAAGTCAAATTTAATTTAGTAAAAAAACTTTGACTTTTTTGTTTTTTATTTTAAAATTCATTCTTTTTAGTAATAAATTATAAAAATATGTTTGAAAGAGTTATTGATTATATGAAAGAAAATTTCCCTTATATTAATGACTCTAAAAAAACTTTTCAAAAGGTATCTATCCAAACTTCATGACAAATAAAAACAAAAGCTGAAGAAGAAAAACAAATAGAAATAACGAATGATTTTTTAAATTCTATAAAATATTGAAGTGATGAAAAAATAATAAATATTTTATTAACATTAAAAGATGTTGATGTAGTTTGAAAAATAGATGATTTTATAGAGATATTAGTAGAAAAAAATTGAATAAATTTTGTCTTTGATTTTATAGAGAATTTCTCTCCTAATGTGCTAAAAGTTATTTTAAAGCATATTAATAATGAAGATATAAATGAATTGTCCTATTTCTTAATAAAAGTAGATAAAAATAGTTTTCAAGAAATTTTTATACATATTTTTTCTGAGTATAAAAACAAAAAAGAATTTATTGTTAGTATTTTATTATGAGAGATTTTAGATAAAAAACAAAAAATAAATATTATAGAGATTATTTTATTTCAGACTAAAAAAATGGCTTGAATAAATATAGAATATATAACTTTACAGTTTTGAATGGAATTATTAAATATGGATGATATAATTGTTTTATTTATAAAAAATAACCCTGAAGATAATAATTGAATCTTTTTTTCATACTTTTATTTTTTATATAACAAAGATATGAGAACTGAGTGTTTATCACATTTTTTATCTGTAATTAAAAGTAAAGATAATAATTTTTATAAAACAAAAAATACTTTAAATTGACTAAAAAAACTTATAGAAACTGATGATTTAGATATGTCATATATGTATGAAATAGATCCTGAATTATTACTTGAATACTGCGGTTTATTATCTACAAATCCTACAAAAAATCAATTAGACTGAGAAGAAATTTCTTACAATAAATATATTCAATAAAAATGTGAAAAAATTATTTTTAATTAAAATAATAAAAAAGTGGTAAAAAAATTTGATTTTTTCGCAAAATCTATACAATATACACGCTGCTTCTAAGAAATATATAAAAATTAATTATATATTAAACTCTAATGAGTTGGTCGCGATTTAGAGTATCAAAAATATTAAAAATTTTAACTATAATAAAAATGGCTAAAGAAATAAAAGGTTTAATTAAACTTCAAATTGATGCTGGTAAAGCTAATCCAGCTCCTCCAGTAGGTCCTGCATTAGGTCAATACTGAGTACCAATCGGTGAATTTACACAAAAATTCAATGATCAAACGAAAGATCAAATGGGTATGAAACTTCCTGTTGTAATTACAGTTTATGAAGATAGAAGTTTTGATTTTATTGTAAAAACTCCACCTGCTGCATTCTTAATTAAAAAAGAATTAGGATTAAAATCAGCTTCAGGAGTACCTCATACTGAAAAAGTTGGTCACATGACTTTAGATCAATTAAAGAAAATTGCTGAAATTAAAATGCCAGATTTAAATGCTGTTGATATGGCTGGTGCTGTAAAAATTATTCAAGGTACAGCTAGAGCTGGTGGTATTACTACTGATATTGATGGTAAAAATTTAGAAGAATTAAGAGCTGAATTAGGATAATTTATTGCCTAAAAAATAAATATGACAGAAAGTAAAAAAATTAATAACGAATGGATTTTAACTATTTTAATATGGTTATTTTGATGAATGTTTTGATTACACCGTATTCTAAATGGTAAACTTTCTAGTTGATTATGAATGTGATTTCTATTCTACATAGGTCACTTTCTAAAAATAATTTTAATTGGATATTTATTAATACCAATATTCTGGATTATTTGGTTTATAGATTGATTTCTAATACTAACTTCTCAATTTACAAATACAAAATGAGAAGAAATAAATATGTACCAAAAATAAAAGAAGTTAAAAAGGCTTCTTTTGCGCTCCTATCGTCTAGTGGCTAGGACGCTGCCCTCTCACGGCGGAAACCGGGGTTCAATTCCCCGTAGGAGTACCAAAAGAGAAATTCAAAATTTTAGAGCTTTCTAGTAGTGGAGTATCCGCTGTCAGAAGCTCTTTTTTAGTACCTACTAAAAGTTCAATCTGAAGTTTTCTAATAATCTTTGATTTTAACTGCTTATTTGCTAAATTATAGCTTGTATAAAGGCTTGGAGTGAGTTCAATTATTTTTAGGACTCTTTCTTCAAAATTATCTTTTTTCTTAGTGTTTTTTTGTTCATTTAATAATCTAATATTTTCTTCTATTTTGTTATTTTTTAACAAAAATAAATCTTCATTAATTCTGTTTTCTAATCTCATATCAAGTAAATTTTCTTGTTTATTTTTTAATTTTTCAATTTCTTTTTCATAATCAATTTGATTTTCGTTATTCTCAAGTTTCTTTTTCTTTAATAAATCTAATATCAAGTCTTTATCAATGCTTTCTAAAGTTTCATTATTTATTTCACAATTTTTTAGATATTCTCAAAACTTATCAAAAATAATATCTTCTCTAATATTTAGCTTTTCATTGCTTCTATATTGATTAATATAATATGTATGACCAGCCTTTTGATAAGCGCAAAGATTAATTCAAGAAGTATCTTTTATAAATCATTTCAAGTGATATAATCTAGTTCATTTTTCTTGCTTTTCTTGCGTTTTTTTAGTTTCAAAAATTCATTTAAATCAATTTGCTTTATCAAAAGTTTCTTTAGAAATAATCGGTTTATGGCTTCAAATTACTTCTTGTCCGTTCCACTCAAAAACTCAATAATAGAATTTTTTAGTAATAATTTTTTGTATCCTATTAGCTTCTAATCTAATATTTAAAGTATCTCAATATTTTTCTTTAAGCATTAAAGCTATTTTTCAAAAAGATTTATGCTCACACCTTAAATCAAATATTTCCTTAATAATTTTAGCCTCTTTTTTATCTAATATAATATCTTTATGTCATTTTTTAATCGTGATATTTTTATATCAATAAGGCGCTCTAGATAGGAATCTTTTAGTATTTTTAATACAAGTTTCCATTTTGTCTTTTACATCTTTACTTCTATCTTCATTGTCCATTTTTGATAATGATAAATCCAGTTGTAATAAGAATTTATCTCTAGAATTATCACTTCTGTATTCCCTACTTGTAGCCAATACACCTTTGATAATATTTTTATCCATAAGGTCTATAATACGGCTCGTATCAATATTATTTCTTGATAATCTTTTCGGTTCATCAATAATGATAAAATCGATTTTATATTTTTTACAAAGGTCTATTAATTCATTAAATCAAGCCCTTGTAAACTCTGTTTTCACGCTTTTACTTTCCCCTATTTCCTTGAAAATTTCAAGGTTATATTTTTCAGCAACGCGCCTGCAGTTTGTGAGTTGATGTTCCAAGCTGTTTGCTTGTTTATCATCTCTGTCCGTTGATTTACGGTAGTATATTATTGTTTTCATAATTTTTATATTATTTTGTAATTTTAAAAAAAATCATTAAATACTTTTTTAATTTCTTTTTCCAGTTGTTTATAGGTTTTCTTACTAATACAATATTTTTTTATTTTTCTATTAGAAGGAAATCTAGTTAACTTTTGATCCCGTATTCCTTTCTCATTTATTTCGCATTTTAAATCAAATTTTTTCACATTATTTTGAAAACACTCCCAGTGTAACCTATTATTACTAATATTCTTTTTTTTCCAAATGTAACTACAATTAATTTTTCATAAATCTTGTCTAATCTCTAACATATTTTTATATCTCTTATTTAGATCTACATTTAAACATTTATT
This sequence comes from Candidatus Altimarinota bacterium, assembly GCA_025210615.1. Taxonomy (GTDB): domain Bacteria; phylum Patescibacteriota; class Gracilibacteria; order BD1-5; family UBA6164; genus JAOARJ01. The sequence continues at coordinate 112,381 of JAOARJ010000002.1, read as the reverse complement.
AACTATTCTTATTATTCTACTGGGAATATGCGGTAAATATTTGTTTCTATTTGGAAATTTTCAATCTATTGTTTTTTGTTTAACATTTCATTCCCTAAATTGCTTTAATACAAATAAAGGTCAATTTAAAAGTCTATATAAAGTTATTCAAAACATGTATATATCACTTTGTTCTGTTGCCTCTTTATCTCATGATAGATATTCTGGTGTAACATTGAGCTCATAAATACTTCTAAAATTAGTCTTTCAAAAAGAGTTTTTTATTCCTGATAATCAAAAATCAGACAATTTATATACATCACTATTTTCTTTTAAAATATTTCATGGCTTTATATCTAAATGTAAAATTTTTTTAGCATGTGCATAACTCAATGCAAAAGATATACATTTTGCTATTTTTAAAACTTCATCAACATTCAAAAAACCATTTTCATTTAATATTTTTTCAAGACTTCATTGTTCCAAAAACTCCATTTGAATTAAAAAATTTCAATCATCAGTTGGTTCTGCTTCATAAATATTTACAATATAATCAGAATCGTTTAAATACGCTTGAATGGAAGCCTCGAAAATATTATCTTTTAATTGTTTTAGTATTTCTTCTTTGTTTTTTCTTTCTTTATCATTAGGGGAATTATTTATAATAATTTTAACAGCTTGTAATGTATTATTTAAACAAATGTTCTGACATAAAATAACATTTCAAAAACCTCACTTTCATAATTCTTTTATAAACCTCAAATTACTAGGTAATTCAAATTCCATAATTTTTAAAACTTAATAATTAAAACTAGAATTAATATTTCTATTAAAATATCAGATTTAGTGATTTTATATTTATCAACTATTTCTATTTTCTTTCTTTCTAATAAAATGTTAACATCTTTCAATTTTATTCATACTTTTTTTGCAACAATATTTTTATTTAATTTTAAACATTCTATTCTGTTTTGATAACAAAATAAATCTAAAATACACTCATTTCAATATCTAACTTCATCTATACATCATCTGAACGGCTTTAAAGATCATTGATATAAAACTTCTTCAATATCATATTTTTCCTTTATTATTAACAATTCGTCTAAAATTTTTTTATACTTTTCTCAATCTGTTAAACTATCATTAAAAGAGATTTTATTTTTATCTATAATTATTAAATCCTTGTCTATTTCAGATATAATGTAATGTAGTACTTTTTTTTCAAATCTTACTAGAAGAATTTTAGTCATATTTACAAAAATTAAAGATTAAAATATTTTTCCTACTATACCTTAAATTATAAATTTTTCAATACATTTTTTTAATAATTAATCTCCAAATTTTCAAAATCATCAATTATCATTTCCCAAAAACTTAGTCTTAAAAGTAAAATTTGTGTTAATTCTTGTTTGCTACATTGAGGATAGACTTCTTGCAGTCTATCCATATATTTTTCTTTATCTAACCTAAAATTTTCCATATTTGTAGAAGTTAGATAATACTTTTTCCGTGTTTTCTCTGAAATATCTATCTTCAAAAGCTCTGTCAATTAATTTCTTTTCTTTATTGATTAAATCTTCGATTTTCTCTATTCAAAGGGCTAATCTCGTTTTTTCTTTTATATATCACTCACAAAGTAAAACTCTAATCGGACAAAATCAAAGATTAAAAATTGTTTTCGCTGATGAAATAAATCTTTCTTCTTTTTTCGTTTTGTAAACTAAACTTTGATAAAGTTCATCGTCTAATTTAACTTTTGGAGCTCTGTATAATGTAATTTTTTCTCAAGGAAATTCTTCAAAAATTTTAGTGTATTTATACAAATAATTTTTAAAAATTCAAATAAGCAATTTATTATCAAAAACATCGTTATAATTCCTTACTTTAGCTAGTTCTTGGCGTATTTCAAGCTCAACTCTAGTCATATTTTCAAATAATAAATAATCTCAGTAAAGATTAAATTTTCTTTTTTCTAGAATATCTAATTTTTTGTTATAAACTCTTATTAATTGTCTTTTATTTTTAGAATTTTTCATTTCTCAATAATATCTCGTTTCTATTTTTCAAGATTTTTTAAACTCTCTTCAAGTCTTGATTTTTTCAAAGTAATTATTTAATAATTCGTTTATTTCAAATCTAAGGTCAAGGCAAATATCAAACCTTCTACAATGTTTTAAAGTTAGATAATGCTCGATAAAACCTAATATTTCTTCATATTCAAGTAATTTAAAAGCTGTGGAATAAATAGTGATATAATCTTTAGTTGCGACTGGTTGTTTTTCAGCTTTTTCTTTTCATTTATAGTACGCAAATAAAGTATAATTATCTTGTTTGAAAGTTATTTTATAAGCGTATTTTGGGGCTTGATGTTTTTCTATAATATAGTCATTAAATTCGCCATAATTAGAGTTATCAAAATCTAATTTATCAAATAATTTTTCATCTTTGAATGTTCAAAAGATTTCTAAATGGTCTAATCAAAAATGATGGATTATTTTATTTAATTTTAATATATTTTTTGTCATAATTATTAATAAATAATGACTCGCGAGTACTAATATAAAGTAATTTAGTACTAATTTTTAGTTAACTGCTCCCATATTATTGTATGGGAGTTTTTTGATTTTTTCTTATGAGATTATATATGATATTCAAATTGATTATCGTCAAGTTTAGTGCCCTTATATCAGTCAAAAAGAGCAAAACTTGACTATAATTTACAATTTGAAGAAAACTTCTCATAAGAAGAAAAAATCTAGTAAAATATTGCAATATTTTCGGATATATAAAAAATACACCCTCGCCAACGGATAAACCGTTTGGCTTGAGTGCAATTGTATGTTTTATTTTTATAAAATCATCGGAATTAACGGAAATAAACTAACTTTCCGTATTGAAATATACGCATTGTATAGCTTTTGTATTAATTCCTATAAAAGTATTATCTAAGTTAAATTTTTCTTGAATTTCCTTATTTTTTTCATCTAAACTTTTTCTAAAATATTCATAATCTACTTTAAAATTTTTAGGTGAATTATAATTATTTTTATTGTTTTTATAATATTCTTCTAAATCTCATAAACTTACTTTATTAACATTATTTTCCGAAAAGTAATCAAAAATTAATTTATAAATATTATAAATTTTATCTTTTTTATTTCTAAAAAGTATTTTTTCTCAAAAAATATAAAAATCTCATTTAATATATTCTAAAGATTCAGAATTATAAAAAAGTTTCAATATATTTTCTTTATGAAATTTATTTATTTTCTCTAATTCAAAAGTAATATAATTATCTTTAATAAAAACATCTTTTATTTTTAAAATTCAATTTTCTTCTAACTTATCTGCAATTTTAAAAAAATATCAATAATTTTTAATATAATCTTCTATTTTAAAAGAAAAACAAACTGAATTAATATAATTTTCTCTATTTCAAATTTGTTCTTGTATATGTTTATAAAAGGCATTTAATTGTTTATTAAAATTAGTTTTATTTTGATTATCTTCTATAAAAAACAATATTCATTCTAAAAAACTAAAGCTAGTATAAACTTCCATTAAAAAGTCATCTAAATAAGTTATATTTTGTAAAAAATAATCAAAATGTATTTCTAATAATGCTTTTAAATCTACTTTAGTTTTTATTTTTACTTTATGTTTTTTTATTCAAAATATTCTTTCTAATAAAGTCGGTTTATAAAAAGAATTTCTATCAATAAGAGTTATTCAAGAAAAATTATTATTTATTTCATATTGTTTAAATAAGCGTCTTAATCATTCATCTTTTATTTTATAACTAAATATATCTATATTTAAGAAATTTTCATTAAATAGTTTTATTAAAATAATAAAATTTCTTAGTGTAGTATCATTTACTATATGTCAAACTTGTTTTTTATTAATTAATGTTTTTCATTTATGAGTAAAAAACATTGATGGTGGAATTTTTTCAGTATTCAAATTAAACTTTTCTTTATCAAATCTATTTAAAAATAGTAATATATCTTCTATTTTTACATTATTTTTATTTTTGTTTTGCATAATTTAAAATTAAAATATAAAGATTTCTTCATATAGATAATAAATAAAAATAGATATTTTTCAAATTTATTTTATATCAGATTTATTAAGCTCGCACTAGAGCGAGCTTAATAGAAAATATTTAAAATTATCATATTAGAATGGAATTCATTTTGACTTTACTCTTTTTTTAAATAATATCTGTATATTAATAAATTTTATAATAAAAATGATAATGAAAAACAGACTTACATCTGTAGACTTTTTTTGTTGAGCAGGTTGATTTTCAGAGTGATTTAGACAAAAGTGAATAGATATAATTTTTTGATTAGATTTGTGGAAGCCAGCTATTGATACACATAAATTAAATCATCCTAACGCTAGACATTATCATGGAAATATATTAGAGTTAGATACTCCTGAGAAAATAAATGAAATAATTCCTGATTCTGATATTATTACATGATCACCTCCTTGCGTTTCTTTTTCTAATTCAAATAAATCTTGAAAAGCAGATAAGTCATTATGAATACAACTAATTGAAGCATATTTAAGAATAATTTTAGTTAAAAAGAAGAATTGAAAGCTAAAATATTGGTTAATGGAAAATGTTTCTAATTCTTCAAAATCTTCTAACGTTACTTTTAATAAAACATCAAAAAAAATTAATCAACAATTTTTTTAAAAAAATATAATGAACATAAAATAAAAGACATTGAAAATTCTAGTATTTTTTCTAAAGTTTTAAGTTACTTTAAAACTTAACTTTTATTTATGTTAAACCGAAAAATCTATGATAATTTTGAAGAAAAATTTAAAATTTTAACTTCAAAAAATATTAATAAAATTAATCAAAAAATAAACTTTTGAGAAGAGAATTTTTATGACAAAAATATCGAAAATAATTTTATTTCAGTATTAAATCCGCATTTGGAAGAGATTATTAATCTTTGAAAAAATGCGATAAATAGTAATAAAATCACAGAAAAATCTGAAGAATCTAAAAGTAATATTTTGTGAATTAATAAAGAAGTTTTATGAATTTGGGATGAAAATTTTCCGAGTTTTTTAACTCAAAATAATTCTCAAAATTCTAATAATAATAATAATAATGAAAATAATAAAAATCTTGATGAAATATTTTGATGACCAAAAATGGAAAAATTACCTGAAATAATAAATATTTTTCCTGAAAATAATCAAAAAATTTTGCCAAATATTAGAAAATATGATGAAAATTGATTTTTAAAAACACCTAAAATGCAGTTTTTATCTTCAAAAAATAATTTTCAAAATAGTATTCAAGATTTATTAATTTCTAATAATCCTCTTGAAATAGCGAAAAATATTTATCAAAATCAAGTAAAATATATTGAAAAAATTATTAATAAATTTAAAGAAAATCCTGATTTTTTGGAAGTTATTTGAGAAGAATTAGAAAAAATTGTCAACTCAAAAAGAAATAAAAATTATTGCGACTGTATTATAAATACGCTTTTTCATAATAATAAAACAGCTTGTTTTCAGGCTTTTTTAGAAGAAAATAATTTAAAATGATACAAAAAACGGATTACCAAAAATGATAGTAGAGTTGAGAGTATTTGTGAATATAATGCGATGCAGGGCTATATTCCGTTTAGTGATAATTTCATTAGTGGGCATTTTTCGCCACCTTGACATTACGGATGTAGATGCCATTTGGAGTTTAAAACTGAAGAAAATCTTGACTTTAGTATTGAAAAATATATACTTAAGAATAAGCAGATTACTGATTTAATGGAAGAAGAGAGAATTCAAAAGCAGCAAGAAAAGCGTAAAAAAGAAGCGGAAAAGGAGAGGAAAAGAAAGGAAAGAGAAGAAAAAAATATCAAAAATCATGATATAACAGAATTATTTGAAGAAAAACTAAAAGAAGCCGACAATGAAACAAATATTGTAAATTATATTCCAAATAATAAAACTAACTGAAAATTTGATGTTAAAAATGATGAAAACTTTAAAAAATGTGTGGATGAAGATTGATTTGTTAATTTATATTGAAAGAAAGTTAAGCTAGATGAAGTATGAAACTTTTTTATTTGATATAATTGAGATAAAAGTTGATTTAATATACATTTTATTAATTTGTGATGAGAAGGGTATGAACTTTTATTTAAAGGAACAAAAGATTTGACAGATGAATTCAGAGATAGGAGATTTTATAAAGCTTGAGCTGTTTATTCTCAATTAAAACCTTATCTAGAAACAAAAGAAGAAAAAAATAATGTTTTTATTAATTTAATGAGTGAAGCTCAAAATGAAAGTATTAATATTGATGATATTTGAAAAAAATATTTAGATTATTATATAAGAAATAAAACAAAAAGAGAATTTGAAAAAACAATGAAAAAAGATTTAAATAAAGAAGTTATAAAATATTTTAACCCTAAAGTTTATGAAAAAATTAATCCCCAAAAATAAATATGCAATTTTTATTATAATTTGGATAATTATTTGAATTATATTTTTGTTGTTAGGAGAAAGTTTATCTTTTATATTTATAGTATTACTACTTTCTATAGTTTATTATTGATGGGTTATTCCTATTTTAGTTATTTTATATTTTCTTTTATTTAAAAAACCTTTTAATAAAAAATTGATTTTATATATTATTTTGTTTTATTTTTCTAATATAATTTATCTCTTTATTTTTTCTAAAATTTTTATAATATTATTTCCTATTTGAAATTAATATTTGGTAATTTAAATAAAATTAAAAAAATATGATTAAAGCCCCTCAAATAATGTCCTACCTGATGCAATTAGACACGCTTATCGGAACGCATTAAATGCTAAAGATTTCTGACCTGAAGTCGCAAAAAAAATGTGAGATTACCATGAATACGAAGATTGAAATACTTGAATAACTTGTATAATAGATTTGTATAATAATTCAATTGGAAGAAGTTTATGAGAAAAATACAAAGATAAAACTGATGAAGAAATTTTAGATATAATCATTGAAAATAAAGATTTATTTTTATATTGAGAACCAAAGGAAGATTGAACTTGGGTATGAAATGAAAATTATCAAGAAGTTGAAAAATATTTAAATAATAATAATAATAATAATAATAATAATTTATGAGAAAAATAATTAAAAAAAATAAGATAATAATTTTAGTTATTTTTGTGATAGTATTATCTACTGTAATTTTATATTCAAGCGAAACTGTTGCTTTAACATTTATATCTTATATGGCTTTTGGCATTATGTTTTGATGGATAATGCCACTTTGAATTATTATTTTATATTTTTTCAAGAAAAATTTTTTAAAGAAAAAAACTATATTTGTCTCAATTTTTATTTATATCTTATATATAATTTATATTTTTAGTTATTTATATTTTTTAAATTTGATTTATCCAAATTGGGCTTTAATAATTGATTAGAAAAACAATTGAAAAACCTGAAAAAATATGAGAAGCGTATCAAGAAGCAGAAAAAGAATTACTCTGGAAATTTTATCCTGATATTTATAATACTTACTTTAAATAATATGAAATTTATAATTTTTTTTACTATATATTTCCTTAATATAGCTTTTTTATGATGATTATATGAGGAAAGTATTTTTTATTGAAATACTGCTCTTGATATTATGAAATGAACTTTATGAGTTTTTACAATCTTTATATTGTTTCTAATATTTGAATTAAAAGCAGAATTAAATAAATATAAAATAATATTATTTTTTAATATTACTTTTAGTATTATAATTTTAATTTATATTAACGAAATTTGATTAAATCATTTATTTAATATAGAAATAAATAGTTTAAAGGCTTGACTTTTATTTATGATTTTATTATCAATTATGCAAATAATAAAAATATATCATTGAATTAAATATCTAATGCAAAAAAATAAAAAACACTAGTTTAATCTAGTGCTTTTTTCATCAACTTCTCAATTTGTAAAATATCTTCCATTTTTACTTTAGAAACTACATTAAAAAACTTTCAATCTATAATTTTTCAAGGAGTACCAAAAGAGAAATTTAAAATTTTAGAGCTTTATAGTAGTGGAGTATTCCCTGTCAGAAGCTCTTTTTTAGTGTTTAATAAAAGTTCTAAACAAATCATTTTTATAACTTCTACTTTTTTCTCATCAGAAAGTCAAGAATACTTATTAGAAAGCGAAAACAAGACTTCTAAACAACTTTTGACTTTTTCATCAATTTTAGTGTTTTCTTGAAGTAAATTTACTCTATTTTTTTCTAATTCATTTTTATCTTTTTCAAATGATTTTTTGAAGTTTTTATACTCTTCATCATTTAATTTTCAATCAATCCATTTTAATTTAATACTTTCTAATCTTTCTTCTTGCTTTAATATTTTATTTTCAACACTTTTTACTTCTTTTTCGTTATCAATGACGTTATTTTTGAAGATATCTTTTAACATCTCTTCACATAACTCCATAATTCAAGCTGGCAAACTAAAGTTTTTTAAATAATTTTCAAACTCTTCAAAAATTGCCTTTTCACTAATATTTACATAATATTGGCTTTTGTATCAAGAATTATGATAATAAATATTTCACGTTTTTCAGTCTTTATTTTTCTTTATGTAAGGATAAAAATTAATTCCGTCAGTATCTTTTAATAAGCCTTTAAAATATTTCGGCAAATCCGGTCTTTCTCTAATTTGGATAGTTCTCACTATTTTATTCGCTTTATTGAATAATTCCTCTGAAATAATCGGTTTATATCAAGGACTATTAAGTTTACATTTTATATCTCAAAAGCTTTGTAATCAATAATATTTGGTATTCATAAGCATTTTTCTAGTCCTTTCCGGTGTCCAGTTAAATCACATTTCATTATTTATAAAATTTGTGATAGTTTGTAGCGATTTTCAATTAACTCTCATCTTGAAAGCTTTCTTAACTAATCTAGCTTCTTCGGGTACTAATTCTACATCCTTTTTTCATTTAGTTCAGACATTTTTATAACCAAAAACCGCCTTTCACATCCATTGTCATTTTTTAACAGCTGTTTCCATTTTATCTTTTACATCTTTCGCTCTATCTTCATTATCCATTTTAGAAAGCGATAAATATAGTTGTAATAAAAATTTATCTCTTGAATTATCGCCCATATGTTTTCTTCCGGTAGCGAGAATTCATTTTATTAGTTTTTTATCCATTAAATCAACTATTCTAGAAGTATCAATATTATTTCTAGAAAGTCTCTTAGGTTCATCTATGATGATATAATCGACTTTTTTCTTCTTACATAAATCAATCATTTTATTAAATCATTCGCGAGTGAATTCAGTTTTCGCACTCTTACTTTCCCCTATTTCTTCAAAAATCTCCAGTTCAAAAAGCCTTGCAGTATTTCTACAATTGTTTAATTGATGTTCCAAGCTGTTTGCTTGTTTATCATCTCTATCTGTTGATTTACGGTAGTATATTAGGGATTTCATAAAGTTTATTTCTTATTAATAAAATCTAAAAGTTTAAAATCAGTTCATTTAGCCCTTAATACTTCTGTTAGTTCTTTAATATAATTTTCATTTTTTTGATATCATTATTGAGTAAGTTAAACAATTCTATCCCCTCTCAAGTTAAACTATAAATATTTAAGTTAAAATCAACTGGAGAAGTAAATTGAATAATTTTATTAGTTATTTTTATATAATATGGAGTATTTTTAGAATAATTTGTAATAAGGTCTTCTCTAGTATTCATTAAGTCTGCCTCTTGTAATTTCAAGAAATCAGAAAAAGTTACTCCAACATAATCAAAAATTTTATTATTAGTGTGATTATTAAATCAAATTTTAATTATATGTCAACTAGAATTTATTAAAGGTAAAATTTTAGAAAAAATATTTGCTTCACTTTGATTTATATTCCTTAAAACTTGTAACGTCCTTAAATTATAACTTCACGGTTGTTTTATTTCTCAAGCTAAAATTTTACTCCAAATAACTTGCATTTGTTCCGATGAAATTTCTCCTGCAATATTGAAAAATCTAGTTATCCAATCTTCATCTAATTTTTCATCTGAAACTTCTCAGTCAGACATTTGAGAAGCTCATTCTATAATACTTTCAATGTTTTCTTGTTTCTTTACTTCTTCAAAAGATAATCTTTGCATTGCTCTTATTTCAAGCTCCGCTTTAGCTCAAATTTTCATTGCCTCTGCCATTCATTCAGCTCTTGCAATTATCATTTTTTTCTCATTTTCAGCCATAATCTCTCATTGCTGTTCTAACCTCTTTGGTTCTTGTATATCATTATAAACTGCTCAAATTCATTCTGAAGTAACTTCTAAAAGTTTTTCAGCGAATTTACCTGCTCATGTAATATTAGATACTTCCATTTTAATAAAATTTAAAGATTAAAATATTTCCCATACTATACTCTACTTTATAAATTTTTCAATACTTTTAAGTATTTTTTTCTACCCAAGTTTCTAAGAAATCTTGAAGTAAAATTATTAGTTTTTTACTCTCCTCTTCTGAGAAATAAGGATAATTTCTTTTCAAAATCTCCTGATATTTTTGTATTTTTTCTTTATTCATAGAGCTTTTGACTAAAGAGTAAGAGTTCAATATCTTTTTCTCTTTCTATAGTCTCTTCTATATTATGATAACCAAGTAAGCATTATCATCACATTGTTTATCAATAATCTAACTGGACAAGCTCATCTATTTATAACTCATCTTGCATGTCATAAAAATATTTTGTCACAATGATTTTTATAATGTGCTGATTGTAATAACTCTGGGTCTACTATTTGTTCTTTTGGTCTATATAATGACATTTTTTCTCATTCCAACTCTTCAAAAATTTCAATATGTCTTGAAAGATAATTTTTAAAGAGTCAAATATGGGTGTCAGTATTAAAGATATCCTTAATGTCAATATTTTTAGCTAATTCCGCGCGTATTTCTAGTTCTACCCTAGTAACACTACTTAATAATAAATAATCCGTATAGAGCTTATCTTTTACTTTTTTCTTAATATCTAGAAGTTTATCATAAACTCTAATCAGACTTCTTTTATTTTGTGATTTTTGGACTTGTCAAAAATATTTAGTTTGTATTTTTCAATCAGCTCAATAAATAGCTCCTCAAGACTGCTTGAGTTCTTTAAAATCTTTTAAAAGGTTTCCAATGCTAGTTTCTAAATCAATCGTAATATCAATTCTTTTTACTTTTTCTAGAATAAAGTAAGAATTAAATAAGGTACTAATTTGACTATAATTAAATAATCTAAAACCAGTAGAGTATATCACGAAATAATCTTTCGTTGGAATGGGTAATGTTTTATCTCACTTATAGAAAGCTCAAAATGAATATTCTCAGGTTTTAAAAAGTATTTTATATTCGTATTTTGGAACTTCTATTTTAGTAAGTTCAAATTCTTCAAAAGTTAAAGGTATTTCATCTCTAACTTCCATTTCATCAAACATTTTTTCATGTTTGAATTTTGCGTAAATTTCTAATTCATCTAATCAGAAAAATACTATTTTGTTTTGATTTATGTTTGTGTTTATGTTTTGTGTTGTCATAATAATAAAAAAATATTACGCAACCCGGGTTACATTAAATAAAATAATTGGTATACCGTTAGGGGTTTAGGTACTGCTCCTATATTATTGTGTAAGAGCTTAATTTTAATTATTTAATAAAATTTAGTATAATTTAAAAAATATTTTGACTTTGAAAAAATGTTATATTAAATAAAAAAATTGAAAATATCGATATTTAAAATACAAAAAAAGACCACGCAAAAACTTTTTATAGTTTTCTTGTAGCCTTTTATATATGCGTGTATTATATAGTTTTTTCTATTTTTGTCAATTTTAAATTTTATGTTTTAATATATCTCCTGCTATTAACCTCGTACTAGAGCGAGCTTAATAGCTTTTGTTTTTTGAGTGTAAGTGTTGCTAAAATAAAAAAATATTATTTTTGTATACATTCTCTTTTATTATATACTTTTTTATTATTTTGAAATTAAAAAACCAAAAGTCAAAACTTTTTATATAAAAATATTTGCTTATATTTTTAAATACTATATAGTTATTTTTGCCGGCATTTTTATCTATTAATTTTTTGTAATTATGATTAATAAAAAAATAATTGCAGCTATTTTTACCCTTATTTATGGTCTTTCTATAAATTCGTGAATTATTCTAGCTGAAAACTTAAACAATACAATTGACAAGGTTATTAAAACAAAAGCACAGAAAAATATTTTATTAGATAAAACCAAAAGTAGTACAAAAAAAGAAAAAACAGATGACAAAAATTTATCTATTAGATTCTCAGATTTTACTTATTTATTTCATACAAAAAACAATATTTATTATATAGATAAACTGAAAAGCTGATTTATTTATAAATTAGAATTTAAAAAAGATATTTTTCATAACTTAAATTCTAATAAAATTAAAGATAAAACAATTTTCTATGATAGAAATAATTATAATTTAAAATATTTTAACTCTTGAAAATATATAAAATATACTGATTTTATAAAAGAAAAAGATAAATATTATAGAAATAATCCTGAAACACTAAAAACTAAAGAAACAAATTCAAAAAAATTAAACCTGAAACCTGATTCTTTTTCAAAATCTAGAGCCATTAATCAATCTATATGATTATGAAAATATAATATTGACCTTAAATTTAAAAATATTATATGACAAATTATATGAAATTCTTTTTGAGGTTATCAATTTGAAGATTGAAATTATATATATTATACTAATTCAAACGATTCCTATAAATTATATAAAATAAAAAAAGATTGAAGTGAATTGATTTCTTGAGGAACAAAAGTATCAAATATTAAAGATATAAAAGTATTATTTACAGAATGATACTATATATATGTTAGTGGTTATTATACCCGGCCATGAAGAAAAGCTTTTAGAATAAATAAAAATACATTAAGCTCAAAAGAAATAATTTCTAATTTTGAACAATATAATTTTCATGATTGAGATTATATTTATTATGGAAATTCATCAGATTCTTGGGCTTTATATAAGATTAAAAAAGATGGTTCTGAATCTAATACTTGATGAAAAAAAATTATAGCAAAACCATCTTCTCGGTTTTGAAAAATTTATGATGAAAATTACCTTTATTATAACGATTTCTGAGAAAATAGTAAATTATATAAATTAGAAAGAAATTTACCTGAAATACCATTAAGTTGAGAAAAAATAATCAACATCAAATATCCATACAAAATTTTTGAAGAATGAGATTATATATATTATCAAAACCGGAACGATAATAGTAGAGTTTATAAAGCAAATAAAAATTGAAGTGATATTAATTCTTGATGAACAAAATTCTTAAATTCAAGAATAGAATATAATTCTGCTATATACGATGGAAATTATATATACTACCTTAACTCAGAAGATAATAATAAAATATATAAAAAGTATAGATATGACTCAAATTTAACTTGAACAAAAATATTAGATAGACCTTATAGTTATTTTTCATCAAGTGATACAGAAAATACTCATGATGAAAATTATATTTATTATCACGGAACTAGTGACTGACAAATATATAGGGTCAAAAAAGATTGAAGTGATGTAAATTCTTTCTGAGATAAAGTAACAGATACTTCTCAGGCTAATATTAGTTTTCAAGAATGAGATTATATATATTATAATAGCTTTAATTACAGAAATAAACTCTTAAAAACAAAAAAAGATTGAAATGATAATCACTTAGCATTAGATGATTGATTATATAAGAGTCCTGAAATATCAGCTTGAAAAACTTTAAATAATATAAAAATAGATGTTAATTCAACTCTTCCAAGTTGAACTAATTATGATTTTTATTTAGCAAACAAATCAACTGAAGAAACATTGTTTGAAGCAAATGAATCTTGAGTAGATTTTATGCCTGATGCAATAATGTTATTTCAAGATAACTTTACAAATTGAACAAGGCAAGAAATTTTATCAAAAGTTAATGTTTGAGATAAAATATTTCTAGATAAAGACTGAAATATTTGAAGTTTTACAGTACAAAGTAAAGATGATTGGAGTATAAGATTTGAATATATTCCTGGACAAGATTTATATGAATTCCGTTGAGCAAGAATATATATTTGAAGCTCTAATTTCAAAAAAATAGATAATTCAAAATTAAACTGAAACACTGATTTAAATCTAAATAATATATTTTGACTCACTACTGATAAATTATATTATAAAATAGATTTAGCTTGAGATATCTATGATACTACAAAAACTCCTGTTATAAATAGTGTTGAATTTAAAGAAAGTGCTTCTTTACCTGTACCAGAAAATTTAGTTCAAGAATATCAAAATTCAGAAATGGATAATAAGCTTCCTATAAAACCTTGAGAAGCTATCTGAAAAGAACAATCATGAGGGAAAATTATATTAGGTGCTAGTATACAAAATACCACTTGAGAAAAATTAAGATTAGAGTTTTCAATTTCTTGACCTTCAAAATGAAGTTGTATTTATACTAGTTATAATACAGAATCTTTTCACGAATGATTTATGCATTATCAATGACCTTGAAATTATTCTTGGAAGGTAAGAACACAAAATGAAAATTGAGATACTAGTGAATGGATAGATTTTGAATGAGAAACAGATTTTTCTTTATTTGAAGGATTCGAACCTTATCCTTATGGATACAATTTTTATAATAACAGTATAGCAAATTGAGTACTTACTTGAAAATCAATAAAAATAAAAGAATCAAAAAAATTTTTCTTTTTTGATAATACAACTATATTTGATTGGGATATATTAAACTGAACAAGATGGAATATATTTAAAAAAAGTTTTGATATAGATTCTTTAACTGATGTAGAAATGCTTCGCGCCTTTGAAAGCCTTTGACTCAATAAAGATAGTAAATTCCAAGGAGGTAATTGTTTCTGAATGGCGGCATCTGCTGCTATGCTATATGTTTATCCAGATTACTTTAAAAAACATTATCCAGATTTTTATGAAAAAGTAGAGGCTTGAACATTACGGGAAAAAATAGAATCTCCTAGCTTAGAAAATGATGATTGGAGTAATAAAATTAATGGTATCTGGGATTTTTATACTATAGATAAAACATTAGAAGTAATTTTATCTTTTCAACTTGCTTTTGATAGTGGACACTATAAAAAGGAATATTCTGAAAATAAAAAATATTTAATTGATATAGATGATATACCGAATACAATTAAGGATAACCCTGATAAAACTTATATCCTAGCTTTTTATTGGGATGGTTGAGGACATGCAGTAATTCCTTACAAAGTAGAAACTATTGAAAATTGAAATAGAATTTATATCTGGGATAATAATGTTCCTTATCCTGATAGACGAGAAAGAAATGCTTATAATCAATACATTGATATTAATTCAGATTGAACATTTGTTTCTTCACATTCATTTTATAATAACCTAGAATGATTTACAAAAATGTCATTAATGGATGTTGAACATTTATATTATAATCAAAAAAAATGAATTCCTGATTGATTTTGAGAGTCTGATTTAAAGTTTGCTTTTTCATGAAAATCAGACCTTCTTATTAAAGATTCTAATTGAAGAAAATCATGATTCCAAAATTGAGAAATTTTAGAAGAAATACCTTGAGTAGAGGTTATTATTCCTATAAATATATCAATTAATTGAAATACAGAAAACAAATGGAAAGAAATATATTTACCAGAAAACCAAGATAATTTAACTATAGAAATTACTTGAAAAGATTCTGAAAGTTATGATTTAATGGTAGCATGATGAAATTCCTATACAAAAATAGAATCAGTGGAAACTACAGAATGAGAAATAGACACTTTTAATATAAATAAAAGCAATATAAAAATAAATTTTGATGATAACAAAACTTGAGAATACAATATTCTAATAGATAATTTTTATAATGGTTGAACATGAGAAATTACTGAAAAAAATATACTATCAGATATAAAACCTCAACAATATAATATTGATTGGTGAAAAGTTTATAATAACGAATTTAATTCTATCACCTATGAAATAGATAAAAATTTAGATTGAATATATGAAGACTATACTTATTTATTGCCAACTTCTTCTCCTGCTGTATTAATTACTTCACCTTCTTTAGATACAGATTCTACAAAAATAGAAAAATCTTCAAAAGAAAATAAAAAAGAAAAATAATATTGAAATATATTTTTATTAGTATATAATAAAAAGTAATAAAAATAACTATAATTTTATGCAAAAAAATATAAAAATGTTACTATTTATAATACCAACCCTAATTATTTTAGGGTTGGTATTTATTTATTGATATAATTATTATCTTACAAATAAAGAAGAACAAGAAAAAATAAAAATTGATGAGTATAATTTTGAACAATTAGAAAAAGTTAAATCAGTTTTAAATTCTTTAGATAAAAATTCTTACAGTTTTGATAATATATGAGATTTTAATAAACAATTTAATATAAATATAGAACCTATTAAAAATTGTTATTATTTAAGTAATAAAAATTGATGAGAGAAATATATTTTTTGATTTAAGTTAGAATCCAATAAATACATTGATAAATATTGAACCAAAAGTTATATATATCCAAAATATGATATAGTTAAAGAAGAAATTTGTTTATGAATGCCAGATTTAGACTGAAGTAAATGAAAAGGTTGCTGGGATGGAAATCGTGATTTATTTGAACGTATAATATCTAATCCTTGCGAAGATGATTAAAAATATTAAAATATTATTAATAATACCAACTCTAAAATAATTAGGGCTGGTATCTATTTATTGACACAATTATTATCTTACAAATAAAGAAAACATACAGAGATTTTACTTTAAAAAATTCTCAATATCATCTAGTATCTCATCTACTTCATTATAATTTAATTTTATATACTTTATAAGTACGTTTAAATCTCTTAATAGTACATCTTTTTAGTACTAATCTATCTATTATAGAATTTTTCTATATTTTCAAAACAATTATTATCACTAAATTAATAAATAAAAGCAATATCTTATAAGAGATATTACTTTTTTATTTACATAAAATAAATATTTTACTTTTTAATAAAAATACTTATAAATAAGTTATAAAAATAGTAATTAATTTTAAAATATGCCAGAGGAAAAAGTTATTTTAACAAAGCAATGTAAATCTTGCAATACTGAATTTTATATAACAAGCAAAGATAAAGAATTTTATGATAAAATTTCTCCTACTTTTAATTGAGAAAAATATAATATTCCCTTCCCTAATTTATGCCCAAAATGCAGAAATCAAAGAAGATTAGCATTCAGAAATGAAAAAAGACTATATAAAAGAAATTGTGATTTTTCAGGTGAAGAAATAATTTCTATGTATAAACCAACTTACAAATGAAAAGTTATCAAAACAGAAATTTGGTGGAGTAATAAATTTGAATGATTAGATTACTGAATTAATTTAAATTTTAATAAAAACTTTTTTGAACAGTTTAAAGAATTAATATTAGAAGTTCCGACACAATCTTTAATGCATTCAAAAAATGAAAATTGTGAATATACAAACGAATGATGAAGTGGAAAATGATGTTATTTATGTTTTTGTTATTGAAGAATAGAAAATTGTCTTTACTCAGCTAATATTCAACAATCAGCCTTAATTATTGATAGTTTATGAGTAGTAAAAAGCGAAATATGATACGAACTAGTTGATTGTAATTTTTGTTACAAAGTATTTTATTGAGATAAATCAGATTATTGTAAAAATTCATATTACTTATATGATTGTAATAATTGCGAAAACTGTATAATGTGCTCTGGTTTAAAAAATAAAAAATATCACATATTAAACAAACAGTATACAAAAGAAGGATATAAAATAAGAAAAGAAGAAATTTTAAATAATTTAGAAAAATATAAAAAATATTATCAAGAATTAATATTAAAAACTCCTAAAAAGTTATTTTTATGAAATAATAATGAAAATTTTTCTTGAGATATTGGTTTTAATACAAAAAATTGTCATCATTGTTTTGAAGTTTATAATAGCGAAAATTTAAAATATTGTGATTACATATTATATGGACAAGATAGTATGGATTCGTCTTATTTCTGATATGATCTAACTAAATGATATGAATGATTGCAAATTTGAAGATCTTGATATAATCTATTATTTTGTCGTTGAGTTGTAGATAATACTTCTGATATGATTTATTGTTCTTATTGTGTTTGATGTAAAAATTGTTTTTGATGTAGTTGATTAAAAAATAAGCAATATTGTATTTTAAATAAACAATATACTAAAGATGAATATGAAAAATTAGCCTCCAAGATAATAAAACATATGCAAAAAACTTGAGAATGGTGAGAGTTTTTTTCTTATGACTTAAGCCCTTTTTGATATAATGAAACAGTAGCAAATGAATATTATCCATTAGAAAAAGAAGTAGCTTTAGAAAAATGATTTAATTGGTCTGATTACGAACCACCTTTCCCAAAAGTAGAAAAAATTATTCCAGCTGAAAAATTACCAAAAAATATTAAAGATATTCCTGATGATATTCTAAATCGGGCTATAAAATGTGAAATTACTAATAAACCTTATAGGATAATAAAACAAGAATTAGATTTTTATCGAAAGTTTAATCTTCCCATTCCTAATAAACATCCAGATCAAAGACATAAAGAAAGAGTAAAGAGAAGAAATTTAAGACAAATTTTTAATAGAAACTGTCAAAAATGCTGAAAAGATATTCAGACAAGTTATAGACTGGATTCACCAAAGATAATATATTGCGAAGAATGTTATAATAAAGAATTTTATTAAAAAATAAATTTAACAGTATTTAATATTTCATCCATTTTTCAAAGATTTCTTCGTATAAAAATTTTGCGCAAATTTCTACCCCATCAAGTCAGAAAAATACTATTTTATTTTTATTTAATTTTTATGTTTTAATATATTTCTCGCAATTAATCTCGTGTTAAAACGAGATTAATTGCTTTTGTTTTTTTATATAAGTAGTAAGAAAAAATATAAAAAAAGAATATAATTACAATAAATATATACTTAAATAAATTTTTATTTGCAAAATAAATAAAAATAAATATAAATATCTTGAGTGATTTTTACTCAAGATTTTATTTTGTAAATTTTTTATATGAAAAAATTACTAAGTTTTATATTAAGCCTAACGCTTATTTTATGAAATATGAACATAGTGAATGTAAACGCTACTTGAAGTAGTGATATACCAACAAATTGATTAATTTGAGAATTTTTGTTTGAAAAATGATGATCAAACACTCTTTGATGAAACAATCAAATAAAAGGATGGACTTGAGTCACAAAATCAGATACATTTGATTATGCTAAAAGTATTAATTGATTTACTGAAAATCAATGATTAAGTCAATCTTTTTGGTTTAAAGATCTTAACCAAGGGCAACAACTTATTATAAATTGAAATGTTTGAACAGAATATCGTTATTTAAAAATTTTTTCTAATTGACAATATATAAACACTGAAAAATGAACTTTCCCTAATCATACTGCCTTCAAAAAAAAAGAACGGCATCATATGGTTATTGTGCGTCCAGAATGGTGAATATCAGCATATAAAATTTATATTGATTCAAAATTACTTTGAACTATAACTAATACAAACGGATTTAATCGTTTACTTAATATGCATAATGTTGCAAACATTAGGTTATATGAAAAAGCTCTGACCGAAAATGAAATCCTAGCATTGTACCAAGAAATAAAGTGAGATTTTACCTTGACTAAATTAACTACAGAAGATTGAATTATTTCTAAAGTTTGAAATAACTACAAAATAAAATTAAAAGTTCAAGATGAATATAATATTTGAGAAGAAATGAATATAAGTTATGCTTATGATTCTAATAATTATAGTAATATCAATACATTAACTACTGATATAAATCAACAAGTAGAAAAAGAAGTTTTAATACCATATAATACAACGGCTAATTTATTAAAAATAAAAGTCAATGATTGAACTTATGAACATGAAATAAGTTATAATATAGATGAAGAATACAGAAAAAATGAAATAACAATTACTTGAAAATTTACTTGATGAATACAAACTTATTCGGCAACAAGTCAATATTGAAATATTTCTTGATATAGTTTAACTGAAAATAATATTTGTAATGAAACTTTAACTTTTATAGATTATTCCTGAGAATTAAATTTTTCAGATAAACAAAATAATTGAAAACAAGTATGTTTTAAGGCTGTTCACTGAGATAATATAACTAATTATAAAGTTAGTAATGTTATGGAATGAATTGCTGAAGCTACAACTCCTGTAAAATTTTCTGATTTATTTGCTTATTTCAATAATTGGAAATATTCCACTTCACCTAAAGATTTTGATCCGTTATTAATAATACTTAAACAATTACCAACTTTTAGTAAGTGAGTTCTAGCTACATCTAATAGTACAAATTATCCGTCTATGTTTACTGATATAAATTGAGATAGTCTACCCGATATATTAATAACTTCTTTTGAGACAAATGAAACTCCTCATTCTACTAGTACTCATGAATATAAAAAATACGCAATTATGTTAAATAAATGAAACATGAACTTTGAGGTTGCTTACAGATGTGTACAAGTTACAAAAAATACTAATGGTAAAACTTGATTTTACTGAGATTGCGCCAAATAATATTATTTAATAATTTTATAAATGAATAAAGTTTTGAAGACTTTGTTTAGCTTATTTTTAGTATTATTTTTGTGAATTAATTTTTCTTATTGAGGAAATACTTCTTCTTTTCAAGATTTTACTAAAGAAAGCAACCAAAGCGCTAATAATTTAAATATTTCATTTCAAAACGATTTATTTTCATGATGAGCAAATTATAGTGTTGACTTTAGCTTCCCTGAAGGACAAAGATGACTTACTCCAGGATTAAATCTTCGCTATAATAGTTCGACAGCAGATTTTTTAAATAATGCTGGTTATGGTTTTAGTATAGAAAATCAACAAATTTTTAGAAGTACTAGAAAATGACTTGAAAATCTGTATAAACTTAATGAATTTTCTATTAATTCTAATTTTAGTAATGGTGAACTTATTGAAACCACAAATTGAAAATATATCGCAAAACAATGAAATGACATAAATATTTATAACTTTAATTCAGAAACAGATTCTTGGACTATAAAAGACAGAAGCTGAAAAACTTATTATTTCTGAACTAATAATAACTATAAAATAATTAATCCAGAGAATAATAAAACTTTTTCTTATTTACTTGCTAAAATAGAAGATAATTTCTGATATAAAATAGAATATAGTTATAATAAAAAAGATAATAGAGCTTATTTAAAAGAAATAAAATATTGATTTAACATTTCTAATACTTTAGAAAATCCTCTATATAAAATCACTCTAAATTATACTGAGAGAGATTTTTCTATGGAAAGTTATATTCATTGATTTAAAGAGAAAAATCATAGATTACTTCAAAGTGTAAATTTAAATGTTTTAGAAAATTCTAGCTATAACAATTTTAAGACTTATGAGATAAAATATAGCGATATTGAAACACCTTTTCCAAAAATAAATAGCGTTATAACTAAATCTTGAAGCGATATTTTAGAGATCTTAAAATTTAAATATCACGCGTCTTGAGCTTGATTAAATCTACTTAGTGAGATTGATAACTGAAAATGATGAGTAACTAAAATGGAATATAAATCAAGTGCTCTATATAAAAAAACTACTGTTCCCTTTATTATAAAAACTTTATATAAAGTAACAACTATTGATAGTATAACTTGAGTAACAACTCAAAAGATTTATGATTATTTTTGATGACATTATTATTTTGATGCAAGTAATTTTTATAATAGATGATATACTGGCTTTAGTAAAGTAAATATCATTGATGATTACAATAATATTACAAGCGTTTATTTTCATCAAAGTGATAAAGATAAAAATAATTCAGAAGATTCTAAATTATGAGAATTTGAGGATCATATAAGTAAAAAATGAAGAATATATAGACAAGAAACTGTTAATCAAAAATGAGAAAGATTAAAAACTAGTATTACAAAATGGATAAAAAAAGACAGATGAAATTGAGCGTATTTCGTATTTCCAGAAAATGAAGTAAATATTGAATATAATGAAAAAACTTGAGAACATAAAGATACTGCTAATTACAAACAATATGACAGTTATTGAAATTTAACAAAAGAAATTAATTATTGATTTGTTAATGCTGATACTAATTCTTGAAATTTCACTGATATTCTAGATGATAAAATAACAAAAACTATTAAATATGCTACTGATATTGATAGTAAAAATAATATTTTTGTTAATAATCCTTGTGAACAAACTTTAGTTGATAATAATAGAAAATTAGTTAATAGTGAAATATATTTTTATGATAATTTAAATAAATGTGAAATAAAAAAATGATTATTAACTGAAAAACAAAGATTTTTTGAAGATGAAAATAGATATTTAAGAGAAAGTTATGGTTATACTTCTTGAGTTTTAACTAGTTCTACTAATGCAAAAAGATTCACTTCTACTTTTAAATATAATAAGTATAATTTATTAAAAACTAGTGAAACTAATCCAAAAAACTGGAGCGTAAAATATTCTTATAATTATGCTTTTCAGAAACCGACTAAAATAACTGATATAAATTGAATAACTAGACAGATAAGTTATGATAATTTTGGTCGTCCTACAAAAGTAGAAATAATAAATCCTACTAGCGAAGCAGAATGACAAACTTTAGAAAAAATATTATTAGAAAAATATAACTATAATACTAATGTAAAACCTAATTATAGCGAAAAAATCTCTTATTCTTGAGAAAATAACAACAATAATATAACTTCTAGAGTTTACGTAGATTGATTCTGAAAAACTATTCAAATAAAAGTTTCTAGTAAAGAAAATAATAAATATTCAAGTGTAAAAACGAGGTATAATAAACTAGATAAAAAAGAGTTTGTCACTTATCCAAAATATGAAACTTGAATAAATTATTCTCCTATTTGAGAAACTGAAAAATGAAATTATTTTAAATATGATTGACTATGAAGATTAATTAAACAAAAAAATGAAACGTGAATAATTCTTCATGATTACTTGCCATATAAAGATATTTTAATTAATCAAAAATGAATAAAAAAAGAGCTTGAATATAACGCTTATTGAAGTTTAAAAAAAGTTATAGAATACAATTCTGGTGAGCAATATACTACTAATTATAAATATAATAGCTTACAAAAATTAATTAAACAAATTGATAGTAAAAATAATATAAGAAATTTATATTATGATAGTTTAGGCAGAATAAAAAAAATGGAAGATTTGCATTCTAATAGTGAAGCTAATCCAAAATTTATAGCCTTTAAATATGATGATAATAACAATATTGTATTAAAAACATTGCTAAATTGACAAGCTATAAGATATGATTATGATAATCTAGATAGAGTCACTCAAAAAATAACAGAAGAATGAAAAGCTCTTTATAATTATGATATTTGAAATTATAGCAAGTGAAAATTATCTAATACAAGCTATTTATGATACAAAGAAATTTATAATTATAATTATTTTGGACAAATTATTCAAAATAGAAAAATTTATAAAGATTGAAATAGTTATGATATAAATTATAATTTTACACCTAGATGAGAACTAAAAACTATTACTTATCCAGATAATACAAACTCTAGTTATAGTTATGTTAATGGATATATTAACAAAATAAAATATAATAATAGTGATTTAGTTACGCGTGTAAAATATAATGATGATTATCAAATTAGTGAAATAGAATACGCTAATTGAACTATAGAAAAAAAAGATTTTGATTATAATTACTGATATAGATTGAAAGCTAAAACAGCCTATAATTGAGATAATATTTATCAAGATTTAGTTTATAATTTTGATAATATTTGAAATATAATAAATCTAGAAGAAAAAGCTGACAGCGTATTAAAAAAGAAAGTAAATTATAATTATGATGATTTAAACAGGCTTATAAAAGCTGTTTATAATACAGATTCTACTGAAGAGATAAATTATACTTATGATAGTATTTGAAATATGTTATCTAATTCTAGAATTTGAAATTATGAATATAATTCTTGATTTAATCCTCATGCTGTTAATAAAGCGTGAGATACAACTTTTGAGTATGACTGATTATGAAATGTAAATAAAGAAATCTTTTGAGAAAATATAAAAAATTACATCTATAATTCGGCCTCTGACTTAACTAATTTTTCTTTTAATAATAATGGAAATAAAATTACTTGAGAATATATTTATGATCACGCTAATAATAGAGTACAAAAAAATACTTTTGTTTGAGAAGATTATACAGAAAATAAATATATTTGAGATAATTATGAATTAGAAAGCTGATATTATTTTGTTGAAGTTACTGAAAGTATCTTTAATAATGAGACTCAAACACAAGAAACAGTCACAAGAAAAATTAAAAAGCCATATACAAAAAAGAGAAAATTTATTCTTGCACTAGATAAAAAAATCGCTACAATAGAAAAAGAGAATGAAGAAGCTGAAAAAACTATTTTCAATATAAGTGATCATTTATCTTGAGCGAGTATTGATATTGATGATACTTGAAAGATTTTACAAGCTGTAGATTATTATCCTTTTGGTGAACAAAGAGTTATGTTTAGGGATAATACTTATAGCAATGATTATTTATTTACAGGAAAAGAACAAGATGAAGAATCTTGATTACAATATTTTGAGGTAAGATATTATTCTCCACATATTTGAAGGTTTTATTGACAAGATGCTGTATTTTGGGAGGTTTGAAATACCAAAAGATGAATAAGATTACTTTCAGATCCACAACAGTTAAACGCTTATTCTTATGTAGCGAATAATCCCCTTATTTATGTGGATCCAAGTGGAATGGTTTTAGAAGAAGTGTGGGAATGAGTTAAGATGGTATGAACTTGATTATTAGAATTATGAAAAATTTGACTAGACTTTCTTCTTGATACTAAATGTGTTTGAGAATGATGTTCTTGAGATTTTGATTATACTTGAAATATTATTTCAGAGATTGAAGAAAACTCTTCTTGATTAGCCTGATTAATCCTTGTTCTAAAAACAATAAAAGATGCTAAAAATTTTGATGTAAAAGATTTAAGGAAAGATTTTAAAAGAATCCAACACGCTTTTAGTAAACATTGAAAAGAATTATGATTTAGTTGAAATTTAAAAGAAGATTGAAAAGAGTTTATAGGTATGCTAGAAAACGTCTTGACTGATTATTCTAAAGTTAAGAAGTGAAAAGTATGAAGAGATGGTGAAACTTTTGATAGATATTATAAAAAAGTAGACTGAAAAGATGTTTGAGTTGATATATATACTAGTTGAAAAAATGCTTGAAAATTAAAAACTACAGTTAATTTAACAAAAGAGCAAGTAAAAGATTTAGATAATTAATTTTTAGAAAATGGAAAAAGAATCATATGAATATTATTATTTATTAAGCAATAGAATTGAATCTTTTGATTTGCAATCTTTTTTAAAATTTATTTTAAAAGAGGTTTGAGAGTTTGAGTTTAGATATGTCATTAAAGATAGAAGAAAATTTGATAGTTTAAATTTCTATTTCTGAAGTGAAAAATCAGCTAAAACACCGACTGTAAATATAAAAAAAATCTCAGAAATACAAAAAATAGATAAATATGTAATTCCCGAGAGAATAGATTTTAAAAACTCAGACTTTTTTATTATTTTCTCTTATCCTCTAACTTGAAAAATAGAAACGGATTTTTGTATTTTTATAGTAACAAAAATTGATGAAAAAGACAACATCTTTTTATTAAATTCTTTTCCTGAATTACCAGAAAAGATGTTCCATTTTTTAAAACCCGAAATTTATTGTGAAGGAATTGAAAGAACATGTCCTTTTAAGGAAGATATTGATTTTGATTATATTAATAGTTGTTTAAAATTTAAAAAATACCCATTACTTTAAATTATGTTTATATTAAAAAGAACCTAAATAGGTTCTTTTTATTTATCTAACTTTATACTTAATTTTCAGCAACTCTTTTTTTATATTATTATTTATTTTGCTTAAAGAGTCTTCATTAAATTATAGGTTCTATAAAACTAGAAGATTTTTTATCTTCTTTTTTTCTTTTTAAATTATTTTCTACCTGTTTTTCTACTTTTTTACAATATTTTTTTCTTGAAATATTATATAATTTTTCTATGAAATCCTTATTTAAAGGTTGTTCTTGACTGAACTGTGTCCTAAGGCTTATCGGATTTTTTGATTCTCATTTTATAGTTAATTTAGCATAAAAATCCCTTTGATTAAGGTTTGCTAAACTATAATTATCAACAAATGGAGAAAATTGTTTTTCAAGTATTAAAGCGTCTTCACTAGATACTCTAAAACTGATTAGCGTTCAAATATTTCAAAATAAAGCATTAGAAATATTTATTGGAATTTGTTTTAAAAATTGATGAGAAACCGTTAATCAAAGCCCATATTTTCTAGCTTCAGATAAAATTTCATTAAAAGTATCTGTAGCGAAATTTTGAAATTCATCAATATATAAAAAGTATGGATTTCTATTTTCTCTGTCTATATTTTGTTTTCACATTGCCGTTTGGTAAATTTTAGTCACAAACATTGCTCACAAAAATCACATAACTTCTTCTTGCAGGGCTCATTTTGATAATTTTATAAGCAATATTTTATTCTCACTTAAAACTTCTGATAAATCTAATTTATTTTCTGGATTCGCAAAAATATTCTTTATGTAATTTATTGAAAAAAGTTGTCCAATTTTATTAATTATCGGCATTATAGCTTCATTATTGAAATTTTGTGACCATCAAGAAAATTCATTTGTCCAAAAATTTTTCACAACATCTTCCTCAATTGTTTCAATCATATCATACCTAAAATCTCTGTCAGTCAAAGCTCTTACAATATCAAAAACCGTCGAATCTTTTTTATCAAGTAACGCCAAAATTATCATTCTCAAGACATGTTCCAATTTATCATTCCAATTTACACCAAAAAATTTTTTAAAAATATCAATAAATCCCTTTGTAATAATCTGTTTAGACTCTCAAGGTTTCATTTTCAATGGATTAAAACAAAACGGATAATTAGTATCAGTTGGGTCAAAAATAATCAAGTCTTTTTCTCTTTCTTTAGGGATTTGCATCAAAATATCTTCTATCAAATCTCAATGAGGATCAATAACCGCCACTCATTTTCAATTTTGCAAATCAATATTCACTAAGTTTGTTATTAATTTAGATTTTCAAGTACCAGTTTTCCCTATAATATAGGTATGTTTAAGTCTATCTTCATCATAAACTCAAATGGGAATATTTATCGAACGATAATTTGAAAATCATAAAATATTCATATTATTTAAAATATTTGTCGCTTGTTTTTCTCAATTTTTTAATCTAATATCTTTTGTTGTTGGAATTCAAATCGGAACAGGAAGTTTTGTAGAATTTTCCTTATATAAAGACGCTTCTTTAGTTAATTTTTTTGAAAAATAATATAAATTATTTATTTCCTCTCAAGAAAAAATGTTTGATTTGATTAAATTACTAATCTCAGAATTTAGATTTTCATTATTGATAGTAATATTATTTTTTATTTTTAAATTAAATTTATTAAGCGGATAATTTTTAAAAACACTAAAACTAGAAAAAATTTTATTTAATTTATTTTCAGCCATTTTTTTATTATCAGACTGCATTAATAAATAAACTTTTGTCTTATATAACCTTCATTTTATTTTCTCAGCAAAATATTTATTTCCTTGTTTTTTCCAATTATTATCGCTAGTATTTTTAAATAAATATTTCAAAAATAAGAAATATAATTTTAATTTAAATAAAATAAAAGCGATTTTATATTGAATATAAAAAAATAAATTTTCTTCACTCAATGGCTCTACTTCAATAAAAAATCAGAATTTATCTGTTGTGTTATTTAATTTTTCAAACTGTCTAAATAAGTTATAAATAAAATTTGAACTATTATTTATTTTAAAAGGATAAAATCACTTATTCTCAAGAGTAATTTCTCATAAAACAGTGTTTTCTAAATCATAATTCCAAATAGTATTTTTATAATCTGATTCTATTTTAAATTCATTAAAAGTTGTATAAAATTGCGCTTCAAAATCATTATAATTCTCATTATCACAATCCAAAGAATAATAAACTTGGCTCTTATTATAGTTAAGTCATAATAAAATTTTACTATTTTCTCAAACCTTAGAAAAATCATCTAAAAACTCAGAAAAAATGGAATTTTCCTTATTAAAATTATGATTTGGCTTTAGAAAAAAAGTATTCATATTATTTTTATTAATCATCTAAGAATAAGTAGTTTTATTATAACATTCTTCACAATAGATTGTTTCTTCCCTATTTGGTGCGTACATTGATTTTATTTCTTTATTACATTTTGCGCATTTTCTATCATAAAATTTTCTCGGATTTGCGTCTTTTAATATATCATTAAATCTCGCGTCGGGATGAAGCCTTGGAATACTTATACTCATTTTTCTATAAAAGTCCAGTTCTTCTTTTATTATTCTAAATAATTTTCATGTTCTCTCGCATTTAATAGCCCGCTTTAGAATGCTATCTGTTATCTTATTTATATCATTTGGCAAATCTTTTGCTTCTATAATTTTTTCTACCTTTGGAATAGGTCTTTCATAATTACTATATTTAAATCATTTTTCTTGAATTTTCTCTTTAGATAATGGATACAATTCCTGCGCAGCGCTTTCATTATATCAAAAATAACTTAACTCTGCTGGAAAAAATTTTCACCATTCTTGTGTTTTTAATGTCATATATTTTATAATTTCTAATAATTTTTCTTCATATTCTTGCTTTGTATATTGTTTATTTAGAATACAATATTTTTTATCTCTTAATCCAGTACATCAAAAACAATTTTCGCAGTTATAACAACTCTCTGAGTAATATAAATTTTTACTTCACCGACAAGTTATATTAAAAGCACCTTTATAAAGCGTTCAACATCAAATGCAATCATATAAATATTGGCTATCAATTTCCATATTATTTATCTCACGGCAGTTTTTTACACCAAACAAAACATAACAATTTTTACAATTTTCACTATGTTTTACAGTGATTCAATTTTCAATATTTTTTGAAAACATTATATCATCTCAACTTACATTTTCACATTGCAAAAAATAAGAATTTCTCCTTGGAGTTTTATTTAATAAATCCTTATATTTAGCTATATATTCTTGTTTTATTTCTAGATTATTATTTATTTTTTCTTCTATTTTTTCGTATTCTTGTTTAGTATATTGCTTATTTAAAATTAAATATTTTTTATTACTTTGGCTTACTGAAAATAAGCAGTTATCAAGTCCATCACAACTAAATAAATAATGACAATCATTACACTCTTTTGAATTATCCACAAAAGTGCAATTAATACAATTCGCACTTTTTATACACCTATAGCAGAACTCCATATCTCCACAATCATAACAGTCCAAAGTATTATTGCAATGCGCTGATAATCAAGTATAATAAGTATTTTTACATTCGTAAATTCAAGTTGATAAATAAACATTTTCGCTACTATCCGTAAAATTCGACATTACATTTTCATTTTGACTTCAAAAAAGACTAGCAACAGGTACATTCTCTTTTAATTCTCAAAACTGCTTAAAAAAACTTTTTTCAAAATCAAAATCTTTTCAAAAAATTAGAGCGTCCCATTTATCACTCCACCAATAATCACTACTCACGACTTTATATTTCTTATCTGGAGAATATATTGAAATTATATTTTCCCCTGTAATATCACATTTTCTTTTATATAGCTGTCTTTCATTTCTAAAAGCTAATCTATGCATTTCTTTACATCTAGGACAAATTTCAGGCACTACAAAATTATAAGTTATTCCATTAATAATAGGAGAAACTTCTTTTATAAAATCTTTATCATCAAGCGTAAAAATAAATTTTTCTCAGCATTTTTTACAAATTTTTCCAGACATATATAAATAAAAAAATATTAATTATTTGATTTATAATAATAGTTTTTATAAAAAAGTAAATAAATTTTCACTACTCACTAATTTTTAGATTATCAAATAAAAAATGAAAAACATAAGATAAATCTTTATTTTCAATCTTTAGCGCATACGGAATTTCAATAAACATCATGATATAAACACATTGTCCAGCGACAAAAATATTTACAGTGGAATTAGCGGCTGATAAATTATTTAATTTTTCAACTTCTACTATTTTACTAATATTTTCAAGTGTCATCGCTCATTCTCACAAATAAGTATCCACAAAAATATTATTTTCTTTTAAACTTTTTATAAAATTTTTTGAATGTTTTTTTATAATATTGTTTCAAATCGCAGCAGAATCAAAAGTATTAGAAGCAAACAATTTTATCGAAATATAATTATTATTTAAAACATTATCCAAAATATCTTGATAAATATTTTTTATTCATTCATTTCAATTAAAAATACTTATTTTTGGAATAGCTTGTTTTTGGCTTTGATTATAGCTTAATAATTCTTTTTCTATATTTCAAAAATTTTTCTCCAGATTATTATAAACTTCTAATTTATTTTTGGTATATTTTTTTAAAATAGAAATATCTGGCACAAAAAAATGTTTCACTCATAATTTTAAAGTCTCGGAAATAATGTTTTCTTTTGATAATTTTAATAAAATTTTATAGACTGTCGTTCTCTCCATATTAAGGTTTTTCGCGACTACTGATGCCGGCTGCGTTCATAATTTATATAACGCTAAAAATATTTCTCATTCGCTTTGAGAAAATCATAATTTTTTAAAATAAGCCTGAAAATCCATATTATTAAACTGTTGTGAAAATATAATCACACTTATTATACTTTATTTTAAAGTAAAAATCAAGTTTTTACAAATATGAAACTTTACTTATTGTGATTTTTAATTATAAATTAACTAATAAATAATTATTTATATTAAAAATATTTTTGTAACTAAAAAATATGTATAACAATAGTGAAGAAAAAGTTATCTTAACTAAAAAATGTAAATTCTGTAATGCAGAATTTGATATCACAAATAAAGATGAAGAGTTTTATAAAAAAATTTCTCCCGTTTTTAAATGAAAAAGATATAATATCCCCTCTCCTGCTTTGTGTCCAGACTGTAGAAGCCAAAGAAGATTTTCATTTAGAAATGAAAGAAAATTATATAAAAGAGATTGTGACGCAACTTGAAAGCCTATAATTTCCATCTATAGCCCTGATAAAGATTTTACTGTTTATGAATCCAAAGAGTGGTGGACAGATAAATGGAATGCTCTAGATTATGGGGAAAACTTTGATTTTAATAAATCTTTTTTCAAACAATTTAAAGACTTAATGAAAAAAGTTCCTCAAATTAATTTACATAATCAAAATTCAGAAAATTCTAGCTATGCAAATTTTGCTGCAGATTTAAAAAACTGTTATTTAGTATTTTGATGTCATTGGGCTGAGGATTGTATCTACTGAAATTTTTATATAAACACAAAAAACAGTACTGATAGTTTTAGGCTTTTTGATAGCGAATATTGTTATGAATGCTCAATTTGTTATAATGTCTATAAATGCTTTTTTTTAGAAAATTCAAAAAATTGTCAAAATTGTTTTCTTTGATATGATTTAGAAAATTGTGAACATTGTATTTGATGTGCTTGATTAAGATATAAAAAATATTGTATATTCAATAAACAATATACTAAGCAGGAATATGAAGCAAAAAAAGAAGAATTAAAACTATGAAATTATAGCAATTTGGAAGAAGTAAAAAAGATATTTAATAAAGTAAAATTAAAAACTCCTCGTAAAAATTTAAATATAACAAATAGTAAAAACTGCACTTGAGATGATATAAATAATTCAAAAAATATCTCTAATTGTTTTTCTGTTGAAGAATATCAAAATTCTAAACATTGTTATATTTGATGACGGACAAAAGATTCTCAAGATTTATCTTTTTGAGGAAAATGAGAATTATTTTATGAATGAGTATCAGTACAATTAGATTCTTATAAGGTAATTTTTTCAACATTTTGTAACTATTGTAATAATATTTATTATTGTCAAAATTGCTATTATTGTGAAAATTGTTTTTGATGTAGTTGACTTAAAAATAAAAAATATTGCATCCTAAATAAACAATATACAAAAGACGAATACGAAGAATTAATACCAAAAATTATCGCTTATATGGAAAAGCTGTGAGAATGGTGAGAATTCTTCTCTTCTAATTTAAGTCCATTTGGATATAATGAAACTGTCGCCAACGAATATTATCCAGAAACAAAACAATCAGCAAAAAGAAAATGATTAAACTGGTCAGACTATGAGGCTGATATTCCAAAAGTAGAAAAAATTATCCCAGCTGAAAAACTTCCAGAAAATATAGAGGAAATCCCTGATGATATTCTAAATTGGGCGCTAAAATGCAGTATAACAAATAGACCATATAGAATTATCGCTCAAGAATTAGATTTTTATAGAAAATTTAATTTACCTATTCCAAAAAAACACCCAGATCAAAGACATAAAGAAAGGCTTGGCGAGAGAAATCCTAGAAAAATTTTTGATAGAAATTGCGATAAATGCTGAAGAGATATCCAGACAAGTTATCCTGAAAATTCTCCTGAAATTGTTTATTGTGAAGATTGTTATAATAAAACTTTTAATTAAATTTTGTAAATAAATCAAAAGTCGTGAGTATATTATATATCCACGACTTTTAAAAAAATAAACTTATATTATAAATATTTTATATTTTTCTAGATTCTACTTCTTCTAAAATATTATTTTTAAATTCTTCAATAGAATTACTAGATTGATCTTTAGTTTTATAATTTCTAACTGAAACTGTACTGTTAGCCATTTCTTCTTCTCAAACTACCAAGATATAATTCACTCTTTGTTTTTCTGCGTTTCTTACTTTTTTATTTAGTCAATCGTCAGATAAATCAGCCTCTACTCTAATTCATGCTTCTTCAAGTTCTTTTTTAACTTTTTCAGCATAAGAATTAGCTTTTTCCATAACAGGAACTATTCTAACTTGTTCTGGAGCTATCCAAAGTGGAAAACTTCAATTAAAATGTTCTATTAAAATTCACATAAATCTTTCTAGTGAACCAAAAATAGCTCTATGAATCATTACTGGAGTATGTTTTTCTCAATCTTTTCAAGTGTAGAATAATCAAAATCTTTCAGGCATTGAGAAATCGACTTGAATAGTTCATAATTGCCAATTTCTTCATAATGAGTCTTCTACATTAAATTCGATTTTTGGTCAATAGAAAGCTCATTCACCTTCTTTGATTTTAAAATCATCTAATCAAGCAGCTTTTAATCCATCTTCTAAAGATTTTTGTGCTATTTCCCATACCTCGTCACTTCATAATGATTTTTCTGGTCTAGTAGCCACGAAAGTATTGATTTTTTCAAATCCGAAAACTTTATAAATATCTTCCACAAATTTAATTGTATCTTCAATTTGTTTTGGTAATCCTTCATTATCAATGAAAATATGCGCATCATCTTGTGTAAAACTTCTTACTCTAAATAATCAGTGTAACACTCAAGATAATTCGTGTCTATGAACTAATCAAAATTCTGCATTTTTAATCGGTAAGTCTCTATAAGAGAATTGTTGAGTCTTGAAAACTAAACATCAACCAGGACAATTCATAGGTTTTATAGCGAATTTTTGGTCATCAATTTCAGTAAAATACATATTTTCTTTAAAATTAGCCCAGTGACCAGACATATGCCATAACTCTTCATTTAAAACTGGTGGAGTTTTGATTTCATCATATCCTCTAGCTTTATTTTCGCTTTGCATAAACTTCACTAATTCATTGAACATTATAGAACCTTTTGGATGCCAAAATGGAAAACCAGGTCCTTCATCATGAAATGAAAATAAATTAAGTTTTTTTCAAATTAATCTATGGTCTCTCTTTTTAGCTTCTCTTAAAAAAACCAAATGATTATTTAATTCTTCTTGTGAATCAAAAGCTAATCAGTAAATTCTAGTAAGCATTTTATTTTCACTATCACCTTGAAAATAAGCACCAGCGATTTTATCTAATTTAAAAGAATTTACATCAATTTCACTCATTTTTTCAACATGAGGTCAACTACACATATCAAGAAAAACTCTTTCTCTTTTTTGATTAATATTTTCGTAAAAACTTATTTCAATTTCTCATTCTTCTTTTAATTTATTTATTATTGCTAGTTTATAATTTTCTTTTTCTTCTTTTAATAATTCTATAGCTTCGTGAATTTCTAAGCTAAATTGATTAAAAGTTTGGTTTTGTTTAATGATATTTTTCATCTTTTTTTCAATCACTTTTAATTCATCTTCATGTAAAACAGTTTCTCAAAAATCTATATCATAATAAAATCCATTTTCAATTGCTGGTCCAGTTCATAATTTAACTTCTGGATAAAGCTCTTTTACTGCTTGCGCCAAAATATGCGCTAGCGAATGTCTTTTAACTTCTACGTTCATAATTATATTAAATTAATTTTTAAAAAATTTCGCGCTAAAAAATCCTGCTTCACTAATGGTTAGCAGAATTATAGTTTAAGTTTCATTATTTATAATGCGCGCGACTTAAAATCTCTAGCTAACTAAAGTGTTATGCAAGGATTATGGTATCAAGTTTTGCGAGCATCGTGGTCTTGGTTAAAAAATAATTTAACTACATTTAATATATTTTAATAATCCATTTTGTCAAATTTTTTATAACAATTATTAATTAAAATAAAAATTGACAAATCAGATAAATTTCTATAATATTTTTTAAGGAGGAAAGTAAATTGAAACAAAAACAAAAAATATTTTTTTACCCTGAAAGAATAGCTATCCCCATTATGGGAGGATTAGTTATTGGATGGGTACTATGGCATTTGAAGCCATTCGTAGGATTAATGGCTGGTATAATGTCTAGTCTGGCGATTTGCCTTGCAATGACTCCCTCACCTTCTCAGAAAGAAGGTGAAGAAGATAAATGATCTTTTAAAGGTGGTACAGCAAGCTGTGCCGCCCTATTTTTTATACTCTTCAATTAAATTCACTAGCTCTAATTCTCATGAATTAGTTTTATATAAATGTGTCGTTTTCGGTGTTGCTGAAGCTAATAATAACCTGCAGTTATAAATATCAGACATCTTCATCGCTGTTAAAACTCAATCATATCTCGGAGTATCTTTTGATAAATAAGAATCATCGTGTTCTTCATCAATGATAATTATATCCAAATTATCATATGGATAAAATAACGCACTCCTCGTTCAAATTATAATTTTTGCTTTATTTTGCTCTATATCTATGAAATATTTAGTTTTTTGAGCTTCTGAAGTATCAGAAGTTATAATTATTACATCTTCTCAAAATACATTTTTTATATAATTAGCAATTTGCGAAGTTAAAATAATTTCAGGAACAAGTATAAGCGCTTGCTTATTTTCATCTAAAGCATTTTTTATAAGGTTTACATAAATTTCTGTCTTACCAGAGCCAGTTACTCAAAATAATAAAATTTTATTATTATTAGAATTATTTATTTTTTCTAAAACTTCTGCTTGATGAGCAGTTAGAGCTTTATTAGTATTAAAACTATAATTATAAGTATTTTTTGTTTCTAATTTTAATTTATTTTTTTCTAATTTTCATCTCAAATTTTTAGGTAAAAATAAAGCTAAGCTATTATGAATCAAATTATAATAATGACTAGAAATATATTTTATTAACTCTCCCCTATTTTGATTTATAAGTGGCTTATTAAAAGTAATTTCTAGAATTTCTCTAAGTCTATCTTCAGGAATATCAGTTTTTCATACGATATCTAAAACTATCGCTAAAATTTCATCTTGGCCAAAAGGAACTTTAACAATTTGTCATATTTTTATGTCATCTTTTATTTTTTCAGGGATAATATAAAAAAATCATTTATCATCCATACTACGAGAAAATGGTATCACAATCGCAAACATATAATTTTTTAGATATTAATTAAGATAAAATTTTACTTAAAATAATTATTTTTCAAAATCTTTTTGCATTTAAAATTTTTTTATTAAAATAAGAACGTAAAAATATAATTAAAATTATAAAATAATGAAGACTTTTTTGAATTTGTTGGGAAAATTTATTCTCACTTTATTTTTTGTGTTAACTTTATATCTAACTTATTTAGCTTTTTTTGATAAACAAGTTTTGTTAAATATTATAGAATGGCTAAAAGAAGTTGTCGAAACGCTATGACCTTGGAATTATGTTGTAGTATTTGTTTCTAGCTTAATAGAATCATTTCCAGTGCTTTGAATCTTAATTCCATGACAAAATACTTTGCTTATTTCTTGATGATTTTATGCAAAAGTAGACTACATGTGAATAATTTTTGTAGCTAGTTTTTGAGCTGTTTTATGAAATTATATTTGATATTTACTTTGAAAATATTGGTGAATGGAATTTTTAGAAAAACATTGAGATTGGTTCTGAGTAGGTAAAACTGAATGAATTTATCTAAAAAAATGAGTAGAGAAATACTGAGCAGTTTGAATAACTTTTTCAAAATTTCATCAAGTCGCTAGAGCTTTTATCCCATTTGTCGCTTGAGCTTACGAAATGAAACCAAAATCTTTTATAATTTATAATATAATTTGAAGTATAATCTGGAGTGTAACCTTTGTTTCTATTTGATTATTTTTCGCTGATAATTATGAAATAATAGTGAAATATATCGGCTATATAATGCTATGATTAATAGTTTTATTCTGACTATATATTTATAAATTTAAAAGACAAGAATTTAAAAAATATTTAGAACTTAAAAACAACGAAATAGATGAAAAAATCTCTAAAAAATTTGCCAAACAATTGGATAAATAGATTTGAAAATTATTTTCCTGATAATAATAATATTTTAAATAAAGTAGAAAAGGCTTTTTTAATAGAAAAAAGAAAGCCTGTTTTTAGAATTAATACTTTAAAAACTGATATAAATAAAGTTTTAGAAGAATTTAAAAATAATAATATAAAAATAACTAAAATTGATTATTTAATAAATAGCTATTTAGTTGAAAATGCTTTTGAAAATGAGATTAGAAAGCTAGATTGTTATAATAATTGAGAAATTTACTTGCAAAATATTTCTTCTCAAATACCTACTATAATTTTAAATCCAAAATCTTGAGAAAAAGTATTAGATACTTGTAGTGCCCCTTGAAGTAAAACGACACAAATGGCTACCTTAATGGAAAATAATTGAGAAATAACTGCCTTAGAATTAAATAAAATCAGACTAGAAAAACTAAAATATAATATAAAAAAACAATGAATTAACATTGTAAATTCATTGCAACAAGATGCTACTAAGTTATCATGAGTTTTTGAAGAAAATAGCTTTGATAAAATATTAATTGATGCTCCTTGTACGGCTGAATGAAGAATAAATTTAAACAATGAAAAAAGTTATCATTTTTTATCAAGAAAAAATACTTTAACTAAAGCAAAACTTCAAAAAGAAATTCTAAAAAGCGTTATTCCTCTATTAAAATCTTGATGAGAATTAGTTTATTCAACTTGCACTCTCGCACCAGAAGAAAATGAAGCAATAATTAATTTTATCTTATCTCAATATAAAGATTTAGAAATAGTAAAAATAGATTTTGATATTCCTTATAAAATTCCCGCGCTAAAAAAATGGTGAAAACAAATTTTTGATTCAAGAGTAAGTTCGTCATTAAAAATCTTACCAAGTGAATCTACTGAATGATTTTTTATAGCTAAGCTTAAGAAAAAATAATTAGTGAATTACTTTTTCTAAATGGCAATGTTCTAAAATATCTTGTGGTTTTAAAAAATGGATTTCTAAATATTCTTCTAGTCACATTATAGCCTCAACTATTTTATGATCAGGAACTCACATTTTTCTTAAATCATTAACATAATAACGAGTTGTATTTTTCCTAAATTCTTGATATCAGTTAAGATCTGTTTTTAATCCAGATTGTGTAATTTCTTTTTCTAAAGAATTTATCATACATTCTGTTATCTTTTCAACTGGAATGTTAGCAACAAGTCATATATTTTCTTGTTTTGTTAAAGTTGTAATACAATCTGCAGTTAAACCGGATACTTCTTCTCTAATTTTTTGTGCATTATTTAATTCCCCAGATAAAAAGCTTTCATACGCAGAAGAAATTTTTGATACAGATTTTCCTCATCATAAGTCAATTGTACAATCCCTCATAATATTTTAATAAGAAAATAAAACAATAAAAAAGAAGCTCACTAAAAGCTTCTCCTTAAAACATTATTATATTTATGTTTCACCTCAAGAAGTTATTACTCCTTGTATTTTTTTGGCTAAACATATTCCCCAGTTATTATAGTAAATTATTTTACTAAGGTTAATATATTTATTTTGTATATAATGTCAAATTTTTATATACTAATTATTTTATAATTGCTTCATACTATTTCAAGAAACATCTTCTATGGTACTTCAAATATCTTTTTTTGCTTCCAGAAATTTTTTTATATTAGGAAGAATTTCTATCTCAGGACTATTTAAATCAATACATAACTTTTCAAATACTAATAAAACAATTTCTTCTGCTTGGGGTTTTATCTTATGATTAGTAGACAATTGATCCATGAAAAAAGTTCAAATAATATGTTCCAATGAAATCAAAATAGTTTTATCATATTTTAAAGAATCTAGTATAACTTTATTAGCTCTTTCTGCTAATTCCTTTTCTTGTTTTAATGGAATAGTATTAAGATACTTTGATAAAATTTCTCTTTCATCTTCTGATACTATTTTTCACCTATTTATTACATCTGAACTCAGCATATGAAATAATTAACTAAAATAAAATTTAATATTTTCTACTTACTTTTAAGCAAAAAACAAATTTTAATTATACATTAAATTTAAACAAAATTACATCTCAATCTTGCACTATATAATCTTTACCTTGCATACTAACTTTCCCAGCTTCTCTAGCTTTACTCCAACCTCATAATTCTACGAAATCAACGCAATTTACAACATCAGCTTTAATAAATCATCTTTCAAAATCTGTATGTATTACTCAAGCAGCCTGTGGTGCTGTTGATCCTTTTTTCATAGTCCAAGCTCTTACTTCTTTTTCTCAAGCTGTAAAATAATATTGCAGTCATAATGCGTCATAACAAGTTTTTATAAGTTCATCAAGACCTGTTGTTTTTAATCACATATCTGTTAAAAAATCATTTTTTTCTTCCTGACTCATTTCAACCATATCTTCTTCAAGTTTAGCACAAACTGCAACTACTTTTATATTTTTATCTTGAATATTTAATATTTTTCTTAATTCTTCTTCTGAAATATCCATATTTTCTTCATTTACATTAGCAGCATATACAAATGGCTTATAAGTCAATAAATGAGAATCTTTCATAAGTTCTAATTCTTCTTCACTATAATCATAACTAATCGCTAAATTCCCTTCTTCCAAAAACTTTTTTACTTTTTCAAATAAATCTAATTGCATTGCTAAATCTTTATCAGATTTTGCTTTTCTAGAATTATTATTAATTCTTTTTTCTAAACTCTCAATATCAGCTAAAATAAGCTCACTATTTATAACTTCGATATCACTTTGAGGATTTACATCTCAATGTACATGAATAATATCACTATTTTCAAAGACTCTTACTACTTGCAAAATAGCATCAGCTTCACGAATATTTGCCAAAAATTTATTTCATAAACCTTCTCATTTAGACGCTCACTTAACAATACCTGCAATATCTGTAAATTCTACAGTTGCTGGAATAATTTTTTGAGCATTTACAGTATCTGATATTTTTTGCATTCTAGAATCATTAACATTTACAATTCAAACATTTGGTTCTATTGTACAAAATGGAAAATTAGCAGCTTCTGCGCTATAATTTTTTGTCAAAGCATTAAATAAGGTTGATTTTCAAACATTAGGTAATCAAACAATTCAGATTTTCATAATTTTTTATAATTTTTTATATTTTAAAACAAAACAGATTATATATAAATATTTTAAATAAGCAAAAAATAATTAACTCTAAAAATAATTTGACTTTTAAATAAAAACAAGTATAAAAATAAAAATATTTTGTAATTTAATAACTTATGAGTTTAGATATTCCTGAATCTTCTTCAGAATGAAATTCAGATGATCCATTAAGAAGAATGTTCCGAAATGCATTAGGTACTGTAAAAGATGCTTATTATAGTATAATAGGGAAATCTGATGCCCCAGATGAACAATCAGAAGAAACAGAAGAAAATAAATACTCTAAATATTCGCAATTAATAGAAGCTTGAAAATTTAATGAAGTGCCTAATGAAGATAAAGAATTTTATTTACAAATGGCTTTAGATTTTGATCCATTAAACATAAAATTTGTATCAGAAGAAATACAAATGAAATACCATGAATCATGTTGGGTTATTGCAAGAGATTACCCTGCTGTTTTGAAATATATATGTCATAGAGTTAAAGTTAAGTATCCTCAAATATGTGCTATAGCTATAGCAAGAAATGAGCAAAAAGAAGATCTCCGTCAATATGTTCCTGATTTACCCGATAAAAAAGCTTTTGAAGAAAAAGTTACTCATTATAGAAATAAACACGATTCTGTAAAAAGAAGAAATTCTTAATCTAGTAAGAGTTTATCCTAAAATAAATTTGACATCAGATAAAAAATAGATATAAAAGATAAATATTAATTTATAACTTAAATAATTATGACTATAGATTGAAGTGAATGACTAGATCATATAGAATGAGTAAATGGAGTAAATGGAGTAATTGGAGCAACTAAAACACCTGAAGAAGTTGCACAAAAAATGGTTAATACTAACGCAGATGCTGTAAAATATTTCGTTGAACTAATGGAAGATGAAAGAATAACTCCAGCTGATCAAGTAGATGATGAATTAGATCATTTCACTCCAAGTGAATGTTAAGATGATAATTTAAAGAATTATTACTCTTGCAATATTAAAAAAAATTAGAAAAAGAAACTCCTGTTAATTAGGAGTTTTTATTTTAATTAAATTATTTTACTATTTTAATCTAGTTAACTTTTCTTCAAGTTTCGCTAATTTTTCTATAGCTTTATCTTTCTTATCCATCTCAGCTCTAACTAAATCCTTCGGAGCATTCGCTACAAAACTTTCATTTAATAACTTTTTATCTAATATGCAAATATAATCTTTAGTATCGCTTATTTGAAGATTCAATCTTTCAATTTCTTTATCTTTATCAAGAGCATTATCAGTATTTACATAAATTTCTATTCCTCATTTTACAACTCATAAAGCCATTTCATCAGCATTTTCAGGTTTAGTCGTATTAACAACCGTAACTTCTGATTTTACAATAGGAGAAATAATATATTCCCAAGAATTTATTAAATCTTTATAATTAGCCTTAGCTGTTATATGAAGTTTTATTTGTTTAGAAGGCATAATCGCGTTTTCCGCTCTAATTTGTCTAATAGTTTTAATAACTTCTATGATTTTATTTTTTTGTTTTACTATTTCTTTGTCTTCGCTTAAATCAAAATTAATCCATTTTTGACTAATTAAATCTCCAGTAAATCATAATTTATTATATAATTCTTCCGTTACAAAAGGAATATATGGATGCCATAATTTCAATAACGAATTAATTACAAAAGTTATAACTTTTTCTCCATATTTACTATTTTCTGAAGCATTTTTATATTCCTCAATATAATAATCACAGAATTCATTTTTAGTAAACGCGTATAAATCAGCTCCACTTTCAGAGAATAAATATTCATTCATTCCTTTTGTAGTACCATTTATAATAGTTTTAAGTCTTGATAAAATCCATTTTTCATGAAGCATTAAATCATCATATTTTTCTACTAATTCACTTCACAATTTATCCATATCAGTTTCTACTTTAGAACCTGTTTTTTCAAAATTTGTATAAACAAATCTCGTAGCATTCCAAAGTTTATTGATAAACATTTTACTTTGGATAACATTATCCATATCAAATTTAAGATTATTTCAAGGAGTATTCCCTATTGTCAAAGTCATTCTTAATGCATCAGTTCCGTGCTCTGCAATAACATCTAATGGGTCAATTCAATTCCCTAAACTCTTACTCATTTTTTTACCTTCTTTATCAAAGATAAGTCAATGTAAATAGAATTTTTTAATAGGTGTTTCTCAAGTAAATTCATATCAAAATAAAAGCATTCTAATACACCAAAAGAAAATTATATCATGCCCAGTTTCAAGCATATCTGCACTATAAAAATCTTTTACATCTTGTGGTTGTTCTCCTCACCACATATCATAACCAAGAGTAGAAAATGGCCACATAGCACTACTAAACCAAGTATCTAACACATCTGGATCACGAGTATAATCACCTGTTTTTGTTAAATCTTCTTCACTAGCAACAGCTTCTCCAGTTTCATTATTATAATAAATTGGTATTTGATGTCCCCAATATAATTGTCTTGAAATACACCAGTCATTTAATTTAAATAACCAATCTTCAAAAGTTTTATTAAATCTAGAAGGAATAACTTCAAATTCTTTTTTCTTATATCCTGCTATAACTTTTTCAGCTATAGGAGCGATTTTTACAAACCATTGTTTAGAAATAATTGTTTCAACTTTTGCTCCGCTTCTTTCACAATAACCAACTCTATGGTCATAATTTTCTATCGCTTTAAGATTTCCTTTTGCTTTAAGTAATTCTATAATATTTTTTCTCGCTGTCATATAGTCTTGACCTTCAAAAATACCAGCTTTTGCTGTCATTATTCAATCTTTTGATAAAACAACTTCATCTAATGGAAGTTCTAATCTTTTAGCAGCTTCAAAATCATCTTTATCATGCGCTGGGGTAAGTTTTACAGCTCCAGTTCAAAATTCCATATCAACCATTTCATCAAAAACGATAGGGATTTCTTTATTTACAATCGGTAAAATCAATTTTTTACCAGCTTTTACAAGTTTTTTATATCTTTTATCTTTAGGATGAACCGCAACAGCTACATCTCAAAGCATAGTTTCAGGACGAGTAGTCGCTACAACTATTTCTTTATCACTTCCAGATACAAAATATGTCACATAATACAATTTCGCTTTTTCTTCTTTATATTCAACTTCCGCGTCAGAAATTACAGTATTTAATCATGGAGAATAATTTACCATATATTCTCATCTATAAATTAATCCTTTATTATAAAGGTCTACAAAGGCTTTTGTTACACGTTTATTTAAATCTTCATCCATTGTAAATTTCTCTCTAGACCAATCACAACTCGCTCACATTTTTCTCATTTGAGTTGTAATAATATCTCAATGTTTGTCTTTCCAATCCCACGCTTCATCTAAAAATTCTTCTCTTGTTAAATCATGTTTAGTTTTCCCTTCCGCGGCTAATTTTTGTTCAACTTTTGCTTGAGTAGAAATACCAGCGTGATCAGTACCAGGAAGCCATAAAGTCTTATCTCCTTTCATTCTATGATATCTTGTCATAATATCTTCTAGAGTCAAAGTAAGCGCATGTCAAAGGTGTAAAACACCAGTTACGTTAGGTGGTGGCATAGGAATAAAAAACTTTTCTCAAGTTGTGCTTTCTTTCGGCATAAATAAAGCATTTTCTTCCCAATTTTTATAAATATTTGATTCAAAATCGGCAGGATTATATTTTTTAGAAAATTCACTCATAATTTAATTATTTTTAATTACTAAAACTATATTTTTTTAATTTCAATTTCTAAATTGTGTCAAAGTTCTCCTAATCATTTTTTAATAATATCTATACTTTCAGCTTTATTAAGTTTATTATAAACTAAATTTGTCTTAGTTTCTACAATAAATCTATCAGAAGTTATATCACAATTAGATTGTTTTAATCAAGAACTTACCATAGCCATTCATTTTGTTTGGCTTATAATAGCTGTTAATTGTTTTATTTCAAATGGTAATCCAGAAATATTATTAAAATCATTATTATTTTCTTTTATTTTTGATACTTCATTTTGAGGAATATTTTCTATATTATCTTCTCAAAAAATATCAGCAATATCATCTAAATTTATATCTAAATTATTATTTTCTTGTTTATTTTCAACTTTTTCTTCTATAATATTATTCTCAATATTATTAGCTTTTTTTTCTGGTTTTTTAAAATTATTTTCTTGATTATTTACTTTAGTAGTGCTGACGCCTACTTTTATAGGCTCAACTTTTTTATTGCTTACTACTTCTTCTCAGTAATTATGATTTGAAATTAATTTAACAACTGCGATTATAA
This sequence comes from Candidatus Altimarinota bacterium, assembly GCA_025210615.1. GTDB lineage: Bacteria > Patescibacteriota > Gracilibacteria > BD1-5 > UBA6164 > JAOARJ01. The sequence continues at coordinate 67,834 of JAOARJ010000002.1, read as the reverse complement.
AAGGAGTTAGCTCATCAAAACTAGTTTTTGACTTTATATAAGCGCTGTTTAGTTCTTCTAAAATTTCTATTAAACTTTTTTCTTCTTCGCTTCAAATTTTATTTAATAATTTATCTTTCGTAAAATATAATAAATCTTTGATAAATAGCTTAATATTTTTTCAATTATTATAAAGTTCTTCAATATCGTTTATCGCTATTTTGTCTTTAGTAAGTAGTTTATACAAAATATTTTCTAATTCATCTTGACTTGTTAATCATAAAATTTTTGTAATATTTTCAAGTTTTACCTCATTATTTATAATAAATTGTTCAAACTGATTTATCGCGTTTCTTAAAGCTCAATCTGAATTATTCGCAATATATTCTAAAGCTTTTTTTTCTGCAATTACTCATTCTTTTTCAGCAATATAATCTAGTCTTTTAATAATTCAAGTTAATGTAATTCTTTTAAAATCATATCTTTGAGTTCTTGATAAAATCGTTTCAGGAATTTTATGAACTTCTGTTGTCGCCAAAATAAATTTCACATGTGCAGGTGGCTCTTCTAATATCTTTAATAAAGCATTAAACGCCCCTTTAGAAAGCATATGTACTTCATCAATAATATAGATTTTGTATTTTGCTAAATTCGGAGCAAACTGCGCTCTTTCAATGATTTCTCTAATATTATCAACTCCAGTATGACTCGCCGCATCTATTTCTATAATATCAAGCAATTTTCATTCATCAAAAGCATAACAAATTGGACATCAATTACAAGGAAAATTAATTTTTGGCTCAATGAAAGAATTATTAAAAGATTCTAATCAAGATTTAAAATTAGATAATCCGAAATCTGAACTATCTATAGTATCATAAAGTTCTAAATTCTTTTCCAACCATCTCTTTTTTAAAGAACTATAATTTTCAGCAAAATGATAATGTTTTGCACTTCAAAAATGGTATATAAAATTAAAACTATTCTTTGAAAAATTAATATCTAATCAAGCTTTTATATTTTTAAATTTAGTCACATCATCTTTTAATTGACTCAAATCAATTTTTATTTTATATTCTTCTTCAAAATATTTTAAAATATTATCAAAAATATTTTTTGCTGAAATATTTAATTGCTTTTCATCAAATGGTTTACAATTAACCGCTTTAGCAAAAATTCTAGCTGACGAAGTTTTTCAAGTTCATCTAGGACCACAAAATAGATAAGCTCACACTGTCTTATCTTGTTTTATAGCCTCCTGAAGAGTATGTTTTACAAAATCTTGGTCAACTAAATCTTCAAATGTTTTCGGACGATACTTTAAATATAACGACATTTTTTTATAATTATTTTTACTATATTATATTATTTATCTATTATAGAATTATCTTCAATATCTTTAAATATTTGCTCTATAACTGTTTTATCATGCCATTTTTTAGGTCAATCATTTGTTATTATAGCATGTTCATCTCATTTACCAGCAACTAATACAATATCTCATTTTTCAGCAGTTAAAAGAGCATATCTAACCGCATTTTCTCTATCTGGAATAATCCAAAAAGTATCTCACTCTTTTCTATTTATTCAAGGTAAAATATCTTTTATAATTTGAGATACTGACTCACTATAATTATCATCTTCTGTTAAAATAACTACATCACTTTTTTCACTAACAATTTGTCACATTGCTGGTCTTTTTGTTCTATCTCTATCACCAGTCGCTCAGAAAACTGTATAAATTTTTCATCTTCATTCAAATTCTCTAAGTGTATCTAAAACTTGAGTAAGCGCGTCAGGAGTGTGAGCATAATCAACAAAAATATTTAGTCAGTGAGAATTTTCTACTTCTTCCATTCTTCAAGGAACAGCAGTAATTTCACTTATTGCTTGTTCTATTTTTTCTGGTTTTATACTAAAACTAAGCAATACTCAAATGGCTGCTAAAATATTATAAACATTGAAATTTCATCTAAATTTAGTTTTTATATTTAATGTATTTCAAGGAATTCTTACATTAAAAGTCGTATAATCTATGTTATGTTTTATATCAGTAGCTCTTAATTTTGATTCAGTTCAAAATCAATAAGCAAATAAATTATCATAAGTTTCATCCATAAATAAATCAGCATAATCGCTATCTACATTGATAATAGCTGTCTTTTTTATTCAAGGTTTTCTATCAAAAGCAATAAGAGACTTAAACAATCTTCTCTTTGTATTTACATAATTTGTCATAGTTTTATGTAAATCTAAATGGTCTTGAGAAATATTCGTTAGTACTGCCATATCATAATTTATTCACCAAATTCTATGCATTGTTATCGCATGGCTACTTGTTTCTATAATCGCTATCTCACATCATTCTTGTTTTGCTTGCTTTAATAATTTTTGCAATAAAAAAGGATCAGGAGAAGTCATTTTCGTATCATTACGATATTCTTTATCTCCTATAATATAATTTACTGTTGAAAACATAAAAACTTTTTTTCATGCCTTTTGAAGACTTTTTGCGATGATATTTGTCGTTGTAGTTTTTCAATTTGTTCAAGTAACACCTATAACAGTCATATTTTTTGATGGAAAACCATACATAATACTAGCTGTCATAGCTTTCAAAAAATGATAAAATAATCTTATAGGATTATCCAAGGCTATTAAATTTTTTATTTTCTTTATCATAAATTTCTCTCCTTATAAAAAATACTAGATATAATATAGCTTTTTTTCTTTAAAATACAAGAGAAAATTATAATTTTTTGATATTTTTATTTTTTTATAATTTTAAACTTGATTTTTAATGTAAAATAAATATAAATAATCCCTTACTCTCAAAAAAAAATATTAACCAAAATATTACACCTAAAATAATAAAACAATGTTAAACGCAAATCCAGATTCCTGAGAAGATATTAATCATTGTCATAATTTCATTTTTATTAATGATCAACTTCAAGATAGATGAATTCCTTCTCCAACTCCTGAAGAATTAACTCCTATCGCAAATTATTTAAATTATAAATGAATAAAAATAGAGGGAGAAGCTATTTCACCGTCTATAAATTGAAGTATTATAGATATTTTCTGAGCTGATTTAGTAGGAAATGCAACTTTATTTTTTCCTAATAATTATGAAAATTTAAATCACTATATTTATTGTGAATCCTTTAAAAGAGCTTTTAATAATCCTAAAAACATAAAAAACTATCTTCTTTAGTTCCCTTTCCTTTTAATAAAGTTTCTGGTTGAATAAATTGGATTATAAGAAATAAAATAAATAATAATTCTGATATAATAACAGAAGCAACATATAGATTTTATAAAGAAGTTATTGAAGGAGAAGATCATTGAATAGCAACAAATATTCAAATAGATGTAAATTCAATTCTCTCAAGCAATTGAGCTTCTTCATATTTTTTTAAAAAAATTTTCTTATCGATAGAAAAAGAAATTATTACTTTTATTCAGAAATTATAAAAAAAGAGTCTAAATAATTAAGACTCTTTTTTTGTTAATTAATTTTATTCAAATAATTCTCATAAATCTAAAGTTTCTTCTTCACTGCTATTTCTAGATTCAATCTCTTCTTGAATTAATTCTTGTAAAGAAATTAATTGAGAAGTCATTTTTTCCTTATTATCCTCATTCATATTTTCATTCGCTTCAATCTTTTCTACCATAGCAACTATTCTTTCTAAAATAGTTTCTAATTTTTCTACTGATAATTTTGGTAGAATTTGAGTTAATTGAGAAGCAAATTTTTGTCTATATTTATTAATCATTTCTCTTTTTTCTGCTTTGTATTCTTTTTGATTTTCTCTAATTTTTTCTCTGCTATCTCTATTTTTATTTTTTAATTCTTCTCTAGCTTCTAAATAAGCGACAGCATCTTCATCTTCAGCAACTAATTCTTTAATTTTTTCAAGATAAGCGTCATTAATTTCATAAAAATCTTCTCTTAATACATCTCTGTCATTAGCAGTTAATCATTCTTCTTGCATTTTTTCTTTAAGTTCTTTCATATCGGCTTGATACTGTTCTCTTAAAGTTTTTAATTCTTCTTTAATTTCATCAGATAAATTAGAAAAAGCATCTACAAAAGTACCATTTTCATCAATAAAATCTTTTCTATTATCATTAACTCCTTCTCTTAAATATTTATTTTCCTCTCTCATTTCTTTCTTGCTTTCTTTTAAATTCGCTTTATCTTCTTTATATTCACCTTTCATTTCTCAATATTGTTCCATTTTTTCAATATAAGCCAAAGCTTGTTCATCATCTCATACTAATTCTTTCAAATCTTCAATGAACGCTTCATTAATACTTTTTAATTCTTCTTTTAAATCTTCTTTTTCATCATCTGTTAAATCAGTATTTTTCATTTTTTCTCTTACTTCATCCATATCCTCTTTATGTTTTTCCATTAGAGCTTTAATTTCTTCTTGAATAGTCTCATCTAGATTAGAAAAAGCTTCCATTCACATTTTATTCATCCCTTGCTTTACTCATTTTTGCATAGCATTCATCATTGGTCTTCCATTTTTATTTTCTGTAGAAGATTCATCAGCGCTAGCATTTAAAGCTCCAGCAATACTTACTATTAACAAACTAGCAAGTAGTAATTTTTTTGTATTTCTCATAACTATAAAGTTAAAATATAATAATGTTTTTACCTGTTTAGGTTACGCTTATAATAACTAGTCATCGTAAGAGATTTGTAAGAAAAATTATTTTTTCTTTTACTCCTCTATTTTAACAGTATATTTATTATATATCATCTATATTTTTCTTTATTTTTTGCGGCTTTTTGTTATTTTGTTAAGATATAATTATACTTATTTTTTAAAATTATCAATTTTTTCTTGTAATATATCTTTTAATAAAGTGAATAAAACTTTATTTTTTTCTTCTATTTTTGTATTATTTAAAGCGATATCTATTTTTTCTATAATATTATTATATAGCTCTATTTGTCTATCACTAGATAATTTATAAGTATTTTTTAACTTTTTATCTAATTCTTTTTGAAGAGTAATTTTTAATCTATTTATATTTTCCTTAACTTCTTCTTGCATTGTTTTTTCTATTTCTCTATCATGAGATTTTATTAATCTTTCTCTCTCTGAAAATAGTTTTTTTACAGCCTCTTCCCTACTTATTTTTCACTCCTTATAATCTCTTATTATTGTATCTTTTTTCTTTTCAAAATTATCTTTTAATCTATCTAATCTTTCTTTTATTTTTTTATGTCTTTCATTATTTTGATCAAACATTGGTGGTCTAGGTGGTCTTCTATCTTCCTTAAAATTATTATGCTCTCTTAAATTATTTTCTGGTTGCTTTTCTCTATTATTATCTTTTCTTTCTGGTTTTATTCTGTTTTGATCTCTCAAAAAATTATCTCTACTAATAAACTCTCTATCAGGATTAATTCTTTTAGGTTTATTATTTTTTATTTTTTCCTGAATTTGTGATTTAAATTCTTGGAATTTTTGCCTATCTTCCCTACTTAATTTTCTAGTAAATTCTCTTTTTTCTTCTGGAGATAAATCTCTAAATTTATTTAAAATAATGATAATTTTTTCTCTGTCTTCTTTTATATCTAAATCAGAAATTTTTACTGCAAAAATATTATTATTAAACATAAATAAGCCGAAAAAGACCAAAATAAACATTTTTTTAGTTATCAGTCTAGTTAATGTAAAATTAGCTATTTTTTTCATATTTTTATCATTAATTCTATATATATTTTATAATTTTTGTTTGTAAGAAAATAGTAAGTTTTAATCAAAAAGTGTATCAACTAACGCAGCAATATCTTCTTCAGTTGTATTTTCTAAACTCGTTATTTCGCTTGTTTTTTCAGTTTCAGAAGCAAATAATTCATCAAAATTAATTTCAATATCTTCAATATTTTCATTACTTTCTTCTTGTTTATTATTATTATTATTATTATTTTCTTCTACTAAAACTTCAATATTTTCTTGATTTTCTTGTGAATTATTTTCTTTATTATCGCTATCAATATTATCTTCTGAAGTATTTTTTATCTTATCTACTCATAAAAAGTCATTTACATTCACTGTTGTTTTTTCTATTTTTTCTTCTTTGGTGTTTATTATATTAACTTGATTATTTGAAGTATTTTCTTTATTGTCTAAAAAGTCATCTTGATTAACATTCTGTCAGCAAGAAATAAGAAAAAGAAGTATAATTAATGTGAGATTTTTTTGTATTTTCATATTTAGAAATAACTTATTTTATTACTTTTTATATTTTACTTATTTTTTTATAAAAAAGAAATTTTTACTTTGGTTCAAATTCATTTTTGACTTTCAATAGATATTTTCCAAGAATATAAATCAGCTATTTTCTTAACTAAAGAAAGTCAAATTCAAAGTCATTTTTCTTTATTATAATCCTCTCTAAAAAATCTCGAGAAAATATTTTTTAAGTTTTTTTCATCTATTCATACTCAAAAATCTTCAATTTCTAATTCTCAATTTTCAAAAGTTATGTTAATTACTCAATTTTCATTAGAGTATTTTATCGCATTAGAAAGTACATTTCATACAACTATATCAAAATATTGTTTATTAATTTTTTGAGAAAAATTCTTATTTTTAAAATCAGTATTTATTGTAATATTTTTTTCTAAAAGCAAATTTTGTTTTTCTGAAATTATATTTTTTATTTGTGAAATTAAGTCTACTTTTTCCCTACTATAAGACGATTTTACTAGATTTATTATACCAAGCATTGAATCTAAAATCTTATCTAATCTTTGAGACGATTGCAAGGATTGATTTATAGCTTGCTCATAATTATCTTTCGTAGCTTGCGCTAAACTTAATGTAGAAATAATCTCAGCAAGCGGAGTTTTCATCTCATGATTAATATTCGCACTAAAAGATTCTAAAGAAGCAATAGTTTCCCTTATAGGACGCAAGTTTCTCCCTACAAAAAAGTATCATAAATAATAAAATAACACAGAAAAAATTAAAGTTGTTCAAATAAAATTTAAATAATCAGTTAATAATCTATTAAAATTCGCAGGATTAAAAATCTTTATAATTATCTGATAATTTTCATCATTTATCGTTGTATTTGTCTTAAAATAAGTATAATCTCAAGATTCTATTCTATTAATATTTTTCAACAAATTTATGTCATCTAAATCTCATAAAATCAGGTTTCAAGCTTGAGTAATAGAAACATTTTCTAGTGACTTTTCTACTAATTTTTCAAGAGTTGTATCATTATTTGCAATTTTTTCACTATATTCGGCTTTATTTTTTAAAACATTTTCTACTCAAGTCAGCTTTTGTCTAAATCTTTCTTGTAAAAATAAATTACTTCAAGTATAACTTACAATCAAAAAGATTCCTTGTGTTATCCACAAAGAAAGTAAGATAAATAAAGCAAAATATACGCTTAATTTTTTTCTATGTTTTTCTAGAATTGCATAATTATCCATTACCTTTTTATTATTTTTTATAAAAACTAATTTATAATATATCCTTGTCCTCTAACTGTTTTTATGAGATTTTTTCCTAATTTTTTTCTTAGATATCAAATATAAACATCGACTGTTCTTGACTGTCCAAATTCGTCATATTCTCCCCAAACTTTATCTAGTAATAGCTCTTTTGATAATATTTTTCACTTATGTTTTACCAAATAAATTAATAAATTAAATTCTAACTTACTAAGATGAATTTCTTTATTATTTAACAATATTTTTTTTGTGTTAATATTTATTTCTATATCAAAATTATCTAGAGTAATATTATTTGATTTTATTGATTGATTACGTCTTACTAAAGCATTTATTCTCATAAGTAATTCTTCATAATCAAAAGGTTTAGTAAGATAATCATCAGCTCCACTATCAAAGCCAGAAATTTTATCTTTTATATTACTTCTAGCTGTTAACATTAAAATTGGAATATTTTTTCAACTTTTTCTAATTTGGTTACATACTTCAAGCCCATCAATATCAGGAAGTCATAAATCTAAAATGACCAAATCATAACTATTATTAGATAATTCATAGTTAGCAGCCTTTCACTCAAAAAGCTGTTTAGATTCTATATTTTTTAGCTTTAAATAAGCGTTTATATTGTTGGACAAAATTTCATTATCTTCGACTATTAGAATTTTCATAATTTTTAAATAAAATTATATTGTAAATATTATATTTTAAAAACCTTAAAATACAAGTTTATAAAATATTAGTGTAAAATTAGCTGTTTACAATTTAATAAAAATTAGTAAGAGTTTTGTAAGAAAATAAAAAATCACTGATAATTAGTGATTTAATCTTCATTATTTATTACAAAAACTTCTTTTCTTTCATTTTGTACAAAAATATAATTTTTATAGCTAAAAAGTCTTTTTAGTTTTCTTCAGTGATTTTTTCATCACTTTTCGATATAAAAATACTTTTGACTTTTTCAATCAAGAATAGCAATATATTGACCTTCTAAAGAATGTACATAAACTGTTGAAATATATTCTACTGTACTTATTAAAACAGTTTTTACAAAAGTAGAAATTTCTTCTGTTTGTTCTGCAGTATTATTAACTTTATTATCTAAAGTAGTTCTTATTTTACTAGTTCTATCAGGAATTGCGTTCATTGTTTTAAAAATCAGTTAATAAATTTATTAAAGTCATTCTATTCTTTTCTCTCTGTATACTTTTCAATTTCTATCTTCATAATAATTATATTCATCAGGATTAAGTAAAGTTCTTCTTCTTAATTTTGTTCAATTTTTAGCAATATAACAATATGCAATTTCTCTATTATATTCCGGTAAAACTTTAGCTACAAAAGATATTTCTATATCCTCTATTTTTCAAGAACACAAATCCGCTATATCTCTAGCAAATTTTTCTCATTCCCTTATAAAATCCAATCCTGATTCTCAAGATACAAAATCGGGAGTTTTTTCTGTAAATTCACCAGGCACTTGTCTATTCATTGTTTTAAAATTAGTTAATAAATTTTATTATTTATACATATTTTATTATTTTAGTCAAAAGTTTTTTATTTTCTATTGACTTATATAAGAAAATAAAGTATAATCTCCCCTATTTTATACTCTAAATTTATCGCCTATAAAAATATCTATCTATAAATAAACATATCTGTCAAAATAAAAATAAAATTCTGTCACTAATTTATCACATAATTTATAAAATTATGAATTACAAAAAAATTATAGTGCTAAGTCTAATTTCTTTATTAGCTCTTATTTCTCCATCTGTTTATGCTTGAGAAACCTCTTCTTGATATAAAGCAGTTATAGAAAAAGATTTTCAGTTTAAAGCTGATTTAGAATATAATTGAAGTGTTGAACTTGAATGGAAAGATATAGATACAACTTGAGATTTTAAATATTTTAAACTAGTCCGTTCAAATAATAATCCAAATCCAAAATATCCAGAAGACTGATATATAAAATATTCTGCTGATGAAGATTTTACAAGTTATACTGATAATAAGCCTAAATCTTGAGTAAATTATTATAGAATTTGTAAGATAATGAAAGATTGAAATAGATATTGTAGTAAAACACAAAAAATCTATATAGAAAATAAAGATGCAACAGATAAATATAACGATAAAAAATATGAAACTGATTGATATAAAACTCCTGTTATTACAGATGAATTTTGACTAGAAGTTATTCAAAAAGAAAAAGAAGTTGTTCTAGAATGGAAAAAATTAAAAGAATATGATAATAATTTCAAATGGCTAAAAATAATTAGATCAAATAATAATGCAAATCCTTTTTATCCAAACGAGTGAGCTATTTGAGTTTATACGAATGAAAATGAAACAAGATATGTCGATTATAAACCAAAAACTTGAGTCAATTATTATAGAATTTGTCTAATTACAGATGATAATGATAGATATTGTAGTAAAGTAAAAAAAGCTTATTATAAAAATGGTAATACAAATAATTCTAACTATACGAAAACAAATAATACTAGTAATACTAATAATTATTGAATAACTTGAAAAGAAAAAGCCGTTTTAAATAAAATGATAAATTCTTTCTTTAAAAAATTAGAATCTACAAATTATTCTAATGATAAAAAAATAGATATTTTAGAAAATATTATAAATAAATTAGATGAATTAATAGATAAAAATCAAAAAATAAAACAGCAGATAGAATATTTAATTATATTACTAAAAAGAAAAATAGAAACATTTCAAAATAGTAGTTGACTTGATGAAATACAAAAAATATTTAATGAATGAATGTAAAAATCACTAAAAAAACCTAGAAATTAATCTAGGTTTTTATATTCAAGTAACTTGTAAAACTATTCATAATTGTCTGTAATAAGCTGCATCTTTTTTTATCTCTCATAATTCATATCAAGAAAAAACTTGTTTTCTAATTTCTTCTACAGCATCACAAACACCAGGTTCTTTAATAGTATTATCTCAGTTTGTTCATAATTCTGGAAGTTTATTTCAATCACCAACAAATCTTGGTGATTTTGCTATCATATTCATAATAAAAAGTGTAAGTAAGTAATTTTTCAAAAATATTTTATATCAAATTATTATATATACAACTTTTTTTATATAACTCGCGATTATTTCTATTTTTTCTATATACTTTTTATTTGAAAAAATTAAAAAAAGACTATTTAAGTCTTTCTTTTATATAGTCTATTAAATTATCTATAGCAACTATTTCGCTTTCCATAGTATCCCTATGTCTTATTGTAACATTTCCAGCGTCATAATTTTCACTATCAATAGTCACACAGAATGGAGTTCAAATCTCATCAAATCTAGCATATCTTTTACCAATAGAACCGGCATCATCATATTCACAGTAAAACTCATCAGTCAGTTTAGCAAATACTTCTTTCGCTTCGGCAGATAATTTTTTAACTACTGGAAGTACTCATACTGTTACTGGAGCAATTTTTGGATCTAGTTTAAGATAAGTTCTATCCTCTTCTTCAGTATAAGCATCTACTAATACTGACAAAAATAATCTAGTTAATCATACCGCAGGTTCAATAACATATGGTATGAATTTTTTATTATTTACTTGGTCAAAATAGCTCATATCATTTCATGAATGTTTCATATGTGCTTTTAGGTCAAAATCTGTTCTATTAGCGATTCCCCGTAATTCTCACCAACCAAATGGGAATTTAAATTCTATATCAAAACAACTATCTGAGTAGTGAGCTAATTCATCTTCTCCATGTTCTCTAAATCTTAGATTTTCAGCGCTAATTCATAATGTTTTTTGTACAAAATCCATACAATCTTTTTTCCAAATTTCATAATGCTCATTAGCGTTTTCAGGTTCACAAAAGAACTCTATTTCCATTTGTTCAAATTCACGAGTTCTAAAAATAAAATTTCCTGGAGTAATTTCATTTCTAAAAGATTTACCAACTTGCCCTATACCAAAAGGAATTTTCTTTCTTGAAGTTCTAACCGTATTCGCAAAATTTACAAAAATTCATTGAGCTGTTTCTGGTCTTAAATAAACCACTGATGAAGAATCTTCAGTTACTCATTGAAAAGTCTTAAACATTAGGTTAAACTCACGAATATCAGTAAAATCTTTAGCTCCACATTCAGGACAAGCAATATCATTTTCACTAATATAATTTTGCATTTCCTGCTTACTCATTCAGTCCGCTACATCATCTATCCCTTTCTTGAAATAATCTTCTTCTATTAATTTATCGGCTCTATGTCTAGCTTTACAACTTTTACAATCCATTAATGGATCAGAAAAACCTCAAACATGACCAGATGCTTCCCAAACTTTTGGATTCATTAAAATAGCAGCATCAACAAGCATCATATTATCCTTTTTTTGCACCATTTCTTTTATCCAAAGATTTTTAATCTTTTCTTTCATTACTGAACCATATGGACCATAATCCCAAGCATTCGCTAGTCATCCATATATTTCACTTCATGCATAAACAAAACCTCTTTTTTTGGCTAAATCTACAATTTTTTTCATAACAAAATAATTTAAAAAATAATAGTTTTAGTCTGATGAGTATTATAAAACCCTGCAGACTATTTAAGTCCACAGGGTCCTTTGATTTTTTAGGACGGTTCCACCTGCGTTCTAGAAATTATTTCTAGCACTTTGGCTAAATTATCATAACTTATTTGGTTTCCAACCCAAATTTGCTAGCTAGTTATAAAAATTTGCTTAATAAAATTCTATTTAATTTTAAAAAATTGTCAAATAAAAATTTGAATTAAAAATTAAAACATTATAATAAAAACATAAAATAATTAATAATCAAGAATTTATGAAAAAAAAGATAATTTACATATTATTAATCAGTATTTTTAGTATAAATTTTGTCTATGCTGAGAATATTTTTGATAAAATTTTTGAAAAATCTGAAAATATAGATATAGATTTTTCCTCTGACATAAAAACTGAAAATATTGATAATACAGAAGAAATTGACAAGAAAAAAACTTATAAAACAAAAGAAGAAAGAAATTTTGTCGCATATGAGGATCCTGATGATTTTAAAGAACAATATAATACTCCTATTGCAAAAGACTTTAAAAAAAATATAGATAAAAAAGTCTTACCAGAATGGGTAAAGGAAACAAAAAGTAGTAAAGCATGACAAGAATTATTTATCACTTGTAAAATGTTAAATTGAGATTTTAAAGCCATAAATATATTAAATAAAAACTGATATATAATCCCTGAATTTTATAAAAATGATAGATGAAATTATTATACTTATATAAATTGAACAAAAAATATTTATGTGTGAGATTGAGTCTATGAAAGGGTTAAAGAATGTGATTTTAGTATTTTAGACTAATTTTTATATTTTCTTTTGAAAAATATTGTAACTTTTTTATAATTATTGCGTTATAAGAAAAGTAAGCAAAGAAAATTTATTTATTTTATTTATTTTATTGTAGAAATGAGAGCAAAAAAACTTTTAAAGAAGCCAAGTAAAAAAGTGGTGATAATTTTATGCGCGATGTTAATTTTATGATTTGGGGTAAAATCATTTTTCTTTTCGCCACAAGCTGAATGAGAAAAATTACCAGATAATATTGATATACCAGAACATCTATGAAAAGCTTCTACTGCTATTGCCGAAAAATGAGATTTAGAAGTAAACATTAAAGTACTTTGAAAATCAAAAATAGTAAACGAACAAGAATTAAAATTTAATCAAACTTGAACGATTACTTTGGCTAATTATAAGGCTTGAGATAGTGTAAAAAAATGAGAACTTTTAGCATCAATGAATAAAAGTGATGTTTATAATGAAATTGAACAAGCAAAATTAGATTTAGATAATGAAAGAATTAAATATAATAAATTACTTGAAGATCACGATGAAAATAATAATAATTTAGCTGATAAAATAAAAGATTTAAAGAAAAAAATAACAAATTTAGAATCTGAAATAAAAGAACTTGAAAAATCTCAAGAAAAAGCATTATTCGACAAAAAAGTTGAAATAGAAAAAGCTAAAAACGACTTAGATAAACAAAAAGAATTAACTCCAGAAGAAAAAGATGAACTAAAAAGAACTTTAGAAAAAAAGAAAAAAGATTTGGAAGAAAAAATAGCGAATAAGCCTAGTGATAAAGCTAAATTAGAGGATGATATAACAAAAGAAAAAAGAAATTTAGAACAAAGTATTTTTAACTATCACAATAAAATTGATACAAGTATTTTAGATATAAAAACGACAAATTTATCTATTGATAGCGACGTAAAATTCTTTAATAATATTTTATGAATCAGAAGTGATGACTTGGAAGGCTCTTATTATTCAGTTTTTTCTAATAAAAATCCTGATACAAAAATTAAGGCTGAAATGAATTTCAGAGTTGCATTAGAAAAATATGATGAAGTTAAAGAATATACTGAAGAATTATTAAAAAAAGAAAATCATACAATTGATGATTTAATTGAAACTGAAAGACGTTATAGAGGTCTTTATGAGGCTATGATGACTACTGCTGATTATGTTTCAAAGTGATTAAAAGAAACTGCTTCTACTGATATGGAAGGTTATACTACGGCTTATAAATCTTCCGCTGAAAGTTTAAGAACTTCTTATCAAAGCAAGATGACTTCTACAAAAACTAGAATTAACGACTTGCAAAACTTAGATAAACCTGAAATAATGACTCAAAGAAGCGAAAGAGCATTGAAAGATTTAAATAAAGCGTACGAAGATAAAATGCAAACAATTACAGATTTAGAAAAAGAAGTAAAAAAATTAGAATCAAGCTTGAGCTATGATTTAAGCCAAAAAGATATTAGCTTAGAAAAAGCAACTAAAGATTATGAAGAATTAAAAAATTCTTTACCAAAATTTGAAAGAGAGCAACTTGAAACTTTTGAAAATAAACAAAAAGAATTAAGAGACACTAAAAAAGAGCTAGAAAAAGCAGAAAAAGAATATAATGAAACGTCAACTGGACCTAATAAATCAGATTTACTTATCGCAAAAAATGCAGTTAAACAAGCAAAATTAAAACTTGAAAATATGCAAGAAAAACTTGATAAATATGATATTAAAGCTCCTTTTGACTGAATTATTAGAACTTTTGATTATAAATCTGGAAGTAAAATTTCAGATAATGCTAGTGAAAAAATCGTTATAGAAAATCCAAATATTATAGAAATTTGAGTTAATTTAGACCAAGTTGATATTGTTAAAGTGAAAAAAGATCAAGAAGTTAGAATAAAATTTGATGCTTTTCCTTGAAAAGTTTATGAATGAGAAATGTGAGATATAAGCTGAACTCCTGTTGAAAAATATGATTGAGTAAGTTATGAAATAAAAGTTTTACTTAAAAAAGATGGTGATGAAGTTATTTATTCAGGAATGACTGCCAATGTAGAAATTATTACTGACAATAAAAAAGATATTTTACTTATTCCGTCAACAGCAATTGAAACTAATAACGAATGAGAAACTTATGTTACAGTAAAAAATTGAGATAAAAAAGAAAAAAGAAAAATCGAAATTTGAATTGCAAATGGAAAACAAACAGAGGTTATTTCTTGATTAAAAGCGTGAGAAGAAGTTGTAGAAGTAAACTTTGATGCAAATAAATTTAAAGACGATGAATTTGGATGATGAGGAATGATGGGACGGTAATTAATCAATAATTTTTATAAATAATTTTTACTTAAAAAAATGAATAAAAAAGTAGAAAAAACTGGTAAAAAAATGATAGAATTAAAAAATATTATCAAAACTTATAAAATTTGAAAAGACCAAACTTTTGACGCTTTAAAATGAGTAAGTTTAGATATTATGGAATGAGATTTTTTATCTATTATGTGACCTAGTTGAAGCGGAAAATCTACGTTAATGAATATAATTTGAATGTTAGACGATGCTACACAATGAGATTATATTTTAAAATGAGAAGAAATTAATAATTTATCAGATGGTGAACAAACAAAAATTAGATGAGAAAATATTTGATTTGTCTTTCAAAATTATTCTTTAATTCCAAGAATGAAAGTTTTAAAACAAGTTATGACACCTATGATTTATGCTTGAGTAAACAGAAAGCAAGCGAAACAAAGAGCAATAAATGCTCTAGCAAAAGTATGACTTGAAGATAAATTAACAAGCAAACCTGATGAATTATCGTGAGGACAAAAACAAAGAGTTGCTATAGCAAGGGCTATAGTTATGGAACCTGCTTTAATTTTAGCTGATGAACCGACTTGAGCATTAGATACAAAAACTTGAGAAGAAGTAATGAATATTTTTTCTGAGCTAAACAAAGAATGAAAAACTATCGTAGTAATTACACATGAGCCAGATATCGCTAATTTAACAAAAAAAATCGTTACTGTAAAAGATTGACTTTTAACTTAAAAAAATAATTTTATTTAAAATTTTTGTAAAATTAAGAGTTAAAATAATTAAAATTAAATAATAAATTATGAATATTTTCGAACATTTTTGAGAATCATTTGACGCTATTTTTAATAATAAACTTAGGTCTGTTTTATCTACTTTATGAGTAGTAATCTGAATTTCATCAGTTGTTGTTATGCTGTGAATTTGAGAATGAGTTAGGGAAAGTATTATAAAAAACCTAACTACAACTAACGATGTGGTCGTAATATCCCCTAGTTATTGAGGTTATTCAAGAGAAAAAAGATGATGAGATGAATCATGATGAGAACTAAGAAAACCTGCAAAAAATGTAATCACTTATGATAACATAAATATCTTGAAAGAAAAAGTACCAAATATTAGAACTGTAATCCCTATTGCTAGAGTGGATGCTAATATGACATATAAGTGAAAACATACTCGGGCTGATATAAAATGAGTGGATAATGAGTTTTTGAGCGCAAAACAAGTAAATCTCGATTATTGATACTGAATTCTACCTAGACATTTAAAAAATAATGAAAAAGTCGCTGTTATTTGATACAAAAAAGTCGCTGATATTTTTAAATGAGAAAACCCTATATGAGAACAATTGGTTATTTGATGACAACTTTTTAATGTAATTTGAGTATTAGACAAAAAAGATAATCGGCAAATTGATAATAGCGTATTAATCCCTATTACGACTGCTCAAAAGAGATTAAATTCTAATAAATTAGAAAAAATTGAAGCATATGTAAAAGATATTTTTTATATAGACCAAACAAAAAGAAACATCCAATATTTATTGTTTAAATTATCTTGAGTAGATTCTCCCAGTAGTGTAAAATTTAGAATAGAAACAAATGCTGATGCACTTAAACAAGCAGATAAAATAGTATGATGAATGCAATTATTCTTAGGTTGAATTGCTAGTATTTCCTTACTTGTATGATGAATTTGAGTTATGAATATAATGCTTGTATCCGTAACTGAAAGAACAAGAGAAATCTGAATTAGAAAATCAATTTGAGCCAGAAAAAAAGATATTCTATTGCAATTTTTGATAGAATCAATTGTAATAAGTATAATCTGATGAATTATCGCGGTGTGACTCAGTTATTGAATTGCTGAAATTATAAATAATATGTGAATGGATGAATTTAAAACCGTCATCACAACAAGAGTTATAATCCTTGCTTGTAGCGTATCAATGGGAATGTGAGTATTATTCTGAATAATGCCCGCATGGAAAGCTGCAAAATTAAAACCTATTGACGCATTAAGATTTGAATAATATATTACAATAAACTTTTCCTATTAGTAAAGGAAAAGTTTTTATTTTTTATTGACAATATATATAACACTATATAATAATTTTAGTTTATTTATTTAAAATTTAAAGTTATGAATAACAAAAAAATAACAGCTTTATTGGCTTTAACGGTCTTATTTTTTAGTTCATTAAGCGTAAACGCTGGTGTTGTATTATGAACTGAAAGTGATTTATCTAATGAATTATCTAAACTTCAATCAGAAGTAGAAACTGAAAAAAAAGCATTGGAAGAAGCTGAAGATAAAGCAGAATTAGCAAAAAAAATACAAGAAATTAAAGATGAACTTAAAGAAGAAATAGCGGAAATAGAAAAAGATTTAGAAAAAGAAATCTTAGAAGTTGAAATAGATTGATTTTTTATAGAAACAGAAAAAGAAAAACAAGTTGAAATAGTAAAATTAAAACTTAAAGCTAAAAAAGAAATAAAAAGAGTTACTACTAGAGCTGAAGAGAAAATAAAAAACTTAGAAAAAAGTGGTTGAGCTAGTACTTCTGAATTTTGAGTTGAAATGGCTGCTTGGTGAGAAAATTTCTGAAAAGAAATGTGAACTTATTGAGAAAATTTATGAAAAGAAATTACTGCTGATGTTGATGCTTATACACAAGATATAACAAAAATGTCTGAAGAAATTTGAAATAATCCTGATAAAGCCTTAGATATAGCTGGACAAATGCTTGAAAAAACAGCAAATATGGAAGCTGAAATATTGAATAAACAAATGAAAAATGTAGAAAATATGACAAATAAAATGATGGAAGAAGCTGATAAAATGATTGCTAAACAAATAAAAAATATAAATGAATTTGGTGTAAAATTACAAGAAAAATATGGAAATATGGTAGAAAAATTTAATATGGATTGAGTTTGAGTAGAATTAGATTGAGAAATGTTTAAAATGACTGAGCAAGCCAACGCTCAAGTAGAAGAAACTATTAAAAAATATGAATGAGAAATGACCAATCTTCAAGAAGCATTGATGAATAGAATTGAAAAATATGCGAATATGGCAAACATGGACGAAGCAACTCTTAAAAAAATAGAAGCATTAAAAACAGCTTTAAAAGAAACTGAAGAAATTCAATAAAATAAATTTGAATAAGTTAAACACTAGAGTCTCATTTTCTTTCTGTTAAAAACACAGTGAAGAAAATCGAGATTTTTTTAAGAATTTTTCTGAGATTATCTTACCCTCCCTACAGGGGTAATCTCAAAAATTTCATATAAGGGTAAATGTGAGGATTGGCCTTTTCATCTACCCTTTTACTTTTACATAAAATCATTTTTAAATTTATAAATAAAATAATAAAAAAGTCAAAAATATACTTGCAATAAAAAAATAATTATGCTACACTATAAGTGCAGTTTAATATTAACCTATTTGCTTATGGAAAAAGAGTTCTACATAGCGAAATATGATTGAGAAAAACTTGTCTATAAATCTGAAAAGTTTACATGGACTGAATCTCAAGGGATGACTTTCAAGCAGTTTATTAATTACTGCATGCACCAAATAGTGCAAAGAGTCGGGATTTTGTCGAGACAAGCGTTTTCTGTTATACCAGTTTAATTAATTTATTATTTAATGACTATCTACACATATAGTACATAAAATAAAAACAAAAAAGACCTAAATTAATAGGTTCTTTTTTTTGCTTAAAATTTTATTTTACTCTATAATAAATTCTGGATTTTCCAGTTCTAAAGCGCAACTAGATTTTGTAATAATTTTTCAATTCATTATATCCACATAATTTTCCATATCATGATCAATTATTTCTCCACATCATAAAGTTTCAGCTTTAATTTCAATAATATTTAAATCAATAGAATTTCTTCAAGGAAAAATTTCTCAATAATATATTTTCACTTTATCATCAGGTGTATAATCCTTATTATTATCTAATTTTTCTAAAATAACTATATAATTATTCTCGATTTTTATATTCGGACTAATTTCATCTTCTGAGATATTTTTTATTCAATATCTAAAATTTCATTCTAAATCTTCTACAAAATAAATTCAATTATCTTTATAATAAAAATGTTTAAAATCAGCTGTAATAGTCTTATTTTGTTTAGTTAATTCTCAATATTTTTCATTATAAACAAATAAATTTGATAAGAATAAATCTCCATCTTGCTTATAATAAAGTCTGAAATTATCACTTAAATCAGTATTATTATAAATTAATTTATTATAATTTATGTCGTAGAATTTATCAAAATAAATTTGTCCTGCAAAAATATTTTCTTTTAATTTAATTTCACTAATATCATCAGTTATTTTTTCTATAGTTAAAACTAAATCAGGATCACTACAAAAAGTATTTTTTCCTGGAATACTAGCGAAAGTTTCAAGACAAGTAGCTTTATCCTCAATATATCATCTATAATTAAAATTATCAACTTTTTCTAAGGTAATATCTCCTTCTCAAAAAGTTTTTATCAACTCTTGTACCTTAAATAAAGCCAAAGGAGCTCTTGAATCAAACCCAGCATCAAAAGAAAAAACTTTCTCATGTCAATCTAAACCAAATTTAAATTTATAAGGAATATCACATCTATTTCAGAATTTTAACATAGTATTAAACTCAAAATCTTCTTTTCATTTTTTATAAGAAGATAACTTATACCAAGATTTATCATATTCTGGTGAAAAATTATCACGACAAGTTAAAACCTCAATAGAATCAACTTCGCTTCAACTTAATTTTCATACAATAGCTATTTTTTCAGCAGTTTTTTCTTCTAAACTAAATTCTACTTTTAACCTATCTATTCAGAATTTTTTATTATAATCATCTGGGGTTTTATCTTGATTGTCAGTTTTTTCTTTATCTTTATTTTTTATAATTTCTTGTTTTAAAATTTCTGCTTTTTTAGCTTCTTCGATCTTTTTTAAAACAAAATTTCCACCAAAAAATCAAACAAGTAAAATCAAAACTACAATTCATAAATTATTTGAAAAATTTTTTATTAAAATTTTAAATTTATTTTTTTTCTTTCTTCACATAAAATTACAAAATTATACAAAATAAATACAATATATATAAGATATACAAAAAGTTTATTTTGTAAACTTTTTTCAACAAAAAAACTAGATTTTCACCTAGTTTAATTATTTTAATAATATTTTTCTTCTAATCTTAAACGAGCTTTTTCGTCTTCCTGAATATCAAATTGTTTCACAACTGAAGCTATATTTAAAGAGAAATTTCACAATATTTTTTTATGATTTTCACTATATCATAATTGCCTTCTTCAATAAATGACATAACCTAATAAATTTGGTCAAATATTTAATTTCGTTAAAACAATATTATCAATTTTCTCAACTTTTAATTTTTCCAAAAAATCATATGGTATAAACTGCGTTCAATCTTCAAAAGAAATAACTTCTCAATACGCACTATCCTCTTCCCTACTATCATAAAACACCGTCAAAGTATTATCTAAAACTGGATGAGATTTTAGAAATATCGTATAATCAGAAACTATCATCGCATTTATAAAATCAAAAATTTCAGGAAAAACTCATCTATTTATTTCTCATAAAGAAGCAATTTTATTATTAAATTCAAATAAAAATGTTAATTCTTCATTTATATTATTTAGTCTTTCATTAGCTAAACTAATTATACGCATAAGCAAAGTCATACCAAGCTCTGAATCTTCTTTCATAAAATTTTTCATAGATTTTACGGTATCAATTTTTAGTAACTCTACTTTATTTAAAGCCTTAATCGAAGTTTGTTTAGGCGCGTCTGGATTATTTAAAGCTTGTTCTCAAAGAATACTTCACTTTCATAAAACTGCTAATTTTTTCGTTTCAGTTTGTTCTACTGAAGTAAATTTTTCAACCGATAAATTTCACTTTTTAATAATATAAATGTTAGTGTCTACATCTCATTCTTTGAATAATAATTCTCACTTTTCTAATTTTTTTGCTTCAAAATATGGTGATTTTTCAAAATTTTTAAGATTACTTAAAATACTGTCTTTTGCTTCAGTCATATTTTTTAGTAATCATAATGTTTTAGCTGTTAATCCTAAATCAGTTTTTTTATCAATTTTTTCAGGATTTTTATTAGCTTTTTCTGTATTATTTGTCATTTTTTAAGATTTTATTAATGAACTAATTGCGTCTTTATCTCTAGCATAAGCCATCATACTTTCTTTAGAAATAAGTCCTTTTTTAAATAAAAATACAAGATATTTATCCATCAAAACCATTCAATGTTTTTCTCAAACTTCTAAAACACTATAAATTTGATGAGATTTTGCCATAATAATAAGATTTCTAATCGCATCATTATTCACAAGAATTTCTCTTGCTGCAATTCTTCATTCCTCGTCTTTTCTTTTAATAAGTCTTTGGCTTATAATTCAAGTTAACGCAAGAGAAAGTTGCATTCTAATCTGCCCTTGCATAGAAGCAGGAAAAACGTCCACTATTCTATCAATACTTTGAACCGTATCATTCGTATGAAGTGTTGAAATAACTAAATGACCAGTTTCAGCAAGAGTAAGCACTGCTTTTATAGTTTCAGGGTCTCTCATTTCTCATACAATAATTACATCTGGATCCTCGCGAAGTGCGGACTTCATAGCCTTTTCAAAGCCTTTTGTATGATTTCAAACTTCTCTTTGGTTTATCAAACATTTTTTTGATGGAATAGTAAATTCTATCGGGTCTTCAATCGTAATAATATGCTTACTAAAATTATTATTTATATGGTCTATCATCGCTGCTAACATCGTAGATTTTCAAGAACCAGTAGGTCAAGTTACCAAAACTAAACCTTGTTTTTTCTCTACCATTTTCTTAATTCATTCCCCTAATCACAATTCTTTCATCGTTGGCGCTTTTGTCGGGATAATTCTCATCGCGATACAATAGCCATTATTATCAATATAACAATTTACCCTAAATCTAGCCTTATCTTCATAAGCATAAGAAGTATCAAGCTCAAAATTTTTCTCAAATTTTTCAAGCCCCTCATCCAAGGCAATCATTCTAATAACTTCTCTAATATGATCTTTTTTAAATTCAGGAATTTTATAATTTTCTTCTCAAATAGTTACTTTATCAAGCTCTATAAGTTCCCCTGATTTATCTCTAATAAATGGTTTTTTACCCGATGCAAAATGCAAATCAGGCAAGTCTTTTATAAAAGAATTTTCAAGTAAAATATTAAATATTTTTTCTAAATCTCCAGACATATTATTATAATTATTTATATTTTATTATGTATATAATAGCTTCATTGTATCATATTTTTTTATTTTAGCAAAGTTTATTTATTTAATAAAAACATTTATTGTATGAGTATTTCATCAAGCATTATTATTTTGCATCCAACCATTTGTCCATCAGTAAGAAAGAGTCATAACTCAATAATAATTATTTTCGCAAAATATTAGTCATTTACTATTATCCCGAAATCTATTCCAATATGTATCTCTAGAAACACTCGCTCATTTATCTTTTAAAGTCAATCAAGCATTATGTCATCAAGCTCATCTTGAAACATCATCTTTCATCGTTAGCGCCCATTTTCAAGTATTAATATAATCTAATTTTGCATAATAATTGCTATCTGTATAAAATAGTACTTTATTAGAAGTATCTACCAAAGTATTATTAACTTTATAATTACAATCTTTATTTAACTGTGCACAAGAGCCATCTCATTTAAATTTCCAACGACTATTTGCTTCTTCACTAACATGAATTAAAGTCCATCATCAGTCGCCAAAAGTCATATTACAATAAACCTCAAAAGCTGGATTTGCATCTGGTTTTATATGATAAATTCAATCTTTAGTTATTCATTTACTTTTTATATCCAAACAAGATTTTCATGGAACTGCTGCTGTTCCATATTCTATATCTCACAAACACTTTCAACTGTTATCACATAATTTTCAAGTCACATATAACTTTCAATTTAACTTTATATCACTTGAAGACACATCTATTTTGTTTGTTAAATTAGATATATTTGTCCAAGTTGTATTATCTAAAACTTCTCAAGAATTTTTAGTCACAGTAATAGCGTTAATAAAATTAGCTAAATATATTCAGCTTATAAATATAGATATTATTAATATTAATTTTTTTTTCATAATTTTAAATTTATTTAATATTAAAATTAATTTTTTATGTATTTTGATTTTTTATTATTAACTCTTGTGTTGGAAAAGCCATTTCTATTCACGCTTTTTCAAAAGCTACTTTCACTTCTATATTAATATCTTCTTTTTCTTTTAAAAATGCATTTAAACCTAATTCATTTGAAAAATAAGTCGCATTTATATTTAAAGAAAATGCTCCAAAATTATCAAAATTTACTCTATAACTTGATATTTTTTCATCTGTAACATATTTTTCTAAAATATTTTCTATGATAGTTACTCATTCTTTTAGTTTATCTAAAGTCGTATCATAAGTCACTCAAATTGAAAAATCAACTCTTCTATTCTCTCTAATAGAAAAATTTTCAACCGGATTAGAAATTATCTGTTCATTCGGTATAAAAATACTATGTCATCATTTATCTATCAGGGTCAAATATGTTATTCAAATATCTTTTACAGTCCCTTGCAATCCAGCTAAAGCTATAAAATCTCAAATTCAAAAAGGTTTATTTAAAATAATAGTTATCGCTCAGAAAATATTTGCGATACTTTTCTGGGCTGCTAAAGCAAAAGCAAGTCATCAAATACCTGCTCAAGCAATAAGTCAAGTCACATCATATCAAATACTTGATAAAATT
Source organism: Candidatus Altimarinota bacterium (assembly GCA_025210615.1). Classification (GTDB taxonomy): domain Bacteria; phylum Patescibacteriota; class Gracilibacteria; order BD1-5; family UBA6164; genus JAOARJ01. The sequence continues at coordinate 43,821 of JAOARJ010000002.1, read as the reverse complement.
GTAATTCAAGAAATAACCCATATAAAAATCACTAAAACTTTATTTAAAAATGGGAATAATTGCTTTGATAAGCCCAACTTATCCCCTCTTCTACTTTTAAATAATATCTTTTTGAAAACTATATTTATAAGGGAAGTTCATAAAACTGTTCACACTATAACTAACGAAATATAGAAGAATTTATTCGCTAAAGTTTGAAAATTATCATTCAAAGGTAAAACACTTATTCAAGCATATAATGATAAAATAATTTTCGTAGCATTTACAGCATCTATTATAAAATTTATAATAATATCATCTAGTTTACTTTTTGTCTTTTTTCACATTTCTAAAATATGAGGTGTAACTTTATCTTGAAAAATAGAAACAGCTCAAAATACAAATCAAGCAAGAAGTAATCAATTTAGATGCGCAATTAAAGCTAAAATATTTTTATCTTCTATAATAATATGAAAATATTCTGGTAAAATATATTTATCCGTAGCGAAAAATAAAATATATAATATCACTAAAATATAATTTAAAAACTTTCTCATAATAGGTTTATTTATTAACTAAATTATTTGTTGCATCAGCCAAAAGTTTATCAATTTCAGCTTGTTTAGGAGCTCTTCAGACAGGAGTAAATTTTTCTTTCAAAAATAACATTATTCTCCTCACTAATCCTCATATAGTCAGTATATACAAAACAAAAATAAATCAAATCAAACTAATTAAATAATTATTTTTAACAATAAAATCGAAAATAATAGAATTACCTGAAAAATAATTAAAAAATAATCAAAAAATACTTGTTTCTAAACTCGTCACAAACTCACTGTCTATACTGAAAATAAAGTTATTTTGTAAACTACAAGTAATTATAGAAATATAAAAAAATAATAAAAATGGAGCAAAAATAACCACTCTTAAAATTTGAAACAATCTCGATGAAGTTTCATTTGTAAAATTAAACCGATTATTAAAAGCCGTTAGTAAACTAAAAAATATCACACTATAAAAAGAAAAATTCAAAATTAATATTTTATTATTCACTAAAAAATCTTTTATTCAAGCCAAAAATCAAATATCGCTATTATTAAGTGAGCTATAAGTCATATTAAATAAACTAAATAAAACAAATCAAATGGCAATTCAAAAAATAGCTTTATATAGTTTATTTAAACCTAAAAATAAAAAAAGAAAAATCATTACTAAACTCAAGAAAAATAATAAATAATCTTGCATAGTAATAATTTTAAAAATGTCAATTATGTTTATATTTCACATATCTATTTTTGTTTTTGTTAAGCTATAATTTGAGCATTATTTATTGTAATTGACGGCGCGTGAATATTTGAAAAATTATCATCATCACTTCAAATTGCTTCAATATTTGTAAAAATATCTTTTATATTTCAAGCTAAGCTAATATTTTTAAAATAAGCTGTCTTTTGTCAATTTTCAATTAAATAACCTTCTCAATTTAAAGCGAATTTTCAAGTATTTGAATCAACAGTATGAAATGCCATTAAATTCGTAAACAAAAATTTAGATTTTTCTAAGAAATTATCAGTTTTTTCAGCGTCAATAATTATGTCACAAGCGCTAGATAATCATAATTTATCATTATTTTCTAAATTATCCCCTCCTTCTATAAGCGCATTTTTATAGTTATAAAATTTTGAATTAAATTCTCAAGTTTTTATTAAAATATTTTCTTTTAATGTAACTCACTCCCCATCAAATAAACTATTTCAAATAGAATTTTCTAATTTTGGTGTACTTATCAAAGTCATTTTATCTGAAAAAATTTTCTCTCATAATTTATATTTAGAAAGAAGGCTAATATTCTCTTTTATCGCTTCAGCATTAAAATTTCAAAGCAATAATGAAATAAAATCAGATACCACATCTTTATCCAAAGTTACAGTATATTCTCCAGATGCTATCAAATTTTTCTTCGGATTTATTTTATCTAACAGAGTTTTTTCATATTCTAAAATAATCTCATTATCAAGCGATAAAGGCTCTTTTGATATTCTATACAAATATTCTTCATCTTGAATTTCTCAATTTTGTCAAACTAAACTACACATCATATTATTTGAATTATCTTGTTGGCACTTAACACTTCATAATGAATTTATATAATAATGCTCAACTTCATTAGTCCCAAAGCTAAAATCTTCAAATCTAATTTGCTCATTAAATTTATAATTTTTTAATATATTAAACTGTAATTTAAAATATTCAAAATCTAACTTATTTAATTCAATATTTCTAAAATCTTTTTGAACACTATCTGTTATATAAGGCATTCTATTATTCTCATCTTGTTCACTATAATCTATAAATTTTAAAGATTTTTTTAATAATTCTTCTAATTTTTCAAGATTAAATCAGTCAGTAGCGATTTTAGATTTTCTATTATCTTTAAAAATCGTCATACTTGTCGTCGTTAAAACATTTTCACTTACTCACATTTCATCTAAAAACCTTCAATATTCTAGTTTTTTTGTCTTATTAGTGATAATATTTACAAATCAATCTATATTATATTTTTTAAATAACTCTTGGATTTTTTCTATTTTTTCTTTGTTTATCATAAATTTATTTTAATTTAATACTAAAAATTCCACGTAATTATATCGCAAAATATTATTTCTCAAAATTTAGTTTTTAGAATAAATATGAATCGGCAAACCTTCATCATTTTTTTTATCTAAAACATATTTATAATCCCATTTATCCATCTTAAAAACATAAGAAATGAATTTTGCATTATTTTTTAATTCTTGTAATATTTTTGGCTTAAGTAGGTTATTTACAGTATGTTCTTGTCAAAAAACATATATCACATCAAATTCACTAAAATCTAATTTTAAAGCATTTCAAAACTTTATTTTCAAATTTTTATATCAAAATAATTTATTCTTAATATAACCATATAAAAATAATGGTAAGGCTAATTCTATAGCAAAAATTTCATTATTTGGATTATTTTTTGCAATATAACTAGAAACTTTCGCAGTTCAACTTCAAATTTCTAAAAATTTATCTCAAAACTTTAATTTGGTTAATTTATTTATTCTTTCTAAATCTTTTGAAAAACTTGGCACAAAAGGCGCGATACTAAGTCAAGAAAAGAGTAAAAATCAAGCTATAATTATAAAAAAATAAAATATATATTCTAGCAAATTCATAATAATTTTTTATCTAAATAATAGATTTATTTTAATAAAATAACAAAAAAATGAAAATTAATTTTTAAATAAAAAGATTTTATATATAATTAGCTGGTAAAAGAATTTTAAAAATAATAAAAATTAAAAATGGAAATAATTTTTTGAATAATCGTCGCTCTTTTAATATTTACTGTTGTTGTTTTAATACATGAATTTTGACACTTTACGTCTGCTAGAAAATTCTGAGTAAAAGTTTATGAATTTGGCTTATGAATACCGCCGAAAGCCAAAAAACTATTTACAGATAAAAAATGAACAGAGTATACTTTAAATTGGGTTCCGCTTTGATGATTTGTGAAAATGGCGTGAGAAAATTTAGCCTTCTTTGACTTATATAATGAAAAATGAGAAAAATTATCAGATGAAGAAATTGAAAACAAAATAAGAAATAACGAAGATATTTATGATAAAAGATGAGAAAAAATTCCTGTCAGCGATAAAAAAGAAATAAAGAAAATCATAGAAGAAAATAAAAGCTGAGAAAGTTTAGTCAATAAAACATTTTACGCTCAAGCAACAGTTATTCTAGCTTGAGTTTTTATGAATTTTGTATTGGCTATTTTGATTTTTTCAGGATTATTTATGGCTTGAGTAAAGCCTATCTGAATTAATACAAAAATCCCTACTGATTTAGATGTAAAAATGATTCCTACTTTTGAGCAAGCTAAAAAAGATTGACTTATAATAGAAAAACCTGGAGTATTTTTAAGTCCTTTAGAAACTTGACCAGCTGTGGACGCTTGAATAAAATTATGAGATATTGTAACTAAAATTTGAGATAAAAATATAAATAATTATGAAGATTTTACAAATGTAATAAATAATAATCCAAATAAGCAGTTAACTTTTTTCTTAGATAGACCAAATCCTGACTATAAACCTTGATGTGAATGTATAAAAAGCGAACCTATTGAACTAAAAGTTACGATTAATACTGAGTGAAAAATAAATAGTTATATTTCTCCAAATGTAGAATTTGATGAAAATTTTGAATATAAGTATTGACCTATTGAAGCATTAAAAATGTGAACAAAAGAAACTTATAACCAAAGTTTATTAACTTTTGAAGCACTATGAAGTTTAGTTAGAAAATTAGTAAGTCCAGAAAATGAAGAAGAAAGACAAGAAGCTTTAAAAAGCGTTAGTTGACCAATATGAGTTGTTAATCTAGTATCAAAAACTCTATCACAATGAGCTGTTTTTATGATAATTTTAATGGCTATTATAAGTATAAATTTATGAGTATTTAACTTATTACCAATACCTGCTTTAGACTGATGAAGATTTTTATTTATGACAATAGACGCTATATGAAAAAAATTATTCAAAAGAAAAATCGTAAACGCAAAATTTGAAATGATAACACATTTATTCTTCTTTTTCGCATTAATATTACTGTGAGTACTGATTGCATATAAAGATATTATGCAAATTATCTGAAGTTAATTTAGTGTTGCGGAGCGAGTTTTACTCGCTCCGCAAAGGGCGAAAAATTTTTCTTAATTATTTTTGAAAAAAATTTTTCGCCCTTAATGACGCGACGAAGGCGCGACATTAAATATAATATAAATTTTAAAAAAATGTTTGAATATAAAGTTATAAATAAAGATTGAAAATCAAGAACTTGAGTTTTTTCCACTCCGCATTGAAATATTGAAACTCCAATTTTTATGCCGGTAGGAACAAAAGCCACTGTAAAATGAATTACAAGGGAAGAATTAGATGAAATGTGAGCACAAATTATTCTTGCAAATACTTATCATATGTATTTAACTATGTGAGATGAAACGGTAAAAGAATTCTGAGGATTACATAATTTAATGAATGTAAAATTACCTATTTTAACGGACTCTTGAGGGTTTCAAGTTTTTTCAATGTGAGAAGCTGGTCTTGCTAAGATAACAGAAGAAGGTGTTCACTTTAGAAGTCATATTGATTGAAGTAAACATTTTTTCACTCCAGAAAAAGCAATGGATATCCAAAGTAATTTATGAGCAGATATTATTATGGCTTTTGATGAATGTGCTGCCGGAGAGTCAACTCACGAGTATGCGATTTGAGCAATGGAGAGAACTCATAGATGGCTAAAAAGATGTGAGACAAGAGTAGAAGAAAATAACAAAAAAAGATTAGAAGAATGATTACACGAACAAGCATTATTCTGAATAGTTCAATGAGTTATTTATGACGATTTAAGAGTAAAATCGGCTAAATTCGTATCAGAAATAAATACTCCTTGAATCGCTATTTGATGATTATCTGTATGAGAAAGTAAAGAAGATATGATGAGAACTTTAGATGTAACAGTTCCTCATTTACCAGAAAATAAACCCAGATATTTAATGTGAGTTGGAACTCCTGAAGATTTAGTTGAGTGAATTTATAGATGAGTAGATATGTTTGATTGTGTCTTACCTACTAGATTATGACGCCACGGAGTTGCGTTTTGAACTCACTGAAAAATTAGAATAAAAAATAAAATTTATGAAAAAGATAAATCACCTTTAGATTCGCAGTGTAATTGTAAGGTGTGCCAAAATTACACAAAGTGATATCTAAGACATTTATATAGAGAAAATGAAATGTTGGGCCTAAGTATGCTTTCTTATCATAATTTATACTTTTTATTAGAGCTTACTGGAAAAGCAAAAAAGGCTATAAACGCCTGAGAATATGAAGAATTTAGAAAAGATTTTTGGGAAAAACTATGAGAAAAACCAGTTAAGTATTAAATTTAATTTTTTATAATTTTATTAACTCTAGAATGTACACTAAAGCTTCATAAATTTTTAGGTTGTTGAGGAATAATTCATTTTAACATTTTTATACAATCCGCCTCTTTAAACAAATGTTCATTACTTTTTATAAAAGCCTGAATATCTAATGGAGCTTTATCAATTTCAGGAAATAATTTTTTACAAGTCAATCAAATAACTTTTTGAGTATGCGTAATTAAATGACTATTATCAGGGGTAACTTTTAAGTCTTTTATTATATTTATTACTTTGCAAACAATTGTACTCTCTTTATCAATAACAGCTAACATAACTTTTATGAATCAAGCAGTGTCAGCAAATCAACTTCTCATTAACAAAAATTCAATAGGTCATAAAAGCTCCTGATCAATATGTATTTTTAATAAAGGAACTTGCCTACAGTTTTCCCCAGAATAATTAGAGTATGTTGAAACATCTCATCAAAAAACACTCATTTTAAATGCATTACAAATAATTTTAGAAATTATAAACTAAGTTTAACTAAAATGCAAATAATTATTATAGTTTTTTAAAATAAATTCATAAAATTCGCACTATACAATAAATATCATCAAATTAATAAATATAAAATTCAGAAAATAGGGCTATAGTCAAGTAATCTAGACATTCTTCCTGCTAAATGAATCATTACCCAAGGAAAAATTATAAATCAAGCTCATTTAATAAACATTATCCATCAAATAACAACCATAATTATTTCATTAATATTAACAATATTAGTTATGTTAAGAATTATCAATAATCCAAGTAACATCACAACTATTCATGACATAAACATTCATAAATAACTATTTTCTAAGTTATCAATAACCTTTATAAAAAAAGTTTTATTAAATAATAAACTTACTCACATTACCATAAACATAATTCACATTATTTGTGAAATTAATACAATATTCTCCATGATTTTATAATTAAAAAATATTTTTCTGTATATATTCTACTGATTTTATAAAAAATAGCAAAATAAAAATACGCTTAATTATTAGCGTATTTTATAATTCTTCTATTTGTCTTGCTAAAGTTTTTATATCTACATCTAGATAAATTTTTCAGTCTTTTTCATATTTGGTTGCTCAAAATTTCATTGAAAAATTAGCTTTTATTTCTTCATATTGAGTATAAACTTCATACAATAAATCTCACATTTTTCTTATTCCTAGTATTTCTATCTTTCATCAAACTGGAATGTCTCATAAATACAAGGCATTAATATTTCAAGTTATATATTCTCTTGATAAAATATCCCTCACTCTAGAATTTTCTTGTTTTAAAGCTTTAAAAGCATCTTTAAATTTTGGCTTTTTTTCTACAAGACTATCTATTCTAATATCTACATTTTGCATTAAATATATTGCATTAGCAAATTTTGAATCAGCATAAAGTCATTTTCACCAATTTATAGTCTTAGTAAATTCAAAAGCTGGCATATTATAAAGCATTTCTCTATATTCTAAAACCAAAGCCTTATAAATTCAAAAATTATCTTCTTCTTTTTTTTCTATTATAGGCTTTTTGTTTATATAACATTGCCCTTCAACATAAGAATCTAAATCACAAATATTATCAGAATCAAATTTACAAAAGTAAGTCGTAATAGCTTTTCAGTTTACAATTTTAAAATTTGTATCGATTTTTCATCAATCTGATTCACATTTATTTATTTTACTTTGGAGAGTCGTATATGATATGACTTCTTGTCATCATCAGACTAAATCTATTGCAAAAGCATTTTGAATACACAGACTGCTTAGAAACAATAGCCCCCACAACCATTTTTTCATAAGTCTACAAGTTACAAATTATTACCTACTTTTTACTTATTTTTCAAAAAAAGTCAATACTTTTTACACACTTAAATAAAAAAACTCCCTATTTAATAGAGAGTTTTATTCTTTTTTCTGTAGATTCTAATCATTCTAAGGCCCTTTCTTCGCTAAAATCTAAAGTTAATAACATTTCTTTTAGCTCAATTCTATGTTGATACAATAATCATAAATCATTCTTACATCAATTAGCAATTGCCTTAGAGATAAATCATAAAGAATTTTCTTTAGTTAATTCTATTATTTGTGCGATATTATCTATATCTAATAAATCATAGCTAGAATTTTCATCCAAAGATTTTTTTATTTTTTCTTCTGCTAATTCAATAATTCTATTTATAATTTTATTAGGATAACCTTTTTCTAATAAAAATTCTCTAATATCTTCTCATTCTACAAATAAAGTATTCAATTCTCACAAGCATTCTTCTACAATACTATCAGCAATTTCTCCTATTGGCATTCATTTTTTATATTCAGAAATATTGTCTAAATCATATAATCACTCTCAATCCAATATAACAGCAGAAGCATCTGATTTTTTAAACATTGTTGCACCAATAATTCAACTACTTACATCAGGCTTTAAATCTCATTTTCAAATTTCATCAGATAATTTTTGTCAAAATCTCCTTTCATTAAAACGGCTAACATCTGTCATTGTTAAAATAATTTAAAAACTAAATTGACCAGTTTATATTTATAAATTATTTTTTGTCAACTATTTTTTATATAAAACTTTTTAGAATATATATTTTTGAGTTTAAAATATTAAAATACTTCTTCATATTGTTTTACCGTTTCATTTAATTTTTTCATCGTTGAAATATAATTTTTTGTTAACTCTTGTTCTTCAGGAGTAAAATCCAAACATAAAAAAATATGTTTTATATTCCAAGAATTTTCGCTCGGAAGACTATCTCAAGCCTCTATTCTAGCAAGTCATCTTTTATCAGCTTTAATCGCCCTTGATAAATCATCTAAACTCATAAATTTTTGAAGCCTTTTTGTTCTTATTAAATTCCCAAATAAACTGGGAGTTTTCGGATTCCATTTTTTAAAATTTTGTCTATAAAATTCATCTCATTTCTTTAATTTGAAAAAATCATATAGAATATTCAATGTATTTGTAAAATATTTTTTATTTTTTTTATTTTTAGCTATATCAAGTAAAATTACTTTTGTGATTCAAGTTTCGTTATGCAGCTTTTTTAAGCCATATTTATCAATATATTCACTCACATATTTATGCAACATTTTTTTTGTTTTTATTAAAATAAAATTGACTAAATTTTTTAAATCATATAATAATCTTCTACGCTAGAAAAGCGTAAAAAGAATGAAATACTTTCTAAAAAGTAACCCTTATAATCCTAAAAACACTAAAGGAATTATAAAGTGGTACTTTATTAAGTATTTCACCATGGAGAGCCAGTTTTTCTACTAAAAAGACTAGAAAGGGAAAATATATTAATCACAATTTCCCATTTCTCCACAAGCGAGGATAGCCTGCTTTTTTTCAACTATCCTCGCCTTTTTATATTAAAACTATTTTGTTATTATTTTCACTATTAAAATAATTCAAACAATAAACAAAACTATCCAATAAATCATCATGTTTTATATCAGGGAAATTCGTAAGCTGGTAGCATAATTCCTCATCTTTTTCTCCCCTAAAAAATACTTCCCCATATTCCAAAAAATTTGACACTTCAAGAAGTCTAGAATATTTATCTTTATTCGCCCTAACTCACATAATTGGCAATCATTTTTTCTTTAAATCTTCAAGTAACTTCACTTCAATATTTGATTCCTGTATTATTCTAGTAGGCCTATGTTTTTTATTTAATTCTATAATATATTCCTCTAATTTTCTCGGTGTCAATTTTATATTTTTTGAAAAAATTACGTATTTTTTATTATTTTTTTCTCAAATTATTGTAATTCAAGTAAAATCATTTTTTTCACTCGTTTTAATCGCTGGATCAACAGCCATAATAACCTGTTCAAAATCCTTAAAACTCAATTTATTATAGTATTTAAGCCACTGTTCTTTAATAACCGTATTTTCTTTTGATAGTGGAATATTTAAAAATTCCTGATTAAAACAAGCTGTTCATAATATCTTTTTTCTTTCTAATAATGCCTTTTTATTCCATAGTCAAGGCCATAAAGGCTTATTATTTTTTATCGCTTTATACTCTAAAGTTTTCCACTTTTTTTCATCACGAAGGTGTTTTACTAAACATAAATTTCAGATAATTGTTCCCACTGAGCAAACACTACTTCACGGCAAAAGCGTATTATAAAGAGAAGTAAAAAACCAAGTATTAAATTTTTCGGTCGCTTCCCTATACTCAACATCACTATTTTCTTGAGGATCATCAATAATAATTTTCGAAGGACGCTTCCCTCTTATTGATTGTCCTTTTGATAAAGTTTGAATTTTACATCAATTTGTTAATTCAAGCTGTTTTTGTCTCCATTTTTTTGTTTTATTTTTTTTTATTCTTGTTTCATTATTTGGTGATAAATTCCCAAATATTTCTAAAATATACTCATTTTCTTCAAGCTCTTTTTTTATTTTTCATATAGTTTCTTCTCATAAATTACTAGACGCTATATATAATATTTCTTTATGTTTTTCGTATAATAAAGCCCATAACATCCAGATAATAATAGAAGTTGTCTTTCCATGTCATCTCGGAATTATAATATTTATATTTTTTTCACTATCTAAATTTTTCCATATCTGTTTGTGAAAATTCGGTGATTTGATAAATTTTCAATCTTTTTTCTTAAAATGATACAAAAAATAGTCCCCAAAAAATTCTATATCATAATAACTTTTACTGTAAATATATTCTTTAATTTCGCTTTCAGATAAGTTTTCTAAAATATTTTCTATTATTTCTAAATCTTCTAAATCTAAAATTTCCATAATAAATATTATTAATTTTTTTTAGTATTTTTTATCATTATTTTTTCCAATCTTTTTTTTAAAAGGTTCTCTTCCTTTTTATTTATTAAATTTTCTTTTTCTCCTTTTTCTGCTTTAAATAAAGCAATATTTGCCCTAATTTCTTTTCAATCTAAATCTCAAGTTTTCATCTGCTTAGCTAATTGTTTAAGTCAAACTATATGAGCATCATCAAGCTCATTAAATAATTTATCCCATTTTTTATTTTGTTTTTTTCAATATATATTGTTCATAAAAATTTTTACTTTTTGATTTATTTCTTTAATTTTTATTGCATTTTATATATTTTCACTTAAATAAACACAAAACATCAAACAATAAGCCAATGAAAAACTAACAATTATTCATTCCATCTTACTTTATATAAGTATTATAAGTAATAATAGTAATATTAAATTACAAAAAAATAATATTACTTCTCTTCAGAAAATGTTAAAGAACTTTTAAATACATAAGTAATATATGTATAAATAATTATATGTCAAATAATTTTTATAAGTTTTTTTTGTAATAATAGTTTTGATTTTTAGATAAAAAAGATTATAATATACTTACTTTTTGATTTATTTTTTTAATTTTTACCTATGCAAAGCGACAAAATAGTAGACAACAGTTTTTTACAAAGATATATTTGATTAAAATTATTGAACAGAATTAAAGATTCAGGTCAAACAATTTCAAAAATAGCAGAAAAATTATGATACTCTCAACCTTATTTATCAAGAGTCTTAAGCGGAAAAGATACAACATTAAAAAGAAAAAAAATAGAAGAAATTGCTTTTGCGATAGGATTAACAAAAAAAGAATTAAACGAAATAATAAAACAAGCTAAAAAAGAAGAATATATGCAGCAATTTTGAGAAGAATTATTACTAGAAGAAAAATCAAATACTAAAAATAACTTAAAATCAGCATTACAAAAACAATATTGAATACAAGATAATGAAGCATTAGAAGATATAGAAAATTTTGTTGAGTATATAAAATTAAAATATAAATAATAATTATAAGTTAATTAAGTTATATTTTTTATTAAATCTATAAAATTCTGTAAAGTTAAATCTTCTCATCTAACATTTTCTTCTAAATCTAAATTATTAAAAATCTCTAGAACTTTTTGTTTATCAAATCAAGAATTAGTTAAATTTTTAACTAATTTTTTCCTTGGTGCTAAAAAAGCTTTTTTTATAAAATTTAAAAATATTTCATCATCCACTTCAGGATATTTATCTTCCAAATTAAACAATAAAACACTTGAATCCACTTTAGGTTTTGGAGCAAAATTTTCAGGTCATACAAATAATTTTTCACTTACTTTAGCCTTTTTTTCTATCATCAAACTAATTACACTATGTTTATTTTTATTTTTTTTTAGTATCTTATCTCAAACATCTTTTTGCATTAAAATAGCCATTTGTTCAGGTTTATTTTCTACATTATATAAAAAATGTGTTAAAATGGGAGACGTTATATAATAAGGAATATTAGCCAAAATATTATATTTTTCAAACTCTGGATTATATTTTAAAACATCGATATTTTTTATTTCAAAGTTTACACTAGAACTTTTTTCTAACTCTGATTTTATATTTTTTTCTAACTCCGGTATAATCTCAGTATCAAGCTCTAAAGCCAAAAAATTACTAGGTTTTTTATTAATAATTTTTTTTGTAAGCGCTCATAAACCAGGTCAAATTTCTATAATATTTTCATTTTGAATAGAAACAAAAGACGAAATTTTCTCTAAAATCTCATCATTTTGTAAAAAATTTTGTCAAAATTGTTTTTTAGCTTTATATTGCATTTATAATTTTTATTGTTAAGACTGTTTTGGATTTTTTGTTTTACTAGGCCATTTTTTAGCCATTGAATCTAAATACCTAACACATACATTTAAAATTTGTAAAAGCAAGTCATACTTTTCTCTATGAACTTTTTTCCACTTCGCCCTATTATCTCTTCTAATTTGTCCCCTGTTAACTTTTAAAATATTAAAAGAAGCATCTTTATAAATTTCTAATTTTGTTTTTACTAAAAAAACACAAGGAGAATCATCTTCATCTATTGGGTTTTTATCAACTATCATTTCCTTTAATCAAGCTGAAACTGTTGAATCGTCATTAGTTAAACAAGCCGCGGTCTCTCTTAAAGCAGAATTTTCTGATGTACTACTACAAACATCCATATATTGTCTCCAAAAAACTCCTCAAATTTTAAACTTTTTAATAACATCATTTATCAAATCAAGTAACTCCTCTTCACTTCCTCAAACCTTTTTTTTATCTCAATCTAAAGCTCTAATATATCATTCAACTTTCTCATCTATCTCCTGAAATTTTTTATCTAAAACTATCTGATAGACCATTTTATCCATATTTTTACTGTCCACATTTATACATTGAAATTCTTTAATTTTTTTAGGATTCAAACTTCAAGGCGAACCAAAAAATCAATTTGCTTTTTTACATTTATTTATCTCACCAGTATACGAACAACTATCTCCTTCCGCATAAATAAGAGAAGAAGAAAATATTGTTAATATTAAAATAGAAAGAAATTTTTTCATTATTTTTTCTTTTTAGATAATAAATCTATAATTTTAACAAGTCCTTTTCAAAAAAGTGATACTCATTTTTTAGCTTGTTGTTTTGAAATATCTCAAATTTTATTACTAATTTTTTTTCATTTTTTAGTTTTTGTAGCAACTCAAAAAAGTGATGCAATAGCTCATCATAATATCATTCAAGTAACAAGTTTATCTACTTTTTTAGCTTGTTTTTTTATTCATTTATCTTTTTTCTCCTGATTATTCATAATAATTAATTATCTAAATATTTTTTATATTATCACTCTATTCTGTCTATTTTTATGCTTTTTGAGTTAAATTTAAGTTTTGGAATTTTTATAATTAGCATGTTATCTTCCATAATCGCTTTTATTTTATTTAAAGCCAAATTTTCTGGTAAGATAATATTTCTCACGAATTTTCAAAAATAACATTCACTATTTTTTAATTCTATATCTTCAATATCATAAACTTCTGGTTTTTTTCTAGTTCATTTTATAGTCATAATCGTCTTCTCTAGAGTTATATCAATCCCATCTAAATCAATTCAAGCAATTGGAGCTACGACAATAATTTCATCTTTTCACACCAAAATATCCACCGAAACTTGCCCCATATCTTCTTCTGTGAATTCTTCATCTTCTCAATATTCAAGTTCAACCTCTTCATTCACATCTAATTCATTTTCTTCATCTTTAACTCAGAATAATTTAAACATATTTTCAAAATTAAATTATATTTTTATATTTCTTGTTTAGTATTATAAGGATTTTTCTAAAAAATAAAGTTTTTCTAATATAAAATTACTACAACAAACAAAAAAGCTGAATATAAAATCAACTTTTTTGCTAGCAATGAAAATATTGAAGACAACATATCTTTAAAATCAATAACGAAATATTTAGATTAAATACGCATTATTTTTGTAATTTTAAAGATAAAGTGAACAAAAATTAATTAGGTTAGTAAATTAAATTCTGTTTTTATTTTTGCTCTAAATTTTTTAGAGAGGGACTTATATTATATCATTTTTATTAGTTTGACAAAATGAAAATATTTTTTCTTGTCAAAAAGTTTTTAATTTCTAATATATTTTTTGAACATTTAAAGATAGTTAAGTATTTATTATAAAATATTTCAAATTATTTTTTTCATATCAGATTTTAATTCTCATTTAAAATACTTTTCTTTTCAAAATAGATTAAATCCAAGTTCATACGCATGAAGAGCTTGTCTATTTAGTCAATATTTTTCAAGAACTTTTTTATTAATTTTATTACTTCAATAAACTTTATCTCAAATAATCGGGTATCAAATAGACGCTAAATGAACTCTTATTTGATGAGTTCTTCCAGTTTCAAGTTTTAGCTTTACAATAGTAAAATCATCTCAAATATGACCTATAATTTCTCAATGTGTAATTGCTTGCTTTGGATTTATTGGATTTTTAGTAGTCATTTTTATTCTCGAATTTGGATCCCTTCAAATAAGTGATTTAATCGTGAATTTTTCTTCTGATAATTTTCAAGCAACAATCGCAATATAATATTTATCCACTTCCCTATTTTTTATAATCTTTTGAAGATATTGCATCATCTTATCATTTTTAGCTACCATAATAAGTCAAGAAGTATCTTTATCAAGTCTATGGACAATTCAAGGCCTTTCCACTCATCAAATAGAAGCAAGTGTACAATGATACAAAAGCGCATTAACAAGGGTTCAAGTCTTCCCTTCTTCTCAAGAAACGATATGGGTATTCATCCCCGCATCTTTATTTATTATCACAATATTTTCATCTTCATAAACAATATCAAGAGGTATATTTTCAGCTTCTACATTAGATTTTTCAACAACTATTTCAAGTTCAACCTCATCTCCGTTAGAAATTTTCTTATTTTTATTTAGAATCTTTCAATTTATTTTTAAATGATTATTATCTATTAACTTTTGAATATAACTTCTTGAATAATCGCTAAAAAGAGCTGATAAATACATATCAACTCTCATTTTTTTTTCTATTATTATACTGAAATTATATTTCATATTTTTTTCTAAAAATTATTTTTTTATAATATTTTTATAATCACAAGCTAGCTTTTATATCGTCTATCTTTTGTTCTTCTTCTCAGGTTACTTCTTTTTCCTCAGCTTCTTGCTGATAAACTTCTCATAATTCAAGCCATCATTCTTGTTGTTTTACTACCAATTTTTTTACTTCTTCTGGATGTTTTGCCATTAATTCTTTAAATTTAACTCTCTCTTCCTCAAATACTCAAATTAAAGAATCGAATTGAAATTGACTTAACTTCGGCGTACTGTCTATTACTCTTTTTTTCTCAGAAACAGTAAGAGAAAGCGAATACATAAGTAAATTAATAAACGCTTCAATATCTAATTCAACTCCCTCTTGAATATCTCTTTTTATTATTTCAACTGCTATTTTACTTACCTCTGGCGCTGTTATTTTATTCTCATTTGTATTATCAGTAGTATCTGTCATAATATTTTTTTAACTATAATATTTAGCTAATTTTACTTTTTTATATTAAAAGTCAAGTTTTTGTAAATATTTTTCAAAATAAAATTGACTTTATATAAAATAAGATTATAAATATACAAAGCAAGTAAAACAAAAATAAAAATTATTTTTTATTTTAAAGAAAACAATGACAACTCTAGAAATTAACTGTTGGAAAGCGTGAAGAGACTTCTTCTGAGCTTTATCTTTTAAATTAGATGAAAATTGAAGAATTATAACCAAAGATTGAATACCATCAATGGTTAGAATCATAAAAGATTCTTCTGGGTGAGTTATTTCTGTGTTAGATATTCATGACCAATCTTTACTACAAAAAGAAAGAACTTGTAATGAAATGAAAAAATTATTAGAAATTTTAAAAATAGATATTCATACCATATCTGGTGACATGCAATTATATCTCGCAAAAAATGGAGATAAAGAGGTTTTAGTAGAATTAGAAAAAATGATGTGAGAATATTTAACAAGTGAAACCAAAAAAACAATTAAAAGACGCTTAAAAGAAATATTAAACAATGAATGTCTTCAAAAAGTTAAAAACTATTTTTATATTTAATAATAAAAAAATAATTAATAAATCAAAAAAGTATAAAAAAAGTTTTGACATATACAGTTTTTTCCATATATTGATAGTTGAGTTTAAAATTAACTTCGTTTAAATATGAATAATTCACTTAGAACACTTATTAAATTCTACTTCACTGACAACCAGTAGAGGTGTTTTATATTGTGAATTAAAAATAAAATACAAAACAAACTCCCTACTGAAATTAGTACAGGGAGTTTTTTAACGAGAAAACCTCAAAATTAGTTTTTTCATTAAAAATATGATAAACTAAAAATATTATAAAATAACAATGATACTATGAGTGATATGGACCAGATTAGAAAATTCGAAAGTAGTCTTAAGATTACAAAAGAAACTCCTCATTCTGATTGAACTAATTCAGAAACTAAAGCAGAACAATCTAATGTATTTTTAAGTGTTGGAAATATATTAAATGAAGCTGATAAAATAGAATCATGAATAAAAATGACTCAAGAAGCTTCTGAAGTTAGCCCATTTTTTGACACTGAAAAACATTTTTTTGAAAATATTCTTATGTCTGGTATTAGAAAAACTCTTTGAACTACAGAAAATATGGTGAATTATATAAGTAATAGACATAGAAGAGAAATTAATTGAGAGATTCAATATATCAGCAATGTACAAGAATGACACACTCTATATATAAATAATGTTATAAGAGTTTGATTAGGTTGTGAAAATTTTAATTTAATTAAAAATGACTGAAATGAATTATCTTTTACTGCTTCTTCAGATTATTATTGAATAAAAATTAGTTTTTCAGCAAGATGAGGTAGTGTTGAAATAATTGTAGATCGCTGAGAAGAAGATAAAATGATAGATTTTAATAACAAATTACATCCTGCAACAGAAAAATATTTAAAAGATTTAAAATTGATTTTTAATATATATTGATGAGAAGGTAAATTAGAATTAGCGAGACAAATAGATGATAGAGATAATTATTATTACCACTTAGAAGACTAAAAACCTTAGAATAATCTAAGGTCTTTTTTTTATTTATCATTATTCAATAACTGCTTCCAAAAATTTATATCAGTCATTTGATTATAAACTTCTTTTATTGTTTGCTTTAATTCTTCTAATTCTTCCTCACTATACTCAACCGAAACATATTTATATTTATCATCTTTTCATTCTATAAAATCTAAAGCCAATTCTCAAATTTTATATTTATTCACTTCATTATCAAGCTCAAATAAAATTTTATAAAATAAAAGTTGTCTAAAATATCCTGCGTCTTTTCTTCCTACAAATCATTTAATTTCATTTATAGATTTAGTTTTTCAAGTTTTATAATCAACAAGCGCAACATTATTTTTATCCTCTCAAATAAACTCTATTTTATCAACTTTTCAAGTAATAGGAATTTCATTATCAAACATTATGTTTTTAACTCAAAAATCATGTTCCAAAGCGAAAATCTCCCTAGCTGTAAAATTCGCTCTATCATAATATCAAGCTAATCAAGTCCTTCATTTTTCAAGTAAGGTTTCCTCATCTTTTTGTGTTAATAATTCCTTACTTAAGAGTCTTTCAAAAGTTAAAATCAAACTTTCTTTACTCGGTAATTTTTTATTATTCTTATAATCTATAAAAAATAATTCTAAAGCTTTATGATAAACTCTTCAAAAAATCATCGCATTATTTACCTCAAAAGGCACTCTATAAACATATTTTATCAAAAAATCTTTCGGGTCATTTAAAAAACTATTCAAATGGCTCGCTGATAATTTATAATTTTCAAAAAAATTTTCGATATAATCAAATTCGCTTTGCGTAGGTTTTATCAATTTATTTTCGCTAGCATTTTCAATAATTTCATATAAGCTTTCTGGCTCAAAAATTATTTCATCAGTATTTTCTAAAGCCTCGTTTATAAAACTAGATGGCAACAATAATTTCCCTTCATCTTGTTTTGAAAAACTTAAATATAATCTAGTCTCAGCCCTTGTTACAGCCACAAAAAATAGTCTTCTTTCTTCTTCCTCTTTATTTTCTTCTAGACTAGCTAAATTATCACTTGATAAAGTTTTTGGTAATTTCAACGTATCAATATTCCTTTTAGATTCCCAAGTGCTTGTTATAACTCATACTAAAAATACAGTTTTAAATTCTAGCCCCTTAGAAGAATGACTCGTCATAATATTTATTCACGAAATTTCTTTCTTAATATTTTCCCTATTTATAGCGATATTATATTCTCTAAATAGATTAATTTTTCTCAAAAATTTTTCAGTATTAAAATCTCTATCCAAATTATTATATTTCTGAATTTTATTTAAAAGTGTGAACATATCTAGTAAATCCTCAAAAGTTCATTCCTTTTCAATATGATTTCAAAGCCCTAAACCAAGAAAAACTTTCCTCACATAATCTACAAAAGTATTTTCATTTAATAATTTATTAAAATTACTTATTTTTTCTAAAAATATCTTTATCTTTTCCCTATTTAATCAGTCTATTTCATCTAAAAAACTCTCATTACTTATCACTTCAAAAAAACTAATTTTTTGGTCTTTAAAACTTTTTTTATAAATATAATTATTAATTTTTAGTACATCAATATTATCAAAATCGATACTTTCAGTCAATAATAAATTTACTAATTTTTCACTATCAATAAACGGTTCTTTAATAATCTCCAGAAAATTTATTAAAAATTCAACATAATTATTATTTAAAATATTTGTTTTTTTCTTAGAGTTTACTATAAAATCATTTTGCGCAAAAAAATTCGTCCAATCTTCAACTTCCTTATTACTTCTGCATATTATAGCAATATCTTCAGGATTTATTTTATCAGATTTTAATAATTTTTTCACCTTTTCAATCACAAAAGTTTTTTCCTCAATAGGACTACTAGCCCTAATTAATTTCGGTTTTATATTTTCAAGTGTTTTATTCTTAGCTGTCAAAACTTTATTTATTTGGCTATTTCACGAACTTATTCTCTCTAAATTATTTTCTATCACTGATTTTGATAAATCCAAAATTTCTTGATTTGAACGATAATTTTTATCCAAAACTATAATCTCAGGATTCGGGTATTTTGTCGTAAAAGAAAGCATATTTTCAATATTTGCCCCTTGAAAACGATAAATCGATTGGTCATCATCTCACACTACCAAAATATTTGGATTTTCATCAACTGATAAACTAAGTATAGCTTCTACAATCTCATTTTGCGCATTATTCGTATCTTGATATTCATCTAACATTATAAACTGAAATTTCTCCGCATAATAATATTTTAAATCTTCATCTTTCCCAAACTGCTCTAAAACAAAATTTATCATATCGTTAAAATCATAATACTCTTTTTGCCTTAATAAAGCGTTATATTCCTTAAAAATAAGCTGCAATTCTTTTAATTTTCAAATATGTTTTTCTTGTTTTTTTCTTGTTAATTCATATTTTTTTAAAGTAGGCTTTATCTCAGATAACTCCTCTGTGTAAATTTCTGCTTGCTTTTTAGTCGCTAATTTTAATTTTATATCACTAATTCATTCCCTTTTCAATGTCGAAATTCTTGAATAAATCGTTCTTAAATAATAAAAATCGTCCATATCAGTTTTCAGATGTTCAATCTTATTTTTCTCTATTAATTCTCATAATAATCATTTTAACAACTCTAATCACTCCACTTCATCAATAGGAGTAGAGGCTTTATAATAAGAAAATTTCTCTGGAAAAGTTTTGATAACATCTTCACAAAATCAGTGTATTGTCACAACATTAACTTTATACGCTTCATTTCAAATAAATCTTTGTAAACGCTCTTTTATCGCAATAACTCAAGCGTCAGTAAAAGTTGTAATCAAAATATTTTCTGGATTTGTATCCGTATTTAACAATATATTTGCCGTCCTCATTCAGATAATTTGAGTCTTCCCTGTTCACGGACCAGCAACAACCATTACAGGTCAATAAATAGTATCCACAGCCATTTTTTGCTCTGGATTCAATCTTTCATATTCCCTATTGAATGCTATATTATCAGCCATCTTTTTATTTATAAAAAAATAAATTTATTATACTTTTAAAGTCTTGCCTTTTATTTAAAATATCAAATCCTGCTTTTTGTAAAAATTTTTTATCACTATTTGCAAGTATTGCTATACTCAAAATATTTTCACAATCTACTAAATGTTTAAGTTTTATATCAGCCGGATTATCTCACATAATAATACAATTCTTCTTGTTTTTTATTTTCTCTTTTATATCAGGTAAAAGCGGAAAAGTATCTTTGTTTTCAGGATGAATTATCTGCTTATTTTTATATCAAATTACCTTATTTTCCTCATCATATTCAAAAAAGTCAGCTTCAATAAATAAATTATGATTATATAATCCCTCACGCTTTAAAAGTTCTTCTATAACATCTCCGCATCCCGCAGAAAAAAATATAATCGGAATATTTTTCTTATATAAAATTTTTAAAAAATTTATCGCTTCCTGCCTAAAATGAACATAATCTTTATCATAAACAAGGGTATTTATATCATCTTTTGTTACTCAAAAGTCAACCATCAAATCCATAGCTTTTTCCCACCATTCAAGCATTTTTTCACTTTTATATTCATGACTATAATCTCAAATTTCTATCGGATAATAATAATCAAATAACCCTTGTGCTTTTTTATGATATTCTTCTCAAAAATACCCACTTGTAAGGACAAGTCACCAAGTTGCTTCTGATTCAACAGTCGTAAAGGTTCTATCAAAATCAGCTACAATAACAGTATTTTCAAGGTTTTTATTAATTTTTATTTGCTCTAATATTTTATTTTTGTCTCAAAATATTTCAAAATCACTCAACATAATTTTTTATAGAAATTTAAGTCTAAAATAGATTTTATAAATTATATATATTTTTTCTATTTTTCATAACTAAAATACAAGAAAATAAAATAAATTTGACTTTTATAAATTTTACATATAATAAATATTGTACTGGGGAGTAACCGAGTTCGGCTTAGGTGCCTGACTGTCATTCAGGAATACGCGGGTTCGAACCCCGTCTCCCCAGCCAAAGAGTGGGTGTAACTCAGTTGGTAGAGTGCTTGAGCATCTCTCAAGAAGTCGGAAGTTCAATTCTTCCCTCCCACTCCAGAAAATTATAGCTCCCTTAAGATAATTTAAAGGAGCTTTTCTTTTATTATTTTTTATTAACTTAATCAATAATCCTTAAAATAAAATCACAAGAATACTAATATTGTAATAATTATTGTTAAAATTATATCCTTATTTTTAGGTCTATCTCAAAAAACAAAATATGATAAAATAAGTGTTGTTACAGTTTCTAAAAATCATAATATTGTTGATAAAACTAGTCATAAATTTTTTATCAAATATAATTCTAATAATGACCGAAAAATTCAATTTATAGTTCAAAGCGTTCTATGAAAATAAAATTCTCCTCACATTTTAAATTTAGAAATTGACTCTCTAAGAATCAAAAACATGACTACTAATATAATCAAATAAATTATTCTAATATAAATAAAAAAAGAAATTTCCGAAATACTTGATGTTATCATATCTGCTAAAATCAGACTAGATATAGCACCAAAAATTTGTCATCAGATAAAAACTAAAATGGTTTTATTAAAATCTAATTGTTTAAAATTAACATTACTTCAAACAGATAAAAGAATTATCAAAATAGCAATAAAAAATGAAATCAAAGAAACATTTGAAAAAATTATAAATGCTCAAATAATAGAAAAAACTGAACCTATTCAAGAATAAGGAGTTAGTACTGAAATTTTTTCTCTACTATATGCATATTGATTTGTTGCATAACGGACTAAATTTAATCCTGCAACTAAAAATAAAATTATAACAAAATTAAAAGTAACTGAATCTAATGGATTAAATAAGAGAAGCAAACTTCAGAAAATAAGACTTAATGAAATTCAAGAAATCCTAAAAACTAAAAAAGTTGGTCTATAACCTAAAACTTTTTTATAATTTACTGTGTCAAAAGCTCAAAGAACTGATTTTAATATCGCTGCCCGCATAATAAATTTTTATCTAAAATAAAATCACAAAAACACTAATATTGTTATAATTATTGTCAAAATTATATCTTTTTTACTAGGTTTGTCTCAAAAAATAAAATATGACATAACCAATGTAATTCACATTCATAAAAATCATAATATTGAAGAAACTACTAATCACAAACTTTTTATAATAAAAAGACCTATCAAAGCTCATACTGCCCAAAAGAAAAAATTAAAAAATCTTGAAATATAAAATGTTTTAGGGAAAATAAAATCTTCTTTTTTATATTTAAACATTGTAATAAAAAGGAAAAAAAATGTTACTGTAAAAAATGAAATTCTCTCATACATGAAAAAATCAATCTCTGAAATATCTTTTAAAATATATCAAGTTAGTACTCAACAGATTCCTCATATTGTCCTCGCAATAATAACATAAATAATATTTCTTGAAAATTTTACTTCCTTAAAATTTATTTTTCAAAAAACAGAAATTAATAATATTAATATTCAAATAAGAAAAGAAAAAACTGAAACATCTTGAAAAATTATAAAAGAAACTATTATTACTACAACGGCATCTAGCTTTGAATATGGCATTAATACTGATATCTTTTCATTAGAATAAGCAATTAATCACAAATATCAAGATATTAAATATAATATATGCATAAAAATTGTTAATATTAGTACATTAGAATATTTAAATTCAATTAGATTTAAAATATATGCAAATATCAATAAAAAAATTATACTAAAAAAAGCTCAAAAACTTCTCATTACCAAATTTTTTGGTCTAAAAGAAACAGATTTTTTATAAAAAATACTGTCTAGTGATGAAAAAAATGTTTGTAAAATTCCCCAAAAAATCATAATTTTTTATCTAAAATATAATCCTATAAATACTAATACTGTTACTATTCAAGTCAAAACTAAATCTCTTTTACTAGGTTTATCTCATAACATAAAGTAAGACATAACTAATAATACTGCCATTTGCAGGAATCATAAAATTGTTGACATAACTAATCACAATTCACTGATAAGCAATAATCCTATAAAATAACCTATCATCCGAGTGTAAGAACTTATATATCTACATACATAAAATTGTTTAGGAAATACAAAATCTTCTTTTTTAAGTTTTGTAGCAAAAAGCAACATTGAAATAATCAAAACAATTACAAAAGTAACTCTATCATATACAAAAAAGTCATAAGCAGTAATATGTTTTAACGCGTATCAGCACACTATTCATCAAATTCAATAAATAATTTTTGAAATAATAACATATAAAACTGGTTTTGACATTTTAAAATTTTTGAAATCAATATTTGCTCAAATAGTAATAGCTAAAATAAGCATACAAACAGCAAAAGAAAAAACTGAAACATCTTTAAATAAGAAAAATGAAACTATAACAATAATAACAGCATCTACCTTTGAATAAGGCATAAGTACTGATATTTTTTCTTCTGTATACGCTCTTTGACCGAGAATTCAAGCAAAAGCATTTAATACAGCGACTCACATAAGCATCCAAAAAATTAGATGTTCAGAAAAATTTATTTTAACAAATAATGCTAAAATAAATGCTGCACTTCATTCTGATAAAACTCAAAAAAATCTGAAAACTAAAATTCCAGGATTATAAACCAAAGATTTTTTATAATTTACATTATCTATTCCTGAAAATATTGTTTGGAATAACGCTCAAATTAGGGATACTAACATTATTTTTATTAATTACACATTTAAATCTTATTCATTCTATCACATTTTATAAAAAAATGGAAATTTTGAACATTTTTTTTTATTTTTATTTGTATATTTTTACTTTATAGTCAATAATCTTTAAAATAAAATCATAGGAATACTAATATTGTTATAACTATAGTTAATATTAAATCTTTTTTACTAGGTTTATCTCAAAAAGCAAAATATGACATTATCAAAGTCATTCAAGTTCATAAAAATCACAAAATAGAAGATACTATTAATCACAATTCTACTATCAAAAAAGCTGATAAATAAGAACTTATTACATAAATTATATTCTCTACAAATTTAGAAATATGGTAAGGTTTATTCATCTTAAAATCATCTAATTTAACTTTTTTGATTCTAAAAAGAACAAAACTTATACAAACTCAAGCAAATCAATATGAAAAAATATTAAGGACAAAAAAATCAAAAGCTATCATTTTTAAAATTACATATCATTCTGACACATAAATAATGGCACGTATTATTTGTAATCAAACATACAATAAAACCATTTTTGATATTTTTTTACCTGAAGATTTATTAAATTTCAAATTTGGAACAATAGATAGTATCACTATTATTAAAGCTATTACAAAAGATATCCAAGACACTCCTCAAAACACAAAAAAAGCTATTATCATTCACATTATAATATTCAAATTTGAATATGGTATTAATGCTGAAATTTTTTCATCTTGATAAACTTTTTGTTCTAAAATAGACGTAAAATACCGAATAAAATTTCAAGCAAATAGTACAATAACTGGAACATATAATATAGGTTCTAAAGCAAAAAGCGACAATATAAAAAATCCTGCAAAAAAATGATAAATACTTGTTAAGAATGCATTAACAAGTAAATTTGGTCTACTTAATAAAGACTTTTTATAAAAAAAAGTACTAAATGTTCATAAAATATTTTTTACTATTCACCAAAATATATTCATTTTATTATTAATTTAATCAATAATCTTTAAAGTAAAATCATAAGAATACCAATATTGTTATAATTATAGTTAATATTAAATCTTTTTTACTAGGCTTATCTCAAAAGACAAAGTACGACATTATCAAAGTCATTCAAGTTCATAAGAATCACAGTATAGAAGATACTATTAATCATAACTCTACTATCAAAAAAGCTCACAAGAAATTAGTTATAATATTTAAAACTGCTCAGGAAAATCTAAGAATATGATAACTTTTTGGCATTTTAAAATCTTCTAATTTCATTTTTCAAGAGCTAAGTAAAGCCACAACAATTCAGCATAATCCATATGTAAATATATCAACAACAAAGAAATCAAAAGCAAGAAGTTTTACTATTATATATCATTCTATAACATACAAAAAAGCCCAAATTATTTTTAAGAAAATATATAATAAAACCATTTTAGAGATTTTTTTCTCTGAAGATTTAAAATTTATATTTGGAATAATCGATATAAATACTATTGCTAAAGCTATTAAAAAAGACAACCAAGACACTCATCAAAATATAAAAAATGCGATTATCATTCATATTACTGTATCTAGCTTTGAATATGGCATTAAAGTTGATATTTTTTCTTGACTATAGATTTTTTGATTAAAAGTTTCTGTTATAAACCGAACTATATTTACAAAAAACATTGATACTGCTAGAGAGAAAATTATATTAAGTTTTCAATAAAAAAACAATAAAAATAAACTTCAAGCAATAAAATAATAAAAACTTATTATAAATGTATTCATAAATAAATTTGGCCTATATGAAAATGATTTTTTATAAAGAATTGTGTCAACAGTTCATAAAACATTCTTTATAACTCACCAAAATAAGTTCATAAATTATTATTTTAAATAATATCAAAGAGAAACTAAAGTCATAACAATTATTCAAGTTATAAAATTTTTCTTACTAGGCTTATCTCAATCTAATACGTAAGCGAAAAACATCACTCAAACAAATCATAAAAATCAAAGCATTGTAGAAATAACAAGTCATAATTTTTTAATTATAAATAATCACGCTAATCCTGTAAAAATTCACAAAATTTCATTAAACATTTTCAATTTATAATATCAAGCAGGCAATTTATAATCAGAAAATTTTATTCACAAAACTATTACTGACACTATAGAAATAACAACATAAGTCATTTTTTCTAACGCGTAAATCACTTCTGGATTAGTCTGAATAATAGCATATCACAAAAATATTGCTCAAATCATTCTTAAAAATTTTACGACCAAATATAATCCTGTATATTTTGAAAAAGTAAAATTATTAAAATCAATATTCATAAAAACAATAAAAAATATTGTTATAAGCGCTATTATAAAACTCGCAAATGATACTGAATTATCACTATTCAAAAAGAAATATGAATAAATAATTACCATTATACTATCCGCTTTAGAATAAGGAACTAGCGCTGAAATTTTTTCATTTCTATAACAAGTTTGAGAAATTATTCATGCAAAAAATGCAAATAAGCAACTTCATAAAACGAATAAAACTAATTCTAAATTAATTTGCGATAAAATAGGTAAAAATATTAATAATCCAATTACGATAATTAGTTTTATAAAATGTCAAATAGACGCATGTACAACAGCACGAGGATGATAAGCTAAAGCCTGTTTGTAAGTAATATTCGTGATACTATCTATAATAGTTTTTATTATAGCTAAAAAAATCATTTTTATTTAATTAATATATTATTTTTTTTCTTCTAGACTTCTTTTAATGTCTATTGTATTTTCTTGAGCTGTTACTAAGTTTTCATTTAAAAAACCAAAAAAACCAAAAATAGATGAAATAGGAGAACTTCCACCAGCATTAGTTTGGTTATAAATATGTACTAGCGCATCATTTAATTTTTTAAGAGCTGTTTGTTTTTCATCTTCACTATGCAAAGCTCATAAATATTCTTTTTTAGTAAGCCTTAATTCAGCAGGTAAAACTTTATCTCCTAACTCTTCAATCTCATCAATTTTTTCAAAAATTTCTTCGATATCAGCTTCTGAAAAGGCTTCATTATGAGAAATTTTATCAGCTAATGCTGGAGTAATCAAACCTCTTTCTATCAAAGATTTTAAAAACTCTATTTCTTTAGCTTTTGCTATTCTTTCTCTAAGTTTTTGTTTATCTAAACCAAAATCTAATTTTTTCTTCTCTTTTTCTTTTTCTTCTTTTTCATCCATTTTTTCAATCTTTTTCATTTGTTCATTTAGAGCTCATAAATTCGGCTCAAATTGTTTGTCTTGCTTTTTTTCACCCATAAAAAATATATTACTTTATAAAATATAAAGCAATATACTCTATTTTAAGCAAAAATCAAATGTTTTTTACGCTTTAGTCATTTCATAAACCAATCTATACTCTGATATTCAATTATTTTTTCTCCATTTTATTAAGACTAAATCATCTAAATCTTTATTTGTTGCTTGCACTGATTCTAAGAAATTACTGAAATCATCTTTTATTTCATAATATTTAATAAACACAGGAGGCCTTTTTTCTCAATCAATAACAAGTTCTACACCATTATATTCTCAATAAGAAATCGCATTTTTCAATTTATCAATAGTAATTTTTTCTCATGGCTCTATTCAACTCTCTTTCATAACCAAAAATGGCTGTAATAAATTATAATCTTTATAATTTTCATTAGATAATAAATCAAAATATCTTTTTTCTATATATTTCGTTCTCTGTGCATATGTCATATTTTTCACTGAATTACTTACGTTGGTTCAATTGATTCTAGCCGCATATATAAGCTCTTCAGGTAATTTATAATAAAGCCAGTCTTCTTCTTCTCTTGTTTTAGTATTCCCTATTGGATCATCAAAAGTTGGATCATAATAATAATCTCAAATTTTTACCCAAGCATGAGAATAATCATCGTAAACTTCTTCTTTTAAAACATAGCCCGATTTTATTTCAATATCATCACTAATACCGGCAAATCCCAACATATAAACAAAAAGTCTAGTATAAGCATCACAAACTCATTTCTGACTATCATAAGTTCAAATAGCACTGAAAACAGGTTTATACCCTCTAGCCAATCAAGCCGAATCATAAGTATAATGTTCTAAAATAAAACCATAAATCTCTTTTATTTTTTGTTCATCTGTTTTTTTATTTTTTATTAATTCAAGAGTTTTTTTCTGAATTCTTCACATTACATCTTCTGTATTTATAGCGTTTGAGTAATATCAAACTCTTTCAGATAAAAGTGATATAATATAATTTCTATGAGTTAAAATATTTTTTATAAAATCGCCTCAAATAATTTTATTCAAACTATAGCTTGCAGTATAAATTAATTCCCTATTTTCATTAAGTAAAAAAACTAAATCATTAATTTTCTTGCCTCAAATTTTATCACTAGGATAAAATCAATTATACGCTTCACGAAAGGAATAGTAATAAGAAAAATCTAATGCATAATAATTTTTTCAGATAAGCAAGAATGGTTCATCTTTATTTACAAATCATTTAGCATAATCAGATAATTTATAAAGAGGTAATTTCTCTTCAATCTTATAATCATTTACAACCTTATATCCCGAACTAGTCGCTATAATTATAGCATTATTAAAATCACTATTACCTATAAAATATTTGTAATTATCATTATCTATTCAAAAATATTTACTAAAATCAATTCTATAAATTTTATTATTTTTTACAAATTCATATTTTTTATTTGCTTTATAAATTTTTAATCAAGTTTTCTCTATATAATACGGAATTTCAATATATTTCGTATCAATATTTAAGTCAAAATATTCAAGTTTATACCTAATAAGCATCTTTAATCACTCAGCAAGAGGTTTCTTTTTTTCAGGTATCTGATCTTCAAAATCAGCTAAAGCATCAGATAATTTTTCTGTTTTTATTTTCGTTGATAATTCACTATGAGTAAATAAACTATCCAAAATATTTTCATATTTTAGAATATCTTCATATCCAGCAAAAACGCTATTTAATCAAATAAATAACATTCAAATTATAATCAAAAGTATCTTTTTTATATTTCTCATAATTATTTTTTAGAAGAATATTTTATAACATATTTTTTAAATTCTCTTCATTTTTCTTCAAAATTTTTCCATAAATTATAGCTTGGTGCTGCTGTTGACAATAAACATATTTTTCATTTCTCTGTATTATCATAAGCAAATTTTACAGCTTCACTCATCTTATCAGTGTATAATAAATTTATTTTTTTATCACTATTTTTTTCTAAAATCTCGCAAATTTTATCATAAATTTCAGGAAAAACAACCAAATTTCCTATTTTTTTCTCAAAAATCAAGTTTAGTAAGTCATTATACTCATAACCTCTATCTTTTCAACCTAAAAATATAGTTCAAATATTTTCTCAATATGTTTTTATGGCTTCAATAGTACTCTCTGGCGTTGTAGAAATAGCATCATCAATAAAAATTATTCAAGAAAATTCTCAAATATTTTCAAGTCTATGAGGTAAACTATTAAATTTTTCCACTCACTTTTTTATATCAAAAAAATCTATTCAAATCGCATCACAAACAGCAATAACACTAGTTATGTTAAATAAATTATGCATTCAAGCTAAATTAGAATTAATTTGTCACAACAACTTTTTATTTTTGTAATAATTATTTTTATCATCAAAATAAAAATTATTTTCACTACTTTTTCAGAAAAAAACTACATGACTAATATCACTAAAATTAGCTTTTATATTATCACGAACAATATTTATTTTAGAATTTTTTAGTATATTTAATTTCGCATTTTTATAATTTTCAAATCAGTTATGATAATCTAAATGGTCAGGATAAATATTTCATAAAACGCTTATAAAGTTAGTTTTATTAAGCCCCTCTAACATATAACTTGATAACTCACAAATAATATAATCATATTTTTTTTGCTTGCTGAATTCTATCTCATCTAAAAAAGGATTTCAAATATTTCATACTAACTTTACTTTATATCAAGCCGTTTTTAATACTTCATAAATCAAACTTACTGTCGTAGATTTTCACTTTGTAGCCGTTACTGCTATAATTTTTTCATTATCAAAATTATCAAAAAATATTTGAGTTTGCGAAGTAATTTTATCTAAAAATTTATTTATTTTTTCGTTATAAGAGCTTATTCAAGAGGTTTTTATAATTACATCAAATTCTTCTAAATTATCTAAATATTTCTCTCACAAAATATAATTTATTGATAATTTTTTTTCTATATTTTTATTAGCATCTAATATCGTAATTTTATTTTTTTGCGTAATTTTATTATTTAAAAGAAAATTTAAAGAACTTTGTCATTCCTTTCAGAATCACAAAATCGCGATATTTTTATTTTTCAAATCCTCTATTTTCATGACATTTTTTTATTATAAAATATTTTTATTTTTTTAAAAATTTCTTTTATAGCTTCTTTTTGTTTTTCTCTTCAAATCAAATATTTAGAAAATAATTCTTCAATATTAAAAAAATTTGCCTTATCTCATTCTAAAACACAAAAATCTTCTATTTTTTTATCAACTATAACTCAAAAATAATTCACTCTAATAATTTTTATTTCACTCCAAATATTGTCTTTTTGAAACATAAAATCATAATTATATTCTTCTGTTGTTAGATCTATATTTAATTCTTCCATTATTTCTCTTATTAAAGCTTTCTCTGGAGTTTCTCATTTTTTCAATCAACCTCAAAAAAATCACCACATTTCTCATAATTTTGAAATATTTTTTCTATCTTGTACTAAAATTTCTCATTTTTTGTTAAATAAAATCAAACAAGAGACTTCCCTAATAATATTAATTTTCTCCATAATTCTGTAAATAATAATTATAAGTTTTTTCTATTCATTTAAAAAACATAAAATTCGCTTGTTTATCTCAAATAGTTATATTTTTTCTAGCTTCTTCAAGTGAAAAATATTTACATCAAGCTCATTCTAAAACTGTAAAATCTTTTTCTTCTTTATCTGTTATTAACGCGTAATAATTACATTTTACTTTATTTTTTCTCGCAGTATTTATAAATTTTTGAGAACATATAAATCTAAAATTATTTTTTCAGTCTTCTAAATCAATATTTAACTCTTCTTTTATCTCCCTAATAAGGGTTTCATAAAATTTTTCTCAAAGCTCAACACCTCATCAAAATACAGCCCATTTTTCTCAGATTTTACTAATTCAAGCTCTATCTTGTAATAATATTTTTCATTGTTTATTTATAATAATTAATATAGAAGCTTTATATTTTATCATAATTTTCTAAATAATATTTATAAGTTTCTTCTAAAATTTTATCTAATTTATCAAGTTTACTTCTTCAAATCATAATATTTTTTATAGCCGTTTTAAATTCAAAAAATTCTCAAATATTCCCTTCAGGAAAAGTAAAATCATCTATTTTTTTAGTTTGTTTTAATAAAAATACATTTTCAATGGCATGTCTATTTTCTTCTGGTATTATAAATTCCTTTGAGAATAAAAATTCAAAATCTTCTTCTTCAAATTCCATTCAAAGTTCTTCTTTTAGTTCTCTTATTAATCAAGAAATTTCACTTTCTCAATCTTCTAATCCTCATCAAAATAATCAATATTGCTCTCAACTTTTTGAAATTAATTTTCTATTTTGCAATAAAAATTCTCACGCTTCATTAAAGATTATAACAATAGAATTTTTTCTAAATTTTAATTTTTTCATACTTTTTTACTATAAAATTCATAAATTTTACTAACATGTTTTTTTACTTTCAAAATATTTTTTTCTCCCTCAAATCAAGAATATTTTTCTAATTCTTCTTTAATAAAAAATTTAGCTCAATCTCATTCTAAAATTTTAAACTCTTCGACTTTTTTATCTATAATGACTCAAAAATAGTTTGTTTTTACAAAACCATTTAATTGTTTCCAATAATTATTTTTAGTAAATAAATATTCATAATTATAATTATTTATATCAATATTAAGTTCTTCTTCTATTTCTCTTAATAAAGCTTCTTGCGATGTTTCTCATTCTTCCACTTTTCAACCAAAAAATCACCACATTTCATTTGCTTTTGACATTGTTTTTCTATCTTGTAACAAAAGTTGTCATTTTTTATTAAAAATAGCCAATACTGATACTTCCTTTACAATTTTTTTCTTAAAATATTTATTGTAAATAAAATATAAAATTCAAGATAAAATAACAAAAATTATGGCTCCAGCTATAGCAAAATGAGAGTATTCAATAATTAAATCTTGATTTTGTCCGGCAATATATCAAATCGTGATTAAAATTCAAGCCCAAATTCAAGCCCCCAATCCTGTATAAAATAAAAATTTTGTTAAATTCATAGAAAAAACTCACGCTGGAAAACTAATGTATTGTCTAAATACTGGGATTAATCTACCTAAAAATGTTGTAATAGTTCAGTGTGATTGAAAATATTTTTCACTTTTTTCATAATGATCTTCTTTAAAGAAAACGTATTTTCCATATTTAATTAAAAATGGCTTTCATAAATATTTTCATAAAGCATAATTTATATAAGCTCAAAATAAACTTCCTCACAATCAAGCTAAAAATGCAGGTAGTAAATCCATTTTCCCTTCATGAACTAAAAATCACGCTGGAATAAGTGCTACTTCGCTAGGAAACGGAAAAAATGATGATTCCAGAGTCATCATAATAAAAATTCACAAATATCCCAAACTGTCAACCATATCAACGATAAATTTTATTATTTCAGAAAGCATTTTACAAAATTAAAAAATATTTATATAACTATATTTAAAAGCATAATTTTATCAAATTTATTTATAATATTTTTATTTTATTTTTTATTTTTTAAATATTATTTACTAATCTTAACTATTAATAAATTTTTTTATATATAACTTATTTTATCCTTTAAATAAGACAAAAATAAACTTGATTTATCTAAAAAATATATATTATTGATGATTATATATTCTTCAAAAATTACATAAAATGAAACAAAATAGAACTGGCTATTGAATTCAAAATATTACGAGTAAATCTTTTAATAAAAGACACTATATTTCTGATTCATGAGAAAATACTTATGTTTATCAATGATTAGTAAAATGATTTTCAGATGTTATAGAATTATTATTAATTGAGCAATGAAATCTCCCTCCTCATTATAGAGTTTGCTCAAAGATACCTGATCACAATTGACATACAATATGAACATCAATTCATATGCACCCTGTTATAATAAAAGAAACTCAAGATAAAATCATTGTTCAAATAGTAACTATTATTCATGAAACTAAATGACAGGTAAATAAAATAATAAATTTAAAAAAATTAAAAAAAGAAGAAACTGAAACTATGGATAAATCATGATTAGAAAAAAAAGAGGTAGATTCTATTTTAGAATGATATTCCTACGATTTTCCTTTTGAAAGTTGAACTAATTTTGTTTTTAATATTGAAAAAAATATAGAAAACTAAAGCCTAAAAAATAAAACTTGACTTAATTACTAAAAAATATATATTAGTAGTTAATATATATACACTATATATCATATTTTAATTCACTTTCCCAAAAATAATGAATTTAAACGTTTCTGATGATTTTTTCTCATCAGAAAATAAAGGAGGGGAAGAAGAAGGGCTAAATAATATTTTTGATCTCAAGGCAATAGGTAAAACTGGAAATATTTTTTCTTGTAATGGAATTGTAGAAGATGCTCAAAAAGCTGTTAGCTTGCTATGTTGAACAAGTGATTTTTCTACTTGGGGCCTAGATGAAAGGGTTAAACACGGTATTTTTACTCTATCAGAAACTATTAACTGAACTTTAATTACTTCCGTTGATAAAATCCCTTTATTTATTGAAGATTTAGGAAATATTATTAAAGTAACTATTTTATCTTCAATAAAAAATAAAATTTTAAAAATAATTGACTATCAAGAATTTTTAAAACAAGATATTTATTTAGAGCAATCTAATGAAGAAATAAGAGAAAAATTAAAAGCAATGATAAAAGATTTTAGTTTTAAAGCCTGAGATGTAATACTTTTCGAAAAAGAAAAACCAGCTAATTAAAACTGGTTTTTTATTTCATTTAAGCAAAATAAGCTTCAAATTCTTTTCTAGTCATTTCTTCTTTCTCAAGTAAATCTTGTACTATTTTTTCGTGTAAATCTTTATTCTTTGTTATTATTTCTTTAGCTTTATTATAGGCGGTTGATAACACTTCTTTTACTCTAACATCTATTAATTCTTGGGTTTTTTCAGAGAATTGTTTACTTTCTCATTGTGCTCATAAATAATTTCAATTTATAGAATCTGGAGCAAAATTCTCTGCTCATAATTCATCATCCATTCAATATCTAGTTATCATATTTCTAGCAATTGCTGTAGCTCTTTCTATGTCATTTGAAGCTCAAGTTGTAACTTCATTTTTTCAGAAAAATATCTCTTCAGCAACTCTTCAACCGTATAAACTAGCTAATTCATCTTCAAATTTAGCTTTTGAAACTAAGACAGAATCTCTTTCAGGTAAGAACCATGTTACTCATAATGCTCATCCTCTTGATACTATTGAAATTTTATTTACAGGATCACAATTTGGCGAAAATTTTCATACCAAAGCGTGTCATACTTCGTGATATGCTATAATATTTTTTTCTTTTTCATTCATTTTACGAGATTTTTTTGTTAATCCCATAATTTTCTTTTCTAAAGCCTCTTGAATATGTTTTGCATTAATTTTTTTAGCGTTATATCTAGCAGCTAATATTGCTGATTCATTAAATAAATTTTCTAAATCAGCTCAAGAAAATCAAACTGTCGCACTCGCTATTTCTTTCATATTTACATCCTCATCTAATTTTTTATTTCTAGCATGAACTTCTAAAATTTTCTCTCTATCTTCTAAATTTGGTAAATTAATTGTAACTTTTCTATCAAATCTACCTGGCCTTAGAAGTGCTTTATCAAGTACATCTGCCCTATTTGTAGCTCACATAACAATAACATTTGTTTCATTATCAAATCCATCCATCTCTGTTAAAATTTGGTTTAATGTTTGCTCTCTTTCATCATGTCCACCTCAAATTCAAGGTCATCTTTTCTTTCAAATAGCATCAATTTCATCAATGAAGATTATTGCAGGAGCTATTTTTTTAGCTTTTTCAAATAAATCTCTAACTCTAGAAGCACCAACTCAAACAAACATTTCCACAAATTCAGAACCCGAAATACTCAAAAATGGTACTCAACTTTCTCAAGCAACAGCTCTAGCAAGCAAAGTTTTTCAAGTACCAGGAGGACCTACAAGTAATGTACCTCTAGGAAGTTTTGCTCACATTTTTTGATATTTTTTTGGATGTTTTAAAAAATCTACAAATTCTTGTAATTCATATTTTTCTTCTTCAGCTCCGGCTACATCTTTAAAAGTAACTTTATCTTTTTCTCAATATAATCTTGCTCTTGATTTACTGAACATCATAGCATTGTTACTCATTCCACTCATTCTTGAAAGCAAGAATACAGCAACAGCTCAGAATAAAATTATAGTCAAAATTGTAGGTAACATCTCTGCCCAAAATTTTTCTCCAGATTTATCTTTTACACTTACAGGAGTCTTATTCTCAGGATTATTAAGTCCCAAATCTCATAGGGAATACTTTTCTGGTAAAATAGCAATTTCCTTTAGAGTTTTTTCAGTTCAATTTTCAGTAATTTTTTCTCACGCAGAAATAGCTATTAATTTATTTCCATCAATAAGAATATCCTTATATTTTAAATCATTATAATTTTGAATAATTGTAGAAACTGGTACATTTTCTGTTTTATATTGATTTGTAGTAATATAATTTTTTGAAAAAGCTGCTATTATAAGCGAAATTCAAATCAAAACAATAAACGGTAAAAGTCTATTTGGTTTTTTGTTATTATTACTTGCTTTCTTTAATTTTTCTAAAAAATCTTTATTTATATCTTGTTTTTTAGGTGTTTTTTTACTTTTTTTATTTCACATCTTAAAATTTTTAAATTTAAACTTTATAAGCTGATAAATGATATTTAATTTTTTCGATTTTACAAACTATTTTTTGAGTTTTTATACATTTTTTACTATTTTTCTATAATATTTTCATATTTTTGCTTAAATTCTTCAAAAGTTACATCATTATTTTTTAAATAATTAAACATCTCTAATTTTAATTCTTTTGACATTGTTATAAATTTTTTCATAACTGTATAACTATTCGGTAAAATTTGTCTAGCTTCATCAGAAATAATTATATTTTTATCTGTTTTAATCAAAAATTTAAAAAAATTATAATCTTCTACCCAAGTTTCAGGTTCTTGTCAAAATTCTTCACCAATAGAAAAGGCATTATAATAACAAAAATTCATAATATTCGTTCCTACAATTCAAATATCTAAATCAGCTAAAATAATCGCATATTTATTCTTTATTTTTCATCTATTTTTAAAAACCGTTCATAAAATTGCATGCCTAAAAATACTATCATTAATTATTCATAAATCATACTTATCAGATAACTCATAATAAGTTTTTAATCAAATATCATACGATATATATTCGTCTAATTCTGTTGATTTTCAAGTGTGCAATGCATCATGAAAAAGCGCAGCATAAAGCAAACTCTTTATTTCAAGTAGATTAAATTTATCACAAGGAAGAAGTGTTACTAATTTAGCAACATATAAAACATGTAAAAAATTATGATATGGATTATCATAATATATTTTTTTTATCTCAAGTAAGACTTCTTTTGAAATCAACGAACTTGATACAAGCGTATCAATCAAGATTTGCTCTTCTTTATTTTTATAGGCAAACTTGCACATGAAAAACTTTTTATAAATTATACTTTTGTAATTTTACTAAAAAATTGTATTATTACAAATAAAAATATCATTTAATCAAAAAAAATATGTGATTTAGAGAATATATTATAGTATTTATATTAGTATTATTAGCTTTAGTAATAGGATACTTTATCTGACTTATAAAAAATAAGGTTATTGAAAAAAAAGTTAGAAAAGATGCTGTAAATAAATCTAGATGAGTCTTAGTTTGAAACATGACGGAACAAATCGCACCGTTATTACCAGATTTTAAATATACGCCAAAAGATATGATGTTTTTATGAAAATGAGTAGATTATATTGTATTTGAAGGGCTTAGTACATGAAAATTAGAAAAAATAATTTTTTTAGAAATAAAAACCTGAAAATCACAGTTAAATAAAAATGAAAGAGCTATAAAAAATGCTGTACAATCTTGAAAGGTTAGTTATGAAATTTATAGAAAATAAAAAAATATTAATTAAAAATTAGTAAATTAAAAGGCCGGATTAGTTTGCACCGTCCGGCTTTCTTTTAAGATAAAACTTCTTAAAATTGAGACATTTAGGAATTATTGTGATAAAATTACCTTTATTCCCCTATATCCCTTAAAAATTAACTTAACAACATTAGTCAAAAAAATTACCAAAGGACACCTTTTTAAAAAGCCTCTCATTATTACTCCCCCTTTAAATAGTTTACCGAAAAGATGGCCGCTACTAAAAAGAGAATAATCATTCCAGACGCAATACGAAAAACCTTTTTAAGTTTTTTCATATCTTCCTCCAATTCATTCATTGTTTTACAATGCAAATTAAATATACAAAAAATATTAAGAAAGTCAAATAAAAAGTCTGTTATTCACACAGACTCTTTTTTAAATCAGATAAATCATACTCTAATGTTGGCAAATATTTCGGAATATTTTGCGTTTTTATTCTCACTTTTATATGAGGAACATATTCTAATAACTCTTCCCTATTATCTTCTATGAATTTTTGTAATTTTTCTTGAGTTTTTACTTTATCTGCTGGTGTATTATAAGCGTTACACCCCCTTGCAAATTTTACACTATAATCATAAAAAGTATGATTTCTATCTATTTTATAAATATTTTTTTCTTTATTTTTATTACATTCTTCTGGTGCTGAATTTAATTCAATATCTTCTTCTATAAACACATTTTCTGGATTATTTTTCTCTCAAGATTTTATTTGATAAAGCGATTTATTATTTAAATAATCAATATCAGAAAATTTTAGATTATTCGATTCTTTTATAGATGCATTAACATCTGTAACACTTGTTCTAAGACTCTTTAAATCATCAGAAATTATCTGCATAGCTTCGTAAGATGGTACTGTTATACCATTTATAAATCATTTAAAATTCGAATAAGTTAGTTTTAGATTATCTTCTAATCATACAGTTCCTCCAAATACCAAAGCCATAACTCACAAAGCTGAAGCATAAGAAGTGATTTGGAAATTCATATTCATTTTAATTTCTGGATTGATTTTTTCAATCGCCTTTGAAATTGCATCTTTTAATAAAACTATTCAAAAGGCAATAATTATACCAAATGGAGCAACAAAAAATAACACTAAACTCGCTAAAATAAGCCAACCATATTGCAACGCCCTATAACTTATCCCCTTCAATCATTTTATACTATAAGCTTCTAGATTTGAATAAAATAAATTCAAACT
The DNA here is from genome assembly GCA_025210615.1 of Candidatus Altimarinota bacterium. Classification (GTDB taxonomy): domain Bacteria; phylum Patescibacteriota; class Gracilibacteria; order BD1-5; family UBA6164; genus JAOARJ01. The sequence goes on along the minus strand of JAOARJ010000002.1, from coordinate 4,977 downwards.
TTCATACTGTTTATAGTTTTTAGCTAAAATAACGCTTGTAATAAATTTTGTTAGATAATATTTATTTTCATTTCTATCATATTTTTTTAGTAAATTCTTTATTAAAAACGGCTTAAAAAAAGATAAGAAAAACGAATTATCAATATACAGAATCAAATTTTTTATATCATCATAAATATTTAATTTATCAGTTTTAACTTCTTTTGTCATTGACTTAAGCTTATAGAAAGCCCTTTGTGGCATATCTGAAATTCATAATACATAATCCACAAAATTTGAATTAACTTCTTCCATAATTCTTCTTCTAAAAGTCAAATCAAAAACTTTATTTTTTCAATTCTCTGTACCATTAGATAGAGAATTCTGATAATCATTTCTAGATACTAAAAATTCTATTTTTTCTTCTATATTTTTATTATTTAAATCCCTAGCTTGTGTTACAAATCTTTCTAAATTCTCGTCATACCTTGAATCTAATAATAAATTAAAATTAATCTTAATTTTTGATAAATTTAAAATATTTTTTCTAAGACAACTAATCGGCACCAATAAATTTTTTGTCGCTATATCATCAATAAATTTTGAATAGATAATTGGATTATTAGCAAAGTTATTTATAAAATATTCTCTATATTTAGTATTTGCTTTTATCTTTAAACTAGCCAAAGTTAGTTTTTTCATAAATAATATTCTGTCTTCTCTTGAATTATCATATTCAATATTTTTTAGTCTTGAAAAATCAAAATCTTTAAAAATCTCTAAAGCCTGAATTATAGCAAAAAAATCTCTTTCATATGTAAACTCTGATAATTCTTTAATATATCATTTTAAGAAAAACTTTTTTGAATTATAAGTTGTACACTTTTCATATTTTTTATAATAATCTTTTTTAGATGCAAATAAATAAATAGCTTTAAATAAGGCTTTATAATTATTTTTTAAATTTAAAACTCTATAAAAAAATCATAAATCCTTAAAAAAACTATTATCAAAATAAATATCAATATCTTCTCTGAAATTATTTTTTATTCTATTATTATCAAGATAAAACGAATAAATTGATTCAAAAAATTTTTCTTTTTGATAAGACGCGATGATGTTTAAATATTCTTGTTTTGCTTCGCTTGATGAAGAAATTTCAGCACTATTAACAAGTTTATCACTTATATCTAAAAATGCTTCCTTAATTGTTTTTAAAATAAGAAAGTATTTTAATGGATTTTTTGAGTCTAAATTACATCAATAAGATGAAAAAATATCTTTTGTTTTGTTGTTTTGCATATTTTTTATTTTTATTTTTAATTAACTTTTGGCTATTAACTTAATATTAACATACTTTTTGTAATTTAGCAAAAACTTTTTGATTTTTTTATTTTTTATTTATAATGATTTATTACATGAAAAAACATATACAAAAATTATTTAAATTTAATTAATAAAAACAATGAATAATAAAGCAAATAATTGTCTTACTTTTGAAAAAATCGCAGAAATAAAAGATTTTATGGACAATAAAACAAATAAAATTATGGTGGTAAATCATCGTAAAATGGATGGCGATGCTATTTGAAGTGCATACGCTTTTTGAAAAGTATGAGAAAAAAAATGAAAAGAAGTAAGATATTTTTCTGAAGATTTACCTAGTAGTGATTTTGATTTTTTAAATATGGATATTAAATTTGAAACTAAAGTACCAAAAGATTATAAACCTGATGTCATTGTTTGTTTGGATACTGCTTGAATTGAACAATTATGAAGTATTTATACTGAGAATAAAAAATTATTTGAAAAAACAAAAGTTTTTGTAATTGACCACCATTATTCCAACCCCTGTTTTGGTGACTATAATGTAGTTTTTACAAATAAATCATCTACCTGTGAAATTGTTTATGATTTACTATTTGAACATGATTGTGAACAATATGTAGACGAACAAATGGCAACAATGTTACTTATGTGAATAATTACTGACACGAATAGTTTTTTTAATACAAATTCTAGCTCTCGCGCTATGGAAGTGGCTTGATTACTTATGTGATATGGAGCTAGACATCAAGATATTATTCTAAATTTATTTAAGAAAAAACCATTTAATAGATTAAAATTATGGTGAAAATTGCTTGAATGAATAAAGCAATCAGAAGACTGAAAATATGTTTGGACAACTATTACTAATGACTTATTTTTAAGTACAAAAACAACAACTGATGATACAAGTGGCTTTATAGACGAATTTTTAAGTACTATAAATTGAGCCAAAGTTGTATTTTTATTATATGAATTATGATGAAATAAAATAAAATGAAGTTTTAGAAGTAGAGATGATAATTATAATGTTTATAAATTTTGTGAATTATTTTGATGAGGAGGGCATCCTCGTGCCAGCTGATTTACAAAAGAAAAAACAAGTATTTATGAACTTGAAACAGAAGTTTTATGAAAATTAAAAGAATTTTTTAACTAAAAAAAATCTAGATTAATTTCTAGCTATTTTTTACATTGAACATAAATTTAAACTACACCCAGGCAAAACCATTGAAGATATATTATAAATATAATAACTTCAACAATTTATAGCGCTTCAAGAAAATTTCCGAACTTCTTCTCCTCAAGGCCGATTATTAGCAAATGTAATAGTCATAGTTTCTCATATTGCCAAAGAACTTGTATCTTCCTTAATTCTCCGAGGAGCTAATGTAGCACATTTATGAGCTCAAGGCTCTCAATTATCCCGCAATTTTTTATAAGTTCAAGTTAATCTTATCCATGAATATCAACTATTCCAATTAGTATAACAAGTACTTCAAGTTCCCAATGTATAATGACTTGCATCTAAATTTACGTTTGTATAATTATTACAAGCAGCTGGCAATGCTGAAACACAAGTCTTTGTAGTATTATCCCACTCTTTTCAAGGATCACATTTTCAAAGACAATTTCAATCTCAATCGCAGATATCTCAAGTTACATATAATTTTCAGTTTAATTTTATATCATTAGAACTAACGTCTATTTTATTAGTTAATCAAGATATTTCTCACCATGTTAAATTATCTAGAATTTCTCAAGAGTTTTTATTGATTCCATTTAAAGCAAAACCTAATCAAAAAATTCACACCAAAAAAACTGATATTCAAAATAATATCCACCTTAATTTGCTCCTTATGCCTTTCTTGTGACTAGCCTTTCTTGTGACTCCTTATTCACACTCATAAGCCAATCTTTAATTTATAATATAATAAATACTTATATAAAATATTGTAGAAATTTTTCTTTTTCTGTCAAGAGTTTTTTAACGCTTTTTTTATTTTTTGGTTGACAAAATTAAAACTCTAGTTATTTCTAGAGCTTCATTTATTTTTTTTAATTAGCCTCTGGGCTTGTAGGTTTTACAGGAGTAGTAATTGGAGCTACCTTTTTAATAATAAATAGACTTTCTGTAATCTTTTTATTGTCTTTATCAAAATATTCTACATTATATAAATTTATCCCATCTTTAAGCAAATCATAAGTACTATCAGCATGATATCTCCAAGAAGTACTTCCTGGAATATATTTTGTTAATCTATAATTATTTACCTTAATATATTCAACAGTATCAGCTGGCACAAAACCTTTTATAGTTACAAAACTAGCTGTTGTTGTTAAAGGATTTGAAATATTGAAACCATATTTAGCATTTATAGGATATGAAGTAACCTCTGGAGCTAATCCTCAAGTACTTCATTCACTTGTATTATATACTGTTAAAACTCCTTTACTAACAATAACATTATCCTCTCAGTATACTTTATAGACAATATCATTTTCTCATTTTTCTAATTTAAAGTTTTCTAATTTAAATATATTTTCTTCTTTATTTATTTCTGAGTCTATATTATTAAAAGCTATTTTTGAAATATTTGGCTTTAATAATTCTCATTCTATAACTATTTCATCTTTACTTATTGAAGCTCAATCTTCAGTGTTAATCATAATATATGAAGAATTATTTGTATCTACTTCTCATTCGTTAACAGTATCTCAATTTTCCCCTTCTGTACCTTCAGTTGAAGTATTTGGAGCGGCTGCAAGAATTTCTTTTGCATTATTTTTTACATACCAATCTTCTTCTAAAATATATTCAGGAATTGATTCAACTTTAGCAAGTAAATCTAAATCTTCTTTTTTTGCTTCATTTAAAAATACTGAAACTTTTTGTCAGGCGTTTAATGTTATTTCTTTTGTTCAACTAGAATTTTTTACAACCACACTTCAACTTAGTACATAAACATTACTAGCTGCATCATTTTGAGTCATTGAAACAACTGATTTTGAAGGAATATCTACAGATAAAAATCTCATTTCTACCTTAGATGTTTCAAGTGGATTTAACCATAAGTTAGATGAAAATAATGAATAATTATTTTTTGAATCATATCTTAAATCTCAAAATTGTCATAATTTAAAATTAGGAGCAGTAGACTCTAAAGTTCCTGATTTTACATATAATCTTTCAGAGGCGAATAATTGAGCTGAAGACTCTATTTTTGTTTGTTTATCTCAAGCGTGAATTACATAAGCGTCAACATTTTCATTCACAGAAACTTCTAAAGCATCTTTAGTTATAACTGGTTTATTAGGAGTTTCCCCTTTTGAACCAAAAAAACTAACGATTAATAAAAACACTAATAATACTCATAAAACAGGAATTATATAATCTTTCCATGATTTTTGAACGATTCTATTTCTTCTATTCATCTTTTTTTATTGTTAAATTCTAAAATATAATAATACATTTTTTTATTTATACTTATTTTCTCTAATTTTTCAACAGATTTTTTAAAAAAGTTTTAAAATCCAAAAAACCAGCCTATCTCTAGACTGATTTTTATCTTAGTTTTTAAATCATTTTGGCGAATCTGTCTGAATCTTATCATCAAAAATCACTACAAACGGATCACTACTTCATCAATTCGTTTTCTCATTGATACTATC
>JAOARJ010000011.1 GCA_025210615.1 Candidatus Altimarinota bacterium | reverse complement strand
ATTAGAAGCGTCAAGAAAAATGCTAAATAGTGCGACAAATACAGCAATTTTAGCAGATATTTTTGGCGATAAAATTCAATGACAAGTTGATGAAATAGCTAACACTGAGTTTGCAATGAGAATTTATGAGGAGCAAATTATAAATTGAAATGATTTTTTAATTGATGAAGTGGAAGATTGACTTTATAAAACTTCTTGAGAATTGCAATATAATTTGATTAGAGTTAAGGAGAGATTTGCGGAGATTAGAGAGGTTATGGAGAATGAAGTAATGCCTATTGTATCTAAAATATCAGAATATATTATAGGTGGTAAAATAGAAGAATATGCAAATTTAATAGATAAGGTAAAAAAATCTTCAGAATATGATGAGTTAACTAAATTAATAATAAGTAAATATAAAAAATAGCTGTTAAAGCTATTTTATTTACATTATATGTGTCATTATAACGAAGTTATTAAATTTTTCAGTTCATTCATTATATATTTCTCATTTATATATTAGTTGCCAAATTTCTCAATTATAAATTACTTCTAGTCAAGTTTTTTTCATTAATCATTCATTTATATTATTTGAAAAAGGCTTAAAAGTTTTCATATTAACTAATACTTCTCAATTTTGATTTATATAAGCAAGAACTTTTTTAGTTTCTTTATTTCTTAATATAAAAACTTCGTGTTTTACTTTTTCTATTTGTTTTGGAGTTAGGTGACAACTTTCAAGAATTATTCATTTTCAAAATTGTGCTTCTAGCTTTGGTATAAAACAATCCATTTTTAATACTTCTAAGCTTTGTTTTGTAATAGTGGCGTTGTCGGCTCAGTCTAAAATTTTACCTGCTGCAGCTCTTATTTCTCATACAGCACACTCAGTTAAATTTTGAGATAATACTTCAACTTGTTTTTGAGCTGGTTTTACTCTAACAGTAGATGGGATATCGGATAATGTAGCTGGAGTATCTACAGGCATTTTTTTTATTTAATTATATTTACTCCATTATACTATTTTTCTACAGAAAAAGCAAATATATTTATATAGTTAATAAGATGTTAAAGTAGTTATAAATATAAAAACCTCTTTATAAAAGAGGAAAATTATATATATTTTATTTGAAAATTTCAGTAGTAATAAAATTATCTTTTTTTAAATTTCATTTTTTATATTCAATTAAGAATTTTTTTAGAGAATCTTCAATTTCTTTTTCTATATAACTATAAGAAAGTCATTTATATTTTTTAGCTAAGAAAGAATAATCAATTTCTCAGACAATATCATTAAAAATTTTTAGTTTAGATTTTATGTACTTTTTAATATTAGATGTTGTAGGCATTGGAATTTCTATAGATTTATCAAGTCTACGAATTAGAGCCTTATCAATTATATCAATATCATTAGTTGCAAGTATTAAAAATGCATCAGAGGGTAAAAAATCAATTAATTGTAATAAAGAGTTTACAACTCTTTTCATTTCATTATGTTCATTGTTATTATCTCATCTTAATCTTCATATAATATCAAATTCATCAATGAATAAAATATAATCTTTATTTCAGTATTTATTGAAAATTCAGGAAATATTTGCGCTTGTTTCTCATAAATGGGGAGATATCAGCCTTGACAAATTTACTACTTTAAGTTCTCTTTTTAATAAACTACTTAATATAAAAGATAATCTTGTTTTTCCACAACCAGGATTTCAATAAAATAAAACTTTGTTAGATGGAATCAGATTAAATTTTTCAAAAAATACTTTATTTTCTTGTTCATATACCATATACCTTATTTCTTCTTCTATTTTTTTAGGTAAAATAATATCTTTTAAGCTAAAATCAGAAGTGTCTATATGATAAACATCATTATATGCACTGGAAAAATCATTAGTTGATAAAGTTTGATTTTTTGAATTATTGGAAGTGTTATATTTAGATAGAAAAGAGTTGATATCTATTTCTTTTTTATTAGGAGTCTTTTTCATAATATAGTAATTATAAATATAAGCTATTATTAAGCTTTTGTTTTTAGTTTTGCGGTTGCTGTATTTATATCAAGTATATTATTTCTAGATTTTATTTCATCATATAAAATTCATTCTCAGTTTAAATCTTGTATATTTATTACCAAAGAAAAATTTTGAGGGTTTTTCTTATAATATTCTACAATTTCTGCAATCTCAGAAAGTCTTGATTTTATTGTAATTTGCAATCATTTTTCTACAAGAGAATTATACTTATTTTTTGTTATTTTCAAAGACAAAGTTTGACAATTATTCCAGCAGGTACTTAAAAAATCAGTGTCACTCCATTTTAATCATTTTATATTTTGATTATTTAGTTTAGATAAGGCACTTGTTCAGTCATTATTTTCTATACTTTTAGAGAAATTATCATCTCAACAATGGAGATTAAATCATATGTAACAAGGATTATATTCTGATGTTGGGTGTTTTTGAGGATTTGTTGGAAGAGGAGAATAACATAAGGTTGCTGTTATTTCTAAGTTTTTTCTTCTAAGATTATCTTTTTTTATAAATTTAGGTAAATTAAAAGTTGTCGTAACAAATGGATGGTAAGATTTTCCTCATTTCCTATAATTACTATAATCAATGCTTGATTCAATAACAATTGTTACAGAATCATCAGTTGAATAAATTAATTTACTTTCATCTTTTGTATTGATAGTTCAATTTCAATAAAGACTTTTTAATAAAATTCAATTATTTTTTGTATAAAACTCAGTTAATTCTTCTTTATCTATGATTTTACTTCTATTTATAAGAAGAGCCTTTAAAGAATCTTTTTTTAGGTTAGGATATTCTTTTTTTATTTTTGACAATAAAAATGTTCAATATGGTGCAGAAAAGCTAGTTCAGGAAACTTTTATCATATCTCAAACGGCGGAAACAGTTTTAACTTCATTTTTATTAAGGTCTCATCAGAATAAAACTAAATTTGGGTTTCTATAACTTATATTTTCGTCTCTATTTTTTATTTTTTTTATTAACAAGTTGTCTTTACGTGAAAATTCAGATATATATTTTTCTCATTTACAATTTGAGCAAATGCTTCAAATTGTAATTCAATTTATATTTTCAGCAGGAGTTGCTATATTGCTATCCGAATTTTTCCAAGAATTAGGGTAGGGGGAAATTGGGTTTGTTATATTTCAAGTTGATACTATACAAATTAAGTTATATTTATGCATTAATTTATCTAATTCATAAGCAAAGATACTTATTTCATTATCTTCTAGTGGTACATCAGTGTTAATTGATAAGTTAAATAAATTTATTTTTTCTCAAGAGGATAAATATATTTTTTTAATTCATTCAATAATGTTTTTTATGTTTGTTGAATTTTTTCAATCAATTACTTTTAATGAGCAAACCTTTGATACGGGAGTAATTAAAGAGTTTCAATCAGTTATTTGTTTTCAAAAAATGGCTACAGTAGCAACAGGTGTTCAATGTCAATGATATCCATTATCTGCTTTATCTTCAAATGGAGAGGCTCATATATATTGAAAATTTATATCTGGGGAATTATTTACTAAATTAGAGATTAGTTTATTTTGATTATTAATTCATGTATCAACTATACAAACAGTATTTTCTGTTTCTGAATTAATATTAATTCCTGTTTCTTCAAATTTTATTTTTTGTCCATTTGGAGAAATTTTCATATTATAACAACTAGTATAAAGTGTTTTTATTTCATCATATAAATTTACTAATTCTTCAATATCTTTTTCAGAATCCAAAAAATTATTAGTTATTAATATTTTAGTATATTCATTGTTATTATTAATATCTTCAGCATTTATTATTTCAAAATTTTTAAATTTATTTTTTAAACTATTTATAAAGTTCAAACTATTAACATCTTTGTAAAGATAAAATGTTAATTCTTCTCAATTTAAATAATTACAATATCAAAGAGAACGGTCTTTTGAATCTATAATTTCAAAATTATTTATTAAACTAATGAGTTTTAAATCTCATTTTAGAATATCTTCTTTATTTGTTATAAAATTTTTCATTATTTGGAAAAAATAATTTATTTTATCACATCAAATAACAAAAATTCATTCCTTTAATGCTTTATTATAAGAGATTAATTTAAAATTAAAATTATTTAAAAAAGGAGTATTGTCATCTATTTCTTTTAAGGTAATCATTTTAAGATAAACCTTACAAGGAAGATTATTATTAATTCTTTTTTTTATAGATTCACTAGAATATCTGCTTTCGAATTTTCTTTTATTTTTTATATAAGAGATTTTTAAATTTTTTCTTTGAATACTATAGTCTTTTTTTTCTTCATTTTGTTTTTTATTTTTATTATCATTGAATCACCTAACTACTTTCCATCCTGTAGCTCAGTCTTTTATGTTTAAAATATCATTTTTATAAAATAAATGACTTTTATTTTTTTTATTTATCATAAAAAAATAGATTAAAAATTAACTATTAAAGTATATCTTTATTTATTTAAAAATCAAACAAAAAATATTTATTTTTATATGAGTATATTTATAGACTTTTTATACAAATAAAAAAATCCGACTATCAAATCGGATTCAATATAATTTTTGGAGCTTCTTGCTCCTTTTTTTCTTCTTCAATAAACTGCGTTGGTGGCGTTCAATTTTGAAAATCTGTCATATTTCTAATATGTTCAAAATACATTCAAGGTTCATATAGGCTCTTATCCCTTGACGAAATTAAATGGTTTCTGTAATACTGAATTTTTGGATATTTAAAGATTTTATAAGTATTGACAGAAAGAGAAGAAGAAACAATATCAGCGTCTTCAAATCTAACTTTTTCGGGGTCTTTGACTTCAAGCTCACTTGTTCTTTTTAAAAATCCTCAAAACTTCGCTAAATGCGTTTTGTATGTGCTGGCTTGTCTTCTGAAATTTATATCAAGCATATTTGGATTTTGGACTATTGCTTCAATTCTTGTGTTTAATTTCACGGGGAAGACGATGAAATCTAATAAAAAGGCATTTTCTCAAGAAAAATTTTCTTTAAAGTTTCTCGCTCAAAAGTAAAGCGTTGCTTCATCAAGTGAGATATAATTGAAATAATCTAAAATTAAATTTTCTCAATAAACATCAGTAAATTTTTTCCTTTTAGCTAAATAGTCATTTTCTAAAAAATTAATTTCTTTTATAAGTTGTTTTTTCATCATCACGCAGACTTTTTCTTTTCAAATTCTTATTTTAAATTTTGTCCATAAATCCTTGAAAAAATTATTTTGTTTTACTAGATTTATTGCGTTTGAAAAAAGGTCTTTATACTCAAAATGTTCTAAATTATAAAGTGCTTCTTTGTAAAGATTTAGTTGTTCCATTTTCTCATCATAACCGCAATAATAAAGATTATAATAATAAATGTCTTTAACTAAATTCACGAAATCTTTTGCAGTTTTGATATAAATATGAGTGTATCCGCTCGGCTGATTTGTGATATTTATTTGATTAAAAGGATTGAATTTTCTTGCGTCCCCGATTGAATTACTTGTTTTTCAAGCGGAAAACGCTCAAGATTTTATCGCTAGTCAAGGTTTTAACATAAAAAATTAATGATTAATAATAATAAAATTAGTTATAAATTAGGTCGTGAATAATATAAATGATGACTCAAACTCAAGAATAAAAGATGATATTTAGCGTCATATTGCATAAAAAATAACCTCATCAGACAATAAATCAGTAATAAATATGATAAAGTGTGAACGCAAATAAATTGCTAACTAAAGCGAAAGCTGAAAGTAAAAATGAAAATTTGATTATTAAAATTATTGCAGTTTTTAATATTTTATAAGTTGTTTCAATCATAATAATAAAAAATTAATGATAAATTATTTTGGATTTTTGAGTTTTCTTTGTACGACCACCGTTCTTGTTGTTGTCATTTTTCCGCCATTTGATACATTTCTGTTGACATATTTATCTTCTTCGTATCAAGTTGCGTTTCATTCGTAAGGACCTCTATATCATCTATAAGCCAATAATGAAGAACCTAAAAATATTCACCAGGCGAAAATTGCGAAATAATCTATAAGTGTCATTTTTCAATAATATTTTCAGTTTTTAAAGAAATAATGACTTTTAAAAGTGACGACATAACCAAATAAACAATAATCTTTTTGAGTTGCAGTTACGGGAGTTAATACTCATACAATTGTTCAAATAGAGTTTAACGGAGCGATTAAAATATCTCAAATTTTATCTACTCACCACGCGACTTGTCACAAAATCGGTATATCAGTTTGGGGAAAACTAAAGGAAAAAGTGAGCTTACTTCAATCTGAATAATAAATAAAACTTAGGTCATCAGAAAACATTTTACAAGTTCACGGCTCTTGCTCGTTTTCTTGAATGGGGGGCAGTTTTCAAGTAGTGAAAAAAATATTATCTAAGTTGATATTAAAAAGTGAATTATTGACAAGCTCAATTTCTCAAGACTCACACTCAAAATATATTTGGTTTCAGCTGTCATTTACTATCATTTTTCACTTTTCATCATTTCAACATTCCATTATTTTGTCTGTATCAGTATTGAAATTCGTCAAATATGAGTCAAAACAAGCGAAATATTTTTTATCAAGTGACATCACGGGGAATGATTGACCGCATAATGACGCATATTCTTCGTTGTTACTTACATTTTGATAAACTCATTCGTTGAATAATTTATATCAATAATAAATATAATTTGAGTCGTTTACTTGTCTTATTGCATTTTTTACAAAATATGAATTTATCTCAACATATCTAGCCATTTGTGTTCATTCTCAAGCGGAATTTCAAGTGGCGACGACCCGACCATTAAATCAAATTATACTAGTTGGAGCTTGAAAAAAGAAAAAACTATCAGGATATTTTTCTATTTCTCAAACTATTTCGCCGACTCTTGTTTTTACTAAATATTCGTCTAAACAAACGGCTAATTCTCACTCTTTTTTCATATAAGGTCAAGAACAAGTAAAATTATCTAATTGCTCTTGAGTTGGTCACAATAGAATTTTTCAATCTTCATAAAGAAATAAGTATCAATTAAGATAAATTCACGCGGTGGCTTTTTGGTATTTTTCAACCAAACTATCTGTATTTATAGGCGTTTCGGGAGTTTCTTCGGGAATATTTGGAGAATAATTTTTATTTTTTAATTTTCTGACGATATTTGTTCTTGTTGAATTATTTACTGCGACGGTAACTATATACACATAGCCTTTTTTTGTATAAAAATAATGTTCATTTGCATAATAATTTTGAGCTCTATATAAAAAAGTTGTGCTTAAATCTGAATTAATCTCATATAAATCGCCTTGAGTACTTGACGCAGTTTCACAAACTAAATATTTTCAAGATGAAGTTACTCAATCACAGCTCATAGGTAAATCTTTTTCTTCAATTTTCTCTCAAGAAGCGTTTATCTTAGCTATTTTATAAACTTGATTTCAAGGCGTATTTGTTTTATAAATTAAGATAATATTTTCTCATAAAGCCGTCATTGTTCATCAATAACTTTTATTATCTCAATATTCACTAAATAGCGTTGTAGTGCTTCAAATTTCCCTTATATTAGGTCACCACGAATAATAATATTTATCGTTAAAATAAATTATTGAATCAAAAGAATTGTTAAATATTCAGACTTGTGAATATTCAAAATTTTCGTGATTTATTATCTTAAATAAGCCTCTTTCTCAATTATTATAAGTTACAAAATAATCGCTATCAGTACTTTCAAGATAAAATCAATCTTTCACATCAAATCAAAATCTGTCAGTTATCCGCGTTGTAGTCGGTCAAGAATAATCAAGATTATAAACATTATTTTTTCATAATATCGTAAAATTTGTGCTTTCCATATCATCAACGACGAAATCATTAAATAATTTTGTAGTTTCTCAAGTTGTAGAAAATATATATTCTCCGATAACTTCCATTTGAGCGGTATCGGCTGAAACTAGATTTAATCAGCTAAATAAAGCTAGTAATCAGATTATAATTTTTGTTTTTATTTTTGTCATAGTGTCCAAACTTTAAAAGATAAATGAATAAATATAAATAATACGAAGAAAATTCACCAATAAAATAATAAAAATATAATGATAAAATCTATATTCATATAGTATTCTCAAGCGTTGTTTTGGTATCAAACAAGCAAAAAATCGTCTTCTTTTTCGTCTACCTTTGGTGTTCTATTTTCATATAAATTTTTTGTAAAATTAAGAGTATTATTTATAGTTGCATTTTGTGAATTTGCTTCACAAGCTAAACTAGCATCTTCGGCTTTAACTAGATTAAAACTAGATAATATTAAGGCTAGAATTATTAGAAATTTTTTCATAATAAAATATTAATTAAATAAACTAAAAAATAATGAACAGATATAAAGTCAAAAATACCATAAAATTATAGGGATTAAGCTAATTTTTATGACTCAAAATGAGATTATAGGGGCAAAAGAGAATATAAGTCATAAGACTTCAATAATTTCTTGAATATTCATTTTTAAATAAAATTAGGGATAAAATAAAGGAAGCTGACGCCTCCTTTTAAGTTCATTTAGTGAGAGATTTCTTTATAAAATTAAAGATTCTTGTTCAGAAATACATAGTTAAAAGAATAGGAGCAAGGATAAGAAGTGTGGCAATGACGGTTTTCCAATTTACTTGAACTTCTTGATTGATTTGTGAGGTTTGTTCTGTTTTTACGATTGATTTTCAGTTTAATAAATTTGTTGAAATTTCTGTTTCTCATTTTATTTTAAAAGCGAATACTTGTGAGTTACTTGCTAATTCTCATCAGTTTTCAAAAGTAAAAGGGATTTGTGATAAATCAATATAATCTCTATATAATAAACATTGTTTACTAGAATCTCAATCAAGATGAGAGAAACACCACCGACCAGTTTTTTTATCTTCTAAAATAATTGCGGGGGCTCTATAATCAAAAATAATGTTTCATCAATCTATACTTGTAATAGTAAAATTTCATCAAAAATAAGTTTTATATGTTGTTCAGACAAAATTTCAAGAGATATTTGTATGAAACCAAAATTTTAAATTATTATATAATTTTCAAAGTTCTCTTTCGTCATAATCCGTATAACTATACGCATTTTGTGGTAAAGTAGGCTCTAAAACTCAAGTCATTAAAGTAAAATCTTGCGCGCTTCAATCAAAAATTGCAGTAGCTCATTTTATCGGGATTGTATCAACTCTATTTATAGGCGGTCAAGAATTATCAGCGATTATAGGAGAAATATATTTTGCGTGTAGAACGGCGTTTTGCTCTAAGCTTAAATATTCTATTGTTCATCATTTAGCGGTATCAAAAGTTTGTCAAATTGTGGATATATTGACTGGCTCACTAAAATAAAATTGAACATCACTATAAACGAAATTTTGTTTTGAGGGGATTGCGTTATGAAAACTTACTTCAAAGGCTCAAACGCTTGATATTCAAGTAATAAGGGCAAAAGTTGCCATTATAAATAAAAGGATTTTTTTCATAATTTATAAAATATTAAGATTTAAAATTAAGCAAGGAGGGACTTTTTTATCCCCCTTGTGCCTAGCTTTAAATTATGTTCTACCTGATAAAGTTCTTTTCAAAAATGCAAAGATTTTATTACCAAAGAACATAGTAATTAATAATGTAGATAAGCTAAGAACAGTAGCTATTAAAGTCATCCATCCGTTGGATACTTCAGTATTTAATCCTGTTACATCTTCTGCTGTAACGATAGAAGTTCCGTCAAATGCGGAAGTAGCAGGTATATCTAGACCTTGAGCGATACAAAATGCCATTACTCAAAAGGCAAATGCCATAGGTCAGATTTTTTTAGCAGTATTTACTGCTTTCTTTCAAAAAGATTTTACTTTTTGAATAGAAGTTTTAAGTAAGTTCATAAAAAGAAACTTAAAAAATAATATGGTGGCTTGAATTTAAGCCATAAAAAAAGACTCTTTGAGTCAGTTAGGAGAAGGCTTAAACCTAACTAAACACAAGAGCCTTTTATGTGTTTCAAAAACAAATGATTGTTTTGATATATATTACTTAACTTTTTTTACTTATTAAACACAAATATAAAATTTATTTTTCTTCGGGAGTTTCTTTAATAGCTGTTACTAAGCTATTGAAAGAATCCGCTGAAAGAGTGACATAATTGTCAACTTCAACATAAGTGTTGAACTCTTTACTAAAGACATTTTTAGCTTTGGCTAATTTCACTAGATTTAGAACTTTTCACTTATCTTTTCCGTCTTGAATAGTAAAATCATATGAAATTATTTTAAACCTAGCTTTTTCGTCTGTATAGATAACCTTTTCGTTAGAAATAGGATTTTCTTTTTTTGTTTTTGTTTCAGACACGATTCAAAAAAATTAATGAATAAAATAAAAATACAAATGTAAACACGAGAAAGGGGATTTCTTATATTTACACTTGTAATTATATTTATTTTTTATAAAAAGTCAAATAAAAATACATACAAAAATAATGTTTTTATAATGTTTAATTATTTTCCGTTATTATTCTTATAATTATGGTAAAACCAAATTAAATGATTTATTTTATCTTCATAAGTTTTTAAATTTACTCATCACATTTCTATTTTTAAATCTTTTAATTTATCAATAGTTTCTCCGTCTAGTCTTACAGATTGTGCCTTCATTGTCATACTAGAATAATTAAAATTTAATATATAATGTAAGTATTTTATACATTATTATCTTAAATGCAAAAAATTATTTCTTGTACGAGTTAAAATACCAAATAATATGCTTTATTTTATCATTATAATCTTTTAGTGTAACTCCTCACATTGATATATTAATTTCATCAAGTAAAGCTTTTATCTCTTCACTTAGTTTTACTTTTGTTTTATATTCTTTCATTTACTTATATATTACTTCTAAAACGAAAAGAGTATATAAATATTTCAAAAAAAATCAAATAAAAAATTTGATTAAGTTATGAAATTAAATAAACTGATTTTAATATAATTAATTTTATTTTTATGATATTAACTTTAGGACAATTAAAATTGAAATTAAAAGAGTATTTAGATGATAAAATAACTTATGAGGATTTGTCAGAATGGGCAGAGGATATTGAAATGGATGATAATTGGGATTATAAAGATTGAGAAGATGAAGAGATTGCTGAGATAATATTTCATCTTGCAAATCCTATTATAAATAGAAAGATGAGTAAAGAAAAAATGTTGGAAATTTTAAAAAAATAAAAAAGCCTCTAATTAAAGAAGCTCTTTTTTTATTTCCTATATTTTCAATCAAGCACGGCTTTGATTTCTTTTATTTCTTCCCACGAGTCTTGATTCTTATTATATAAATTATTGACCTGATTTATAAGTGGCACGGGTTTTGGTGCGGTGTAAATCGTTATTGCTAATAGTCAGAATAATAAAGCAATTATTCAAACTAAAGCCAATACTAAAATATTTTTATCTTCTTTTTTTTCTTCTACTTTTTGAGTAAAATTTTTATTTTCAAAAGGCATATTGTAGTTTTGTTCTTTATTTTGTTTTTGATTTTTATTATTGTTTTTGTTTTGATTATTTGTAGTCATAATATAAAAATTATAAATTTAAAATATATAAATACCAAAATTCAAAGGTAGTTATAATAGAGATACAATAGCTAACTATAACCATTGTTTTTGAAGATTGATAAAAGAACCGTTCTAAAAGTGGAATTTCTTTTTTGTATTTTTCGTAGTTTTGCATTTTGTTTTCCAAAAACGCAAATAGTAAAAATGATATTATTAATAAGCTCATAAATACGGGGAGCATTGCGATATTTTGTGTAATCATAAATTTAGTTTTGTTTATTAAAATATTTTTTATTTTCTTTTACTATTTTTTTAATTTCATTTTCAAATAATTCTTTTGAAAAATCATCTCCTTTTCTTTGTGCTTCAATTTTCATTGCTTGTAGCATTGCTACTTTTTGAATTATTAATTTTTTATCCATTTTATTTAAAGTTAAAAATTAAATTTATTATATTATTTTTTTAATTCTTTATCCCGTTTTTTCTGTTTTTCTTTTATTTCTTCTTCCCGTATTTTTTCGTACATTTCAGCCCGTTTTTCGTCTACTTTACGCAAAAATCAAGTTACGAGGAACAAAGCCCAAATAAATATTACAAAATTATCTTTGTTTATTTTAAGGCTGTAATTCTCTATTAATTCGGGCAATGCTGATGTGATAAATTCGGTTAATCCCAAACTAGCTAACCAATAAAGAAAAATGGCGGAAGCGTAAGAGATAAAGGTGACAAGGTGTTTATGTCTTTGTGAGAATAAATAAATTTTTTTTTCTAAGCTCATAATTTTTTAATTATTCATAAAATAATTCAGGATTTTTTTCAATATTTCCGATTTTTTCAAATTTTTCTTCCTTAAGAAAATCTTTAAAATTAAATTGTCATCACCAACAACTTTCAAAATATAATCAATTTCTTTTTTTATATTCTTCTTCTCAAGTATAAGGATTTAAAGATATAGATTCTTCAAATTTTCATTTTTTTAAAATAAATTTTTCTCAATTTTCGGGAGTTTGGATAATATCTCACAATTTTAATTTTTCCATAATTTATAAAAATTAATTATCTAAAATAAAGGTTTTGACGCTTGAAATTGCGTCGGGTCATCATAATTTTATATAAAGTTTTCTTTTTGCTTTTCTTGATAGTTTTATATAAAACTTTGTGATTTCAGTGCGTTCTTTAAAGGTTAGATTTTCAAGAAAAAACTTAGTTTTTACTTTCTCAAACCTATTTTTTAAAGATAGGTGAAAATCTTTAATGAGTAGCGATAAAAGCTTTTCTTTTACTGCTCTTTTTTTTGTTTCTGTAAGCATTTTTATTTTGATTAGTGATATTTTGTTTTTGATTTTTCAAAACTTCTAAATCCAAAATTATTGCGATATTTAAAAAATCTTTTCTGTTTTGTTCCTTGTCTTGTTCATCAAATTTTAATTCTCACATAATCCTTTTTATTTCGGCTTTTTCTTCGGCAGATAAGACGCTATAAACGAGTTTTATATCATCGTTTTCCATTCAATCACATATAAATAAAACTTGCGTTGCTAAAAATCTGTATTCTTTTTCAACTTGTATTTCTTTTGTGATAGTAATATCAATCTGTGTTGTCGTTTTTTTCATAATTTTATTTTTTTTAAGTATTAATAATTAGCTTATCAGAGGTATCAATGTACATAAAGTCTTTTTCAAGAAAATCGTTTGCGTCCATTTTGTCAGTTGGAAGTTGTAAAAAATCTTCAAGCATTTCTTGTGGTAAGGCTTCAAAATAAGACATTTTATCAGCTTCGGGGAAAATATCAGCAAACTTTTTTTTCAAGAATTTATTGCCACCCCAAAGTTTCAAAGTTTCTCAATAGGCTTTAAACATTTTGAGTGTACGCTCTAATTTTTTATATTTCACATCTTGAGCCAAAAAATTTTTGCTTCTGTCTACTTTCTTGAGATTTGCGACAAAATAGCTTAAATCTATATCAAAATAGCGTTTTATATAATCAAAGAATAATGCTTCAAGATTTTCAAAAAAATAGTTTAATGAGTTATCTTTTAAGTCGGTCATACTAGCGGATTTTCTCTTGACTTCTATTCTGAAAATCGGTGAATTACTTTTGATATATTCGGCGTGTGGATTTTTTCAGTCCACTTTTCTTTTCAAGTAATTTTCTACAATATCAAGCGTTTTGTCGTAGACTTTAAAGTCTTGACGGCTTCATTTTATAGCGAGTCATACGGTTTGGTTTCAATATTTAACTTCAGCATTTTTTTCTCTCATTAATTTTTTTCTATCAGCCCGTGGTAAATCATTATAAACTTTCACCGTTTTTTTAACTCTATCACTCACATATTTTACAATTTTAAAAACTTCTAATCATTTGAAATCCACGCAATAATCAATTCTTCAAATAATATCTTGCTCGTAGCGGTTAACTTCTAATTTGTCTAAAAATTCGTTTAAATAGTCTTGATAACATTTGAAAAATAATCAAGAAAGCTCAATTTGATTTTTTATGTTTTTTTCACTACTTTTTATTTGCTCTTCGTTTCTCAATACAATTTGTCAGATTTTGTTTCTGTCGTAATCATAAAGCGAGTAAATTTGTTTTTTGTTATTGAAAGTTAAGCCAGAGAAGACAAAGAAAAATTTATCTGTTATTCTTACAATGGGGAATTTTAATAAAATATCGGTTAAGCTATTATTTGCGTTGCTTATATCATCGTAAGAACAAACCTTAGTAAGTTTTTCTAGTTTTTCAGTAAAATCTTTTCTTTCAATCCAAATAGTTAAAAAATCAATGTTTTTATAAAAAACTTCAAGATTATTTCTTTTAGAAAAATGATAAGTTTTTATGATTTTTTGTTCTAGTTTTGAGAGTGATTTTTTTGTCCCAGTCAGTTTTCGTTTTTTTCTCACTAATTTAAGTGCTGTTTTTCTCAATCAGTTCATAACACTTAGGGTTTTATTTTTGTATTATTTTTAGAGTAACCGTGGGACATTATCAATGTCCCGTGTTTTGTTAAAAATCCTTACGGATTTTTAAGCAAAATAAAAAGCCGTTAAAATTTAATTTTAACAACTTTTACTAATTCTTTATTATTTATAATAATAAGAGTTTACTCTTTCTATTCTTTCATTTTTTATTATTTCCATTTCGGTATTATATATTTCTTTTTCTCTTTTTTCTTTCTCGTAATCTTCAATGTACCAATTATATGTAGAGTAGCAAACTTCAATATCTTTTTCATCGGTTATATTTTTTTCTTTTAGCAATGTTTTTATATCAGTTCATTTTTTGTATCAGTCAGTACAAATTCAATCAATAGAAAAGAACGAACGATATATAAAGCAAGCAAAAATAATTATACAAATGATAATTGCGAATCCTGGTGCAATAATATTTTCTTCTTGCATTTTTTTATGTTTATTTAATAAAGACTTTTTCTATTTAATAGAATCATTTATTTTATAAATGATAAGGTCACGCAAAAATTTATTTGCAAAATTTTCACGCAACCCGAAGTTTTAAGAGAAATCTAATTTTTCCTCATATTTTTTCCATTGTTCTGAATGTTTCTTTTTTAATGCTTTAATTTTTTTCTGATATTTTTCTTCAACTTTTTCTAGTTTTATTTTTTCTTTTAATAGAATTTCAAGCAATCTATCATTTTCTTCTTCTGACATATGAGCAATTTTATAAAACCAAAATTGTTTTTCTTCTTGATTCATTGATTTAGTTACTAATACTAAATCTACAAGAAATTTATAATCTGTTACAACTTCCATTGGAATTTTGAAAGATTCTCAATTATGTATTATATTTTCCATAATATTTATAATTAAATAGTAATAGTTGTTATTTTATGAGAGAATATAAACAATATATTTTTTATTTTTATTTCCTTATTTGTTTTTATTTTTGATTTTGATGATTAAAAAAGTGAAAAATTTGATGGCTTATTTAAGCCAAAAGATGGTTAATATTACTTACAAGCAGGGGGTCATAGGTTCAAATCCTATATCACCCACCATTGAGGATTAAACAGAGTTTGTAATTCAGGTTTTACCTGAACAGCAAGCTCTTTTTTAGCGTTTATTTTTATGTTCAAAAACAAAATTTTAGCGATTTTCTTCTTTTGAACGAAATTTGCCCTCTTGTAATAACTTTTTGCATTATTCAAAACATCAATAAAAACTTCAAGCTCAACAATTTCATTTCTCTCTCACTCATCAAGAGCCATTATTTCTTTTCTTAAAAATCTCACTTTTTTATTAAACTCAAGCTTTGTTTTTTCATAAATTTCTCTTTCTTCTTCATCTCTAATATTAGGCAAATTATTTTTGATATAATTTTCCTTTTTTGCCTTTAATCTTCAAATCTCAAGCGTTTTTGATGCTACTTTCTCTTTTGTAGTTTTAGTTAAATTTTCAAGCTGTTTATTCGTAAAATTAATATACTCTTTGAACTGCTTTTCTCAAACCTTGAAATACTCAAGAGCTTTTAAAATAGCGTTGTCAATATCAGCCAAAGTAACCTCCAAGCCGTAATGCTTAGAGTTTTTAGTCGCACATCTATATCTTATTTGGTGCGGTTTTACAACATCTTTTAACTCAAGGCGTTCTCATTTTATGTTAGCGTTTTTTATTTTTTCCTCAAATCTTTTCTTATTAGGAAGCGAAAAAGTAAGTCAAAAGTCATCATCAGTTAGTATAAAATCCACATCAAAAACTTTTATGTCTTCGTAAATATCTTTTGTCTTAGTTTTTGAGATTACAACAGGGTTTCTGTAATATCTATCTTGTAAAATTTCATATTGCTCTTGCGTAATTATCGGCTTAAAATAGGTGTTATATTCAGTTAAATCAACAATATTATCTCAAGATATAAACATTCAATAATAAAACTCATCACGGAACATTTTATTTAAAGCATTTCTTCACATTTCTTTTTCTGCTCAGCTTTTTTTCATTTTTCTCCTGTATCAATTTGCGTTTAAGAAATCTCTAATATCACTTTCAATTTCTCAGTTTAATTTCATCTTAAACGCCTCTTTAATAAGAGGAAAATGCTCAGGGTGAGGCTCGTGAAATCCCTCTTTATTTATAAAATATCAAGGCTTAAAATTTCAAATCGCTTTCCCTGAAGTTACCTTGCTATTAATTCACCTTGAAATATCCTCACTCAATTTATCGCTGTATTGCTTTGAAAACACGAACCAAATACCAAGCATCATCTTTCAACTTGCATTATTTTCAAAATGAAAATTTGTATATTTTAGGTCAATTAAGCCCTCATCAACACAATTTATAAGCTCACCTCACTCAAGCATATTTCTCGCTTGTCTATCAGGAGAATAGCTAATCAGCCCTTTTATTTCTCATTTTTTGATTTTTTTAATGAGATTATTCCATTTAACCCTTTTTCAAGGCGTTTTTCAAGTTTCTTGCTCCTTGATTATATAAAGATTTCTAGTGCTTTGAAAAATTCTTCTATTTCTCAAATCGCTCTCATTTTCTTCCTTGAAAACTTCTTGTTCACTCTCAAATAACGAAAAATCTTTCGGTTTTTCCATAATCTCAAGCCCCTCTCTTTCGGCATAATCAACACAAGCTTTTATTTGGTCAGGGATAGACTGCTTTTGATTATCTGAGCTTTCATCAGTAGATTTTCTGCAATAAATTACATATTCTATATTTTGCATCTGTTCAAAGTGAGTTATTTATATTTTTAGTATTTTACTTAATTTGAACATAAAATCAAATAAAAAAAGAAGCCTTTTACTCAGCTTCTTCATTTTCTTCTTGCTCTTTTTCAAACTCATCTATTTGACTAAAAATGTCTATTAATTCATAAAGAGCTTTTCAAACGCTAGATTTTAAAATTATATTTCAATATTTGCTTAAATAAGCTCTCATTTCTACTAAAATATCCGCTTTGTTTTGCGTATCTATCGCTTTTACAATTCTCTCTAAATAATCGCTAGAAACTACATTGTTATAATTATCTAAAAACTCTTTTATTTTGCCTTTTACTGCCAAATAATCAACTTCTTTTTTCATTATCTTATTTTTATTATTACTAAAAAAGTCTAAATTAATATATTTAAAAAATTATAAAAAGCAACTTAATTTTTAGCTATTTTTAGGCAGTAATATATATTTTGTGTATAAAAAATAGAATTTTAACCTCTTGCAATATTTTTTGTAAAATGATATAATAAGGAAGAAATAAAAATAAAAGGCTTGAAATGAACGAAAACTTTTGATGATATAATGAAACAATAAGTAAACCTCTTGAGAAAAAAGAGAGTTATTTTATTGCGACTGAAAGAATTGAAAGTTTTGCAATGCAAAGAGAAATAAACAGAGTAAAAGAAGTGCAAGAAAATCAAAAAGAAGCTTTAGAAGATTTGCTGAAAAACTACCCACAAGAGCAATTTTTCGTGTTTATAGACTGAGAACTTGAGCCATTTAGTAGTAATTCAAGCGGATTTGGAGATTATCCGCATATAAAAACTAAAAGTAGTATTGAAGATAAAATCGCTAGTTTAAACGAAGCATTAAGTGAAAATAGAATTGATAAGGAAGTAAAAAGGCTTGATAATTTAATTATGTGAGCATACAAAGAAAGTCCAAATATGAGGCTGATTTTAATGGAGATTAGAAGCGGTTTATCTTGATATTGAAAGATAGAGTGATATGATTTTTATGGTGAAGAATTACAACAATTATTGCTTTTTCTTGAGAAAAATGACACTTGAATTTTAACACCTCAAGATTATTTGGACTGAGTATATAACGCTTTTAATTTCTGCAGGAAAAGTTTATCAATTGAGGCAAAATTTATAGCTTGAGGGATTAAAGATGTAACAAGTAGTAAATTATTTCTTTATTGAAAAGATAGCTCACCAGTAGAAAAAGTGCTTGAAGATAATATTTGAGAACCTTTAATTTTAGATTTTTCAAAAAGTATTCCTGCTGGAGTGGCTTGAGGAATAGACTGAACGCTTGATTATTTTACTGCTTTTGTTGATGTAAATGTTGTGCCTGATGAGATTTATGAAACTACAAAAGACTTGTTTATATCGCTTTGAGAACATTGGGGAGAAATAAAATGAGAATTAGCAAAATCAATTGAGTGACTACCTGAGAGAGCTTATATTTCAGGTTATATGTTAGGGCTTGTTTTGAGTGCTTTGCTCGTTCCGTTGCCTACTGTATGGGGTGCAATGGCTTTAAAATTAGGACAATTTTTGAAAGGTTTAAATGTTCCAACTGCTACAATTTCAAAAATAGAAAAAGCATTTAATTCTAGCGAAGCGTTTTTGAAAGAAAAAATGGCAAGAGCTTTGCCAAATAAAGTTAAAGAAAAAGTGGAAAGCGTTTTGCCTATTGTAGAGGCAACGAGAAAAGAGTGAGGAAAACTTGCGAGAAAGGCGAAAGACTGATTAGATAAGTCAATTAGTACTTATAAGTCAGCAAATAGAGGAGATTTAAAACAACTTGAAGCATCAAGAAAAATGTTTAATATAGCTGAAAACTGAGCGATTTTAGCTAGTATTTTTGGTGATAAAATACAATGACAAATTGATAACGCTGTGAATACTGATTTTGCAATGAGGATTTACGAGGAGCAAATTATTAATTGAAACGAGTTTTTAATTGAGGAAGTGGAGCTTTGAGCTTACAAAACTTCTTGAGAATTGCAGTATAATTTTATTAGAGTTAAAGAGAGATTTGAGGAGATTAGGGAGATTATGGATAAGGAGGTGATGCCGAATAGGGAAAAGGTTATAAAATACAATAAATTAGATAATAGATTTGAAATAATGAAACTAAAAAAGCAAATTAAAAATTCTACTGAATATGATGAACTTACAAAGCTTATATTTGAAAAATACATAAATTAAAAAAAGGCCTTTCAAGGCTTTTTAATATTTAAAAATTTTTTCAGTTATTATATGAGTATCAAACTGAGAACTTCACTCAGGATATATCTCATTATCAATAATCATTATCCACTCTCAGTTTTCTTTTTGTTTAAATTCTAATCAACCTTGCTTCCAAAAAGCTTTTCAAAATCTACTTTCAAATCATTTAAAATTTTTCATTTCATAAAGAGTTTCTCAGTCTTGATTTATATAAGCAAGTAGTTTATTTTTTGATTTATCCCATAAAGTAAAGACATCGTGTCAAAGTAAGGCAATTTCTCTTTCTTCTAATCCGCAACTTTTAATATCAAAATTTTTTCTATCAAAACTTTCTCAAAACTTTTCTTCTAGTTTTAAAAAAACTCATTGCACTTTTTTATCTGCCTGTAATTGCTCTTTTGTAGCAATTGAAACCTCTTGCGTAGCGTTAGAAACATTTGCTAAATGCTCTTGCAAATCAGCTGGTCTGCCTGAAACTTCAGCAACTGAAATAACCTCTCAAGCTTTGTTTGTATCTTGAGTTTGAGTAGGATAAACTTCAGGTGTTGTTGCATTAGTATCTAAAGGCATAATTTATTTTAATTATATTTGTTTTATTATACTATTTTTTATCAAATAAATCAAATTTATTGCTTAAATATAATTTTTTTAAAACAAACCCATTTATTTTTTTAGTAAATGAAGTAATCAAAGAACACCTTTATTAAGTCTTGTTTCGTTTTGATGATTATATTTTCAAATCGTGTTTATAAGATAATCAAGCTTTTTCAAATCAAGCTCAAAATCCTCTCAAGTTTGCTTTTCAATATAAAAATCAGGTTCAGTAGGTCAAAAAACATCTAAATAACTTTTTTCTTCAGCTTCTTTTTTCTCTATCAAATATTTCTCTCAAGCCGTTTTATTTTTATAAACTTTATTGTATTTAGTGGGATTAATAATATTTTTTAAAAGCTTATCTTCAAGCATAACTCATTTTTCAAATCTAGCTTTTGAGATGCAAATATTGCGAATTAGCATTTTTTCTAAGCTTCACTTAATTTTATACTCTCAAATCAATTCTTCTTCAAAATCTTTATCATAAATAACTCAGCTTAATCCGTGTTTTAAAGCATTATTTTTAACTTTATCTTTTCATTTTTGCGTTTTTACTCATCATTTTTTAGCGTTTATTTTGTTTGCTATTAGTTGTTTTTCTGTAATGTTCATATCTTTATAACTTAATGTATTAAAATTAGTTTTTAGCTTAGCTGATATAATTGCTTTTGCTCACGAGTTAGTTTTTTAAGTATTTTTTTGCTTGTTTTGAATTCGTTTGAATAAAATGCAATTAATCCTCTAGCAAATTTAATAGGCGTTGTTCTTATAAAGTTATGGATTTGTTCAAAATTCTCCTTATTGTTCCACCATTTTTTTGCTTAAAATTGGGCAAAACGCGTTAGACTAAAATATACTATTTTCCAAGCAGTGAGCCCCACCCGGGAGGGAGAGGCAGAAGCACTCTTTTTCATCACCTTTTTATTTAAAAAAGTATTGATTTTGAT
>JAOARJ010000010.1 GCA_025210615.1 Candidatus Altimarinota bacterium | reverse complement strand
ATTTTACTCTTGACAGAAACAGAAAAATTTCTACAATATTTTATATAAGTATTTATTATATTATAAATAAAAGATTGGCTTATGAGTGTGAATAAAGAGTCACAAGAAAGGCTAGTCACAAGAAAGGCGTAAGGAGGAAATTAAGGTGGATATTGTTTTGAATATCAGTTTTTTTGGTGTGAATTTTTTGATTAAGTTTTGCATTAAACTGAATAAATAAAAACTCCTGAGAAGTTTTAGATAATTTAACTTGGCGAAATATTAGTAATATTACTGATAAAATAGATATAAATTCTAGTGATATTAAGTTAGATTGAAAATTATATGTAACTTGAGAGTTATGCAGTGTGATTTGATGAGAGAAAAAATGTTTGTGAAGTTGTGAAAATAATTTTCATTGGGATAATTCTAGCTTTAGTTGTAAACCTAATAACTGTACGGCGCAGGAATTTATAAGCAATACTTATAAATATAATGTTCCTGAATTGAATAATGGAGCAACAAGCGCTGTATTAACTTCGACAAATTATGAGGATATTGCTAACTGAAAAAAATACTACACTAGAGGTTTTGCTTGTATTAATGGGGTAATAGAGGTTTCTTGAAGTGAAGGAAGTAGTTTGAATTGTGATATTTGATATACTGCTTCTTGAGATAATTGTGTTGCAAATAATTGTTTAGCGACTAACATTTCTTGATATTCAATAAGTAGTTTAACTCATTGACAGACGAAAACTTTTATTAGAACAGTTTCAATATCAAATTGAATTAATACCTATTCGCAGGCATTTAATTGTAATTTGTGAACTGTATATGTTTCTTGATGACAAAGTATAAGTACTAGTTGTCATAGTTGATATACAAAATCTTGAACCTCTTGTGTTGCAACTCGGGATTGTAAATGGGGTACTAATTATAGGTATTTTTTGGAAGTAAAATGGTATTATGTTCGGAACTGCGATTATCGTACAACAAGTTGTTATTTTGGATGAACCAGTACAAGAGGAGAAGCTATTACTAAAAATTGATATACATATAAAATGTGAACGAGAATGGTAAGTGGCGGTAATGGACGGCAAGTTTGTAGAAAAAAACTCTAGAAATTAATCTAGAGTTTTATTTTTATCATTGTTTAACGATTTTTATTGATTTATTTGAATATTATGCTTGTCTTCTTCTGATAATCATATATCCTAAAAGCATTGAAACAAGTAATAAGAATAAGATTTCTGCAGGACCTGTTTGTACTTTTGTCATATCAGATAAATCTGTAATTTCTTCTTCAGCTCAATCTTTATTTACTCATACAGCTGATACATAAAAATCATCATATTCAATTTTATCACCTGTAATATAAATAGTTGTTTGAGCTTCTTTTACATTTTCTATTAATTTTTTATCTCAACTAGCTTTATCTAATTTATAAACATTATAGCTTGATGCTTCTTTTATTACATCCCAAGAAAGAATAGATTTTCCTTTTAATTTTGTTAATTTTAGGCCTGTAATTTTTAGTTTAGCAGAATCTAATTCTACATCTTTTGGTTCTTCTTTTGCTGGTTCAGTTTTTGGAGTTTCTTCTTTAGTTGGTTCTTCTTTAATTGGTTCAGGTTTTGCTTTTACTGTCATTTTTTCTGCTCCTTGTTTATTTGTAGTATGACCTAGACTATCTTTTAGAGTAACATCAATTAAGTACTCTCCTGCTTCAGCTGGAGCAGTGATTTCTCCTGCATAGTTTCAGTCTTTTACCTCTTTTAATTTGATTAAAGCATCGTTGAAAATAATACTAACTTCTTCTAATCCAGCATCTGCTAAGATAGTAACTTTTGCTCTAGTACCAGATTCTACATCATCTTTTGGTTCAACTGTAATAGCATTCATAATAGGATTGCTATTTTTTGAAGTAATCTTTACTTTTTCAGATTTTCCAATTACATTATTATCAGCGTCTAGTATACTAGCTTCAAAAGTATTTTCTCATTCTTTTAATTCAGTAGCATTGATAGAATAATTACCTTTTTCATCAGAAGCTGTTTCAATTTTTTTATCACCATTAATAGTAATTATAACTTTGTGGCTTGCTTCTGTAACACCTGAAACTTTTACTTCGCTTGATGCAATAGTAGAATTATTATCAGGGGAGTTGATAACAATTTCTTTATTAGCAACAACAGTTTCTTTATCTACTACTTCGATTTCTCCTTCTCAATAAATACTATCATCATTTTCATCAAATACTAGAATTTTTTGAATACCTATTTTTCAGAATTTAACAGCATTTTCAAATTTTACAATTCAAGCATCAGAGTCATTGTATTTATAGATAATTTCATCTGCTCATTTTGGATATTCAATATCTTCGCTTTCAGAAAAAACAAAAATACTTCCAGTATAAGAAGGAATAACATTGTCATCCTTATCAACAGCTTTAATAGTAAGGTCCACTGCTTCACCCACTTTTATTTTTTCAGCTCACATTTCAACTAAGAAATGGTCAACGACAGCACCATCAGCAGCATTTACAATACTTACCCCAGCTAATGTTGCAACGGCTATTAAACTAGCCATAATCCTTTTTATATTCATTTTTCGTAAATCATTAAACTAAATTAAGGTTACACTCATTTTACAATAATATTTTTATATTTACAATAATTTTATATTTACAAATCTTATTTTTATAGTATTATAATTTTATAGTATTATTATTGTCCTTATCTATTGCTATAATAGAAGAAATTATCGTTTGATTATTGCTTATTTTATTTAGCAATAAATCTTGATGTCAAGCATCTAATTCACTAAATAAATCATCTATTAATAATATCGCTTTCTTTCCTAATTTTTCTTCTAAATAGTCTAATTCTATAAATTTCAACATTATTATCACCGATTTTATCTCTCCTCTAGAAGCAAAATGAATAATATTATTCTCTTCCTTATTTTCATCTATATTTTCCAAAATATTTATTTCGAAATTATCATTATGCGGTCAGATACTCGTTCTTCAAATAATTATATCTCTATCTCTATTTATTTTAAAATAATTACTAATGCTTTCTCTAATGTTGTTCTCACTAGATAAATCTACTTTTGTAATATAATTATATTTTATATTATAATTTTTATTAAAGTCAGTAAAAATATTATTATATTTAGCTAGATTATTTTTTATATAATTATTAAAATTATTTCTATATTTATAAATTTTTATAGATAAATCTATAATTTTATTTTGCCAAAAATTAAGTTCTTTTTTCTCACTTTTATTTTCTCTAATATTTTTTAAAGTTTTATTTCTATTTTTTACTATTTGGTCATAATTTGATTTCAAATTTTTATACTCTGGATAAATTTTTGATAAAATATTATCTATAAAATCTCTTCTATCACTTGGCTGATTATAAAGCAAATTCATAGTCATCGGAGAAAAAACTACACTTGGATTTGAAAACTCTAAAAATTTTTTCTGAGTCGTCTTTGCCTTATCTATAAAAAAAGATTTTTTATTTTCTGTTATAGATATAGTTAAATTTCCAGCATTAAATTCTCATCAAATAAAACCTGCCTTTTCTCTTGAATTTTGTTTTACTAATAAATTATTTGGAATTTTATTAATAGGAATTCAAGAACAAAGCAAGTTTATAGCTTCTAAAATATTTGTTTTTCCTTTTCAGTTTTCTCAAATGATAAAATTAACACGCGGTGAAAAATCTAAAGTTAAATCTTCAAAATTACGAAAGTTTTTTAATTTTAAATTTTTTATCATTATTTAAAAATAATTTTTATTATTACATTATATTCTGAATTGCAATTTGATTTTGAATAACTCTTTGCCCACTACATTCTAATAAATCTTTAGGATTTCCTTTTTGTACTTTATCTTCTCTTAATCTATTTTTTCAAGGAACAACACTAACAGTACCGACTACTCAAGTTGTATCAACTTCTCATAATTGCTCTACATAGCCTAAAATATCATTTATGTTTTGAGTTAACTGCTCTTCATTTTCAAGTCTTAATTTACTTAAATTCGCAATATTTTTAATTTGCTCTTGTGTTATGCTCATTTTTCATTATATTACATATTAATTATTACCGAATAAATATAATCCTATTTATTAAAAAATCAAGTTTTATGAAATTATTAACACAATTTAAAGACAAAATTCTACTGTCTAATAAAAAATTAAAAATGAGATACTCAGCATCAAAAGTTACTTTAATAACTTTTTCACTAGTCTTTTTTTTAAATTATTTCTTTGTCTGATTAGGTTTTAAATTAGATTTTTTCTTGCCTAGTCTAAGCTTTACCTATATGGCTTTCATAGTTTCTTTAGTATTATTTTTATTTTTTGCTATAACTATTTTTAGCGAAGATAATAAAATTTTAAAATATATTTGAATTGCATTTTTAGTGATTTTGTATATTCTAGCGCTAGTAATTTTTTATGTACCGAAAGAATTAATTACAAATTTAATATAAATAAAAAATAATTATTAAATAATAAAAATATGAGAAATATAAATAAAATATTAATACTAATCTTATCAAGTTTATTACTAACTTCTTGTTTTTGAGGTTCTTCAGAAGAAAATTCTGCTCTAACATTACATGAAACAGATAATTTTTCTATAGAAATTCCATCAGCGTGGGAAGTAATCAAAAACGATAGCGATTTATTACCACAACCAAAATCTGGAGATATAGAATTAGCCGTAACTTCTAGTGATATAAAAGGAGGTTTTGCTAACACACTATTAATTTTAGGACAAGATTTATCAAAAACTACTACATCAGAAGATTATTCTAGACTAAATAATGTTGGTTCTAGTAAGGATTATACAAGTTACTTAGACTTAGAAGATAAAGTTTTTACTTTTAATGATAGCGACACTACAAAACTTTATTCATTTGAAGCAAAATATAATTCAGCAACACCAAAATACAAATTTGTTCAAGCTTGAAAAGTTTGCTGAGATAGATGATATTTAATGACTATTTGATTATCTTTAGATGTGACTGATACCACAAAATATGAAGATTTTTTAAAAACTTTTACTTGTAAAACTTGACAAAAAGACTAAGAGCAATATAATCTCTTAGCCTTAAATTTGGCGCCATGGCAGATCGGTTATGCAGGAGCCTGCAAAGCTCTCTAGTCCGGTTCGATTCCGGATGGTGCCTCCAATGAAGACTTATTACTGGAAAATAATCCATTCAACACATCAAAGAGCTTTACTTTAAGCTCTTTTTTGTTTGTTATAGTTAGTTCGAAAGTTGTTATTTCAATAAGTTTTAAAAGATCATCTTTGTTTTTGTTGCTTTTCCCTTTAGAATCAATTTTGTTGGCGAGTTCGAAAGTTTTTGATAAAACTTCGGGAAGTCTTGTAATATATTTTTCGAAATCAGTGTCATCTAAAAATTCTTCAATAGCTAAATCAATTTTTTTAATATCATTATCATATTTTTTAATAATATCATCATATATTTCTTTTGTAATAGAATTATTAGCAAATTTGATCGTTAAATTCATTTTTGTTTGTTTTATTTCTTCTTTTTGTTTCTTTAATTTTTCTATTTGATTATTTTTTATTTTCTTTTCTCATTTTATTCTATCGATCAAAGGAGAAGCTTGAATTTTATTTGATACATTATTACAAGCTTCTTTCGATAACATTAAGCGTGCTGCACTTAGTGTAAGATGTAGTTGTTCCTCTGTTAGTTCAATGGTCTCAAAGATTTGTCATGTTTCTTTTTCAATTCTTTTTTTCTCAGCCCTTGCTTTTTTCATTATTTCAAGAAGTTCATCTCTATTTTTTATAAATTCAGCGTTTATAAGATCATCTATGAAGCCTAGAAAACTTTTTAATATTATATGTTCAGCAACATTTATCTTTTCAATTGCAT
The DNA here is from genome assembly GCA_025210615.1 of Candidatus Altimarinota bacterium. Lineage (GTDB taxonomy): Bacteria > Patescibacteriota > Gracilibacteria > BD1-5 > UBA6164 > JAOARJ01. The sequence goes on along the minus strand of JAOARJ010000010.1, from coordinate 65,159 downwards.
TCATGTATTGTGGATATTTTTTCTTTGCTAGGTATCTAGACATTCTTCTTCAATTTTCAGTTCTTAATTTTTCAGCTAAAATATCTCATTTTTGTCATTCTCAATATTTGGATCTTTTTTTTCAAAGGCTATTTTGAACATTAGTCCAAAGCGAGAGTGATATTGGTGTTTTGCTTTCAAAAAACTCTAATTTGTCAAAAACAGTTCAAGAAGTTTTTTCAGTGTATTTTCAAATATAAACAGTGTTTTTAAATAGTCTGTTTGTTAGTTCTCTTTCTCATATTTTTATATCTCAAAAATTCAATAAATATTTTGAAATTTCTTTATGCGTATTTCATTCCACTTTCATTTCAAATGCTCTTCTGATTAAGGGCATTTTTTCGTTTTGTCTTAATATTCTCTTTCAATTATTTTTGTATGCTTCAAGTCATTTGGGTGCTGCATATGGAAACTCTCAATTGCTTAATTTTAATAATATTCAGTTTATAGATTTTTCTTTGGTTTAAAGACTTTCATCATAATTTTGTTTTAGTTTATCCGTTAAGATCTTTTTATTTGTTTTACTATCCCAATCATGTATTTTTAAGCCTTTTCAAAGAAAATAAATTCTTTTGATTTTTATTTTATATCAATTATCTCAATAAAGTCTATCAGTAATTGCAAGGTTATCCTTGGGATTTCTTGATAGTCTTGAAGTGTCATGAGCTATCAATATACAAGGAGTTTTCAGTTTATCAATTTCTTTCATCATTTTATTCCACATTGGGCGCTTTTTATTCTCAAATCAACTCTTTGTTTCAGTATATGACTTAACATTGTTTATATTGAATCCTAATTTTTCAGAGATAATGTTTATTCATTCCTCTTGCTGAATTAAAGAAAGTTCTTGTTCTTTTTTATTTGTACTTTTTCTAAGATATGCAAATATTGGATATTTTTCTAAATTTTTCATAGTTATATTTATGATTTTTATATTGTTTCAAGTATAATTTTTTGAAGGAAAAATCAAATTATTTTATAGTGTTTTTGTTAAAGCTACGTCAAGTAGAAAATTTTAAGTTTGTTTTTTCTAAATCCCTTATTATAAATTGTCGTATAATATAAAAATATATCATTCAGTACTAAAAGTGTTACTTGAAGGAGATCATTTTTTTATCAACAAAAAATACATCTAAAAAAATATAAAATTATTTATAATATTTTTTAAAAAAAATTTAATCACTAAATGTTATTTTTCAGGTTCAAGAATTTACAATCCTTCAACTTTTAAAAGCTTCAAATGAAAATGAATCAATTCAATATTCTCAAAATATACTAACAGGGCAGGTGCTTATTTCAATACGGAACAAATTACCCGTGTCGGGAACAATTGAAGTTTCTGTAAAGAATTCGTCTTTCCAAATTTTTTTTCATTTTAGATTTATTAAATTTATTTTAACAGTTCATTCAAAATTTGTAGAATCATTATTCTTTATCATAAAGAAATATCTACATTTTCAATTTACCATTTGTTTTGCTGAAATAAATTCAGGTAAAATATTAAAATTTTCTGTATTCTGTAAAGATTCTTTAGTTGTTTCTGCTTGTATTATTTCTTGTGGTTGATCTTTATTTTCTTTGTTACCTGAAATTATTCATCAAATTATTGCCATTACAATAAATGTATAAATAATAGGGTGTTTTATGAACCATTCTTTTAAAACTTTTTTCATAGATAGAAAGTTAGATATTAAGAAGGCATAGGAGAAAATAAAAAAAGGACAACCTATGCTCTTGTAGATTACCACACCTACTACCTAAAGCTAAATACAGCAAAAAGGGTTAGAAACACAAGTTGCCCTTCAATTAGCTATATTAAGCTTGAATGTAATAGGTGTGGTAAGCCTATAGTATTGATTTTGCTTTAAAATACAACTTATTTTTTGTTATAAATTACTTTACAAGAGAATATATGCGTTTTAAATAAAAAGTGTTTGCTTTTTTATATAAGAAGTATAAAATAGTAAAAAATTAAAATCTAATAAAAATAAAATAATGTATGATTATAATTTTCAGCAGTTAAATGACAGAGAATTTGAACAATTGTCGGCGGATTTATTATCAATAAAATATAAAACTAACATTGAAATATTTAAGTGATGAAGAGATTGATGAGTTGATTGAAGATTTTTTAGTAATACTGATGAAGAAATTATTATTCAGTGTAAACATTATCTAAAAACATCTTATAGTGGTTTAAAAAGCAAACTAAAAAGCGAAGAGGTTAAAAAGGTAAAAAAACTTAATCCCCAAAAATATATTTTTGTTACTTCTCAAGAATTATCTAGAGATAATAAAAAAGAAATAAAGGATATCTTTTCCCCTTATATTAAAAGAGATGATGATATTTTTTGAAGAGAAGACTTAAATAAATTATTATTTGAAAATAAGGAAATAGAAAAAAAATATTATAAATTATGGCTGAATAGTACTCATGTATTAGAAAATATTTTTAATAATTCTATAAAATGAAGAAGCGAATTTTTATTTCAACAAATTACTAGAGAAGATAAAATAAATAAATATGTTTTTACTGATAATCATAATAAAGCTAAAGATAAACTAATTGACAAAAATGTCCTTATTATATCATGAGAGCCTTGAATTTGAAAAACAACTTTAGCTAACAATATTGCCTTAGATTTTCTTATTCCTCGTGAAGAATCAGAAGAAACTTATGAATTGATAGAAATTCAAGATCCTTTGAATGAGGCAGAGAGTATTTGGGAAAAAGATAAAAAACAGTTATTTTATTATGATGATTTTTTAGGAAGTAACTACCTAGAATTATTAGAATGAAAGAAAGACTCTCATATAATCAATTTTATAAAAAGAGTTTCCGAATCTAAAAACAAACTATTTATTTTAACCTCTAGAACGAATATATTAGTCCAATGAAAACTGTTTAGCGATAAAATAAGGCAAAGTAATACTTATAAAAACGAATTCTTACTAACTATTAAGAGTTTAAATGAAATAGATAAAGCTTGGATATTATATAATCATATTTTCTTCAGTAATTTAGATGATGATTATATAGACAAGATTTATGAAAATAAAAAATACCGTAAAATAACTAAACATAGTAATTTTAACCCTAGACTTATAGAATTTATTATTGATAAAGATAGGATAGAAGAGCTTTCGATCAATCCCGAAAACTATTGGAAATATATTAAAAATACTTTAGATAATCCTGCTGAAATTTGGTCTTGAGTTTTTTATTGAGAAAAATGTTCAAATGAATACATTAGATGAATTATTAAATTAGTTGTTTATAATTGATGAAGCATCAGAGAAGAAGATCTAAGAAATGCTTATGATAATTTTGTTGAGGCAAAAAGAATAATAAATGATTGAAAAGCCGATAAAAGTTTTAATTCAGTAATTAAGCCTTGTGTTGGATCATTTTTAAATAGAAATATAGATGCTTCTAATTGAGATGTGACATATAAATGGCTTAATCCTTCTCTTTGAGATTTTGTATTAAATGATTGTTCAAGTGATAATAAGGAACTAGTCAATATTTTTTCATCTTTACAAACCATAGATTCTGTGAAAGAAATAAAATCATTAGAATATAACAAAATAGTAACGAAAAAAAGTTACACTCAAATAATAAACCAAGTATGGAAACTTATTTCAAAAGATTTAATGGATAATGATTATATTTTAGAGTTTTTAAAATTGTTTGAATCTTGAGGAAAAAATGAAAAAATTATTATTGATACTTTAAAATGATTTGTTGAAGAATATAAAGAAATTAGTAATTATTATGATTTTTTATCCTTATTGTATACCTATTGATCTAAAATAGATATTAAAAGCTTAGATTTTTTAATTGAATATTTAGAGCAAGTTGATTTAGATTCAGAACTAGAATATGTAATTGAGATACTAGATGATTTTTATAAAAATAATTATAATGATTTTGAATCATTTAAAAAAGACAATGAAAAATTACTAGAACTAATATCAAACAATATTGAATCACTTTTAGAGGAAGAATTATCTAGTAGCATTTGAAATTTTGATATTATGTCAATAAGTTTTGAAAATTTTGTACAATATGATGCATATAGTGAATATTGAGCTTATGAAATAATAATAGACAAAGAAGGTATTTATGATGAAATAGTAGATAATATTTATTATGATCCATTATTTGGAAAAGTTTTTATAGAAAATTTAAACATAGATTATCAATCTATTGTAAGGAACTCTAGCTTAGATATAGACCAAATAGTTAAAGATTATCTAAAAGATTTAGAAGATTCAGATTATGAGCCTGATATTGATCATAGATGAGGCTGAAGTATAGACTATAGTCAAGATATTGATGATATCTTTTATAGAGACTAAAATTTAATATTAAATATATTTATAAAAAATGGAATGGTATAAGGAAGAATTTTTAAATATGCTGGAAGAATATAAAAAATCAACTTTTTTAGTATTGGTTTTTATTCTGATATTGCTAATTTATCGGTGAATAAGCAATAATCCCTATTCTTGGCAAGAATATAATCTAATATCTGAACCTAGTTTAAGTATTCGTTTATTAAGCTGATTAGCATTTATATGACCGTGAAAAGTTTTGTATGATTTACAATTTTATAGAATTTTATATTTTATTTTTGTTACAATTTTAAATAATAGGTGACTATATAGAGATTTAAAGAAAATTATATGGTATTGATTGATGTTTGCTATATGATTTATCATAATCCCTTGATTTATAGATATTTTAAACCAAGTAGTTTCTTTTTTAATAAACATTGTTTTATACTTAAACTTAATTATACCAGTATTAGGAGTTATTTGATTTACATTTTTAATTATATATTCTTTAAAAATATCGTTTGAAAAAAATTAAAAAGATTATATTCATATTTATTTTGTAAAGGGACTAAGTTCCTTATGATATATTTTTATAAGTAAAAAATGGTTGCTTTTTTATATACAAAGAATAAAATGATAAATAAGTAAATTTTTAAATAAATGTAAAATATGAAAAATTTAAGTATAACATTAAATCAAGACTATAAATCTTTTGATGCTTGATTTAGACAAGAATTTGAATGAGATTTAATTATAATTTCTTGAGTCAATTGAAGTTGAAAGTCTCAGTTACTTAATATTATTAAGAATGAGGATTCTCATAATGGAGTGAGTTCCATAAAAGCAAACATAATATTGGATGGAAATATTTTACAAATATGAAATATTTTATATAGATCTATTAGAGAAAATATAAACATCCCCAATTTGACTCAAGCAACTCCTCAGAATATTATAAACTACAAAAATATAGTTTCTGGTCATTATATAAAAACTCGTTTAAACCTAAGAGATCAGAGTTTGAAAAATTTTCAACAATCATCTAAACTAGCCAGAAAATATTTGATTGATAAATATTGAGATATTAAATTTGATTCTTGAAGACTAACAAGAGAAGAAATTGATGAAGCAATTCCAAATACTTTTATATGGAAAACAGATGATATATTTACTAATTTTATTTGAGATATTTTTTTTAACTATGCAAGCAGAAAATTAGAATTAAAGGCTAAAAAATCTGATGAATGAATATTATCTTCTGAAATAAATTTTGATTATGAGATCTGAATAGCTCCTTGGGTAGAATTTAATGAATTATTTTGAAAGGTAGGGTTTGAATATAGATTTAAAACTAATTATAAAATTAGTAATTCACAAATCAATGAACAACCTAAATTATATTGAATTAAAAAAGATTGAAGTATTGATGAAGATCAATCAAGAGATTTAAATGATCTGTCAGATTGAGAAAAAGCAATTATTTCTTTTGTTTTTTGATCTTTAAGCTGAATCAAAAAAGAGGATATAAAAATACTATTGCTTGATGAGTTTGATGCAACGTTAAATCCTTCTTTAATAAAAATGTTTTTTCAAATTTTAGATACATATTTTATAAAGAAATGAATCCAAGTAATAATAGTTACTCATTCTCCAGCAACCATTTCTCTTACTCCTAATTATGCTATTTTTTATGAAGTATTTAAGAAAAATGCTTCTGAAAGAATAGAAAAAGTTCAAAAACATAATTACATAGAGCTTGAAATTGTGAATAGAGAATTTTATGAAAAAATTTCAAATCAAGAAGATCGTATATCAGAATTAAAAGCTGAAAATAAAAAATTAGAGGATGTAAAAGAAAAAATACAAAATTTAGAATTAGAAAATAAACCTTTAATTATTACTGAATGAAAAACTGACTGGAAACATTTAAAAGCTGCTTTAAAAAAATTTAACCCAAATTATTCTAATTTGGATATAAATTTTTTAGAATATGATGAAGATATAAAAATGTGAGATAATGAATTATTAAATATGTGTCAACAATATTCTAAAACCCCTCATTCAGAAAAAATAATATTTATATTTGATAGGGATAATAAAAATATAATCAACAAAGTAGAAAAAGAATGAAAACCTAAAAATTGGTGAAATAATATTTATTCATTTGCTATACCTAAACCAAATTTCAGAACTTTTGACAATGTATGTATTGAACATTATTATAACGATAGTGATTTAATATTAGAAGATGACAATTGAAGAAGATTATTTTTATGAACAGAATTTTTACAAAATTGAAATAGTAAAAATTGAAGATATCAAACTATAAAAAAAGACAAATGTACAAAGGATACTATTATAGATGAAAAAGTTTATCATTATGATGATTATAAAACAGAAAACAGTATAGCTTTAACTAAAAATAATTTTGCTGAAAATATATTGAATGAAGTGAATTGATTTGAAAAAATTGCTTTAGATAATTTTAAAATAATTTTATCTATTATAGAAGATATTGTTAAAGTTTAATTCCTATTAAGGAATATTTAAATAAGATAATAAAACAAAATAACAATGATTTTTAAGTTCATCGTTATTTTTTGTTTAGAAGTTATATCAATATTTTTTTGCTACTCTATCATAGTTTTCTATAAAAGTTCGAAGATTGGTGGGTGTTAGTGCCTCCAAACCGTAAATTAGGCAAAATACATAAAATTATATATTAAGTTTCTCGCTATGAGAAGCTTTTTATTTAACTTTCAAAAAAGTTCGACCAACAGAAATTCTAAACATCTTTTGTCCTATGTAAAATAAGTATATTTTCGCTTTATAAATATAATTACTTAAGGTTCGACATAATTTTTATAATTTTAAAGATTTTTAGCAAAGAGAAAATATAGATTAATTATAAAAAAACTATCTTTCTTTTTATATTTGCTTTATTTTACTCATTATATATAATAATGCCGTAAATTATTTTTTGCTTTTTTCTTGAAAATAATTAACATTATAACTTTACTCATAAAAATTTTGATTATGTCTGAAGAATTAAAACAAAAATGATTATTAGAAAATAATTGGATTTGAAATATTCCTGTATATTCATCAAATACTAAAGAAAATTGATTATTGATTTGAATAGACAAAAAACATATAAAAGAAAATGAACTATTTTATCAATATTGTTTAACTTGGTCTATTGATTGATATGCTTGAAAATTATTTGTTAGAAATCAAAATAATGCAAACAATGAACAAAAAGATGAATTCTATTTTACGATAAATAACCATTGTGGAATTTTAATTCCTAGGGTTGATAATCTTGATTTACATTTTGTAGAATTAATTTTGCAAAATAAATTTTTTGAAAAATCTAAATGATATTGAAATAATAAATTATGAAATAATCAAATAAATGATATAGATATAAGCATTCCTTTAGATAAAAATTGAAATTTTGATTTAGACAAACAAAAAGAAATAGCTGAAAAATATGAAAAAATAGAAAAACTTAAAAATAACTTAATCCAAGAATTAGAAGAATTAGAAAAAATAAAAGTTGAAATATAAGAAGAAGCCACAATGAAGCTTCTTTTTTTGTTTTTAAGAATAAAAAAGACATTGAAAATGACTATTTATTTTTTATTTTATTAATTAATTTTTAATCTTTAATTAATAAAAAATGAATAACATAAAAAAATTAGATAAATTAACAAATGAATTTGAAAAATATTTACTTGAATTCTGGAATTATAAAAAAGAAAAATTATTATTAGATTTAAATCGAAATAATAAACCACAGAGCCAAAATTTACTATTAAACAAACAATATATAAATAATTATTGAATAGATAAAAATGAAAAAGAATATTTTCATTGAGTTAATAATTTTTTAGAACAATCTTACAAATTGTGACAAGAAAAAGTTATAGAAGAAAATAAATATGAAGATAAAAAAGATTTTTATAATATAAATTTGGATTCTATAAAAGAAAAAACAATCTGAATATTTGAAAAAATTGAAAGCCATATTAATAAAAAACTAGACGAATTATTTGAAAAATACCTTTGGGATACTGTAAAATTAGTATTAGAGTTGCATGATTTTTTTGGAAAATGATTCATAGCTAAGAGAATTGCTAGTAATGAATTAAAGTCAACTAATATAGAAGGACAACTAAATCAATTTGATTATTTAAGAAAAAAATTAAATTTAACATGATGGAAAATGCGGGATACCAAAGAAGATGATAAAACTAGCGAATTATGCGATAAAAACCAATTTGTCTGATGGATAAAATATGAAAAAGATTTTCCTAGTGGACACTTCGCTCCTCCTTGACATGTAAATTGTAGATGCGATTTAGGATTATCTTTAATAAAATTAGGTTGACATAGGGATATTAAAGAATATAATAAAGAGGAAAGTTTTATCGAAGATTTTTATTCTTTATTAGAAACTAATTTAGCTGGTTTTTGACTTTCAATACAAGCATTATTAGATGAAGAACTTAGATATTGACTTTTCCAATATGATTTGGCATTTGAGGGAAAAACTGTAAAACTTATCTATTGATATGATAGTGATTTTGTAACTAAATTTAAACAAACTCCTACTTTTCAAAAATTAATAGAAAATATTCAAAAGAAATATAATATACAATGATGAAAGATTATTAGTTGAGATGATTGAGTTTCTTTAGATAAATTTTCAGCTTATACTTTATGAAAATTTAATTATACAGTAACAGTAAATAAAATTTGAAAGAATCTAGAACTTGATATAAAAATAACTGATACATATGATTTTAATTTAGAATTAGATGATAAAGAGCTTATGGATAAATTAACAAATATGTTACATTTTGCACAGAAAAATTGATATTTAAAAACTTATGAGGTTGAAGTTAACATTAAACACACAATATTATGAGATTAAATAAATTATTAAAAATCTTTTATTATACCTTTAGAATGATTATTCTATTTTTAATTATTTTAGCTATTTTATCAACATTAATAATAAAATACATTTGAGATAAACAAATTGAAAAAAATATAGAAGAAGCTAATATTGAATTAGATATTAAATAATATTTTATGAATAAAAAATTAAAAAATTTCCTTTGGCAATTACTTTTTGTAACTTTTTTAGTAATTTGAATGGCTTTTTGTGCTTTGGAATCTATAAAACCTAAACATTATTATATTTGAGATACTATAGAAATTGTAAAGACGAATTTTCAAGATCCTTGATATAATATTAAATATAAAAATTATTTTCCTGATTTTTATTCAGAATATATTAAATCTTGATTTTTAGAAAATGATAAGATTTATTTACAATTAAGAGATATAAAAGATTATTGAAAATATACAAATGAAGATGAATTTAAATGAATTAGTTATATAATTATTTGGACAAAATCAAATAAATTTCCAGCATATTATAATACTAATTTTGAAAACATTGAATTTACCTGACGTTTTAAATGAAAAGATTGAAAATTTATAGATACTAAAGTTAATAATTATGAATTAACTAATGAGGATAAAAAAATCTTTCAAATATTAAATAAAAGCAAAGTAACAGACTTATGAAATTTTAAATATAGAAATAATTATTAATTAAATTTTATTTATTTTTATACACCTTACTTAATATATTTTTAAAATTTTTATAGACTTCCATAGCTTCTATATCAACTAAACTATTAAAGAATTTTTGAAGAGAAGAGTTCGACAGGTTTACGTTAGGTGCCTCCAATGAAGACTTATTACTGGAAAATAATCCATTCAATACATCAAAGAGCTTTACTTTATCGAAAGCTCTTTTATTTCGTTTATAGAAAGTTTGAACAATTTTCAAATTTTCTTTTTATAATTTTTGATTTATCACTTCTTTTAACTTATCTATATATTCTTTTTTATACTAGGAAATAGTAATAATAATTTATTATCCATATCACTTTTTGAAAAATCAATTGAATTTAATTTTCAAGTTTTTATATACTACGTAGACATTCAAAAAACAATTGACAAAATGATTGAAAAGAGTATCTTGAGAATAGAGTAAAAGAATTGAGAGAAAAAAGATTCCAAAAATTTTTAAAAGAGAATGAATGAACTATTTGGTTATTTGATTTATCAAATTTAGATTCTTTCAGTGAAGATGAATTTGATATCTGACATGCTATGCTTTACTATGTAAAAAACTGAGAATGACATTTTTTTAGTTTTTATCCTTCGGTATCTGTAAATGAAATGACTGGACCTGTTGATTGAATTTTTGAAGAATGACATAAACAATTAGCAGAAGATATATTACTTTGAGACTCTACCGAAAATGTAAGACTTGTGAAAATAGAAAGAAAATATGTCGATGTAGATAAAATGGATGAATGGATACAAGAACAAAAAGAAAATCCACCAAAATACGATTTATGGTGAAATAATTGTAGCGATATGGTCGGGCAAGCTCTAGAACAAGCAGGAGTAGTATATGTGTATTGAGATAGATTTGTTACTCATCCTGAAAATATATTAAAAGATACCGAACGTTATATTAAAGATGTCGACAAAGTTATTAAAATTTTAAAAGAAAAAGATGAAAAAAATAAATAACGATAAAATAATTGTTTTTATAAAAAACAGCTTTAAAGAAATTTTAGAATTAATAATATTTTTTATAAAATTAGCTTGAATAGTTATAATTATTTGATTAGTTTTATTTTGATTTTTATATTTTAAAAATTGGTATAAATATCATAGTTTAGAAGCTACAGATATACCAGAAAAAATTATTCTAAAGTTAGAAAATAAACCTTGAAATTTCAGCTTTAATACCAAAACATGAGATATAAAAAAATATTTATGAGAATTAAAAAATCAAAAAGAAATTATTTGAAAATATAAAAATTATAACCAAAATAAATATAATAAAGAGTTTTATATAGAGAAAGATAAAATTTATTCTAAAAAGTGAATTTTGAAAGGTTGATATTTTTTTGAAACAAATTGATTTTGGACAAAAGATTGAAAATATTATATTTGACTTAATAGATACAATAACCATATTTTGTTTTTAAATAAAAATTATTATTTTAATTCAGTTTATATAATAGAATTAAAAACATGAAGAGAACAATATCTTTTCCCTTGGGAAAATAAAGATTTAAATATTGAAGAAATTATCTGATATACTAATTAAAAAAACTTATCCAATTCATCTAAATCAATATCAAGTAAGTCTAATGTTTCAAGAACTTTTTCATTTTTTGTGCCTCCAAATTAGATAAAAAGACACTCCCTAGGTTAGGAAGTGTTTTATTTATTATAATTTTCTATTTCGTTATAAATCGTATCCTAAATGTTTAAAATTAAATTTTAAATTAATATATTTATTTTAAGTAAGAATAAGAATATTTTATTTTTTGTCTATTTAAAAGTAAAAATATAAAAGATTATTTATATTTTCCACTTTTTTATTTGACATTATTTTTAATTTAAATAAAATATGAGTGAGTACTCACTTGTAAGAAAGTATTTTATTTCGTAATAATGAAAATTTATGTCTGATATTAAAAATAAATCATTATTAATCTCGATTATAGCAATAGCTTTTGTATTAATACTATGATTAGTAACATGTCTATGCATAAATAAAAATAATAATTATAATTCTTTAAATAATATAACTATGGAAAATTTAAAACCAGGAAAAAATAGAGTAACTTTCAAATCATTTGGAGTAGAATTAGCTGCTGATTTATACCTTCCAGAAGGATTTGATAAAAATAAAAAATATAAAGCAATAGTTGGGGCTAGTCCTTTTCCGCAAGTAAAAGAGCAAGTTCTTGGAACTTATGGACCAGAAATGGCTGATAGAGGATTTGTATTCTTAGCTTTTGATTATCTAGGGATGGGAGATTCTCCAGCATTATCAGGCGAGTTTAAACAATCTAGATATATGTTTAGACTTATCGAAAATACTTGGGATGCAGTTTCATATTTAGGAACTCTTCCTTTTGTAGAAGAAATTCATGGACTTGGTGTATGTCAAGGTGGTTCAATTATCGCATCAGCTGCTGTAACTGACTATAGAATTAAAAAAATCGCGATGGTATCAGGAATGATGGCAGCAGATAACTTTCAATGGGCTGATAAAGAAGGTGTAAAACAAGCAATATTAGCAGCAAATGCTTCAGCTCAAAAAATGTATGAAACTTGAGAACCTGATTATATAGCTCCTTTTGGGCTTACTGATGACCAATCAAGAGAAGAATATGTAGAATTATCAGGTGGTAATCCTATGGCAGGAGAATCTTATGATTATTATGGAAGAGATGGTTATAGAGGACCTAAAGAGGTTAAAAACTTTACAAACCTCCATATAGGAGATCAAGGAATGCAATCTCTTTTCTCTCTTTGTGAACATTATGCAGATAAAATTGTACAACCTTCGTTAGTAATTTATAGTAAAACTGCGTTTACAGCACCTTGTTCGACTCAGTTTATTGAGAAACTTACAAATGAGCACGAAGTTATGGCTTTAGAAGAGTTTGGTCATGTAGATTTTTACTATAAACCAGAAGCTGTAAAAGTATCAACTGATGCAGTTGCAGAATTTTTCAATAAATAATAAAAAATTATGAATATAAATGAAATAATAAAGCTAGTAAACGCTTCTAATATACACCAAATTAGGTCTTGAACAACACATAAATTTATCGATATTACAATTGTAGAAATGGACTCGAGATTTTTTGTAAGACCATATAAATTTGCGAAAAATGGTTGGTATGACGCTTTTATGGAAAATCCAAAATGAGAAATGAAGTTTTGAGATATTATTGTGCCGATAGATTGAATTATACCTGATAATTTAGATGAATTAAATCCAAAAATAAATAAAGCTTTTAGTAAAAAACTGCCAGTTATTTATAAAACTATGAGACTTTGATTTGATACTAAAAAACATGAAGCATTAACTTTAGAGTTAATTCCAAAGATCTAATCATAAAATAAACTTTTATTTAAAAATATTTTAAGTATACTACTTTTCAAATAATTTTTTAGAAATAATAAAATAAAAATGACAACAAAGGAAAAAATATTACAAGCTGCATTAGAATTATTTACAAAACAAGGCTTTAATAAAACGTCAACAGCCCAAATATCAAAGCAAGTTTGAATAGCTTCAGGAACTTTGTTTGTGCATTTCAAAACAAAACAAGAACTTATAGACGCTGTTTATATTAACATAAAGAAAAAATCAGCTCAAGCTCAAGATATAAAAATAGATGAAAATTTATCAGTAGAAGAAAATTTCAAGAAAATTACAAAAAATATAATAAATTATTATACTAATAATTACATTGAATATCAGTATGTTAGACTAATGAATAATGAGCCAGAGGTATCCGAGGAAGCTATAAAAGAAGTAGAGAAAGAATTTAAGACTTTTTCAGATATGTTTATTTGATGGAAAGGAGAAGGTTATTTTAAAGATTTAGATATGAATCTTATTTATAAAGTTTATTGAGATATAATTAATGCTATATTAACTTATTGTAACGAAAACAAGATAAAGCAGGCAACAAATGAAATGTTAGATATAATATGGGATGCTATAAAAAAATAAAAAAGCTATTAATTTAGCTTTTTTTATAAATTATTTTTTCATTTTACTAGATACACTGTTTTATCAGTGTTTTGAATATAATAATTATTATCTTCTCATTCTCATTTTACATAACTTAGTTTTTCTTCTTTTCAGTTTGAATAAGTTAAAGTTAGTTCTGAGTTATTTAAACTATAAGTTCCGTTTAATTTTTCTTCTTTTTCTGTGTCTAAATTATTATGATTATAAACAAAAGTTTTATCAGTATTAAAAGTTATATTTTCTCAAGCATTATGAGGAGTAAACCAATATCAAGCTATTTTATTCTCTTCATTTTGAATTTCAGGATTACTTTCTACATTATTTTGAATAGTTTTTATAGCAAAGAAACCTCAAACTATAATTAACAGAATTAACACTGCTTTTATAATATTTTTATTCATAATTTTTTAGATTAAAGTATTAAAATGTTTTATTGCTTCATCATAATTATTAGCAATATAAACTTGCTCAGGAGCTAGTTTTTTATAAAAAATATTAGCTTCTTTATATAATCATACTAATATTACTTTTTTTCACGCTTTTAATCATAAAGATATTTCCGATGAAGTTCATAACTCAACTCAACAAATAATTAATAAGTCACTTGATAAAGCATTTATATAATTCCTTCATGACCTCATATTTGTTATTACTGGTATATCAAGATATTCAGAAAAACTTTCTTTATCATCATTTGGTAATATTCATAGAGTTATTCCTGAATTTTCTTTTGCTCATCTTAAAGCTTCATTCATTACTCAAATGTTTCTTCATCAAGTAAGAGTAACAAATCCTTTAGAAGCTATATATCTTCATAATTCATATGCATTATTTTTATCTATCTGTGATGCTTTTTCTCATCATCACATTATTCAAATAATTGTTTTCATAATTTATTAAAGATTAAATTATTTTTAAGTATATTAGTTTTTCTATTTTTACAAAATTATTTTAATATTCTAAAATAGAAAATATAGGAGCATTTATTTTTTCTTCTCAATTTAAAAAAGTCAGATTTATCAAAAATAACACTTCTACTATTTGAACTTCTAGCTTACGCAATAATTTTATGGAAGCCTGCGCTGTTCATCAAGTTGCTAATACATCATCTATTAAAACTACTTTTTGATCTGGTAATAATGCGTCTTTATGAATTTGTAGACAAGCAGAACCATATTCTAAATCATACTCTTGTTCTAATGTTGAATTAGGTAATTTTCACGCTTTTCTAATGGGAATAAAAGGTAAATTTAATTCATATGCAAGAGCGGCACCAAAAATAAATCATCTAGCGTCTAAAGCAACAATAGCATCTATTTTTTTATCTTTTATTCTATTTTTGAAAATATTTATGCTTGTTTTAAAGGCATTAGAATTTTTAAGTAATGGTGTTATATCTTTAAAAGACACTCATTTTTTTGGAAAATCTGACACTTCTAAAATAAAATTTCTTAAATATTCTATTTTATCAAGTTTTTTAAATCATTTTAATACTATTTTTGTACATTTCTCAGAAATATTATAATTTTTTAATTCATTTTGTTTTACTAAAAAATAAGCTGAATGTTCATCTGGATTTAATTTTATTTCACTTTTTTCATTTACTATTAAATAAAAATTTACTTGTCTAGATTTTTTTCAAGAGCTAGATAAATAATCAAAAGATCAAACATAATATTTTATTTCTAAAACTTCTAATCAAGTTTCTTCAAAAACTTCTCTTTTTAAAGCTTCTTCTATACTTTCTCACTCATTTATTCATCAACTAGGAACTTCTACTAATCATCACATAAAATCATCATCTGCTCTTTGTACAAGTAAAACTTTATCTCACAAAAATATAACTCATCATACAACTAATTTTTGTATTCAATCTTTTTGAGCTTCATTTAATATTTCTTGAAAATCCATAATTTTATTATTAAAAAATATTTATTTTATTATAAATATTTAATTTATTTATCAAATTTAAATTAGTTTGTATTTTTTTATAAATATAATATACTACTATAGTTTATTTTAATAAAATTTTTTTAATTATGAAAATATTAAATTTAGATAATAGAGATTATCATATGCATTCATCTGATTTTTCTGATTGAATGAGTACTGTGGATGAAATAGTTAGATTTGCTGGAGAAATTTGATTAACAGAAATAGCTATTACTGACCATAGCGATGCTACACTTGAAAAATTTAAAAGAGAGTATGATTATCGTCCTTCTACAATGAGATTTGCAATAAAAACTCGGCAAAATGTTTTTAATGATGTTAAAGTAATTTTTTGAGTAGAGTGAGATTTATTAGATGAAGAATGAAATGTTTCTTTTACTATTCAGTGATTAGAACCGGATTTTATTATTCTATCAGCACATAGATGTGTATTTAAATGAAAAGACGCGACACAAGGTTATATCAAAGCAATAGAAAAACATCATGATAAAATAAAATTTATTGGCCATCCCTGTTTTTTATTAGAAAAGTTTTGAACAACAAGCGATATAAAACAAATAGTAGAAGTAGCAAATAAATATAATATTCCTCTTGAATTTAATGCTAAAAATATAGTTAAATGAGATACTAATTTAGAAAAATTAGATTATATGCTAAAAAATGCTAATGAAATTTATATAAATTCAGATGCGCATACTTTATATGACCTTAAAGAATCAAGAAAATTTGCAATAAAATATTTAAAAGAAAACAATTATATTTAAAAATAAATATTAACTAGCAAAAAAACAGCTAGTTTTTTTTGTAATTTTGAAATTTTTGTATACAATAAGCGAAGTTTTATAAATAAATAATAAAAAAATGAAAATTTCATATAACACATTGAAAAGATATTTACCAGAATTACATGATGTTGAAACAGTGGCACAAGAATTAATTATGCATACTGCCGAAGTAGAAGAGATTCATCTAAAATGACAAAATTTAAAAGATGTTTATATCTGAGAAGTTTTAGAATGCGAGCGTCATCCTGATGGTGATAAATTAAATTTAGTAAAAGTAAGGGTTAAATGAGAAATTTTACCTATTGTTTGCGGAGCAAGTAATGTAAAAGTTGGTATAAGAGTTCCTGTTGCTGTTGTTTGAGCTAAGCTAACAGAAGATTTTGTAATACAAAAAACAAAAATAAGAGGAGAAGAAAGCAAATGAATGATTTGCAGCGAAGATGAATTATGATTAAAAGAAGAAAGACAAGAAGGTATTATGATTCTACCTGATAATGCTCCACTTGATGCTTCAATGAGAGAATTTTTAGAAATAGATGATGCTATTTTAGAAGTTGATAATAAAGCTATAAATCATAGACCTGATATGTTTTCTCATATCTGAACTATTAGAGAATTAGCTACTATTTTTGAATTAAAAAATGATTTAGAGTATTTAGAAAAAGATTTTTCAAGTTTACCAGAATTTCCTATTGAAAATAGAATTCCTGAAGTTGTACATAGATATAGCGCGTTGAAAATAAGCTGAGTAAATAATACTAAATCTCCTTGCTCAGTTTTAGAAGTATTATGAGCCCTTGATGTTGCTAGTAAATGAATTTTAGTAGATGTAACTAATTATAGTTTATATTTTTATGGACAACCTACTCACGCGTTTGATGCGGATAAAATAAATTGAAAAATTATTATTAGATATGCTGAAAACTGAGAAAAATTTGTTGCTCTTAATGATGAAGAATATGAGTTAACAAGCGAAGATATGGTTATAGCTGATGAAAAATGAGTTATCGCATTAGCTTGAGTTATTTGAGGAAAATATAGCGCTGTAACTGATGAAACAAAAAATATTATTTTAGAATCAGCAAAATTTGATCAAGCTAAAGTCAGAAAAACTTGAAGAATTCATGGTGTGAGAACTGATTCACTTAATGTATTTGAAAAAGATATTCCAGAAAATCTTCAAGATAAAGCAACTGCTTTAGTCGTAGATACGCTTGAAAAAGTATGTCCAAATATGAAATTAGAAGCATATTGAGATAGTTACAATATAAAACAAGAGGAAATAAAAATAAGATTAGATGTAGATTTTATAAATAATTTAATTTGAAAAGAATATAGCAGAGAATATATTATAGAAGTATTAAATAAACTAGGGATAAAATTAGATAAAAATAACGAAGATTTAATTATTCCATTCTGGAGAACAGATATGAAATATAAAGCTGATATTGCTGAAGAAATAGTAAGAATTCACGGTTATAATAATGTAGAAGCCACTATCCCAGAAGTAAACTTAGGAGCTGTAAATCAAAGTGTGATGTATAATTTAAAAAATGACACAAAAAACTTTTTTGTATCAAGATGATTTTATGAATTATATAACTATTCTATAACTTGAAAAGATGTATTAGAAAGAGCTGGACAAAGTGTGGAATGACTTATTCCTCTTAAAAACTTTTTAAGCGAAGAATGAACTCATATGAGAGTAAGTTTGATTCCTGGATTACTTGCTAGCTTAGAAGAAAATATTCGTGATGAAAAAAATCTAAAATTATTTGAATTTGAAAAAGCATATTTTATAGATAAAGAAAATAATATAGATGAAAAATATCATTTAGCAAGTGTTATTACAAGCGAAAATGAAGAAGTTCCTTATTATGCAATGCAAAAGCACTTACTTGATTTTTTCAAAAAGATAGGAGTACAAAATGCTGTATTTGAAAAATTAGATAATGCTCCTGAATATGCTCATGCTTGAAGAGTTGCTAGTGTCGTTGTGAGATGAAAATCTGTTGGAGTTATTTGAGAAATTCATCCATTTATAGCTAAAAATTTCGATGTAAAAAATAAAATAGCATTTTTTGAGTTAAATATGCAAGAGCTTAAAGAAGCAGCTTATTCTACTATAAAAGCAGAAGAAATTTCTATTTATCAAGAAAATAATTTTGATTTATCGTTTGTTATAGATAAAAATAAAAATTGAAAAGATTTATACTGATTAATTTTAAAATCTGATAAAAAATATATTGATAGAGTAGAATTAATTGATATTTATGAAAATGAAGAAAAAATGCCTGGACAAAGAAGTTTAACTTTTAAGGTTTATATTTCTTCATTAGAATGAACATTAGATGATAATTATAAAGCTGAACTTATTAAAATTATTGTTGCAAAAGCTGAAAAACAAGGTTTTATATTAAGAGGATAAAAATAAGGAAGTTTTATTGTAAAGGCGCGCCCTTTGGGCGCGCCTTTTTCGCGGAGCTTGATAAAATCAAGCTCCGCATGAAAAGAAATTCCTTATATAAAAGATGTAAAATTTTATTGCTTTTTTATAAAAACTAGATAAAATACGGCAGTTTATACACTATAATAATTATAAAATGTTAGATAACTTAATCAAAAAATTATTTTGAGATATTTCTGAAAAAAGAGTTAAGGAATATAAAAAGATTTTAGAAAAAATTAAAGCTAAAGAAAAAGATTTTGAAAATTTAAATTTAGATGAAGTAAAAGCTAAAACTAAGCAGTTTCAAGAAAAATTTACTGAACTTGATTTTAAAAATGAAGGAGACGCTACCCAAATAAGAAAAATATTAGAAGAAATAAAAGTAGATGCTTTTGCATTAGTAAAACAAGCTTGTAAACTTATCTATGGACAAACTTTTGATTTAACTTACGCCTGAGGAAAGGAGGCTCAATATGAATGGAAAATGATACCATATGATGTACAAATTATTTGAGGTTTAGCTCTTCATGATGGGAATATTTCTGAAATGAAAACTTGAGAATGAAAAACGCTTGTAGCGACTCTTCCATTATATTTAAACGCGCTTACTTGAAATAGTTGTTTCTTAGTCACAGTAAATGATTATTTAGCTGACAGAGATGCGAAAGAAATGTGAATTTTATATAACGCGTTATGATTAGAAGTATGAATTATTACACCGAATAGACCTAATAGTGAGAAACAAGAACAATATGGTAAAGATATTGTATATGCGACAAATAATGAATTAGGGTTTGATTATCTTCGTGATAATATGGCTACAAAAAAAGAGCACAAAGTTCAACCTAAATTATTTTATGCTGTTATTGATGAGGTGGATTCTATTTTGATAGATGAGGCTAGAACTCCTCTTATAATTTCTGCTCCAGATAACGAACCAACTACAAAATATGTGAAATTTGCTGCTATGGCAAAAGAGCTTAAAGAAGGAGAGCATTATAAGATAGAAGAAAAACAAAAAACTGCTGTTTTAACAGAACATTGAATAGAAAAAATAGAAAAAATGATTTGAGTTGATAATATTTATGTATCAAGTCATTATAATGATTTACATCACATTGAAAATGCTTTAAGAGCTAGAGCTGTTTATTTAAAAGATAGAGATTATATCGTGACTAATGATGAAGTTATGATAGTTGATGAGATGACTTGAAGAGTTTTGTCTTGAAGAAGATATTCAGAAGGTCTTCATCAAGCGATTGAAGCGAAAGAAAATGTAGAAATCCAACAAGAATCAAGAACCCTAGCTTCTATAACTTTTCAAAATTATTTTAGAATGTTTTTTAAATTAGCTTGAATGACTTGAACAGCTAAAACAGAAGAAGAAGAATTTTATAAAGTTTATAATTTAGATGTAGTTGTTATCCCTACTAATAAGCCTATATTAAGAGAAGATAAATCTGATTTATTATTCAAAAGTGAAGAAGGAAAATATGATTATTTGGTAGAATATATTAAAGAGCTTAATGAAAGTGGAAGACCTATTTTAGTCTGAACTGTATCAGTAGCTAAAAGTGAATATTTAAGCAATAAACTTAATCAAGCTGGATTAAAACATAATGTACTAAACGCGAAACAACATGAAAAAGAAGCTGAAATAGTTGCTAATGCTTGAGAAAAATGAGCTATTACAATCGCGACTAATATGGCCTGAAGATGAACGGATATTAAATTATCTGATGAAGTAAAAGAGCTATGAGGACTTATAATTATCTGAACAGAAAAACACGAATCAAGAAGAATTGATAACCAATTAAGAGGACGTTCTGGTAGACAAGGTGACCCTTGAATGACACAATTTTTAATTTCTCCAACTGATGATATAATGAGAATCTTTGGTTGAGATAAATTATTTGCAGTGTTTAATTCTCCATTATTTGCATCGATTCCGGCGAATGAACCATTAGCTGAAAGTTGAACTTTGACAAGAAGAATTACAAGCGTTCAAAAACAAGTTGAATGACATCATTTTGATATTCGTAAACATGTTTTGGAATATGATGATGTTATAAACCAACATAGGGATATAATTTATACAAGAAGAGATAAAATTTTGGATAGTGAAAATATTGACAGCGACGTTATTAATATGATAAAATCTCAAGTTGAAAAAGCTGTTGTAGCTGAAACTTCAGAAACTATACATAGCGAAACTTTAGCTGAAATTAGAGAAAAACTAAATGATTTCTTAAATATAGATTTTATTACATTAGAAGATTTAGACGAGGATAAAGCAAAAAATATAGAAGATATAGAAGATTTAAAAGATTATGTTATTACTAAAGCCTTAGAAAAATTTGAAGAAATTAAATCAGCTTTTGTTGATGAAGAAGAAATTTTTGAATTAGAGAGAAGATTAGTTTTGCAATCTATTGATGAACTTTGGATGATGCATATTGATACTATGGCTAGACTTAGACAAGATGTAGCTTTTGCTTGATATGCTCAAAAAAATCCGCTTATAGTCTATAAATGAAAGGCTTATGATAAATTTGTAGAATTGTTAGATGAGCTTGAATTTAAGGTTACAAAGGCGTTATTCATGACTACTCCTAAGACAAAAGTTGAAGAAGTAGAAATGCCTGAGTGAATAGAAATCACTGAGGAACAAGCTCAGGAACTTATAAAACAAGCACAAAAAATGCAAAAAAACCTTCAAAATAATTCTAACGCAGGAAATTCTAATCCACTTTTTGTTAATCCAGTTTCAGCGCCAAAAACTAAACCAAATAGTAGTGATAAAAAGAAATATAGAGTATAAACTTTGCTAGTTAAGCAAAGTTTTTTTTATAAGTCAATCATAAAAATTTTATTTTATATAAAAAGTATGTTATAATGTTAAAAATATATTTTTAATACGCGCGCATGTCAGATATGTTTGACCCAAAAAAATTAGATTTAGATTTTTCTGATGACAATGAAAATAATAAAAAATCAGACCAAAATCAAGACAAAAAACCTCAAAATAAAGAAGAAAAGAAACAGAATGCTGAAATAAAGAAAGCTGAAGATAAAATAAAACAAATAGAGAAATCTGTTGAATCAGAAGCTCAGGAAGTTAGATTAAGAGAAGATTTATCTAAAGCCAAACAAGAAGAAGAAAAACCAAAACAAGAAACTTCTGAAGAAAAAAAATCAGAAGATGATTTTAATATTGATGTTTTTGCTCAATTAGAGCAGCCAGAAGAGGAAGAAAAAAAAGATGAAGAAAGAGAAATAAAAAATAAAGAAGTATCTCCTGAGATGAAAAAATTTTATAAACAAGTTCCAGAAATAGAGAAAAAACAAGAAAAAGTTATGGATCAAAGTATAAAAACTTTGGAAGATTTAATTGATATTTTATATAAGAAAAAATATGCTTATTTCACTATTATTCCTAGTGAGCAACTAACAGAAATAAACTTTAAAACAGATAATAAACTTGAAGAAAGAAGATATATAAGCTATAAAGTTTATGCTAGTATTTTGATGAAATTAAAATGAGTTTGAAAATTTGATTTAGAAATTGATGATGAAGAACAAAAGAAAGAATTTGAAATGAATTTTAAAGAACAAAAAATAAAAATTTTAGCTAAAACTGCTCCTAGTAAAGATTGAGAAAAGATATTCTTGAAACCTAAAAAGACAGTAAATAAAACAAAAGCAAATATTAAAAAAGAACCTATTTCAATAACTAAAATTTTATGATTTTTAGCTGTATTATTGCTTGTAGTTTTAATTATTTTGTGAGCATTTTTGACTTTTGTCGTAATGAATGCGAAAACTCCTGCTGATGTGGCTGTTTTCTCTCAGTTGTGAATAAATCTTAGTGAAATCAATACTTTCATTAAAAATACTATATTGCTTGTATTTACAATACTTGCATTTGTAGAAAGTGTGATTTTATGAATTTTTGTATTTAGAGCTATTTTAACAAAGAAAAAGTATAAGAGAAAAAGAGTATTTTCTGCTTTTGTCAGTGTATTTATGTTTATTATATTGATTTGAACAGCTTCTTTATGACTAGCTTTATATAGAAAAAAATTACCAGATTGGTATCAAATATCACTTTGAGCAATTCAAATTTATGATAATGATAAATTAATAAATGATAATTTTACTCCTGAAGAATCAGCACTAAGAAGCACTTCTGATATAATCTGACCTATTACTTTAAAGTATGATTTAACAAATTTTTATAGAGATAAAGCTCAAGATTGATTTGTTATTCAAAGATATATTTGGGATTTTTGAGACAAAAAGAAAGTTGAAACAATCGAAAATTCAATAATCAAAGAGTTTAATAAAAAATGATTATATGATATAAAATTGACTATTGAGTGAGAAAAAGATGGTGAATTTGCAACAAAAATAGTAGATGATATTAAACCAGTTAATATTTCTTCTATGGTGGAATACAGCGAGACTGTCCTGCCTAATTGATGAAAAAGAGTAAAATTTGATGCTACAGATTTAAAACCATTTGGTCAAATAAAATGGTATTTTGAAGACACTCCTAGAGATAAAGCACCGATGATGTATATTTTCCAACCTTGAGAAATCTTTATGGAAGATACCTTTGTTTGAATGAAGATAATTAGAGCTTGAGAAGAAGCAGACGCTTTTGATAAAATTTTCTTTATAAAATGAGCTTCATCTTCCGATATTTGATGAAGAATTGATTATAAAAGATCAATTATGAATGACTTAGAGTTTACTTTTAAAGCTAAAAATCCTCAGATAGCTGAGTGAAATTGATTTGTAAGTAAGTTTGAATGGGTGTTTTGAGATGATATAAAGACAGTTAATAACATAGATATAACATCAGAAGAAGCTATAGAAGAATCTTCTGAAGTGAAATATATATTTAAAAATTATTGAACTCAAAAGGTTTCTTTGAGAATTTATGATTCTTCTGGTAATTTTAGAGAGATAACAGAAAATATAGAAATCCCTATTTTATTGCAATTTAGAGAACCTATTTGAATAACTGTAGATTGAGAAGAATTAGAAAGTAAGAAAATTTATAATTCAAAACTTAGGGAATATACTTTAGAATGAATTTGAGCTCCGAGTACTATCCATTTAAATGCTAGAAAGGTGAAACCTATTAAAAATAAATCTTATTATAAATTAATTTCTGCAAAATGGGATACAGATGGAGATTGAAATTTTGATAAGACTTGAAAGGAAATTGATTTAGAAATACCTTTAGAAGGATTATATAATGTTTGAGTTGAATTAACTTTTGTTCATTTAAGAGACATTAAAAAGAAAATAGAAATGGTTGAAAATATTAATATAGATGCAATAAAAAAAGAAGCTATATTAAAATTAGATATAGAAAAAACTTCTGAGTATGTGCCTGTAACGGTAAAATTTGATGCATCAAAAAGTGAAGTAGATGGAGAGAATATAGTAAAATTTATTTATGATTATGGTGATGGTAGAACAGAAGAAAGAGATGCTGTAAATCCTTGACATAGATACACTCAAGCTTGAGATTATACGGTAAAATTAACAGTAGTAACTCAATCTTGAAAACAATACAGTATGAGTAAAAAATTAATATTAAAGCCAAAACCACAAGAAGCTAAAATAACTTCTAGTTTTAAAGAAGCAAGTGTTTGACAATCAATAGCCTTCTCTTCAGAAAAATCTGAATGACAAATAGAAAGTTATGT
Organism: Candidatus Altimarinota bacterium; assembly: GCA_025210615.1. GTDB lineage: Bacteria > Patescibacteriota > Gracilibacteria > BD1-5 > UBA6164 > JAOARJ01. Next base: position 40,205 of record JAOARJ010000010.1, on the reverse strand, counting down.
CTGGAAATTTGGTGATTGAAAAGTTTCTAGTGAAGCATCACCAAACCATACTTATACAAAATCTTGAGAATATGAAGTCTTATTGAGAATAACATTTACTGATCGTAATGTTATAGAAGATAAATATATAATAAAAATTACTGATTAAGTAAAAAACTCTAGAATTAACTAGAGTTTTTTTTATTTAATAATATTATTAGTCTATAATATAAAAAGATTCTGAATAATTTTTATATCACATTTTTTTATAAAATCATTTAGCATTTTCATTTAAAAAAGCTACACTTGGTATATAAAACTTTAAAATATTATTTGATTTTCACCAATTTATAAATTTTTGCATTAACATTTTTCAATATCCTTTTCATCTAAATTCTTTGTTAATATAAAAATTATCTAATTCACAAAAGTTTCAAGAAGTCTCATAATATTTTGGTTTATTTATTTTTCAAATAAAATATCATACTTCTTCTTCTCAGTCTTTCATTAAACAGGAATAACTATTTTTATCTTTCAAAATTTCTTTTATTCATTTTTTTCACTCTTCAGTAAATACCCAATCTGTTTTTAGAAAAATATTATTTAAATTTTCTATTTCATATTTTGATAATCTATTCATATAGTCTTGTAATTTATCAAAATTATTTACTTCTAATTTTATAAATTTTACTCTATTCATCTTATTTTTTTATAATATATTAATTTAATTGCTGATTTTTATAATGAATCAATTTTTTTTTAGTTTTATTTATAATAATAACATCAAATCTAATATCTTCTTCATCAATATCATTTTCTGTTATATAATTCATTATAGATAAATAAATTTTTTCTTTTTTACTAGAAGTAATAGCTCATTCTCATCATCAAAAATTATTATTTTTTCTAAATTTTACTTCTATAAAAACAAAAACTCATTTAGGAGTCTTCGCTATAATATCTATTTCTCAAATTCTTGAATATTTATAATTTTGAATGATTATTTCATATCAAGATTTAATTAAATAATTTTTTGCTATATTCTCTCAAATATCTCAAATTTTTTTCATAATATTTTTAATTATAATAACTCAGCTTTACCAAAATTTTTACTCGCTTCTACATTATTCAAAGTAGGATTATGATAATCTATCATCAGTTTTACTAGCTCTGTTCTATTAAGCTCTGTAGCTTTTATTCAAATGTTTTCCAAACTTGTTTTAATATGATTTGCTCTAGTATTTAATCATTTTTTCATTTTTTCAAAACCTTTGATATTACTTCTTAATTTAGTAATTTCTACACTTCAGTTTATAGACGCCCAAAAATTGCTGAACATTCACATAATTCCAGTATCTCTAACACTTCTGTTTTCAACATAATCAAAAGGAAGAACAATATAAAATTCTTTTCTCATTATTTGAGCAATTTCTACAAGTTTTTTTAAATAATCTATATATTCATAAGTTTGTCTTTGAAGTTTATAATTTTCCTGTTTTAATGCTTTTCAATTAAGATTAGCTAGATAACCATCAATATCAAGTTTTATTGACCTAATAAGAATTTGAATAGGAAATTCAAGTGAATTTAAAAATCTTTGGTAAGACATAATAATAGCGTCTTGTTCTTGAGTACTTTTAAGTAAAAAATTCACTGTAGAACATCTCATAACAAGTCTTGCAGAACCATCTTTCATAATCATTATATTTTCTCTAATTTCAGAAAAAGGCAAATATCTTTGAGTTGAATTATCAGGATGTGGTCTTTTTTTAGTTTGAACACTCATAATTTTATTATTATTTTTAAATTAAATTTATTTTTTATAATTTTATTTTAATTTTTTAAGTTTATCTTCAAGAGATTTCATCTTATCTAAACTAGAATCAGTTTCATATTTCTTTTCTACTTTGGTATTTTCCATTGTAATAAATCAAATATCTATTGGCATATGACTATCAACCCCTTTTTGCCAATGTCTTTCTTTAGCGTTTACAGACAATCTAATCATTGCTAATACAAAAGGCACAAATGACATATGATGAATTTTAAATACCGCAATAGCGACTCAAATAGACGCGACAATTCAAGACGGAAGTAATGCTAATTCTCCTCAAAAAGTAGGTTCAATAGATTTAAAAATTCAATACGCAATTCAAAATCAAGTCATAATAATAGCTAATTGCCTTAAACTTAAGCCCAAAATTATAGGATCTTCATTTTCTATCTGTACAGGAATTTTATATTGCATAAATGTTTTTCTCTTAAAAATTTATATTTCTGACGCAATTATACCATAATTATCTTTATTTTTCAAATATTAGCTCCCATATTTTTTCTTCAAATTTTTTCATAATTTCATAATCAGAATTTTCTTCGTGGTCATATCATAAAATATGCAGTACAGAATGGATAACTAATTTATAAAATTCTTTTTCACTTCATAGCTGATATTCTTGTCATTGCTTTATAATTTTTTCTTGATTTAAGATAATTTCTCAAACTATAATATCTGCTTCTAAATTAGAAAAATCATCAAAATAATGAAAACTAAGTACGTCAGTAGTTTTATCTATATTTCTATAATCTTTATTAAGATTTTGTACTTCAACAGGAGATAAAAAAATTATATTTAACATTCAATTTTGGTCTTTATCTACAGTATTATTTATATTATTAAAAATTTCATCTAATATTTTTTTATCAATGTTAAATTCTAGATTATCAGTATTTATTAAGTTATATTTAAACATTTTTTTATTTATTAATTTTTATAAAATTATTTTATTTTTATATTTAAAATTTATTTCTCTAAATCAGTTCTTATCACAAAAAAATAAATAATAGTCATTGATATTCACATTATAATCCCAAAACTTAAAAATCATAATTTATAACTAATATTCATAATATATCCTAAAATTAAAGCTAAAATTCATCTAAATAATAAACCTATTTGGCTTCAAATAGACAACATTGTTGCTTTATAGTTATCATCTTTAATATGTTTTATAATAAAATGTGCTGGTAAATCTCACATAATCCTTATAAAACCTAATCAAATTCACATAAGTAACGCTATAATATAAGGATTGTTTAAAGAAGCTATCAAAATATAATATATAACTCAAAAAATTAGTTGTCCTAGATAAATATGTTTTAATTTAAAATTATTTTCTAACTTAAAAGCAATAGAATGAAATAAATACCAAACAGCTCTACTTAATCACATAGCGCTTCAAATAAAAATTATAGGCATTCATAAATTTTCCATATATAAAGGGCGAAAAGCTGATTCTGCAAAAGAAAAAGAGGAATACATATATCCAAATAATAAATAAGGGAATAATCAAAATCATTTATTTTCTTTAATAATATCTTTTATTTTTTTCTTATTATTTTTATCTATATTTTTATGATTTTTAGTATCTACTAATAATAAAGAAGCGACAAATCAGATTAAATATTGTAAAACTATAACATAAAAAGGCGTGATTATAGAAATTTTAGTTAGAAATGGAATTCATAAAATAATAAATGTACTTATTAACGAGGCTACTGCTGTTATTTTAGCCTGCACTTTAGTAAATTCTTCTTCTCTGTTTATATTTTTTAGACTATCGTATAATAAGGCTTTGTCACTTCATGAAGTCATTGATTTTCATAACATTTGAAAAACCATTGCAAGAATAAAAATAAACAGCGGGTATTCTACAAAACTAGCTCAGATATAACAAGAAACAGATAATAAAAAACTTATTTTACTTAAAATAATAGCTTTTTTATGTCATAAAATATCAGATAAATATCCTGAAGGGATTTCAAATATAAATCAAGCTAGATATCAAATTCACATATATAATCAAACCTGGTTAGCCTCGGTATTATTTAGAGTTAAATAATAAATACTTAATATTGGAAAAAAATTTATTCTAGAACTAAAGTTATTTAGCAGTAGTAAGGGTATATTTTTGGCAAATTTATTTTTCATTTTCTTTTGACTATTTTTTATAATACTTTCTTATCATATACAAAAATTAATATTTTGCAAAAAAGTTATTTTTTCCCTTGATATTGTGAAAATATAGTATATAATATCTCTTGAAATCTGTTGTATCGGTGACTTGCCCTTTTAGTTTTTTTTCTTCACTAATTTCAGTACCTGAGAAGGTCTTAGGAGATACTTGGAGGAAAATGAGTTAGTGTCTTTTTCTAAAGAATATCGGACTTCTCTAAATGCTTGTGGGTACAAGAAATACAAAGACAAAGTGCTGACCATATCGTGGATTTCTTTTTTTATTATAAAATTAAATATTAAAAATATTTTAAATTTCTAAAATCAAAATCATGGCTGATATAAAAGTAAAAGTAGATAAAAATAAATGTATCTGATGCGGAACATGTACTATAATGTGTGATGCATTTAAAATAGATGATGATATGAAAGCTGAGTATATTGAAGAAAATGATGCAAGTGAGGAAGAGATAGAAGCGGCAGTTGGTTCTTGCCCAGTTTGAGCGCTTAGTAAAGAATAAAAAAACTACTTATAATTAGTAGTTTTTTATTTTAACCAAACTGCTTGGGATCATTCTTGAAATTCATTTCAAGCAACTGCAATATTCCGATGTCCATGACCAACTAAGAAAGAAGTACTATAACCAAAATTTGTACAATTATATTTTCCTGATCAAACTCAATATAATTGAGTATTTGATGACCGAGTTACTCACAATAATCTATCATACATATATAAACCTGATGGATATGAATATCATTTTAATTCAAAAAAATCAATATTTTTTGTCATAGAACGACAAGTTCAATAATTATTTGTATTTTTTCAAAAATCTACTATAGATGAATCTGGGATTTTTATTTTTAGCACTTCATCATAACTCAAAGCATTTCAATTATGATTTATTAATGAATGATAAGCAATTAAAAATTGTGTAGATTTCCTTACTATATCAATTGAATCTTTTGTTGCAGAATTATTTCTTGTTAAAGGATTCCGTATTCAAGCGTTTTCATATAAATTTTTTAATTGGTCTGACTTTTGATTTGAATATCAAACTAATGTCCAACCTCCTCAGTCAGTTGTCATATCACAATAAACCTCAAATTTATCAGAAATATCTCAACCATTTGGATCTATCCAATACATTCAATCAACAGAAGTATTATCATCTTCTAAAATCTTTTTACAAGATTCTCAAGGATTATTTTCTGTTCAGATTTTTTCTCACAAACATTTTCAACTAGAATCACAAATTTTTCCAGTTACATATAGTTTTCAATCTAATTTTATATCACTAGAGCTAACATCTATTTTATTAGTTAAACTAGAAATACTAGCCCAAGTAGTATTATCTAAAACTTCTCAAGAGTTTTTAGTTATAGTGATTGCACTAATGAAATTAGTTAAATAAATTCAGCTTAATAATATTGAAAGAAATAATATAAACTTCTTCATAATTTTGTTTATAAATAATAATTGTTTTAATTATAATAAGTTTTATATAGAAAAGCAAGTTTATTATTAAATAAAAACTCTAGATTAATTTCTAGAGTTATATTTTATTTAGCATAAATATATCATTTTATTGCAGCATCATCTTTTGGAATCTCTCTTACTGTAACTTCGTTTATTCTTCTATAATTCATATCTTTTACTATTATACTTTCTTTAGTTACATCTACTACAATAGCGACATGTCAATACCGAGGATTATATCATCTTCCGTGAAGTACTACAATTGCTCATACTCAAGGATTTTTTCAAGTTGGAACATTTAAAGCTTGAGCATTTTTTAACCATTCTTTAGCATTACCTCACCAAGTTACTTCTTTATACATTGCTACGAAACGAGTACAATTTCACCAATAGAATCTTTCATAACCAGTTTTTCTTTTTACTAGTTTATATAATCCAGTATCTTCAACTTCTTTTGATTGTCCAGATTTTCAAATAGATTTAGCAAAACTATATCAATTACTAGCAGACGCTGTATTATTTCTGATATTAGAATATTTTTTAGCTCAAGGTATTATTAAAGTCATTCATTCACCGAAATTATTTTCTTCAATATTATTTTGAGCAATAATTTTTTCTTTACTGACTCCGTATTTTCCAGAAATCATATCTAATGTTTCTCTTTTTTCTACATTATGTACAAGTCCTGATACTGAAGGTATTTTTATTGTCTCTCAAGTTTTTAATTCACGGCTAAAAGCAAAATTATTTGCCCATAAAATAGAATTAGTTGATATTTCAAATTTTTTAGCAATGGAATCGTAAGAATCTCCCTCTGAAACTTTATATTCAATGATTTCATTTACTCATTCTGTATCTCTTTCATCTTCTAAAGGAGCATTTACTATAACAAATCAGTTATCAGTACTAGAATATCCATCAGTATTTTCTTGTTCATCATAGGCTTCTAAGATAGAAGAAGTATCAATATTTCATCTATAAAAATCTATTTTACTAGTTGCATAAATAACATTAGAAAAAAGAGGGTATATAGGTAAAATAATAACAAATACTCAAATCACAAACCTATAACTAACTTTGCGATAAAGAGCTAACATTGGACTAGTATTTGTTAAATCTTCTTTTAAAATTTCAGAATGCCTTTTTATTCTGGCTTTTATATTAACCTTGGAGCTCATATAATATTTTAAATAATAAAAACAAAAGAGAGTTAAAATTTAACCCTCCTTTGTATTATGATATAGCAGTAACTTCTAATTTAGTAAGTGTTGGTCTAAATCATTTATTTCTAGAATATCTTTTCTTAGATTTCATCTTGAATACTCTTATTTTATCTCATTTATATTGGTCTACAATTTTTAATTCAACTTTACTTCCTTCTACCATAGGAGTTCAAATTTTAGTATCTTTTCCATCTTCATCACTAATTAGTAATGCAGTAGTTTCTACTTTTGAATCAATTTCACCTTCTAAGTGTTTCACATCAATGATATCTCCTTGTTTTACAGTGAATTGATTTCAACCTAATTCAATAACAGCTAACATCGTTATAATTTTTTAAACAATTAAATTTAATTTTTTGAAATTTTTAATTTTAGTTTTATTAACTTCCCAAATTTAAGTTAATTTAATGGCTGGGATAGAGGGATTCGAACCCCCGATAACGGAGTCAAAGTCCGCTGCCTTACCGCTTGGCGATATCCCAACAGACGGCCTGATTTCAAAAATTAGCTTGAGTATTATATGCAATTTTCCAAAAAGTCAAAATTATTTTGCGTATTTTTCTTTTTTTATTATTATAAGCAAGAATTTTATTTTACAAGTTTAATTATTAAGAAAAAAATGTTACAAAAAATATTAATGCTAATAATGAAAAAACCAGCTGATAAAACAATAAGAACTATAAAAATTATCTTTGCTTTATTATATATTGCGAGCCTAAGTTATGCCTTTTTCTGATTAACAGGGGAGAATTCTACTATAAATTTAGTTTTCTTTTGAAATGATTTATCAGACTATAAATTATATATAGAAATCTTATTTATCGCATTTTGACTTCCTAGTCTTGCTTCTTGAATTCTAGATAAAAATTTCTTAAAAAGCAAACATACAAGAATAATGCAAATTGTTTTCTGAATATTTATAATTTATTTATGTGGAAATGTTATTCCCGTACAAAATTGATTACTTGATGTTACAATTTTGTTAACAATAATGTGATGGTTTAGTATTTTTTCTTGAATTGTAGGAAAATTAATAACAAAACAAGGGAAAAGACAAGGTGAAAAAGTCACAAAAGTAAGAGTATAATATAAATAATTTTATATTTTCTATAAAATAAATATAAAAATAAGAAAAAGCTATAAAAAATATGGCTTTTTTTTGACTCAAAAAAATAAATATGATATTATTAATTAAATTTAATATATTTATTGTAACAAAAAAGCTATTATGTGACTCATGTCTAATATAAAAACATTAATTTCTGAAATTTATATTTTAAACTTTTTTCAGAAGTGTAAATTGATTGAAAAAGTGGAGAATACAGACAGTAGATCTGATTTAAAAGAAATAGAAGTGATTTTATTAAAAATAAGAAAACTTCAAGATTCTTTATTAGAGAAAGCTATGAAAAACAATGCCAACAAAGAAAAAATATGAACGCTAAAAAATTTATTGTCAAAATCAAAAATGTCTAATATAAAATTGCTTGAAAAAAGTGATGAAGAGAATAAAAATTTAGATGATTTACTTGATAAATTATGGAATGAGTAAATGAAAATAATATCATAAAAAATTGTAAAACATTAATAAAAGCCTATCAAGACAAAAAATTATGATATATGAAAATGCCTGAAGACACGCATCCTAATTTTAAAAGTAAAGAAGAAAATCTTGTTTATTTTACCCTACCTATGGCATTAAATTATCAAAGAAATAGTTATAAATTATGGGAGAGTTGTTTAGAAACTCACAAAAATAATAACAAAATTTTCAGTATAAAAACTTGAGCAAACATTAAAGAAGAAGATTTAAGAAAAATATTAACGCAGTATAAAATAGCCTTGCAACCGAATAAACACATAAAAACTTGGATGACAATATCTCAAACTATTTATGAAAATTGGTGAAGTATCGAAAATCTACTTAAATATTGTGACTGAGATTTCTTAAAATTACAAAACACTATTCAAAAAGATTATAAAAAATGATTCCCTTATTTATCTGGACCTAAAATTTTTCATTATTGGTCTTATATTTTGGGAGAATATTGTGATATAAAACTAAAAAATAGAGAGTTTATAGAAATTGCGCCTGATACTCATATAAAACAATGTTCTATAAAATTATGAGTAATAATAGAAAAAGAAGCTGATAAAATATCGAGTGAGCAAATATCAAGTAGATGGAGAGAAATATTAAAATGAAGTTGAATATCACCTATTGATATGCATTCTCCACTTTGGTTTTGGAGCAGAAATAATTTTGAATTTAAATTAAAAACCTAAGGATTATTCCTCAGGTTTTTTGTTATCTTCAATTTCAGTTTTTTCTTCTATAATCCAATCTCTACTTGGAGAATAAAAATCTAAATTTTCTTCTCAAATTTTTTCTATAATATAATCAAGTAAGTTTTCTAATTTCACTTCTTCTTGTGTTCACGCTTCCATATCTTTGACTTGTGCTACACCATTTCTAGCTTCCATAATACCAACTATTGCTACATATTTTGCATTTAATCTATTAGCTTTTTTTAGTTGTGTTTTTAATGAAGGGCTACCTAACGAAGCTTGAGTATTAACTCATTTTGCTCTTGCTTTTATAGCTAATGGTAATACTAATTTTTTAGCTTCTTCTCAAAGTTGAATAAAATATAAACTAATTTTATCTTTATCTTTAATTTTTAATCATTTTTCTTGTATAGCTTCAATAATTCTCTCAGCTCAAAGAGCAAATCATACAGCTGGAATTTCTTTTTTATTTCCAATAGCTTCAGCAAGCCCATCATATCTACCTCCTCATCAGAAAGCATTTTGACTAGTTGTACTAGCACTTACATATTCCCAAACACTATGACAATAATAATCAAGTCATCTAACTAAAGTATGGTCTTCTTCATAAGGAACTTCCATAATTTCTAAATATTCTTTTACTTTAGCATAATGCTCTTTTGATGCTTTTTTAAAGAACTTTGTTATTTGTGGTGCCTGCGCTTTTAAAATTTGACAGTCTTCGTTTTTACAATCAAGAAGTCTTAAAATATTTCAATCCATTCTTCTTTGGCAATCTTTACATAAAACTCATCTTTTATTTTCATAAAAATCTCTTAATGCTTCTCTATATTTTTCTCTTTCTTTAGAATTTCATATAGAGTTTAATTTGATTTTGAAATCTCATTCTAACCCTACTTTATTAAGAATCATATATCATCTTAATATTAATAAAGCGTCTAATACTGGATCACTTTCTCAAATAGCTTCAGCTCAAATTTGATAAAATTCTCTATATCTTCATTTTTGAGGTCTGTCATATCTAAATTGAGGTTCCATATAGTATAAATATACTGGTTGTGGTTCGCTTTGTAAGTCGGCATTAATATACGCTCTCATAACTCAAGCAGTACATTCAGGTCTCATAACTAAACTTCTTCATTTTTTGTCAATAATTTCAAACATTTCTTTATCAACAACGTCAGTCCCTTCTCAAATGGACTTAACAAATAACTCCTTTTTTTCTAAAACAGGAGTACTAATTCTCTTAAATCCGTTCTTACGAAACTCATGACGAGCTACTTTCTTCAAAAATGTCAAATACTTGTGGTCTTCTGGTAGAACATCTTTCATTCATTTGGCGCGATTAGGTACTTCCATAAAATTCTATAAATTCTTAATAAATATAAACTTGATGTTTCCCATAATAGCACAATAATTTAAAATTTCAAGCCAAAAAATACAATTTTTTTAAATATAACCAAAATATAAATTGAATTTTTCAAAAAAATAGTTATATTTAATCAAAATTAAATCTAATTTTTGCCTTTATAATAATAAAACTTAGTAATAAACATGATATTTGAACAAATAAACAAATCTTGACTAGAATTTTTAAATTCCCTTTGACAAAATGAAATTATATCGTTTATTAGTGTCATTTTTGCTGATTATCCAATATTATTTTTACCGTTATTTCTAGTTTCAATGTGGATTTATTACACTTATAAAAATCAAAATATTAATAAAAATAATTTACTATTTATATTTTATTGTAGTTTTTTAGCTATAATAATTAATTTGATTATTCAAAAGTTTATTCATATGGAAAGACCTGAAGAATATCTAAAAGCTGCTGGGAATCTTCTTATGAGTCATGTGCCTGATGCTAGTTTTCCTAGTGACCACGCTGCTGTGAGTGTTTCATTTTTAACTTGATTATTTTTATTTAATTATAAAAAAGTTTGATATTTTTTCTCTATTTTTGTTCTATTAATGCTTATAAGTAGGATAATAGTAGGAGTTCACTGGCCTTTTGATATAATAGTTTGAAGTATAATTTGAGTGTTATCTGCGTTTATTATTAAAAAACTTATTGACATTAAGACAATAAAGAATATAAATAATACTATAATAAAATATGAGCCTTATGGGCAAATTTATAATTTTATCACTAAAAAATAAAAATGCCAAAAACTATAGCACTAACATGAGGGGGAACAGGATGACATACTTTTCCGCTACTAGCTCTAGCAAATCATTTAGAAAATAATGAAGAATACGCTTTTATTTGGATGTGAGAAAAAGCGTGACTTGAAGAAAAAATAGCCGAGGAAGCCGAAATAGAATTTAAATCTATAAAAGCCTGAAAATTTAGAAGATATTTTAGCTGGAAGAATTTTTATGAACCACTTTTAAATATTGTATGATTCTTTCAAAGTATTTTTTATCTTTATCATTATAATATTGACGGAGTTTTTTCAAAATGATGATTCGTAAGTCTTCCGCTTTGTTTTGCTGCTTTTGTGATGAGAAAAAAGATTTATATTCATGAATCTGATACGGTTGCTTGAATATCTAATAAAATGATTTGAAAATTCGCGACAAAGATATTTTATACTTTTCCAAATGAAAAAATAGATAATAAAAAACATATTTTAACTGGGCAGATCTTAAATCCAAAATTATTTAATAAAATTAATACTCACGAAATTTTAGAAGAAAATGATGAATTAGAAGTTTTAGTTATCGCTTGAAGTCAAGGTTCTACAATAATTTTTGAAAATCTTATAAATATATTGCCAAGTGTAAAAAATATGAATTTTACTATTATATTATGAGATAAAAATCTTCATTTTAGAGAAAAATTTTCAAAATTTAAAAACGTAAAAACATTAGATTTTGTAACTCAAGATTTATTAAAAGAAATTTATAAAAAAACAGATATATCTATAACAAGAGCAGGAGCTACTACACTTTGGGAATTATATTTTTTCGGAATACATTCAATTATAATCCCGCTATCAAGTGCAGCTGGAAATCATCAAGAATTAAATGCTGATTATTTTACTGAAATGTTTGGTAGTGATAAATTAGATGAAAATCATAATTTGAAATTAGATTTATTGAATAAATTAACAAAATATGTTAATTTAAGAAAAAGATGATTAAACACGACTTGATATAATTATGCTTTACAAAGAATTGAAAAAGAGTTAGATTAAATAAAAAAACTTGAGATAATCTCAAGTTTTTTTTAGGGCGAAAATCTTTCTTTATTAATTTATATTGAAGAGATTTTCGCCCTGCGGAGCTTGATAAAATCAAGCTCCGCTATTAAATATTATTTTTCTATAACTTTTAATTTTATAATTTTATTACTTCTGTTATAAGAATAATCAACAGCTTCTATTTTTATTTCATATTCTCAAACTTTTAATTTTTTATCTTCATTTATAGGTAGCACTAAGTCTCTAGTCTTTAATCATAATTTCAAAGGTTTTCAATCAAGATAAACATTAACTGACCTAATTTCAGAAATATCATCTATTTTTGCTCTTAAATTAAAGAATTGGTCAGGATAAATTGCCTTATCTGAATCAACAGGATTCGTTACAATTATACTAGGAGGAGTGATATCTTTTCATAAAACTCATACAATTCTTGTTAAAGTTTTCGCTACATAAATGTTATCTATTGCTTCTATTTTTAAAGTTGCTTTTCAATTAAAACTATCAGGAATATTTATATAATCATTTTTTATTCATGCTTTTCAAGGATTTTCAATAGTTTTAATTAAAATATTATTTAGATAAATCTTTATATATTGCAGGGGATTATAACTATCATAACTTAATTCCATATAATTTTTTCACTTCACAAATAGGTGCTCATTTTTTATATTTGTAGATAGATTTACATTTGCGTTTTTTAATGCAGTTGGATCTCTATAACAAGTTTCGTAACTAAATTTAGTTATTAAATTATTGAAATCTTTAAATTTTTCTTGTGCTTTTCAAGAATTTATCCAACTTGTTAAAGCTTCATTCCATTTAGTTTTACTTGGATCTATTGTCTGTAATTTAATATAATAACCTGTTTTTATAGCTCCAGCTGGAGTATTTTCAGTAACAAGTCCATCACATAACGCATCTACCTTAACTTGTTTTAAACTATTATCATATTTACTAGGGGTATTTCCTTGCATAAATAGAGAATTTGTTGTGAATGTTGAATCATAATTTTCTCCAGCAAGTAATCCCGAAATGCTAGAAATGGTAGTAGAAATAATTCAAGAAGGTTTTGTCCATTTTAATTTAGGTAAATCTTTATGAGCTTCTTCCATAAATGATTTCCAGATAGGACCCGATGCTTCTAATCAGTTTCATTTTTTATTTGCTCATTGCCCGTTTATATTTCAAGTCCAAACAATAGTTGTTATTTGAGGAGTGTATCATATTGTCCATAAATCTCTTGGTAAGATTGGTCTTTTTCAATCTTTTCAAATAGGTCATTTGGTATCTATTTTATTTGAAGTTCAAGTTTTAGCTGCAGCTTTTCTAGAATTTAATGATAAATAAGTATTCCAGAAAGCAGGTCTATCACTAGTTGTACTTAATATAGTATTCATCAAATAAGCCATAGCAGGCTCTATAACTAATTTTCAAGCAGTTTGTCTAAATTTTTCTATAACATTTCATCTAGAATCAACTATTTTTATAATAGGAGTTATTTCTTTTTTATATCATCAGTTAGCAAATACGCTATAAGCTTGTGCCATTTCTAATGGAGTAGCTTCTCAAGTTCATAAGGCAAGGGGAGCACCATATCCTTTTCAATGTTTAAGTGATTTTATTCATAATGAGTTAGCAAAATTTACTATATTTGTTTCTCATCAAGCAAGGAAAAACATTTTTATCGCAGGAATATTTCTAGAATGGTTTAACGCTGTAGAAATATCCATTTTTCACATAAATTTTCCATCAAAATTATCAGGTTCATAGTTTGCTCAGAAGTCTGTTTTTAAATCATAAATAGGAGTCTTGCTTCAAGCTTTATAATTTTTTAATCAAAGCGCATACACAATAGGTTTAAAAGAAGAGCCTGGTTGTCTTTGCCTAGTGATAACATTCACTTGTCCATCATGTTCATCATCATAATAATTTCAGCTTCATACCATTGTAAGGATTTGTCCAGTTTGGTTATCTAAACTGATTATTCAAGCATTATGTACATCAAATTTTTGCGCATTCTTTTCTATTTGAGCCTTAGCAATCTCTTCAGCTTTATCTTGTAAATCTTTATCAATCGTAGTATAGATTTTTAATCATCATTTTTCTATAAATTCCTTTCAATATTTATTCTCTAAATATTCTTTTACATAAAAGACAAAATGAGGATATTTTATATTTTCTCTATAAACTTTAAATTCGTATCAAAATCATTGCTTAATAGCATTAATATAATCTTCAAAAGTTATATAATTATCAGCTAACATTCTTCATAAAACGCTATCTTTTCTACCTGCTTCATATTCTATAATAATATCAGCATATTCTTCTTTATCGCTAATATCTGCTCACTTTATTTTTATATTATTTAAAAAATTTACTAAGTTATTATAAGGAATAACTATACATCAGCTATTATCAACACTACTTGGTTTTTTATAATATTTTTTTTCTATTCAACATAAAACAAATTCTGTCCCCGAAATTCTTTTTCCTTTAAGATTATTAAAAATTTCCATAAATTTATTATAGATTTCTTTATTTTCGCTATATTGTTTCGGAGTGATGATTTTTTCTTTTTCTTCAGGAGTGTCAGCGTGATATTTATAAGGATATCAAACTAATCTATCATAGTGATTATAAGGAGAATAATAAGTTGGTCCTTTAGGAATAGAAGTTACGATAGATGCTTCTAAAAGGTCTACATCTTTAGCTGATTTTCAGAAAAAAGTTTTTGTAGCTTGTTCGATTCAGAAGGCATTACTTCAGTATCATAATTTATTTAAATAAAGCTCTAATATTTTTTCTTTAGAATATTTTTTATTTAATTCAAAAGATAAATATGCTTCTTTGATTTTTCTTTCATATGATCTTTCATTACTTAAAAATACATTTTTGATAAGTTGTTGAGATATCGTAGAAGTTCATTTTATAACATCTGCTTTTCAAGTTACTTTATTAAAAACAGCTCTGAAAATTCATTTGAAATCTACTCATTCATTTTCAAAAAAAGTTTGGTCTTCAATCGCTACAATTCAATGAATAATATCTTGTGATATTTCTGAGTAAGGTACATAAGTTCTTTTTTCGCTTGTATAAAGCGTATATAATTCTTCTCAGTTTTTATCATAAATAATTGATGCTTCTGGTTGAGTATATTCGCTTAATGTATCAATAGAAGGTAAAGGTCTAATATATTGTTCATAGATAACCCATAGTCAAATAAGTCCTACAAATATAAGACCTAAAAAAGAATAAATTATGAAATTTTTTAGAAAATTACTTTTCTTTTTTCTTTTCACGTATTTCCTTTTTTTCTTAAGATTATTTCTAGTATTTCTAACTGTTTTAACCTTAGTAGTTTTGAAATTCATTATATTTTATTAAAAAATCTAAATTAAATTATTTTTTTATTTTTATTATTATATTTTCTTCAACTCCTGAAACACTTTTCAAAAAGAAAGGAGAATTTTTTATTGTTACATCTTTTATTTCTGGTATATTTAGTAGATAAGTACTTGCTTTTTTTATTTCTTGTCACATTATCATTTGTTTTATTTTCTTAACTCTTGAATTTAAATTATTTTCAAAATCATAATTTATTCATATTTCTATTTGAGTTGTTGCCTTTATTCTAATCGGATTTTCACTTTTTTCAATAACATCTGGAATTCTAAGAGAATTTTTATCTAAAAAGTTAAGCTTTTCAGTTCATTCAAGCAAACTACTATTAACTAATTTTTCTAAATTGTTTATAACTTTTGTCTTATCATAAATATAAGTTTTTGCCTTTATATTTCAGATGATTTTGAATTTATCAAGTTTATCTCACGCTTTTATTCATCAAGCTAATTTTACATCTAAATCACTAAATTCAATAATATTTGCAATATTTAATATTTCATAATTTGTTTTATTTTCTTTATTATCTTGTTTTAATTTTTCTTTTATTTTTTCTAAAACTTGTTTTTTAAGTTTTTCTTTCATAATTTGTTTTGCTTCTTCTATGTCTTTTTCTCAGATTATTAGGGAATAATCATTGCTTCATCAACTAGTTCAGCCTTCTAAATAAGCATAAATTTTATCACGATTATTTTGGAGTCATGGAAGTATCATAGTTGTTTTTTCGATATTTCATCTTTCTCAAATAAATTCTCATTTTTCATCATATAAATCAGCTTTTATATCTACAATAACTTCTCAAGGAATACTTCATCAATCCTCTTGTTTTTGAGCTTTAGGAACAGTAATCCATTTTGTAGTTCTAAAAATTATTCCATCAGCAGTTAATAATCTTGTATTATCTCTGAGTGTTTGAGGAGTTGTAAGTTCATTTTTTAATTTAGCTTTTCAAATCGATCTTTGAGTTGTTGAATAATCTATTGTCTTGCTTTGAAAAATCTCTTCTAAAACTAATTGCTCGCTAATTTCTTTAATTTCTATAAAATTATCTTTATTTTGTTTTTCTGTTTCTTCTATATTATCACTAATAACTTTTTCTCAGTAGATAAAGTTTTTTGATTTAGTTGCGATTGTTACTTCTGGACTTATGTAAATATAAGTTTTATTTACGGCAAAGTAAAAAATAAAGATGAGTAGTACAAAAGAAGCAAATAATCCCATTAATAATAGACTTACTCAAGGGTATTTCAGATTATTTTTAGTAGCAGAATATTTTATATTTTTTAATTCGTGTGCTCATATTTTTTTCCAAAGACTTCTAAAAAATCTTTTTGTTTCAAAAATAAAATATTCAAAAAAAGTAAAATTATGTTTCAAAATATGTCTTTTTCATTGTTTTTTTACGTAATTTTCTTGTTCTTCATTAATTACATATCTAATTCATAGTTTGCTTCAAATTTTTCTTGATAATATATCTGTTGTAATGATAGTAAGTCTTTTAGTTCCAGCTTCAGCTTTTAGAATTTGTAAAAATAAATGATTGTGTAAAACAGGATGTCCAAAAGGAAACTCAAGTAAAATCTCTTCTTTAGTAGAAGAGTTCATTTTCGCTACTATATCAAGTATAGTATCATGAGTTTCAATTCTTATCATAATAAATTATAGTTTTATTTTATTTAAAACATTTTTTAGAGTTTGAGCTATAGCGTCCTCTTTTATGTTGATAATTTCGCTATAAGACAAAATAAGTGACAATAGTGAATAATCTATATTTTTTGGATTTATTTCTTGCGCAAATATATTATTTGTTTTCAGGATTTTTTCAAGTTCTTTTTCAATTTCGTCATTAATAAAATTTATTTGCTTACCTGTCTTAATAATAGCGCTAAATTTAGATGATTTCAAAAAACTATTTATAAAATCAAAATCTTTTAGTCAAGCTAAGAAAACTTTTTCAGGAAAATAACTATCATTAATAAGCTCTTTAATAGCAATACTAAGCCCTAATCACCATACATTTAAAAATTGTCTTTTATGAGAAAAATATCTTTCGCTGTTTAGATTTTTTTGGATTTCTATTTCATTTTCTTTAGTGTCTTTTTTTATTTGTTTAATTAAATCTAGAATTCAAATATCAATAATTTTAAATCAAATAATATTTCATCATTTTTGAATAATTATTCTTGTTTTTGAGTATCAAATATCTAATATAGATACATTTTCACTATTAAAGCTAGATTTTTCTATTATCTTTCATAAAGCGAATTCTTTTGGAATGATATAATCAATTTTTTTAGATAAATATTTTCAAATTGATTTAATTATATTATATTTTGAAATAGGAGTGAAGATATTTAAAACAGAGATTGTTACATTTTTTCAAGAAAATCAGATAGGATTTTTTACTAAGTCATTATCAATAGAAATTTGTGTTATACTTGATGTAATTAGCTTTATATCAAGGTTTTTATAACCAGAAGTTTCATAAATTTTTTTCTGTGCTTTTTTAATACTGAAATGCTCAATTTTTCAAATAATGGTATCTAATTCTTCTAAATCAATATTTGTATCAGGTTGTTTCCTTTGGTAATTTATTTTATTTATTTCTCAGATAACACTTGAACTAGGCACATTTAAAATAGCTTCTCAAATGGTTACAGGAGCTAATTTTGATGCTTTACTTAAAGCACTATCTATAGTTTCACACACTCATTCAATGTCTGTTATTTCTCCATGCAAAAAATCTTTTTGTTCTTGTCTTTTTTCGCTTATAGCTAGCAATTTTATGCTTTTTTCATCTTGCTCACAAATAGCAACTCTAACTTTTGAATTTCAGATAGAGATAATCGCTATTTTTTTATTTGGCAATAATTTTTTTAACGAAAACAAAATAAAATAAATAACAAAATAAAATATTTATAAAAATTATAAAAAAACTAAAAATAAATTTAGTTTTTATGTTTGATAGTTTCTTTTCAGATTTGAGATAATAAGTAATTTCACTCTTCTGCTTGGTCTGCTCAAATAAGGGCCATAGCCAAATCTTCCATAATTAATTTATCTTTTGGAGAGATATTTAAAGCTCTTTTTAAAACATAAATTCATTTACTTGTTTGTTTATCTAAATTATACGCCCATCATAAATTTCTAAGTACTTCTGCGTTATTTGGAAGTAATTTATTTGATTTCTCTAGGTAAACTATTGACTGTTTTAGCTTTTTTTTGCCCAGCATTAAAAATCATTTTAAATAGTTTCAAGTTGGTGAATCTGGATTTATAGATAAAGCAAAATCAACAGCTTTTTCAGCTTTTTCAAATTTTCCAGTGAAAATATAAATATCTCCTAATTCTTCGTATAGTCTGTAATTATCGTTTATTTTTGTAATCATTTTTTCTAATTTTTCTATCGCTTCAGGGAATTTTTGCTCTGATTTAAGTGTTTCTACTTGCTTTAAAAATTCTTTTAAAGTTTCCATATTTTTTAAATTTTTAATTCTAATTTTGATTTATTTTTTGTACTATAATTTTAAACAGAAAATCATAAAAATCAATATAAAATTTGAGTTTTTTTTCTTAATTAATACAATATAAAAAAAATAATATTTTTTCTCTATTTTATGCAAACAATTAAATATAACTGAATAATCTGAAATTATTATAAAGCTGATAAAACTAATATTAGTGATATTTTGTATATTATTGCGTCAGGTTGTCCGACTGCAAAAGAAATTTGAAAAAGCAAATATGCACCCATTTTTAATGAACTTTGAAGTGATGTAGTTATTCCTGATTATTATTGATTTTGAAGAAGTGATTGAGATTTCGCGCCAAATAATTGCGTCAAAACAATACTAAAAACTTATGATATTTTTTCTGCGTGAGAAGAGTTTTTAGACTTATTTTTAGAGAAAAAATTTAAAGCTAAATATAAAAAAATAGTTGTTTTATGAAGAAGTTTTTGATGATGAATTGTCGCAATGTTACCAAAAATAAATCCAGAAATAAAAAATATAGCGATGTGTTATCCGCAGCTTGAATTTTGAGATATTTGAACATATTGAATAGAAGAAGAGGATGCGGAGGAATTTATGAGGCTTATAAAAAACTTGTTTCCTTATATTTATAGATGAATTGATAAAAATTTATGAGAATGGGAAAAATATTTTCAAGATGAAGAAGATTATTGTCCAATAAAACAGATAAATTACTTAAAAAATATAAATTTATTTTTATGTCATTGAACTGAGGATAAAGTTCTAGCTTACAAAAGGACAAGAAAATTTTATAATAATATAACGAAATTAAATAATAAAGCTAATATAAAATATTTGGAAATTTTGTGAAAATGACATTGATGAAAAACCTTTATAGAAGCCATTCCTGAAATAATTAAATTTTATAAAAAATAATAATTTTAATATGCAAATAATTAGATTTTGAGAAATAGTTTGAAATTATTCTAGAAGCGAAAAAGGTTCTGATACACTTTTTATTTACGCTAGTGGTATGCCGAGTATTCCTTGTCCAAATATGGAGTGATATGAAAAATTAATAAATGAATCTTGATATGATTTTTTCGCTCCTGATTATTATTGATTTTTTAGAAGCTGAAAAACTTTTACTCCGCAAAGTAATATTGATACGCTGCTGGATACTAAAAATCATTTTGAAAATTCTTGAAAAATTCAAGATGTTTTTTCGGGTGAATATAGTGAAATAAAATATAAAAACTTTGTTTTTGTTTGAGAAAGTTGGTGAGGTTGAGTGGTTTCACTAATGCCTAAATTTGATAAAAATATAAAGAATATTGCTCTTATTAATCCTGTTTTTGAGTATAATAATGATTTGTGATATGATGAAGAAAAAATTGAAGATTTTTTGTGAGTTATTGATAGATGATTTAAAAATTTATTAAGAGGATTTGGATGACTAGAATGGGAAAAACATTTTCAAGATTCATCTTGATTAACTCCGACAAAAAATATGAAATATTTAAAAGCTTGTAATGTGTTTCTAACGCATTGAGATGCTGATGATGTAATAAATGTAAACAGAGCGAGAGATTTTTATGAAAAATTAAAAAATATAAATCCAGCAGGGCAATTTAATTATTTGGAAATTCCTTGAGGTATACATTTTTGAGATTTAGAAAGACAAACTTGAGTAATATCATTTTCTAAATTAATAAAATTTTTTGAAAATAAATTAAAATAAAATTAAAACTATGCAAAAAAAATATAAAATATGAGTTGATGAAGCGGGTAGATGACCTCGGATATGACCAGTTGTAGCTGGAGCTTTTGCTTTTAATAGTGAACATATGCCTGATAAAAAATTAATAGATTTACTAGCAGATTCAAAAAGTTTAACAGAAAAAAAGAGAGAAGAAATTTATTCTCAAATTATAGAAGAGGCGAGCAAAGAAAAGCCAACAATTTTTTTCTGAGCTTGAGTCGTTGATAATTTTATTATAGATGAAATTAATATTAGACAAGCGAATAAAGAGGCGATGAGAAGGGCGTTAGAAGAGGTTTTAAGAAAGATTCCTAAAGAAAATGTGTCTAGTGTTGTGATTGATTGAAGAGATAATTATGAGTTTGAAGAGCTGGATAAAAAGCCGATTTATATAATAAAATGAGATACAAAAGTTGCCGAAATTTCAGGAGCTTCTATTATCGCAAAAGTTTTGCGTGATAAATTAATGCTTGTTTATGATGAACTGTATCCGAATTTATGACTTAAAAATCATAAATGATATGGAACAAAAAAACACAAAGAATTTTTAAATGATTTTTCAAAAGTGACTTGAATTCATAGAAAATCTTATAAACCTGTCGCTGAAATTTTGGATAAAAGAGAGAAGTTATTATTACATGTTTGTTGTGCTCCTGATGCGACAATTCCTTTGCTAGATTATAAAGATAAATATGATATAACTTGTTTTTGGTATGACCCAAATATTCATCCAGAAGCTGAATATAAAAAGAGATTGAAGGCTTTGAAAAAGGTTTGTAAGATAGAAAAAATCAAAATTATAGAATGAGATTATAATCCTGAGAAATTTTTTGAAGTAACGAAAGGACTTGAGAGTGAACCAGAAAAATGAAGAAGATGTCATAAATGTTATGATTTTAGATTAGAAGAAACAGCTAAGTTAGCGAAAGAGCTTTGAATAGAAAAATTTACAACAACTTTGTCTATTTCTCCCCATAAAGATGTGAAAAAATTGTTTTGTATTTGAGAAAAAATAGCAAAAAAATATGGGAATAATTTCTTAAAAATAGATTTTAGAAAAAATGCTTGATTTGAAAGAAGTGTAGAATATACAAAAGAAAATAAAATATATAGACAAGACTATTGTGGATGCGTTTTTAGTGAAACTTATCCAAACTGAATTAATAATAAAAATACTAAAAAATAATTAAAATTATGAAAAAAATTTTTAAAGACAAAATAATCAATATCGATGATAATAAATTTGATAATAAATTTTTGGTGCCATATTTAGATGTGCAAAATTTTTGAGATGTGAAAATTTATGATATGCAAGAGTTATTAAAAGAAAAAGAAAATAAAGACTTATGGTATAAAGTAAAGGATAAACCAGCAATTTACTCTAATATTTATTCTCCAAAAGATGAGTTAGAAATCTTTGAAGAATTATTTAATAACGCGTTAGAAAAAAGGCAAAAAATTCATATTATTTGAATTTCGTTGCTTGCTGAAATAGATATTTTGGAAAAATATTATGAGGAGCTTTGATTTTTAAGAGAAGATATAAATTGTTTTGATGTAGATTTTAGTGTGCCGTTAGTAACAGTTAGTGTAAAAATTGAAAATCTTATGTGGAAATGAAGTGATTATAAAAGAATGAAAGACAAGATATTTTTTATTCCACCGCCTCGTGAATCTTCTCAAAATAAAGCTATGTTTAAGGGGATAACAAGATGAGTTACTGCTTGAATTTATATTAATAATTTTTGAGATGAAGCGAAAGATTTTTTAGAAAAATTAATTAACGAAGAAAAAGTTTTACCACTTCAACTTTGAAAAATATTGAATTATAATTTATCCGAAATTTGATTTACTTGAAAGGAAAAAGATTTAATAATAGAATATTAGAAAAATATATTATTTTTGTTTATTGTATATAAAGTTGACAAAAATAATTTTTTTGATATATTAAATGTTAATGTTATCTCAACCTTTAAAGGAGGACAAAGCAATGGGAGAAACAGAAAGACTGGAAACAGGTATAATTGTTGAACATCTTGGGCCTGCAAAATGTAAGGGACTGCCTGAAGAGGAAAAAGCAGTTCTTGGCTTGGCAAACTGCTGCCTTTGTCATAATGAAGATAGATCTTTTTGTTTGAATGATATTATGGATCTTGCAGAAAAAAAAGACAAAGGCCTTTTGCAGACCCGTGTCAGCGCCGTTTTAATGAAACATACTGGTCTTGGTGGACTTTTTGAAAATCAAAGTGGGGAGTTTACTCTTGCTTAGATGTTTCGTTTCCACTCCTGATTAATCCCCGTAGGTGAGACAAACACTTACGGGGATTCAGTTTTTTATGTGAATTATTCAACTGTAACACTTTTTGCTAAATTTCTAGGTTTATCAATTTCTCTTCATAAGTGATTTGCTGTAAAATAAGCAAATAAATCTAATGCTATAGAAATAGTGAAAGGAGTTAACTCTAAGCTTGTATTAGGTATTTCAATAACATCATCATATAAATTTTTATTTTCATCATTTTCGCTTACTACTCAGATAACTATTCAATCTCTAGCTTTAACTTCTTTCATTGTAGAGATATTTTTTTCATAAAATTTTCAAGTAGGATTTATAGATACAACAGGGAAATTTTCATCAACTAAACTTAATGGTCAATGTTTTAATTCTCCTGATGGATATGCTTCACTATGATGATAAGTGATTTCTTTTAGTTTTAAACTACCCTCTAATGCGATAGGAAAAAGTAAGTTTCTTCACAAGTAAAACATATTTTTATATTTACTGTATTTTTCAGCTAATGCTTTTATTTTATTTGCGTTAGCCAAAACTTTTGTCATTTTGTCTTGTAAACTTTCCATCTCTGATAAAATTTCTCTATATTTATTATAGTCTAAATCTCTTTTGTTTCATAAATGCAAAGCCATTAATAATAGCACGGCTAAGTTTCAAGTGAACGCTTTAGTAGAAGCTACTCAGATTTCTGTTCAACAGTGAGTATAAAGTCACATATCTGTTAGTCTTGCGATAGTTGAGCCAACTACGTTTACTAATCCGAAAGTGTGTCCTCATCTTTCTTTAACTATTTTTAAACAATCTCTAGTATCCGCTGTTTCTCAAGATTGTGAGATAAAAATATAAAGTGTTTTATCATCTATGAAATGTCTTTTGTATTTAAATTCCGTAGAAACGTGTATTGTCGTAGGGATTCCTGATAATTCTTCAAAGTATCCAGCCCCAACTCAAGCTGAATAATAACTTGTCCCAGAAGCGATAATTTCTATTTTTTCAAAATCCAAATTTCATAATTTTTCAAGAGTATTACTCCAAATTGTATGCTCTTCAAAATTTACTTTTCAGCTAATAGCATTCCCATAAACTTCAGGCATTTGATAAATTTCTTTTTCCATATAATGCGTGAAATTTCATAATTTATCATCATCTTCATTGTGTTCAATCTCTTCAGATTTTTTATTTAATTTTTCTTCACCAGAATAAATGTGATAACCAGTATTATTTATCACGACATATTCATTATCTTCTAAAGAAATAAATTCTTTAGTTATTCATTTTAGCGCATTACTATCACTAGAAATAAACAATTCTCAGATTCAGATTCCGACAACCAATGGACTTCATAACTTCGCTCAAACTATTTCAAAAGGATTTTCTTTATCCATTACAGCAATAGCGTAAGCTCACTCTATTTTATTTAAAACTTTTTTCAGAGTAGTAACTAAATCTTTTTCAAATAAATCTTCAAATAGTTTAGCTACAACTTCTGTATCAGTATCACTATAAAAGTCATATTTTTTCTCTAACTCTTTTTTTAGGTCGATATAGTTCTCTATAATTCAGTTATGAACGACATAAAATCTATCGTTATTACTAAAATGTGGATGCGTATTATTTTCTGTAACTTTTCAGTGAGTAGCCCAGCGTGTATGAGCTATTCAAGTATTAAAATTATTTAAGTTTTTATTTTCACCTTGTATTTTACTAGCTAGATTTGAAACTCTTCAAGTTGCTTTTTTCAGATAAATATTTTTTTCATTATTTATCACGCAAACTCAGGCAGAATCATATCATCTATATTCCAAACTTCTAAGTCAATTTAATAAATAAGGCGTAGCCTCTTTATCTCATAAATACGCAAATATTCCACACATAGACCGAAAAATTAATAACTAAAATTTAATTTCTAAATCTATTATATAGAAAAATTTTTAAAATAAAATTTAAAATTAAAAATAATAAAAAGCAGCTTATCTAAGCTACTTCTTGTAAATCTCAATCTTCTAGGATGATATCTTTTTCAACTCAGACAATAAGTCCTCATTTTTCAGAATCTTCGAAATATAATTTATCAACAGTTCCTCTTGTAATTAAAAATAGTCATCTTCATCTTATTCAAATATCTCTACTATCAAATCATATTTTTAATTTTTCATCTTTTAGTTTATACATTTGATCTGCTGTTTTTGGTGCTTTTCATCTTCCTGTATCTTCTACTTCTACAAACATTTTGATATTTTTTCATCTTTTGATAACTTTAAAAGTGATTCTATTTGTATCTTCCGGTCTACTACCATATTCTATGGCATTATTATTCATTTCATCAGTAACCAAAACAAACCTATTTCTCCACATTTTTGGCATACCTACAAGCTCAGTTAAAGCACTTACAAAATCTCTTAATTCTTTTGTATTTTTGAAATCAGAAACATATTCAAAGTCAAGGTGAATATTTGTTAAATCTGCAGCTAGACGCCTTATGTGTTCCTTTTTATCAAGGGATAAATCTAGGCTATCAAGTCTAATCATTATTTTGAAAGATATATTATATTTGAGAAAAATAATAATTTTTTCTACTTGGGCTTATTTTAACACTTTTGGAGTTCTAAGTCAAATTTTTTACTATTTACTTCTAAAAATATTATATATAAATCTAAATGTTGCGTTATAAATTCTTTTTAATCTTTTTATTTTTTGTGGTCACATAATAAGTCTATAAAGCCATTCTAATCATAAACTTCTCATTAGTTTTGGGGCTCTTCTTTGGAATCAAATTTGATAATCAATACTAGAGCCGATACCTAACCCAAGTGAAATTTTTGTATGAGGTAATATATCAATAATGGCTTGTTCTTGCTTTTTTCATCATAGTGTTGCAAGTAAGGCGAAATTATTTTGATTGTTCAAAATTTTTATAACTTCATCATTATTATTTCTATAAATAATTAGATTAAATTTTATATTTTTAAATTTTTTATTTAGCTTTTCTATTAATGTTTTTTGACTTTCAACTTTGTTTTTATCAGTAGGATTATATAAATCTAGTATAGCTATTTCTAGACTATTTTTTTCAGCATAATCTAATAAATCATTAGTTAAATCACTTCAACAAATTCTATCTCAATATTTATTGTAAAGGCTATCAGTAGCGAGAAATAATTTTAAAATATAATATGGAAGAAGAAGAAAATTAATAAATTTATTATGTTTATTATCTAATATTTGATAAGCTAAATATAATCAAATTCAGTCTGGTGTCAGATAATCAGCTTTTAATAAATTTTGCTTAAAATTATCATCAGTAAGGCTATCAAGAAGGATTTCTGGATTTGGTGTGAAAATAATTTTTTGTGAATTATCTTTATTGTTTTCAGTTATTTCTTTAAGAAAATTAGTGTATTTTAATTTTGACATTTCTATTCAAAAAATCTTCATAATTTAGCAATTTATTTTATATTTTAGTAAAAATTTTATTTTTATACTATATTTATATTGCTTTTTTTAAAAAAAACAATAAATTTTTAGTATAATTATTAATTTTTCTTTAATATTTTAGTATTTTTAGATTATTTTTTATAGAATTTTATGAAAAAAGTAGAAAAAATAGAAGATTTACAAAAACTGAAAATAGCGATAGTCGCTGATTGGATAAAAGATTTCGGAGGAGCGGAATTAGTCCTTAGTCATATTATGGAAGCCTTTCCTAAAGCCGATATTTATACGTCAGTGTTTTTTAGTAAACATAAAGTGTTTGAGAATAAAAATATAAAAACAAGTTTTATTCAAAAAATACCTTTTTTAAATAAATCCCATAAATTAGCGCTTACTTTGCGTCCTAGGGCGTTTGAAAGTTTTGATTTAAGTGAATATGATGTTGTTATAACTTCTACGAGTGCGGAGAGTAAAGGCGTGATTACAAAGCCAGAAACTTTGCAAATTTGTTATTGTCATACGCCTACGAGATATTTTTGGAGTCATTATCACGAGTATTTGAATATGATGGAGTTTTGAATATTGAATTTTTTATGAAAATGGCTGATGCCAAAGCTTGTCCATAACCTTAGAAAATGGGATTTAGTGGCTAGTTTTCGCCCTGATTATTTTATTGCGAATTCAAAAAATACGGCTTCAAGAATAAATAAATATTACAAAAGAAAAGCCAATGTAATTTATCCTAGTTTAGATTTAAGCGAATTTAAATTTTGTAATAACAAAGCCGATTATTATCTATATGTTTGAAGATGTATTCCGTATAAAAAATTCGATTTAATAGTTGATGCTTTTAATAAAAACTCTAAAAAACTAATATTATGTACAAATACGGATAATAAATTATATCGTGAATTAAAAGGGAAAAGCAAAGAAAATATAGAATGGATTTTTAATCCGAGTAGAGAAAAATTAATAAAATTATATGGTGAAGCAAAGGCATTTTTATTCCCGCCTGAGGAGGATTTTTGACTTGTACCAGTTGAGGCAATGGCGACAGGGACACCTATTATAGCTTATGGGAAGTGATGAGGATTAGAAACGGTTGTGGAGAATAAAACTTGAGTATTTTTTGGTGAGCAAACTTCAGAAAGTTTAAATAAAAAAATAGAAGATTTTGAAAAATTAGATTTTGATTCTAATGAGATTAGAAAGCACGCTGAGAATTTTGATAAAGAAGTTTTTAAAGAAAATTTAAAGAAATTTATTTTAGAGAAGATTAATAAAAAATAAATATTTTTGAAAAGAACCCATATTGCTATGAGTTCTAATGACGATTTTATTTTCAATTTTTTTGTTTTTATTTTCGTATATCTATTGCATTATATTTAGTGATATTTCCGTAGTCACTTGTGCTTGTGAAATTCAGAGTTCGGAAGTTGGCCTTATGTATTCCATAATCATAATTTTGCTCCAAAACGGTAATAGTTCCATGGTCTTGGTCAACTTTTATGATTAAAGCAGAGTGGGGGTTTGGATTAGACTGATAGTTTGAATAGCCGTCAAATTTACCAATGGCCATTCCAGGAACCCAGTGCTTTAAGTATTTTTTTTCCGGAACCCGTACACCAGGAACCCAATTGCCAGTATAACAATTTAATTTAGGAACAAGTCCTTTCACTAATGCTGCGCATTGTCCAGTGTCTTCATCTTCTGTTCCAATTCTGAAATAGTTTCCTTTTTTTCCTCCAGGAATTTCTTCTAATTGAGTAAAAACGACATCAGTATGGCCGCGAAGATATCCATATTCATCTACTTTGTAGATGAAGTCGCCGTAGCTGAGGTAATCAATGAAATCACCATAACTAGTTTCTTCATTGTTAATTACAAATTTTCCCCAGTTACTGCCGATTTCATACATAAAGTATGATGTAGCCATTGGATAGTTTAACTCTTCATCTGTCATCATAGTTAAACCAACTTCTTGAGCCATAGCTTTTAGCGGTAACAACAGTGCCAATACCAAAAATAAGTTTATAGTAAATTTTTTCAACTTTTTTTAATCCTTTTTTTGTTTTTTTATTGTGTATTGAAAAATAAAATCGCGTAAAAAGTGTATATATTATTTTAGATAAGTCAAATTTAAATTTGTATTTTTGTGTATTTTAATTAAAATGATTTTAATATTTTATTTATCTAATTAAAATTTTATGAAAAAAATCATTAGTTTTATTATAATTTCTTGTTTGTTTTTATCAATGAATAATAATATTATTGCTGAAAGTAAAGAAAAACTGGATGAATTAGATTATGATTGGTGTAGACAAAATTTTGATAATATTGTTGTAAAACCATTTTGATGATTAAAATGAAATGTAAAAATAAGTAATTCTCGTTATACTGATTTCAAAGATTTTGGTAGAGGAGAACCGACTATAAATAAACAACCTGAATTATTAAAAAAATTATTACAAGAGTTTTGACAAAATAAAGTGAAAGAATTATTTGATAATAAAGAGTTGTTTATTTTTTTTAGAGAAGATGTTCTTAGAATAAAAGAGTATATTGAAGATGATAAACTTTTAGAAGAGTATTATTTGGGTACAAAGTATGATGATGTTGGTTTAAAATATAATAAAAAAATAATAGATTTTGATATAGAAAATGCTATTGATAGGGACATAAAGTGAGAAATAAGATTTTATCCATATAATGATGAGCAATTTTGTAACTATCAAAGTGCTACTGATCTTGAAAAATTTCCTAAGTTAGCAATTTTTGATGAATCTTTATGAGCAATTGTTTTTACTGTTAGAATAGATTGAGAACAGCTTGATATATGAAAAAAAGTTAATTATTTTAAAAAATTTCGTATAAATGATACGCATAGGTGAGAAATTATTGATTCTTATACTCAATATCAATATGTGACAATTCCTATTAAATTAAAAGCAGGAGAGAAAAAACATATTAACACTTTAATATTTAAATGAGATTATAATACTGAAACTTGAGTTAAATTTGAGTTTTAATATTAATTTTTATAGTCTTAACTAGGCTATTTTTTTGTTTAAAAATAATTTTTATAAAAAAGTGCGCTTGAATTTTGTTTTATTTTAAAATTTATGATATTATGAATAAAATAATAAAAATAAAAACAAAATTATGAAGAAAATTGGATTTATAGAAAAACATTATTTAACTCCTTGGATAGTCAATATTTGACTTGTTTTGGTTTATTTATTTGGAATAACAGGTTCTCCACTTTATACATCTGTCTTAAATGTAACGACAAAAGCTGATCCTTTTGATGGTACTGTTATGCCATTTAGTATGGTACCTGATTATAGAGTTATGACTGATAGAACTTTGACTTTTAGTGAAATTGATAGCAATAAATTTATTGATATTCCAAAATATGACCCTAATGTTTTTTGAAAAAATTTAGATAATTTAACTGTTTGAAGTGATGCTTATAAAGAAGCTCAAATAGCAAAACTTATTTATACAACGCCATATATGGGGACTTATAAGTCTGATTATAAAGAATATGCTGGTAGTCATTTGGCTGTTGATATAAAAGCTCCTATTTGAACTCCTGTGAAATCTATTGCAAACGGCGTTGTAGTTTTATCTGATTATCAAGCATCTTGATATGGTAATGTGATAGTTGTAAGACATGAAAATGTGAATTATAATTGAAAAACAGTAAATTTATTTTCTTGATATGCTCATTTGAATTCTAGAGAAGTAAGCGCTTGAGATAAAGTTTCTAGAGGAGAAATGATTTGAACAGTGTGAAACACTTGAGGTACTTCAACAGGTTCTCATCTGCATTTTCAAATTGATGTAGATAACGCGCCTTATCATTTATACTGGCCATTTTCGAGTCAAGATACTCGTGATGCAGGAGTGAGTTTTTATGGTTGAATAAACGCTTGAGTATGAAAAGAGAATGCTATGAAATATACAATTCATCCGATAAATTTTATTTATAAATACCAAAATAATAGCGTGGCGACAGATAGTTCAGATAATATTTCTGTTGTAATAGAAAAGCCAGAAGAAAATAATAATCAAAATAATTCTGATAATACTAGTGATACTAAGGATAGTAATGAAATAGTTAGTAGTATAGATAAACCAGATAATAATTCTGATAATTCAAAAAATAATCAAGATAATACTAATAATAGTGATAATAATAAAGAAAGCAGTGGGCAAAAAGAGGATGAAAAAGCTCATGAAGAAATTGTGATAAAGAAAGAAGAAAAAGTTACTATTGCTGATGTTGATGATAATGAAAATGTCGTTTCTAGTAACTGAGGAAGTTTAAGTAATTTTACTTGAACACTTAATATAAATTCTTATGATACTGTTAGTTTGCTTGATGAAGTAGATAAAACAGAAGAAGAAATTAAAAAAGATGATGAAGAAAAAATAGAATTTAATAGTGCTCCAGAGAAGCCAACTGAGCCAGCAAAAACAGAAGAAACAAATAATAATCAAAATAATAGTGATAATAAAGATGAAGATAAAAAAGAAACTCCAAAATTTACAGATATAAACAAAGATTATAAATATTATTATTCTATCGAATATTTTAGAGAACGAGGATTAATTGCTGGTTATAGTGATTGAACATTTAAACCTGAAAATAATATTTCAAGAGTAGAAAATTTAAAAATGTTATCAGTATGATTAAATTTATGAACTTCTAAGGATACAAAACAATATTTTGGTGATGTATGAGTTGATTCTTGGCAACTAAAATATGTAAATAAATTCGTTGAAATGAATATTCTTAGTCTAAAAAATAAATTATTTAATCCAAATAATAATTTAACAAGAATAGAAGGTCTTAAATTATTATTAAAGGCGAAATGAATTTCAATGGATAAATATGCTGAAAGAAAAATAAGTGTAACAGATGTAGAGTCATCAGCTTGGTATTATCCATATGTGGTATACGCTGTTGAAAATGAATTATTAGAGTATAGTGATAATAAATTTGAACCGAATAAACAATTAACAAGATGAGAAGTAGTAAATATGATGTATTTAGAAAGATAAAATAATAAAGACTTTAGTTAAGTACTAGAGTTTTTATTTTGTCAAATTTATATTTTTTAAAAAATTTGATTTTTAGTATAAAAATAGTTATAATCACTTTAATTATTAAATATTAAATAATTTCTAGAAAATTATGAAAAAATTCATTTTAACTTTATCAATATTATTAAGTTGAATATATTTAGCTAATTTTATTAGTGCTATTACTATTACTAAAAATTCTTGAGAAGTATTAGATAATTCTACTTGGACAAATATTTCTAATCTAACTAATAAAATAGATGTATCTTGAAGTGACATTAAGTTAGATTGAAAATTATATGTAACTTGAAAAATTTGTGATAATAGTTGAAAATGTTTGTGAGATGTAGAATATTGAACGCAAGAAAATCCTTGAACAAGCTGTAAAAATATTTTGGACACTAAAAGTTCTTATTTAAATAAAGATTGAAAATATTTTATTAAACCGACTTGATATTCTTGAAGTGCTTTTGAGGTTTATTGTGATATGACGACTGCTTGATGAGGTTGGACTAGAGTTGTAAATTGAGTTAGGAATATAGCTTGAATATCAGCGACTGAAGCGCAGGTTATAGCTTGAACTACTGATCAAGGCTCGGATTCTGATAAAAATTGATGGCTTTGAATTAAATATTGGAATAAAATGTGAACTTCTGAGCTTATGGTAAAATGTGTTGATACATCTTGAAAAGATAGAACAGCAAGCTGAGCTTTTACTTTGAATGAGTGAGCTAATTATACATTAACTTGGTGAAATTTTTTCTATAATTGAGGATACACGAACTGAGTTCAATTGTCAACAACAGATAAAGATCGTGATGCTTGGGCCGCTTGAAACTGTTTTACAAGAGATCACACTACTTGATGGGTTACAGAATCTTGGTGATGGTGATGGGTAAGCAACTGTGGTTGGTCTTCTCCTTGGGATACAACTTGAGCAGTTTGCCAATGATGATGAACAACAGATATTAATGAAAGAAGAAGTAATCATAGTGAACGGATGATTAGATAAAACTCTAAAAATAACTAGAGTTTTTTTATTTTTTGCTATTTTTTAAAAATTGTATAAAATACGCATAAATTTAGATGTATATTATAAAAATTAAGAAAAAATATAAAAAATGTTTATTGATGAAGCAAAAATAAAATTATCTGCTGGAAAAGGTTGAGATTGAATAGTATCTTGGAGAAGAGAAAAATATATTCCAAAGGGATGACCTTGGGGATGAGATGGGTGAAAATGATGAGATGTGATTATTGTGACAAATGATAATTTAAATACTTTAAGTGAATATAGACATAGAAAAGAACTTAAAGCTAGAAATGGAGAACATTGAATGCCAAATAATATGCACTGAGCTAATTGAGAGGATTTAGTTTTAGAAGTGCCTGTTTGAACGATTATAAAAAATGCGCAAACTGGAGAAGTAGTAGCTGATTTAGATGAAAAAAACACTAAATTGATTTTACTTAAATGAGGTAGATGAGGGTATGGTAATGCCCATTTTGTGTCTTCTGTTAGACAAGCGCCTCGTTTTGCGGAGCTTTGAGATATTTCTGAAGAAGGAGAATTTATTTTTGAGCTAAAATTAGTAGCTGATATTTGAATTATTTGAATTCCTTCAGCTTGAAAATCAACACTTATTTCTATCTTGACTAATGTAAAACCAAAAATTTGAGATTATCCTTTTACGACACTGACGCCAAATTTATGAGTATTAGAGCATAAATGAAAATCATTAGTTTTAGAAGATGTACCTGGTTTAATTCCTTGAGCAAGTGAATGAAAAGGGCTTTGAATAGAGTTTTTAAAACATATTGAAAGAACTTGAGTTATTGTTCATTTACTTGATGCCTATAGATTAGATAAAGTTTTTGAAGATTATAGTGATATTAGAAAAGAGCTTGAATATTTTTCTAGTTCTTTAGCTGAAAAAAGAGAAGTTATAGTGCTTTCTAAGGCGGATTTATTAGATAAAGAAATGCTTGAATTTATAAAAAGTGAATTTAAAAATAAATTTAATAAAAATATTGATTTTATAATTAGTAGTGTTAGTGATATTTGATTAGATAGTTTTAAGGATTATTTAATAGATAATTTTGCTAGTGATATAAATATTTTAGAAGAAGAAAATTTAGATGAAGAATGAAGAGAATTAGAGCAAGAGAAAATAAAAATTTTTGATTTAAGAGAGGAAGATGAAGAGAATCCAAGAAAATACAATATAGAATATTTATGAAGATTATCTTTTAAAATTACTTGAAAGAGAATTGAACAAATTGTAAGAATGACAGATTTTGATAATTTTGAAGCAGTTATGAGAGTTTATGATGTTTTAGATAAAATTTGAGCAATGAAAAAAATCGAAAAAGAGTTAGATAAAGTTATGGAAGAAGAAGATATTGATAATAGTTTTTATTTTGAAAATGATAAAGAAGAAGAAGCTGAAGAAATTGCTCCAAAAGTTGAAATAGCAGGGAAAATTTTAAATTTGGATAAATTAAAATATAATTTATAATATTTATATCAAAAATGTTTTTATACAGATTTTTAAAAAATAATTTGTGAATGTATAATATAACAAAGCAAAGAATTAATTTATTAAAATGAGATATTGCGATATTTTTTGCTTCTTTGTTTTGGAATATTGCTTTTGATAGAGTATTTTTCGGTAATTTATTGCCATTTCATATTCCTGATAATATTATGAGGATTAGTTTTTACGCGCTAGTTTTATCAGCGACATTATTTATTTATGTTGTTTCTTTAAAGGCGATAATGAAACTAAATGAAGAGAATAGTTATATGCTATTTTTCATTAGATTAACGATTTATATTTTAGCGTTTTTGATTTCATTTGGATTTATTTATAGCTTTGTTGATAGATTATATCCTTGAGCTTTTAAATGAGCAGAAACTTTGGTTGATTATTTTTATTATAGTATTGTAACTTTCACGACTGTATGATTTGGTGATATTTCGCCAGTTTATCAAATAGCGAAAATTTTTACAATGTGGGAGATAATGTCATCATATTTATTTATCGTTTTGATTATTTGAAATATTTGAAAATTAAAAGAAAATTTAGGGAAGACGAATAAAGAAGCTTATTTAGAAGCTTATGAAGATAGAGAAAAATAAAATAATTTTATACTTGACTATATATAATTTTTATATATAGTATTTTTGGTGTTTAAAACAGAAACAAAAACAATGAAGCTCAGGAGGTATTATGACATACGTATTTTCTATCTATGGAGTAGGTTTTTTCTTCTTTCTGTCCTTCTGGGCAGGAATAATTTCAAAAAAAATGCCTTTTTTTTATAGAAATGATGGAAAAGGTACGGTCGGTGGGAAGACGATATTTTCTCTTGTCCTGGCGGTGGTCTTGTTGGGACATATTTATAAATATGCCGAGGTTTGGAACTTAGTTATCTTAGTAGCGGTGGTCCTTGTTATTGAGATGATGGTGGCGTTACATAGTTGCCAACAAAGAAATGAGCTTAAATTTCTAGGAGTTACGTTTATATTTTGTATGGCTATTTTGTCATTAGGGTTGGCTACGGTTCTAGATAAAACTGTAGTTGTAGAGCTAGTTGCTATCGCAATTACATGTGATAGCTTTGCCAATTTTTTTGGGAAAAAAATTAGTACTAGCGAATGGTATTGGATTAAAATTCCATATCCAAAATATATTAACAAGAAGAAAAGTGTTACAGCAGCTATGCTGGGAATATTTTTTACAGCGCTTATCTATGGTGTTGTTAGAAAAATATTTCCGCAGGAATACCTTAACTTTGAACCTTTTCAGGTAGAAATTCTTGCTACTCTTGCAGCCATTGGAGATGCTACTTTCTCCTATTGTAAACGACATTTGAATGTTGGTGATTTTGTCGCCACACTTGGCCCTATCGGAGGGTTGAGTGATCGTGTTGACAGCTGGGTGTTCTTGTTCCCAGCTGCTTGCATTTTTCTAAATTAATATTTTTTAGGAGTGACGCTTATGATTATAAGGCGGGAGTTTGAAAAAACTTCCGTCTTTTTGACTTTTTAACTTAAAAATTTGCGTTTTAAGCAATTTTTTTGAAAAATAGGATTTTACCCCTTAAAAGACTTGCTTTTTTTAAAAAAATGATTAATATGGCTTGCGTAATATAAAAAATATATAATAAAATAAATATGAAATTTAATTTAGATAATTTAGTTGAAGAATTTAATCAGTTAGAAAAAGAGCTTTCTAATCCCGAAATTTTCTCAGATCAAAAAAAAGTAAAAAAAGTTTCTTCTGCAAAAAAAGCTATAGAAGAAGCTGTTTCATTATATAAGGAATATAAGGATGCATATCAAACATTAGAAGAAGCAAAAATAATGCTAGAAGATAATGATCCAGAGATGAAAGAGTTAGCTAAAGCTGAAAAATCTGAAGCTGAAAGTATTATTGAAAGATTAGAAGAAGAATTAAAAATAGCTCTTTTACCTAAAGACCCAAATGATGATAAAAATATAATGCTTGAAGTAAGGGCGGGTACTTGATGAGAAGAAGCGGCTTTATTTGCGTGAGAATTAGCTAGAGCTTATATAAATTTTGCTGAAGAAAAATGATTTAAAACAGAAATTGTTGAACAAAGTGCTTCAGAAACAGGATGAGTAAAAGAAATTGTGATGAAAATTAATTGAGAATGAGCTTATAGCATTTTTAAATATGAGTGATGAACTCACAGAGTACAAAGAATTCCAACGACAGAAAGTAAATGAAGAGTACATACTTCTGCTATTACTGTAGCAGTTCTTCCTGAAGTTGATGACGTTGACATTGAAATAAAAAATGAAGATGTAAGAATGGATTTTTTCAGAGCTAGTTGAGCTGGTGGACAACACGTAAATAAAACAGAATCAGCAGTAAGATTAACACATATTCCAACAGGAATTGTAGCTGAATGTCAGGATTGAAGAAGTCAACATGCAAATAGAGATAAAGCTTGGGAAGTATTAAGAGCAAGAATATATGCTGCTGAAGAAGAAAGAAAAGCCAAAGAATTATGAGAAGAAAGATTAGCTCAAGTAGGTTCTTGAGATAGAAGTGAAAAAATTAGAACTTATAATTTTCCACAAGATAGAATAACAGACCATAGAATTGGGCAGAATTTTTCTGGAATTCCACAAGTTATGACAGGGAAATTAGCTCCGATTGTAGAAGCTTTATGAGCCTTTGATCAAGCGCAAAAATTAGAAAATGCTGCTAAGGGAGCTTAATAAATTTTAATTAAATAGTTATGTTAGATTTAAAAAATATTAAATTTGAATTACTAGAACTAAATTCTTGAAATAAATTAGAAATAAATTCTCCTTCTATTATTACTGTTATATCTTGAAAAATTAAAGAAGATACATGAAGATGACTAAATAAATTTGAATCTTCTATTTATTATAAAATAAACTTAGAAGTATTAGAAGATACTTTAGTTATAGTAATAAAAGTAGATGATAGAAATATATTATTAAATGAAATAGATGTAAATAAAGAGTATTGAGATTTTTGTAGAAAAAACTGGATTTCTTGAGATGATTTATTTCCTTGATGTGGACTTGATAAAGCAGACCTTTATCGTTCTAATCAATTAGAAAAAGAGTTTTTATGAGAAAAATATAAATTTAATTATTGGTTTTGCTGACCTAGAGTTAATTGCTGAATTCATAATGTTCATAATTTTGTAGAAATTCATACAAATATAATGTGAGATTGATTTATGCAAAAATTTGAAAATAAAAAAGAAGATAGTTTATATGAAACAGTGTGATTAATGCCTTGAAACTCACATAGAAGATTTGATGTAGATTTACAAACAGATAAAGACTGAAATCCAAAATATCCATATCATAGATGGCTTTGATGAAAGACTTGAAATATATGGCTTGTGATAGAACAATATTAAAAAAATAATAAAAAAAATAATTTAATAATAATAAAAAACTATGAACGCAAGTGCTAGTGCAAATTATTCTGCTGATAATATACAAGTTTTAGAATGACTTGAGCCAGTTAGAAAAAGACCTTGAATGTATATCGGTTCTACTGATGAAAGAGGGTTACATCATCTTATTTGGGAAATAGTTGATAACTCTATCGATGAAGCGATGGCAGGATATTGTGATAAAATCATTATTACAATGTGAAAAGACGGAAGTATTACTGTTGAAGATAATGGTAGATGAATTCCTACTGATGTGCATGCTAAAACTGGTAAATCAGCTTTAGAAACTATAATGACGGTTCTTCATGCTTGAGGTAAATTTGGTGGATGATGATATAAAGTTTCATGAGGTCTGCACTGAGTATGAGCGTCTGTAGTAAATGCACTTTCTAACAAAACTCAAGCGTGGGTTCATAGAAATGGTGAAGTTTTCTATCAAGAATATCAAAAATGAGCTATTATGGATGATGTTAAAGTTGTAGATAAAACTAAAAAAACAGGTACTATTATAAAATTTTATCCAGATGATACTATTTTCACAACAGTTGAATTTGATTATAAAACTATTGTAAAAAGAGTTAGGCAACAAGCTTATTTAACAAAATGAGTAGAATTAGTTATTTTTAATGAAATAACAGATGAAAAATATAGATTTTATTTCGAAGGTTGAGTAAAATCTTATGTATCTTTCTTAAACAAAAAAGAAGATTCAATTGGGAATATAATGTATGTTGATAAAGAAAAAGATGACGTTCAAGTAGAAATTTCTCTTCAATATAATAAGAGTTATTCAAATAATATTATTACTTTTGTAAATAATGTAATTACTCCTGAAGGTTGAAGTCATCTTACTTGATTTAGAACAGCTTTAACTAGAACTATAAATAAATATGCTAGAGGGAAAGATATTCTAAAAGAAAAAGATCAAAATATGACAAATGAAGATGTTATAGAATGATTAACGGCTGTAATATCTGTAAAAGTAGTAGAACCACAATTTGAATGACAAACGAAAGCAAAATTATGAAATCCGGAAGTTAGATGAATAGTTGACAGTGTATTTAGTCAGGCATTAATGGAATTCTTAGAAGAAAATCCATCGGATGCTAAATGAGTTTGTGATAAAGTTATATTAGCTGCTAAAGCTAGACTAGCTGCTAGAGCTGCTCGTGATACAGTTATAAGAAAATGAGCTTTAGAATGAATGACATTACCTTGAAAATTAGCGGATTGCGTGAGTAAAGATCCTACTGTTTCAGAATTATATATAGTCGAAGGGGACTCTGCCTGAGGTTCAGCCAAACAAGGTAGAGAAAAAGAAAATCAAGCAATTTTACCATTAAAAGGTAAAATATTAAATACAGAACAAGCTAGAATCGATAAAATCTTTTCTAATAATGAAGTAAAATCACTTATTATCGCATTATGAACATGAGTTTGAGAAACCTTTGATATATCAAAACTTAGATATCACAGAATAGTTATAATGACCGATGCGGATGTAGATGGAGCGCATATTAGAACACTTATTTTGACTTTTTTCTTTAGATATATGAAAGAAATAGTTGAACAAGGATATTTATACATAGCGCAACCACCATTATATAAATTATCAAAATGAAAAAAAGCTTGGTATGTTTATGATGAAGCTGAAAAAGAAAGAATTATGAAAGAGGAAGGAGTTGTTTGAGATAATGTACAAAGATATAAAGGTCTTTGAGAAATGAACCCTGAACAACTTTGGGAAACAACAATGGATCCAGAAGAAAGAAAGATGAGTAAAGTAAAAATAGAAGATGCTCAAAAAGCAGATGAAATATTCAAAATTCTTATGGGATCAGATGTTCCACCTAGAAGAAAATTTGTTCAATCTAGAGCTAAGAGTGTAAAAAATCTTGATGTTTAATAAAAAAATAAAACTTTAGAAATTAATCTAAAGTTTTTTTATTTTATATTATAAATATCTCTTAAAATCTTTTATTGTATTTTCAGTAGAGAGCATTAATGGAGAAGGAATATTATTAATATCAAACCAATCCATAGCATCACATTTATGAGGTTCCATAATTTTTAATTCTCAAGAGTCATATTCGCATTTTGTAACTATTGTTATATAATGTTTATTTTCCTCTTTATAAAAGTCTTGTGTTATTCATAAAATTTCTACATTTTTTACTTTTATATTTGTTTCTTCTAAGCATTCTCTAGCAACACACTTTTCAACAGTTTCCATAAAATCTAAATGTCATCAGACAAATGCCCAAGTTCAGCTAGCGTGGCTTCATTTTCTTTTTAGCATTAGAATTTTATCATCTTTTTTTAAGATAAACATTACTCAAACTCTAGGAATATTATTGATATCAACCATAATTATTTAGTTATATTTTAATATAATTAAATATAAAAACTAATTTTAAATAGTCAACCAAAAAATAAAAAAAGTGAGATTTTACTCTTGACAGAAACAGAAAAATTTCTACAATATTTTATATAAGTATTTATTATATTATAAATAAAAGATTGGCTTATGAGTGTGAATAAAGAGTCACAAGAAAGGCTAGTCACAAGAAAGGCGTAAGGAGGAAAT
>JAOARJ010000009.1 GCA_025210615.1 Candidatus Altimarinota bacterium | reverse complement strand
GTGTAAATTTCTCAGATTTTTCATCTAGTATTTTTGAAGCCATCAATTCAAAATCCTTTCTCAATTGTTCTTGTTGTTTAGCTAATTCTACATCACGCTTTAGATTTTGCTCTTGAAGATTTTCGTACTCAGTATTTTTTCTAGATAATTCAGAATTTAAAAACTCTTTTTCGCGTCGAATTTCTTCGCGTTCAGTTTCAATTTTTGATATGTTTTGTTTGAGTTCATTTATCGTAAGACCCAATTGGTTTTGACGTTCTTGTAATGTGCTTTGTTCGCTTTTATTTTTCAGCTTTGTAAAAAGCATACCTAGATATGCACCTATTGCTGCAGAAATAATTATAGAAATTAATAAAATAAAACTACTATTCATTTTTTTATAAGACTGGCTAATATTTAATTTTTTTAATGATATCTAA
Organism: Candidatus Altimarinota bacterium; assembly: GCA_025210615.1. GTDB lineage: Bacteria > Patescibacteriota > Gracilibacteria > BD1-5 > UBA6164 > JAOARJ01. The sequence goes on along the minus strand of JAOARJ010000009.1, from coordinate 2,656 downwards.
GTTATAATTTGAAGCGAAATAATAAAATATCGAAAATAAAATTAATGGACTAGTTTGGTGAAATAAACGATCTATTGAGGTTTTTAAGTGCCATTCTAAGCCTAAAGGTGTTAGAATGTAAATAATGAAATAGGTGGAAAATAATGCTATAATAGCTTGAAAACCTATTGTTTTGCAATATTTATAATCCACTAATATTGCTACAATCATTAAAAGAAAGGCAAAAGGGAATTTTTGTAATGTAAAATTAATTAAATAATCAAAAACTAAAACATATCTATCCCAATCCACTAACTTGCTTAATGATTCTGCATTAGTTCCGTCAACCAAGTCATTCGCAGGTGCATAAGCGATCTTAAAATAAATTAAAAACAATAAGGGCATAGTAGCACCAATAATAAAATATATAATATTTTTTTTATGCTTAATTTCATTGATTATAAAGAGAATCGTAAATATTATAAAAAACGCTATACCTTCATTTTTCACCCATGTTGTAGATGCGGCAAAAAAACCAATTAAAATACATAATGAAATATTTAGGTTACTTCTAGATAGAGAATATAGTACTATAGGTACTAAAAAGAAAAGGCTTAAAAGCGTATCAGCATATTGATAAGATCCATACAAATCTAAATTGATAGTTCCACCAGCAACAATTAAAATCAAAAAGGCGAAAATTCTCTTAGATTTTTTTTGTAAAAAAGCAGAGAATAATAGCAAAAGAACCAGAAGAACTATAATTAAGGCCACATATACCGGAATTAAAGGGTTGGTGTTGCTAAAACTTTTCCAAACGCTAGCTATTAATGATGGCAACATTAATGGATAATCTGTATGAATCCATGCAATTTCATCTACAAACAAGTTAAAAAAGTTTGAATTGGCAATCATAAATTTTGATCTTAAAGACCAAATGGCCCAAGCATCCCATTTTCCCCACCTTAAAGTATTGTTAAAAAATAATAACACAAAAATTAACACTGTTGCAAGAAGTATTGAGAGTTCTTGAAAGGATAATTTATTATTAATAATAGATAAGAGTTTAAGATTAATTATTGATTTGTAATTAAATGCCAAAAACAATAGAGTAAGGCTTAATAGGCTGACTTGGTATGTAAAAAAACTTAGACCCAAAAACAAAAATGCGGTAAATAAATATGATACAATAGTAAGTGCCAAAATGATTGAAATTAATACTCTCATTAAGGTGTTTAGCTTACTACAGGTTTTATTTATAATTAGCTGAGCCGATAAGCAGCACAAAATAAAAATTATTAGAATCATCTTTTTCTTAAAATTAAATATCTAAACCGTTCATTTTTATCAGAAAAATATAAGGTGTCTTTAAGGCTTTTTATTTCCTTAGGTGTTTTACTCTTCTTTTTTTCTATATATAAGATAAGGCTATCTCTAGGGATTTCCTCAAATTTAGATCTAACTAAAACATGTGGTGCAAGAGCAAATTGAGTTTCAAAGTATATTTTGTAATTATTATGGTAAGGAGTACTTGAAAAAAAATAAGCATACTTTTTAATAAGATTGTTTTTGTTAATATCTTTTGCTATTTTTTCTAAATAATCAATATCATTTTTTTCTTCAGATATTTTTTTAGATTTACTATAAATCAGGAATGTAAGTAATAATAAAAAAACTAAAAGAATTAACTTTTTCATATGTTTTACGTTATTTTGGTTAGATTAATTAAAGATTTTTTTATTAAATAAGTTATATTTTAAAATACAATAAATAGCTCTAAATCCATCTTTCCATTTTATTTTTTTTCCTTCTTCGTAGGTTCTTCCATAATAGGAAATTCCAATTTCATATATTCTTATATTAGGTATTCTAGCTATTTTAGATGTTATTTCTGGTTCAAAGCCAAAACGGTTTTCTTTTAATGTTATACTTTGTATGGTTTTGCTTTTGAAAACTTTATAACATGTCTCCATATCTGATAGGTTTAAATTAGTAAGCATGTTACTTAAAAAAGTTAATAATTTATTACCTATTGTATGCCAGAAAAATAAAATCCTATGAGGATTATTACCCTTAAATCTTGATCCATAAACCACATCTGCATGGCCATTTATAATAGGTTTTAGTAAATCATTATATTCATTAGGGTCATATTCTAAATCAGCATCTTGTATAATTAAGTATTCTCCACTTGCTTTAGATATGCCAAATCTTATAGCAGCACCTTTTCCTTTATTTTTGCTGTGTTCAAAAAACTTTATATCTATAGTTTGATTGTCTTCAATATAATCCTCAATTAAATATTTTGAATTATCAGTAGAATAGTCATTAATTATTATAATCTCTTTTACAATATTATTCTGAAGTTTAACATTTTTAATTTTATTTAAAATATTAATTATTGTGTTTTGTTCATTATATACAGGAATTGTGATTGATAATTTACTGATAATCACTGAGGAGTTTGTTTTATTTTGAAGGATTTGAGTTTATAATCAAAAATAATTAAATTATTTGGAAAAAGCGCTTCAAAAACACCATGAGAAATTAGATTACATGGTTCATCACAAACCAAATCATGCTCACGCATTACAATCATAGTATCGCAAAGTTGAATGGCTAAATCTATTTCGTGAGACGAAAATAAAATGGTTTTACCAGTTTCTTTAGTGAGTTT